>CANTEG010000007.1 GCA_947652735.1 uncultured Lachnospiraceae bacterium | reverse complement strand
CGCGGTATATGCACAGCCGAAACTCTTTACATTCCATTTTGGTTATACATTAATTCAGTCTTTTAGCCCGTGAACGTGGTGTTGAAATAACTTTACATTCCACTTTGGTTATACATTAATCACAGAGATTACCACACATACGCGAAGCGGTAATATCTTTACATTCCACTTTGGTTATACATTAATACTTCCTTTTATATAGTTTAACCGCCTAAACAAATCTTTACATTCCACTTTGGTTATACATTAATGCTCTTAATTCTGTACCGTCGTTATACAGATATGACTTTACATTCCACTTTGGTTATACATTAATGCTCATAAAAACTATTTAGACAAAGCGATAATCGACTTTACATTCCACTTTGGTTATACATTAATTTTTACAAAAGTGAGCCTGATAAAGAATGTACGGAACTTTACATTCCACTTTGGTTATACATTAATGACTATATATGATACAGTTAATGAGGTTAATCATACCTTTACATTCCACTTTGGTTATACATTAATCAAGATGAATATATTCAACATGTATTTTGATGAACTTTACATTCCACTTTGGTTATACATTAATAATAGACGACACGGTGGTAATATGACCAGCCAGGACCTTTACATTCCACTTTGGTTATACATTAATGGATAATTATGCATAGTTTGCACAATTTTCTATTTAACTTTACATTCCACTTTGGTTATACATTAATAGAAATTTTAAAAAGAATAGAAAAAGCTTATAATGCTTTACATTCCACTTTGGTTATACATTAATCCGTCTTATTGCAAGACCTTGTATTTACTTGATTCTAAGTCTATATATTGTCTACCTATAGATGAATGAACATAATTATGATAACACATTGAATTAAAAACACAATACTCTTTGAAAAATAACGATTGTCGACATACGGTGATTTCTACAGTATCTAAAGTCGACAAATTATATAAAACGTGATGTTTTATCATCAGAACAGCCTAAAAATTCTTTTTTTAACCATTTCTCATCACGTGCTGTAAATAGTATTACAGAATCTTGTTCTTTTCTAATGTAATTTTTCAGTTCTGCCTTTAATGCAATAACTCCTGCTTCTGTTATGTTACCTTCAAAAACAGAATTTTGTATGTGCGAAAGATATTTTTTGCATATCTTAAACACATTAGGTAAATTCTTTTTTCCTTGTGTATCCGTAACTATATCATATACTAAAATGGCATACATATTTATTCCCCCAATTATTGTTTTTATTTATTAAATATCAATTACCACCAAATCTCAAAACCTTCATACTTCTTCTCGCCTATTATGTGCTTTATTAACTTGAATACTTCTAGCCTCATAAGATATTGATATGATACATACTTATTTAAATCTCGATGTTTAATGGTTGTTCTCAATTTATCATCTAGTTCTTCAACAATTGTCTGAGATGCTTTCTTGGTAAGCTGTAGTCCATTTAATTCTGATGTAAAACTTTCCTTAGTAATTTGATTACGGTTTAATAATGAAAAAATTAATCTGTCCCCGATAAGTGGTTTGAAAATTTCTGCTAAATCCAAGGCAAGTGAAAATCTTTTTGTTCCTGGTTCATGTAAATAGCTTATTGTAGGATTTAATTGTGTTTTATATATTTCTGTAAGCACTTTCGTATAGATGAGCGAATTAACAAAAGAAATAATACTGTTAATCATATTGTCTGGTGGGTGCATCACTCTCTTTTGAAAGTCAATATTTTGATCAATAATAATGTTCCATGCTTTATAATATGTTTTTCTTATATTTCCCTCGACACCCATTAATTCCTGTATTGTACCTGTATCGATAATATTTCTTTTATGGCTTTCAATCTGCTCCATATATTCTTTCACATTTTTACCCCTACCATTATAATAACGCAGATTTCTGTACATATTATTGGCTGCGGCTAAAATGAATGCTTGTGCAATTTCCATACGTTTTTCATAATTTGTATAATGCTCAACCTGTTGTGTCAGAAGTTTTCCAGCAAGTCTTTGTTCACGCGGATAAAAACTTCCGATATAAAATTGATAATAATTAAAAAAATGTACCGCAACCCCATTATTTCCTAAAAGATTGAGCAAGCTTGTATTAAAAGACATTTCTGACATAATGTATATGTCATCCACATTTTCTATGGGAAGGTCACGTTTATTTCCGTCTGATGACTCAAAACGCAAGGTGTTATCCTTACGACTGATTTTGCCCTCTGTAAAAAAGTAATAACTTTCCTCCATAATACCTCCTGTACATTCTATATGTAGCATAAATCAAAATACGCACATTTTTTACAAATAGTATTCTTATTGATTTCATATGCATTATCCATGCCTGCAATGGCTACAATATCTTTCACTACCTTATCCAAAGTAGAGAAATCATCGTCACATAGTTCCACTGAAATGCTTTGTTTAATTAACGGATAATCAATTTTGGCAGTCATATCGCAAAGTCCCTTTTTATATAGGTAATACAGATAATATTTAACCTGCATGATACCTGCTTCCTCTATACTTTTGCTCTTTTTGATTTCATGTATCACATTATTTCCTTTAATAAAATCTACATTAATCACACCATCAATCATTACATGCTTGTTGTCCCTTGCATATGCTGTTTCATCCAATAATTTACCCAATTTTACATTTTGATTGTCATGTTCCATTCGTATTTCGTGAATATAATACCAAAGCTTGCGCTTACATACATAATAGTAATACACCATAATGCCCGTAACATTTTCTTCTGTCATATTATTCTCTCCTACCTTTTGAACATCATCCCATTCCAAACTTTCTTTCAGCACCTGTTTCGATTTACTTTGTAAATCGAGAACCCACGGGCTGACGCTACATGTCAAGTTTTCACAGAAAACTTGACACAACCTTAAATAAAAGATGCTTTTCCGTTTTTCGCTACTCTGTGTATCCTGGTTAATCCGACTTCACTTGTATAGTCACATTCAATTACAGGAATACACATATATCTGTTCAGTTTTATTGTTGTAACATGCAAAGGGCGTCCTGATGTCAACATCCAATATGGAATAGACACAATAAAGCCTCTAATTATCTCCGTATATTTAATACGATCCATTCGTGTAAGGTCTTTCGAATTTAAATGTTCTTCCGCCTCATTAATAGTTTCCATATTATCTTCATACACTGAATGCGGTATGATATCTATATTATCTATGTTCCTGATATTGTGTTTTGTATCATTTTTTTCATAGGTATATATTTGTTTCAAATAATCAATTGCTTTATTGTACCTTTCTACATATCCAGAATTATGTAAATTTTCTTCAGATAAATATGTATCAATTAAATCTGTTTTCTTTTCCTCGCTAATCACTCCGTTAACAGTTAAAATAGCTTTTTTGGATAAATCATAAATATCATTATCTACAAAACTGATTTGTTTATCATTCTTACGATAATACTCAAGCGGCTTGTCCTGAAGCTCAGTATATATGTAGCAGTTAGGAGTATCGATGCTTTTATACCCTTTTCTGTTAATTCGTCCAAATCGCTGAAATAATGAAAATAGGTCAAGCAATTCCGTAAACAGAAAATCAAAATCTATATCTAAGCTTGCTTCTACAACAGATGTTGCAACCCAGATTTCATGACTGCTGCTTTCAGTTTTACCTGTTTCCATAATAGCTATTTCTTTTTTGCTTCTGTCATTGCTTGTAAAACGTGAATGTAACAAATTTATTTTTATATCGTCTAAATCCATTTGTAACTCATTATAGATACGTTGTGCTGTTCCTATACTATTACATATTACAAGTATTTTACAACTTGGTAAGTCAATACTGTTTCTCCAAAATGATACTATATCTGTTGAGGAAAGCTGACTTTCATAAACCCTTATGTTATGTCTTGTAGTTCCCATATAAGAAAAATCCTGCGATATATAATTTTGCTGCATTGCATCACATAATTTTTGTTTGACGAAAGGAGGTAATGTGGCTGTAAGCACTGCTACTTTTCCACCCATCTCCACAATTTTTTCTATTCCAAATATGAGATACGCAAGCAAATCAGCAGAATACATTTGTATTTCATCAATAATAATTTTGGAATAGGAAAGCGTAGCTAACTTCAATTCATAACCATAATACTTCAACGTAAAATCAAAGAGCTGATCCATTGTTGATACTGTTATGGGAAGCGAAAGCTGTCTGCTTCTGTTAATATAATCAAAAATCAAATTTTCTTCGTCCTGATTTGATGAATCAAATACTTCATTATAATAGTAAGATTGCATATCTGAATGAAGTATCGCAATTCTTTCATCAATATTTTTATCTTTTATGATGTGGGTTCGTATTCTGTCATATATTGCATTTATTGCTGTCTTTAACGGAAGTACAAAAAAACACTTATTGTTCCCCGCCCATAGCAATCCGGCTTCCGTTTTTCCTGCACCCGTCGGTGCAACAACAATAATATTATTTTCTGAATTAGCATGTGTAAAATCTTGCAACTCATTCCAGCTTGCTTTCTTATATTCTGAAGACAAATCCCTTAAATGAAGTTCTAATGATTCTAATAAAAAATTGTTTTGATACTCACATTTTTCAGATGCACTGGCACTATAATCACATTTATGTAAAAGCCCTTTCATTTTTATCATTTGCATGTAGATTTCGTATGTATCTAAGTCTACACTCCTATCGTTTCTGTCACAGTCCCGATATTCCAGAGCTTTACCTATAAATTTTAATGCCTTACGATTAGGATCATTTGCTCCCTTTCCCCTATATTTTTCAATAAATTCCTTAATATAACCGCTTTTATATCTTGTAATAAGATATGAAGTTAAACTCTCTGAGGAACCTATTTTGTCATGATGATATAAAACAGCATATAATACACTTATAAAATCACTAGTTTGTTCAAAATCTTCAGAATGGATAAACAGTGATGAAAGTATATTATGTTGAACTTCATTGTCTGGATTAAAACTATAATGTTTTTCCATTCTGTCCTGCATTTTTTCATTTATTTTTCCATAATCATGTCGCTCACAGGCATAACAAAGAAGCATGTACTCATGTTCATTTATATAGTTTAATTCAAATAAATCAGATGCCTCTTTAAGCAGCATATCTGTATGCTCCCGTATCGTTTGAGCTTTACTTGAATGTTTATCACTTTTTCCATATTTTTCGCTTAATTCACTGTGTAACGCTTTTACTTCATATAAATTTTCAAGCAAAAGTACATGCCTCCTCTTTAGATTAAACTAAACTTACAATATTACCTTTATCATCAATCATTAACTCCACAGCATCTTCATCGACATCAAAATTTGATACATATGTTACCAATTTCTTATTAAAAAGTCTCTGCTTGCCGTTGTCTGACAGTACATAATTTTTATTCAATAAATATCTTGTACCATATGCAGGTATTCCTTCTCTTTTAGGGTACAAATCATCAGTATCAATCCGTAAGTAGGCACCATGTTCACAATGATACAGGTTATTTATAGCATGTAGCTCCGTAAAACCTGTGTCCTCCTCGATTAACTCCACAAAGTCTTCACTTCTGCCTATGGAAGTCAACTCTCCTAAATGATTATATATACAATTCAATGTTTCCTCACTGGAAGCAACATGTATAATCAGTTCAACATCATACAAAACCTCATAGAATTTGGGACCTCTCGTTAAGGTTCGGAATTTGGATATAGGAATATTATAATGTTCAGTTTCATAATCCTTTACCCTTTGGTTAATATCCTTTTCAAGCAGCTTAATTTCTTTCTCTCGTGCAATAACCTTATTCATTCTATCTTTAGGTAACTCTGTGTTTTTCTTTAAGGCAGCTAAACTTTTTTTACGAATTTTTATCATGTCCAGCACAGGCTTAATCCTTTTCTTCATAAACTGGTCTATTTCATCACCTATATCCTTTAAATCTCTATATTCATCCAGATAAGCTTGATTTATAACATCTATTGTAATGCCTTTTCGAAAGTCATTTCCCTGTGATTTTTTAGCTTCCGCAACGATAACAAATCCGTTTGACAACGCATCTTCATTTGACATTTTAACTAATATTCCTCTGTCGTTTTGGAGATTATTAAGGAAACAGTTATCAAAATATACTTCTTTCCCCATACTGCCATAAGTACCCTGAATACTAATATCCATATCATGATATTCTGTATATTTGCATGCATTATGTAATGCCCCTATAACAGTTGAGTATGGTGGTAAAGGATATGTCATTTTATTATTAATCGTTTCTTCCCGCCTATAATTAGCGGAGCTTTGTTTTAAATGAATTCTTAATGCTCTCAATCATACACCTCCTAGTTATAATACTTATCAATCTCCGTTCTTAACTTCTTAAAAAAGTCAGAGGTTGTCTCGGCATTTAACTGATTAACGATGTCATTTTCATTATCCAACTGCCCGCATTTTAATACTCCTGCTTTAAAGTTTCCAATATCACTGTTCAATTTGCTTTCAATCCCTTCCTCAAGAACCAAAGCATTATTTTTAATTTTTACAACATTTTCAAAGAAGTGTGTTTTTCTTGATGTAAGACCACCGATTACAAAAAGTGGTTCTGCATTATCCATATTGCCTTTAACGGTTAGTGACAGTGTCTCGACAGCAGATAATATGGATTTAACACGTTCTGCCTTTTCTTTGTTGTCAGCTTCTTCTTTAAAGTTTTCATCAACACCGACACGTTCTAAGTCAATTGTAATACTATAAATTTTTAGGGACTTATCATACTCATACTGATATGGCATAAGTCCTGTTTTGTCTGCATCATTCTGCACACTTAAATTATTTGCTTTTGCATGCGTGTTTGCAAGATGCAGGTTATTGTGAAATCTAAGTTCGTTTACAAATGTGTCCACTGAAACTGCATCCGTAAGATAAAATGAGCTTTTTCTTACATATGTCATACCAGACGTTGACATATAACCACCCTCTAATGCCCTGCAATTTGATGCATTTAATTCCTTTGCAACCTTTTTCTGCATAACCTTATCTAGTGAAGTTTCAAGGTCATCATAAAGTCCTGACTGCATACAGATAGCATTTTTTAAACTTTCACGACTTCTTGTTGCATACTGCTTTTGATTTTTATATACCTTTTGTACACTGGAAGCATTGCCCAGTCCCTCTCCATAGTTACTTGACATATTTGCTACTACCGTTAATGTTACTGCTTTTGCTGATTTAATTTCCATAATTAATCCTCCTTGTTATTTTGATTTTCCTTTTCATAAGGTATCAATGCATTTGTAAAACAAATAGCTATATCTGAATAGTTATCCTTATGTTCTATCAGGTCATAAATTGTTCTTATTTCCTGTTCAATATATCCTGATAACTGAATCATGATTTCTAATATCCTATCAAAATCATGGGATATAATAGCATTTGTAAGTTTATTTTTATATGAGCTGGCTTTATTTTTTTCTAATTGTTGCCCTATTTTATAGCCCGACCTTTGAGCCCTTGATATGATTTCGTCCATGTTCTGTACCCCTTTCCATTCCACATTAATTTTAATTAATTTCTCAATAACATAACTGGCATTAACATGTTCCTTGTCACAGCTAATTACAAGGAGGCGTTCTAATAAGTCATCAAGAAAAGTACCCTTTATGCAGCAGTCTATTACTTCTTCTTCGACAATTAACCAATAATTATATGAATACTTATAAACAAAACTTATATTTGATGTTTTATAAATTTTTCTCATTGCCGCCATTTGATTATGATTAATATAAAATGACTCAAATTGTGTGTCGTCACCCCGTTCTTTCATAATAACTTCAACATCATAATCCATAAAATCATCAGAACTAAGAAACCCTTTGATAAGCCTTGTTTTCCACTTTCCAAACTCTACCTTATTGTCATTTATCATAACGGTTTCTTCCATGACACTTTTAATGGTGTCGTTTGTTTTACATAAAGCGGAAAGATTGCAGTTATTATTTGCAAAGAAAGCGGTAGGTGTATTCGGAAATGCAAACGGGATAAAATCAAATTCAATTATATCATTTGCAACGAATGTATCCTTATCAAACCGATATGCAGCGGAACGACTTTTTCTGTTTTCATCCAAATCATATCCGAGCAGCCTGCAATGAGGGTTTGAAGTAGTAAATAATTTATTTGTGTTACAAAAATTTCTGTATAAATTTGATTTAAATCGATATGTTTCTCGTATTAGCTCCAATCTGTTTTGTTCAATCATTTCCAATATAATAGTTTCGTTTGTGCCATCAAACGTAATATCGTTAAAAATCTTTTTCATGACAGTATTAAATTTTAGGTCTTTATTAATATTGTTTATATTTTCTTCTGTATAATTTTCTTTTCCAAGCATCTTACTTATTCGTATATGAGGAAATTCATCTTCAAAATAATCCTCACAAAACATAAGATACCGTTCCTCTGTTATATCACATTGATTATATTTAATCCCCTCAATATATCCGCCAATATCTTTATATACCTGTAACTCCTCCCCTTTCCGTGTTTTTTCATAAAAGATTTTACCTTCTTTTGTTTCCAAATAATCGAAGTATTTAACGATACCAACCAGTGCCGCGGAAAATCTCCATTCAACAGGCAATAAGAGAGTATCGTAAGAATCGTTTTCTAATTTTATTTTCATGTATACCTCCTATTCTTCTGCCATCACGCTAAACATTCCAAAGCATGATGATCTGCGGCTTCCCATTCCTGCTTTTGAAAGATAATCCAACGCTTTAGGGCTTCCTTCTAAAATAAAATCACCCAGTGAACACTCAATCTTAATTCCGTAATGTCGAATAATTGCTACTTTAGCATTTACAGGTATGATATCTACAAAACACTCATTTTCAGCAAATCCTGCCGATTTAAGTTGCTCATATAAGACTTTTTTTGCTTCCGTGCAAAATTCATCTTGTTGCTTAACAGAATAATACCAGTCCTTATTTGTATCAGGATAATGTTTGCGTATGCATAAAGGTGCCTGCATTTTTATCAAAATCCGATTACTTTTGACTGTTTTCTCTGTAAGCTGCCTTACAGTATGTAATGTCATGGAATTTTCCATTGGCAAAGGAAATTCTTTTCTTTTTTGTGCAACTATGGCAGAAAACAGTATAAATCCTGTGTTGCTATCAGGTGTTGAAACAAATAAGTTAAGTTTTGGATCTGAAACAATAAGTTTATCCTGTTCATATACTGGAGAACAAAATTTAACCGATAAAGTAAACGGCTTATCTTTGCCCGTTTCATAATATGTATCAAAATATTTTCCTTCATTTGCTTCTGACAGACATTTTTTCATGTAAGAAATTATAAATTTACGCCACTCAGATGGTAATGTTTTTCGTTTTAAATTAAACTGTGCAACAAACTTCATATTTGACCTCCTTTCTATGTTGATTTCTTTATTATATTTAAGCCCAGAAATATTTTTGGGCTTAAGTATATCACATGGTAAGTACCATAAACGGTACTTACATATTTTTAATTTTTTTAAGTATCATTATAATGGAATATAAAGTTTGATTTTAGTAAAGGAGCATAAAATCAATCTTTACCGCCTATTTACATAATACGTCTTTACAGAATCCCCTTCTATATCCCTGCTTGGTTCCCCCTGCTTCGTCAATCCGCTCGCTTCCATCTCATCATATTCCACTTCTTTTCTGTAATTCCGCACAATTAAAATAATTCCAACCAAAATAAGTATGAGTGAAATTGCCATCATAACATATATGACAGACATATCTGCCGGTCCGGAAAGCACAAGACATTCTCCGTCTGAATAGGTGGAAAGCATATTTTCTATCTCAGCTTCCGTATATCCCATTTGTTCCAGCTGTTTCCTGAAAGCACCCTCCAGCCCTTTCAGATTTCGTTCCATTTTGACTGCTGTTCCTTCAAAATGTATAGTTGTTTGTGGAAACTCTCCACCCGCCAAATAAGCTTTAGTTTCCTCTGTTAAGGCTTTCATGGTCTTTAAATCATCCTTGCGGATATAGATTGCTGCCATTCCCTGCTCGCCTACAGGAATTAAATAATAATAGCCTGTCGTTTTTGCTGGTGTTCTAGAATTTTCATATTGTGTATAGGTCTCTTGTGCAGCAAAGCTTCCAAGGCTGTAATATATTTCTCCTTTGACATGCTCTCCTTTTTTGAGTCCATCTTCTAAAACTTCATCATAAGTATGGGATGGCATCAATATATATGGGAACTCACCACCTTTCACCATCACTCCAAGAATAATACATCCAAAAAGCAAAAGCATGAATGGTGTTACTGAAAAGCTTCTTATTAATCGTTTTATCATTATCGTTTCCACCTCTCCTGTTTATGACCTTCTATTTCCAGACGGTTTCGTAATTCCTCTAAAAAATCCAAAAATTTTTCTCTTTCTTCTTCTTGAACCATATCCGCAATACCAGCAATTGTCTTGCTTCCGCTATCGCTAATATCAAACTTTTCACCATAAGCTCCATAATTTTTGCGGTAAAGAAGCCATGCATGCTTTAATTTTGCATTATAGCTTACACCCTCTACTGCATTCATATCTACATAAAAAGGTTCTGTATGCTGTGTCAAATCACGGTCAACCTGTACCATACCGATTTTACTATCACTTCTTCGGTAACCAACAATATAATGATAATATGTTGTCGTGTTGGTATCAAAGATTAGACCTTTTTCAAACTTAGAATCTGTCTGACAGGCATGGATAATTTCATAGGTATCTCCGTCAGGGACTGCTTCATTCCACATTTGACGCATAATTTCTTTCTTTTGCCTGCAATTTGCAGCATCATATACTAATTCCTTTGTTTTTTTAGAAAATAATCCCATTTTGCTATTCTCCTTTTTCGAAATTCATAAAAATACATTATTCAAAAACCGGCATTTGCTAATTGCAGCCATCGTTACTTCATCTTATTAATATAGTCAATAATAAAATCCACATTATCCTCAATACTCATAAGGCTGCTGTTAATAAATACATCGTAGCTGTCAAGTGCACCCCATTTTTTTGATGTATAGAAATTATAGTAGGATGCCCTTGCCTTATCTTCTTTTGAAATCTGGGATTTCGCTTTGTCGTATGTCAGATTAAAGCGTTCCATAATTCTCTCAATTCGTTTTTCCAAAGGGGAATAGATAAACAGACTCACCAGATTTGGATTTTTCCTGAGGGCATAATCTGCACATCGACCAACTATAACACACGGTCCATCCTCTCCTATTTTGTTGATGGTATCAAAGGTTGCCTGAAATGCCTTTTGGTTTAAATCCGTATGATAACCGTTCGGTGCAAATCCAAAGCTGTATGGGTCCATAACGATTGAGTACAAAAAGCTTTTTGACGGCTTTTCATCAAGGGTTTTCAGTACAGCCTCGCTCATACCGCTGTTTTTTGCCGTTTCATTCAGCAGTTCCTTGTCATAGAAAGGAATCCCCAGCTTTGACGCAAGCGTTCTTCCGATTTCCCTTCCGTTGCTTCCAAATTGTCTGCCAATTGTTATAATTTTGTTTGACATAAAAATACCCCCTTTATTGATGTGTAGACTTAATAGTTTTCAAATTTTTGTGCAAGCTTATTAAACTTATCTATGTTTGAGTTGATACGTGCCTCAACACTTTTTACCGTGAGTTCATTCTTTAAACGCATGATTATCTCATCATAATCCATTTTTGCAAGTGATGGCTCCATACGAATGTATGCTTCATCCTTTTCAAATTGGGTTTTTATTGCACGAATACCATCCTTTTCACCAAGAAGAAGCCTGAAATCAACAGCTCTGTCCGTGAAATTTAACGTTCCTGATATAAGGCTTCCCAAATCACAGCTTGGATATATGGTTACAAATTTTGCATCCGGCCATTTGGAACCATCAAACTTTTTCCCATGTTGAAGACCGATTATAATAAAATTACGTATTCCTGCATCATATAACGGTTTAATCGGCTCGTTGTCACATATTCCGCCATCACGGTAATAGCCTCCCTCAAATTCCACTGCTTCATATACAATCGGAAGTGCCGTTGAGGCAAGTAATATTTTCTTGATATTTGCGATATCGTAATCCTTTAATAAAACATATTTTGGTGTGGTCTGCCCGCCGTTAATACTATTTGTGATTTCAACAAGCTCAGGGTTGCCATTTTCCGAGCTTCCCAGCCTGCACATTGCTGCGTAAATATCATATGGTGAATTAATTAGTTTCTCAAAATTGATATATTTAGATACCATTTCAAGCATTTCATCTCTTGAAAAATGGAACCTGTTTGAGGCAAGCATATCCAAATCAATATCAAACACGGTTGACATGTCGATATCCCGCCACGCATCGTACATAAGGGAAAAGTCATCCATGGCATAGAGCATGGCATTTATTGTTCCGATTGATACACCTGAAATGGCGGTTACATCATCCAAAAGCCCGTTTTCTTTCAGTGATTTTAACACACCTATCTGATAAGCACCTTTTCCACCACCGCCGTTTAAAACAATACCTGTTCCTGCTGAGTAAGTTTCACTCATGTCATCACCTCTTTATTTTATCAGACTGTGTTATCTTGGAGCCATGAGCTTTGTGATTGCTTCCTTGAGACCGTCCACTGTAAGGGGATACATGTCATATATCTCTGCCAAGGTTTTTTCTGACTCCATCCATGCAAGTGAGTTAAGCTTGCCGTGAAATCTTGGATTTAGCCACACAGCCTTTTTATACTTCTCTCTAAACATTTTATTCCATTCATACCCACTTCGTCCATCATTTGGTCCTCGGTAATTTCCGTTTTTATCAAATAATTCTTCAGGGGCCATCTGTGCATCACCCACAATGATTACCTTGTAATCCTTATCCGTATGCCGGAATAAGTCATCAAGGTCAATCCAGTTTCCGTACTCGCACTCAGCATCCTTATACACTTTACTATAGATACAGTTATGAAAATAGTAGGTTTTTACATCCTTAAAATGATTCGCCTTGTGAACCGCCTGAAACAAATCGTTACACATTTCACTAAATGGCATCATGGTACCACCACAGTCAAACAGTAAAAGCAGCTTAACAGAATTTTTTCTTGGTTTATCAAACTCAAGCTTTAAATACCCGCCGTTATTGCAGGTGGAATCAATCGTTTTATCAAGGTCAAGCTCCGTTTTGGCAACATCCAGCTTTGTTGAAAATTGTCTGAGCTTTCTGAATGCAACCTGAAATTGGCGGATGTCCAAAGTTTTATCATGTCTGAAATCAGCATATTTACGCTCTCCCATAACCTGAAACGCTGTTCTCATGCCTGTTTGCCCGCTCACACGTATACCGCCTGGATTACGTCCGTCATGTCCAAATGCGGAACCTCCGCTTGTTCCTATCCAGTAGTTTCCACCGTTGTGTTCCTCCTTTTGTTCCGTAACCCGTTCACGGAACATACGCTTTGTCTCGTCCATGTTGACTTCACGGTCAAAGCTGTAAATATCTTTATTCAAATCAGTTGTATCCATCTCGCCCTTATCAAGAAACTTCAGGATATCGGCAGGAAGCTCATCCTCCACATGGACATTTTTAAAATACTCCATAAAGGCAATATCGTACTTATCATAATCTGATTCCGTCTTTACAAGTATCATTCTACCCAAGTTGTACAATCCCTCAAGGGAAGAATACGCAAGTCCTCTGTCAAGGGCATCCATAAATGTAATCCACTCTGTAAGGGATATTTTTAAACCTTTGTCTCTGCAAACGTATAAAAAATCTGTAAACAATTAAAATATTCTCCTCTTCTTTACAGTCTCTATGTCCTCATCCTTCTTAATCAGTACACCCAGATATGGAAGCTTGTCCCTCAGTGTTTCAGGGTCTATTCCGCCCATAATTAGTGCGTTCAGCCAGTCAATCAGTTCTGAAGTGCTTGGCTTTTTGCGGACTTCCTTTATTTCGCGAATCCAGTAAAATGTATCCATCGCATGCTTTAACAGGTTCTCGTCTATGTTCTCAAAATGAACGTTAACGATTTCCTGCATTTCTTCCTTTTCAGGAAAGCTGATATAATGGAAAATACATCTTCGTAAGAACGCATCTGGAAGCTCCTTTTCGGCATTTGACGTTATAATAACGATAGGTCTTGTTTTTGCCTTAACGGTTTCCTTTGTCTCATGGATATAAAACTCCATCTTGTCAAGCTCCCAGAGCAAATCATTTGGAAACTCAAGGTCTGCCTTGTCAATCTCATCAATGAGCAAAATTACCTGTTCCTCAGACTTAAATGCTTCGCCCAGCTTGCCCAGCTTTATATATCTTGCAATATCATCAACGCCCTCCTCACCAAACTGGCTGTCATAAAGACGTTGAATGGTATCATACACGTAAAGACCATCCTGAGCTTTTGTTGTGGACTTAATATTCCAGATAAAAAGCTTCATTCCAAAAGCCTCACTGATTGCGTCCGCAAGCATCGTTTTTCCTGTTCCCGGTTCACCCTTTATGAGCAAAGGCTTCTCAAGTGCCCTCGCAACATCCACGGCTGCCATCAGCTCCTGTGAAGCAACATATTGCTTAGAGCCGGTAAACTTCATGTTTGACATACATTAATCTCCTTATCATTTTCATAGATATTTTATAGATATTGTTATTCTCTTATCTGACCATTTCCATAAATAATATACTTTGTGGAAGTAAGTGCAAGCAGTCCCATCGGTCCCCTTGCATGAAGCTTTTGTGTTGAAATTCCTATTTCTGCACCAAATCCAAACATAAAGCCATCAGTAAATCTAGTTGATGCATTTACATAAACGCAGGCGGAATCAATCTCAGCCAAAAACTGTTGGGCACTTCCATAATCCTCAGTTATGATAGCCTCTGAGTGTCCTGTACTGTAATTATTGATATGTTCAATTGCCTCATCAAGATTATCCACAATCTTTGCGGAAACGATTTTGGCAAGGTATTCCGTTCCGTAATCTGCCTCTGTTGCAGGAACGATATATGGTGAAAGTTCAACCGAACCCTCGTCACCCCTTATTTCACAGTCATTTTCCTTGAGCATATCAGCAATAAGAGGAATGGCAGTTTTTGCGATATCCCTATGTATCACAAGAGATTCGCAGGCGTTGCACACCCCAAGTCTCTGAAGCTTTGCATTTTTAATAATGGCAACTGCCTTTTCCAAATCTGCGGTTTTATCGATATAAATATGGCAGTTTCCTGTACCAGTCTCAATGACTGGTATTGTTGCATTCTCTACCACAGTTTTGATAAGTCCTGCGCCGCCCCGTGGTATGAGAAGGTCTACATATTGATTGAGCTTCATAAACTGTTTTGCAATTTCCCTGTCTGTATTCTCAATCAGAGCAATGGCATCCCCGGTAACTCCCGCAGATACAAGTGCACTCTTTATAACCTTAACAAGAGCAATATTTGAGTGTATACAATCACTTCCGCCCCTTAATATAACAGCATTTCCCGTTTTGAAGCAAAGTGAAAATGCATCCACTGTCACATTCGGGCGTGACTCGTATATGATACCTATGACACCCATTGGAACCCTCTTTTGTCCAATTAAAAGACCGTTTGGACGTTCCTTCATAGATAAGACCTCACCGATTGGATCCTCAAGGGCGACAACCTGTCTGATACCCTCCGCCATATCCTCAAATCTTTGTTTCGTCAGTCTTAATCTGTCCAACAGTGCAGGCGACATGCCATTTTTTTCTGCTGCTTCCATATCAATATCATTTGCAGCAATAATTTCGTCACAATCTGCAACAAGTGCATCTGCTACGGCAAGCAATGCATTATTTTTTTCTGTTTGGGAAAGCTTTGCCAAAATACGGCTGGCCGTCCTTGCTTTTTTTCCAAGTTCATTTAACATAAATCGTAATTCTCCTATTTGTTTACATAATATAATTATTGGTAATGTGTTATAAAGTGAATTTAAAATATATAATCACACCTTCGAAAAAGCTTAATCATTTGAAATGATATAATCTGGCTTCACGTCATACTCCTCAACAGGCAGATTGTCAACAATCTGTTCTCTGTAGCATACCGCAATCTTTTTGAATTTTGGATACCTTTGCAAATACCTGTCATAGTATCCGCCACCGTATCCTAACCGATATCCATCACGGGAAAATGCAACTCCAGGCATAACAACGAGGGTATTATCGTCAGGTTTTAAGCAGATGCCACTATCAGGTTCAGGAATGTTGTATTCCCCCTTTATAAGGTGTTCCATTCCCGTATACAGATAAAATTCCATATTGTTTTCCTGTACCTTGGGCAGATATATATTTTTCTTATCTGACATATAGTCAAAAAGCTCTGTAACTTCAACCTCATTGTTTACAGGTACATAAAGACATATATTATCTGCTTCTTTAAATACAGGGCTTTCCTGAAGCTTTATGCAGATTTCATGTGATGCCTGTATCACATAAGCTTCTTCAAGCTCATTTCTAAGCTTTAGCATACGTTTTCTTATTTCTTTTTTACTATTCATATAAGCTTTGTTCGGTTACTTTTTCTTATGCCTGTTTGGTATATCTTTGGCATGTGTAATGGAACCGTCCTTTTCCTTTATATCTACGTTGTCAAGTGTTCCGCGGAGATTTCTCTTAAAATCTTCAATATACTCTCTCCTAAGTGCTTGTTGTTCCACTGCCTCCTCGGGGGTAAGCCCTTCCTCCGACTTACTTTTTTTATATAAAACATTGATACGCTGTATTTTTTCCTCGTTCATTTAAACTCCTTTAGCTGGTTGCATACTCTGATTTTGTATATGTCCATTTTGCAATATATTCAATATCACCGAAAGACACGCTTTTTCAATTACCTTTAAAACTCCCTAATTCAGATATTTTTTATTGATTATAAAGTCAAATGTGTCAAAATCCTCACTGTCATGGGCAAGAAACAATGTTCCCACATCCTCGCCGTCTATCAGTGAGTTAATCAGGCTTAAATCAGATGCATGAAGGATTGCCATGTCTGCCCCTGAGTCCGTTGCAATTCTTGCAGCAGCGATTTTAGTTGCCATCCCGCCTGTTCCGTATATGGTGTTTGAGCCTTTTGCCATTGCCTTAAATTCATCCGTAATCTGTTCGATAACGGATATCTTCTTGGCATCCGCATTTTTATGGGGGTCATCTGTATAAAATCCGTCAATATCAGTAAGTAAAATGAGCAAATCTGCCTTGATAAGATGTGCAACGATTGCGGATAGGGTGTCGTTATCACCAAACTCTATCTCCTCTGTTGCAACTGTGTCATTTTCATTGACGACAGGTATAATATTCTGTTGGAGAAGCTCATTCATGGCATTGACCGCATTTCTCCTACGCTCATCATTTGTTATGGCATCAAAGGTTAAAAGTACCTGTGCTGCCATGTGGTTATATTCCATAAAAAGCTTCTGGTACATCATCATAAGCTGTCCCTGTCCCACAGCGGCACATGCCTGCTTTAAAGATACAGTTTTTGGCTTGGTGCTGAGCCCGAGTGCCTGTATGCCTACTCCGATTGCACCTGATGATACAAGCACAACATCCTTGTCCTGGTTTTTAAGGTCGCATAAAATTCTTACGAGATGCTCCAGCTTTCTGAAATCTACACCGCCTGTTTCCTCATGTATAATTGATGACGAACCTATTTTAATTACTATCTTTTTCTTATCTTTCAGTCTTTCCCTATAATTCATGTTGTATAATCCTTTACGTTTATAATTTCTGCCGTTTATTTTTTATTATTTCTTTATATTTTCAATATAAAAATATGTTGTACTATCAATTCTTCGGATATATAAATGTTTATTGCATCTGGTGCATATTGAAATTACCGTATCTATATAACATTTACCTGTTAAGATACTTAATTTACATATCATTCAAATACTTTGCCACTGCCTCGGCAACCTTGATTCCGTCCACAGCAGCTGATGTTATGCCGCCTGCATAGCCAGCACCCTCTCCGCAGGGAAAAATACCTGATGTGTTTACGCTCATAAAATTCTCGTCACGCAATATCCTTACAGGGGATGACGTGCGTGTCTCTATACCTGACAAAACGGCGTCGTAATCGGCAAAACCGCGGAGCTTATTACCATAATATTCTATACCTTCAATTATAGCATTATTTACATATGGTGGCAAACAGTTATTCAGGTTTCCGAAGCAACAAGCGCCTTTTATATTTGGTCTTATATGTCCAATGTCCGAAGATAGTTTACCCGCTTTATAATCGCCAAACAATTGTATGGGAATACCTCCGTTTCCCTCCTTATATGCAAGTGCCTCATATTTTCTTTGAAATTCCACTCCTGCCAAAACACCGTATTTGCCAAGGCCGTCTTCCTTAAAGTCATCAGGGGTCACATTGACGACAATGGCACTGTTTGAATTTTCCCCGTCACGACTGTGGTTGCTCATTCCGTTGACAACACTCTGAGCGGCATCTGAGGATGCATTAACAACAAATCCCCCCGGACACATACAAAAGCTATACACACTTCTTCCGCTGCTGCTCCTGTATGTCATTTTGTAATCAGCCGCGGGAAGAACATCCTGATAGCCGCTCCCATATTGACTTTCATCTATCAGGCTTCTTAAATGCTCTACCCGCACCCCCATTGCAAATGCCTTAGGCTCCATGCATACATTTAATTGATTCAGGTTGGCAAATGTATCCCTTGCACTGTGACCAATTGCTAGTACAAGTGAATTTGTATCAAATGTAACAGGTTCCTTTTTTCCGTCAGAACCCGTTACCTGTGCCAACACCTTTATACTGTCACCGTCTTTTTCAAACCCTGTAAAGCATGTTTCAAAGCATACCCTGCCGCCTGACGATTCAATTTCACGCCTCAAATTACCAACTACATGAAAAAGATAATCGGTTCCGATATGGGGCTTACTTAAATAGCCGATATCTTCAGGGGCACCACACCTTATAAAATCGTTTATAACGGCTTTAATCCGTCCCTCTTTGTCCTTAATGCCTGTATTCAGTTTTCCATCAGAAAATGTGCCTGCTCCACCCTCACCGAATGAAACATTAGACTCAGGATTTAAGACACCCTCGTTCCAAAATTTATTTACATCGCAAGCACGCCTGTCCACCTGCTTACCACGTTCAAGAATGATAGGCTTGTATCCTGCTCTTGCAAGATACAGACCACAAAAATATCCTGCGGGACCCGCTCCAACAATGACAGGACGTAATTCCTTTTCATGTTTCACATGGCATGGAAACGTATATTTTTTGTTATTTGTTAACATAATATTATTATTGTTCCTACGTTTTAAAATTTGAGCTTCATTTTCACATTCAATCTCAAAAGAGTAAATAAAATAAATTTCATCCTTTTTTCTTGCGTCAATGGACTTTTTTGTAATTCTTTTTATTTTGTAATTTGCAGTACCCAGCATGTGAACTAACTTTTTATGTATCGCAGACTCATCTGCCCGCACCGGTACCTTTACCTGATTAATTGTAAGCATAAGCACTCACCCCTGCCTTTATTCCTGAAAGTATTGCAAATGTCAGATTATAGCCCCCACATTTACCGTCAATATCTGCCAGCTCTCCTGCCACATAAATGTTGTTGTATTTTTTTAGCCCCATTGTGTCTGCATTTATTTCTGACAGGCAGATGCCTCCCGAACAAACCTGTGCCTGGTCGTAATCCTTTAAGCCTGTCACCGTTACCCTGTAAGCCTTTAATGCATCCAAAAGTCTGCTTATCTCCGACTCCGTAAGGCTATTGGTCTTTTTCTTATCATCTATATTGCACTCTTTCAATATAAGCCTTGCAAGCTTATCATTGATAATCCCATTTAAAAACCCGAGGCAGGTTCTTCCTGTTGCCGCCGAAAGGATTTTGCGAACCATCTGTTTTTCAAGCTGCGGAGCAAGGTCAATGGAAAGCCATGTATCTTTCTTTTGCCTGAGGGCTTTTCCCGCACATGAGGACAAATTAAATATCATAATCCCTGTAAGCCCGTAATCTGTTATTTGAAGCTCACCCTGCTCTGTATCCACACAGACATAGTCAACATAAAGTGCCGCATTTGCCATCACCCTCACTCCTGCCGCAATTGATAAATCCTTGTCTGTCATTATGGGACACAATGCCTGTTGTATGTCAGTAAGCTTTATATCCAGTGATTTTGCCAGTGTATAACCCATGTCTGAACCACCGAGAGCTGCATAGCTTTTGCCTCCGCATGCCAAAATAACACTTTTTCCCATATAGGTTTTACTGTCGGTTGTTACATGTACATAGTCACTATCTTCGGTAAGCCCTGTCACTGCGGTATCCGTTACAATTTCCGCACCGATCCGTGACAGCTCATCAACCATTGCCCATACAACAGCCGACGCCTGATTTGCCATTGGGTAAATATATCCGTTTTTTGAGTATGTACCTACCCCTAAGGAATGAACAAAATCTGACAGTTTATCAGTGGGGTTGCCATGAAACACCTTATCAAGAAAGCTCACATAAGTTTCATCCCATGAAGAATATTTTTTTTCAATGGATGCGTCCTCGTTTGCCAAATTACATTTTCCGTTTCCTGTAGCGTAAAGCTTTTTACCTAATTTTTTATTCTTTTCCAAAATCAGTACCTTAGCGCCAAGGCGGCCCGCCGAAATAGCTGAACTAATTCCGGCTGCCCCTCCGCCAATTACAATCACATCGTACATTTTGTCTCCTAACTTGCCAAGTCCTCGAGGAACTCAAAGACCTCTTTTTTATCCTCAAACTCTATCTGTCTTTGCAGCTTCTGATACATTTCAGGCAGCGTAGCCCTAAGTACATCGACGCTTATATCAGTGTACTCAAAAACCGTATCCACATCATCCATGTACACAATGACATATCCGTTTTTTATGCCTGCAATGTATTTTTTTTCGTTATTTTCAGGTTGTGGCAGCACAATCGTCTCCTCATTGGGTTCCTCACTGGTTGCCTCTTCCTGTGCATATTGTGCCTCCGCCTGCATTTTCTCCCTGTAAAAGGTTCGTGCATAATAAAAGGTACACAAAAATATAGCAGTAAATATTACGATATACAAAAATAATTTCTTCATGGCAGTCACTCCTTGAAGAAATTATTTCCATAAACATATTTAATTATTCAAAAGAAATTGTATCCATTTGTGTTGTCTTCATAACCTCGACAAATGTATTGCCTGGGTTCATTTTGAGCTGCTCTCCGTCCTCTGTGTAGAACTTTATTACGTCACCGTCTCTCTTCCACGTAATACTTTGATACTCACCGTTAGTGGCATAATAGCCCTCACCGCCTGAATACAAATCTGCATCTAAAAGACCGTCTACTATCTCAGGCATTTCAACAGCAAATATAAGAACATTCTTATAGTGAAGCTGCTCTCCTGTATTATCGTCAATCTGCTTTCCACCATACTGGAATCTGTAGTATAAGCCCTCCTCCTTGTTGTACTCAAACCATGGATTTTGGTAATTGCTGAATGAAAGACTTACTTTATTTGCAGTTGTGCCGTTACCGATATTGGTATCCTTTGTATTGAATTTGAACATTCTGTCATAGGAGCTTGTGTGCTCATCCCTATATCCCATACTGTCAAGTCCAGCCTGAATATAGTCGCTATTCGTGTAAACATTGTGAGGTGCATTTCTGCTGTTGTCCCTGTAATACATGATTCCATCTAAGGTAAGACCGTTTAAGTTGTCCATTCCCGTCGTTTTGATTGCATCCTCGGCAAAAATAGACCAGCCGTAATGGGCATAATATGCATCTAACATAATTGCAGTGTATACATAATAATGTCTCGCACTTCTGATAGGTCCAAGCTTCTCCAAATCAGTATAATCCTGAAATACACACAAATATCTTGTAATACCGCCCTCAACAGGGAACTCAAAAGTTACATCAGCCTTTTGAATACCTGACTGAGGCATTGCATCACTCAAATTGTTAATCATAATACAGAGTGCTCTTTTGTTTTCAAATTTTTCGTCAATCCACTCTCCAGTGAAATCACTTAATATACAACCTTCCTTTGAATATACGGCAATATCCTCCGCATCTCCCATTGTTGCTGTAGGTGTAATATTTAATGAGGTATCCTGCTCCTCTTTATTTTTGTCCTTACCACAGCCTGAAAAAGCTGTTGCTAATATAAGTGTACTAATTAAAGCACATGCTATCTTTTTACTCTTTTTCATTATCCCTCGTATATCCTTTCATGTTAAGAATTTCTTCTTGTTTTTCTTCCATTATGAGTCTCTCATCATCCTCCATATGGTCAAAGCCCGAAAGATGAAGCATACTGTGTGCCGTTAAAAAGGCAAGCTCCCTTCTTCTCGTATGACCATAGCTTTCTGCCTGCTCCTCAATACGGTTTACATTTAATACAATGTCTCCAAGGAGAAGCTCACCGCTGTCCGGATTAAAATTCCATGCTTCCTCATCGTTTATAAATGAGAAATCACCTGCCGTCTCATATTCAAGCATAGGAAAAGATAAAACATCCGTAGGCAAATCAATGTTTCTCTGTTCCTTATTAATGGCATGAATTCCGGAATTATCAGTAAATAAAACATTTACCTCGCAATCATAAGGACATTTCAGATAATCTAAGGATGCATCAATGATATCCGTAACTATCGCCTTGTAGTTATCGGGAACCTCAACATGTGCATCAATATCAAAAAAAACACTCATGGGTAAAACCTCGCATCCTTTGTCATAACTAACACATTTTATCATAACAAACAATATTTATCAAGAACTACAGTAGAGTCGATTTATAAACCTGACTATAAAATTTCACCTGAGAGCTTACAAAATTTACTTATTCTTTGCCTTAGATAGTCTTGCGTCATACTGCTCATATGCATCTACTATTTTTTGTACCAGCGGATGTCTCACAACATCCTCACATGTAAAATGAATCACTGATATTTCCTCAATTGACTTTATAACCTTCAACGCAATCTCAAGCCCTGATTTGGTATCCCTCGGCAAATCCTTTTGTGACAAGTCGCCGGTTATAATCGCCTTGCTTCCAAAACCGATTCTTGTAAGAAACATTTTCATCTGGGCAGGCGTGGTGTTTTGTGCCTCGTCCAAAACGATATATGCATTATCCAAGGTTCTTCCCCTCATATAGGCAAGCGGTGCTACCTCAATCAATCCCTTTTCCATATTTCTAAGAAATGACTCTGCACCCATAATCTCATAAAGTGCATCATAGAGCGGTCTTAAATATGGGTCAACCTTGCTTTGCAAATCACCTGGTAAAAATCCAAGCTTTTCCCCTGCTTCAATAGCAGGTCTTGTAAGAATAATTCTTCCAACCTCATTGTTTTTAAATGCGGTAATTGCCTTTGCCATTGCAAGATAGGTCTTTCCTGTCCCGGCAGGTCCCACACCAAAAACAATCATGTTCTTCTCAATCGCCTCACAATACCGCTTCTGCCCCATTGTTTTTGGCTTGACAGGCTTACCGTTTACGGTATGGCAGATGACATCCATGTCAAGCTGGCTTACAACTTGCGTGTTTCCTGTTTTCGACATGGAAATTGCATATTTTATATTCTGCTCTGTAATAGCATTACCATTTTTTGATAACTTAATCATTTCCTCCAACACAGATATAGCTCTTTTTACATTGACTTCCCCACCTACAAGCTTTAAAGTGTCATCACGAAGTACAACAGCTAAATTATATTCTTTTTCAATTATTTTGATGTTCTTATCATACTGACCAAATACATTTTGAATGTGCTCTCCCGGTATGGTAATATTCTCAGTATAGGAACTCATAAGTAATTAATCTCCTTGTTCAAATGTAGATAGCTCAAACGGAATTCCCACAATCTCCTTTACCACAAGGTAACCAGTGGAAATACATTTGTCATTCTTAACGTATATTTTAACATTATTTTGAAGTATTTCCACCCCTTTTTTCTTAAGTGCTGATATATATTCGTTCAGCTTGTTTTTTGCCTTTTTGATTGCTTCTTCTTCCGAGTATGTTGCAAGTTCAGGCTCGTATTCGGATACTATGGTTTTCTTATAGGTTACGGGCAAATAAAAAGTATCAAATATTCGCACACTGTTATAGTTTGTTATGATGTCACAATTATTGTAACTCATATCATATTTCAGCGGTTCAAATAAATTGTCATTGTATATAATCCCATAATATTCTTTCTTTTTGCCTGTGTAATTTTTTACATAGTGGGAAAGCTCAAACTCATCCTCATAGGACATTTTACTCTGTCCATACACGATTCCCGATGCAGGAACGTAATTTGTCTCTATCAACTCATCATATTCATTGTAAATGTTTACGACACCCGTAATAATGATATCTCCCTTTTTAACCTCCGCACCTGTTTCAAACATCCCTGTACCGTTCTTTATAATCATATCCGATATAATACAGTCCTTTGATGCAACAATGTTACAAGGCTTACTCTGCTTCTCTATGTCTTCAGGCAAAATTGTTTCAGTCAGCTTGATATTTAACTGGGTCCCTTTTATTTCACAACTTATCCATGCTATATCGGAATATTCATCACGCAAAATTTTTTCTAGGTCAGAGCAATTTACATCTGTAATCTTTGTACCTATTTTCACATAATTTTGTTTTATGTTTTTTTCTATCTCCTCTGCGGAATATCCTGCTTCACCGCTTATATTGATATCCCATACAAATGTGGTGAATTTCCATACTAAGAATAAGAAAATAAAAAATCCTATTACAAAACACTTTCTTTTTTTATTCTTCTCATATATAAACGGAATTCCACAGCTTTTTATTACGCTGATTTCCACCCCCGTTTTTTCCACAAATGAGTCGAATTTATAAAAATCACTTCTGCTTACATAAAGCAGGGTTTTATTTTTATCCTTTTTTATACTCCATATATGTAGTTTTTTTGACATACAGATATTTATAAATCTGTCTACTCCATCACCATGTATGGCAACAAGCACATATCCCGTTATAAAATTAAGTATTTTCTTAATCATATAATATCACCATAAAAATTTATTATTTCCACTCAATACTGCTTATCATTCCCGTAACCGTCATCTCTATCCCGGTAAAAAGAAGGATACTTAAATTGGAGCCATTGATTTCAAGTATCTTATTTTTACAATCAATGGCAATTTTGTTATCATCTATAGACATTACAGTTTTATAACCATCTATGTATACTTTTTTTTGGTCTATTAATGTTACCCTGGTCATAAAAAACTCCATTTTGTTTTAAATATATTCCTGACAATAAAAAAAGATGCTACCTGAAACGGTAACATCTTTATAAATGCAAATTTCATCAAATTTACTATCTGCACGGCTCTTACAATCCCTGCTAAGATATAAACTTATTTATACTTGCGCTTTCTAGCAGCTTCTGACTTCTTCTTACGCTTTACACTAGGCTTTTCGTAATGCTCTCTCTTACGAATCTCCTGCTGAATACCAGCCTTAGCACAGTTTCTCTTGAATCTGCGAAGTGCGCTATCCAAAGTCTCATTTTCTTTTACGATTACGTTAGACATACTAATTCTCACCCTCCCTCCAGTTGCAAAATATCAAATCTTTCGTGCCAATAAACAACTGTTTGGGTATTCTCCAAATTGCACAACTGTAATTATAACACAATATATTTTTTCGTCAACTAAAAAATGTTTTTTTTGGCAATTTTTTGTACTATATTTCAAGATAGTCTATAACTGAGCCTTGACCTTATCCACTCCGGCTGCCAATGCATCGTCAATTCCCTTAGGATTTTTTCCGCCTGCCTGTGCCATATTCGGGCGTCCGCCGCCACCGCCGCCTACCATAGGAGCAATTTCCTTAATAATGTTTCCTGCATGTGCTCCCTTTGTAACAGCGTCATCCGTAGCCATAACGATAAGGTTTACCTTGTCGCCCATATCCGAAGCAAGAATGATAACCGAGCTTCCAAGCTTTGCCTTAAAATCATCACCAAGATTTCTTAAAGCATTCATATCAACATCCTTAACCTTGACAGGAAGAATTTTAATGCCTGAAACTTCTATGGCACTTGATAAGGCATCTCCCACAGAACTTTTAGCCATCTTATCCTTAAGCTTCTGGTTTTCAGCCTGAAGTGTTTTTATTTCAGCCATCATTGCCGTGATACGCTCAGACAACTTGGCAGGATCTGTCTTGGCTGCTGATGCGGCAGACAAAAGCTCTTCCTCAAGCTTTGCGTAATACTCCATTGCACCTTTTGACGTAAGTGCCTCAATTCTTCTTACACCTGCAGCAACACCCTGCTCTGATATTATTTTAAAGCTTCCTATTACATTTGTATTTGCTACATGAGTACCACCGCAAAGCTCCTTGGAAAATTCGCCCATGGATACGACACGAACCGTATCACCATACTTTTCTCCGAACAGTGCCATTGCACCTGTCTTCTTTGCGTCTTCAATACTCATTATATCAGTTGAAACACTTAAATCTTTTTCTATTTCCTCATTTACAATTGCCTCAACCTTTTCTATTTCTTCCCTGGTCATCGCCTGTAAATGTGTAAAATCAAACCTTAATCTGTCCTTTGATACATAGGAGCCTGCCTGTTCAACATGTCCTCCGAGCACCATTTTAAGTGCCTTTTGAAGCAGATGGGTTGCAGAATGATTCTTGCAGGTAAGCATTCTTTGCTCACTGTCAACCACTAAGGTTACCGTTTCATTTATTGAAAAATCGCCTGACTCCACATATCCGATATGTGCCGTCTTTCCACCTACAACCTTAACTGTATCCTTTACCACAAATGTACTATTTAATGTTTTAATAATTCCTGTATCACCACACTGTCCACCCATGGTAGCATAAAATGGTGTGTCATTTACAAGGATTGAGCCTGATTCACCCTCGATAAGCTTATCAACAACCTTTTCTTCATCAGTAATGGCTACTATGGCTGACTCTGCCGTAAGCTTGTCATACCCCACAAAGTTTGTCTCAATTGAAGCAGGAATCTGCTCATATACGGTAGCATCTGCTCCCATATAGTTTGTAACCTTACGTGCCTTACGTGCAGTCTCTCTCTGAACCTGCATTGCCTTGTTAAAGCCATCCTCGTCAACAGAGATACCTGCCTCCTCCAAAATTTCCTTTGTAAGGTCAAGAGGAAATCCATAGGTATCATAAAGCTTAAATGCGTTTTCTCCACTAAGCTCGTTTTTGCCCGACTTCTTAATATCCTCGATAAATGTATTCAGTATTGAAAGTCCCTGATCTATGGTTTTATTAAAATTTTCCTCTTCTTTATTTAAGGTTGCAAATATATGCTCCTGTTTTTCTAAAAGCTCAGGATATGCATCATGTGATACCTCAATAACCGTCTTGGAAAGCTTTGCCAAAAAGCTTCCCTCAATACCTAAAAGTCTTCCGTGACGTGCTGCACGTCGAAGCAGCCTCCTTAAAACGTATCCCCTACCCTCATTTGAAGGTAAAATACCATCACTTGTCATAAATGTAACGGAGCGGATATGATCAGTTATAAGACGTATTGATACATCGGTTTTCTCATTTTCCTTATATGTAACACCTGCCATGTCACAAATTTTATCCCGAATTGCCTTTATTGTATCAACATCAAATATTGAATCAACGTCCTGAACCACAACTGCAAGTCTTTCAAGACCCATACCTGTATCTATGTTCTTGTGCTCAAGCTCCTCATAGTTGCCCTTGCCATCGTTATCAAACTGGGTAAATACGTTGTTCCAAACCTCCATATATCTGTCACATTCACATCCGACTGTACAGTCAGGCTTGCCGCATCCGTATTTTTCCCCTCTGTCATAGTAAACCTCAGAACAAGGTCCGCAAGGTCCTGCTCCGTGCTCCCAGAAGTTATCCTCTTTGCCGAACTTAAATATTCTTTCTGGAGCAATTCCAATCTCCTTATTCCAAATGTCAAATGCCTCATCATCATCAACATATACAGACGGATAAAGTCTGTCTGCATCAAGACCAACCACATCCGTTAAAAATTCCCATGTCCATGCGATTGCCTCATGCTTAAAATAATCCCCAAAAGAGAAATTTCCAAGCATTTCAAAGAATGTACCATGTCTTGCAGTCTTTCCCACATTTTCTATATCACCTGTACGGATACATTTCTGACATGTTGTAACTCTTTTTTTGGGCGGAATTTCCTGTCCCGTAAAATAAGGCTTTAACGGAGCCATTCCTGAATTAATGAGCAACAGACTGTTGTCATTATGTGGAATAAGCGAGAAGCTGTTCATTTTAAGATGCTCCTTGCTCTCAAAAAACTCCAAAAACATTTTTCTAAGTTCGTTTACACCGTAGTTCTTCAATTTACTGTCCTCCTGATTACTGCTTACCGGTATTTTCAGCAGCTATCTTTTCGTTTTTTCTCTTTCTCAATATCTTGCCGACGTAAATTCCTAATCCGGCACATGCAATCATGGCAAAAAATTTAATAATATAAGTGACTACCTCAGTTAAAAGTGCTCCCATTAAAATATCCTCCTATAATATCATCTTCTGTCTGCAAGTTCCTTTATTACATCCTCCCATGAAACACCGCACTCTACCATAAGAACCATCATATGATAAAGGAAATCTGATATTTCATATTTGACTTCCTCACGGTCGGGATTTTTAGCAGCAATAACAATCTCTGTTGCTTCCTCACCAACCTTCTTCAGTATTTTATCAATACCTTTGTCAAAAAGATAATTGGTATATGAGCCTTCCTTCGGATTGTTCTTCCTGTCTCTTATGATGTCATACTCCTCCATAAATACTTTAAGCGGATTTGTATCAGCATATTCCTTCTTTACAAGATTTGTAAAGAAACATGTCGGGCTTCCCGTATGACAGGCCGCACCGATTTGTGAAACCTTTGCAAGGATTGTATCCTTATCACAGTCAAGTGTGAGTGATTTGACAAACTGAAAATGTCCGCTTGTCTCGCCCTTTGTCCACAGCTCCTGTCTGCTTCGGCTGTAATAGGTCATACGCCCCGTATTTATTGTTTTTTCAAATGCTTCCTTATTCATGTAAGCAAGCATAAGAACCTCATCCGTTTTGTAATGCTGCACGATTACAGGAATCAGTCCGTCACCGTTAAGCTTAAACTCGTCAAACACAATGCGGCTTTCGAACAGATTTACCAAAACACCGTCAGCTTTACACTGTTGCTTTATTTCCATAATATCATGTCTGTTTATGTTATACAAACTGATAACCTCCGCCTCCGTAGCCTTAAGCAGCGATGAAACATCCTTTGCATGGTCTGAGTAGGACTGAGCCATAACAGGAAGTCCCACTTCCCTTCTGATATTCTTGACAACATCTGCATAATTATTCAATTCATCTTTATGTATAAGCAAAAGCTCTCCTGCACCGTTTTTCTTCAGGCTCTTACCGTATTCCACAGGATTGTCACATTCCGTCAGGTCGATGGTAACAATAATCCGCTCGGAACCGAAACGCTCAGATGCTTCCCTGACTATCCCGATATCAATCAGCGGTGCACTTTTCATACATACCTTTGAAGCTCCTGCATAGAGAAGCTTTTTGATGTCCTCCAGACGCCTTACGCCTCCGCATGCAATCAGCGGCACATCTATCTGTCTTGTAATTTCCTTGATGATGGCAATATTTTTGTCAATGTCCTCCCTCTCACAGGAGCTGTCAAAAAACGCAATCTCATCCGCCCCTGCATCGTTAAAGAACAATGCATCCTCAATAGGGTTTTCAAGAGAAATACAAGGTACTATCTTTTTGTAATCCATCATTTTTCCTCCCTGTTATGAACATCAGCCCATTCAATCTATTACAAGCTTCCTTTTGTAGAAAGTATTTTTCCGTCAAGCCTTTGGTCATATGTACATGCCATATCAAGTGCTCTTGCAAATGCCTTAAATGCCGCCTCTATAATATGGTGGTTATTTTGTCCCGATATCTGCTTTATGTGGAGATTCATTGCCCCACTGTATGAAACGGCATAAAAAAATTCCTTTACCATCTCCGTATCCATATATCCTACCTGCAAAGCCGTAAGATTTAAATCGTACGAAAGATAAGGGCGTCCCGACAAATCCAGTGCACAAATTACAAGTGTCTCGTCCATTGGAAGCATAAAATTTCCGAACCTGTTGATTCCGCTTTTGTCACCTAACGCCTTGGAAATTGCCTGCCCTAAAACAATGCCTGTATCCTCAATGGTATGGTGACAGTCTACAAATAAATCTCCCTTTACGGTTAAATCCAGGTCAAAGAAACCATGCTTTACAAAGCTAATCAGCATATGGTCGAAAAATCCGATACCTGTATCAACCTTAGCCCGTCCCGTACCGTCTAAATTGAGTGTCATCTTTATATCTGTCTCATTTGTTTTTCTGGAAATCTCTGCTACTCTGTCAGACAAACAATCACTCTCCTAACATTCAAAAATACGACTATTAATTATATCATTTTAATCTGAATTTAGCAACTGCTCCGTTATGTTCCGTTTTATTTTCTGTTTCTACCGCTTCTTCCTTCGGCAGTTCCTCCCTGCCAATATTCAAAATATCTACCACCCCAAGCAGCTTGTCCATATCGCTTATAATATCCTGCTGTATTTTAAAATAATCAAAATCTTTTCCCACTGGAAGCTCAAACATCCTGACACGGCCCCTGAGGATGGTCATGATATTACCATTAAAAATAACCGCCATGTCTCCTGAGAGCGGGTAGGTAGTGGTAGTACCGACGGGCACTGTTTTATACAGATTCAATAAATATTCCATAAAATGAGGTGTCAGAACGTAAAATGCATCATGTCCATCATCTGCATAAATATTAAACTTGCGGTTAAATTCCTGATTTTCCGTCTTTATATCGTCCAAGTCGTTGAAAACATAGTTCAATCCCATTCCATACGACATAATAATCAGTCTGCCTGTAATCTTTTTTTCAAAGCGGAATTTTGAGATACATCCATAAAATGTAGAACGATAGTTGTTATCATTCTTCGCTCGTACATATACAGTTAAATCGCATTGTTCATAGTACACACCTTTGTAGGTTCCTGTAAGAAAATCCTCTGCTGAAACCTTATAGGAGCCTTTCGTCTCATCCCAAAGCCCCAGTCCCATAATCTCATTCTTACTAAACCCTTCCTCAGGACGATATGTATAATTTTGAAAAGACTTTGCAAGGGCAGGTGCTACAAGCACCTCCTTATATGCTTTTTCATATGCAAGTCTTATCTTCTTTTGGTTTCTCGTAACATAAATGATTTCAATTCCAACAGCAACAAGTAACATACATACAAATATAGAGCCTGCCATTCCCTTAATAACAAGCGTAGATAACGAACCAATCCATAAAGCAGCAAACAATGCAATAAAACTTACACCTGTAAGATTCGTAAACAATTTTAATTTCTTATGAAGCTTCTCCAAGTCAGAAATACCATATTTTACATCGTCCATATATTTTGCTCCTTTATGATAATAAATCTTACTCAAACCTCACCTTTATGGAATTTGCGTGTGCCGTAAGCTGCTCTGCCGTTGCAAAATCTATAATATCCTGAGAGACAGGACGAAGTGCTTCCCTTGAGAAGTAAATAATACTTGATTTCTTTATAAAATCGTCAACCGAAAGGGGTGAGAAAAACTTGGCAGTTCCGTTTGTCGGCAGAACATGGTTCGGTCCTGCAAAATAGTCACCTAAAGGCTCTGATGAGTAATCCCCAATAAAGATTGCTCCTGCGTTTTTTATTTTTGTCATGGTATCAAACGGATTTGCCGTCATGATTTCAAGATGTTCGCTTGCAATTTCATTTGCGGTATCAATGGCATCCTGCATGTCCTTTGCAAGCAGAATATATCCGTAGGTATCAATGGATTTACGCATGATATCCTTTCTTGAAAGCTCACTTATAAATTGCTCCACTTCATCTGATACTTTTTCGGCAAGCGCCTCTGATGTTGTAATAAGGATTGCTGATGCCATCTCATCGTGTTCTGCCTGTGACAGCAAATCAGCAGCAACAAATTTTGGATTTGCAGTTTCGTCAGCAAGCACAAGAATTTCACTTGGTCCTGCAACGGAGTCTATGCTCACATGTCCGAATACACACCGCTTTGCAAGTGCCACAAATATATTTCCAGGTCCTACGATTTTATCAACCTTAGGAATACTTTCTGTTCCATATGCAAGTGCTGCAATTGCCTGTGCACCGCCTGCCTTATAAATTACGTCAACACCTGCCTCCTTGGCAGCGACAAGGGTTGTAGGATATACCTTACCTTCACTGTTACACGGTGTTGTCATAATGATACTTCCCACACCTGCAACCTTCGCAGGGATAACGTTCATGAGAACCGATGATGGATAAACAGCCTTTCCACCCGGAACATATACCCCCACCTTATCAATCGGGGTGATTTTCTGTCCCAGCATACTTCCGTTATCCTTTGAATCAAACCAACTGTAACTCTTTTGTTTTTCGTGATATTCCTTTATATTTGCCTTGGCTTTTCTAATAATCTCAACCAATGATGGCTCTACAAGACTGTATGCCTCTTTTATTTCCTCTTTTGTTACCTTTACATTATCTTTATTGATTACTGCCTTATCAAACTTTTCCGTGTACTTAAAAAGAGCCGCATCTTTATTTTTGTGTACATCCTCGACAATTTCCTTTACAGTATCCTCGTAAGAACCGTAATTGTCAGGACTTCTCTTTAAGAGATTGGCAAGTATATCTTTTTTTGAGTCTTCATTTAATTTAACTATTCTCATGCTGTTTATAATCCCTTTCGATTTTATATATTGTTATCTTTCATTTTTATGCATTTTACAAGATATCTTTCTTTTCATTTATATCTGTTGTTATGTATTTTTAATTAAATAATTTTGGATATTCTAATATTATACTTCCTGCCCTTTATATATAAATATTTCCTTACTCCTGCCCCTTTATCAGCTCATTTAAATCGTGAAGCAGCTTTCTGATTCTTTCATGCTCCATTTTAAGACTGACCTGATTCACTACCACTCTTGCAGAAAGAGGACAGATTTCCTCAAGCACCTCAAGACCGTTTTCACGCAAGGTTGAACCTGTCTCCACAATATCAACGATTACCTCGGAAAGGTCAACGATAGGTGCAAGCTCCACCGAACCATTCAGTTTGATAATTTCCACCGTCTGATTTTTCTTATTATTAAAATAATCCTGTGCAATATTAGGATATTTGCTCGCAACCCTTATTATCTCATTTCTTGCCAAAAGCTCTTTTGCAGTTGCAGGTCCGCAGACACACATTTTACATTTTCCGAAACCTAAATCCATAACCTCGTACAGATTTCTGCCCTCCTCAAGTATGGTATCCTTCCCTACCACTCCGATATCCGCCGCCCCGTATTCCACATACGTAGGAACATCAGATGCTTTCGCCAAAAAGAATTTGATTTTATGCTCCTCATTTGTAAATATAAGCTTTCTTGTATCAGGGTCCCTTGCCTCCTCGCAAGTAATTCCCATCTCATCAAAAAGAGACAACGTCTTTTTTGCAAGCCGTCCCTTTGCAAGTGCAAATGTTAAATATCTCATACCGTATACCTGTAATCCTTTAAATTATTTTGATTGATAATGTCCATTTCGTAAAGCTCAAATTTACTACATTATATCTCCAAGCTTTATTGTCTCTTTTGCATTATCGATAACGGAAATTACGTCTATGTCAAGCGGTGATGTAAAATGATACACACCCGACAGATGCATTTTCCTTGCATATTCCACATAATCTTCGACTGCATGCTTGGTCGATTTCCTGATAAGCTCAATTTTCTTACCCTTGGACCTTAAGCTTGTTGTAAGCTTAATTGCATTCCCCTGATATTCAATATCATACAGCACAAGGATATTTGAGTAATCAACCTCAACATTAATCTTATTTCTGGATATTGCCATCATAAGCTCATCAACATAAATGGCAAAGCCTACCGATGCCGCATCCTTACCAAATTGGGACAGGAGGTTGTTGTATCTTCCACCCTTTACGATTGCATCACCCGTTCCGTATGTATATCCCCTGAAGACAATGCCAGTGTAATAATTATACCTATTTAACATTCCAAGGTCAAAGCCTACATATTTTTCGTAACCATAGCTTTTAAGTGCATTATATACCTTGGTTATTCTGTCAATTGCCTCAATGGAACGATTGTTTGAAACAAGCCCCCTTGCCCGTTCCAGCATGTCCAGCCCACCAAACAAATTTTCAAATGAGTTAAAAGCAAGCTTCATCGCATCACTGATAGCAAGGCCTGATATAAATTCGCTTAAACCAAAGAAATTCTTGAGCTGTATGTATTCCCTGATTTTATTTTCCGTTTCTAAATCAAGACCTGCTTCTTCAATCAGCCCCTTAAAATATTCGATTTCGCCTATCTCAATCTGGAATTCCTCAAGACCAGTAGCCACAAGACAGCTTATCACACACGCGATTGCTTCCGCATCGGCAGCAGAGCTGTCATCATTTATCAGCTCACCGCCTATCTGTGTGCATTCATTCAGCTTGCCCTGATGTAATGGTGCATTGTTAAATGTATTTCCTTTGTAGCAAAGCCTTATTGGCAACTCCTCATCAGCATAATATTTTGCAACACATCTGGCTACGCTGGGTGTAAGATCTGGTCTTAACACAAGGGTATTGTTATTTCTGTCAAAAAATTTGTACATTTCATTTGACGGTGCGGAGCCTTTGTCCATGTTAAATATATTAAAGTATTCAAAACAGGGAGTTTCAATATCCTGATAAGAATAAAGCTCAAGCACATGATGTATTTTATCAATAATCTTAAGCTTTTTCTTACATTCAGAACCATAAATATCCCTGACTCCATCCGGTGTGTGTAACAATTTGTCGTTCATATAAATCTCCTTATTGCTTTAATGATTTAAAGTGTTAATTCACTAATCAAGTAGCATGTTAAAAACATTGCTATTATATACATTAAATCTCTGACTGTCAATATATTTTAATGAAGCTGCCGTACGAAAGCTATTTGTATCATAATAAAATAAGCTTAGTACGACAGCTTTTTTCACATTCACTGTGTTGCACGCTCCTGCGGAACCTGCTATTTACTGGGCACGCTCCTGCGGAACCTGCTATTTACTTAAAAGTCTACATATTCTACGGTGCCGTCTGAATAGGTTATTTCATAGTATCCGTGTCCGGAACCGTCGCAATCATAAAATGCTTTTCTGGATACTTCCGTTCTTCCCAAGCCGCCTGAGCTGCCGGAATTTCCTGCACTGGATGCTGCCTTTGTTCCAACCTTGATAACCTCGTTTACCGCTTCCTTGATAATTTTTTCGTCTGTGGCTTCCCTTGCTTCCTCAACACCATCCACATAGGTCACCTTATAGGTTACTTCCTTTTCGCCGTTTTCACCACTTACACTGACCTGCTCCTGTCCCTGTGTCAGTGAGCTGTCATCCTCACGTATGGTTTCATACGCAATGGTTTCTTTTTCCACAACCGTATCATAGGTTATACGGTTTATGACAATATGCATGTTATCGGTCACTGCCGCTGTTGTCGCAGGTGTTACACGGTCATCCTTGCCAAGTGTAATGTTTAATTCCTTCAATACATCTTCCACTGTCTCTGCCTCTGTTTCCTGTTTTTGGGTTTTTCCATCACACTCCACCTCTACACTGAACAAATAAAGAATTTTAACTTCCATTCCGTCCTTCAGATATTCATCTAAGTCATAATTTACATGCTGCTTTTCCCCAAGGGTGATTCCCTCCTGCTTCAAGAGGTCGCTGATTGTGCCGCCAACCATGACAATGTCCTTTGTCTCTCCGTCAACTGTCAGCTTGACCGTAACTTTTCTGGAAATCACAATTTCCTGTGCGTCCTTAACTTTTGTATCAAGTGACGGACTTACCTCATCCCCGTCATTTAATACAATGTCCGCATCCTTTAATATTTTTTCTACGGTTCTAGGTACTGAAACCTCCAGTTCCGTCATGACACCGCCGTCATTAATCTGAACCGTTGCCTTTCCGCAGGCACATAGCCCAAGCAAAAGAAGCATTGCCATGCCAAGCAGTATTATTTTTTTCATCGTCTTTTTTGCCATCATTGTAATCGTTCTCCTTCATCTATAGTTTTTGTCTGAACGGAGCTGAAAATTTCATTATTTTTCAACAAAACTTCAAGCTCCAATGACTTGTTTTTAATTTCATCCTTTTTAATGTAAAGCTCGTATGTATTTTCTCCTGTATGATATGCCTCGTAGCAGGTACCGTTGATTCGAACTATGATATCCGTCTCATCCTCCAAATATGCCCCGTCCACGCTTCCGCTGATTTTATAATAATTCATATCATACTCTAATGTGTTTATGGATATTGTAGTGCTTGTCTCCAAATGCTCTCCCACTTCGGTCACATCTGTCTGCGGTGCAGAAATAATTGGCGGCATGTTGATAAACCGTATTATATTCCGCTCCACACACTCAAACACAACTGTGTCGGGCTTGCACTGTTCAACCAGACTTTCCAATCCATACGGATTTTCCTTGGTGAACCATGCCTGTTCAAACTGGTCCGCCATAAATGGTATCAATGTATTTCCAAAAGAATCTCGGAACATTAATAACGAACCGTTTCCAGCTCCCCCCTTTGTTTCAATCCATCCGTCCTCAACACTTTTAAAATTATCTGAATATGAAAAGTTATGCTCTATGTTATATTTGTAATTAAGCTCTTTCTCACCATAGAACGTATAAAGCATTTTGTTTAAATCTCCGTCCTCGTCCTTGGTACGGATGACATCGCTGTCCCCATAATTTTCATGCTGATATCCAAGAGTATCCATAATACAGTTGTACGCCATAAGAGCGCCTTTCATGTTCCAGTGGGAATCCCGTTTTAAATACAAGGTTTCCTTTTCATTGCGGAACAGTTCAAGTAAGTCGGCATATGGAATATGAAGCCCTGAAAGCTTCGGTGTCAGCAAGTCTATATTATGTGTCTCATCCACAATATAGGAATTATAATATGGCATATGCTCCCCATACAATGTGTTTTTGTTTGGAGGGATAGTGAGCAAAAAGTCACAGCCATTAGCCTCCGTATACTGCTTCGCTAAGGATAGGTTATGTGCGAGATTGTATATCTGCCGCTCGGACATAACATGATTTCCCAAATAATCATCCAAGGTAGAAGAATAATACAGCCATCCGTCCGTTCCATATGTTACCGTGTCCACATTGGAAACCTGAAAGATAGACGTTTGAAGCTTTGCATCTGCATAGACAAGCTCATTCCGAAATGCAAAATGTTCATTGAAGTATTCCTCAAACTCTTCAAAATATTTTAAATTTAATTTTCCATTGTCTGCTTTGAGGCTTGGAAATTCAGCCATCTTCTTATTTTCCGTGCTAACTGTTGTCGGACGCACTGCCATTCCTACAAACGGCAGCAAGCAGACAACAAGACAAGCTATTATGAAAATCAAATATTTCTTCATACAATACTCCTTTTGTTGAACATCCTGTTTTTCGCCGAGTTATTTCAAAAACATATAGTTAAATTAAAATACTTATTTCATCCTCTAAAATCTAAAATAGATAAACGGATTATAGGAGCCTCCTGACAATCTGATGATGCACCATGAAAGCAGTAAAAATGCCACTGTAAATAAAAGTATCTGCACAATGTTTTCCTTTTGTGTAATCTCTTCTTTCTCTGACACATCCCTTAATTTTAATGTTAAGCTCCTGATTGGTCCACAGCCAATCACTGCTGCAATCAGCATTGCAATGAAAAACGGTGTAAGCTGCTGACATGCAAAGGACATTGCAACAGCAGAAACCTCAAAGTCCGCAAACATTTTCCCGATGTAAATACATGCCTGACCAAGTGTATCTGCCCTGAAAATTACAAATCCAACTGTTACTACAAGCATTGTATAAATATGCAAGATTACACGGGGCAGCTTTTTAAGCTTCGGAACAAATTCTTCAAAAAGAGAAAATGCTCCGTGAAACAGCCCCCATACAACAAATGTCCAGTTAGCACCATGCCAAAGCCCTGTCAGGAAAAATACAATCACTTTATTAAGCCCTGTCCGAAGCCGTCCCTTTCGGTTCCCTCCAAGGGGAATATAAACATATTCCTTAAACCACGAGGAAAGGGAAATATGCCAACGCCGCCAAAATTCCTTAATTGTAAGCGCACCATATGGATGTTCAAAATTCTCCTTAAAATGGAAGCCAAACATACGTCCAAGTCCAATTGCCATATCACTGTATCCGCTAAAATCATAGTAAATTTGCATCGTGTAGGCAATGGCACCAATCCACGCCCCTATAATATTTATGTGGGCAAACTCCTGTGTAAATACCGAATCTGCAACGATTGCCATCGTATTTGCAATCAATACCTTTTTTGCCAGCCCGTAAATAAAGCGTCTCATACCAAGGGCTGTTTCTTTAAGATTTACGTTACGGTTGTCAATCTCATATGCAATATCCCTGTATTTTACAATCGGTCCTGCAATCAATTGTGGGAAAAATGATATGTAAAGCAGTACCTTACCGAAATTTTTTTGCACAGCAACCTGTTCTCGGTACACATCAATCACATAGGACAATGCCTGAAACGTAAAAAAGGAAATGCCAATCGGAAGCGTAATCTTAGGAATAGTTATATTGAAACGAAACACACTATTTATTGTTGTTATCAAAAAGCCTGTATATTTAAATACACTCAAAATGCCTATATTCACCACTACTGCTGCAACTAACACTGCCTTACGGTTCACTTTTTCCATAAGAACAGCACACAGGTAATTGAGAAATGCACTGATAACCATCAAAACCACATATACGGGTTCTCCAAAAGCATAAAATACCAGACTTGCCATGATTAGCAGCACATTTTTTGCTTTTATGGATGGTACTACACTGTGCAGGCAAAATATTATAGGGAAAAATATACATAAAAACACCAATGAGCTAAAAACCATTTTTTTCTCCTTAATTAAGCATTACATAATCCCATCAAAGCTTGATACGCATCCACGGTTTTTCTGGTGAAAGAGAACCCTTATAGTTTTGGTCCGTTTTTGTATCATAACTTAATGCGTAGTAATTATAAACAAAATGATGCTTGCTCCACTCAGGGTCATACACCAAGCCGTCTATCTCAGCCCAACCGTGACCACCACTGTTACAGCAATATACCTCCTCATACCCTATCGCTTTTGCCATATATGCAAAAGCCGCCGCATAACTACAGCAATTTCCGGCACCATTTATGAACATATCATTTGCATAAATAATAGGCCAGTCCATTCCTATATAATGTGGGGTTCTCGGCCTTATTTCCGTATACTTTTTCACATAATCAAAACAGACCTTAAGCTTTTCTTTTTTGGTCATACTGTCATCCGTAATACTGTTAACAACTGCCTGTGCCCTTTGAAGAACTGCAAGGGACTCGGCACTCATCCCTTTTACCGCTTTTCCGTTAATATATACGGTCTGTCTGGAAAGCGTCAGCTTTTTCCCTGCTTTATAGCTGTAATATTTACTTCCGGCATTCACGGTTGTATTGACAGGGACATAGGCTCCCTTTTTTACACGGTACATCTTGTTTTTACTATCTGCATAATACCCCGTGTATGCTTTGCCATTTACATATAACGTTTTCTTTGACAGCTTCTTTATCTTTTTTGCAGTATTGCTGTAATATTTCGTCCCTGCCTTGAGCACACCTGTTTTTACGTTGTGCGTTCCATCTTTTTTGACACGAATTCCATTTTTTACGATATACATTTTATTTCTGCTGTCTGCGTAATAGCCTGTATATGTGTATCCCTTCACATACAGTGTCTGTTTTTTTAGTGTAAGTGTTTTATTGGACGTATAGCTGTAGTATTTCGTCCCTGCTTTTAGAGTTCCTGTTTTCAGGTTATGTGTCCCGTCTTTTTTGACGCGTACCCCATTTTTTACTATGTACATTCTATTTTTGCTGTCTAGGTAATAACCTGTATAAGCTGTTCCTTTCACATACAGCGTCTGCTTTGCCAGTGTCAGCTTTTTTCCTGCATTATAACTATAATACTTAATTCCTGATTTCAGTGTTCCTGTTTTAAGGGTGGGGATTCCTGTTTTTACGCTGTACATCTTATTTTCACTGTCAATGTAATAACCATTATATAGCTTGCCATCTACATAAATCAGACCATTTTTAGTGCCTGTATACTCCTCTGTCGTTGATAAATCACTCTGTTCTGATGCTGCCGCCAATGTAGGCAATGTACCAATAGAAGCAATACCTGCTATCAGCATCAATGTTACAATTGATATAATCAGTTTTTTCATGTTCATTAGCCTTTCTCTGTCAATTGAAGTAATTCATTATTTTGTGGCACACTTTTATCAATTTAAAAATTCAGGATTAAACATCAAAGTCACAGGATAGTCCTGTACATAAATTTTCTCATCTTTTAGATTTTTATGTGCATCCACGGTAATCTTTCCCTGATAGCCCATTTATACGGTACATCCGTTTTTGTATCATAGCTTAACCCATAATAATTGTACTCGTGGTGTTCCCTGCTCCACTGCACATCATAAATCAAGCCGTCAATTTCAGTCCAGCCATGATTTCCGCTGTTACAGCAGTAAACCTCTTTATATCCGATTGCTTTTGCCATATATGCAAAGGATGCCGCGTAGCTGAAGCAATTGCCTGTTCCTTTCAAAAACATATCATTTGCATAGAGCACAGGCCAATCCATTCCCAAATAATGCGGGGTTCTCGGACGGCTTTCCTTGTATTTTTGCACATACTGAAAACAAACCTTGAGCTTTTCTTCTTTTGTCATGCTGTCATCCGTAATCCGATTTACAATCGTCTGTGCTCTTTGAAGGGTTGTCAGTGACTTTGCACTCATGCCCTTTACTGCACTTCCGTTTATATATACCGTCTTTTGGGAGATTTTTTTTGTCTTGCCATCCTGATTGCTATAGTATTTTGCTCCCGCCTTTAACGTTTTATTGGCGGCAGTACGAATTCCGTTTTTAACACTGTACATTTTATTTTTACTGTCAGTGTAATAGCCTGTATACGCAATTCCTTTTATATATAATGTATGTGCTGATAATGTCAGTTTTTTTCTTTCCTTGTTGCTGTAATATTTCGTTCCTGCCCTAAGCGTTCTATTGACTAAGCTGCCCGTTCCATTTTCACGGAGTCCTTTTTTTACCGTGTACATCTTATTCCTGCTGTCCATGTAATAGCCCGTGTATAATTTTCCATTCACATATAACGTATTTTGTGCAAGTGACAGCTTTTTTTCTTCTTTATTGCTGTAATACACGGTTCCTGCTTTCAGTGTCTTGTTCACTAGATTTCCCGTTCCGTCCGCAAGGACACGTATTCCTTTTTTTACCATGTACATCCTATTTGCACTATCCATATAATATCCTGTATATGCGTTTCCGTTTACATATAATGTGTGTATTGACAGCACGGCTGTATTTTGTGAATTAAAATCGTAATATTTTGTTCCTGCTTTCAGTGTTCCTGTCTTCGGCTTTGCCACTCCCCTCAGTACTATGTACATCATACCTGCATCGTCCATGTAATAGCCCTGATATAAGGCATCATTTACATAAATTAGCCCGTCGTTATGTTCTGAATCGCCTGTGCCTGTGTCATCGTTTTTTGCAGCCTGCATTACAGCCACAGCACTGTCCCATTCTGTTTTTTCCGCAGCAAGCGTCGGCAATATATTAGCAAAAGTAAGGCTTGCCATCAATGTAAGTGAACAGATGCAAGCCGCAATTCGTCTTCTATTATTCATATAATCCTTTTCCTTTCTGTAGTTTTATAAAATTTATCGTCCTATATTTTGTTCTTCAATTACTTTTTATAGTACATAATAATTGAACCCTATGAGTTACTGTCATTATAGCACATTATTAACAAAAATCAATATTTCACATCGTTAGTGACATAAGTATGTTTTGGTAAAACAAATACAAAATATAGAACATTCGTTTGCATTTTATTTGTACATGTGATATACTATCTGTGAATTAGTATTTCGTCTTTTTGAAAGGGGTTTTTATATGAGTAAAGATACATTATCTGCCAAACAGGAACAGATATTAGAATATTTAAAGGAATGCATACTAAAGAAAGGATATCCGCCTGCTGTCAGGGAGATATGTGAGGCTGTTCATTTAAAATCAACCTCCTCCGTGCATGCACATCTTGCTACGCTAGAGGAAAAAGGCTACATCCGAAAAGACCCTACAAAACCAAGAGCAATTGAAATTCTTGACGACACATTTAATTTAAGCCGTCGGGAGCTGGTGAATGTACCAATTGTAGGTACCGTAACATGTGGTGAACCTATCCTTGCAGTGGAAAACATTGAAGGCTACTTTCCTGTTCCACCTGAATATCTCCGCACCACAAAAAACACATTCATGTTAAAGGTTAAGGGTGACAGCATGATAAATGCAGGTATTTTGGACGGTGACCTTGTTATGGTTGAGGAAACGAGCACCGCTAGAAACTCTGATATTGTAGTTGCACTTATTGACGACTCTGCCACGGTAAAAACATTCTACAAGGAAAATGGGCACGTTCGTCTGCAACCTGAAAATGACCATATGGATCCGATTATAGTCTCAAATGATTTATCTATATTGGGTAAAGTAATCGGACTCTTTCGGACTTTATAAAGCACAGTGTCCTTAGAACTTCATTTCATATCAAAAAACACGCATTTTCCAAGAAATTGGCAAAGGCGTGTTTTTTATAGAAAACTTTTTTCTCTGTCATTACGTTACAATATATATTTCAGCCTGTTTATGTATGCTCTTGCCTCATCAACGTCCGTTACATTGGGATTTAAGGCAATATCAAGCCTTCGAATCTGTCTTTTTCTCGTGTATCCTGCTATTGTCACCATAATCCTTGCACGTACAATTGTTGCAATCTGTTCTGTTGTCATATGCTTATAGTCATTATAAAACATTGGTGGCAGATAGATTACCTTTGTTCTTATAGGTGATGGAGCTACGCTCTCAAACACCTTGTAGGAATTTATGATTGCAACAGGGACGATTGGACATTTTGCTCTTACTGCACATTTAAACGAACCCGAATGAAAATCGTTTACATTGTTTTGATTGTTGTCATAACCGCCCTCTGGGAAAATTATATATTTTCTTCCCGATTTTACCTCGTCAATTATTTTCCTGATTGTAAAAACCTGACTGCGCATATCTTCCTTTTTCAGTCTGCTTCCCTTAATCAAATCCATAAATGGGTCAACAATCGGAAGTCTGGAACGTTTTTCGTCCATCATAATCGTACATGGTGTAGGATGACCATACATAATTCCCAAAGCATCATATTTTCCCTGATGATTTGAATACATGATATACCCACCTGAACCCGGTAGATTCTCCCTGCCATACACGCGTGTAATGACACCACCGTTATATCTGAGTATTCTTATTACCTTTTGGGCAATCTTATATCTTGCCCACTCGTCATATCTGTCTGCATGTCTTTCTACATATCTGCCAACTCCCAGATAATAAATAATAAACGGCAATGAAATTATTATAACAAACAAAAATCTAATCATATTTTCTCCATCAGTTTAAAATAAATAACACCCCACAAAATTGTATGTGCTACAAAATCGTGGGGTGAAATTACTGTTTATTATTAGTAGTTGACAATGTTACCAAAATCTGCTTTCAGCGAAGCACCTCCTACGAGACCACCATCAATGTCAGGTTGTGCAAAAAGCTCAGCAGCATTGCCTGCATTTACAGAACCGCCATACTGAATACGTACAGCCTCTGCTGTTGCATCATCATAAATCTCAGCAATACACTCACGAATTCCTTTACATACTTCTTCAGCCTGTTCAGTTGTTGCTGTCTTTCCTGTTCCAATTGCCCAAATTGGCTCGTAGGCAATGACAAGATTCTTAACATCATCGGCAGCAACACCATCTAAATCTGACTTAATCTGAAGTCTAATCCAGTCCATAGTTACACCAAGCTCTCTTTGCTCAAGTGACTCTCCACAGCAAAGAATTGGAGTAAGTCCTGCCTCGATTGCTTTTTTAACTTTCTTGTTAAGTAAAGCATCTGTCTCTTTAAAGTAATCACGTCTCTCTGAGTGTCCTATGATAACATACTTAACACCTGCATCTACAAGCATTTCTGCTGAAATTTCTCCAGTATAAGCACCCTTATCCTCAAAATACATGTTCTCTGCACCAACCTGTACATTTGAACCTTTCACAGCCTCAACTACAGGTACAATATCGATTGCAGGTACACAGTAAACAACATCTACAGCATCATTTTTTACGAGTGGAGCAAGCTCCTCTGTAAGCTTTACGGCCTGTGAAGGTGTCATGTTCATCTTCCAGTTTCCTGCTATAATTTTTTTCCTAGCCATTTGAAATTCTCCTTTTATATACCAATCAATGTCTTATTTATCATTTGCTGCTGCTACTCCAGGAAGCTCCTTACCCTCAAGGAACTCAAGAGAAGCACCACCGCCTGTTGATATGTGGCTCATCTTGTCACCAAAGCCAAGCTGGTTAACTGCTGCTGCTGAATCACCACCACCGATGATTGTTGTTGCATCTGTCTCAGCAAGTGCTGCTGCTACTGCCTTTGTACCTGTTGCAAGTATAGGATTCTCAAATACTCCCATAGGTCCGTTCCAAACAACAGTCTTAGCTGTCTTAACAGCCTCTGAGTAAAGCTCTATAGTCTTAGGTCCTATATCACATGCTTCCTTGTCTGCAAACATCTTATCAGCATCACATAATACTGTAGCTACCTCTGCATCAATTGGGTTCGGGAACTCATCAATCATAACTGAATCTACAGGAAGAAGAAGCTTCTTGCCAAGCTTCTCTGCCTTGTCCATCATTTCCTTACAATAATCAAGCTTCGTCTCATCAACGAGTGACTTTCCAATTTCGTAACCCTTAGCCTTAAGGAATGTATATGCCATACCACCACCGATAATGAGCGTATCACATTTCTCAAGAAGGTTTGAAATAACGTTAAGCTTATCTGCAACCTTAGCTCCGCCAAGGATTGCAACGAAAGGTCTTACAGGATTTTCTACTGCATTTCCGAGGAAATCGATTTCCTTCTGCATAAGGTATCCTACAACAGCAGTATCAACTAAGCCTGCCACACCTACATTTGAGCAGTGTGCTCTATGTGCAGTACCGAACGCATCATTTACAAATACATCACAAATACTTGCTAAATCCTTAGAGAAAGCCTCTCCGTTTTTAGTCTCCTCAGGTCTGAAACGTGTATTCTCTAGAAGAATAACATCTCCGTCATTCATTGCCTCTACAGCAGCCTTGGCATTTGGTCCTACAACCTCTGCATCAGCAGCAAACTTAACTTCCTGACCAAGAAGCTCTGAAAGACGCACAGCTACAGGAGCAAGAGTCTTTGTCACCTTATCCTCCTCTGTCTTAACCTTTCCGAGATGGGAACAAAGGATAACCTTTCCGCCGTCAGCAATAAGCTTTTTTATAGTAGGGAGTGCAGCAACAAGTCTGTTCTCGTCTGTAATCTTTCCCTCCTTAAGTGGTACATTGAAGTCGCATCTGCAAAGAACACGAAGTCCCTTGACATTGATATCATCTACTGATTTCTTGTTTAATGACATTTTAAATAATCCTCCTGTAAATATAATTTTAGAATTTGGAAATCATAGTTTTCAAATTTCCTATAAAAGAAATAAAAGGCCCGGTCCAAATGACCGGACCTTTTTAGGTCTACATATACTGAATATATCAGTCTTACATTATTAGCCTAACTCTGCGAAGTACTTGATTGTTCTAACCATCTGGCTAGTGTATGAATTCTCGTTATCATACCATGAAACAACCTGAACCTCATAAAGGTCATCAGCAATCTGAGCAACCATAGTCTGAGTTGCGTCAAAGAGTGAACCATATCTCATACCAACGATATCAGAAGAAACGATTTCCTCCTCATTGTATCCGTATGACTCTGATGCAGCAGCCTTCATTGCAGCGTTAATGCCGTCTTTTGTAACATCCTTACCCTTAACTACAGCAGTTAAGATTGTAGTTGAACCGGTAGGTACAGGTACTCTCTGTGCAGAACCGATTAACTTACCATTTAACTCTGGGATAACTAATCCGATTGCCTTTGCAGCACCTGTTGAGTTAGGAACAATATTAACAGCAGCCGCACGAGCTCTTCTGAAGTCTCCCTTTCTGTGTGGTCCGTCAAGTACCATCTGGTCACCTGTATAAGCATGGATAGTTGCCATAATACCTGACTGGATTGGTGCATAGTCATTTAATGCCTTAGCCATAGGAGCTAAGCAGTTTGTAGTACATGATGCTGCGGAAATAATCTTGTCGTCAGCTGTAAGAGTTCCCTCATTAACGCTGAATACGATTGTAGGAAGATCATTTCCTGCCGGAGCAGAAATAACAACCTTCTTAGCACCTGCATCAATATGTGCCTGTGATTTAGCCTTTGATACATAGAATCCTGTACACTCAAGTACAACATCTACATCAAGCTCGCCCCAAGGAAGATTCTTAGCATCTGCCTCTGCGTAAATTTTTAAAGTCTTACCACATACAGTAATTGTACCAGCCTCATCATCTGCTGTAACCTGATCAGCATACTGATATTTTCCCTGTGATGAATCATACTTTAATAAGTGTGCAAGCATAGAAGGCTTTGTTAAATCATTGATTGCTACAACCTCATATCCCTCTGCATCAAACATCTGTCTGAATGCAAGACGACCAATACGGCCAAAACCATTAATTGCTACTTTTACTGCCATTTTTTATTCCTCCTAAGTTTTGAAATAAATTTATAAGTACTGCTTGGCAAGCAGTAAATTATCTTGTGCTATTTACAAAAATATAATACAGTTTTTTTGTACAAAATTCAAGTGCTAAATTACCAATTTTTTCTTCTTTTTTCGAGTAATGTATATAATACATAGTTTTCATAAGTTTTTTTCATTTTTTGCATAAATAAACAAATGCATTTTGTGCTTTTACAGCTTAAACCGGCATCCTTATTCACATGAAAAAAGTATTGCATTTCCTGTACGCACATGGTAGTATTTCCTCAAAGCATTGTTCTTTTATTTCTTTAATGGGAGAAACCCATTTCAGACATATGCATTATTAACTTAAAACGGAGGATAAAACCATGATTTTCCCTGATTATCATTTACATACATCTTTTTCGTCGGACTGTGATACCGATATATATAATCTGATAAAACGTGCACAGGAAAAAAATATTACTTCTTTTTGTGTGACGGACCACTATGACATTGATTTCCCTGTTCATGTTTCTGACCCGCAAATGGATTTTTATTTAGACACGGACAAGTATTATGCGTATATGTCAAAGGTTAAAAAGGATGTTGCACCTTCCTTTGACCTTAAAATCGGTGTCGAGCTTGGTGTTATGCCATCTGTAACCGAAAAAGCTGCTGCCTATGTAAAAAAACATCCAGAGCTTGATTTTGTAATTTGCAGCACACATATCGTGGACGGTCTTGACCCGTATTTCCCTGAATATTTTGAGGATAAAACCGACAGTCAGGCGTACAGACGCTACTTTGAGGAGATACTGGAAATAGTTAAGGGATTTAAAGACTTTAATGTTTACGGCCACATCGATTATATCGTACGCTACGGCAAAAATAAGGACAAAAGCTTTTCCGTCTCTGAGCACAGTGATATCTTAAAGGAAATTTTTAAAATCATCGTGAGCAACGGATGCGGCATAGAAATTAATACGGGTAGCCTTTACCGTGGGCTTTCCTATCCGCACCCCCACTCCGATATTCTTAAACTTTATAAAGAGGCAGGCGGTGAAATTATTACTGTGGGAAGTGATACCCACGACCTGATACATGTAGGACATGACTTTGAAGCGGCACGCACGCTCCTGCTTGACAACGGCTTTCAATATTACTGTACATTTAAAAAGCAAAAGCCTGAATTTATCCGTATTTCATAAAATGCTTATATAACAGGCTATGAAGCAATTACTGTTATAAATAACACTTATTTAGACAGTACAAACATATATACGTGAACATAACAATTAACGTTTCATAAAGTCCTCATAAAGTGGTGATGTGTTTCTAAGCTTGTCAATTGTCTCTGCCAATATGTCACAAACCGTTTTTACCTCCTCCATTGTTGTCTCATGGCTGATGGTAAGACGCAGAGAACCTCCTGCAATATCTCTCGGCAGTCCGATTGCCGTCAGTACATGGGACGGGTCGGCAGAGCCTGATGTACATGCGGAACCGCCTGAGGAGCATATTCCGCTCATGTCGAGCATTACCCTTAATGTCTCTCCGTCTATAAACTGAAAACTGAAATTTGTATTATTAGGCAGGCGGTTTATAAGATGACCGTTCAGCCTGCAATACGGAATGTTTTTTGTAACGTATTCTATGATGTAATCACGAAGCTTGGTCTCATGCTTTATTTTGTCATCCATTGACAAAGATGCAAGCTGGGCTGCCTTTCCAAGTCCCACAATTCCCGGCACATTTTCCGTCCCCGCCCTTCTTTTCCTCTCCTGTGCACCTCCGTGTATAAAGCTTTTTATTTTTACGCCATCCCTTATATACAAAAAACCTGTTCCCTTTGGTCCATTTAATTTGTGACCACTTGCTGAAAGCATGTCAATATTGTACCTTTCCACATCAATTGGTATTTGTCCGTATGCCTGAACTGCATCCGTGTGGAATAGGATCTTATGTTTTTTTGCTATCTGCCCTATCTCCCATATGGGCTGGATTGTTCCTATTTCGTTATTGGCAAACATAACAGATATTAATATCGTATCAGGTCTTATTGCACGTGTAAGCTCGTCAAGCTTTATTGTTCCGTTTTCATCAACATTTACATAAGTAATATCATATCCACATGTTTCCAGATATTCACAGCTATGAAGTATGGCATGGTGCTCTATTTTAGATGTAATGATATGTCGTCCCCTGCTTTTATAAGCATGTGCTGTTTCAATGACAGCCCAGTTGTCCGACTCTGTTCCTCCTGCGGTAAAATATATGTTTTCTGACTTGGTATTTAAAGACTCCGCAATTATTTTTCTTGCTGTATTAACTGCATTTCTGCTCTTATCAGCAAAACCATATATGCTTGACGGGTTTCCATACATTTCTGCAAAATATGGAAGCATTTCATCAACAACTGCGGGTAGTGTTCTCGTTGTTGCCGCATTATCCATATATATTATTTTATCCATCTAACTAAATGCTCCTTTATATCTTAAACTATTCGGCCATGCAACACTATTCAATTTCGGATATTCTTATTTTGTAATATAAAGCTTTCCCGTCTAATATAATTTGAGTAAAGAAAACCTGAAGGTAAACTCTTGTCAAAGAAAGCAATCATCAAAGGGACACTAATATTAACAATAGCGGGTATAGCCACAAAGTTCTTGGGGTTCTATAATAGAATATTCTTAACCAGGACCATAGGTGTAAAAGAAATAGGTGTTTATCAGTTAGTTTTTCCAATGTACATACTTGCCTTTTCCATCTCCTGCTCTGGTTTTGCCACTGCACTGACAAAACACATTTCTTACTTCCTTGGTCAAAACAAATATAAATCGATGAAAACGATTACAAAATATTATATGCTTTTCGCTGTTGGGATAAGTATCATTACCTGTACGGTTTTATTTTTGTTTTCTGACTTTATATGTGTTTCCATATTAAAAAACAGCGATTGTGCCCCCCTGCTCCGCACTATCATTATAGCGATTCCCTTTGTTGCACTGAAAGCAGGCATTAATGCATTTTTCGTTGGTGTTGACAAACCTGGGTTTCAGGGTATAACGAACTTCTTTGAACAGATTGTTAGAATTGGCACAGGAATGTTTCTTGCATATCAATGGGCAGACGGAGACCTTACTGCAATGCTTGCAGTTATTGCCGTCGTATCAGGTGAAATAACGGCAACTGTTTTATCCGTAGCATTTTACATGTTAAACAGAAAGAAGATTATTTTAAAATCCGATATGGATGTAAACACAACAGGTATCTTAAAGCCATACATTATGGATGCTGTTCCAATTACAACAAACAACCTGATGCTTACCCTTTTTTCAAGCCTTGAGACACTGCTGATTCCGTCAATGCTGTTCTACTATTACGCCAGCAGTGATACAGCTATGGAAATATATGGCATGCTGACTGGTATTATCATACCCTTTTTGCTGTTCCCTGCAACCATTACAACGTCACTTTCCACCATGCTTCTTCCTGCCGTATCCTATGCACGGGCAAAATGCAATCGTAAGGCAATACTGGAAGCAATCAAAAAAAGCCTCGTGTTTTGTGTATTCTTAGGGCTTCTTGCGTGGTGCTTTTATATGCTGTTTGGAAAAATATTATGTATTTTAACATTCAAAAATGAATATGCAGGAGTATTGTTACAGAGAGTGAGCTTCCTATGTCCATTCATATACATATCAGGAAATATGTCAGCTATATTAAACGGTATCGGAAAAGCCTTTGGGAATCTGATGATAAATGTTGCAGGACTTGTCGTGCGGATTTTAGTTACTGTAACCCTCGTTCCGTCCTATGGTGTAAATGCCTATTTTCTCGGCATGACTTTAAGCTACCTTCTGCTTGACATCTGTATGCTTGTTGTTGCTACTTCCTTTTGCAGGGAGAAAGAAGGCTTAAAACAAGCAAATTGATGCCTCCTGAAAATAAGATGATAAGGATATCTATAGGAGCAAGCACAATGCCTGGTATGCTTTCAAACAATATGCCCGTGCCCAAGCGATACAGATTACCGCTCAAAAGAAACATTTCCCCTATGTACATTGTAAGCGTTACCAGCGAAGCGGCTATTGATGGCAGAATTACAGCATATACTTTTTTCTTTCCTATGAAAAATGAGCCCATAAGCAAGCCTGCCATTACTCCCAATACAATAAAAAACAGCCCCATAAGTACGGCAGACAACGGTGAAACCGTCAGGTTGCCATCCCTGAAAAATGCAGTGAAACACGCAAGAATACAAAGCCCTAAGAACAGACCTGCACATACCGACTGCACGATAAGTGCTTTCTTTCTTGATTGTTCCCCTGATAAAATAATCTGTGCAAATCCGTAAATACTGTTTAAAACAGCAATGATAAGTATAATTGATATAAGGTAAAAATGGATTTTAAATGTAGGGCTGTAAGTCCCCATTAAAACATCAATAGGCGTCCATGTTCTCTCCTCATAAGCCGTCGGCGGCACATAACACATATACATCTGCCAGTCTTCCAGTTTTGCTACTCTTTCTCCGCCAATAATTACAACCTTACTCTCAAGTATATATTCTGCAATAGAAAATACGCTGAGTGAAATAACGGATGCAAACAAAAATGAAAATTTTTTTACAAATTTAATAATTACAGGCATCAATATTACTGCTATCATAACTGCAAGTGCAATTGGTGTGTATGGAATAATATACTTCGGATAATTTTCAGATGCTACAATTCCATATCTCATTACATCAGAAACAACGCGTATCCCCATATAAAGAGGATATATTGAAACTGCTAAAACAAAGCATACTATCGTTGCATAATATAGTTTAAATTTCATATTCAAATTCAACCTTTCTTGTACATTGTTCCATTTATTTGTAGTTTCAACAAAATTTTACCTGCACAAAATAATGAAGTACCCTTTTGTCAGACAAATAGCACGATGATTTTCGTCTTTTGTTCCTACACCATTTTGCAATTAAAATACGTGAAGTAATAAAATCCCGCAAACATGCATAAAACCTATAAAAACTAAGGATTTCCTAAAGTTTGTACGGTGTAACCTGATAAACGTAATAATTCAGCCAATTTGTATAAAGTGTGTTGGCGTGGCACCTCCATGACTTCACAGGTGCATTTTCAGGATTGTCGTCAGGATAGTAATTTACGGGAATATCAGGATTGATTCCCTTTTTCACATCCCTTTTATATTCCTGATCCAATGTAAGCGTATCGTACTCAGGATGTCCTGTAACAAATATATTTTTGCCGTCCTCCGCAATAATCAGATACGGACCTGTCACGTCTGATTCCGATACAATCTCAAGGAGCGGATTATTTACTATGGCATCCTTGTCAACCCCCGTATATCTTGACTGTGGAACCAAAAATGAATCGTCAAATCCACGGACAAGAGGTGTTCTCTTATGAAATGTATAATGCTTGTAAACGCCTGAAAGTTTCTTATCAAGCTTTATGTTTGAAACTCCATACCTGTAATAAAGTCCCGCCTGGGCACCCCAGCATATGTGCAGGGTTGAGGTGACATTTTTTTCTGACCAGTCCATGATTTTTGTCAGCTCATCCCAGTATTCCACTTCCTCAAATTTCATAAGTTCAACAGGAGCACCTGTTATAATCAGCCCATCCCACTTTCTGTTTTTCACACTGTCAAAGTCAGTGTAAAACCTTGCAAGATGAGACTCTGATACATTTTTTGACTCATATGATACCGTTCTAATAAACGAAATATTTACTTGAAGCGGAGTGTTTGAAAGACTCCGCAAAAGCTGAAGCTCCGTATCCTCCTTGAGCGGCATCAGATTTAAAATAAGTATATCCAGTGGACGTATATCCTGACTCATGGCACGATTTTCGTCCATTACAAATATATTTTCCTGCTCCAGTATTTTCTTTACCGGCAAATCATTGTCAATTCTTATCGGCATGTTATATTGACCTCCCTTGAAATGAAGCTTTGTAATATATATATCACTTTTTTTCTACAACTTCAAGAAATCCTCCTCTGAAATTATAGGGACATCCAGTGATTTTGCTTTTTTATTTTTTGATGAGCTTGATGTCACATCATTGTTTATAAGATAGCTTGTTTTTGATGATACACTTCCTGCAACTTTTCCGCCTCTATCCTCAATCAGTTTTTTTAACTCGTCCCTGTTTGCAAATGAATTAAGTGACCCTGTTATTACAAATGTCTTTCCTGCAAGATCCTGTTTGCTTTCATTTTTTTCCTCTATAATCGTAAGCTGCTTTAGCAGCTTATTCAGGCTGTTTAAATTTCCCTCATCAGCAAAATATGCAACAACGGTGTCAGCAATCACAGGACCTACGCCATCTATTTCTGCAAACTGCTCCGCATCCGCTTTTACAATTTCATTTATATCATTTTTAAAATGTCTGCATATTAGCTTTGCCGTTGCATTGCCCACATTCAGTATGCCGATTCCATATAAAACTCTGCTAAGACTTGTTGTTCTTGACACATCTACAGAATTTATGATATTTTCGTATGACTTTTCGCCAAAACCATCCATCTCTATTATTTCATCACGAAAACGGTCAAGCATATATATATCACTGAAATCGGAGATAAATCCCTTACTAATAAATTTATCTATGGTCTGCTCGGAAAGTCCCTCTATATTCATTGCATTTCTTGATACGAAATGTGTAAATATCTTCGTTGCCTTTGCAGGACAATCAGAATTCGGACAATAAAGGGTTTCAACATCATTTTCATTATTTATTACCGTGTTCCTGCCACAGGCAGGACAGTTTTGTGGTATTTCAAGGTTTCCGCTTCTTGTAAGATTTTCGCTTATCTGCGGAATAATCATGTTTGCCTTATATACCTTTATGGTATCACCGATGCCAAGCGCAAGCTGCTTTGCAATGCTGACGTTGTGAATACTGGCACGGCTAACGACCGTTCCCTCCAAAAATACAGGCTTAAATATTGCTATCGGATTAATCAGTCCTGTTCTTGACGGACTCCATTCCACCTCAAGCAGCTCTGTTTCCGCCTGCTCGTCAGCCCATTTAAATGCAATGGAATCCCTCGGAAACTTTGCTGTAATACCAAGACTTTTTCCGTATATGACATCATCATATGCAAGCACAAGCCCATCTGATGGAATATCATTATCCTTTATTTTATCTGCAAACAGTTTTACCGCATCAAATATGCTTACGCTGTCAACAGTCATATGCCACACAACATCAAAGCCAAGCCCCTCAAGAAAATCAAATCTTTTTGTCATTGAAGAATTAATTTCTTGTTCAGGAATGTCAAGCATATTAAAGGCATAAAATTTCACGTTTCTATTTGCAGTGATTTCATTGTTAAGCTGTCTCACCGTTCCACTACACAAGTTTCTGGGATTTTTATATTTTGCGTCCGCGTCAGCTATGGTTGCATTTATTTTATTAAATTCAGAATATGAAATAACCGCTTCCCCTCTTATGACAAGCGATTCCTTATAGGATATCTTAGATGGTACATTTACAAATACTCTTGCATTATTTGTTATAACCTCTCCGATTTCACCATTTCCTCTCGTAACTGCCTTGACAAGCTGTCCGTCCTCATAGGTAAGCACAACTGTAAGCCCATCCAGCTTCCACGACAAAACCCCCCTTTTATCCTTCAGCCACTCTGACAAATCCTCCACACTTTTTGTTTTGTCAAGAGAAAGCATCGGTGACTGATGTGCCTCCTTTGGAAGCTCACTTAAAACCTCATACCCTACTTTCCTTGTGGGACTTCCCGACAATACAAGACCTGTTTCATTTTCAAGGCTCACAAGCTCATCATAAAGCCTGTCATACTCCAAATTACTCATAATTTCACGGTCTTCCTGATAATATGCTCTTGATGCTTCGCTAAGTATAGCGGTAAGCTCTTTAATTCTGTCTGTCTTGCTCATTTACATTCACTCCGTTAAAATTTTTATTAGGATTAAAACATAATATTTCATGCACGCAGAGTTCCTCATCTCTCCTATTTTGTCCTATTACCTGCATGACAGTCTGAGTCTTTTTTCCTCGTCTGCACTTAGGATTCTAAAATCTCCCGGTCTTAAATTTCCCAAAACAATATTCATGATTCTGACTCTTTTCAGATGTACAACCCTGTAACCAAGCTGCTCACACATACGTCTGATTTGTCTGTTCAGCCCTTGTGTCAGTATAATTTTAAATGTTCGGTTCCCCGTTTTTATCACCTTGCATTTCTTTGTCACCGTATCAAGAATCGGTACTCCATTTGACATATCCGAAATAAATCCATCCGTGATATCTTTATTGACACGCACATGATATTCCTTTTCATGGTTGTTTACAGATTTTTGGATGCTGTTTGCCAGCTCGCCATCATTTGTGAGAAGCAACAGCCCTTGTGAGTCCTTGTCAAGACGACCGACATAATTTACCTTTTCAGGAAAATCAGCATAATTAAATATACTGTCCTTATCTGCCTCTTTCGAGGTACACACAAGTCCCATCGGCTTATTGTAGGCATAAATGACCTTTTTCTTTACGGGCATTATGGTTTTACCCTTGTATTTCACAATACTGTCCGCAAAAACCTTTGTCCCAGGCACAGCATTTTCACCATTGACCGTAACTTCGCCTGCTTCAATTATATTGTCTGCCTGTCTTCTTGAACATATTCCCGCTTCACTTAAATATTTGTTTATTCTGATTCCCTGTTCCATTTTTTATTGTATCGTTTGATACTCTCCTATATTATTACTGAAATTAAAAGTCAAAAGACTCCACAAACAACATATTTTATATCAATGAACAAATCATTTTAAAAACATCTGCCTGTTATAGTCCCGTCAATGAACAAAAAGGGCTGCATCCGTGTAAAGTCTACAGCCCTGTCATAATCACTTGTCATATATTTTATTATAAAATTCAGCAAACGCTGCATCCGCTGCTGCACATGAGTCTATATTTTCTTTCACTGACTTATACAGGTTCTGTATGTCACTGTTTTTATTTTTAGATTCTATGTACTCATTTATAGTTTCATCTGAAATTACATTTAAGATGAAATAGTCATCATAATTTTTCTTTAAATAAAAATAGCTGATATCTAATGGCTTACTCTTAATTTCCGTAACATCTGAAAACGTAAGATTTGCTATTACATATACAAGCAAATCGCCCTCGTTATATCCAGGTATTGTATAACATACAATGTTTTCATATCCTGTAATAACCTTTGCTCTTTTTTCGTAATTTGTCATGTCATCAAACTCTGTAGGATTTGAGACAAGACTTTTCAATGTTTTTTTATCACACTCGGATATTGCAGTTAAATATTTTTCAATTAAGGCATTAACTTTAGGATACTTATTCACTTCATATATTTTTTGTGCATCTGTTTCCGATTTAGATTTTTTATTAAAAAAGTCAAGAAAACCTTTACTAAAATAAAAATAAAATATCAGGGCAAGAAGTATGAAAACAAGCCAGCCTACAAATAGCATAAGACCTGCAATACCTTTGTCTTTCTTTGTTTTTTTCATAAGTCCCTCCTTGCTTCGTGGGGTCCCTTGCTTTATGGGTCGGTCCTAAGGAATCCTCCCAGCTTCGCTGGGTCCCTCCTTAGGACATAGCATGCACCAGAGAGGAATCGAACCTCCGCACATGGCTCCGGAGGCCATTGCTCTATCCACTGAGCTACTGATGCGAATTTACTAACTTTATTATTTATGCTTTACATCTTGGTGACATAAAGCTTATCCTTTTCAAGCTGCGTTTTCAGTTCTTCAATACTGTCAAACCTGGTTTCATGGCGGATGAAGTTTTTTAAATATACTTGTACTTCCTCACCATATAAGTCCCCGTCATAATCTAATATGTGGGTTTCTATTTTTACTGCACTATCATCTGTAACTGTAGGATTTAACCCAATATTTGTGACAGCCTTGTATCTGTTTCCGCAGCATTCTATTTCTGATGCGTAAACTCCAAAGGGCGGCAACAGCTTTGCGGGAGCTGATATTATATTTACGGTTGGAAATCCTATGGTTCGTCCAAGCATTTTTCCATGTACCACGGTTCCGGTAACTTTATAGTACCTGCCCATATATTTGTAAACGTCTTCCATTTTTCCTGCCTCAATAAGTTTCCTTATATAGGATGAGCTTACAACCATTCCATCTATGGCAAGTTTCGGAAAAGAAATCAGTTTAAATCCGTACCTTTCACCGCCACGCTTCAATGTATCACAGTTTCCCATTCTTTTATGTCCATAATGAAAGTCTTCACCAACAACTACATACTTTGCTCCAAGACCATCAACTAAGATTGTTTTAACGAACTCCTCAGGAGAAAGTGATGCAAAGGCTTTGGTAAACATACATGGAACAACCATATCAATATTTTGTTTTCTAAGTATATCCATCTTTTCGGATGGTGTATTAATTACTTTATCAGATGGAACATTTACAGTCAAGACCACACTTGTTAAATTCTTGTCTTTGGCTATTTTAATAACCTCATCCAATAAAAGCATATGTCCCTTATGCATTCCCTCAAATTTGCCTAATGCAACTACAGTATTTTGTAATTTTACCTTTTCGTAAGATACTATTTCCAAGCCCTTTTACCTCTGCACTTTATAAAAACATCTTTTCAGGCCGGAAAATCTTTTCATCTTCATCATAGCTGTATAACGCTTTCATTTCATTTCCCAGATAAACCCTTAACATTTCTGACCTGTCAGACTTAATATCCTCAAAATATGCCTCTTTCAGCTTATTTCCATTTAAAAGAAATGTTTTATACTCCTCTTTTATTTTTAATTTGCCATATGCACCAAGAAGCGAATCCAAAGGCTGTATGTAATTTCCGATTGTTCCATCCTTGCAGTGTGCCTCTATTTCACCAAGGGTTAATGAATGTTCCACACTGTTTCCATGAGCCTCAGTCCGCTCAAGGGACATTAGTGTTGCAAAGCACCCCAGCCGTTCTCCGATATCACGGCACAGGCTTCTTATATATGTGCCTTTAGAGCAATGAACATCCATATCCACACAAATATGCGTTTTTTCTCCTATTCCCTGAAAGCTCTCATTAAGGCTTACATCCAAGGTATCTGTGCTATATATATTCACGTTTTCAATTGAATAAATTTCAACCTGCCGCGCCATACGTTCCACTGTCTTTCCCTCTCTTGCGTACTCATACAGCTTTTTTCCGTCAACTTTTATGGCAGAATACATAGGTGGAACCTGATTATAACAGCCGATAAATGCATGTATGGCATCTATTATCTCATTTTCAGTTGGACATATATCACTGCTTTTTGTGACAACTCCCGTCACATCCTCCGTATCAGTGTTATATCCAAGAAGCATGGATGCCCTGTACCGTTTATCACCCTCTATCAGCATATCCACAAGCTTTGTTGCCTTACCGAGGCAGACGACCAATGCTCCTGTTGCCATAGGGTCCAAAGTCCCTGTGTGTCCTATTTTTTTCTGTTTTAATATACCACGAAGCTTTGCAACCACATCAAAGGAGGTGTAACCCTGCTCCTTGTATACATTTAAAATACCGTCAAACAAATCATTAACTCCTTATATGGATAAACCTGTTTTTTATTTTTTAGCTTCTCAATTTTCTGTATTGTAAACACGAATTCATACACAGTTAAATTTTTATCTAATTTAATTTTGTTTTTACAATGAATTAATTTTCTTCAACATATAATCTACAAATTTATCAAATTGGAACAATTTTTTCAAGCCCTCTATCAAATACGATATCACAATAGATACCGCCAATAATGCAATCACAATCAAAAACCAATTGTGAAGTGAATAAAGCGGTTCCTTTAAATATATATTTTTCAACAGTGAATGTACCAAATATATATTCATGGAATGTTTTCCTAAAAAGCTTAAGATTACATTAATTCCTGGTATTTGATTGATAAACTCAACACAAAAAACAATAATAATAAGCGGAATAATTCCGTAGTGAACTTCCCAGTAGGATTTCACGGGGAAAATATAATATATCTTATAACAAACAAGTAGCAGAATAATCTCCAGTAGAAATTTGATTATTTTTCCACCCTTAAAACAAAAGATGCCTGTCCACTTCTCAATCAATTCATACTCTGATGCCATCACTCCAAGGATAAATACAAATAAAAAGGAACCTGGATTCATACTTCCCAAAAATCCATTATCTCCTACTGCTAAAATTCTTGGAAGCAAAATTGTAATTAGGGCGGCCACAGCCAGGTTTTGTTTCATATACCATAAAAACGGAATGCATAAAACAAAGAAAGCGGCTGCTCCGATATACCAATAAACGCTTGTAAAGGATGGTGTATGAAAAAGCTTTGCCAAGCCCAGCATTTCAATGATAATGTTCTTAATACCGTTTATCATTCCATCCTGAAAATACACATGTGAACTTCTGCCTGAGATAATCTCACAGGCAATTGCCGTAACTATCCATACAAACCAAAACTTACTTAACAGCTTGAAAAGCTGTCCTACAGTCCATTTGTTGCTGCTTGTTTTCTTTTTCCCATAGCTTTTCCATAATCCGTAGCCTGATACAAAAGCAAACATGGATACACATATCTTTCCTATGCCTGCAACATTCAGGACAATGTTTTTCGGCAAAAATGCATAAGTAACCACGACACCCTTTGGGGCATGATAGATGGCATGCAATAATACCATTAAAATAATTGCAATTCCTTTGATTTTTAATGATTCATTATTGTTAAATTTGTATTTTTCCTTACTACTCATTGCCTGTTTTCACACTTTCGCATAAATTTTAGAGCTGCTCTTTTATCATTTCCAATATCTGTTCCAAAAGATCATCCACATTTCCTTCTGCCTCAAAGCCTGCGGCCCTGATGTGACCGCCGCCGCCAAAGGAAACCGAAATTTTACTCACGTCTACGATTTCTATTGAACGCAGACTGAATTTATAAACATGTTCTGCAAGCTGATAAATAAATATTGCTACCTCGACACCATCTGTAACGCGAAGCTTATCTACAATTCCATCCGTGTCCTCTTTTGATGCACCATATCTTTGAAACATTTCAAGTGTAATACATGTGGAAACCGCTTTGCCGTCTAAATGGAGCGTGGCATTCATAAGTGCCTCTCCCGTAAGCTTGTTCTGGTTAAATGTAACTTTATAGAATGTTTCATCAATAATGTACTGCGAACTGACACCCTTTGAAATCATTTCACCTGCAATTCTCATTGTCTCAGGGCTTGTAGACGGATACTTAAATACTCCCGTATCATGTACAATCCCAAGATACAATGCCTCAGCACATGCTTTTGATATTTTTTCGGGACTGAAGTGTCCGTACAATATCTCACATGTTGACGATGCATTCGGTTTGCAGTAAAAATAATTTCCAAACCCCTCATTGCTTCTATGGTGGTCAAGACATATGGTATCCTCTGCATTTCCAAATATATCCACAAATTTACCATGTCTGTCTCTTGCACCGCAGTCAAGGGAGATTGCAAGCTGATAATCAATGTCGCAAACCGTATGTCTTATATTTTCTGCACCTTTCAGAAACCGAAACTTATGTGGTATTTCCTCAAGATACACCACAACATTTTTACCTGCATAATTGTCCAATATATAATTATATGCTCCAAGACATGACCCTACACAATCGCCATCCGGTCTGATATGACCTAAAATGGCAATATTTTGTGCAGCTTCAATTTTGTTTAAAAATAATTGTTTATTCATCGATACCTTCCAATGATTTTTGTGAACCTTCATCCTTAGAAATTACCTCATCAATCTTCTTTGACATTTCAATACCATATTCGATTGAATTATCTGCGACAAAAGTAAGCTCAGGAGTATTTCTTAAGTTGATTGTCTTTGCAATTTCTCTCCTAATATAACCGGAAGCACTTTTTAATCCGCAAATTGTGTCATTGACCGATTGTTCATCACCCAAAACACTGACATAAACCTTACAGTATTTTAAATCCGGGGTGACAATAACATCCGTAACGGATGTCATGGGATTGATTCTCGGATCTTTTATCTCCATGCTTATAATTCTGCTAAGTTCTCTTTGAACTTCAACATTAACTCTTTGATTTTTGTGACTTGTCTTTTTCATGTCTGCTCCTATCATGTAACTTTTATACAGGTAGCTGTACTATCTTGGAACCTCCTGCATAATGTAGGCTTCTATTATGTCTGCTTCCTTTATATCATTAAAGCCTTCAATAACAAGACCACACTCATAGCCGGTCTTAACCTCTTTCACATCATCCTTAAATCTCTTAAGTGATGCCAGTGGTCCCTCGAATATCTGCTCTCCTTCACGTGAAATTCTGACAGTACAATTTCTTTGAATGGTTCCGTCAAGCACATATGAGCCTGCAATTGTTCCTACACCTGATGCCTTATATGTCTGTCTTACCTCAGCGTGTCCGATTACCTTTTCCTCAAATATAGGGTCTAACATGCCCTTCATTGCAGATTCAATATCCTCTATGGCATTGTAAATTACCCTGTAAAGTCTGATGTCAACCTTTTCACGGTCAGCAACATCCTTTGCCTGATTATCAGGTCTTATATTAAATCCAATTATAATTGCATTTGATGCAGATGCAAGTGTAACGTCTGATTCATTTATGGCTCCAACACCTGAGTGAATACATTTAACGGCAACCTCCTCATTGGAAAGCTTCAAAAGACTTGCCTTTACTGCCTCAACAGAGCCCTGCACATCCGCCTTGATAATAAGATTTAAGTCTTTTACATTACCCTCCTGAATCTTATTGTAAAGGTCATCCAACGACATCCTTGACTTTGTATCTGCAATCAGTCTTTCTTTGCCTCTGTCTATAAATGCATTTGAGATTTGTCTTGCTTCTTTCTCAGAGTTGGTAGCCATAAATATTTCGCCTGACTGTGGCACACCGTTGAGACCGAGTATCTCAACAGGAGTAGAAGGATATGCCTCCTTAACCTTTCTGTGCTTGTCGTCAAACATGGCTCTTACCTTTCCGTGTACATCACCCATTGCAACGCAGTCACCAACCCGAAGGGTACCCTTTTGAACAAGCACAGTTGCAACGGAACCACGTCCTTTATCAAGCTGTGCCTCGATTACAATACCTCTCGCCTTACGCTTTTTGTTTGCCTTAAGCTCCAGTATCTGTGCTGTAAGAATAATCATTTCAAGCAGGTTGTCGATACCCTCTTTTGTATGTGCAGAAACAGGACAGAATATTGTGGAGCCGCCCCAATCCTCAGGAACAAGCTCATACTCCATAAGCTCCTGCTTCACTCTTTCTATATTTGCACTTTCCTTATCTATTTTATTGATGGCAACAATAATTTCTATTCCTGCTGCCTTGGCATGGTTGATTGCCTCAACAGTCTGAGGCATAACACCGTCATCTGCCGCTACCACAAGTATGGCGATATCCGTAGACTGGGCACCTCTCATTCTCATTGCAGTAAACGCTTCATGTCCCGGTGTATCAAGGAATGTAATCTTCTCACCATTGATTGATACTACTGATGCACCGATGTGCTGTGTAATACCGCCTGCCTCACCTGCAATAACAGATGAATTTCTAATTGCATCAAGAAGTGAAGTTTTACCGTGGTCAACGTGCCCCATGACACAGACAACAGGTGGACGCGATGTCATAAGTGACTCGTCCTCATCCTCCTCTTTGAGAAGCTCCTCAATTACATCTACCTTTTCCTCAAGCTCTGCAATAAAATTATATTCCAATGCGATATCTGCTGCTGAATCAAAGTCAAGCTCCGAATTTACATTAAACATCTTGCCTGCCATAAATAACTTTTTAATTAGCTGTGCAACAGGCACTTTAATCTTGTCTGCAAGCTCGCCAACAGTAAGAGACTCCGGAAGTACCAGAGATTTTATTACCGGTTCAACTGGTTCCTGCTTCTTTGGACGCGGTGGCTGCTGGTTCGTATTTTTTCCCTGTCTTGGTCCGTTGTTTTGTGGACGATTTCCCTGTGGGCGATTTCCCTGCTGTCCTTTATTTTGCTGCGGACGGTTGCCTTGCTGTTTTCCCTGTTGCTGCTTACCCTGCTGTTGCTTGCCCTGCTGTTTCGGAGCCCCTGCTTCCTTTTGGGCATTTGCATTGTCTGCTTTACCCTGCTCTTTCTTTGCCTTTGGTGCTTCCACAGGCGCTTTGGGGGCTGCATTTTCAGGCTTTGGTGCTTCCTTAGGCTTTTGCTCCTTCGCTGCCTTAGGCTTTGCTTTTGGCACCGCTTCCTGCTTTGGTTCTTCCTTATCGTTCTTGGCAGGTGCTGCGACAGCCTCCTTCATATAAATTTCCCTTAAGTATTGGATTAAATCTTCGCTTATACTGCTCTGCGGTTTCAGTCCTTCTTTTTTCTTAGCCAGCTTGACCAAAAGCTCGCTGCTTGCTATCGTTTTATTTAATTCACTTGATAATTGTTTTGCTAATTCGTGTACTCTCATAGATTACACCTCCATATCTTCAATGCTGCAAAGTCTGCTTATCACCTGTCTTGCAAGACCTTGTTCAGTTACCGACAATGTAGTTCTTGACTGCTTTCCTATCCGCTGTCCCAAAGTGTCACTATCACTAAAGGAAACACATGGAACGTTGTAGTATTTACACTTGTTGGTAAATTTCTTACGTGTATTGTCTGATGCATCAGAAGCAATAATAACAAGAAAGGCTGTCCCTGTGGTTATTGACTTCTCCACCATATAGCCTCCACTTACAAGCTTCCCTGCCTTAGCTGCAAGAGAAATGTATGAGAGGGCTTTTTCCTCATCATTGTTCAAACTAATTCAACTCCCTGCTTATGGACTGGTAGATTTCATCAGGTATACTAAGCTTCAATGCTCTTTCCATTGCTTTTGTTTTAACGGCCTTTTCAAAGCATTGCTTATCCCTGCAAATATATGCTCCTCTTCCGTTTTGTTTTCCCTTAAGGTCAAGGCATACCGTATTGTCAACGGTTCTTATCACTCTGACAAGCTCATTTTTAGGTTTCATCTCACGGCATCCTAAACATTGTCGCTTTGGTATTTGCTTAGCCATACAGCCTACTCCTCATACTCACTAAAATCTACAAAGTCATCTTCTTCGTTGTCCTCATCATACGTGTCATCGAATTCATCCTCATAATCAAATTCCATTCCAAGCTCCCTTGCCTGACTTACACTCTTTATGTCGATCTTATATCCTGTCAGTCTGGCTGCAAGGCATGCATTCTGTCCTTTTTTTCCGATTGCAAGTGAAAGCTGATAATCAGGAACGATAACACTCGCACTCTTTGCATCAACATCAACGCTCACTGACACAACCTTTGACGGACTTAACGAATTTTCAATAAATTTTGCCGGGTCTTCATCCCATGTAATAATATCTATCTTCTCACCCTTTAAGTCATCAACGATATTGTTTACTCTTGTACCGTTTAATCCAACACAGGCTCCCACAGGATCAACGTTCGGATCATTTGACCACACGGCAATCTTGGAACGTGAGCCTGCCTCTCTGGCAATACTCTTTATTTCAACCACACCATCTGCAACCTCGGCAACCTCTTTTTCGAAAAGTCTCTTAACAAGCTCAGGATGTGTTCTTGAAACAAGAATCCGAAAGCCTTTGTTTGTCTTTTTAACTTCAACAACATACAGCTTTATTCTCTCACCTATTCTGTATATCTCTCCCTGAATCTGCTCATTTTCATTAAGTACCGTATCAGTCCTCTCATCTAAACTTATACTGAGATTATTGCCAATATATCTTTGAACTACGCCCGTAATAATATCTTTTTCTTTACAGGCAAACTGCTCAAACACGGCATCCCGCTCTCCTTCTTTAATAGCCTGAACAATAATGCTTCTTGCCTTTTGGGCTGCAATTCTTCCGAATTCCTTTGACTTGACTTCGATACTTACGTATCCGTCAAGCTCTGCGCTGCTGTCCATTGCTTTCGCCTTTGTCAACGAAATTTCACATACATCGTTTGTGACCTCATCAACAATAAGCTTCTTTTGGAATACTGAAATATCTCCGGTTATTCTGTCCATGGATACATCAATTATGGCATCCTTTCCAAAATCCTTTTCACAAGCGGAAATCAGGGATTTTTCTATCGCATCCATAATAACCTCTTTACTTATGTTCTTCTCTTTCTCTAACTGATTTAAAGCGTCAATTATCTCTGACATTTTTATCCTCCTATCCTTTGAACAATTTATTGTTGTACAAACGCTAATCTAATCATGGAAATTTCATTTCTGTTGATTGTAAGCTCTGTATGTCCCGCGTCATCCCTCATAATGGTAATTTCATCATTGTTGTAGGCTTCCAAAATTCCTGACAACTCTTTTGCGCCGTCAATGCCTTTATAAAGCTTAATATCCACCAGCTTACCTATGCTTCTTGCAAAATCATTTTCTTTCTTAAGGGGTCTTGTAAGACCCGGAGAGCTTACCTCCAATATGTAAGCATCCTTGATTTTGTCTTCCTCATCCAACCTTTGCTCAAGTGCTCTGCTGATTGTAACGCAATCATCTATCGTGATGCCTCCTGCCTTATCAGCATAAACTCTCAGGTAATAATCCTGCCCCTCCTTTACATATTCAACATCCACAAGCTCAAAATTACCATCCTTTATAATCGGGGTAACAAGCTCGGTACAATGCTGTTCAATTTCTATTTTTTTCATAACATTCCTCCTGCTTCATTGTTCCTCCTGTCTTCTTCATAAATATCTGCCAATAGGAAATGGCATGTCTTCTATAAAGGAAACAAAGAGTGGGTTCTTCGGAACCCACTCTTTAATGTCATTATTTAAGTCTTCTAAATTATAACACTTTACCCCAAAAATGCAAGGACTTTTTTAATTAGGAACAGAATCAATTAACGTGCCCACACAATGAGCGATATTAAGCTTTACATACATATTTAAATTTTCAAGCTCGGCAGATGCTGTGTCATATTCCAGCCACATATACCTGAAAAGTGCATATCCCTTATATCCATATGATAAAGCCTTTCCGTACTGTACGGCAAGATTCGTATCACACATACCCCAGCCTAAATCAACATCCGACTCCTCCCCAACCCTATAAAGTGCCAGTCCCACGTACATCGGTATACCAATTTTATTGAGCTTGCTCCATTCCCTACACCTGTTACTAAACATACTGCCAAGCTCATCCCCTGTCACATAAGAATCCGTCCAATATATCTGAGGCATAATGTAATCCACATATCCTTCATTACTTAACCATGTCTCAATGTCAGTTCCCTGTGACATTGTATAAGAAATATTTCCCGCAGGACTTATCCCAAAGCTCACATCCTTATCTATGCATTTTATGTTATAGTATACTTTCCGAATCAAATTATTTACATACTCCATCTTATCAGACTGTGGAAGACCATCTGCCATTCCCGGAACATAAAAATAATCATCAAAGTGTATTCCATCCACCTCATAGTTATTTACAACTTCACAGACGCCGCACAAAATAAGCTGTACAGCCTCCTCCTTGGAAGGATCAAGAGAAAGACAGGTCTCACCTGCTGCATTTTCATATTCTATGGTATATCTTTGAAACATCTCATAATATTTTGTATCCTTGAAGCTGTTTGTTGTTGTATCGTTGTGTGACAGTCTGTACGGATTAATCCATGCCTCAAACCGAAGCCCTCTTTCATGTGCAAGCTCAATCATTATGAAAAGCGGATCATAGCCTGGATTTTTACGGTTGCTTGATATGTAGGATGACCACGGAAAATAATCAGATGGATATATGGCATCCCCCATAGGCCGTACCTGTACAATAACGGTATTCATGTTATTTGACACAACCTTATCGTACATGTCCGATAATTTATTTCTGAAACTTTCCTCATCAAGGTCAAGCAGCACACTTTGTATGTCTATATAGGATATCCAGCAGGCTCTCATCTCCTCGCTATCGGATACCTGTATCACACTTCGTCTGTCATATCCCGTCAAAAGCGGAAGCATTAAAAAAAGCATATATAAACAGGCTTTCACTCTTTTTTTGTAATTTATGTTTTGCTTAAAATAAAACATAGTCACTCCAAAATCACAATAAAAATACACCTATTAAATCATATGCTTTCGTTTAATATATAATTCTATGAATATACGATCTGATTTCTTCCGTTTTCCTTTCCTTTATATAACAGTTTATCTGCAACAGATATAAACAAGTCGAGATTCTGTCCTGAATCATAATACGCAACTCCAAATGTCATTGTAACACTGATACTGTTATTTTCATATTCAACCCTTAAATTTCTTATGTCATCGGCAATTTTATTTATGTAGGAAAGTGAATTTTCAAGTGTTCCCTTTAGCACTATAATAAATTCTTCTCCACCCCATCTTGCAACAAACCCAAGCTCCTCAGGAATCTGCTTTAACGTACCTGCTATTTCCTTTAAAACAATATCGCCGCAATTATGTCCGTATGTATCGTTAATCCTTTTGAACAAATCAATATCACATATACAAAAACTGAAATTGTTTTTCGGATTCTTCTTTGCTTTCTCTGCGTACCCATTAAGAAGCTTCATTGCAACGCCCCTGTTGTAAATTCCGGTCAGAGCGTCAATCTGGACTGAATTTTGCAGTGAATTATTCAGATCTACAAGCTCTCTTGCCATCTGTCCGAATTCATCCTTTCTGTCTGACAGGTTTTCAGGCAGGACATGCCCAAAATCACCGCCATCAATCTCTGACAAATATTTCATAAATGAACCCTGAACGGCTAGTACCTTTTTGGTGATAAATACTGCAAAAAGAATTTCAATGGCACATGCTATAATACAAAGTAATATTGTACCCCTGTTCATATTATAGATAGTTGTGTAAATGTCCTCACTTGGCATACCTGCAAATACCATGCCTTGAACAATTCCGTTATTGTTTGTGATTGGGATATAATAACCAAAGTAATGCTTTCCGCCTATGTCAATCCTTGTATTAAAAAATGTCTCACCTTTGGAAACATAATCTCTCCATACTTCATCCGCAGTCGTATGGACATATCTGCTTCCGTCAGCATTTAATATGGTGGTAAGAATTCTTTCATTTTCGTAAAAAAGGGAAACCTCTACAGATGATAATTCTTTTGTCTTATCAAGAATTGCATAATCATCGGAAATTTTTCTCTCACCTAACCAGACAGTTCCGTCCGCATCTTTAAAAAACATGCCGTCTTCGATATCATCCAGACCATATCTGTGTTCCAGCATTTCCGTTGTACTTTTTAAAAAATGTTTGGTATCATCAAGCTTAACGTTAAAAACAACCCTTGTTGTGGCAAACGCAAGCACTGAACAAATAATGATAACCGGCACTATCGCCATGGCAAGAAATGACTTTCCTATTAGACTTTTGTATATTTTCATGTGTCTCTCCCATAAAATGCAATACAAACATTTTATCACATAATCAAATTAATTCAAGTAATATGACAACCTGATTTTGCTAATAAAGATGTTATTTTTGCTTACATGTCATATTATTATGACATATATTATCACTATCGTTCAAACATATTTAATAATTTAGGTCTAATATCAATTTGATTTTTTCTGATTCAAATATTGTTCTATTGAATATACAGCATTTGCCCCATCAGACACAGCCGTTATAATCTGCCTTACGGTTTTGGTTCTTACATCGCCTGCGGCAAAAATACCATCTGCACTTGTCTTACAACTTTCATCTGCAACAATATATCCAAACTTATCAATATCTACTATATCCCCAACCAGTTTGGTTTCCGGTTTCATTCCAACTGCAACAAACACACCTGACGCAGGAATTTTTACGTTTTCATTGGTTTGGTTATTGACAACAAGTACCCCCTCAACGTAATTTTCACCGTATATTTCCTTAACCTCAAAAAAAGGCATAAACTTAATGTTACTCTTATTCATTACCTTATCCTGTATATCCTTGGATGCCTTAAGCTCGTCACGTCTGTGTATCAGATATACCATATCACATATATTAGACAGATAAAGTGCTTCATGCAGTGCAGTATTGCCACCGCCTACACACACAACTGGCTTACCTTTATAAAATGCTCCATCGCAGGTTGCGCAGTATGAAACGCCCATTCCAATCAGCCTGTCTTCACCCTTTGCATCCAGCCTTTTATGGTGTGCTCCCGATGTGATAAGTACCGTTTTTGTCTCGTACTTATCTCCATTTGTCAAGGTTACGGTTTTATAACTTCCAAAATCCTCAAGCTTATCTGCCTCGCCCGTTACAAAAGACACTCCAAGATAGTCTGCATGCTCCCGAAACGCATATGCTAAGTCATACCCGCTTTTTTGTGGGAATCCAAGATAATTATCCACCTTGTCTGCACTTATGATCTGGCCGCCACTGAATGCTTCCTTTTCTATCACAACAATATCAAGCTTTGCCCTCATTGCATAAACAGCAGCAGAAAGCCCTGCGGGACCACTTCCAATAATAACAACATCATACATATATCCAAATCTCCTTACATGAGTCTAATTACAAATCCTTTACAATTTCACCTGCAATAATAAGTCCCGCCACGGAAGGTACAAACGCAACACTTCCTGGAACTCTCTCATTATCTAAACTCGCTTCGGCTTTTATCGGCTTCTCCGTAGAATACACACATTTTAAGTTTTTTATGCCTCTTTTTTTCAATTCATGCCGCATAACCTTTGCCAACGGACACATAGAAGTCTCATATATATCACCAACCTGAAACATGGATGCTTCAAGCTTGTTCCCTGCACCCATGCTGCTTATAACAGGTACATTCATTTCTTTTGCCTTTAAAATAATTTCTATCTTTGCAGTCACTGTATCCACTGCATCAACAACATAGGAATACTGTGTAAAGTCAAATTCATCTGAATTTTCAGGGAGAAAAAAACATTTTTTAATTTGAACATATGCATTGGGATTTATTTCAAGAATTCTGTCTCTCATGGCATCAACCTTATATTGCCCAACTGTTTTATGGGTTGCAATAATCTGGCGATTAATGTTAGAGACACTTACCTTGTCACTGTCAACGAAAACAAATGAGCCAACACCGCTTCTTGCAAGTGCTTCCGCCACGTAACCACCGACACCACCGACACCAAATATTGCAACCCTTGATTTTGCAAGTCTATCCATTTTTTCTGCACCAAGAAGCATCTTTGTGCGCAAAAATTGTTCCAACAAACGTTCACCTGCCTAACTATATAATGGCTGTTTACTCCTCATAAAAAATTCCATTTTTATCTGAACTTTTCACACGATACATAGCCCGGTCAGCCCGGTCAAAGCATTCCTTTATGTCCTCACCTGGCTTACATTTAACGATACCTGCACAAAAATGTATATTATTCTTCAAATCTTCCAGACGTCTTTTTACCTCGTCGTACGGCATTGCCTTGGTTAGTACAATAAACTCATCTCCACCAAATCTGCCTACTACACTGTTTTCGTCAAAAACCCTTGTAAGTCCGTCAGCCATTTCCTTCAAGACACCATCACCATGCTTATGACCATACTTATCGTTTATTTCCTTGAAATTGTCCAAATCTAAAATCGAAAAATAAAACTCACAGTCAGGAGTATCATCTATAAATTCCTGCATTTTTTCAAATGCAACCTCCTTGCGGTAAAGGTTTGTCAGTCCATCCATGTCAGCTTTATAATTCAGCATCTCCTGGCGCATCTTTTCATCATGGATATCCATAATTCTTCCTATTACACTGGAAACCTTTCCATCTGCTCCCAAAATACTTTTATAATATGTTTTATGCCATCTATATCCGCCGCCTGATATTGATGACAGGTATTCCAGAGTATCCTCAACCTCACGTGTACATGCATCAAGCAATGCCTTACGGAACATCTCCACATGGCTGCTGTGTACAATAGGGGAATTTTTACTGTACTCACTATAATTCTCAATTTCTCTTCTCTTTTTATTATTAGGGAAATTGTAAGAAAATACCATGATATCCTTTTTCGGATAATACTCAAATAAAAGCCCCTGGGCGGTACCCTCTAATATTTTATACCGTTCCTCCTGTAATAAAAGTTTCTCGTTGGCTTCCTCAAGCTCTTTTATCTTATCTTCTTTTTCCTTTTTGTAGGATATATCAGAAATAACCGTCAAATAGATAGGGTTTTCATTTATTTTATTTTCCAGCGGTACCCCTTTAATCGCAAACCAACCTAAGCTTTCATCATCCCTGTAACCTCTTAAAATAAAATATATTTCCTCTTTTAATGGAGCATGTTCATTGATGCATTTATTAAATTCATCCTTATCCTCAGAAAATAGGGTTTTAAAAATATCTGATTCATACTTTTTATATGACTCTCTTGTGTAGCCGATACAATCATAAAATGCCTCGTTTAAATATAAAGCCCTGATTGTACTGCCAACCTCGAACAATCCAACGCCTGCCGGAATATTTTTCAGTAAAATCGTTAAAATTTCATTTACATCATCACCTAAATATTTTAAACGGTGATAATCAGAAATTCCATATTGTTCCCATATTTCATCTTCGTTCATAGGTTACCTCTTTTTATTTAATGTAAATACTTTATCATTATGTCATATTTCAGGTACGTTTTCAAGAAAAACATCATATCTGTCCGTCACATGCTTTGGATAAAATTATACGTATTCAAGAATTATAAATCAATATTACCGTAGTTGCGAAAAGTATCACAGCACCGAAAGCAATCATTGATTTTGTTTCCTTTTTCCTGTCCAAATAGGTCTGTAACTGAGCTTCTGGTATAAGTGCCTGCTGCTTTGCCATTTTTGAATACCGGTAAATTCCTGTAATTATCATAATAATGGCGGAAACACCAAAAAAGATAAAATGCGTGTAGTACATTATACTGTCGGTAATTGTCGCAAGCCTTCCAGAGTAGTTTTCGGGATTAAGATTATAGTTTATATTGCCCGCAATAATATAAATGCCGTAAATAAACAGCCCCCACATAATTATAGTCAAGCCAACACTGAAAACCGGTTTCCTGCCTTGCTCATTAGAATTTTCCACGCCACCCACAAAATCATCTTTTTTGCTTTTCCTTAATTCGATAAGAAATTGAATACCTCTCACAATGGCAAGCACGGATAAAAATGCCCCAAATATTACCCCGAGTATTGTTTCAACAATATGGATATTCATTTTCCACTCTTTTCTCCTTTTATAGTGTTACATCTTATTAGGCAATTGCGAAATACCTTATTTCCAAAATGTAGTTGTGCAATATAGACAATATCATAAGCAGGTGCTTTGTATGTCCTAAGGTGGATGCGAAGCAGGCAGATTCCTTAGGACCATCAACCACCGGTGCTTAACGAGGTATTTTCGAGTTTAGCACCGGTGCGAGTGACAAGCAGTGAAAGCGTGCCTGTGTTGATTTGTCTATATTGTACAACTGACGTTTGCAAAAATAGAGTTTCGCAATTACCTATGTTACATCTTATTACCCAAAAAAGCTCATTAATTTTGCGACAATCAGTCCTCCGCCAGTTCCCACAACGTATCCTAAAAGTGCCATAATGATACCGACAGGTACCAACGCACTGGAGTAGGTTCCTGCAAGTACAGGAGCCGTTGCCGTGCCGCCAATATTAGCAAGGGATGCCACACAGCAGGTAAATATATCCATCTTTAATATCTTTGCCAGAATTATCATAATCACAACGTGGAATACCAAAATAAACAATCCTGACAGGAGCCACATCGGTGCATTACCCATGCTTGCAAGGTCTGCCCGGGATGCAATCAGTGCAACGACAATATACAAAAGCACATTTGAAATCTCTTCCGTTCCTTTCAGCTTGCCAAATGGCGTCAATGCCATAACGACACCTGCAACCGTTACAATAAGTACCGTCCATGTTGCCTTGTCAAAAAATGTCAGATGACCACCAATGATGGTGCCTAACTCCTGGCTGACCGCGGATACCAGTAAACCTGAACCAAGCAAAATAGCAATATTCTGCCATGTCAAAGGATTTTTATTTGCCTTTGCTTCCTCCTCCAAGGCAGCACCAACCTCATCAATCAAATGCGTATCTGCTTTTGTCCACTTGTTGAACCTGTCGGCACGTCCGATTGCCCATAAAAGAAACATAACATAAAGTGTAGCACAAATGGAATCCATAACAAGTGCATATGCCATAGTTGCCTCGTCTACATGAAGCGCTGCCTGAATCGCCAGCATATTTCCGCCGCCGCCCATCCAGCTTCCACATAAAGCACCGAGTGCTTTCCATGCACCTTCTCCAAGTCCTCCATGGAAAATTGCATAAGAAAGTACAAATCCTACACCGATGGAAATAGTTGCAGCAAAAAAGCCGATTAACATTTTCGGTCCCAGCTTGATAATTTTCTTTAAATCACAACGTAAAAGCATGATAAAAAGCATTGCATAGAGCAGCGGATTTTTCATTGTGCTGTATGCATCAGCAGTAGCGTCCAAATCCCACAAACGGACAGTACATAAAATCATCAGTCCTAAATAAATAAGTACAATAGGCGGTGCAAAGTTAAAAAACACTTTTGCCTTTGGTCCTTTAAAAATCTTTGGCAGATTAACTAATATGGCAGCGATAAAAACCAGTGCCGCAATATACATAAATCCGTCTTGAATCATAAATGTAATCCTCCTCTATATCCTATTGGTTCTGTTGTTCTTTTATAGGAAAGTCCTCCGTACTTTCCTATAAGGCAGGATTAAAAATCCTGCTAGGATTCGCCCAAAGTGCCATAAAAGTAATAGCGGCATAAAGAGTACCGAAAGCACTTTGTTCTCTCTCTCAAAAGATACGTCAATTTTTATCGCAGATTCTCCAATACCTTCAACAGGTACTCCCAGCTTCTCTGCACAGATGCCACGTTCATGCTCTCTTTAGGCGTGTGCACATTTGACAAGGTAGGTCCAAAAGAAATCATGTCCATATCCATCATTTTTCCAGCAAGGATGCCACATTCCAATCCTGCGTGGATAGCAGTCACCTCCGGTGCCTTTTGGTATACCTCTTCAAAGGTGCGAATCATAGTCTCCCGAAGCCTTGATTTCACGCGATATTCCCATGCAGGGTAATCCGACTGCATCCTTACTGTCCCACCGAGATACTCAGTAAATGCCGTCACCTTTTCCATTACCAGCTGCTTTCCACTGGCAGTATTGCTTCGAATTAAATATCTCAGAGAAATATGGTCATCTTTGGTAGACAAAATCCCCAAATTTAATGAAGTTTGTACCATACCCTCTATTTCGGGACTCATTTTCTGCATACCATCAGGTATTTGCTGTAAGGCAAAAATCAGACGCTTTGTACTCTCCTGATCCATACATTGCTTCGGCATTTCTATCGGTGTTGCAGTTATGAGAAGCTCCGGCTCTGTGGTGGACAGTTCCTGATGCATCAGTTTCATAAATTCCGTCACACTGTACTCCAGCATATGTGCCTGATTCATCGGAAGGCATACCGTTGCCTCCGCCGTCTTAGGAATTGCATTTTCTTTACCGCCGCCTGTAACACTGACCAATGAAAGTGTACACGCCCGATTGGCACTTGTAAGTACATTTCCAAGAAGCTTAACTGCATTTTCCCGGTGCTTGTGAATCTCCATACCTGAATGGCCGCCCAAAAGTCCGTTCACCGCGATGCGGTATGCACATTTTGTCGCCTTATCAACCGATTCCATACCAAACGGAATATCACATCTGGCTCTGACACCACCTGCACAGCTTACGCAAAGCACGCCTTCTTCTTCCGAATCAATGTTAATGAGCCTCTTTGCGGTAAGGTCATCAACATCCAATGCCCTTGCTCCCAACATACCGATTTCCTCATCACTGGTAAGCAAAGCTTCAATTGGTGGGTGGGGAATAGTATCTGACGCAAGAATAGCCAAAATATAAGCAATTGCAATCCCATCATCGCCTCCAAGTGTAGTTCCTCTCGCCCATATTTTCACACCATCCGTACAGACTTCCAAACCATCCTTCTCCATATCAAGCTCACAGCCCTCATCCTTTTCACAAACCATATCCAGATGTCCCTGCAAAATCACAGGTTCGCTGTTTTCATAGCCTGAAGTTCCATCGGCAAAAATAATTACATTATTTGCCTTGTCTCTCCTTGCCTTAAGCCCATGCGCTCCCGCAAACTCCATGCAAAATTCTGCAATACGGTCTGTATTCCCTGAACCGTGAGGAATGGACGCAATCTTTTGAAAGTAATGAAACACGTCCTTTGGTGATAATTCAGATAATGGCATGACACACCTCCCTTGACTGTCAGCTCATTCAAATACACTTTTAATCAATAAGCTAACATAATAAACAACAGTATCATTTGACAGATTTCAACGATACTTATAGTTTACCTTAATATCAGAATATTGTCAAAAAATATCATCTAAACAATATCATCTAAACAATCCAAAGTATAACATTACAAATTTTCAGATTCTAATAGCAAAAACCCCTGTAAATGATATAACTAATCACATACAAGGGTTTTTATTTATATAACCATTACTTAATTGCTTACATTCCCATCTACTTTGCAAACTATCTTAAGACGGTTTGGTAACTTTCCTTAAAAAAGGGCTTTTTATATGTTTCCTCCGAATAGATTTCGGGGTTGACCAACTTTTTGATTGTTCAACTTCTTTTTCCTGTTTTCTGACTGTTTTTCTTCTCTGAATTGGTCAAAATGAAAAGTTGGTCAGGCGGGCTTTAAGTTGGTTGGTACTACTAATGAAATAATTTTGTGTACTGCGTCTGCGTATCTGCAATGTGATAAACATAAACTGTTTCATGAATTACCCGATAAATAGCAACGTGTTTTTTGCAGATTACCATTCGGTATCCCTGCCCACCAAGCCAATCATCCGGGGTAAATGAACTGGAATCCGGAAATTGCTCCAACCGTTCAATGGTATCTAAAATATGGTCACTGACTTTATCATATGAGTTGCATAATTCCATTCATCATATGCTGTCAAATCGGTTACCTCTATGCTGACATCTGCTATACAATCTCTTACAGGTTCCGCAAGTCTCTCCAAAAACTCCTGATTTAAATAAGCATCCAGACTGCTCTGCTCATAATATGAACCATACTCACCCTGCTCCTCAATATATACTTTCTGTACCTGCCTCTTTTTTGCAAGAGCTTTTAAAGTTTTTGCCTCCCTGGTGCCACATCCCATCAGCGATAAATCAATGATTGTGATTAGACCTATACAGGATACCCATTTTATAGTGTTCATGATTTTTTCCTTTTCTATAGCTTTTGGAGCGTGTAAGGTTTCCGATTTTATCGTAGCTATACTCCATCGTCTTACCAAGAGCATTAGTGACCTTAACTATCCTGTCAAGTGCATCGGTAATGGAGATATTGCGGTTCCTTTCGTCATAAACATAAGTTAAGTTCTTTTTTGGCTTTCCCTTTTTAAAGATTCAAAATTCAAACTCGATAATCTAACACCCGTAATATACTCATCAATAAATGCCTGTGAATTTATTGCATCTTCATCAGTAAATTCAACAGATTTAACACAACTAATAGCGTTTAGATAGCATTGCCTAGCTTTATCTAAACAATTCTTTTTTACATACAAACGAGCCAATTTAATATATGGATTAACTAAATATGGGTATATTTCAATTGATTTTTTTAGCCACTCTATCTCCTTTTCCCTCCCATCTTCATTACTATCATAAATATAATGAAATTTCCATGAATGTATATAATATACAACCGCCATTTTATACACATCTTTCCAATCACAACATATAATTTTATCAAAATCTCCATCCATATCAGCTAGGTAATAATTTTGTAAATAGAGTTTAATAATAATTGCTTCAAAATTAAAATTATCTATATAAATAATATCATTTAAATAATTTATTGCAGATATATAATCTTCAAAAGGAAACTGCAACCTTACCATTGCTAATTTCATTAGTAAATCTTTATTATTACTACTTTTTTCTAATTGGCTTAATAATAATTCTTCTATTTGACCAAACTGACGATGTTTTAATAAATTCTTCATAATTATTTCTCCCATAATGGACTAAAACCAATCAATAGATGTCTTTTTAATATCTACAGACCATCCATTAAAAATGTCAAAGTTAATTAAATTGCCATTTTTTACAAATTTTACCATATATAAATCATGCAAACTTCGCTTCCAAAGTTGGTCAAAAAATTTTGACCAACTTTTTGATTGTTCAACTTCTTTTATATATAATAAAATCATTTCTTCCCACTCAAATAATATTCAAGCTTTACAATCTATCTTGCATCCTTGCCATCCTTTTTCTTTCTTAAAGCTTTTTGGATAATCGCATCCAAATTACTTTCCGCCACCTTTTCCCCTTCCTGTTTTTGGACTTGGAGTACCACCTGCTTTGATAATGCTTCTTCACGTTCCTGCTCCATAAACAATTCTTTTAGATTTTCTGAATCTAATGCCACTTTCAAAACCTGTATTGCATAGTCAGAAATATTTTCCCATCCGCCATACAAATTTCTTACTGCCTGGTCAATCTGCTGATAACTTAAAGACTCTCCCATTCTTTCTTGTTCACTTAAAATGCCTATAATATCAGACAAATCTTTCTTATAACGTCTCCCGGACATTAATTTCATAGCAACAAGATATTCTGCACTAATTGTTCTGATATTCAGCATATTGGAATATGTGCGGTAATATTTAGAGTATTGTGATAATTTAGGACTATAAGAATTTGTATTCTTAAAGTCTGCATTCAACCAGCCATTTGGCAAACCCAAGCGGTCACCCACTGCATTAACAGCTTCCTTCATGGCCGATGATGCAGTTATGACAGCATCTATATCATAAGTCATTTCACGAAACCCATAATTGGCAAGAATTGCCGCTCCACCAACCAGCACAATCTCAGCAGGCATATTTCTGCCATTTCTCTTCCGAAATTCTTTTGCCAATTCCATCAAATAATAATCCAGATTTTCCTTGGTAAAACCTTTCTCAACAGACATTTCTTATCTCGCTTTCTACTATATTAAATCTCATAAACTCTGGAAGTGCTTCCTTTATACACTGTTCCTTCACATCAAGTGAACCATCCAACTTTGCGGCAAGAATAACATCCCTCGGAAATAATGGTTCTGACAGCGTACAATTCCTTATGTCTTCATAGTCATTGCACAACGGAAGGTTATTTTCCCTGCTTAAATAATCCACCATTGCCAAAAGATAAAAACTTTCCGGATACCACTTTCTTTCCCAATAAATTCTTATTTGATTATCTTTCAAAGTATCAATAATAAAATCAATATCTCCTTTATCTTTTACTAAATGGCAGATATTACTTTTATAAATTTCAAAATCTCTTGCATCTAGTGTGTTTTGATTTTCACTAAAGCGTTCTTCCAGAAACTCTTCCATTGCCACATGGAGAGTTTTCGCCAATTTATATAATGTTTCCGCTGTACACTTTTCAATTCTCGTTTTTCCTTTTACAATATCCAATAAGGTAGTATATGGCACACCACTTTCTTTTGCACATTGATACACAGAAAGCTGTTTTTCTCTCAATAGACTGGTCAATTCCATTTTTTCTCTCCATTTCAGTGATTCTTTACTATTGAGTATAACGGCACATCGTAATAGTGTCAAGATATGAAAACTAGCATATAATTAAAAAACCCTCGTAAATGGCATTTCCACACCACTTACAAGGGTTTCTTCATTTATAATAACCAAGCAAACTTCACTTATGCATTCATGCGACTGTTGCTAATCTCATCTTCGCTTAGTTTCCAGCCATCTGAGCTGCAACCTCTGCTGCAAAGTCCTCATTCTTCTTCTCAAGACCTTCACCTGTCTCAAAACGGACAAATCTCTTAAGCGAAAGCTTGCATCCCTGTGCCTTAGCAACAGATGCTACATATGAAGCAACATTTTCCTTGTTCTCAGCCTTAACGTACTCCTGCTCAAGAAGACAAACTTCCTTAAGCTCCTTATTAAGACGTCCCTGTACCATCTTCTCGATGATATTATCAGGCTTGCTTGCATTCTTAGGGTCGTTTTTAGCCTGTGCAACAAGAATTTCAAGCTCATGTGCCTTGTATTCCTCAGATACTTCATCAGTTGAAACATACTTCGGATTCATTGCTGCAACCTGCATTGCTACGTTCTTTAAGCACTCCTCGATAGCCTCGCCTGAGCCGTCTGTATCAGCCTCAACAAGAACACCAATTTTTCCGCCCGCATGGATATATGATACAACAATACCCTCTGATTTGATTCTCTCAAATCTTCTGATTGTCATATTCTCACCAATTTTAGCAATCATTGCAGCATGCTTTTCCTCAACAGTCATAGATGGGTCTTTTGCCCACTTCTCTGCCTTGAAAGTATCAACATCCTCTGAAGCACTTGTAACGAGCTGGTCAATAACCTCTCTTACATATCCCTGGAATACATCATTCTTTGCTACGAAATCAGTCTCGGCATTCACCTCAACGATTGCTGCTGTCTTTCCACCGTCAATAACTGTTGTTGCAACAATACCCTCTGCTGCAATTCTTCCTGCCTTTTTCTGTGCAGTTGCAAGTCCTTTCTCTCTAAGGAACTCCAATGCCTTATCAAAATCACCGTCAGTCTCTGTAAGAGCCTTCTTACAGTCCATCATTCCGGCACCTGACATTTCTCTTAACTCTTTAACCATACTAGCTGAAATAGCTGCCATCTATATAGTCCTCCTAATTATCAAATTATGTTCAATTACTCTTCTTCTGCTGCTTCCTCATCTGCTGCCATAGACTCTGCCTCCTCAGGAGTTACAGCATCCACGCCCTGATTTGCCTCAATAACAGCATCTGCCATCTTAGATACGATAAGCTTTACTGCTCTGATTGCATCGTCATTTCCAGGAATTACATAATCCAATTCCTCAGGATCACAGTTTGTATCCGCAATACCAACAAGTGGAATTCCAAGTGTATGCGCTTCCTGTACGCAGTTCTTTTCCTTGCGTGGGTCAACTACAAATATCATATCAGGAATCGTCTTCATATCCTTGATACCGCCAAGGTTCTTCTGAAGCTTATCCATCTCTTTCTTAATCTCAATTACTTCCTTCTTAGGAAGAACGTCAAAAGTACCGTCAGCCTCCATAGCCTCATACTTTCTCAGCTTGTCAATTCTTGTCTGGATTGTCTTAAAGTTTGTAAGCATACCACCTAACCATCTCTGGTTAACATAATACATGCCACATCTCTCTGCCTCTGATTTAACAGAATCCTGAGCCTGCTTCTTTGTACCAACAAAAAGAACCTTTCCACCTTCTGAAACACAATCAAGAACTGCCTTGTATGCCTCATCTACCTTACCTACAGACTTCTGTAAGTCAATGATGTAAATTCCGTTACGCTCAGTATAAATATACTCAGCCATCTTAGGATTCCATCTTCTTGTCTGATGTCCAAAATGAACACCTGCCTCCAGTAACTGTTTCATTGAAATAACGCTCATAATATACCTCCTTGGTTTTTCACTTCTGTGGATTTCAAAATATGTCCTTGTCAGACAAAATTTGGATATTTTTATTTCGTAGAAACCATCTGCGTTATGATGGCACCAATCTACTTATCCACCCACATGTTTTTTCACACAAAGCTGATTATAACACAAATAAAAAGTGCCCGCAAGCACTTTTTATTCTGAAACATATTTATATATTTATTTCATATAATGTTATAAGTTCGTTTAAACCCAACTTCGATACGCTTAAGCTCCAGCTCAGATTTCACTAATTTTCCTTTATGAGGAGCTTTGCAATTTCCTCATAAGTCATGTTACTGTTAAACTCTTGTGATTTAATTCGTATCTGAGTTGAATAACCATTTCTGTTCAGATACACATCAAAATCACTTGCACTCTCTATAATTCCTGCATTCTGAAGCAACAAGGCAACCTCATAAGAACCCATTCCTGCCTGTACGGTTATGGTTGCTTTCACATAATCTCCGTCTCCCGGATTTTCTGTAGTAACTCTCTCTGTTGTAGGTGCTTCCGTTGTAGGTGCCTCTGTTGTAGGTTTTTCTGTCGTAGGTGCCTCTGTCGTTGTCTGTTCGGTTGTAGGTGCCTCTGTTGTAGGTGCTTCCGTTGTCAACTCACTTGTTGATAATTCTTCGGTCGTACGCTTTTCAGTTGCAGGTGTTTTCTCGGTGGAAGTCTTATCTGACGTTCCGCTTGCAGAGCCTGATGATGCAATAATACTATTGTCATCCTGCACCATACCAAGCTTCTCAGCTCTTTTTATGATTTCCTCATCAGAAATTTTGTATGCACCGCCTGTCATATATGCAACTAATAAAATCACAGCACCAAATATAATTCCGGTACCAAGCCCTCTTATAAAATATTTTAATTTCATGATTGTACTTCTCCTTGATATAAGTCTACAACAAGTTTTACCTCACCTACTCCAAGACCAAGATGCTTGGCGATTTCAAGAATACTAAGTCCAGACTTGTGCATCTCCAAAATAACATCCTTGCTGCTGTCTACCTCAGGCGTAATTGTCTCTGCCTCGGTATTCTCAAGTATGTCATCTTCCACTTCCTTCATTTCACTTTCCAGCTCATTTTCGGAGCTGTTTGGCGCAACTGCAATATTATTCCTTGCAACAAACTCCTCAACTTCTTTTCGATATTCGTCAACAACAGTTGCCGTAGACATGATTTCCTTCTGCTTGTCGGATAACATGCTGTACAAAAACATGACTTCATTATGATTTCTTGATATCTCCTCATTGACGGAAACTGCATAATCACCTAAAGCAAGAGTTTTCTGGTTGACAATTTCTGAAAACTTTTCCTCTATCTCATCTAATCTTCCATCAACAGAGGAAGCCATATAATCATTTATCATTTTTGCTATTTTCTCTTTTTGCTCCTCACTCAATTCATCTGGAATTTTGACAGGTCCTTGCTCTATATTCATTGATTGCTCAAGCGTTTCTGAAAATATATAGCTGACAAATATAAAAACAATACCTATTATAATTAAAACAACAACCGGTGTAGACATTTTTATCTCCTAACGTAATTTATTATATTTTTAAATCAAAGTTTACCCTGTTTATCATATCTCCTGATTTTTCCTCAGATGCCTTGCTGCCATCCTTTTTTTTCTTGTTGGAATATAAATTCATATATTTATTTCTTCCTTCTTCTTTGGCATCATGGTTCTGTTGGTAAAACACAGCTTCATCCTTTTTAACGACAGTTTGGTTAACCTGCCTTGCTTCTTCCTTTACCTGTGTCTGCGCATTTGTAGTGTTCAATGTACTCTGTGCTTCTGTATTTTGTTGAATGGAAGCAACAGGAGCTGAACTTTGCATGGCAATTATAGGCGATATCATAAAAATCACTCCTTACACATCATGTTAAGCTAGAAAGGTGTCGCAGATATATCTCCATCTACGATACGGTACATGCAATGGTTATCTTTCTCCTTAACATTAAATACCTGTGTTGATATACACATTGTAACCCCACGGTAAATTGAGCCTGTAATTTTTACGGAACTCTTTTTACTCGCATCAAGCTTTTCCTTCAGCTTATCGAGAAGATTGCTTTTTTCTTCCCTTATTTTTTCAAGCTCATTCACGCGTGTTTTATAGACTTTAATCTGCTTAATATTTTCAGGACTAAGTGTCGCCCCCTTAGCAAGCTTAGATTTATATACGCCCAAATATGAGTTAAGTTCCTCAATCTCAGGAGTAACTTCATTAATTTGGGTTACACATTCTTTTATTTCATCCATAAGTCCTGGATTAACAGCAACTTTAATCATTGTCTGTGTCTCCATTTTATTTCCTATGGAATGAGCCTCTACAAATTTACCGCAGGAAACCTCGCCTCCAACAATAAATCCTTTTTTGCCGCTGACGACTACCTTGCCCTCTGCATCAATATTACTGTGAAGTATGGAACCAGCAATTACATTGCCGCCTGCTTTTACACTTGCACTCTCAAAGAACTGGGCACATATGTCTCCGCCTGCTTCCATTTCGCCCTTGCCCATACCTTGAACACCACGTTTTATGACAATGTTGCCGCCTGCTACAAGTTTCGCAGATTCCACAACTCCGTTAACCTGAATGTTTCCTTTTGCCTTTACAGTAAATCCCGTCCTGACAGTTCCATTTATCAGAACACTGCCTTCATAATCTATATCGCCAGTCGACGTATCTACATCCGCGGCAACCGTATAGGTATCTGAAACAAATACCGTACTGTCCGTAAGTGATACATCTCCGTTAATCTCGCTGTATATTTCTGTTTTATCTTCAGAATATCTTATATTTCTTCCTGCCTTCAAATAAAGAACCTTTGGTTTGTTGGTTGGGACACTTTTTCCAAAAATATCCATGCCTGCAACTCCCGCTACATGTGGAGTAAGCCTTGCAAGAAGATCTCCCTCACTTACCTTAGTAAACAGATTCAGGGAGTGGAAATCAACACTGCCATCCTCAAGCACGGCTGGCTTGGCAAGCGGTCTTGTATTAAAGAAATATTCTATCGATGCATCCTTAGCCAAAACAGGCTTTGTTCCCTTTGCAATCGGGATATTCAGACAATACTGTCTTGCAAGCAAAAATACATCAATTACCTTGTTTGAAATACCATGGGTAATCTTCTCCCGTTCCAATTCCCCAAGGACTTCCCTTTTATCCATAAGGCTTCCGCCTGTTGACGGAGGATAAAATCTTATGTACGCAACCATCCTGTCAGGAGATACCGTGACAACCGCACTCTCTCCAAATGGCTCAATCTTAGAATTCGCAACCTTCATCTCAAGCTTTTTGTCAGAAAGTGCATCAAATAGTGCCTTTATGTCAGAAATCTCATAGTCAAAACATTTCTTATCCTCAAGAAAGCTTAATACTTCCTTGATGTCAAGTGCTTTTCCGTCACTTATCGGTGGATACACTACCAAATATGTACCATCATCACGTATATCAAGCTTAAAAAATGAATTTTTGTACTTCATAAATCACCTACCCCATCATTGCAGTAAAATTATCGCCAAGGAACGTTTTCATCTTCTTCAATGCCTTTGAATGAAGCTGAGAAACCCTTGATTCGGATACTGACATTGCTCTGCTTATCTCCTTAAGAGTAAGCTCCTCATAGTAATAAAGTAATACAACATTTCTTTCTTTTTCCGTAAGAGAATCCAATGCCTCCACAAGAGATTTCTTCATCTCCTTTTCCATAATGACATTTTCCGGTTCAATTCTCATATATGCAGGATTTCCAGAAGAACGAACTTCATTGCCTTGTTCCAGAAAATCCTCTAGTGAAGATATATTTGATATGTTTGTCTGTCCCTGCCAGTTTACATATTCATCCTCAGTGATTCCTAATTCTTTTGCTATATCTTCGTCTGTATAAGAGGAACCCTTTTCAGTCTCCAGCTTCTTGATTGCTGCATCAATAGCCTTTTGCTTTTGTCTGACCGAACGAGGTATCCAGTCAAGTTTTCTGATTTGGTCTAAAATTGCCCCCCTGATTCTCAGGCTTGCATAAGTTTCAAACTTAATCCCTTTTCCATAATCAAACTTATCGATAGCATCAATCAATCCAAATATTCCATAGCTTACCAAATCGTCATATTCAACATTTGAGCCGAGATAAATGCTTAATCTGCCGGCTACTAATTTAACCAGGGGAACATATTCAATTATAATTTGTTCTCTTAAAACGCTGTCTCTTGAATGACTGTACTCAATCCACAATCGCTCCTTGTTATCCAACATAGCCATAGTCTACCCCTTTTATTAATTTTCTTCCCTGTCATTCTCCTCTTCTGTTTCCTCATCACCGGAAAGTGTTTCTTTAATAACAACCGTCTCAGTCATGTTTGCTATTTTATCTATAAGAGTAAGAGCTATAGATGAAATAACCATAAATATTACAATAACAATAAGCAGAATAATTAATGATTCAAGCAGTTCTCTATTATACTTTAAATTTAAAAGCAGTGTGACCAGAGCTGCCATCAACACAATAAATGCCCTTGCATACTTGTACTTCTCATTTTTATTCAAAACAAAGCAACTCCTTATTATATAATTTTTTTGTCCCTACCTACATTGGTAACCGTAAGCTGACACGTCTCAGGGTCAAATACTATTGTTCTACCGTAATTTAAGCCTACATCCTCCGCCTCTATTCTTATTCCGAGTGACATCAGCTTTCTTTTTACTGCTACAATGTTCTTATCTCCGATAGACCCCAAATCGGAGGTTGATGATGCAAAACTAAACATTTTTGCCCCTCCTGCTATTTTAGCACAGAGGAAAGCGGTTCCCACGCCCATTGAATTGAGCTTTTTTACCAGTTCTTCTATCCCGGTATCCGCAAATTTTAATTTATTTTGATTTTGTTTTATTTTGGTACTGTCAGGTAGCATTATATGTACTAACCCTGAAATCTTTGATATTCTGTCATATAAAACAATTCCTATACAGGAACCTAACCCAATTGTAGTAATTGTGTCCGGTGCCTTGCATACATTCATATCTGCTATCCCAACGACTATTGATTTAGCCATTAATGCCTCCTATTCCGAGCTTATTAAGCAGTACGTCATATGAATGCATTTCAGAAACCATCATTATAAATCCATTTATCTCCTTGTCTCCAACAATAAACTGTGAATTAATCAAAAGTGCCTTATCACTTATCTTAGCGAATTCAATACACGGAACACTTAAAATCGATCCTGCCATATCAACACAAAGAGACGGCTGTCCATACCGGATTTTTAATCCTGATAGTGTTTCCAAAGATGCAACATATGATCCTATAAGGATATTTGCTATTTCACTAATAGCCGACATCCCCATCTCTGAGCTCCAATCTGTATTTTCATCCATCAGCTGACCGACAAGATTCTTTGCGTCTTCAACACCAAGTATAAACAGAAGCATTGCATCCATATCTCCCGATACTAAACTCAGCACTCCAACAACAGTTGCGTCGGGTCCGCCGACAATATTCTCTAATGCATTAAAATCGTATATATCAACGTGTGGTGGTGACATAACCAATTTCGTTGATAATAATACGGAAAGAGATGTTGCTGCATTTCCAGCACCTATGTTACCAAGCTCTGATAAAGCATTTCTAGCATTGTCTGAAATTTTTTCTTTTCCATCTCCCATAAACGACCTCCTTTACTCATTATCAATATCTGAAATTAAGCCACTAATGTTAAGTAGTGAAATAAGTGTATCATTATGCTTACCGACACCTGTAAGATATGCTCTCGTGTCATCAGCAGTAAGCTTTTCGATGTCTTCCTCCGCAAGAGTAACAACCTCTCTCACCTCGTCAACAAGAATTCCTATCTTTGCATTCCCCTCAGCTTTAATTATAAGTATACGCGTTAAATTTGTATTGTCCACATCAGGAAGCTCAAATTTTCTTCTCATACTCATAACAGGTATAATCTCTCCACGAAGATTTATAATACCCAAAAAATAAGGCTGTGTATGAGGAACTCTTGTTATAGACTGTAATCTTACAATATTATCTATATAAGATATGTCAATGCCATATTGCTCACTGTCAAATCTTAATATAATATACTGTTTTGTATTGACACTTGATATATTTGTATCCATAAAGTCCCTCCTAAACTAATGTATTTGAATCAATGATAAGTGCCACCTCACCATTTCCAAGAATTGTAGCACCACTTATTAACCTTGGAACATGTATGAATTTTCCCAGTGGCTTAATTACGATTTCCTGTTGTCCAAGCAGTCTGTCAATTACAAGTCCTGCCTGCTTGTCGCCCTTTTTAACAATTACAACCACAAGCCCTTCGTCGTTAAGCTCATCATCCTCGGTCTCTACCGGTTCCACATCAAGAACTTCACTCAATCTTACAAGTGGAATAACCGAGCCTCTTAGGTTAATCACTTCCTTCGTATGTACATATTTGATATCTTCAGGAAGTATTTCCTCAATCGTAACAATGGAATTAAGCGGAAGTGCATATTTTTCTCCGCATACATCAACCATTAATGCCTGGATAATTGCAAGGGTAAGCGGAAGCCTTACAATAAATGTTGTTCCCTCTCCAAGCTTTGAGTCTACCTCAACGTCACCGCCAAGTCCCTCAATCTTGTTCTTAACAACATCAAGTCCTACGCCTCGTCCTGAAACATCGGAGATTTTTTCTGCAGTCGAGAATGCAGGCTGGAACAATAAATCCACCGCATCCTTTTCAGACATATACTCTGCCTGCTCCTCTGTTATGGCTCCCTTGTCTACTGCTTTTTGCTTAATTCTTTCTACATCTATTCCGGCACCGTCATCCGATACCTCAATGGTAACATTGTTTCCATCCTGATATGCATCCAGTCTTATTGTACCTACCTGCGGCTTACCAATTTTCAGTCTATCGATTGTGGATTCCAAACCATGGTCTGCGGCATTTCTAAGCATATGCATAAGCGGGTCACCAATCTCATCAATAACCGTTCTGTCAAGCTCTGTATCCTCACCTGTCATAATAAGCTCCATTTCCTTGTTCAGCTTTTTAGACAAGTCCCTTATCATTCTCGGGAATCTGTTGACTACACTCTCAATTGGCACCATTCTTGTTTTCATAACAGACTCATGAAGATTTGTGGTAACTCTCTCCAAATATTCTATCTGTTCATTAAACTGTTGATCCTGGGTTGTTGCAACACCAGTAACGGAAACAAGTCCGTTTTTAGCTATAATAAGCTCTGATACCAAATTCATCAAATCATCCAGTTTATCTATATCAACTCTTACTGAACGGTTTACAACCGGCTTTCCGCCTGTCTTTGCAGGTGCCTTTTTCTCTTCTTTTTTCTCAACAGTCTCTTTCTTTGGCTCATCAGACGGTTTCACTTCATTAACCTTTGGTGTTGTCTCCTGAACCTCATCAGGAATATTAAATTCCTCTATAACTGCCTCTTCTATCTCAGACACACTTTCAATAATATTTTTAATTTCATCGAGAGAACTCTCCGATACAATGAACATTGAGAAATCAAAATCAAACTTTTCGTCCTCTATATCCTGGGCATTTGGGACAGACTTTATCACTTCACCCTTACCTTCAATTCCTTTAAATACCAAAAACGCCCTTGCTGCCTTAAGAAGACAGGACTCCTGAATATAAACAGTAGTCGCATATACATTAAGTCCTTTTGCCTTCGCCTCACTCATGGCATTTTTCTCAAAATCAGCAATAGGAACAGCTAAGAACTTTCTTTTATCATTTCCTGCATTCCCATCCGCCTTTTCTGTGGACTCCTCTGCTTTCGCCTCCTGCTTCGCTTCATTTGCAGGTGCCTTTTCTTCTGATGTATCATTTAATGCATCATTAAGAAGACCGATAAGCTCCTCATTATCCTCAGTTCCCTCATCAGCCGTTTCAATTATACATGTTAAATATCCTTCAATGGCATCCAGACACTTAAACACAATATCAACCATATCGGCATTTACATTAAGCTTTCCGTTTCTTATCTCAGAGAAAACATTTTCCATGTCATGTGTAAGTCTCTGCATCCTCTTAAAACCCATAGTACCTGCCATACCTTTTAATGAATGTGCAGCTCTGAATATTTCATTTACAGTATCAATATTCTCCGGCTCAGATTCAAGAATCAGAACCTGATCATTTAATGTCTGTAAATGTTCTTTTGTCTCGTCAATAAATATCTCCAGGTATTGACTTAAGTCCATTAACGTACCCCCACTTTCTTTGAAATAGCGTCGGCAATTTCATCTAACCCACATACATAATCCGTAAGACCTTTCTCATATATGGCCCTTGGCATGCCATAAACTGTGCTTGAATATTCATCCTGCGCTATAACATATATTTTTTTCTTTCTTGATAGTTCCGATATTCCGCTGGTGCCATCGGCACCCATACCTGTTAAGACAACACAAATTATTTCATCATAAGAAACATCACATAAGCTAAAATACATAATGTTTCCACAAGGTTTCAGTCCTCCGATTGGAGGCGTATCATCAAAAACGATTTTGTGGGCATTATTGACGGATTTAACCGTAAGATGTGTTCCGCCCTTGGCAATATATACAACGCCCTTTTTCAACTTTTCGTTTTCTTCTGCTTCTTTCACCTGAATTTCACTCAAATCATTCAGCCTTGAAGATAAAGAATTTGTAAATCCTGCCGGCATATGCTGGACAATCAGTACCGGCGCATCAAGATTTGACGGAAGCTTCGGTAAAACATTTTGGAGAGCCTTCGGGCCTCCTGTTGAACACACAATGGCAACAAGCTTGTTACCTGTATTTTTGTCCAGGGACTTGTTACTCTTTTTTAACTCAACCGCCTTTTTCTCATGCTCTTTTTCAAACTGTTCAGGAGAAACAGTAATAATATCGTTCTTTTGCTTAAGCTCTGTTGCTACAAAAAGTGCATTATGTATTCTTCTTTTAAAGAATTCATCCTCACTCTCGTGTCTGCCGGACGGTTTCTTAATAAACTCAATAGCACCAAGCTCAAGTGCCGTGATAGTCTCCCTTGTGTCCTCGCTGGAACTGAAAATAATAACCGGAATCGTACTGTTTCTTTTGGTCATCTCCTTAAGAAATTCCAGTCCTGACATTTTAGGCATATTTAAATCACATATGATGGCATCGACATCGTTTTTTACCGTCAGATAATCCAATGCTTCAAGTGCATTACATGCTGAGTAAACGACTCTATATTCGTTTGTCTTATTAATTATATCAGACATGACTCTTCTCATAAGTGCAGAGTCATCAACAATTAATATTTTTTTCATTTTATCTATATCCTTTTGCTCTTGCAACACGTTCACTTTCAAAGATATACTTTATTATCTTATCCCTGTCATCCTTGGTTATTTTCATAAATTCAAGACGCTGCTCATATATATCAGTCCGTCCGTCCATCAAAAGACTGCTTAATACACGTGCAAATAAACTAAATTTGAATACTTCATCAACAACAACCAACTCAAACCGAATCTTTACAATCTCATTTTTTTCCAAATGCTCTTTTTGTATAATTTTGGCACCGCCGCCGCTGATATCAATAAATCTTGCTACCTGCCATTCCAAGTCATCCTCTGTAATTGTTATATCCTCGGGAACCCCTGTCTCATATTCATTATCTGAAACAACCCTGATTTGTGCCCCCATGGAACATTTATATCTGTAAAAGTCCCTTCTTTGCAGCTTAGCCAATTCATCGAGCATAAGTACCTCGCAGAAAAACAAATTTCCGCTTTTGTATCTTGACGTAATCAAAACATTACACTGTAATAATCCCGTATCTGTATAAAAACATGCCGAAAACTTTTCATCAACAGGCAACGGCACTATTTTTCCATCATATATCGGCATAGCTATTTGAAGAGTATCGGATGAAAGAAAATCGTATATTTTACTTACATATACTTTTCTGTCTCTATCATTTTTAATAATCTGCTCCAGCTTAACCAATTCAATTTTATTACCGACAGCAATTCCCATAATCGTCCCTTTCTTTTTTGAAATTATTTTTTTCTTTTTGACTTAATAAAGTTATGAAATACCTTTGCTATACCCTGTCTTTTGTCATAATCATTTCTATCATCATCAAACAGTTTTGATGCGATATTTGCTATGGATTTTGACACCGGTGAATCAGGATAAGCCTCCACAATAGGCCTTTGTTCAATAACCGCAATCGATGCATTCTTGTCATGTGGTACTGCACCTAAGTACTTCAGATTCGTTCCCAAAAACTTTGAGGAAACGGTATTTATCTTATTGTATATCTCAATCCCCTCATCTTTATGTGTCACCCTGTTTGAAATTACATTGATTGTTTTACACAAAGGGTCAAACCGATTCTTTCTTCTAAGTACCTTTAGGAGTGAATATGAATCTGTTATTGATGTCGGCTCAGGTGTAACCACAAGTATAACTTCAGGGCTTACAAGGACAAACTCCATAACGGAATCTGTTATTCCTGCACCTGTATCAATAATAAGAACATCACACATAGAGTCAAGCTGTGTAAGCTTTGATACCAAAAGCTTTATGTTATCATTGCTTAAGGTGGCAAGCTCAGAAACACCAGAACCTCCTGATATAAAGCCTATGTTCCCTGGTCCCGGAGTAATAATCTCCTCCATGGACTTATTGTTATATATGGAGTCAAGAAGATTGTACTTTGGTCTTATACCTAGCATAACCTCCACGTTGGCAAGACCAAAATCAGCATCAAAAATAATGACCTTTTTTCCACGCTTTGTAAGCTCCATAGCCAAATTAACGGAAATGCTTGTTTTTCCGACACCACCTTTTCCACTTGTGACAGTGATAACACGGGCATTGGATATAACATTTCCCTCATCAACCAATTGTCTTAATTTAGAAGCCTGATCCATCATTCAGTACCTCCTAATAGTTTTTTCGCTATTACCTGAGGATTAAGACTTCCTATGTCGTCAGGAACATTTTGTCCCCATGTGACATAAGAAAGCTGTTTATTCATATCAAGCTTCAAATTCAGTATATTTCCTAAACCTCTTGTCTCATCAAGCTTTGTGAAAATAAGCTTGTAATCAAACATTTCTTCATATGTTTTTGCAATACTCTTTAAGTCACTGTATTTTGTTGTTGCACTTACAACAAGATATATCTCTTTTTCGTAATCCTTTACAGCATCAATAATGGATGCCAAATCGTTTTTCTGCTCATTATTTTTATGGGAACGTCCTGCGGTATCCACAAATATAAGGTCACACTGCTTGTATTTTTCCACAAGGTTTTTCATCTCCTCAGGTGTATAAACTACTTCCATAGGAGTATTGATTATATTTGCGTATGTTTTTATCTGGTCAATTGCAGCAATTCTGTATGTATCAACAGAAAACATGACAATATCAAGCTTCTCTTCAAGCTTATATTTTGAAGCAAGCTTTGCCATTGTTGTGGTTTTTCCCACGCCTGTGCTACCCACAAAAAATACTATTTTAGGGTTATTTTCATCGGCCTTTAAATTATCTATTTCTCCTAGCTTAAGAACAATTTTCTGATAAATTTTAGATAAAACATTATCAAGGGGCTGTTCATCATTTGATAGCTCAAGCTCGTCAATGATAGCATCAACATGTTTTTCTGACAATTCATTTTCTATAAGCTGATTGCGTATAAGCTCAACCACCTTATTTCCCTGTTCCTCCTCTTCAGGTGCATCACCCTCAGATGAATCTGCTGCTTTTTCTTCCTTCTTTTCCGTGTCGGAAGCTTCTCCTGCCTTAGCTACTGAAACCTGCTGTTCTAAAAGCTTCGCTATATTATTTATCTTTTCCTCAATTGCATTTTTTGCCTCATCTGCATATTCATTATCAGAATTAGCAAAAACATTTCCAAATCTATAATACTCACTCTTTGTATCTGAGGTTACTGGTCTTTCAGGAGCTACACTTTTCTTCTCATTTACATTATCGTCAATAGCAGCGGTAAGCTCCACTTTATTTTTCTTAAAGAGTTTAAAAATCCCCTTAGGCTTAATCGTTTTTATGTTCATAACGATAGCCTCTGGTCCAAGCTCCTCTCTTGCCATCAATGTAGCTTCTTTTTCTGTTTGTGCCTCAAATTTTTTAATTATCATTTATAGTCACCACTCCCACGGACTTGAGTTCAATATTTGAGTCAATCTCATTGTAAGAAATAACAATCAAATCCTTAAAATATTCGCTTGTCAGTTTTTTAAAGTACATTCTCACAATAGGAGATGTAATAATAATAGGTGCCTGTCCTTTATTCTCAAGCTTCTTAAGCTCCACTTCCGTGGAATTTAATATTTCCTTTGTAACTGCCGGATCAAGGGCGATATACGCTCCCTGCTCTGTCTGCTTAACAGAATTCATAATCATCTGTTCCACCTTAGGGTCGAGGGTAATTACTGTAGTAAGTTCCTCATCTCCAAAGTATTTGTTAGATATTGCACGCCTTAATGACTGACGCACATACTCCGTAAGTATATCTGTATCTCTTGATGTGGCGGCATAATCTGCAAGAGTCTCAAAAATTGTAACGAGATCTCTGATTGAAATGCCCTCCTTAAGGAGATTCTGCAATACCTTTTGAATATCACCAACACCAAGAAGTTTCGGTACCAGCTCATCCACAAGAGTCTTGTTGGTCTCCGTAATGTTATCGATAAGATTCTGAACATCCTGTCTGTTGAGAAGCTCGTCAAGATGCTCTTTTATTACCTCCGTCAAATGTGTAGCTATAATTGAAGGTGGGTCTACAACCGTATAGCCAAGTGACTCAGCACGCTCCCTCTGTGATTCCGTAATCCACATGGCCTCCAGATGAAATGCAGGTTCAAATGTAGGAATTCCCGTTATCTCATCCTCCACATATCCCGGATTCATCGCCATATAGTGGTCAAAAAGTATTTCGCCCTCACTAACCTGTATTCCTTTTATCTTTATGATATACTGGTTCGGATTAAGCTGAATGTTGTCACGAAGTCTTATAATAGGTACCACTGCACCAAGCTCCAATGCAATCTGCCTTCTTATCATAACAACTCTGTCAAGGAGGTCACCTCCCTGATTTACATCCGCTAACGGTATTATACCATAACCAAACTCCAATTCAATAGGGTCAACCTGAAGAAGTGAATTAACATTTTCATGCCTTCTCACCTCGTCTGCCTGTATCTCCTCTTCCTCTACTTCCTCCTTAATGGCAGCCTCCTCCTGCGTACCCTTGATAGCAAAGGAAAGAATGATAAACAAAATACCATAGGCACAGCAAAATACAGGATTCAGTGGTGTCCCAAGTCCAAGTGTAATCATAGTAATACCAACCATGAGAAGCACCTTCGGTATACTGAACAACTGCCCTATCAGGATATCACCTATATTTTCTTCCTTGGACGCCTTTGTTACAAGAATACCTGTTGAAAGAGATATCAGCATGGACGGAATCTGTGATACCAGGCCGTCACCAATTGTAAGTATTACGAATTTATTTAATGCCTCTGAAATAGTAAGCCCCATAGAGGTCATACCAATAACAATTCCACCGATAACATTGATAAGTGTAATAATAAGACCTGCGGTAGCATCTCCCTTAACGTATTTCGAAGCACCATCCATAGCTCCGAAGAACGCTGACTCCGCCTGTATCTTTTCACGTCTAGCAATCGCCTCCTGGTCCGTGATTGCTCCCGTATTAAGATCTGCGTCAATTGCCATCTGTTTACCCGGCATAGCATCCAGTGTAAATCTTGCAGTTACTTCTGAAACTCTCTCAGAACCTTTGTTTATAACCATCATCTGAACAATAATCAGTACAATAAAGATAATTGCACCGATAACAAGGCTTCCTCCTCCTACGAAGGAACCAAAAACCTCAATAACCTGTCCCGGGTCACCAGTAGTAAGTATCAGTCTTGTAGAGGAAACATTCAAAGATATTCTAAATATTGTGGTAAACAAAAGTAATGTCGGAAAGCCTGACATATTCAATGTTTCTTTTGTAAACAGACAGTTAAATACTATAATAAGAGACATGGAAATGTTAAACAGGATGAGCACATCCAACAACTGTGCAGGCATAGGAATAATAAAGAATATAACTGCTGCAAGTAAGTATATTCCTAAGAACAGGTCATTTCGTCTCATCATTTTACCAAGTCTCCTTTCTCCGGTGTCACATCATTAGTCAAACTTAACCGGCTTTATTTTTTATACCATACACATATGCTAAAATTTCTGCCACTGACTGATAAAGCTCAGGGGGAATTTCCCTTCCGATATCAACGTTGGCATACAGCATTCTGGCAAGTGGTTTATTTTCAACAATTTCTACATTATTTTCTTTTGCTATATCCTTTATTTTAAAGGCAAGATAGTCGGCTCCTTTCGCCGTTACAATCGGTGCCATATTTTCCGTATTGTCGTATTTAAGGGCTACCGCAAAATGGGTAGGATTTGTTATAACTACATCTGCTTCAGGAATACTCTGCATCATTCTTCTTCTAGAAGCCTGCTGCATTCGCTGTCTCTGCTGACTCTTAACCTTAGGGTCTCCTTCCTGATTTTTATACTCATCCTTCACTTCCTGCTTTGTCATCTTTATATCCTTCTTGTGCTTCCATCTTTGGAATATGTAATCAGCAAGACTGATAACAATATACACAAGAGAGATTTTCATGCCAAGCTCAAATACAAGGTCGTACAAAACTACAAGACAGTCTCTAATTTCATAGTCGTAAAGGGTCATGACAATACCCACATTGTCCTTTACAACAGAATAACAGACAGCCGAAAATATAGCTATCTTTAAAATCGATAAAAGAAGTTCAAACACTGCCTGTTTTGAAAACATTCTTTTAAATCCGCTTATGGGATTCATTTTACTAAACTTAGGTTTTAATGGCTTTGCAGTAACCATCCATTTAATCTGGACTTTCTGCGATGCAAATGCCACTATAAATGCAATAAGCAAAAACGGAAGGCAGGTAATCAAAATGTAAACCAGGGCACTCAGCATAATCTGCCATACCTTGACTGAATTAAAAACATCGTTGGGATAAATTGACATTTCCTTCCAAAACGTAAAGAAAACATTTACCATCCGTTCACCTAGAAAACCCATAAATACCTTTAAAGATATAAAAAGAGCCAAAAGTGAAAACGCTGTTGAAATTTCCTTACTTTTAGCAACCTGTCCCTCTTTTCTGGTATCCTCGATTTTCTTGGCGGTCGGCTCCTCTGTTTTCTCACCATTCTGTTCCGCAAAGAACTGAAGATCATATTTTATTCGGGAATCAGAGTATAATTCCATGTCACAATCCACCTATCAGTGAGCTTAACATATCCTGCATTCTATCCACTAGATAACTTGCAATATTCGGGACGAACATTATTGTTATCGTCAATGTAAGCATTCCTACAATAACCTTAAGCTGCATACCTATTGCAAACATATTCATCTGCGGTGAGCTTTTGGTAAGTATGCCTAAAATAACATTCAACATTACCGCAGCCAAAAAAATTGGCATGGCAATTCTAAACCCAATCGTAAAATACTGTACAATAAATGATACCACACTTACATAAACAGCCGGCAAATTCAAGCTGACACTGCCAACCGGAATAAGCTCAAAGGTTTCCGCAATTGCCCGTAATATATAATGATGCATACCCGTAATAACAATTACTAAATAAATTAACTTATCATATAATTCTGCCGTTATAGTTACCATTGCTCCTGTATTTGGGTCAAACGCTGAAGACATGGTAAAACCTATTTCCCTGTCTATAAATTCCCCTGCCAGCACAAGCGTTGACATGACAAGCCTTGCCACAAAACCAAGCGACAGTCCTACAACAGCTTCTTTTAAAACCAAAAAAGTATATCCCAAAACCGAATCATACACCGGAAGTCCAATACTCATGGAAGAAAAAATGGCTAAGGATATACAAACACCAATCAAAACCCTTAACCTGGCATTAATACTTCTGTGACTAAACAATGGTGCAGTGGCAACAAAACATCCTGTACGCACAACAACCAATAAAAAAGCTTCCAATGTCAAGGTAGATATTGTTAACTCCATGGCACTACCTCACAAAATCTCCAAACCGGCTATAAAGATCCTGAATAAACTGAGATATATTACTCATAATCCAATCACCACATATTATCAGTGTAAGAAATATAGAGAGCATTTTAGGCACAAATGTTAACGTCTGTTCCTGTATTGATGTTACAGTCTGGAATATACTGATTGCAAGACCAATTATAAGTGACACCAAAAGCATTGGTGCACTACATTTTATAACAAGCCATATAGCCTGAACAGCAACATCTATGACATCTCCTGTACTCACTGACACTCACCTCTTCGTCCTTAATCGGAATCTCATATATTTTACACACGTCACAAGTTAAACGTCATAACAAGCTGACCTATGACAAGATTCCATCCATCCGCTAATATAAACAACAATATTTTGAAAGGCATGGATATCGTTGTAGGCGGTAACATCATCATACCCATTGCCATAAGCACGGATGACACAACCATATCAATAACAATAAACGGAATATAAATTAAAAATCCGATTATAAATGCCGCCCGAAGCTCGCTGATAATAAATGCCGGAATAACAACAGTAATTGGAATATCATCCAATGTTTCAACCATATCAATCTTGGCTATATCCATAAATAGACGAAGGTCATCCTGGCGAACCTGATCCATCATAAATTCCCTGATTGGCTTTATGCCATTGCTTATCGCCTCAGACTGGGTTATTTCATTCGCTGCTAAAGGGTCCAATGCTTGTGTTTTTACGTTATTAAAAACCGGTGCCATAATAAAAAAGGTTAAAAATAACGAGAGCCCAATCAATACATTATTTGGTGGCGAGGACTGTGTGCCTATGGCGGTTCTCAAAAAATGAAGAACAACGATTATCCTTGTAAAGGATGTCACCATAACTAATATTGACGGAGCTATTGAAATCACCGTAATAACCAACAACAACTGAAGAGTTCCGGAAAGGGTAGTTTCGTCGGAATTAGAGTTAAAAGTAAGACCGGCAGAAAACCCGTCATCATCATCGATGCCCGTTTCTATACCCTCCTCAGGGTCAGTTTCCGGGGTTAAACCCGTAGCATATGAACTTGTACCTGAAAATATAACAACGACAGCAATAACAAATAATAATAAAAATTTGCAAAGCTTCTTATGTTTCATTCTAAAACCTACTTTTATCATGCGTAATTAACGCACTAAATTAAATTCTAATGGGCAGACCACTATTAAAATCCAAGGGCTGCCCTTTACGAACCATCAGACTTATTATCCTCGTCACTTCCCTGCCTCGATTTACCGGTAAACTGCGATAGCACATCCTTAAAGCTCTTTTTTGAGCCGTCTCCTGTAATTTCGTTGTCAGAGACACAGGGGGTATAATCAGATAATTTATCTATAAAAGTTATTTCATCTTTTCCTACCCCAAGTGCATAATATGAGCCATTAATTTGTGCAATCACAATAAATTTGTTGTTTCCTACACTCATCGATTCAACAATTTTAAGACCTGTTTTCCCAACAAGAGAATTACTATGGTACTTTGCCACAAATCTTGTTGCATAATAAGCCAAAATAAGTATTACAACAAATATCAATATAAGCTTTATAAACTGCCAAATTGTCTGACCACTCATACTACCCGTGAGTAATATTGCCATATTTAACCAACTGCCTTCTTAACAGCCTCAAGAACTCTTTCAGGCTGGAAAGGCTTAACTATAAAATCTCTTGCTCCTGATTGAATAGACTCAATAACCATAGCCTGCTGTCCCATTGCAGAACACATAACAATACTTGCATTTGGATCGCTTTCCTTAATCTTCTTAAGGGCCTGTATACCATCCATCTCAGGCATGGTGATATCCATCAATACCAGGTCCGGCTTAGTTTCAGCGTACTTTTCAACTGCCTTAGCACCATTTTCCGCCTCACCAGCGACGTTGTAACCATTTTTTACCAAAATGTCCTTAATCATCATTCTCATAAATGCTGCATCATCGCATATAAGTATACTCTTTGCCATAATTTATTCTCCTTTTTTACATTTTTTCCTTAATAATTTCTGTGATTCGTATACCGAAGCTTTCTTCGATAACTACAACTTCACCCTTTGCTACAAGCTTCTGGTTAACCATTACATCTATCGGCTCACCTGCAAGCTTATCTAATTCAATAATTGTACCCGGAGAAAATTCGAGAATTTCTTTTATCGATTTTCTCGTTCTGCCTAATACAACAGAAACCTCCAAAGGAACATCCATTATTAAATCTATGTTCTCCTGCTGTAATGCAGGATTAACAATCGGATTAAATGCCTGGAACTGAACATTTTGAACATTTACATCCTGTCCGCCCATCATTGGCATACCCATCATCGGCTGTCCACCCATCATCGGCATACCCATCATTGGCTGATTCATCATTGGCTGTCCGCCCATCATTTGTTGTCCTCCCATCGGCTGACTTTGTTGCGGCTCCGGTTGTGGTACAGCAGGAGCTGGTGATGGCTGCGGTGCAGCAGTCGGAGCACTTCCTGTCTCCTCTTTCTTGTTATTATCGTCAGTACTAAATATACTATAAAGCTCTTTTGCAAAATCCAATGGATAAAGCTGCATAATCGTACTGTCTACAAGATCTCCGATGGTCATTCTGAAGGTTACCTGAGCAAATTCACCAGTCATAAACTGTGAAACTTTGTCTGTATCAATTTCCCCTGCCATATCCACCAAATCGGCTTCTGGAGGGCTGATATCAACCTTACGGTTCAACATGGATGAAAGTGATGTCGCTGATGATCCCATCATCTGGTTCATAGCCTCGCATATTGCGCTCAAATGAATCTCTGAGAGCTCATCGGCAGGATTCAGACCATCTCCTCCCATCATCAAATCTGTAATAATTTTAACGTCATCTTCTTTTAAAATTAAGACGTTATTTCCGTCAATGCCTTCCCTATAGAATATGTTTATGAATACACAAGGTTTCGCATAACTTCCTGTTAAATCCTCCCAATTCGTTATCTTTACTACAGGAGTGGTAATGACAACCTTTTGGTTTACCAAGGAATAAAGGGTTGTTGCCGCTGTACCCATACAGATGTTGGATATTTCCCCAATGGCATCCTTTTCATCATCAGATAAGGTAATACCTCCTACATCAGTTGGACCGGAATCATCATCCGACACACCACCAAGTAAAGCATTTATCTCCTCTTGAGATAGCATTCCGTCCATCTACTTTATTCCTCCTCTCTGATTATTTCTGTGACTTTTACTGCATAATTTCTTTCAGACGAACCTGGTAACGCTTTAAATTTTACTATATTACCTACATAAATATCAAGCTCATCTTCAATTTTTTTATCTAATTTAATTATATCTCCAACTTGAAGATTAATAAAATCCATAACCATAATTGTACTCCTGCCCAGCTCTGCCGATATAGGAATAAGTGCCTTATTAATTGCAGTTTCAATAAGCTCTGCATAATTTTGCTCATCTTTATCCTGCATCGTTGCAAACCAATATTTGGTGTTCAACTTATCCATAACATCCTCGAGCGTGATATATGGAAGACAGACATTCATAAGTCCCTCAATACCACCTACATTAATGTTTATGGTAATTATGGCAATCATTTCTGTCGGTGAAATAATTTGGGCAAACTGTGAATTGGTCTCTATACGCTCCAAATACGGTGCTATCTCCACAACATTTCCCCACGGTTCACGCAACAAATCGATTATTATGTTAAATACTCTCTCTAGGATAGATATTTCTATCTCGGAAAACTCTCTGGTTTTGACCAGCGGTTCTCCCATTCCTCCAAGCATTCTGTCTATAATAGCATAGCCTATGTTGGTTGCCATTTCTAATATTATGTTTCCGCCTAACGGAGCCATATTTACAACGCCCAACAGTACCGGATTCGATAAAGCATTAGAAAATTCCTGGTAGGTAATTGCCTCCGAGTTCATTATCTCAACTTGAACATTTTTTCTAAAATATGCCGGCAGATTACTGCTCAGCAGTCTGCCAAAGTGTTCAAATATAATCTCAAGAGTTCTAAGATGCTCCTTTGAGAATTTAGCAGGTCTGGAAAAATCATAATCCTTAACCTTAACACTAGTGGTATCTTCTATATCCCCAACATCCAGTTCACCCGAGCTAAGCTGCTTTAACAGGCTGTCTATTTCATTTTGTGAGAGTACGTCTGACATATCCTCACCTCCCTCAGCTCATAGTGGCTACTGTGCTACCCAATTATAGAAATTAATAGAATAAATACACTCTGTTCCATAATATTCCTTAAGGGATGCAAGAAGCTTTTCCTTTATTTCTCTTTGAACGTCTACATCTATAACCTGTTCATATGTATACTGTCCAACAATATCACGGGTCATGTCATACACAACCGCAGTTGACTGTGCAAGATTCTCCTGTGTCTTACTGTAATCCTTTGCCGTCTTATCAAGATTTATTGTAATTCCATACTGAAGAGCATGTGACTTATCTGAGCCGTCTGCTACAAGATTGATAGGATTTCCCTGCTCTAACTGGAATGGTGCAAGGTTACCCACATCAACATTTCCACCATTTTCAGATTTCTGTGAAGCCAGTTCAATATCCAGCACCTCAGAGATATCGGCAATTAACTTATTTGTTTTTGCCGCAGATGGCATAAACGCAAAAAACATAATTATGGTAAGCACAAGATTTATTACACATATTGCTAATATAAGCACCGTAATAAGATTTTTTCTCATAAATCGTTTCTCCTTAATTTAATAATAGTCTATTTACTGAGAGTTCTGCGGATTATAAATCTTTATTGAAACTCTTCGGTTTTTAGATCTTCCTTCCTCTGTTGCATTCGAAGCGATAGGCTTACTGTCACCATATCCGGTAATCTTCATATTTGAATCTATAAAGTTTTCCTGCTCCATAATATACTCATATACACTCCTTGCACGTTCCGCCGAAAGCTCTCTGTTATTTTCAAAGCTTGACGTTGAAATAGGAACATTGTCCGTATGTCCTTCTATCTCAATTATACAATATCTGTATTTAGTAAGTATACTGGCAATTTTCTGCAAAAACATCTTTGAGTCATCTTTTATCTTTGCGCTTCCCGATTCAAACAATACGGAACCGTTCAACTCCAACTCAACGTACTGCGACGTATAATCAATCTCGATAACAGTGTCTATTCTATATGATTCCGCACTTTGGACAATCTCCTCATACATTTCCTCAGACTGTTCCTCGCCGCGGCTTTCATATTCTTCCTTCAGCTCATCATCTGATAACCGTTCAGCATCACTTCTTGACGATACGCTTTGGTCACCAGTTTCACCCTCTATGTTTTTTCCCGCCTCACTTAATATACTATTGATATCCGGTATCTGCGTTACGCCTCCGGAAAGCATGTCACCATCAACCAGCGAAACGGAACCATCATTCAACACATTAAATGTTATATTGTCAAACGAAGCCGCAATCTTTTGTATCTTGCCTTCATCCATTGTTGAACTTGCAAATAGCAATACGAAGAAGCAAAGCAACAGGTTCATAAGGTCACTGAATGTCGCCATCCATGCTGGCGAGCCTTCTTCAGCAGGTGGTTCTTTTCTCTTTGCCATTAAGCAGCACCGCCTTCCTCTTCACCGAAAGTCTTCCTTTCCTTAGGTGAAAGGAATGATTTCAGTTTTTCCTCTATTACTCTAGGATTTTCACCTGCCTGTATAGACAGGATACCTTCTATCATAACTTCCTTTAATTTAATTTCCTTGGCATTCAATTTGGTAAGCTTTCCCGAAACAGGCGAACAAATCCAGTTTGCAAGCACAGAACCATACAGTGTAGTTACAAGTGCTACAGCCATGTTTGGTCCGATAGAATCAGGGTCAGACAAATCCTTAAGCATGTTTATAAGTCCGATAAGCGTACCAATCATACCCCATGCAGGACCCATAGCTCCAAGGCCTTTCCAAAATTGGATATTGTCCTGATGTCTGGCATCTACGTTTACAAGCTCTGCCTCAAGTATGCTTCTTACAAGTTCCGGGTCAGTACCGTCAACGATAAGCATAAGGCCTTTTTTCATAAACTCATCTTCAAGTGAATTTGCAGATTCCTCAAGTGCAAGAAGGCCTTCTCTTCTCGCAAGATTAGATAAATCAATGATAGATCTTATCGTATCCGCCTCACTCTGTTTTGGCGTCTTAAATATAAGTGTAAACGACTTAAGTCCTGCAAAGAAATCGCCCAATGGATTGGTAGCAAGCATGGCACCAAATGATCCTCCAAATGTGATAAGTGCCGACGGAGCATCAAGGAATGATTTAAGTGCACCCATTCCCTTCTCGTTTGTTATACCGAATACCATCAACGCAAATGCTGCAACTAGACCGATTATGGAAGCTATATCCACTTTATCTCACCTCTGATATATATTATAATGTATAAATTTTTTTCTTATAGTTAATAACCATATTCGCAACTTCTTCCGACGTTTCATTAACTATAAGTTTTTTTCCACTAACAAGTGTAATAACCGTATCAGGTGTCTCTTCAATAGTTTCTATCATCTCCGCATTCACGGTGACCTTTTTCCCTTTTAACCTGGTAACCTCTATCATAAATAACACCCCTCTGCCGAGATTGCATGCCATATCATAAAAAAATACCGATGCAATATATGTACATTTACGGTTCCATGAAATTATAGCACATTTGTAATTTTATGTCTACAAAAATATGTAAATAAAATGGAGACAACTTGATTATTATTTTTTCAAGATGTCCCCATTCTTTATCATATCGAAATAATGATTCCTTTAATTATCTCTTAAGGTTTACAAGCTCCTCAAGCAACGTATCAGATGTAGTAATAATACGTGAATTAGCCTGGAAACCTCTTTGTGTTGTTATCATGTCAGTAAACTCTAACGATAAATCCACATTAGACATCTCCAAAACTCCCTGTGCCATTTTACCACCGTCCTCATTTACGGCAGAACCGATACCATCAAAGTCACCGGAGTTCTGTGTGGTAACATATAAGCTGTCACCAATTGCCTCAAGTGCCATCGGGTTTGTAAAGTTAGCAACTGCAATCTGACCGAGAAGCTTTGTCTCACCATTGCTGTATACACCAAATATCATACCTGATTCATCAATGCTGACATCCTTAAGCTTTCCTGAAGAACGTCCGCCGCCCTCTGCCTGAACAGAGCCTCTTACAAGCTTTGCAGTTGAAGTTCCGTCTGACTCAAACATTGTAACCTTTGAAAAATCAATGTTGATACCCTCAACGGCTTCACCGTTGATTACGGAAGTAAATACATCTGCCTTACCTGCCTGTGAAGGAGTTATCTTAAGTAATGCCGATGACTGGCCCGCAGCACCTACATATGCAAATGAACCATCACTTGCATTAAATTTAAGCTGAATACTTGCAGTGTCACCAATTGTAGCAGTATATCCGCCTTCTTCAATACCTGGTGTTGACGGATCATCCGTACCAAGTATCTCCACATTTCTTGAATCTTTAATTGAGATAATCTCAAGGTTATAAAGAGATTTATCAACCTCACCAGGATCCTGTGTAAGCTTAAATTTACATGTATAGCTGTAACCAAGTGCATCGTATATGGAAAGAGAAATCGCTGCACCATCTACGGACGTAAGATCCTCATCTTTAAGGTCTACATTTCCTGAAACATATGCCTGTGATGTCTGCTCAGGTGCTGATGTTTTATTTGCAACTGACTCAGGATAGAGAGCTGAAACTGTATCCTTTTTAATGTTGGTAGGGCTTTCAGGGTCTACCTGCCATCCCATAACCTGATAACCGTTACTTGTAACGAGACATCCTGCTCCGTCAACCTGGAAGTTACCTACCTTTGTAAAGGAGTATCCGTCTCCTCTGCTTACTACAAAGAAGCTTGATCCGTTTAACATAAGGTCATATGGATTATTTGTACTCTGTGCTGAACCCGGATCAGTAATGTTTGTCTGTATTGAAGACATCTTTGTACCAAGACCTATCTGGGAAGCATTTGTACCACCTGTAGTTGCCGTTGCTCCAGTAGCATTCGATGTTGTTTGATATAATACATCCCTAAAAAGTGTTGATGACGACTTAAATCCAATTGTGTTAACGTTTGCTATGTTGTTACCTATTACATCCATCTTTGTCTGGTGCGTTCTAAGACCTGCTACACCAGAATAAAGTGATCTCATCATAATTAATTGACCTCCATTCTTTCAGTAATCCCATCTGTCAATCCGGGATTGCAGCTTCCTAATTTTCATTTCGGTCCAGCTGCTAAACTATAACTGCTCCATCAATATTCGTAAATACGTTTGCTTCCTCCCCCTGCTCCATAGCTGTTATAACCGTGTTGCTTTTAACATTTACTATGAATGCCAAATTGTCCATCATAACAAGGGATTCATTTATGCTTTTTCCTCTTGCCTGATCAACGCCCTCGCTAAGTCTTCCGAGCTGGTCATCTGAAAGGGTTATATTTCTGCTCTCAAGACGCCGGTTTGCATGCTTGGAAAATTTTAAATCATTTTCCTCCTGTGCTTTACTGTCAAGAATTGACTGAAAAGAAGCTTTGCTGTCCACCTGATTATACTCAATACTGTTCTTGCTTTTATTAAGATATAATCCTGTTGCCTGTTCAATTGAAAGGAGTCTTGTATCTAATGTATTCATAAAAGTCCCCTCCCTCTTAGTTACTCTGTCTTGTCAACATCACCAGAGCCTTTGTTATCTCCGTCTTATTCCTTACCGTCATCTTTTCCTGCCTCTTGCTCTGCTTTATTAGCCTGATCCTTAAGGAACAGATAATACTCGTAATCAACTACGGAATCCAAATCATCTGCCGGATAGTATGTATCATTGATAGATAAAAGTACATCTCCATCCTTGACAGTCGCATACTCAACCAAACCGCTAATTTGTACTGTCTCTCCTGATGCGTTGGTTGTGTTCATAATTACATACTCGCCAACAAGGTTCAGTGCATTTCCTTTCTCAAGAGTGTTGCTTATATTCATCGTAGCCTCCAGTGATGAATACTGTGCAAGCTGTGACATATACTCTGTACTGTCGCCTGGATTAAGTGGATCCTGATACTGCATCTGTGTTACAAGAAGCTGCAAGAATGCATCCTTATCAAGCTCATTCTGTGGTGTCTCTCCTTTAGCACCCTTAATATAAGAGTGTGAATTGCTTATAATTCCGCTAACTGCTGAATCTGCCATCGTAACATCTCCTTTCTTCATTTAATTTATGTTAAGCCATATAGCTTACTGTGTTACCCTGAACATGCATCATCTCAGCCTCAAGCTCACTGGCGGATTCTTCATCCTCATCCATAAAGCCTGTCTGCATGCTGCCATTCAAATTGCCTGTTCTCTGGTTATTTTCTTTACCTGCCTGCTGTTCTGCATTTCCGTTAAAGAAATCGCTTGTTCCAACCATAACCTCAATTGCATCAACCTTAAGTTCCTTATTGTCAAAGGCTTCCTTCAAAGTTGCAATACTTGCTTCAACAGCGTGCCTTGCTGCCTCTGATTCGGTAACTATCTGTGCCTGCATAACACCGTTTCTGGTAGATACGTTTATCTGAACCTTTCCTAAATGCTCAGGATTCAGTTGAAGCTCAAGTGATGTACTTTCTCTTGTAATACCCACTTCAATCTCATCGATTATCTGTCTTACAATATCAGCTTCCGAAACCGCATCCGTAAATATTTCTGTTCCTGAAACCGCATCTGCATTTGCAATGTCATTTAGTGCCTGTGTAAGATTTGATACGATATGGTCAGTTCCTTTCCCAGTCTGTCCTTCACTCATGTGAAAGCTTTCTGTCTCATGTCCCCCAGACTGCTGGTTTTCTGTCTGCTGTTCCATCTGAACCTTTACTCTTACACCTGATTCATGATTTGTGTCAGCTTCATAGTCTGCCGCCTCAGGCAAACCATTGCCTTCTTCCTTAACAGCACCTGTTTTTGCTTCAGCTTCCGTCTGGACTGCTGCTTCAAACATATCTGTAACCGCACTGTCAGCAAAAACAGTCTCTGCTTCCGATATAAATAATTCCACATCAGTTATATCGTACTCTTTGGTTAAATTATCAAGCATGTTTTCCACATTTTTCATCAGCGTATTCAGATTTTCGTTTACGAGCAAATCTACATTCGTCGCACCCTCTGCCTCAAGAACAAAGCTGTTTAAATTTTCAAGCTTCATAAGGTCAAAGATCGAAAAGCCCATAGTGGCAAGAAGCTCATCAAATTTCTCCTCGTCAATACCGAGTAAATCCATAACTGCCTCTTTTAAATCATCCAGCGCAGCATCAATTACTTCTCCGTAACCGTCAGCATCTGAAGCTTCATTCACATTAGAATTATCTGCTTTTTCACTGCTTAAGGCCTTATCCGTGCCATCTGATACATTACTGTCATCATTTTTGACCGTTTGGGAAACCACATTGTCATCCGTGTCATTAGCAGCCGTTTTATCAACCTGCTCTGATGCAGCTTCTGCTTTTTTATTTGCAGTGCTGTCACTGCCGATAACACCTGAAACAGTTTCGGTAGCAACTTCGGTAACGGCCTTATCTTTTACAGATGAGTCATTTGACTGCTGTGGTGCGGCCAAATTCATAAAGCTGGCAAACGCATCAGCAGCTTTTTCCTGCTTTTTGTCTGCTTTTGGTTTAGAATTAACGCCAATGTCTGTTCTTCCTATACCATGTGTTGATATAGCCATCATCGCATTTTCTCCTCCTTTCCTATATTTTTATTTGATAGGACACATCGCTTCTTACGAAACCTGCCTATCTTCGAACTTTAGTGTCAAAAGCACTTTGTTCGTTTATATTTACGGCAAAAGTTTCTTTGAAACAAGAGCCGCAAACTCCGGATCCATTTCCGCAAGAATCTTTCCTTGCGATTCAGCACTCATGTTATTTAAAATAAGTGCTACAGTATCAAGGTCATTTTTCATCTTTTCTAAGATTGCTGCTGCATCCTTTGCATCCATAGCCTCATATGCAGCGGCTACATCCTTCGTCTCCTGGTCAACCTGATTGGCACTTATGACCTCTCTGTACACTTTTTCAGCGTACTCAGCATCCAATGAATTATACCATTCTATATATGTATCGGTATCTGGTGCCGATTCTCCATAGACCACTTCGTCATAAAATTTCTTTTTTTCTTCTTCAAATTCTTTTTGATCCGCTTCATACTGGGAAAGTCTTATAACTTCTGCTTCTAATTCCTTAACCCTGTCACTCAATGAAACGATTTCTGCATCCTTACTTCCCACAGCAGAATCCAAAATTTTAATCTGGTTCAATGCCTTTTCCAAGGTGTCATAAGGATAGTCGCTTTCTATGGCAACCTCCTCGTCCGAAGGCGGCGGCAATATTTCCTTTATAACTGGAACATTTTTGAAAATAGGACGCAGCACATTGCTTCCAAAGCCTCCCACATCACACTTTATGAGGAGCGCCATAACTGACAAAAATGTTGTGAGTGCCAAAATGATTATAATAACACCCGCAATTTTTGAACCAGCACTTTCACTGTTTGTATCCCTGTTTTTTTTAGCCATACTTAATCCTCCGTATTACCTTTACTGTTAAACTGATAGCTTACAACCTGATCTATTTCCTTATTTTCCTCTGCGGAAAGTTCTTTTAAAAACTCGTCAAACTTTTTTTCTTTGAGCCTTTCATGCATTTTTCTCTCCTGCATAACCTGTGCCAGCTTTTGTCTTGCCTTTTCTAATTCCTTGCTTTTTTGTCTGACAACTTCAAGCTGGGCTTGAATAATACCATTCATAACATCGATTGCATTGCTGCATTCTTCTATTTTCAGGAAATCAAGACTTCCCTCAATTGCCTCCTGATATTCTTTATAGTAAAGCTCCTTTCTGTTTTTAAGAGCCTCAAGCTTATCTTCCTCCACGGACAGGGCAACTCTTGCGTCCGCATACTCCTGCCTTGCCGCGTCCTCAAGCTTCAGCTTTATATCAAGAATATTTTGCATTCTGTAAATGAATTTTGCCATACATCAACCACCGCTTCCAAACAACCCTTTACTCAAATATTTCCTTAAGGCTTTGCAATTCATCATCAAACAAAAATTTGGAATCAACATCCTGCATCAGAAATTCATTCACCTTTCCTATTTTGGAAATTGCATAATCAATTTCAGGATTGGAGCCTGATTTATAAGCGCCTATGTTTATCAAATCTTCTGCATCACTATATACCGCAAGCACATTTTTAAGCTTACCTGCAACATTTTTGTGTTCCTTGTCAGCAATCGAACTCATACATCTTGATATACTCTGCAAAACATCAATGGCTGGATAATGGTTTTTGTGTCCAAGCTTTCGCGAAAGTATAATATGTCCGTCCAGTATTCCTCTTGCAGTATCCGTGATTGGTTCATTAAAATCATCACCATCAACAAGTACCGTATAAAGACCTGTTATGGAACCTGTATATGTATTTCCTGCCCGTTCAAGAAGCTTTGGAAGCTCCGCATAAACGGATGGTGGATATCCCCTTGTAACCGGTGGTTCCCCTGATGCAAGACCGATTTCCCTTTGTGCCATGGAAAAACGGGTCAGTGAATCCATCATCAGAAGTACATCCTTGCCCTGATCCCTGAAATATTCAGCAATTGCAGTTGCAGTTTTTGCCGCTTTATTTCTTATTAACGCAGGTTTGTCAGATGTGGCTATTACAAGCACGGAACGGGCAAGTCCCTCCTCGCCCAAGTCACGCTCTATAAATTCGCCCACCTCCCTGCCACGCTCTCCAATCAGGGCTATCACATTAATATCAGCCTTTGTATTTCTTGCAAACATACCGAGAAGCGTACTCTTTCCAACACCACTTCCTGCAAATATGCCAATTCTTTGTCCTTTTCCTATGGTTAGAAGTCCGTCTACCGCCTTTACACCAAGGGGCAGAATTTCAGATATAAGCTTTCTTTTTAATGGGTCCGGTGACATGGCATCAATCGGATACGCATTTTTGCATACTATCTCGCCCTCATCCATCGGTCTGCCGATTCCGTCTAACACTCTTCCGAGCAGTTCAGGTCCTACCGCAACCTTAAGCACCTCACCTGTGTTTCGTACCGTAGCGCCAAGACCAATTCCATCCACAGAGTCAAAGGGCATGAGCAACACACTGCTGTCCCGAAATCCTACCACTTCTGCCTTAACCTGACTGCTTCCATCCTTCGACCGTATCTCACAAAGGTCTCCAAGCTTACATGGTGGACCGACCGATTCAATGGTAAGACCAACCACCTTGGTAACCTTACCATAGTGAAGGGAAAAATCCATATCTAATAAATGTCTGTATTTATCTATACTGATGCAACTTCTCATAAATGTCACGCTACCTTTTTATCAGATAATAAAGTATGAGGCTGCCTCTCCATACAACAGGAAAAACAGCTCCATTTTTAATTTAATTTATGATAACAGTTTGATTGCTGTTATCAAATTATTTACTTGTACATCCATGGATAAATCAATAATTCCATTATCAGTTTCTATCATACACTGCCTTTTCGTAAGATTTGCATCCCCAAATATATCAATGTTAATACTTGGATTTGCCGCCCCGGCAATCCTGTCCCTGTTGTCCGATATATATGCATAGCTTTCTTCCGGAACTTTAATGATAATATTTTTTCCGTTATCACTGCCGCTTAACGCCTGATTTATCATGTATATCATTACAGGACGGTATTCATCCACTACAATTCCCGTAAGTTTGGCAACAAGCTGGCAGCTTAGCTCAATTAAATTTTCCTGCGACTGCTTTATCAGCTCGTCATACTCCATCTTACTTTTGTTTATAAATTCATCCTGCTCTTTTTGAACATTGGCAAGATAAACATCAGCTCTTTTTGCAGCTTCAAGGTTGCCCTCCTCAAGCCCCGTATCGTAACCTAACTTGCGGGCACTTTCCCTGATTGCATCCGCTTCATCATTTGCTGACTGTAAGATTGCATTCGCCCGTTCCGATGCTTCCTCACGAATGGACCTCGCCATTTCCATTGCCTCATCTAATGCCATATCTGGTGATTCGAGAGCTTCTTCGTGTTCTTCCCCGAGCGTCTCCTTCTTTTCCTCAACAGGGCGTATAACCTTGGCATTTGCTTTGATTTTCTCCGCGGCTCTGGCATTTACGTCAAGAACTAAAGGCTCTGAAACATAATTGCCTTGTCCTACAATCCCCGACTTAAAAAGATTAGACAACTAACTCGTCACCTCCACCACGTGAGATAATGATTTCACCTGAATCCTCAAGCTTCCTAATGATATTAACAATCTTCTGCTGTGCGTCTTCAACATCCTTAAGCTTAACAGGACCCATGAATTCCATATCCTCTTTAATCATAGTTGACAGACGGCTTGAAAGGTTATCAAATATAATCTGTTTAACATCCTCATTGGCATTTTTAAGTGCAACTGCAAGCTCGTTGTTATCAACCTCACGTAAAACAGTTTGAATTGCACGGTTATCAAGCAGCAAAATATCCTCGAATACGAACATTTTTCTTCTGATATCGTCTGCCAATTCTGGTTCTTCGATTTCCAAAGTCTCCATAATATGCTTTTCTGTACTTCTGTCAACAGTATTAAGAATACTGACAATGGAATCAATACCACCAACAATTGTGTAATCCTGATTTACCAAAGAAGCAAGCTTCTTCTCCAAAACCTTTTCAACCTGTTTAATTATATCAGGACTTGTTCTATCCATCATGGCAATTCTCTTTGCAACATCCGCCTGTTTTTCAGGTGCTAAAGCGCTTACAACGGAAGCTGCCTGTGCCGAAGGTAAATAGGAAAGAATAAGTGCAATCGTCTGTGGATGCTCATCCTGAATAAAGTTCAAAAGCTGGCTGGCATCTGACTTTCTTACAAACTCGAAAGGTCTTACCTGAAGTGATGCCGTAAGCCTTCCAATTACATCTTTCGCTCTATCCTCACCAAGTGCCTTGTCAAGAAGCTCCTTGGCATATGTAATACCACCCTCTGCAATGTACTTCTGAGCCAGACACACCTCGTAAAACTCATCCATAACAGCATCCTTTACATCTGGTGAAACGCTTTTCGTGTTGGCAATTTCAAGTGTAAGCTGTTCTATTTCATCATCCCTTAAATGCTTGAACACAGTAGAAGAACGCTCTGGCCCAAGACAAATAAGAAGAACTGCCGCTTTCTGGATTCCTGTGATTTCATCCATATTTATTGACTCTCCTGCCATTTACATCACTCCCAATCATCGCTAAGCCAATTTCTAAGCAAGGACGCAACTGCCTCCGGATTTTCATCCACAAACTTCTCAATCTGCGTCTTCGTTGCCGAATTGTCGCTGAATTCTATATCATCAATCGTTTGATTTTCCTTCGTTGTAGCAAGCAATGCCTCAACGGAAAGTTCAGGCTCCATCTCGATAACCTCCTCAGCCTTCATACTCTTGAATACGACAAACAAGAGAAGTATACCGATTAAAACAGCAAGTATAATCGTTATTATACTTTGTACAGGAACGCCTCCATCTTCCTTTGGATAGAAGATAGGAACTGTCCTCTCAACAACATATATGCTGGAATCCCTGATACCTGTTGCATTTGCTAAAAGGGCAACAAGCTCTGGGTTATTTGTTTCCTCCGTAGCCTCGGAATTATTCGTGCGGAATTCCTCAAAGGTTGTTCCCTCAAGCAAACCGCTTTCCTCCATAGCTTCTTCCTCGTATACCTGATATTTTGTCAGATACATTGCCATGCTGGAATTTTTTAAATCAACCTTTCCTACAGGCTCCTTTGTTGTTGTTTCCGTGTAGCTTGTGTTGTATGTCTCCTTTATCAGGTTCAGGGAAGACTCTCCGTTTGCATTGTCGAGCAGATTGTAGTCCGTAATCTCCTCTCCGTTTGCATCCGTACCTACAACTCCACCTGTACCATCCGTGTTCTCTGCAAGATAGTAATAATATGTACCCTTAGGACCCGTGTCATCTTCATCATTTGAATAATACTCAAGGTTATGCATTTCCTTTTCGGAAATATTTACATCAAGGTTTGCAGAAACTGAAACCTCATCGTAAACGCCTGAGTTAACCATCAGGTTCCACAACTTACTGTTGTAGTATTCCTCAACCTGTTTTTCAACCATGATAACCGGACTTGTATACCCTGCTCCGGTTTTATTGCCTGAGAAAAGCAGATTTCCCTGATTGTCTATAATTGTAATGTCATCCGTATTCTCATCACCCACACAGGTTCTTACATACTCTGCAATACCCTGTACGTTATTTTCGTTGAAGCCGCTTCCCACAGTTAACATGACGCTGACTGATGTGCTTGCCTGATTTGGTGTAAGACTGCTCTTGTTTTCCGGAATATTGATTGTAACGGATGCCTTTGATATTCCGTCCATGGATGCAATATCGTTTGCCATTGTAGACTGGAGATTAATCTTTGCCTTAAGCCGTTTTTCCGAATCTGTTGTGTTAAAGCTGTTGTCAAACATCCAGTCATAATCCGTTTTGTTTATATTTGTGCTTATTCCGTTTTCACCTAAAAGAAGTCTTGCCTTTGAGAGCTGTTCTTCCGCAACCTCAACTGTAAGTGCATCTTTTGATGTCCTGTTTGTGATGCCGTTTTCATTGAGAAGATTTACCGCAGCGGCAGTCGCTGCCGTATTCTCAAATGATGCAAGCGTCACATAATCTGTCCTGTTTAACACAAAAAACAACGCAACTAACGTAATGATTACTGCTGCGACTACAGATAAAAATAAAGTTTTTTGTTTAGTTGTATATTTTTTCCAAAATTCAGCAATTTTGGAAGGTAGCTGTCTGAACCATTCACCCATTTGGATATCCGCCTATCTGTTTTTTCTTATAGTTGCAAATTCATAAGTTCCTTATACGCAGATACAACCGCATTCGTAACCTTAACAGTGTATTGCAGGGAAATATTTGCTTTTTGTTGTGCCAAAGCAAGATCATGTATACTATCTGTATATCCAAGGGCAAAGCTTATTTCTGTCTCCTCCGCCTTTTTCTGAAGCATATCTGCTTCCTTATACATATCAACGGCAGCATTCAAAATAGTATCGAATGTACCTACTCCTTCAGCTTTTGAAGTAATTCCGCTAGGCCTTACCTGACCTATTGCAGACAAATCATCACTTGAAAGTGTAACAGGTGTTATAGCCATTTATTTTCACTCCTAACTTGAGAATAATTCCAATCCTTTTGTAGCCATGCCTTTTGATGCATTGAATGCCGTAACGCTTGCCTCATATGCCCTTGATGAGTCAATGAGGTTCGTCATTTCGGTAACCGTGTCAATATTCGGATATTCAACATACCCGTCCTCGTTTGCATCCGGATTGTCAGGCTCATATACAAGTCTGAACTCAGACGGATCCTCAACAATTTGGGTAACCTTTACTCCGTTTGGTCTGTAGTAATCCAAATATCCGTTTAATATATTATCAAACGATGTTGAATCTTTCTCCATGAATACAGGTATCTTTCTCCTATATGCACCGCCTCCGTCTTCCGTTCTCGTTGTCTGTGCATTTGCAATATTTTCTGCAATTGTATCCATTCTAAGCTGCTGTGCCGTCATACCTGTTGCCGACACATTCATAGCAGTAAAAACGCCCATATAAAACCTCCTTAATCACTTAAGCATATGTAGTCTTTTTATGAAGATGAGTTCAGTACCGTCTTATATCTTGCAAACTCCTGATTCATCAAGTCAACAAGTGCCTGATATTTAATAGTATTTTCCGCAAGATATGCTTCCTCGGAATTGATATCAACATTGTTTCCGTCTAGGCGGTACGACAAAGACGAGTTATCCGTAAACACCTGTGGATCAAGTGTCGTAAGATCATCATTGGCAGCCTTTACACTGCTATACAGGCTTCTTCCACCTGCAAGCTCTGCCTGAAGCACTGACTCGAAATTTATATCCTTTCTTTTATAGTGTGGCGTATTAACATTAGCGATATTGTTATTGATAAGTTCGTTTCTGAGAGTTGCTGCATCCGCAGCTTTGTCAAGAATATTAACATAATTATAAATATCAGATGTTATCATAATTCTCCTCCTGCACATAATAATACTTGTCTTATTTATCGACAAAAATAAACTGCAAGTTTATATGGTCATACTAATTAATAATCCATTAAAAAATTATATTGAAACAAAATCTATAACATGTACGGTATATATACTACCATATTTAGTGTTTTTCATCAACATTTTTTTTTGCACTGCATGAATAGCCGCACTCTTTGCCTGAACACATAAGTTTACTGCCCTTTTCCACAAGGTAGCTGCCACACTCCGGACATTTTTCTTCTGTCGGTTTTGCCCATGACATAAATTGGCAATCAGGATTATTGATACAGCCGTAATATTTTCTTCCTTTTTTTGTCTTTCGAAGCACAACATCTTCACCACATAAAGGACATGCCACACCCAGCTTTTCATAGTGGGGTTTTGTATTTCTGCACTCTGGAAATCCGGGACATGCAAGAAACTTTCCGTATGGTCCATACTTGATAACCATCATTCTTCCGCACTGTTCACACGGAACATCCGACTGCTCATCCTCAATCTCTATTGATTCAAGCTCTGACTGTGCATTGTCAATAGCTACCGCTAAATCAGGATAAAAATTTCTTATAACGACTTTCCAGTCAATTACCCCCTCCTCTATTTTGTCAAGGAGCGATTCTATATTTGCCGTAAAGTTCGTATCAATGATTACCGAAAATGCCTTTTCCATAATAAGATTTACGGCTTCCCCAAGCTCTGTTACATAGAGGTTCTTATTTTCCTTTACAATATATCTTCTGTTTATGATAGTCGAAATGGTAGGTGCGTAGGTTGATGGTCTGCCTATTCCAAGCTCCTCCATTGTTTTTACAAGCAGAGCCTCTGTGAAATGTGCAGGCGGCTGTGTAAAATGTTGTTTTTTTTCAAACTCGGATGCTTTTACCACATCGCCAACATTTAATCCGTTAATCCTTGTGCGCTCCTCATTTTGTTCATCAAGAGAATAGCAGGACATAAAGCCGTCAAATTTTCTTTTGGTTGAGGTTGTCTTAAACTTGTAATCTAATGCTTTGGCATATACTGTATTTGATTCAAACACAGCCGCACTCATTCTGCTTGCAAGAAATCTGTTATAAATAAGCTGATACAGTCTGTACTGGTCTCTTGAAAGCTCTGCTTTGAGCATGTCAGGTGTTATCGTTATATTTGTAGGCCTGATTGCCTCATGTGCATCCTGAATTTTCTTTCCCGTACCCTTAGTGTCTGCATTTCCCACATAAGCATCGCCATATTTTTCCCTGATGTATTCCTTTGCACTTTTATCTGCCTCGTCAGACACCCTGATGGAGTCAGTTCTTAAATATGTTATGAGACCGATAGTTCCAAAACCTTTTACATCAACGCCCTCGTACAACTGCTGTGCGATTCTCATCGTTTTACTGGTTGCAAAATTAAGGTGTTTTCCTGCCTCCTGCTGAAGCGTACTTGTGGTAAATGGAACAGGCGGCTTCTTGATTTTTTCGGTTGTTTTTATATCATCTATATGAAAATCTGCATTTTTTGTTGCAGCCTCCACCTGATCCACCTCGTCCTTTGTAAGCCTGTCTTTGACATAGTGGAAACATACCGGTTTTAATCCGTTTGACGGTGCGAGCATAACATCAATACTCCAGTACTCCTCAGGTATAAAAGCATTTATTTCATTTTCCCTGTCACATATCAGTTTCAGTGCTACAGACTGAACCCTTCCTGCACTTAAACCTCTTTTTATTTTTTCCCATAACAGCGGACTGATACTGTAGCCCACCATTCTGTCAAGAACTCTCCTTGCCTGCTGTGCGTCCACAAGGTTCATGTCTATTTCCCTCGCATTTTTTATGGATGATTTTACCGCGTTTTTTGTTATCTCATTAAACGTTATTCTCTTGTAATTTTTGTTTTCAAGCTTAAGTGCAACGGAAAGATGATATGATATTGCCTCTCCTTCACGATCAGGGTCAGTTGCAAGGTATACCTTGTCCGCTTTGCTCACTGCCTTTCTCAGTGACGCAAGCAGTTCTCCTTTTCCTCTTATTGTAATGTATTTAGGTTCATAGTCATTTTCCATGTCTATTCCCATTGTACTTTTAGGCAAATCCCTCACATGTCCGTTGGATGCCATAACCTCATATCCGCTTCCAAGAAACTTCTTTATCGTTTTTGCTTTTGCCGGTGACTCAACAATTACAAGATTCTTTGCCATTTTTGTAAATCCTTTCATTGTAATATATATCTGAAATTTTGATTAATTGCATTTATTAAACGTTGACACTATACACCTTTTTTTCAAAGGGTGCAAGAAAAAATTTAAATGCAGACAATATAATATCCCTTTAAGGGCTGTTTTATTATTCCCCTGCTGCAAAGTAAATACAATATACTTATGGTCTTTCGTATGCCTATGCCTGACATTTTTACGATATCATCTATAAATAAAGGCTCCAGTCCAAGACATGAGTATACCTGCGCCTCCTCGTCAGTTAAACTTTCTATATTTTTTCTTATCTTCATTTCAAGGCTGTTTTTTTCTGTTTCATCATCCACAGCCGATATTCCGAAAAGCTCCTCAAGTATATCATTTGCATCTGTTACACAAAGTGCTCCCTGTTTAATTAAATTGTTTGTACCCTCACTTAACACATCATTCATTCTACCCGGAACTGCATACACCTGCTTTCCCTGTTCAAGGGCAAGGTCCGCCGTTATTAACGAGCCGCTTTTTCTTTTTGCCTCAACTACCAAAACCCCATCTGACAATCCACTTATAATTCGGTTTCTCACAGGAAACTGTCCTGATATGGGTGGTACGCCAAGCCCGTATTCTGATATAATAGCTCCCGACATTTCTATTTGAGAAAACAGCTCTGCATTTTCCCTCGGATAGGTAACATTGATACCGCATCCAAGCACTGCAACCGTCTTTCCGCCTGCGCAGATTGCCCCACTGTGGGCAGCTGCATCTATCCCTCTTGCCAGTCCGCTTATAATACCTATTTCATTTTTTGCCAGTTCTCCCGATAAAAAGCCTGCTATCTCTCTTCCGTAAACACTTGGATATCTGGAGCCCACAACACCGACCAGCCTGTCGTTTAAAATTCCTGGGTCACCCCTAATATAGAGTATTTCAGGGTAATCAGATATATGTTTCAATTTTTTAGGGTACAACTCGTGCCCGGGATATGTGACCGTTATGTTTCTTCGCATATATTCTTCCGCAAGCTTCTTTGCCTTATCAAGCTGTCTGTTATTATTTATCATCTCCGCCCTGTCACTTTTTATTACTTTTGTAAGCTCACCAAATTCTGCATGGTAGACATTTTGTGTACTTCCAAAATATTTTATAAGATATTTTTTTGTCCTAAGACCTATTCCGTCTATTGTGTCAAGCCATAGTCTGTATATAACCTCCTCATTAAAAAACATAATCAGAGCCTCCCTCCATGCGGCTCGTGCTGTTTCTATAAAAGCAAGCCTCCGTCACATGCCTTTTTTGTACATCCTCCGAACCATCTAAATCAGCGATTGTTCTTGAAAGCTTGATTATTCTGTTCATCCCCCTTGCACTTATATTTGCATGTTCTGCATGAGTTTTAAGCTCATTTTCCGCATCTGGTCCAAGTTTTATGTATTTCCGTACAAGAGCGCCTTCAAGCTGTGAATTAAAATATATCATTGTTCCCTCGTATCTTTTTTTCTGTATCAGTCTCGCCCGTTCTACCCGTTCCCTTATGGATTTTGAATTTTCTGCTTCCTCCTCCGAAAACATACTCTCATACTTTAGAGGTCTTACTTCCATGTACATGTCTATTCTGTCAAGTAACGGCCCGCTTATTCTGCCCTGATATTTTTTTATTTGTGCCGCCGTGCATGTGCACCTCCTTCTGTCAGGATAAAAACCACACGGACATGGGTTCATAGCTGCAACCAGCATAAAATCACACGGAAAAACATAGGACGCATTTACTCTTGACAGACTGACTCTCCCATCCTCCACAGGTTGTCTTAAAACCTCCAGCACATTTTTGTTAAACTCAGGCAGCTCGTCCAAAAACAAAACTCCGTTATGTGCCATGCTCACTTCCCCCGGTCTTGGGTTTACCCCTCCACCGATTAAGGCATGGCCTGTTATTGTATGATGGGGAGACCGAAATGGTCTTTCACATATAAGTCCCATTCCGTCTTTTAACATTCCATTTATACTGTATATTTTTGTGACCTGTACACTCTCCTCAAAGGTCATTTTGGGCATGATTGTCGGAAGTCTTTTTGCAATCATTGATTTTCCCGCACCTGCTGCACCTGTCATTAATACGTTATGAAAGCCTGCTGCGGCTATCTCCATCCCACGTCTGATGGACTCTTGCCCCTTAATCTCGGAAAAATCAAGCTTCCCCGTCTCCAAAACTGTATGACTGTCACAGCCCTTGTAAGGTGCAAGGGAATTTGTGCCTGTTATTTCATCTATAACCTGCCGTAAGCTTTCAACACCGAAAACTTTCACACCGTCCACAAGTGCCGCTTCCTTTGCATTTTCAGCAGGCACAATGCATGTGTCATATCCAAGTCCACAGCAATCATAAATCATGGGAAGAATGCCGTTAACCGGTTTAACCATACCATCAAGCCCAAGTTCCCCTATAATAAGTGTAGTGTCAAGGTTAATGTTTTCTCCCGGCGTGATTCCCATGCAAAGTAAAATTGCCACTGCAATAGGCAGATCAAATCCCGTACCATATTTTTTAAGATTACCTGGTGATAAATTTACTGTTATTCTTTTAGGGGGAAGAAAAAAATCAGAATTTTTAAGTGCAGTCCGCACCCGTTCGCCTGCCTCCCTCACTGACGGGGAAAGACATCCGACCATAGAAAGCATAGGCAAGCCATCGCTTACATCTGCCTCCACATGAATAATCACGCCGTCAATTCCCATGACGGCGCTACTTGAAACCTTATGAAACATTTGTGCTCCTTATCTACCCATAACGGAGCAAACTATACTGCCAAAAGTATAAAGCTGAAATGGCTTCCCTGTCAATAGCTGTTTTTGAATCAACATCTACTTTTTTTGCACGCTGTATCCAAACTTACCGATATTCTCACCGAGAGTATAATACTGTCCATGTGAGTAGGCAACAAGATTGGATGCATTTAAGTTGAATTTACCGCTTTCGTCCATATACTTATCATCTATCACAACAGCGGTCACCTCTGCCATAAACATGTCATGGGAGCCTAGAGGAATCACCTGCTTCACCTTGCATTCAAGGCTCAGCGGGCTCTCCTTAATTAACGGTACATTTATGGTGTCTGCTTTTGCCTTGGTAAGCCCGCATTCTTTGAATTTATCCATATCCCGGCCAGACTTAACACCGCAGTAATCCATTGCAAAGGTGAGGTCTTTTGTAACAAGGTTAATTCCAAACTCACCATTCTTTGCAAGCAGCTCATATGAATATCTTGATTTTCTCACAGATATGGATACCATCGCAGGGTCAGAATTAATCGTTCCCGTCCACGCTATCGTAATAATATTATCATTTCCACATCCATCCGACACCGTTACCATAACGGCAGGCAGAGGATAAAGCATATTCCCCGGCTTCCAAACTTCCTTAGCCATCCATTAATCCTCCAGCATATTTCTAATTTCCTGCATCTTATAATCCATGGCAGTGATTGTATCTGCACATTTTTTCAGCTCCTGCGCCACAATTTCAGGATGCTTTAAATTATCTTTTTTATATTTCAGCTTATGGTCAAGACTTGCCCAAAAATCCATGGCAATCGTTCTAAACTGAACCTCAACCTTCATAATTTTTTTCTCATTTGACAGAAAAATCGGAACCTCAACGATAAGATGTAGGCTTCTGTAGCCGTTTGGCTTTGGATTCCTTATGTAATCCTTGACGCATACAACCTTGATGTCATCCTGCTTTGAAAGAAGCTCTGATAAATTATATATATCCTCAGGGAACGAGCATATTACCCTTATTCCTGCCACATCCGTAAGGTTATTCTCGATATTTTCTATGGTGATATCGAGCTTCTTTTTTCTCATTTTTTCAACTATGCTGATAGGCTTTTTTAACCTGCATTTAATCGATTCAAACGGATTCCTGTTATGTAACAGTGCAAATTCCGTATTTAATACCTTGAGCTTTGTCTCAATTTCCATGAGTGCACACTCATAATTCATCATCAAATTTATAAAAGGCTGCATATTCTTGAGAACCTTTTCAGGATTCTCAGAATTCATAAGCACCTCCATACTCATATCTGTTTCCGCAGTCATAATAACCACCTCAAATTCATAATATTAGTATACCATGTCGCCTGCCGGCTCCATGTGGTTTTCGCATTATAGTTTTTTGTGCAGGCACAAAACCCTGCAATGCTCATTAGACCATCTTCCGTATACTCTGCATAAACAATTCTTTTAATTTACCATGGTATGCAGTTCCAAGATAATTTATATTTTCTGCACTGACATATCCCCCTGCCATTGCAGCATGTCCTCCTCCGCTTCCGATTCCGTAAAGTGCATCATAAATAAGCTTGCCTGAATCAACATCAGCCCTTTCACTCCTTACCGAAAACTTTATTCCATTTTGATTTACGGAATAAACGACAGCAACGTCCACTACATCGAGAGACAGGATAAAATCAGATATAATCCCCACAAGGGAATTCGGACATTCAAACGGCATATATGTAAATCCGACAAAATCATACACCTCAATATTTTCAATTGCTGATGCATATGCTGCCAAATCCTGAAATTCTATCGTTGAATTATACATTTCGTTAAGCTTACCCCAGTCAGCAAACCGAAACAGAAATGAAATCATATCCATATCAAGTGGTGTTGTTCCTCTGATAAGGTCATCCGTATCCATCTTTATTCCATATGCAAGTGCCGTTGCAACGTCAGCGGACATAGGAGTATCCGTAACATAATAATACCATGCAATAATTGTTGCACATGCACCCACGATTCGTACATCCTGATAAAGATAGCTTTCCGTTTCCTTAAATATAGGATGATGGTCAACACAAGCCACCTCATTTCCTGGTAAATCTGTTGTGTTTCCATTTGGTTTCTGGCAGTCTACATTTATAATATAGTCATCCTCACACATATCAGGAATATCATCGTAAGAATATATGGTTATACCAAAGGCATCCATCATTTTCCTTGTATTATATCTGTCAATAATGCCAACATAACACAGCGTTGAATCCACGCCGTAAAACTCCAAAAACTCCTGTAAGCCAAAGGCACTGGCGATAGCATCAGGATCAGGATAATTGTGCGTCTGTATAAATACTCTGTGTCCTTTTAACATGTCTACCAATTCATTTGGTTTATTCATTGCCATAGTTTTGTACCCTCTCAATAATTTCAACATTTGCAAAGTAGCAAATAAGCCCCCAACAGTAAAATCACAATAAGCAGAAACTCACAAAAGCCGCTCACAAAATACGACATCAGTATCCCCAATGCCGCAAAAAGCATACCATATCCGACTAATGCTTTCATAAAACCACCCAATGACACATAATCAGTTATTATAGTATATGCTTATGCCCGGTCTGTAAGAATTAAATTAACTCATCCTTTGCAATATCACTTATTGCTTCCTCGATAGCAGTATCCTTGTCACTTACCTCTCCCTTTTTCACAAGAGCCGATATCTTATCGATGATATCAGGAATCATATCCATGATTTTAGATACAGTGTCCTCATTTTTGACACTAATCATCTTTGCCCTGCCATTTTGAATAACAAGAACCGCTGATGGGGACATTTTGCCTCCCATACCTCCTCCTGCTGAATTTTTATTTCCGTCTTTTGCAAATGCTCCCGCTGCAACACCGAAATTCACATCAACAAGCGGCAATATAATTGTGTCACCTATATGTGTAGGCTCCCCCACAACCGTCTTACTTGATAAAAATGTATCCATTCCTTTAAATAATGAACCTACTGTTTGGTTAAAATCGTTCGCCATATCCTTACTTCCTCCTAATTTAAATTTTTCTCATTACCTTTATTGTTCTCCAAACATTTATATTCAATGCAATTCTCAAAATATATCCAAGCATAAGTCTGCCCTTAAGCTTTACCTCGCCCTCTAAAACCTTATTGTAAAAATCAGGTTGCAGATAAAAATTTTTTTGGTATACAAAGGGCATCAGGCTTAAGTATCCCGTAACCTGACCTGTTTTACACGGTTCATTAAAACCGTATCTGACATGTCCCGCAATTTTTCTCGGACTGATATGCCGAAACAGCCCTGGTATATACTTTTTTAAATATGTCCTGAGTTTAACGGTACATGGTAAATTCCAAAACCGCTCAACCCTGTTAAGCTTTTTCTTTATATATGCAAGCTTGCCATTCACCTTGTCAAGCACGCTTTCCCTTTCTTTTTTTGACTCTTTCTCTTTTATTTTCTTTTGTCGTTTAACCTTTTTCTTCTTTTTACCTTTTTTACTCTTTGAGAAAGCTTCCTCTGGTTCTTCGCCATCTATATTTTTTGCGGCTTCATCTGTTTGTTTAGGTTGTTCAATATCTGAATAACTTCTGTCAGCATTATATACCGTGTATTCAGCAAGCCCTGCATCATTTTCTATATCTTTATCTTCCTCGTCGAGGTCTTCATCACCTGCATCGTCGTCTTCTGTATCTTTCTCCTCAGCAACTTCCATATCATCTGCATCGTCAGACCCGATGTCATCCGAAGTGTCATCTTCCTCTTCAATGTCTTCATTTTCAAGCTCATCGTCCGCAAGGTCTTCCGCCTCTTTGACAATGTGCCTTACATCCGACTTCACCTTTTTTGTGCTTTCCTTTCCTCCGCCAAGCCTGATACCGAACACTCTTATGGCTGTGTCAATGCTTTTGGCATTTTTGTCAAAGTCAAGCCTTACCGATAAAATCAAAAAACGTATCCTTGCTGCCACGGAAGCATTATCATCAATCTTAATATCTGCACTGTATGTTATAGGAGCAAATAAAACAAGCAACAATAAAAGAAGTACAAGCGAAACAAGCCCCAAAATTATCCACAGTAATATTTTTAATATCAGCAATATGACATGCAGCATGTTATCTCCCTACAATCCAAAAAACCTCTTTATATCAAAATCTATATCCGAATCATAAACATCCTGAACGATATTTACCACAAGCTCATCCGCACCTGCCCTGTCCGACGCAACACCAAGCACAACAACATCCTTTAAAAGGCTTTTGTAGCATGGGGAAAGCAGATGTCTGTAGCTGTATATTTCAAACAAACCGTCATGTATAAGCGGATATATAATCACCTGTGCTCTTTTTGACAGCTTTCTGTTCTCCTTTATCCTTTGAAGCACCTTTTTCATTTTTCTGTCATTATATCCGTATGTATAAAGAGCATCCACAAGCTTCATTAAAATCACTCTTCCTCAATCAACTCATTTAACAATCTGTTACATGCAGTAAGCTCACTCATGTCCCTGCAATTTCCCAAAACATAATCAAGATATGACTTTATCTCCTGCTGGCTATTCAAAAATATCGGCATTGCAGAAAGAAGCTTACACATAATACTCCTGTTCACAATCATCGGATTGCTGTCAAACAGCTCTGTAAGTTTTCCTGTGAGCATTTCCCGAAGCTTGGCTATATAATCACCATCGGCAACCCCTGACAGATCAGTATCCTCCTCCAATGATATAAACAAGCTTGTTGAAAGCAGCTTGTCCAATGTGGAAACAAGCCAAAATGCATCACCCGAACATGCCTCATCCTCACCGATGGACGCCATAAACTCCTCCTGCATCGTCTGCAAAACATATACGCTTTCCAGAAGCTCCTCCTGCACACCCTCAATAGAAATAAATGCGTCCATGATTGTTTTATCTTCCATATCTATGATTTTATCATCTGTGCAGGCGGAAATAATTGCCACCGCAGACTGATAACCATTTTTACTTGTATTTATTGCTTTCATGCCATTTGTCAAAAGAATTGCAAACGTATCATTTACAATTTCCTGAAACAGGACTAAAAATGTACTCTCATTTTCGATAAACGAAACAGCACCTGAAAGCTCATCGCACAGGCTGTCATATGCTTTTGCGTCAACCTGTTTATAATCAGTATCCTTAAGCTTATGATAGACGGAATAAAGCATTGGATATTCCTGTTCAAAATCAGGCGGCAAGTCAATCAGGGTCGTTTTTTCAAGCATGTCCACAAAATCAGCAGCAGCTTTCTTATCCCCGCCCTTATAAATGTTCAACGTGTTTGTGACAACATCATAAAACTTGGCTTTTGTCATCCTGACAGGTAACTGTGACATTACAAGCTGAAGCTTGCTGTTTATGACAACCTTGTCATTATTCGAAAAAATATATTGAAAAACCTTGGAAGAAAGCTCATCAATGTCGACTTCTTCCACCTGTTTCTTTATCCCTGCCTCAATTCTGTTCAGGATATACTCATAAGTCTCATAACCGTCTGTATATGACGTTAGGATTTGCATTCTCCGCTCAACGTCACCACGGATTTTTTTGATAAGTGCAATATCACTGTCTGATACCTCCTCATCTGAGACAACATACGTTTTCAGCAAAGCCGTAACATCCGCAAGATGCTTTATCACTTCACTGCTTATGTCACTTCTTTCCCCGACCATTTCCTTTATTGTATAATAGTTCATGGACAGCTTCACTGTGGCGTAGTAATTGTAATACTCCTTGACACAGTCTGCATATTTTTCAAACCGGGCATCCTGATTGGTTTCCTTTTTTATGTCTTTTATCCGTTTTCTTAAATCGTTATTCATGTATGTCTCCTGTTACAAGTTTTATTTTACATGTTCATGTGTATAAAGATGATCGCTGCAATACTCGTAGTTTCCATTGCATTTGGAGCAGAATCTGAACTCCAGCATCTCATCATCCTTTTCCGTCCTCTGACAGATTGCACATTTATGCTTTGTAATGTTAAGGGGTATCACCTTATCTCCCGTTTCTTTACCCATACCTTGCTTTTTCTTTACCTTTTTGCGTGACATGTATCGGGCATGCGCGTATTTAAAGGAATATTTTTTGTTAATGAAATAAAAAATAATAAAGTTCAATACACTTGCAATAATCGCAACCCTGCACGTCAAATTTTTAAGTTCTATAAAATAATACGCCAAAAACAGTAAATCTACAATTGCCAACCAGCTTGCCTTAATTGGAATAATAAACCACAGCATCAGCATGGAGTTTGAATAAATAAATGCAAATCCAAGGAATATACTTATAGTCATAAAATACGTCAGATAATAACCTGCAACTTCGCCATAAAGAAAATTGTACATACTACCAGAATCACTGATTGTATAATAAGCAATGGCACTGGAAGCCGTAATTCCCACGGTCGTAAAAAATATTCCGCCAAAGATATACAGGTTAAACATAAATGTTCCGATTACCGCCTCTATCTGCGAACCGATTGAGTAATAGAAAAACAGCATAATCAGCGTGAAGAAATCAAACTCACCAGGTGTTGTAAATATCCATGTAAAGATTCTCCAATACTCATGCTCTACAAATATATTGTACGGTGAAAATACAAGCTTGTAATATACATTCGGCAGCAAAAGCTGAAAGAAATAGGATAATGTAAATACAATCGCAATATAGAGTGCCAGATTTTTAATGGCATACTTTCCGTACTTTCTTTCTAATTTATATAAAAACTTCAAATCTATCATCCTTTAATAACAAAATTGTGACATAGCAGCATACGCCACACCACTATGTCACATTATATATTATTCAGCTATAAAAAACAAGAACAATAAGTACCTTATACTATACTAATCATTTGGTATTCTTATAATTGTCCCCAGCGGTACACTCGTTTCATAAAGCTCCTTGTTATACTCCATAAGCTTTTCAATATCCGTATCTAAATATTCAATCAGGGAGCCAAGTGTTTCTCCGACTCTTGCAGTATAATACCGTCTGTTCTCCTCCGACGCATCCGTAGGAACGCATATCTCATCCCCCACCTGAAGATTATACACATTTACATACGGATTTTCCTTAAGTACATCAATCAGTCTGACCCCATAATACTTAGATATTTTATAGAGGGTATCACCTGCAACAACCTTATGAACCAGCCCCTTACATTCGTCTTCCATATTTTTCCCCTTTTTGATTATAATATTCAGAAAAATAAAAGTCGTGTACCCAACTTTTTACTGTTGTATTTTATTTTTCTTTCCATTATAATAAACAAATGTCGAATTATACATTATAATATGAAACGAAATTTATAATTTCAAATCAAATGAGTTTCATGCTCAACGGAGGTAATACATACAAAATGAAGAAGCTGGGAATAGACATAGGTTCAACAACGGTAAAAATAGCCGTAATAGATGAGGAGCACAATGTGCTCTTCTCCGAATATAAAAGACATCTTGCAAACATAAAGGAAACACTTGGTGAGCTTGTGGAGCATGCTGCCAAGGAGCTTGGAAACATTGAGGTTGCTCCTACCATTACCGGTTCGGGCGGACTTGCACTTGCACAGGTAATCGGTATCCCGTTTGAACAGGAGGTCGTGTGTGTTTCGGAAGCACTGACCGACTATGCGCCCCAAACGGATGTTGCCATAGAGCTTGGCGGTGAGGACGCAAAAATCATTTATTTTACAAATGGTGTGGAACAGCGTATGAACGGTGTCTGTGCAGGTGGTACAGGCTCTTTTATCGACCAGATGGCAACCCTTTTACAGACAGATGCATCCGGTCTTAACACCTACGCAAAAGACTACGATACCATATACCCCATAGCCGCACGCTGTGGTGTATTTGCAAAGACCGACATACAGCCTCTGATAAATGAAGGTGCCACCAAGCCAAACCTTGCCGCATCCATATTTCAGGCTGTTGTAAACCAGACCATAAGCGGTCTTGCATGCGGTAAACCAATTAAAGGCAATGTAGCATTTTTAGGTGGACCTCTGCACTTTCTTGACCAGCTTCGGGAAGCATTTATCAGGACGCTTAATCTGACCGACGAGCATATTATTGCTCCGTCACACTCCCATCTTTTTGCCGCTGTCGGTGCAGCACTTCAGGCAAAAGACGAGGTTACATACGAACTTGAGCAAATTAGTTCAAGGCTTTCAGGTGAAATAAAAATAGCCGTTGACGTAGACAGGCTTAACCCGCTTTTTTCCTCACAGGAGGAATATGACCGTTTTCTTGAAAAGCAGCGCAAATATAAGGTTGTAAGAAGTGACCTTGCTTCCTATAAAGGAGATTGTTTCCTCGGTGTAGATGCAGGAAGCACAACAACAAAGGTTGCCCTCGTAGCTGAGGACGGCTCTCTTTTGTATGACTTTTACAGTAGCAATAACGGAAGTCCCCTTAAGACAACCATAAAAGCACTGAAAGAAATATATTCCATACTTCCAAAGGATGTAAAAATAGTTTCAGGATGCTCTACCGGATACGGCGAGGCACTTATCAAATCTGCACTCATGCTTGAGCACGGTGAGGTTGAAACGATTGCCCACTACACTGCTGCTGCATTTTTCAATCCTGATGTGGACTGTATCCTCGATATCGGCGGTCAGGACATGAAATGTATCAAAATTAAAAATGAAGTCGTAGACAATGTCATGCTTAATGAGGCATGCTCGTCGGGCTGCGGTTCCTTTATCGAAACCTTTGCAAAGTCACTTGACTACGAAATTAAGGACTTTGCCAAAATTGCACTGTTTGCCAAGAGTCCGATTGACCTAGGCTCAAGATGCACGGTGTTTATGAATTCAAAGGTAAAACAGGCACAAAAAGAAGGTGCATCCGTAGCTGATATATCAGCAGGACTTGCCTACTCGGTAATTAAAAATGCCCTCTTAAAGGTTATCAAGCTGACTGACCCGAAAGCCTTAGGTGAAAATATTGTTGTTCAGGGAGGAACGTTCTATAATGATGCCGTGTTAAGAAGCTTTGAGCTTATTTCCGGCAGGGATGCAATCCGCCCTGATATCGCAGGTATCATGGGTGCCTTTGGTGCTGCCCTGATTGCAAGGGACAGATACGAGAAAGGAAACGAAACCACAATGCTTAATCGTGAGCAGCTTGAAGCTCTCACATACGAAACACGTATGTCAAGATGTAAAGGTTGTACCAACAACTGTCTGCTCACCATAAATAAATTTTCAGGCGGAAGACAATTTATATCGGGAAACAGGTGCGAACGCGGACTTGGGCTTAAGAAAAACCAGCACAATGTACCGAATTTATTTGAATACAAATTTAACAGATTATTTGACTATGAGCCTCTTGCCGAAGGCGAGGCAACAAGAGGTGTCATCGGTATTCCAAGAGTGCTTAACATGTATGAAAACTATCCATTCTGGTTTACATTTTTGACAAAGCTTAAGTACAGAGTGCTTATCTCGCCAAAATCCTCAAGGGATATATACACACTTGGCATTGAATCAATTCCAAGTGAGTCCGAGTGTTATCCTGCAAAAATTTCACACGGACATGTGATGTGGCTGCTAAAGCAAGAGATAAAAACCATATTTTATCCTTGCATTCCTTATGAGCAAAATGAAGCTCCTGACGCAAACAACCACTACAACTGCCCGATTGTCACATCCTATGCAGAAAACATAAAGAACAACATGGAGGAAATATGTGCTCCTGACATCACATACATCAGGCCATTCCTTGCCCTTGACAATAAAGATGCATTAAAGGAAAGACTTCATCGTGAATTTAAGAAATATTCCAATGTTACTCCTGAAGAAATATCTGAGGCTGTTGATGCAGCTTACGAGGAAGATAAAAGGGTCAAGGAGGATATACAAAAGAAAGGTGAGGAGACAATCAAATATCTGATGGCGAATGATAAGCTTGGAATTGTCCTTGCAGGACGCCCTTATCATCTTGACCCTGAAATTAACCATGGTCTGCCTGAGCTTATTAACTCTTATGACATAGCCGTGCTTACTGAGGATTCCATCGCACATCTGGCAAAGGTAGAGCGTCCTCTGATTGTTTCAGACCAATGGATGTACCACTCACGACTTTACAGGGCAGCAAACTATGTAAAACAAAGCCGCTGTCTTGAGCTGATTCAGTTAAATTCCTTTGGCTGTGGACTTGATGCCGTCACCACGGACTGTGTCAATGACATACTTACTAACTCAGGAAAGATATATACGGTGCTTAAAATTGATGAGGTAAGCAATTTAGGTGCTGCAAGAATCAGAATACGTTCACTTATCAGTGCGGTAAATGTAAGACGCAAACAGCATTTTACTCCTTGCCCTGCGCCAAGCTCGATTAATAGAGTGGAATTTACGGAGGATATGAAGGACTATACGGTTTTAGTTCCTCAGCTCTCTCCGATTCACTTCAATATATTACAGCCTGCCTTAAAGAGCATGGGACTTAACATTATTACACTTCCTGATGCCACAAAGGATGTGATAGACACAGGACTCAAATATGTAAATAACGATGCATGCTATCCGTCCTTAATCGTTGTCGGTCAGCTTATGCATGCCATTAATTCAGGAAAATACGACTTAAATAAGCTCGCTGTCATTATGACACAGACAGGTGGCGGATGTCGTGCAACCAACTATGTAGGCTTTATCAGACGTGCCCTTGCAAAGGCTGGTCACCCTCAAATTCCTGTTATTGCCTTAAGTGTTCAGGGTATTGAAAAGAACTCAGGCTTTAAATTTACACCTAGAGTTATAAAGAGTGCCATGCAGGCTCTTATATTCGGCGATTTGTTTATGAGGGTCGTATATAAAACAAGACCTTATGAGAAGGTTCCCGGTTCAGCAAATAAGCTTCACAGAAAATGGGAGAAAATATGTATTAAATGCATTGAACATAATGGCCGCGGATTTACAAAAGTTGTAAATGGTATTGTAAACGACTTTGATAAGCTTCCACTCAAGGAAGATGTTGTAAAACCACGTGTCGGCATTGTAGGAGAAATACTTGTAAAATTCCTCCCATCAGCAAACAATCATCTTGTTGAACTGCTTGAAGCCGAGGGTGCGGAAGCTGTCATGCCTGATTTGCTTGACTTCTTTATGTACTGCTTCTACAATAACAACTACAAATACGAGTTCCTTGGCAAGTCCAAGAAATCGGCACGTACATCAAACCTTGGAATCTGGGCACTTGAAGTACTCAGAAAGCCAATGACAAAAGCACTTAAAAAAAGCAACCGCTTCGAACCACCTGTTCATATTTCACACCTTGCCGAGTATGCAAAACCAATTGTATCAATTGGTAACCAGACAGGTGAAGGCTGGTTCCTTACAGGTGAAATGGTTGAACTTATAAAGGGCGGTACAAGCAACATTGTATGTGCACAGCCGTTTGCCTGTCTTCCAAACCACATCGTGGGCAAGGGAGTTATCAAGGAGCTCAGAAAGGCTTATCCTGATGCCAATATCGTTGCAATTGATTACGACCCGGGAGCATCCGAGGTTAATCAGGTCAACCGAATTAAACTAATGCTTGCAACCGCAAGAAAAAATATGGAACAAAAATAACCCCTGCGGTATCAGGCATAAGGAAGCATGAGCCCCTATAAGTGTCAATACTTGCAATGCTGGTCACCATACAATAACAATAAAAAACCCGTTTTCGCTCGATTCAGACGTAATGGTTACTAAGAATTGTGGGCTGCAATACAATATTAACAAAAACCGTTTGAAGACGTCGGTACTTAAATTGCCGGTCTAAGATATCCTTATTCGGATTACCTTAAACCGGCAATTTTTAGTACCGTTACGTCTGAATCGAGCGAAAGCGGGTTTTTGTGTTATTGTATTGCAGCCCACAATTCAAGTACCAACGTCTTCAAACGGTTTTTTATTGTTATTGTATGGTAGCCAGCCTGCAAATAATGATACCATCATAAGAGCTCATGCTTTCCTTATTCCTGATACACTGGGCATTTGCTACTCTGTTATTTCTAAGCGGCTTCCAAGTTTAACGGTAACGGTTTTTTCCTGATATCCTCCGATTCCCTTAACCTGAATCTTTACTTCTATCTTTTCCCCTGCCCTGTAATACTGGAGCAGGTCTACCAGTGCACTTGCATCTGTCAGTGTTTGTCCGTCAAATTCGGTTATTATATCATTTGCTTTAATTCCCGCCCTGTCAGCGGCAGAGCCGTCATTTACCTTTGTGACAAGAACTCCCGCAGGAATTTCATAAAGCATGTTTGCCTCTTCGCTTACCGTATCACACTCAATTCCAAGATATCCACGTTTATTTTCATCTTCCACCTTTTCTCTTGTTCTTCTGTTCATAAGGTTGCTGATGATACTGTCAACCTTTGATACAGGAATTGCATATCCCATACCCTCTACCTCTGTTGACATATATTTTGAGGAATTGATTCCAATAACCTCACCCTGCATATTGAGAAGTGCACCACCGCTGTTTCCAGGGTTAATTGCTGCGTCTGTCTGAATTAAAGGAGTTGTATTTGTATCTACAACCCTGTCCTTGGCACTTACAATTCCTGTTGTAACCGACTGTCCGTATCCGAGTGCATTTCCGATTGCAACAACCTGCTCACCTACAAGTACAGCATCCGAGTCACCCAGCTTGGCAATCTCTATCTTTGACATTGTTTCTTCCGATATATCCTCAAGCTTTACAACAATGATTGCCAAATCATTATCACTGTCGGTTCCCTTTACGACTGCATCGTAAGATTTTTCATCAATAAAGCATACGCTGACTGTCTTTGCATCATCAACAACATGATTATTTGTTACGATTAACAGCTCACTATCATTTTTTCCTATTATGATACCGGAACCGGACCCTGGAGTTTCATACTCGTAGTTTCCGTAAAAAAATGTATCATATTTTGCCATAACCGTTACATTAATGGATACAACAGACGGCATTACAGATTTTGCAATCTCTGAAACATCCATTCCCGATGTTGCCTTACTGCTTACCAATGATGTGGTAGGTATGTTGTCATCTGATTTTTTGTCGGCATTTTCTATTTCTTCTTCCTTATTTTCTTTTTGTAAAAATGCTGACGCAGAATCGTCGAACAATTCTGACATTTCCATTTTACTTCCACCATCGGAACCGTCCACATCAGCAACCAAATTAAAGGTTGCCCCCGCTACCATTCCAAATACAGCAGCTCCTGCTATAAGCGAAGCTGTTTTTTTCATAAAACTTCCCTTTTTTCCCATAAGACATCTTCCTTTCAATAGTATTCTTTAAAAACTATTGTTATAATAATGAAATTTTATGTTCTAATTTTGATATCATTGTCAAAATTTTGTGAACTGCATAATTCACACATTCCGTATAGCATAGACGATTTACACTCTAACGTAAAGCCATGATGCTCAAGCATATGGCTCTTAAAGTCTTTCATAAACTCACAGTCAAGATGATAAACCTTGCCACAGCCCGAGCACTTCATATGCAGATGCTCATGGCACTGGTTTTCAGGCTCTGCATACTGGTATGTTGATTTGTTGCCACTTTCATCAACCCTTTTGATGATTAAACCCTGATGCTCAAGTTTATCCAAATTTCTGTAAATTGTCGAAATATTGACATCAAGTCCTGCACTTTTTAGTACAGCTTCAATGTCTTTTACAGTCATATCACTGTTTGAATTATATTTTAAACATTCCAGTATTTTGTTACCTTTTACAGTTGAATAGCTTATTGTACCCATATTTCACCTAATACATACCTAGGAAAGTTGAGCAAATATTATTTTCAAAACACAGCTGCTCTCATCTCCAATGCTTAATTAAAATATACCAGTTCATCCTCTGCCGGCTTCGCAGTATCAATCTTGGTTGCCTTTATAACCGGACCCTCGCCCTCAAATTCCTCATAATATTCCTTTTCAATCATTCCCGTAACCATAACCCACTGCCTGTCACGTAAAACCTTCGCCGAGTCCGAATAGCATTTAAATCCGATAAATGCGATATCGTCTGCACAGCATGTCATGGCAAACCGGCCTGGAACAAATTCATTTTTTGCATATTCCTTTGGCTTGTGGACCATTGCCTTGAATTTTATCTTTTTGCCCACATACTTGTCAGGATTGTCACATGCATCTATATACCAAATACCAAAATCATCATCCTCAAGCTCAATGAGCGGACTGTTGATGTCAAAAGGAAGCTCAAGCTCTGTGTCATCCACCTCGGCAATACCATCTTTATTTTCAAATATGACCTGTGCCCGTCGGTTTACCGCCTTGATACTTCTCCTGTATTCTGCTTTTCTTGTATTCTCATCACACCTGTTGAATATAATCATATCAGCCGCAGATAAGGATTCCATCATCATGGCCTTCATATTGGCAACATAAACATCAAATGTTGTTGCATCAACAAACGTTATAACCTGCACTACTGTCCAGCCCTTTGGTACTCTGATTCCGAACAGCTTATCAAGTTTCCACGTTCCGTTATATTCAATCATAACTCTGGTAGGATTATATTTATCCTGTAAATCCAAAAGGTATTCCGTGTTTAGATTGTCTTCGTCAATATACTCTGCATATATGTTGTGGCTCTTTAAATACTCATTGTCGTATTCCTCAATTCCTTCCTCACAGACAAGGAGCAGAGTCGGCTCACCCTCCGTAAAGCCCCGGTCAATCAGAGTTTCATTGGCAAACGTTGTTTTTCCGCTCTCCAAAAAACCAAGAAACATATATACGGGTATTTCCTCAACAGCATTATTCTTATTCATAAAAGCATCAAGCCCTCCCTGATTAATCTACTTTAAACAACTGTGCAATCGCATCTTCCTTAAGCTCACTTCCTATAACGCAAAGCTTTCCTGTATAATCTGGATTTCCTTTTCTTATCTCATACTCACCCGGAGTAAGATCAAAGTAAATCCAGTCATTACCCGTTCCTGCTACAATGCCCTTCGCTCTTAATATAATTCCAAACTCATTTGAGTCATTTGCAAGCTTCTCCAATATTTCCTTCATCTCATCATCAGAATATTTGTTTGCCGTCTCCATTCCCCAGCTTGTAAATACATCATCCGCATGATGATGGTGATGGTCGTGATCATGGCATCCGCATGTACAATTCTCACCATGTTCATGGTGATGATGGTGTTCATGTTCCTCATGGTCGTGGTGATGATGGTGCTCACATTCCTCATGGTCATGATGGTGGTGATGCTCACATTCCTCGTGGTCATGGTGATGGTGCCCTTGCTCCTCATGTTCGTGATAATGGTGCTCACATTCCTCGTGGTCGTCGTGATGATGATGCTCATGCTCAGACATTTTCTTTGCCTCCTCAATCATTGTGGCAAGAGAATTCGAATGTTCCATTGCATTTAATATTACAGACGCTTCTATATCATCCCACGGTGTTGTTATAATGGATGCTTCCTTATTGTGCTCCCTCAGCATATCGACAGCGGCATGCAACTTGTCATCGGATACATTTTGAGTACGGCTTAAAACGATTGTTCCCGCACTTTCCACCTGATTGTTAAAGAACTCGCCAAAATTCTTCATATACATTTTGCATTTGACAACATCAACAACCGTCGTTGCACTGTTTACAACTATATCTGCTTCTTCCTTAACATTTTCAACTGCCTTTATTACATCGGAAAGCTTGCCTACTCCTGACGGCTCAATAATAATTCTGTCAGGTGAATACTCGTCAATCACCTTTTTCAGTGCTGTTCCGAAATCTCCAACAAGTGAACAGCAGATGCAGCCTGAGTTCATCTCTGTAATTTCAATGCCTGCATCCTTTAAGAATCCGCCGTCAATTCCAATTTCTCCGAACTCATTTTCAATCAGAACAAGCTTTTCGCCCGCAAATACCTGATTAATAAGCTTCTTAATCAGCGTTGTCTTTCCTGCACCTAAAAATCCTGATATAATATCTATTTTTGTCATTTTATAAAACCTCCATATCACAAATAGTATTATGAAAAATTACTTTTTATATAAGAGATGTACTGAAATATCTCTCAACCCTGTCAGGAAGTATTGTTGCTATCACCTTGTCAGAGCCGTATTTTTTTGCCATCTCCATTGCTGCCCATACATTGGCACCTGAGGATGTTCCCACAAGCAGTCCCTGAACCCTTGCAAGCTCTCTTGCCGTATTGATTGCATCGTCATCCGTAACCTCAACAATATCCGTTATAATTTTGGTATCAAGGATGGCAGGTATAAACCCATCCCCGATTCCCTGTATCTGATGCAGTCCCGGCTCGTCACCCAAAAGTGCCGATACATTCTTTGGTTCAACTGCAACAATCTTTGTGTCAGGATTTTTCTCCAAAAGATACTTGGATACTCCTGCAAGCGTGCCTCCGCTTCCAATCCCCGAAACATAAACGTCAATCGTCTTTCCAAGCTGATTTGCAAGCTCCACTGCCGTAGTTTTATAGTGTATGTCCGGATTTGCCGGATTTTCAAACTGCTGCGGCATAAAATACTTTTCTGGATCCTGTTTGCAAAGTCTGGTTGCCTCATCAACGGAACCGCCTATGCTTAACTTTGGCTCCGTCAAAACCAGTTCGGCACCAAGCGCCTTAATAATCTTCTTTCGTTCCTCACTCATATTCTCAGGCATAACAATAATAACCTTATAGCCCTTTCTTACACCACAAAGTGCAAGCCCGATGCCTGTGTTACCGCTTGTCGGCTCAATGATTGTCATTCCCGGTTTCAGCTTTCCCTCACGCTCAGCCACCTCTAACATGTTCTTCGCAATTCTATCCTTGATGCTTCCACCCGGATTTAAAAATTCTGCCTTTGCATATATGTTCAGTCCTGTCGTTTCTTTCAGACACATAAGTGGTGTCTCTCCAATTAAATCTAATATGTTATTGTAATACATAGTTATTCTGCCTCTTTTTTATTTTTTCTAAGACATTATACCACTATTTTGGTAAGATGTACTAATTTTTTTATTTTGTTAGCAACTACTACTCATCATTAGAATGTGTCACTTTAACCTCTAACTGATTATATGGAATTGAAATATTATTACGGTCAAACTCAAGCTTTATCTGTTCTGTCACATCCCATTTTGCCTGCCAGTAGTTCTCTGTCTTTACGTAAAAACGTACCCCCATAATAATGGCACTTTCCCCAAATGAGCTCACAAATACATTTGCCTCTTCACTTTCCTCATAATATTCATTTGCTTTAATAATGCCGTCCAGTACCGTCTTAACAAGCCGTATGTCAGAATCGTAGGCTACTCCCACGGTGATATCCAGCTTTCTTACACTCTCAGCCGTCAGATTAATCAGGGAATTTGCCGTAATGTTCCCGTTTGGAATAACGACAATTTTGTTATCGTAGGTCTTAAGCTTTGTATAAAAAATATCAATTGATACAACCTCTCCCTCACACCCTTTGTCATTTTCAATAATGTAATCACCAACCCTGAAAGGTTTCATGAGAAGAATCAGTACGCCACCTGCAAAATTGGCAAGACTTCCCTGTAGGGCAAGACCGATTGCCAGACTTGCCGTACCAAGTATAGTCACCAGTGAAGTCACCTGAAATCCCATTATTGCCGCTGCCATAATAAATACTACCGCATAAAGTGCTCCCTTTATCAGTGATATCAAAAATCCAAGCACACTGCTTTCCATACCTGCCTTGGTAAAGGACCGTTTTAGCATTTTTATGAGAAGCTTTACAAGCTTTGTTCCGAGGAAAATAAAAACCAATGCGATTCCTATATCAAATGCCTTGTCCACAAGCCAGTCAAGAAGCTTTTCAAGATAAATGTCTATCTTTGATTTGTCAATATCCTTTAAATCTGCTATCAGCATAATGCCTCCTTATATTTTATACTGCATAAAGTTTCCATTATAAAATTCCTATACCGTTATCTCTATCTGGTTTCCCTCAATCGCAACAATACAGCTTTCGTAGTATCCATCCCCTGTTGTTCTTGGACCACTAATAACGTCATATCCGCCATTTTTTAACTGTGCCGTCAACAAATCAACCTTATCTTTACTGCCTACACTAAATGCAATATGTACAAATCCTGTTCTGTTAAGGGACTTCTCTGCATCATCCATATCTGGCTTATTCATAATTTCTAATCTTGCTCCACCGTCAAACGTAAGGAAATACGATTTAAAGTTGGTCGTTTTGTTGTGATACATAGTATTTGACGATGCACCCATATATTTTTCAAAAAATTCTCTCGTTCCATCTAAATCATTCACGTACATGGCAACGTGTTCTATCCTCATACACCTACCTCCTTATTTTCAACTTACAAAAACCGAGAGTCCACCTGTCTGGCAGTCTCCCGGTTATTTTCGCCCAAAAATTTATTTGATAATCTTTTTCTTAAATACACTGATTGAGAGTGGTGGTACATTTACAGATATATAATGTTCCTGACCATCGCAGTCTTCCTTTTTAGCCTGCTTAGCAGCTTTATTGTTTCTTCCCTCACCGCCATATCTTGCATTGTCACTGGAGAATATCTCCTGCCATTTTCCGCCTGACGGAACCCCCAGTTTATAAGCCTTATGTTCAATCGGTGTAAAATTACATATAACAACAAGGGTGTCTTCTGCTTTCTTACCCTGCCTGATAAATGACAGCAGACTTGCATTTGCACTGCTGTTGTTTAGCCAGCAAAATCCGTCTGGATTTCCATCAAGCTCATAAAGTGCAGGTTCTGTTTGATACAGGTTGTTAAGCTCCTTCACATATCCCTGCATAAAAACATGGGCATCAAACTCGAATAAGGACCAGTCAACCTCCTGTGCCTCATTAAATTCTGCAAATTGTGCTATCTCCTGTCCCATGAACAAAAGCTTTTTGCCCGGATGTGTCATCATATAGCCATATGCGACACGAAGGTTGGAAAATTTATCCTCATAACCGCCAGGCATCTTACTAATCATGGAACCCTTTTCATGTACAACCTCATCATGGGAAAGCACAAGCATAAAATTCTCGCTGTATTCATATACCATGCTGAAAGTAAGCTCATTATGATGATATTTTCTGTAAAGCGGATCAAGCTGAATATATCCGAGGAAATCGTTCATCCATCCCATGTTCCACTTGAAATCAAAACCAAGTCCGCCTTCTTCTACAGGATGGGTCATCATCGGCCATGCCGTAGACTCCTCTGCAATCATCATTACTCCCTTGTAATCTTCATGCATTTTCCTGTTAACTTCTTTTATAAAGTCAATCGCCTCAAAGTTTTCATTTCCGCCATATTCATTTGGAATCCACTGTCCATTTTCTCTGCCATAATCAAGATAAAGCATGGACGCAACCGCATCCATTCTTATACCGTCAACATGATATTTTTCTGCCCAGTAAAGAGCATTTGCAACAAGGAAATTTCTAACCTCATTTCTTCCATAATTAAATATATAAGTCCCCCAATGCGGATGTTCCCCTTTTCTTGGGTCCTCATGCTCATATAAATGTGTACCGTCAAAGTTACCGAGTCCGTGGGCATCCTTAGGAAAGTGTGCAGGCACCCAGTCAATAATGACACCGATACCCTTTCCATGAAGATAATCAACAAAATACATAAAATCTGTAGGATCCCCATATCTTGAGGTAGGTGCATAATATCCCGTAACCTGATAGCCCCATGAAGGGTCATACGGATGTTCCATAATCGGCATCAGCTCAACATAATTATAATTCATCATATTCAGGTAGTCTGCCAGATTAACAGCAATATCCCTGTATCCGTAAAACTCACGTCCATCATCCGGCTTCTTCCATGCACCGAGATGCATTTCATAGATTGATATGGGCTTGCTTACCTTGTTTGTCTTTTCGCGGTTTGACATCCATGCACTGTCTTTCCACTTGTAGCTAAGATCAACTATTTTCGACGCATTTGCAGGTCTTACCTCACTGGAAAATGCATACGGATCACTTTTCATAAATACATTGCCGGACTTAGAACATACCTCGTACTTATATATCTCTCCAATATACTTTCCCGGTATAAAAAGCTCAAATATTCCTGAATAATCCAGCTTTCTCATCGGATGTCTTCTGCCATCCCAATTATTAAAATTGCCTACTACAGATACCCTCTCTGCATTGGGTGCCCAAACGGAAAATAACACACCTGCAACACCATCAACTGTCATTGCATGTGCTCCCATTTTTTCATATATTTTATAATGCTTGCCCTCATTAAAAAGGCTGACGTCTATAGGGTCAATCACTGGCTCAAAAATATACGGATCAATATAAGTAATTTCCTCGCCGCTATTAAACTTTACATTGAGCTTGTATGAAAAGCTCCGTCTGTTTTTTATAACAACCGAGAAGAAACCTTCTACCCGTTCTGATACAAGGGTATATTTTTTACCCGATGAGGAGTCAATGGCAGTAACTACCTTCGCATCCGGAAGATACACATTTATATATACGTCATCTATACATTCATGCATACCAAGAATGTGATGTGGATTGTTATGTCTGCCTGAAACAATAGCATCAACTTCCATCCAGTTTATTGCAAACACTTCTTTTCTTTTGGACATACTTTTCTCCTCCCCTACAGTTTATGGATAAATATTCCGCTTCTAAGTTTAGGTTCAAACCATGTGGATTTAGGAGGCATTAACATTCCTGCATCTGCAACATCAAACAATTCCTTAATTGATGTAGGATACATGGAAAAGGCAACCTTCATGTCCGAATCAGCACGTCTTTCCAGCTCATTAAGACCTCTGATTCCACCTACAAAATCAATGCGGCTGTCAACTCTCGGATCTTTAATTCCAAGAACAGGACAAAGCAAATAATCCTGTAATATTGATACATCTAAGCCTAAAACGGGGTCATCAGATTTTATCTCGTCGTTTGCCGTAAGCTTATACCAGCTTCCCTCAAGATACATACCAAAGGTACATTTTCTGTCAGGTGAAAAAGGGTTATCAACCTTTTCAACAGTAAAGTGTAACGATATTTCTTTCATAAATTCATCTTTATTATATCCATTCAAGTCACTTACAACTCTGTTATACGGCAATATCTTAAGCTGATTGTCAGGAAATAATACAGACAAAAAGAAATTATATTCTGCATTTTCGTCACAAATGGTTGCCTCATTTCTTCTCTTTAATCCAACTTTAATTGCAGATGCCGCCCTATGGTGACCGTCTGCAATATAAATTTGCGACATATCCGAAAATGCTTTTTCAATTTGTTTTATATCTTCATCCCTGGCAATAAGCCATACATTGTGTGCTATTCCATCCTCTGATACAAAGCTGTATTCAGGTTCTTCTGATTTAATTTTATCAACAACAATATCTATAGATTCCTGTGCCCTGTAAGCAAGAAAAATCGGACCAGTCTGGGCATCACACGTATCCACATGGGTTATTCTGTCCAACTCTTTGTCTGCTCTTGTATTCTCATGCTTTTTTATAACCCCATTTATGTAATCGTCAATAGATGCACACGCAACTATACCTGTCTGGCTGCGTCCGTCCATAATAAGCTCGTACACATAATACATAGGCTTTTCATCCTGTATATATTCCTTTTTGCTTATCATGTCATCCAACAGCTCTTTTGCCTTATCATATACACAAGGTGCATACGTATCAACAGAGTCATCAAATGCAGTCTCTGCCCTGTCGATTCTCAGGAACGATAATGGGTTATTCTTTACTACTTCCTTTGCTTCCTTACGGTTATAAACATCATAGGGAAGTGCTGCCACTTTATTTACAATATCTTTTCCCGGTCTAAATGCCAAAAATGGTTTAATTATTGCCATCCGAATTTTCTCCTAATCTTTATCTTTTATTTAGCAATTAGCCTCTGATTGCCTTAACAGCAGAATCTATAGATTTCTTGTAATCCTCCTCTGACGAGTTGTTAAATACAAAAAGCTCCGGAATGTTATCCGGCTGTTTGAAATTTTGGGTTGAAATATACTCGTCCCAATTTGCAAGCTTCCATGAATCACGGTCAGATGCACGTTTAATCATTCTCTGATGGCAAACCTCAACATCTGTGTGTACCCAAACTACAAAAAGCTCTGCATCTTTTTCCTTAAGCTTTCCTCTAAGCTTATCTAAATATTCATCATCTCTGATTTCATCCGTAAAAGGAGCATTAATCAAAACCGTATCATTATATTCCAGTGCTTCAAATGCAAAATCCAACACTGCGTAATATTCGTAGTCTCTAATTTCCCTTTGGAAGAAATCAGAAGAACGATTGTACTCCTCTCCTGCTACCTTGAATATCTGCTTAGAAAGCACAATTAATGTATCCTTGTCAAGATACACACAGTTTGTAAGAGCCTTCGCAAGCTTTCTGGAAATAAATGTCTTTCCACACGCTGGTGGGGATGTTACAAGCACTAACTTCTTCATGTTAAAAAATTCCCTCCTCAATACATTTGTCTTCGTTATTCCCTCGAAAATTAGTAGTATATTATCATATTTTTTATTTTTTTTCAATATATCCCTGTGCTTTAAGCAATTCTGCACAAAGAACTGCACCACCTGCGGCACCTCTTACCGTATTGTGGGAAAGACCTACAAACTTCCAATCGTATATGCTGTCCTCACGAATACGTCCAACACTTACACCCATTCCGTTTTCAAAATCCACATCAAGTGTTACCTGTGGTCTGTTGTCATCCTCCATGTACTGTATAAACTGCTTTGGTGCACTTGGAAGACCTAACTCCTGCGGAACTCCCTTAAAGCTTGTAAGCTTTTCAATAAGCTGTTCCTTTGTAGGATTTTTCTTGAACTTAACAAACACTGCTGCTGTATGTCCATTAAGCACAGGAACTCTTATACACTGACATGTAATCTTCGGACTTTCTGCAGGAACAATAACACCGTCCTTGATTTCACCCCATATTCTAAGTGGCTCTTTCTCAGATTTTTCTTCCTCCCCGCCAATGAAAGGAATTATATTTCCTTCCATTTCAGGCCAATCCTTAAATGTTTTACCTGCCCCCGAAATAGCCTGATAGGTTGTTGCAACAACCTCATACGGCTCAAACTCTTTCCATGCAGTAAGCACAGGTGCGTAGGATTGAATCGAACAATTTGGTTTCACTGCTACAAAACCTTTTGTTGTTCCAAGACGCTTCTTCTGAAAATCTATCACCTTCATATGTTCCGGATTAATTTCCGGTACTACCATAGGAACATCAGGAGTCCATCTGTGAGCACTGTTATTTGACACAACAGGAGTCTCAGTTTTTGCATATGCTTCCTCAATTGCCTTTATTTCATCTTTTGACATATCAACGGCAGAAAAAACAAAATCAACTGTTGCAGCAACCTTGTCAACCTCATTTACGTTATATACAACCAGCTTTTTCACAGCCTCAGGCATAGGTGTTGTCATTTTCCACCTGTCGCCTACAGCTTCCTCATAAGTTTTTCCTGCACTTCTTGGGCTGGCTGCAATTGTTGTAACCTCAAACCACGGATGATTTTCAAGCAATGCAATAAAACGCTGTCCAACCATTCCGGTTCCGCCAAGTATACCAACCTTTAATTTCTCACTCATATATAAGTCCTCCCGATTCATATAATTAAATTTTACTTTTTTAATTTAATTATGTTCCTGTTGATTTTATCCGTTATTTTACAACTCTTACCTTGACAACACCGTCAATTGCCTGAATTGCACTCACAATATCATCTTCTGCCTTTTTACTTACGTCAAGTATCGTATAAGCCCAGTCTCCTCTTGACTTGCTTACCATGTCTGATACATTGATACCCTTAGCAGCAAAGGCACCGGTAAACTGTGTAATCATGTTCGGTATATTTTTGTGACATACTGTTATTCTTGACTCTGCTGAGCATATACCTGCGTCGCATGCAGGATAATTAACGGAATTCTTTATATTACCATTCTCAATGAAGTCCATAATCTGCTTCACTGCCATAATTGCACAGTTATCCTCAGATTCAGCAGTTGATGCACCGAGATGAGGAAGTGTAATAACATTATCTGCACCTGCGATTTTTTCATTCGGAAAATCTGTAACATATTTTGCAACCTTACCGTTTTTAAGAGCCTCTAACATATCATCATCATTTACAAGAATGTCACGTGCAAAATTAAGAATCTTAACTCCATCCTTCATCATTGCAAAAGCATCCTTATTGAGCATACCCTTTGTGTTATCAAGTGCAGGAACATGGATTGTTATATAATCACATTCCTTATATATATCTTCAACATTTGTTATATGCTTTACATGACTTGAAAGTCTCCATGCTGCATCAACCGATACATATGGGTCATATCCATAAACTTCCATGCCAAGCCTGAATCCTATGTTTGCAACCTTTGCACCGATTGCACCCAAGCCTATAACTCCAAGCTTCTTACCTAAAACCTCACAGCCTGCATATTGTGATTTTTGCTTTTCAACAGCCTTTGCAATATTGGCATCTTCTGCGTTATCCTTCACCCAGTTATATCCTCCTATCAGGTCTCTGGATGCAAGAAGCATACCTGCAATAACAAGCTCCTTAACACCATTGGCATTTGCACCCGGTGTATTAAATACAACGATACCTTTTTCAGCACACTTATCAAGCGGAATGTTATTTACTCCTGCTCCTGCACGTGCAACTGCAACAAGCTTATCTGAAAGCTCCATGTCATGCATTGCTGCACTTCTTACAAGAACGGCATCTGCCTCTGCAAAGTTATCTGTCTTTTCATAATTATCCGTAAATAAATCCATACCACATGCTGCAATAGGATTTAAGCAATTAACCTGTATCATTTTTATTTTCTCCCTATCTAATTAATAAAACATTATATCTTGTTGCCTGTCGGCTCCATGCGTTTTTACATTATATCATACTTATGAATTCGCTGCCTCAAAGTCCTTCATAAACTGAACCAGCTTTTCAACTCCCTCAATCGGCATGGCATTGTAAATACTTGCCCTCATTCCACCTACTGTTCTGTGACCTTTCAGGTTAACAAAGCCTGCAGCAGTTGCCTCCTTTACAAACTTTGCATCAAGCTCCTCATTGCCTGTTACAAACGGAACATTCATAAGGGAACGGTCTTCTTTTACTACAGTTCCACTAAACATCTTAGAGCTGTCAAGGAAATCGTATAATATTGCTGCCTTTTTCTCGTTATGTACCTTCATGGCGGAAAGTCCACCCATTTCCTTTACCCACTTAAATACAAGTCCGCAAATATAAATTCCATAACATGGTGGTGTATTGTAAAGTGAATCATTATCTGCCTGGGTTTTGTACTTCAGCATGGTTGGGGTAAACGGCATTACGTCATCCCTGATTAAGTCCTCTCTGATTATAACAACAACAACACCTGCCGGTCCCACGTTTTTCTGTACACCAAAGAAAATAAGTCCGTAATCAGATACATTTACCGGCTGTGAAAGAATGTCTGATGACATATCTGCAACAAGAATTTTTCCCTTTGTGTCAGGAAGCTTCTTGTATGTTGTTCCGTAAATTGTATTGTTGTGGCATATATACACATAATCAGCATCTTCAGATATCGGAAGATTTGAGCAGTCAGGTATATAGGAAAATGTCTTATCAGCAGATGATGCTACCGCATTTGCCTTTCCATACTTTTGTGCCTCCTCGTACGCCTTCTTTGCCCACTGTCCTGTGATAATATAATCTGCAACTCCATTCTTCATTAAGTTCATAGGCACTGCAGCAAACTGCTGTGAAGCACCGCCCTGAAGAAAAAGCACCTTGTAATTATCAGGAATTTCCATTAAATCCCTTAAATCCTGCTCTGCTTCTTTTATAATGCTGTCATACACCTTCGAACGATGGCTCATCTCCATAACGCTCATTCCTGAACCTTTATAATCCATCATTTCCTCTGCTGCCTGCTTTAAGACAACCTCAGGTAAAACAGATGGTCCTGCTGAAAAATTAAATACTCTTGACATTTTTTTAAATCCTCCTTTTTTGTATCGGCACGCACAGCTTTCGCTGTACCCTATTTATTATCTAAATCCTGCTGGTCAAAACAGCTTTCAAGCGCAGCTCCCGCAGCAACCATTGGGAACACCTTGTCATCCTTGTCTATCATACAATCAATTACGACAGGGGCATTAAGCTCTATTGCCTTCTTAATTGCACTCTCAAGCTCGTCAAGATTTGTTGCTCTCATACCTGTTGCACCTAAAGCTTCTGCAACCTTAACAAAATCTACCTTATCTTCCAAAATTGTACTGGAATATCTTTGTTCATAGAACAATGTCTGCCACTGTCTTACCATTCCAAGCACATGATTATTGATAACCACCTGAATGATAGGTATATTGTATCTTGTCGCTGTTGCAATCTCGTTCATATTCATTCGAAAGCATCCGTCACCTGCAATGTTGATTGTAATGTTTTCAGCCATTCCTACCTTTGCTCCGATGCAAGCACCTACGCCATAACCCATAGTTCCAAGTCCGCCTGAGGAGATAAAGCGACGTGGTTCAGTATAGTAATAATGCTGTGCCGCCCACATCTGATGCTGTCCTACGTCTGTAGTGATTGTAGCCTTACCCTCTGTAATTTCATAAATTTTATTTATAATTGCAGGACCTGTCATGGAATTCATATCGCTATGGTCAGGGAATTTTTCCTTAAGCCCTCTTATCTCTTTTGCCCACTCAGGGTGCTTGATTGCCTTAATTCTTGTAGCGAGCATTTTAAGAACTTCCTTTGCATCCCCTACAAGGCTGCAATCTACAAGTATATTTTTATCAATCTCGGCCGCATCTACATCAATATGTATTATCTTTGCATTCTGTGCAAATTTTGATGCATTTCCGATAACTCTGTCAGAAAATCTTGCACCGACAACAATAACAAGGTCTGCCATGTTAATACCAAAGTTTGATACCTTTGTTCCATGCATACCTATCATGCCCGTATATCTTATGTCAGTTCCCGGGAATGCTCCCTTACCCATCAGTGTATCACATACAGGTGCATCAATCTTCTCCACAAATTTCATAAGCTCCTTTGAGGCATCCGCTGCTATCACACCGCCACCGCAAAGAACAAATGGTTTTTCTGACTTTTCAATCATCCTGATTGCCATATCTAAATCGTCAGCATTAATTGTATTTGTAATCTTCTCAATCGGTTCTGGTGCCTTTGGCTCAAAGTCGGCAACATTTGATGTTACATCCTTTGTTATATCCACAAGTACAGGACCCGGTCTGCCTGTCTGTGCTATCGTAAAGGCTCTCCTGATTGTATCTGCAAGCTCATGCACATTTTTTACGATAAAGCTGTGCTTTGTAATAGGCATAACAACACCTGCGATATCTACCTCCTGAAAGCTGTCCTTTCCAAGCAGTGATACACCTACGTTTGCCGTAATTGCAACAAGAGGAATGGAATCCATATATGCTGTTGCAATACCTGTTACAAGATTTGTGGCTCCCGGTCCTGAGGTTGCCATACATACGCCAACCTTGCCTGTTGCCCTCGCATATCCATCTGCTGCATGTGCAGCCCCCTGCTCATGGGAGGTCAAAATGTGACGAATTTCATCCTGATGTTTATAAAGCGCATCATATACGTTAAGTATTGTTCCGCCAGGATAACCAAATACAGTATCTACGCCCTGCTCTTTTAAACATTCTATAACGATTTCTGACCCTGTTAACTGTTTCATTGTATTTTCTCCTTTTCTATAGAAAGCTTATCACATACTTTTTATAATTTGGCTACATGTTAGAATAACATATTGTAAATTATATATCAAGTATCGCTCCACGGTTACCTGATGTAACCATTTTTGCATATCTTGCAAGATAACCTGTGGTAACCTTTGGTTCCTTCGGTGTCCATGCCGCCTTACGCTTTGCAAATTCCTCATCGCTGATTTTAAGGTTGATTGTACATGCATCTATATCAATGCTTATCATATCTCCTTCTTCCACAAATGCAATCGGTCCCCCTACTGCTGCCTCAGGCGAGACATGTCCAATGGAAGCGCCGCGGCTTGCGCCTGAGAACCGTCCGTCTGTGATAAGTGCAACAGATGAACCAAGTCCCATACCTGCAATTGCAGATGTAGGATTTAACATTTCCCTCATTCCCGGACCTCCCTTTGGTCCCTCATATCTAATTACTACAACATCGCCAGCTACAATCTTTCCGCCCTTGATTGCAGCAATCGCATCCTCCTCACAGTCAAACACTCTTGCAGGACCTTCATGCTTCATCATTTCAGGTACAACAGCGGAACGCTTTACAACGGAGCCGTCCGGTGCAAGATTACCTTTCAATACGGCAAGTCCTCCTGTTTTGCTGTATGGGTTGTCGAGCGGTCTTATAACCTCTGGGTTTTTATTCTTTGCCTCTGCTATAGCTTCCCCAATCGTCTTTCCTGTTACGGTCATACAATCTTCATTTAAAAGCCCTATCTCCTTTAACTGGTTCATAACTGCGTAAACACCACCTGCCTCGTTTAAGTCCTCCATGTATGTCGGACCTGCCGGCGCAAGGTGACAAAGATTTGGTGTCTTGGCACTTATCTCATTTGCAAGTGCAATATCAAAATCAAATCCGATTTCATGTGCAATTGCAGGTATATGGAGCATTGAGTTTGTTGAACATCCAAGTGCCATATCAACAGTCAGTGCATTTAAAATTGCATCCTTTGTTATAATATCTCTTGGGCGGATGTTTTTCCTGTACATTTCCATAACAGCCATACCTGCATGCTTAGCAAGCTTAATTCTCTCAGAATATACCGCAGGAATGGTTCCGTTCCCAGGAAGCCCCATACCAAGTGCTTCCGTAAGACAGTTCATGGAATTTGCAGTGTACATGCCTGAGCATGAACCGCATGTAGGACATGCCTTACACTCAAATTCATTGACATCTTCCTCACTCATTGTTCCTGCCGCATAGGAACCTACCGCCTCAAACATGGAAGAAAGGCTTGTCTTGTGTCCTTTCACATGTCCTGCAAGCATAGGTCCGCCTGAAACAAATACAGTCGGAACATTTACCCTTGCTGCTGCCATAAGAAGACCAGGAACGTTCTTGTCACAGTTCGGTATCATAACAAGTGCATCAAACTGATGGGCTGTTGCCATACACTCTGTTGAGTCTGCAATCAGGTCTCTTGTTACAAGTGAATATTTCATTCCGATATGTCCCATTGCGATACCGTCACAAACTGCAATTGCAGGAAACATAATCGGTGTTCCGCCTGCCGCTGCCACACCAAGCTTGACAGCCTCAGCTATTTTATCCAAATTCATATGTCCCGGAACAATTTCATTGTATGAGCACACAATACCTACCAGCGGCTTTGAAAGCTCCTCCTCCGTCATTCCAAGTGCATTAAATAAACTTCTGTGCGGTGCCTGCTGCATACCGACTTTTACATTATCACTTTTCATTGTTTTATCTCCTTTTTACTTCATTAATCGCTTTAGATAATTGCGAAATGTTTTTTTTGGAACACTCGTTGTACAATATATTTAATATCACCGCAAGGCACGCTTTCGCTGCTTGTCGCTCGCAACGGTGCTAAGCTCGAAAAACCTCACTAAGCACCAGCGGCTCCAAAGCGCCTTGCTTGCGATATTAAATATATTGTACAACTACTTTTTGAGAATATCACATTTCGCAATTATCAATTTTATTTAAAAACTTCCTCAAGCTTAATATTTAACATTGTGAAGCTGATATCCTCCGAAAGCGTTTCTTCATCAGCTCCGATAAAATCATCCACTATAATATAGCCTGCTGATGCAACCACCGAGCCATCCTTTCCCGGAACAAAGCATACCATTACGGGATATGCATTCTGATATGTGTAAATGTACACCTCATAATCCTTTACTGACGCATCCGTAAAGCTTGTCTCAGTGATAAAGCAAGAGCTTACTGCAAGCGCAGTTACACTTGTCCTTTGTCCTATAATATAATTGGAAATGGCATTCACAAGTCTTTTCTCCAAATGCTTTTTCACTGCTTCGGAGCATTTATCAACATCCACCTTTGTTAACATGACCATACCTGCTGATACAACCTCATCCATATTTTTTATCCTGTAAACATGTTCAGGCTTTGAATAATCCATACCTTTGATGCTATCAAACAGCTCCTGCATACTGCTTTCCCTGCTTGGAAGAACCGCATCAACATACTGTTCATTTTTTGAAAGCTCACTGATGATTGCAGTAAGCTCCATGCCTCTCTCATACAAGGAAACTGAAGACTTTGTATCCGTCTTCTTATCACCGCCTCCGTTACAGGCAGTAAGCACAAGTGTAGAAATTAACATACACACTATCATGATGCGGGCTTTTTTTGACATATAACACCTCCTGATTAACGGTAAATCCTTTTAAACTTTATATCATATACATCTTTGTTTTGACTACACTCAAATATTATATAATTGTCGTCTTGTTTAAATCCTCTCCTTTATCAAATCCCCCATCTCATCACAGGCAACAAGCTTTGTGGCATCTGATACAATATCGCATGTACGCCAGCCTTCTACAAGAACCTGCTTAACTGCATTTTCAATTGCATCAGCCTCCTTGTCAAGGTCAAACGTATACCGAAGCATCATAGCCGCTGATAATATGGTTGCTATCGGATTTGCCTTATTCTGACCTGCAATATCAGGTGCAGAACCACCGCTTGGCTCGTACATACCAAATTTGGTCTCATTTAATGATGCAGATGCCAGCATTCCAATGGAGCCCGTAATCATGGACGCCTCATCAGAAAGAATGTCTCCAAACATATTCTCCGTTAACACAACATCAAACTGTGCAGGATCTTTCACAAGCTGCATTGCACAATTATCTACAAGCATATGCTCGTACGTTACCTCAGGATAGTCCTTTGCAACCTCCTCTACTACCTTTCTCCATAATCTTGATGAGTCAAGGACATTTGCCTTATCAACGCTTGTAACCTTTTTTCTCCGCTTCATTGCGATGTCAAAGCCCTTAATAGCAATTCTTCGTATCTCATTTTCATTGTATGTAAGGGTATCCACCGCAGTCAGCACACCATCTATTTCCTCAGTTTTACGTTGACCGAAGTAAAGTCCGCCTGTAAGCTCCCTCATAATCATCATGTCAAAGCCTTTATCAGCAATTTCTTCTTTTAATGGGCATGCTGCCTTTAGCTGCTCATATAAATATGCAGGACGAAGATTGGCAAACAGTCCAAGCTCTTTTCTGATTTTCAGAAGTCCCGCCTCAGGTCTTTTATCAGGCGGAAGCTTATACCATGGTGATGTGGATGTATTGCCTCCGATGGAGCCAAGCAACACCGCATCACTTGCCTTTGCCTTTGCCACCGCCTCGTCCGTGAGGGGTACTCCGTGTGCATCTATGGAACATCCGCCCATCAGAAGCTGCTCGTAGCAAAATGTGTGTCCGTACTTTTCTCCAACAGCATCCAAAACCTTCATTGCCTGAGTGACTACCTCAGGACCGATTCCGTCTCCTTTTATAACCGCAATATTACAATTCATGTTTTCATCTCCTCACATGCATTTAAACTACTTATTTTTACTGTTTATGTTGTTTATCAATCCGCCATTTTTAATAATTTCCTGCATAAACGGTGGAAATGCCTGACCTTTAAACTCTGTGCCCTTGGTCTTGTTATAAATCATTCCACTGTCAAAATCGACCTCCACCATGTCACCTGCATCTATACCCTTTGCAGCCTCAGGACACTCTATAATTGGAAGTCCTATGTTGATTGCATTTCTGTAAAAAATTCTTGCAAAGGTTTCAGCGATAACCACACTGATTCCAGATGCCTTGATTGCGATTGGTGCATGTTCCCTTGACGAGCCACAGCCAAAGTTTTTGTTTGCAACCATAATATCTCCTGGCTTTACCCTGTTGACAAAGTCCTTGTCAATATCCTCCATACAATTTTTTGCAAGCTCAGCAGGGTCTGATGAATTCAGATACCTTGCAGGGATTATAACGTCTGTGTCTACATTATCACCATATTTGTGAACCGTTCCATATGCTTTCATTTATGTATTCCTCCTATTTTTTACTTTGAACCTATGTCCGCTATTAGGATAAGCAGTACTACAATCACTGTCACACATATAAAGAGTGCAATCAATTTTTTCTTTCTGTCTTTTTGCATATATGCATATACCAAACACATAAACCATGCAAAAGCCATCACTTTTCCTAATATTTCGCCAATGTTCAACATTATCATTACACCTATTTTATATAAAACATAGTATTAAATTTCACATGGACTGCTTATTTTTCCCGTAATGGCAGATGCGGCAGCAACCGCAGGACTTGCAAGATAAACCTCAGACTCTACATGTCCCATTCGTCCCACAAAATTACGGTTTGTCGTTGACACCGTTCTCTCCCCCTTTGCCATAACGCCCATGTGTCCTCCGAGACAAGGACCGCATGTAGGGGTAGAAACAACTGCTCCAGCCTTTATAAATATCTCGGTAAGTCCCTCCTTTATCATGGTAAGGTATACATCCTGTGTTCCGGGAATCACGATAACCCTGACATTGTTTGCTGCATGTTTACCCTTCATAATCTCCGCAGCGATTCTCATATCAGAAATTCTTCCGTTTGTACAGGAACCGATTACAACCTGATCTATCTTTATGTCTCCAACCTCATCTATTGTCCTTGTATTTTCAGGAAGATGTGGAAATGCAACCGTCGGTTTCAGTGTTGAAAGGTCAATGGTATATTCTTCATCATATACCGCATCGACATCCGCCTCATATTTTTTGTAGCTCTTGGTTGAATGCTCTTTCATATATTCCTCTGTCTGTTCATCAACAGGAAAAATACCATTTTTGGCACCCGCCTCAATTGCCATGTTTGCTATAGTAAATCTGTCGTCCATCGTAAGGTTCTTTATACCCTCACCAACAAACTCCATCGACTTGTAAAGTGCACCATCCACACCAATCATACCGATAATATGAAGAATGACATCCTTGCCGCTGACCCAAGGCGCCTTTTCTCCGACTATGTTAAACTTAATGGCGGAAGGAACCTTAAACCATGCCTTTCCCGTTACCATGCCCGCAGCCATATCTGTGCTTCCCACACCTGTTGAAAATGCTCCAAGTGCACCATATGTACATGTGTGTGAGTCAGCTCCTATACAGGTTTCTCCTGCAACGATAAGCCCCTGCTCCGGCAGTAGCGCATGTTCAATCCCCATCGCTCCCACGTCGAAGAAATTCTTAATGGAATTTGCACATGAGAATTCCCTGACGCACTTACAATGCTCTGCACTTTTTATATCCTTATTTGGAGTAAAATGATCCATTACAAGTGCAATCTTTTCCTTATCAAAAACTTCCTTCTTATCAAACTTTTCCATCTCATGTATGGCAACAGGAGTTGTAACATCATTTCCCAGTACCAAATCCAAATCAGCCTCAATCAGCTGTCCAGCAGTAACGCTGTCTAAACCTGCATGTGCTGCAAGTATTTTTTGTGTCATAGTCATACCCATAACTTTGTTCCTCCATTTATTTTTAATAATTTATAAACATTGTTTTTATCTGTCGTTATCACCATAGGACATTGAACATATAACCTAACAATATAATAACGACTGTTTATTATACACCAAGATGTGCCTCTATGTCATCCTGTTTCCATAAAGTTCCGTCTGAAAACTCTATGTATTCCACAAAGTTGCTTCCATCTGTATACTGATATGCATACTTTATTGTAATTTTATCTCCTTCGCCATAATATATCACAAGGTCAAGTCCTATGCGTTCTAAACGAATGCTTTCAGGAGTTATTCCCTCCCCGAATATTATGCGGTCTTCCGTATCAGGTG
>CANTEG010000006.1 GCA_947652735.1 uncultured Lachnospiraceae bacterium | reverse complement strand
ACCGATAAGGATCTTAAAAACTTTACATTCCACTTTGGTTATACATTAATTAATGTATAACCAAAATGGAATGTAAAGAGTTTCGGCTGTGCATATACCGCGTGGGTAGGGTTAATTAATGTATAACCAAAGTGGAATGTAAAGTACACTTAATGAAAAATACAGATAAAGGCGATGAGAATTAATGTATAACCAAAGTGGAATGTAAAGGGTGATATACTCATTATTTTGTTTATGCGTCATTAATTAATGTATAACCAAAGTGGAATGTAAAGTTTTTAAGATCCTTATCGGTCAAGTCATTTTCTGTATTAATGTATAACCAAAGTGGAATGTAAAGTTTCTGAAAGAGCAGCTACATAGCCTAAAATTTTTCCATTAATGTATAACCAAAGTGGAATGTAAAGCTCACAATCATCACAATTGTTATCGCAAAGGTCAGCATTAATGTATAACCAAAGTGGAATGTAAAGTTTCAACACCGACCATGTTAAGTTTCAGATAATTCATTAATGTATAACCAAAGTGGAATGTAAAGGTATCACATATTTCGCATTTAGAAAAAGGAATGTAATTAATGTATAACCAAAGTGGAATGTAAAGAAGAGCTTTTCGAGCATAAGCAGTTACCCATACACATTAATGTATAACCAAAGTGGAATGTAAAGACCAGAAATACTTGACCTTGTCTGTCTCTAAAGACAATTAATGTATAACCAAAGTGGAATGTAAAGGTCCTGGGAGGTCATATTACCACCGTGTCGCCTAATTAATGTATAACCAAAGTGGAATGTAAAGTAAAATCGTGTATCCCGTTTTTCATAGTCTTACTAGATTAATGTATAACCAAAGTGGAATGTAAAGAACACCTGTCGAGTACATGAAAAGTGTTGAATATGATTAATGTATAACCAAAGTGGAATGTAAAGCAGTGCGTTTACCTAATGCGATTTTGTTAAAAAAATTAATGTATAACCAAAGTGGAATGTAAAGTATATCATTTTGCTCTTTTAACGTTGATGTTTTTATTAATGTATAACCAAAGTGGAATGTAAAGCATAGATTATACGCGTTACGTTCGGAAACTGTAAACATTAATGTATAACCAAAGTGGAATGTAAAGTTAAAAATTTTATTCAGTCTTTCGTTAAAAATTGATTAATGTATAACCAAAGTGGAATGTAAAGGTTGCAAAATTAATAATGTATGATAAGTTAATTTGCATTAATGTATAACCAAAGTGGAATGTAAAGGCGAGAGATATGGAAGGTAAATCAGGTATATTAAATTAATGTATAACCAAAGTGGAATGTAAAGTTAAAGATAATAGCACCGTAGTTGGCAACATATCATCATTAATGTATAACCAAAGTGGAATGTAAAGTTGTCAGCAGAATAGCTTTGTGTTTCTGTGTAATCAATTAATGTATAACCAAAGTGGAATGTAAAGTCTGATTATGACTGGTCAAACCCTACGGATTTAATGATTAATGTATAACCAAAGTGGAATGTAAAGCAGTTCACGTATTGGACGGTACCGCCACTTACTCATTAATGTATAACCAAAGTGGAATGTAAAGTTTTTTAGCAAAACAACACTTGAACGCTCGATAGGATTAATGTATAACCAAAGTGGAATGTAAAGCTTGGTATTGTTACAAGGCTCAAGCAGACAAGCAAGCATTAATGTATAACCAAAGTGGAATGTAAAGAATGACCGAACCAGTGTTGTTACAGCTTAATTCCATTAATGTATAACCAAAGTGGAATGTAAAGTATCGGAACATGCGTGGAAGCTTTGGGAAAGCTTATTAATGTATAACCAAAGTGGAATGTAAAGTTGAGGAATGGACAGAAAATCTAATATGTGAGGTGATTAATGTATAACCAAAGTGGAATGTAAAGATTTTTAGCAATTTGACAGATGCAAAATATTACAGATTAATGTATAACCAAAGTGGAATGTAAAGCAAATTCTTCCATTTTTAACTTTGGCGGTCTGCTCCATTAATGTATAACCAAAGTGGAATGTAAAGTTGGATATCACACTTTCGCAAGGCTGATAAGAAATAATTAATGTATAACCAAAGTGGAATGTAAAGTAGACTTAGAAATTGTCGGTGCAAATACTCTGGAAGATTAATGTATAACCAAAGTGGAATGTAAAGTATCAACAGATAGGTCATAGTCTTGTAACTCCTGTTATTAATGTATAACCAAAGTGGAATGTAAAGTCAACTGTTTAAACTGCTCATAAGAGTTTGCACGTATTAATGTATAACCAAAGTGGAATGTAAAGCTATTATCCCACTTAATGTTGGAAAATTGCGAATTATTAATGTATAACCAAAGTGGAATGTAAAGTTGAGGATGACCGTTTTGATTATGACAAATGCAGAATTAATGTATAACCAAAGTGGAATGTAAAGTTTATAAATGTACGCAAACTTTTGCTTATCATTTTATTAATGTATAACCAAAGTGGAATGTAAAGCTGAAAATGGAATGGTGTCAACGGTTGTGATATCGATTAATGTATAACCAAAGTGGAATGTAAAGATTTTTCCGAAAGTTTGTAAAGCTGGATACAGTTTAAATTAATGTATAACCAAAGTAGAATGTAAAGGTAACTCGTTGAACGTGAGCATACTGCCGTTCTCATTAATGTATAACCAAAGTGGAATGTAAAGAGTTACACAAGCACGGCATACGGAAATTTAAAAGATTAATGTATAACCAAAGTGGAATGTAAAGTTAATTCTGGCCGCCCTTACGGGCAAACTCACTTTAATTAATGTATAACCAAAGTGGAATGTAAAGAGACAATATTTGAACTTTCCCAATAATAACGATTTTATTAATGTATAACCAAAGTGGAATATAAAGCACTTTCATTTAGATTACCATATGCCGTGCTTGTGTATTAATAGTGGAATTAAAGACCATTATCTTATTATATGCAATCCATGCTAGATGATTAACATAAAACTAAAAAGGTCGTAGCAACTAAGAGTTTTGAATTATAACATTTTTATACATCTAACAATAAATTTCCTCTTCTCAAAATCGGTCAATTATAGTAACCTATAGTTGACCGAAATGGTCAGCGGAGGTTATTATTTTGAATGATAAATTCTTTTTATTGTCACAGGAAAAGCAATTAGCCATAATTAATGCAGGATATAAAGTATTTTCACAAAATTCGTACAAAAAAAGTCCCATGAGCAATATTGCGGCTGAAGCAGGAATAAGCAAATCTCTGTTGTTTTATTATTTTCGCAACAAAAGGGAATTGTATATGTTTCTTGCAAAAAAAGCAATGGAAGCAACAGAACAATATCTAAGTGAAAGTAAGTGTTATGAACAGACAGATTTTTTTGAAATAATGGCTTACGGCATAAAGGCAAAGATTCATATGATGAAGCAATATCCAAGTTTGGCTTCCTTTGCTTTAAAATGCTATTATGAAAAGGATGCTGAGGTTTGCCAGGATGTGCAGGATCTCATACAGAAATACGCATCATTTAAAAATAATCCTTTATCGTATCATATTGATGCATCCCAATTTATAGAGAACTTGGATATTAAAATGATGTATTATGATATATATTATGCATCCGCAGGATATATATGGGAAAAACTGCAACAGGGCGATATAAATGTGGACGAAGCAGAGCAGGATTTTATGAAAATGATTGAATTTTGGAAGAGTATTTATCTTAGAAAAGAGGGTAGTAATGAATGTAATTAAAGCTGTCAACCTGACAAAATACTATGGAAAAAGCATGGGGATAGAAAACCTTAACTTGGAGGTTGCCGAGGGGGATTTCTTTGGCGTTATCGGTCCGAACGGTGCAGGAAAATCAACTACAATACGAACCTTACTAGGTTTAATTAATCAAACCTCAGGCGAGGTAAAAATCTTTGGAAAAAACATTAAACTGTACAAAAAGGAAATTCTTTCCAATATCGGATACATGCCCTCTGAGGCAAATTTTTATAACGGAATGAAAGTGAAAGACATTATTGCCCTTTCTGCCAACATGCGAAAATTGGATTGTCATCAGGAAGCAAAAATTCTTTGTGAAAGACTTGGACTTGACACTGAAAAAAAGGTTGATGAGCTTTCCCTTGGCAACAGAAAAAAAGTATCAATTGTATGTGCAATGCAGCATAAGCCAATACTTTATATTCTTGATGAGCCTACAAGTGGTCTTGATCCATTAATTCAAAAGGAGTTCTTTGAAATATTAAAGGAACGGCATAAGGATGGTGCAACCATTTTCCTTTCGTCCCACGTTTTATCTGAAATACAAAAAAATTGCATAAATGCGGCAATTATTAAAAATGGTAAGGTTGTTGCCTGTGATAAAGTAGAAAAGCTGTCTAAAACAGGTGCAAAACGTATCACAATTCATGGGGTAAACCATGTGCCTGATGAACTTTTAATAAGGTCAGTGGAAACAGGAGAAGACTATGTGACATTTCTTTATTCTGATGATATACGCAAATTACTAGCAATAGCTGCAAATATGCCGATTGATGATATCACAATTATTGACCCTGATTTGGACGAAATATTTATGGATTATTATGAAAAGGACGGTACAATCTAATGACGATTTATATAAAAGAGCTTCGACAGTCAACGAAATCATTTTTAATTTGGACATGTTCCATCTCGGTTATGATGTTAATTTGTATTCTTATATTTCCTGAAATGAAAAGTGAAATGGACAGTATGAGCAATCTTTTTTCAAATATGGGTGGTTTTACTGCTGCATTTGGAATGGATAAGCTGAAATTCGGAGAATTGATGGGTTTTTATGGAATAGAAAGCGGAAACATACTTGCAATTGGCGGCGGCTTTTTTGCAGCGCTAATCGGAGTATCTGCCTTGGCGAAAGAGGAGAGAGAGCGTACTGCGGAATTTCTCCTGACACATCCGATAAGCAGAGCATCTGTCGTTACCCAAAAACTTTTATCGGTGATAACACAAATCATTATTATGAATTACTTTGTTGTTCTTACAAGTTTGATTTCCGCAAAAATCATTGGGGAAAGCTTTCAGATAAAGGGATTTATTCTTTTACATATTGCTTATTTAATTTTGCAGCTTGAAATTGCATGTATATGCTTTGGAATTTCAGCATTTATAAAGCACGGAAGCATCGGCATTGGTTTGGGGCTTGCACTTGGATTATATTTTATGAACCTTATATGTAATATAAGTGCACAGGCAAAATTTCTCAAATACATTACCCCTTATGCCTATGCTGATGCAAGTACTGTGATTTCAACATCTGAAATTGACATGAAGCTGATTATGATTGGTATATTATTTGCAATTTCAGGTGTGATTACTGCATATATGCAATATATAAATAAGGACATATCAGCCTAAATGTGCCAGAAATACAATTTGACTTACTTTTCCCGAAGTTGTACCTTATTTCTAGCAGTTCTCCGCCTATTTTCGTCAATATCGGCATAATGACGCCTGGTTGTGTTTACATCTGTATGTCCCAAAACATCAGCAACAAGATAAATATCACCAGTTTCCTGATAAAGTGACGTACCGTAGGTACTACGGAGCTTATGCGGTGTAATATGCTTTAACGGCACAGAACAGGCAGAATATTTTTTAACCATGTTTTCAACTGTACGAACACCTATTCGTTTGCGTTGGGAAGACAAAAACAGGGCATTTTCATGACCTTTTTCAGGCGTTATTTTCTTGCGTTCCTCCATATAAACAGCTAAAGGCTCAGCCGCCTCATCGCTAAAATATACAATGGCTTCCTTGCCGCCTTTTCTTGTAACCTTAATTGACATTTTATCATAATCTACATCTTTAATATCTAAACCGACACATTCCGATATACGGATACCTGTGCTTAACATAAGCGTTAAAAGGGCTAAATCACGGTTTTTTGATTTGGAATGAAACTGTAATTGCTTATCGGTTAAATGATTGCCAAATTCAACTGTATCAAGGAATTCAGCAACCTCATTTGGTTCCATACGGACAATCTGTTTTTCGCGTATCTTGGGCATTTCAACCTTAACAAGTGGATTTTGGCTTACAAGGTCATTCTTGTACAAATATGCGTAAAAAATTCTTAAACTTGTTAATTTACGCTTTATTGCAGCCTTGCCGTTTGTGTAAATACGGCCGTTTTTAGAATATTTTTGCAAATAGTCAAGGTAATCCTCAATAAACATAGAATCAATGTCATTTAAAACATCAAGAGATATGTCCTTTAAGCTGTCAAACGATTGTTTGTCATAAGACTCATATATGTATTCAAAAAATGTTTTTAAATCCCGGACATAGCCAAGCTGTGTACGTGAAGCTTTCGACTGTTGAATACCACGTACAAACCGTTTTACATAAATGGGGAGTTCGTCACAAATACCTCTGATATAATCAAGATTTTGCATTTCATTTTGTTCATGATAAGTATAGTCAGCCATTATAAAAACCTCCGTAAAGCTATATTATGGTAATTATAGCACTTCTGTCATAAAAAATAAAGTATTATTTTCGTAAAACCTGGGTTTTGCGAATAAATCTATGTTGTCAATGCTACTACACCATTTGTTGTTAAATATATTTTTATTTTCCTGCTGCATTACATTATTATTACAATAACAAGATAATCAAGCAAAGTCAGCATATATGTTGTGTGGGTAAAAATATACGCTGTCAGAAATATAAATCGTTACCTTTATAAGATAAAACAAAATTAATGGGCAAGTACGTGTCTGGGAATACCAATTTCATGTATATGTATCCAAATTATAATAATAAAGCTTGTCTGCTGACACATTGACTTTATTTCAATGCATATTGGCAGGCAAGCTAAATAAATCGTATACAACCATAAATATGGTTACAACATCCATACGATAATTTGTATATCAATTGTTCCTTTTGTTTTTCAAGGACAATCCAAATATGCCTAAGAGAGACAAAATTCCAAGTCCAATAACACCGATTGGATTTGTACTATCTCCTGTTTTAGGACTATCTGGTGTTTCCGTGGTTGTTGTTTCTGTGGTCGGTGCTTTGGTAGTTTCCTCCGTAGTAGGTGTCTCTGTGATTGAAGTCTCTGTAGTCGGTGTTTCTGCAGTTGACGCTTCAGTGGTAGGTGTCTCTGTAGTCGACGCTCCTGTAGTTGGTGCTTCAGTGGTCACTGCCTCTGTAGTCGGTGTTTCAGTGGTAGGCTCCTCCGTGGTCGTATCTTCTGTAGTTGTATCTTCTGTGGTCGTATCTTCCGTAGTTGTATCTTCTGTGCTTGGCTCTTCATCCTCCTCGTAAACAGGTGTCAAAACAATAAAGTCATCCTCCGTACTGAGGGTATTACCTGCAACAAAGCTGTTGTCGTCTTTATCCTTCCATCCTGTAAAGATAAAGCCTTCTATCGACTCCCCTGCTTTTATGGTATACACAAAATTCTTATTATCCGAGCTTACCTGATAAACGGTTATTCTTTCCGTACTCAGAATTGTACCGTCCTTTTTCAGATAATCCAACCGTCCTTGTTTTGCATACACACAGTAAACATCTAAGCCGTCAGGAGAAACTGTTGCACTATCTCCTGCCTGCATCAAATCATCAGCAGAAGAAACAGTTGCATCCTCATCGAGGACATATCCGGCAAAGGTATTATTTCCGCCTGCATTATATACAGCCAGCCCACACTCTATCTCATCCTGATTGTTGTAAAAGTCAACGGTAGTTCTGTAATCCGATGCGGTATCATATGTATGATAGTTGATATAAGTCGTCTTTTTGTATATGGCATATAAGGTAATATCTTCTGTCTCCGCTGTAAGTGTAGTAAGTCCTACTGTTGCGTTTTGGTCTGTATTCCAGCCCACAAACTCATATCCCGTCTTAGAAGCGGTATAGGTTAAATCGACATCATCTCCGCTTAAATAGCTAAATTGTGTCAAATCTCCACCGCTAAAGGTATCACCTCCGTTTGTCGTCACATCGTAGGTTACGTTACAGCCTGCTGCAAAAACTGCATAGGTAGTGCTGCCATCCACCTCAGTTGATATTACAAAACCTTCTTTTTTTGCAAACATTTGCGAGGTAATATCAGTGGACAACACCGCGACCCTTCTGCCAATTGTATATCCTGAATCGATTGTGTCAAAAACTACTGTGTCGTATAAATTATCCACGCTGAATATATACATTCCGCTGTCTGCCCCTAAATAATACACACTGTCATCACTATATAAATCTTTGACACCAATGACAGCATTGTTTTTAGTATATACGTTGCCAATTGCCCCTCTGGTAAGCGTTCCTTCTAAACCTTGAATGATAAATTGTGAATAAGTACTCGTAGAATCATTATATACATTCCATTCCAGGTTATCATAAACCTTAGATTCAGGACCTAGAATTGTATTACTCGCAGTCTCTGTCATGTAAATACCCGTTTTACAGTCATGTATATCAACGGTTGCACTCGTTAAGTTTCCAGTGTTTTTTATACCATAATTGCCGCAATTATATATTTCCAGCCGATTCTTCCATTCCACTGGATCTGCTGTAATATAATAGCCGTTCAGACCATCATTGGAACAGTTACGGATTGTATCCGCGCATATATCCGTAAAGCTAGGTGTACTTGTATTACCCATATTTTTAAACAAGCTCTGAACTTCCATTCCGTTAGTACAGTCTTCGACCAGGTTATTGCCGTAAGAGTAAGTACTGCCCAATAATTTCATACCGGTTCCACAATCATGTACATGTGTATCCGCAATATCCACGACTCTTGTAGAGTCAATTCCTGTCTCACAATTAAAAACTTCAGATTTTCCATCATTCACGTTCCTGTCAGTATATTGCTTCAGATTATCATAAACTCCGTTATGAGGAGAATAATAAGGGCGATCCATGCTGTACATATGTAGCGTATTTGCACTTGATTCCATGGAAACCCCAAACTTTGTTGTATCAGGATCACCCTCTACAACACAGTCGTACAAATATGATGTACCACCTCTCATAAGTACAGATTTTTCGCTGCCGATAAAGCTTGTATCATAGACGGATGTTTGATAAGCACCTATGAGATTTGTGTCCTTGTTTTGGTACCTACAGCTAATAACTGTCGTATCACTTGAGGCATGTAAATCACTTCCAACGTTAAAATCATTGATGTCACAATCTATCAGATAACATACAGCATTTGTTGTAACACCAACTGAATATACTGAAGCCCTTGCTGTCAATAGTGTGTCTACGATGGCAACTGCATCGCTTGTTATATTAATTCCTGACGCACAATCTGATATCTCACAATCCGATACTACAGCTCTGCATAAATTTAAGTTGATACCCGTATCAAAGCCTGTAATATGGCAGTTCTTTATCTGAGGCATCTGACTAAAGTCATAATCAACTGATAGAAAGGTTTTCAACGTCAAACTTCCATCACCCTTATATCCGACTGTGTCAGAAACACCCTCCCGTGCCTCCATAGTAAGGTTTGAAATAATTGCATTTTCATACGCTGACAAATACCAAGTGTGAAGTCCAGTAATACAATCCGTAATTGTTGTATCGCTGATTGTGAGTGTATCAATATCAGATACAGAAGTAACATTACATCCATATAGCTTGATTCCCGTATCAAAGCCTGTAATCGTACAGCCTGTAATTTCTCCTACCGCACTAGCGGTATGATCAATCGCAATTTTTCCTGACTGTGAGGTGCTTAGCTCACAATTGGATATTGATTCAATAATATAAGGGGTAGCTGTGGAATCTGCTGTCGTCTGTCCAAGAACGGTTCCCGTACAGTTTTTTGCTTTAATGCCAGAAAAGCTTACCCTGCATGGGTCGTTTGTAGCTTTGAATAAAAGTCCGCAGTTATCCATATTGCAATCAGAGATACTGACAGGGCATGGTGCACCCTTTGACCAAATGCACGGTTCCGGACAATCAGTAAATTCACATCCTGTAATATACGTTCTTTCTGTTACAGCGTTTGTATATAATTCAACTGCCGCAGCGGAAAACTGACTGTCTGTACAGCGAAATCTGATATGCCCTTGCACATACAGCTTTCCGTTTTTGATATGTGTATTCTCTATTGCAATGGTATTTGCCACAAGGGATAATATATGTCCATCTGTATCTATACTGTGTCCGTTACCATAAAGTAGAAAATCCTTTTGAACACCATCAACCTGCTGACAAACTAAGGTAGTGTTGGAAGATAAAGTAATATCAGCGTTTAAAATAATGGCTACCGGATTTGTATTTTCGATGTATATTGCTGTTGACGTTCCTGAACTGGTCCACCCACTGCCATCACCTGCTGTATGGGTAAACAGATTGTTCCAATCGTTTTGGGAATTAATCTCAATGCTATACCCACCCTCTGGAATATCCGGAGCCGCTGCATATAGCAACGCATCGATTGCCGTGGCAGTTGCAGTATAAATATCTTTCACATTTGTATCTGTTGCCATACTGACGGTCTCTGTAACATCTGTATTTTCGGCATCCGTATAAGTTGCATCCATATAGGTTGCATCCGAATCTGTGGCATATTGTTCCGTGTTTCCTGCATAAGACATAGGGCTTGGTGTATTCATTATCAGCAGACATATACACAGTATTGCACAGCCAAGTTTTTTCAGTTTTCTTCTCATTGTTATACCTCCTCTTTTTCTTTCGTTATCTCGCCAATTTCTGCCCCATAGACAGTGGCGATTTATTCATGTTTGTCATACTGTCAAAATAATATAATTAAGCTTTATTATATTATATTTGTTGCCAAAAATAAACACAAAAAGTACTTATAGCGCTACAAAAAGGTACTATAAGTACTATATTAAAATGCTCATAGTACCACATGATTTTTTGTCACAACTGTCTGGACTGTATTAAATTGGCTTGAATATGCCTGTTTTTTACGAAACGTTCTTTTAATACGCTTGCCAATTTACAGTGAAAATACAATAATGCCAACGATAATTAGGAGGTTTCCTATGATTTTGTTCTTTGTCATTTTTTCTTTTAAAATGGTCGCACCAAGTATTGCAACATAAATATAACCGGTTGCTTCCAGTATGGGCCCAAACGACAAAGGGACGCCTTTGTATGCCAAAGTTGTCATCAGTGTAGACATAAAAAACATACCATATGCAATAATAACCATTGGATTTAAATATTCTTTGATTTTATGTTCGTACTTTTTTCGTGAAGATAATTTTAACATAATCTGTGAAATGGAAGAAACAAGCACAGATACCAGAAAAATAATCACATAAATAAAACTAACTTTCATTATCCTTTGCAACCATCCATATTCCAATTATTATAATAACAGAGCCTACTATCATATTCCATGATATTTTTTCCTTGAAAATCACTGCCCCCCAAACAATGCCAAATACAATTACGGCTGCCTTGTTGGCATATGCAATGGTCAAATCAAATTTCTTCAATATTTGCTGCCAGAAAATTGCATAGACGAACATGATAACTAATACCATTCCATATGATAAAAGAAATTTCAGGGAAAGCAGCTCCTGCTGTGCGGCAATTTTGGAAAATACTGATCCTAAGGAATATATGAACAATATGGAATATAACAAAACGTAATTTTTAATTTGATTTTTCTGTTGTTCCATTTGAGCTTACCTTTTCCCTGATAATATATTGAGGTGCCTTGTTTAAACAAATATAAATTCTGCCGATATATTCTCCTATAATGCCAAGCACAATTAAAATAATTCCGCCAAGCATAAGTAAAACAGACATTGTAGAGCTCCATCCAATTAAAATAGCCCGAGGATGCAGCACCTTTCTTATAATCAAGGCAATCATAAAGATAAATCCTGCTATAGCTACAAGAAAACCTACGCATGTTGCAATTCTAAGAGGTTTCACGGAAAATGCAGTAAATCCGTTTGACCATAATGATATTAACTTTTTAAATGAGTAGCCTGACGTTCCGTCTAACCGTTCCCTGTGGGTCACATCAACATTTGCAATATTCTTTGTGGAACGAAGAACAAGCCCTATCACATAGGGATAAGAATTTTCGTATCGTATCATTTCATCAACGATAAAGCGCTTAACGGCAAAATAGCTGGATATAAACAGATTATGCGGCTTATCCAGCAAATACTCAGCCATTTTACTGTTTATCCTGCTACCAATATTTCTGAAAACTGAATGCTTTTTATGATTGTATTTTGCGTATACAACATCATAGCCGTCTTCTATCTTTTGGATAAGCTTTCCGACTTCGTCTCCAGGCGTTTGTCCGTCATCATCAAGACAAACAATAATGTCACCTGTAACATTGTTAAAACCTGCCATTAACGCTGCATGCTGTCCGAAATTACGTGCCAGATTAATGCCATAAATGTTGGGATATTTGTTACACAGCTCCCTAATAATCTGAAATGTGTTATCAGGAGAACAGTCATTGACAAGGACAAATTCCCAGCTATATTTATTTTGCTGCTGCATAGCGGTATTTACTTCTTCTACCACCAGGCTAAGAGTATGCTCTGAAGCATAGCACGGTATCACAAATGAAATCTTATCCATTGTGCGCCTCCTTTATCATCCCCATCAGTATCATATCATAAAATTTACCATCGATACAAACCTCGTCCTTTAAATAACCTTCCTGCCAAAAACCTGCTTTTTCATAGCTTTTTACTGCACCCAAATTAAAGGCAAACACACGGAGCATAATCTTGTGGAGACCAAGAACGGAAAAACCATAGTCCGTAATCAACCGCGCAGCTTCCGTTCCGTATCCTCTCCCCTGACTGTCAGAGTCTCCGATAAATATGCCGTATTCCGCTTTTTTATGTTTTTCGTCAATATCTTTCAGGAAGACGGAACCAATTTTTTTATTGTCCTGTTTCACCTTTATGACAAACTGCACTGCCTTTCCTGCCCTGACAACATTATTCAGCCATTTTGTATGGCTTTCCTCCGTAAATAAATTCCTGTCAATAAAATTATCACGCACGCTGTTCCGCCATTTCACAATGTCTTTTGTGTCATCCTCACAGATTGAAGTTAAACATATATGTTCACCGTTTATTTCCATTTGCGTCTCCTTAATTTGAACACCAGTCCATTACTTCGCAAGTTCCTTTAGGAACGTGCCTATAGGAAACTTTGTTTCCTATAAAACCAGATTTGCTATCAGTCAATCAACCTTTATAAAAACAATTGATTTTCTCAATTATGTAATCAATCTCACTCTCGGTTAAACCATAATACATAGGAAGTCTTACCAACCTCTCGCTCTCTCTTGTTGTGTATTTATCCTCACCTGAAAATCTTCCGTATTTTTTCCCAGCAGGTGCAATATGTAAAGGAATATAATGAAATACCGTTAAAATTTCATGTTCCTTTAAATATGTAATCAGGCGGGTTCTCTCCTCCACATCCTTTACCTTAATGTAAAACATATGTGCATTATGGACGCATTCTGATGGTACAAAGGGAAGCTCAATGAATCCATTGTCTGCAAGTGTCAATAGCCCATTGTAATAATGCTTCCATGAAGCAAGACGGTTTTCATTAATTTGGTCGGCTATTTCAAGCTGTGCCCATAAGTATGCAGCATTCATGTCACTTGGCAAATAAGATGAGCCTGCATCCATCCATGTATATTTATCTATTTGTCCTCTGAAAAATTTACTTCTGTTTGTTCCTTTCTCACGTATAATCTCAGCTTTTTCTACATATTCAGCATTCTTGATAAGCAGGGCACCGCCCTCTCCCATACTGTAATTCTTTGTCTCGTGGAAGCTATAGCATCCGTAGTCACCAATGGTTCCCAACGCACGTCCCTTGTATGTACTCATCACTCCCTGAGCCGCATCCTCCACAACCGCAAGCTGATACCGTTTGGCAATATCCATAATTGTATCCATCTCACATGAGACGCCTGCATAATGAACAGGAACAATCGCCTTTGTCTTGTCTGTAATTGCATGTTCAATAAGCGTTTCATCAATATTCATGGTGTCAGGTCTGATATCAACAAACACCACCTTAGCACCACGTAAAACAAATGCATCTGCCGTTGATACAAATGTATAGGACGGCATAATAACCTCATCTCCCTGTTTTATGTCAAGGAGTAATGCAGCCATCTCTGTTGCATGGGTGCATGATGTGGTAAGTAATGCCTTTTTTGTCTGGGTTTTTTCCTCAAGCCATGCGTTACATTTTTTGGTGAATTCACCGTCTCCGCATATTTTATTATTTGAAACTGCCTGTTTGATGTAATCAATTTCCTTACCCGTATAAGGTGGCACATTAAAATTAATCAATTATATTCATCTCCCGTAATTTATTTATATATTAAAGATACGCAGGTATAATGACATCCACGGTAGCACTGATAATTGTCATAAAATAAATACAAATAAAACATACCGCCACATAATTTCGTTTTTCATGGAACAGCTTGTCTGCCAGCTTGTACCAGCTATGCACAAACAGTACACTTAAGGAAATCAACATCGGCAAAAGATACCTGCCCTGAGCCTGAAAATCATTGACATAGGAATAATAAATGCTGAGCGACATAGTTATGGCACACATTAAAATCATCATGACTCGAAGCAAAGCGTTATTGTACTTTTCCTTATCCTTACGCCATTTATGAATATCAATAAAGTATCCCAAAAATCCAAGTGCAAATAACGTCCATATAATATAATAGCTCGATTTGTTTAAAGAAAGACTCAAGTAATCAAACTGCCCTACAAAGCTTTTTAAGGAAAGGTAAAGCCAGCGCATACCGACAAGCATTTGCGGCAGGGTTATGCCCATTCTCTGCGGGGTGCTTCTGTTGGATGGCTTAAATTCATCCTGTGCATATAATTCCCCGCACTCACTGCTTGCACGCATACCAAGAAAATCACCATCATACAAAATGAAGTTACGGATAAACCACCAACCTGCAACAAGAAATGCGGCAATGCCTACCCACAAAACCCGCATTAAAATAAACTGTAATTTACATTCAATCTGTTTATCGTCAATGACCGATTTAACTGAGTAAATCAGAGCCACGATAATGATGCCGTAGCAATTGTAATAGGATATAAGGCAAAGACCGATTCCTATTCCAAGAAATATACAATCCCAAAGCCTCCATTTGTTTGCCTTTGCCTTTAGCATTGCATAAATAATCCAGCTCACCGTAAATATGCCAAATGCATCATTATTTACATAGGATGAAATAAAAACAAATTGCGGCAGGAAAACGATGGAGCAGACAAACAGTCTGGCATATACCTTATCAAAAAGCAATTTTCCAATTTTAATACAAAAAATAACCGTTCCTATAGAAAAGCAAACACTTGTAAAACGTGCAGCGATAAGTAATGCACCTGCACTTGTGGAAAAAATACTCACTATTTTCATAAATAAGGCACTGATAATATAGGAAAAAATGGGCGTAAAGCCATAAGAAATACCCCAGATTTCATTCCGTATCCGTGCATCATCGCCGACGGGCAGTTTGCCGTATTGGTATATAAAATCAGGAATTGCATATCTCATATGCTCGTCCGGGGCATGGTTATACGGAATAATGATTGACCATGAAAAAAACAATAAAAAACATATGGAAATAATCGCCAAATAAAATACTTTATCAGAATTTAAATTAATCTTTTTCATATCCATACACAAGCAACGCTATGTTAGCCCTTTCTTTCGTATTATAAGATGATGCTATAAACCGCATACATTTTACACCATAACACTTTACAATACAATATGAACATTGAAATCTTAAACAATCCTTAATCTTTTAATCTTTTGGCTTACAAAAGCTGATTGAGAATTTTTTGGAACTGTTCAGGCAAAGCAGCCTTAAACTCCATGTACTCCCCGCTTATCGGGTGGCAAAATCCAAGAACACCTGCATGAAGCACCTGCCCCTCAGTTTTAAACGGCTTGGATTTTGGTCCATATAAACAATCACCAAGCAAAGGATGATTGATACTTGCCATATGAACCCTGATCTGATGGGTTCTCCCTGTTTCAAGCCGACATTCAATCAGGGAAAAGTTATTTTTAAGTTGATTTACAACCGTGTAATGTGTAACTGCATTTCTGCCCTTCACCGTATCGATTGCCATCTTTTTCCTGTCTGTTTTGTGACGTGCAATCGGCTTGTCAATGGTACCGCACAGTTCGCTAAAATGGTTATATACAATAGCTGTATACACTCTTGTTATATCGTGTACCTTAAACTTCTCAGCCATTACATGGTGCGTGGTATCATTTTTACATGCAACGATAAGTCCTGTTGTGTCCATGTCTATTCTATGTACAATCCCAGGACGCATGACACCGTTTATCTGCGATAATGAATCTCTGCAATGGTACATCAGTGCATTTACCAGGGTATCGTCAAAATGACCTGGTGCAGGATGGACAACCATTCCCTTCGGCTTATTTACCACAATGATATCATTGTCCTCATAAACGATATCAAGGGGAATATCCATTGCCTTTATTTCAAGTGCCTCAGGCTCAGGAATACATATGTGTATACTGTCACCTGCATGAAGCTTATAATTTGACTTTATGGAAGCTGTGTTTACAGTTATGCTTTTGCTGTCCAAAAGCTTCTGTATATATGACCTTGAACACGAATTTAAAGCAACAGAGAGATATTTATCAATTCTGTTGCCTATATTTTCGTCTGTATCCTCAATTTCAATGAAATACTCTTCCATATTTATAAACCTGCTTTTTTATAGTTTTTCTTCGTCTTCTTTAAAATCTTCTTTATCAATTGCTGTTTCAGCTTTTTTCTTCATGCGCAGTATTTCGTTGAATTCCTCATCTTCATATTTGAATATGATAAGGATAAAAAGCAAAATCATCCCAACAACAACCATCATATCTGCAACATTAAATACGGGAAAATTTATAAGTTCAAAGTCAAGAAAATCCACCACATAGCCAAACCGTATTCTGTCAATCATATTTCCAAGGGCACCCGCTATAAGTAAAACAAGGCAGATACGCACAGGTATATATTTTCTGTCCTCTGAAACATTGTAATATATTTTAAATGCAAACAATAACGCAACAGCCGTCAGAATTATAAACAGGAATCTCTTTCCCTGAAACATTCCCCAGGCTACACCTGCATTTCTGATATAGGTCAGCGAAAATACACCGTTAATAAGCGGATGTGACTCATATAATTCAAAGCTGCTTGTAATCATAAATTTTGTAAGCTGGTCGAAAGCAGTTAACAGACCAATCATAATAATTGGTAAAATAAATATTTTAATTGTTGTTCTATTTTTCATGCAGTCAATATCCTATCTTTTTAAACATCAGTCTGTCCCAATTTTGCATTTACGGATGCAATGTAGTTTGTCATTGCTTTTCTCATATCATCCTCTGTAACATTCATATCTATATAAGCATTACCAATTTCCTTTATAAGTATGAATTTAATCTTATTTCCAGATACCTTTTTATCATTCTTTGTAAATGCAATCACCTTTTCGATATCAAAATCCCCAGGAAGCTTAGGGATATCATACTTTAAAATAGTATCAATAATGTCGTCCAAAGTTTCTTTCGTTATATTGCCCCTGTCATATGATATCTGACATGCCAAAATCGTTCCGATAAAAACACATTCACCATGTAAAAATTGAAAGTTCATGTATTTTTCAATTGCATGACCAAGGGTATGACCAAAATTAAGCAGTGCCCGCTCCCCCTGTTCCGTCGGGTCCTTTTCAACAACATCCTTTTTTACAACATTACTTTCCCGTATCATTTTCGCAACAGCATCCATATCACGGCTGTCAATCAGTTTTTCATTTTCCTTCAGCCATTCAAAATATGCGGCATTTTTAATAAGACCATGCTTTATGATTTCACCCATACCTGCATGATACTGCTTTATATCAAGCGTGTTAAGTACAGACAAATTCATATACACAAGTCTTGGCATGTGAAATGCTCCCACCATATTTTTGTATGAATCAAAATCAACACCTGTCTTGCCGCCAATACTTGAATCTACCTGTGACAAAAGACTTGTTGGAATTTGAATAAAATCAATTCCACGAAGATATGTTGCTGCGGCAAAGCCTGTTAAATCGCCAACCACACCGCCGCCAAGTGCAATTAAAAGGTCGCCTCTGTCAAAATGTTCTAAAATAAGTTTTTCATATAAATTCCGTACTACATTAAGATTTTTGCTTTGCTCTCCTTCAGGAAATACAAAGCTGACTGCCCGTAAACAACATTTTTCTATAGAAACCAATATAGCATCCATATATAAGGATGCTACATTAGTCTCTGATACTACACAGATTTTTTTTCCGTTTAATCCAAGCTCCGAAAGCTTGGCTGGGAGTAAATCAAAGCTGTCAGTGTATACAATGTCGTATATAGGCTTGCCGTCTTTATGCACTGTCAAATCATGCATGATACATTACGCTCCTATAAACATATTTTATTTAATAGGAAACTTCTTTTTCCTATCAGACAAACTCAAAACCGTCCTCGTCTTCATTTTCATTTGGTTCCATTCCGTCACCAATCAAAACAGTTTCATTGATATCAACCTCAACATCATCAATGATTGTCTCAATGGTTGGAATTTCCTTTTCCGCCTGTTTCGGTCCACTTTCCTTTACAGGCTCCTCCTTCTTCGGCACTGGCTCAACCTTTTTTTCTTCCTGAGGAGCAGGCTTTACCTGTTCTTTTTCAGTCGGCTTTTTTTGTTCAGGTCCAGGCTTACTGTCTTTTTCAGCCGCAGTTTCCTTCTTTACACCCTGTGAGGAACTGCCTGTCTTACCTGACGCTTGTGAAGATGATGTTCTTCTTGAACCTGACTTTCCTGTATTAACCTTAAATGTGGTTCCACTCTTATTTTTTTCTGTAACGGTTCTTCCGTCATATGGATTATATCGTCCTTCACTGTTCCCCTTATCAGGATTAAATGGATCGACAAAGTTTTCGTTTGCACCAAGACCTGCGGTATACACGGCACTTGTACTTGTTTTGCTGTCATCACCATATCCGCCGTCACCAAAACCACCACCACTGGAAGCTCCACCTAATGTTGACTCGTCTCTCATCTGAGGGTCACCTGAAAATGAACCAAATGAACCACCACCAGAAGGGTTCGCTGCACCACCGCCCCCCGGCAGTAAGCAGAGAGCCTTTTCATCTATGTAAGCATCCACATCAAAATCATTTTCCTGAAGAAACTCAAACTGCATTTTCATAAGGGAACACAAATTAGATTTGTACGCAGCATACTGCGTCTCAAGAACTTGGATTTCTTTCGTGATTTTCGCAAGTCTTTTTTCTGCATCATTTAAAATATTTTTGGCTTTATTTTTTGCATCCAACTCAATATTTTTAGCTTCCTTTGTTGCACGGGACTTTGTATCCTCAGAGTCTTTTTCAGCAAGCATAAGAGATTTTTGCAGTGCTGCCTCTTTGGATTTATAGTTTTGGAGGCCATCAGTAAGAGTGTTTACGCTTTCCTTAAGCTCTGCGTTTGAGCGGTAAAGCTTCTCGTAGCTGTCTGCAACCTCCTTAAAAAATTCGTTTACGTCCTTCTTGTCGTAACCGATTCCCATATGAAACTTTTTCTGCTGAATATCAACCGGTGTTAACATCCCATAACCCCCTCGTAAATATAATGATATCTGTTAATATCTTCCCAATTGAGGAGATACTGTTGATTCATTCAATATTTCCTCACGTAAATCACCGGTTACCTCGATATTGTCCGGTGCAGCAATAAATATATTGGCAGAAATTGCCTGTAGTGTACCATTTAAGGCATAACATGCACCACCTATAAAATCGATAATCCGCTGTGCAGGAGCAAGTTCTACTCCTTCCATGTTAATAACAATTGTCTTTCCATTTCTAAGAAAATCCGTTACAGTCTGTGCTTCATTGATTTCCTGCGGCTTAATTACATACACTTCACTTCTACCCCTATAACTTTCTGAACGCTGTCTGCTGTTACTGTTAAATTCAACTAATTTATTGTTGCTGCTTGCCGGTCTGGCAGACTGGGCCTGTCTGGCGGCAGCGTAGGCGGATGTTGACTGCTGAGCCTTATATAACGCATTTGACTGACTACCTGAATAGCTTGTCTGCTTTGGCTGGCTTGAAGTTGTCTTGTCTGAAGATGAAGTCTTACCGCTAAACGAAGATCCTTTCTTTGCTGATTTTGATGAATAATAATCGTCATCATCATCGTCGTCATCGTCATCAAACAAGTCATCATCAAACTCATCGTCGTCTAAATCTTTCATTTTAAAAAAGTCCAAAAAACTTTTTTTACCTGCTTCCTTAGCCATAAACAATCTCCTTATTTATTAATGTATACTATAATCTCGCTCTCCAAAAATACCTGTTCCGACACGAACCATGGTAGCACCCTCTTCAATTGCAACCATATAATCATTCGTCATTCCCATTGAAAGTACATTCATACCAATATTATCAATGTTTTTGGATTTTATGTCAAGTAATAATTGGTACATTTTTCTAAAATGGACGCGGTTTTCTTCAGGATTTTCTACAAAAGGAGCGATTGTCATCAAGCCTTCCACCTTTATGTTCTTAAAATCCTTAACTTGGTCTATAAAATCATCAATTTCAGATACATCCAAACCAAATTTTGTCTCCTCGTTTGCAATGTTAACCTGAATTAAAATACTGCACACAACACCCTTTTTTCCAGCTTCCTTATTTATTTCTTTCGCAAGATGGACAGAATCAACGGAATGTATCAGACATACCTTGTCCACGATATACTTTACCTTGTTCGTCTGGAGATGTCCGATAAGATGCCACTTTACCGGTCTGGAAATAGTTTCGTATTTATCTACAAGCTCCTGTACCTTGTTTTCCCCATAACACTCAATACCATATGTCATAAGCTCCTCAATATCCGATAAGGGCTTTGTTTTGCTTACTGCAATAAGCGTTACGTCTTCAATCGGACGTCCGGCAGTCTCACAGGCTGCTTTTATGTTGTTTTGAACCTGTTCTAAATTTTCTTTAAGCACCGCAAAAACTCCCTTCTAGTAAATGATTTGATTTTCCTTTACACTTGAAGAATCAAGTATAATGTTATCATATATTTTAAGAGTACCGTCACTTTCAATCAGTGCAAATTCGTCAATCGACTTGATAATAGTGACAACCTTAAATTCGGCGGTTCCCCTGTTTGCTGAATAAACGCCTTCAAGCTTTGTCGTCTCCAAAACAGAAACAGCCAATGTTTCATTTGTTTCAATATTGTATAACACATCTGAGGACTCAAGTGAGGAAGGGTCAATTAGACAATACTCCTCATCCGTCTCATATATCGTAGGAGCAATTTGCTTTAATGTAAGCTCTCCGTCTTCACTCTTTGTCTGTAAATTCAGTCTGTTAGTACTACTTTGGTTTCCTCCGCCTGAGAAAAAGCTAACAGGCACCTTATAAACCTCTTTTTCGACAATGGAAGAAAGCGGAACCTTAAGTCCTGACTCCTCCTCCATGAAAATCTCAATTGACAAATACCGTTCGCTGATAAAATTGGACAGGTACTTGTCTATTTTAATATTGATATAGCTGCCATCTGAGCCTGTAAAAATCTCAAATGGCATGATAACCTTATAGCTTGAATTGTTAATACTGAAACGCACCTGTGTTTTCTCACTAAGCTTACTAATCTGTTCCGAAGTGATTGGTGCTATGATATTCCATTCCTCACTTGGAATAATTTTAACGATGGGATTGTTTGCCGAAACAATGTCCCCCGTCTTAAGCGTCTGCTTATTATATTCAGATTTGTCAAAATCCTTTGCCGAAACACTGTTGATGTCAAAGTTCTCAAAACCATCCGTATAATATGTAACAAGTCCGCTGTTTGGCGCTGAAACTGCTGAAAGCACCGCCCTTTTATTATCTCCGTCTTTTATTTTCTGCATAAGTACTTCATTTGACAATTCAAGAACCTTATTATTTACGTCAACTTGAAAATTATATGCAGCGTAAAAATTCACATCTTTGTATCCAACCTTATATAGTGATATAAGGGAACGGATATCTTGATAATCCTCTGTTTTTAGGATATTTTCCATATTTTCCGCATCACTTATTGTATCATACACCTGCCCCGTCTCGTCAATGGTGCAAACTGTTGAATTGTTTTTTACCTTTTCACCATCACGGATATAGTAGCATATGTAGCCAGTCTTGTCAGATGTAATAATCTGCTCATCCCTGATTGCAAGACCCTCAAGCTGTATATTATTGTTAACGCTGCTCTTGTTAACCTTATATGTCGTTATTGGATCTTTTCTGGATGCAATAAACACAGAAATAAGTACATAAATAAGTATGGCAAAAATTAAGACCGTTGCCACGTTTATTTTGATATCCCTGTTAAAAACTACAATTTTATTATCTTTTTTATCCATATTGCATGTATCCTTTTATTATATGAACATCAGCCCATTACCAAGCATGACTATTGTATGTAACACATAATCTTTGCAATGTCCGTATATAACTGATTTCTTGAATCTGCATTTGAAGCAACAAGGAAGTAATCCTTGCCATCCTTGTTAAGCCATAACGACAGGCAGTTGCCTGCTCCCGTTGTCGTTCCTGTTTTACAGGCACTTATTTTAAAGCCTGACGGTAAAGAAGCTTTTCCGCTCACAAACATATTTGTTGTTCTTGTTTCCGTCTCTACCGTATTGCCGTAAGCATCCTTATAAACATAGGAAAACGATGCCAACTGGCATATCTCCTGTATGTACGCATGTGTATTAGCCTCTTTTGTAATAAGATATAAATCATACGCCGTGGAGTAATGCTGTGGATCATCAAGTCCATGTGGATTCATATAGTGGGTATTAGTTGCACCGATGGAATATGCCTTTTCATTCATAAGGGAACAAAAGCTTTCCACATCTCCTGCAATATAATCTGCAAGAATAAGTCCATAATAATTATTGGACTCAATCAAAAGGCCGTGCATCAAATTGTCGATAGTTATCTCACATCCCGCCGTAAGCTCACAGGGACCTACGCCCGGAGTGGTAATATTGTAGTTATGGCTTAGCTTTACCACATCGTCTGTACTGATTGTTCCGTCCTCAATTTTTTCACACACGACAATTGCTGTCATAAGCTTTGTCATACTCGCTGGATACATTCTCTGATGAGGATTTTTTGCCGCCAGTACGGATTTTTCCGTATCATCAATAAGAAGACTGTAATACAGTTCATTATATCCCTCTGAATTTATATCCGCTGACCTGTATACAACGGTATCGACATCCGAATATGAAATACCTGCATGTTCCACTAAATCCGTGTTTATGTATACATTGCTGTCATCATCATATTTATCTGATATTCTGCTGTTAAAAAACCCAATTACAAATATTGCAGCAGCTAACAATGCTACTGCTGCAATAAGCTTTTTTATCTCTCGATTCATATTATCCTAATGCTTAAAAAGCTCCCTCCAATCTAAGTCACCCCGTTCAAGTGCCTTAATCATAAGCTCAGCCGTTGCAAGATTTGTTGCAAGCGGTATGTTGTGTATATCACACAGGGAAAAAATATTATTTATATCTACCTCATGGGATTTCTTTGTCTGTGGATCCCTGAGGAAAATCATCATATCCAATACATTACTTTCAATCATGGAGCCTAGTTGCTGCTCCCCTCCCGTATGTCCTGCCAAAAATTTATGGACGTTTAAATTTGTAACCTCCTCAATCATCCTGCCTGTAGTACCGGTGGCATAAAGCTCATGACGAGACATGATATCTCTGTAGGCTATACAAAAATTCTGCATTAACTTTTTCTTTGAATCATGGGCAATTAAACCAATATTCATTTAATAGTTCTCCTCTAGTATTTTAGTTTTTGTATACTGACATTTAATACCATACCTATACCAAAAGATATACTGAGCAGGGAACTAAGTCCGTAGCTGATAAAAGGTAATGGTATTCCGGTGTTTGGAAGAATTCCGGTTGCCACCCCAATATTTATAAAAGACTGATACGCAATAAGCATTCCCACTCCGGATGCAATAAGCATTCCCTTTGTGTCCTTTGCCTTTCTGCCTATACTTATACATTGTAACACTATTAACAGTATAATTGCAATAATAATTACACTTCCGATAAAGCCTAATTCTTCTCCGACAACAGAGAAAATAAAGTCTGTCTGCTGCTCCGAAATAAAGTTGGCATCCTTTACGGTTGCCATAGTGGATGTATTTAACCCTTTTCCTGAAAGCTGCCCTGAACCGATTGCCATTACAGAGTTATTTTGCTGTGAGAAATCATCACCGTACTGGTCAGGATAAATAAACTGCAATATTCTTCCTACCTGGTATTCCTTAAGAAGCTTCTGGTCAGGTCTTTGTATATACCAAAGAAAACTTCCTGCAATAGGTACAAGTATTAGAATGGCAAGCCCGATAACTTTATAGCTTATGCCTGATATATATAAAATTGTAACAAGTATCATTGCAAGGCAGATTGTTGTTGAAAGATCCGGTTCGGCAATGACCAAAAATAATGTTATGGCGCAATATAACGCATACTGTGCCAGACATTTGAACGTATTTATCTCATCCTTATATTTGTCAAGAAAAGCTGCACTAAATATTATCATAAATATTTTAGTTAATTCTGATGGCTGGAACTGGACTCCTGCAATAACTATCCATCTTCTTGCATTATTTACGGTTGTACCAAATAAAAGTACCATAATAAGCAATACTGCATTAATTACAAATATTACCTTATAAAATTTACATATAAATTCGTAGTCAATCAAAGAGACAAATATCATTACGATAAAGCCGAGTACTACACCAAAAATCTGTCTGCTTAAATAGTCACTGTTTGCACTATTAATAACAATAGTTCCTATTGCTATGATAAGCATAACCGAAAAAAACAGTTTAAAATTATAATCCTTGCGATTGAACTTTGTGAACATTTTTATCCTTCTTCTTAAATAACTTGAAAAGACCTGAGCCTTCCCTGTCTTTATCTATAAGCATTCCTGAAATTTTTCTTGCAATGTTGTCATACGCGGTTCCAGATTTGCATTTTGTCCCCGCAACAGGCTCTCCCCTGTTTGATGAAATCACTATATTTTCGTCATCCATAATAGTACCGATGAGATTAATGGAAAGTATGTCCACAACGTCATCAACTGACATCATATCACCGCGTCTTACCATATCCTGACGAATCTTATTTATAACTAAATCAATTCTTGGCAGCTCATTTGCATCCAGTATGCCAATTATTCTGTCAGCATCCCTTATGGCTGACACCTCAGGGGTTGTAACTACGATTGCCCTCTGTGCCGCTGCAATGGCATTTTTAAAGCCGTGCTCAATTCCTGCCGGACAGTCAACCAATATGTAATCATATTCAGGTTTTATCTGCTCAATCAGCTTTCTCATCTGTTCCGGTGATACGGCAGTTTTATCCCTTGTTTGTGCAGCAGGAAGCAAAAATAATCCCGGACACTGCTTGTCCTTTATGATTGCCTGACTTACCCTGCAATTGCTTTCAATAACATCAACAAGATTGTATACAATTCTGTTTTCCAGTCCCATTACCACATCAAGGTTTCTCAACCCGATATCAGTATCGATAAGCAAAGTCCGAAATCCAAGCTTTGCCAGACTGTAACCAACATTTGCGGTTGTAGTCGTCTTCCCTACACCGCCTTTTCCAGATGTAACAACAATAACTTCACTCATTAATACCCCTCCTGATATAAGCCATAAACAAAAGTATTTTCCCTTCCTCCACATCCTGAAAGAACCTCGCCGTTTATATGTCCTATGACTACAACGTTTCCTTCTGATGTTACCAAGCCTCCATACTCGATATCGCCAATAATAACAATACTCTCCTTTGCTTCGAGAGACTGACCGTTTTTTATATTACCAATATAAAACAGTCCATCCTTATCATTTGGTACAGTGTCTTCTTCATCGTGGGTATCTTCTATTTCTTCTATTTCCTTTTTAGATTGAATATTTAGCCCTGTATTTTGTAAAAGAAAAATAATTTCTTCCTTGTCCTCCTTGGTAAGCATTTTTCCTTCAAAGGTAACTTGAATCGGATTATTATTTTCACAGTATTGTTTTTTTGTGCCAAAGCGTTTTAAAAGCTCATCCTTAATAAGCTCCATTGACGCTGTTTCATCCATAATAATTCTAATTCCCACGTTATTACCCTTGACAATAACGGGACAATTGTTCAAATACTTATCACCTCAATATGATTTTGATTAATCTCCACCTACATTGTCTCCGCTCATATGAGCATTGACAAGCTTTTCAGGGTCATACAGATATGCATATATAAAGCCGGCAACCTCTCTTGCGTTACCGGAATAAAAACCATTTTGAATAACACAGGTTATGGCAACCTCTGGGTTATCATATGGTGCATACGACACAAAAAGTGCATGGTTTCTTCCAACTTCGCTCTCCTGTGCAGTTCCTGTTTTTCCTGCTACCGCAACATCAAGCCTTTTTACAATATCACCATAGGATGTAACAACCTGCCTCATGCCCGAGTGAATTGTATTCCAGTTATATTCGCTTAAATCTATTGTGTCATATACTTCAGGCTCCTTTTCCATTACAATGTTTCCCTCATAGTCAGTAACCTTGTCAATCAGTGTAAGATTATAGCAGGTTCCGCTGTTTGCCACCGCAGTTATATATTTTGCAAGCTGAATCGGAGCATAGGAATTTCTACCTTGTCCAATTGCGCTACGGACAGAGTCATTATTTGACACAACCGGCTCTATCTCAGGAATCTCAACGCCGGAAACCTCGGAAAGTCCAAACTTTTTCGTATACTTTGCCAATCGTTCCAATCCATAAGAGTCTACATACTGATTTTTTTCATTGAGGGCAAGGTTATATCCCACATTGTAAAAAAACATATTACATGATGCGGCAATCGCACCCTCAACACTTAAATATCCGTGTCCATAGTTGTACCAGCATTTAGGCGACGGGTCAATCTTGTCAAACACATCATAGCAGAGAAAGCTTGTTGATGTATCTATTACGCCCTCTGATAAACCTGCAACCGAAGACAGAACCTTAAATGTAGAACCAGGCGCAGTTCTTTGCTGTGTTGCCCTGTTATACATAGGTCTTGTTTCATCCTTCAACAGCTTATTATAATACTCGGCATTAATTTCATTGGTAAGATAGTTGTTATCATAGCTTGGATAACTTACCATTGCCAGTACATCTCCGGTATTTACATCCGTTACTACTACTGCACCCGAGCATGGCGAAAGTGCAAGCATGGCAGGCGTAATATCAAGATTTTGAAGCTTCTTTATGAAAAACTCATAAGGACCATACGCTCCGCCTTTATATTCTGCATATTCCTTATCGTTATTCTTGTCCAAAATCCCCTGATCATACAGCAGGTCTATTACCGTTGCACCTGATATTTCTGCTGATTGTATCATACCTTTGATTATTTCGTTGTCGAATTCTGTGTCCTCTCTCAGACATTTTACAATATACTCACATAAAATCGAATATACCTCGTCAGAGTCATAATAATCACTCTCCACCTCAAGCAATTCAATATCGATTGCCTCAACACTAATCAGATACTGCAAGAATTCCGCAAGAGATGTCTGGTTGTTTACATATGCTTTAAATTCCGTGCTGTTACGGTCAATTATAGAGGATTTCATAACGCCGTTGGCACTTAACATTTCACATATATACTCCATATAATCCTGATAGCTTGTATCTAAAGAATGAAGCGGTGTAAATTCCGTAGTCAATATTGCATCAATTCGACTTATTATCGTATCCTTTTTCGTCGTAAATGCATAATATACGCTTTTTTCAACATCAGATGCATCTGCTCTTTGCATTTTATCCATAACAATATAATGGTTATTAAATAACCCGAAATATACCTCTGATATGGATATCTGCGAGTTTTCTGTCGGGGTCACATAAAGCTCTGGGGTCAGGTTTGAAAGTATTATGGATGCTATTTCTTTCTCCAACGTGTCATAACAATATTTTTCCAAATCTGCATCTATGGTAAGGTATACGTCATTTCCTGCTGAGGCAGGAACGGTTTTAACATTTTCAATAACCTTTCCAAGGTTATCAACATACATTGTCTCATATCCTCTTGTACCTCTTAAGTATTCCTGACAATACTGTTCTATTCCCGTTTTTCCAACGATATCCTCTGCAGTATATCTGCTTGTCCCCGTATATTTTGAGTTGTAATCAGAAAGCTCCGTATCAGATATTGCTCCGATATAGCCTATAATATGGGCAAAATATTTTGCATCGTTGTAACGCCGTAATGACTTTACTGCAACCTCCATACCGAGAAGCTCGTCACAGTACTCAGTAATTGCCGCGTTGCTTGCTTCACTGATATCATACGCTATGGTGACAGGCATATACTGCTGGAAACGGTTCTGCCAAAGCTTATAGCGGCAGGCTAAAATTTTAAGCTGTTCTTCCTTAGAATATTTGTCAGATATCTCAAACCTTTTTGTACAAAGATATTCCACAATTTCTTCTGCCGTGGCATTTTTATGCTCATCAGTCAGGCTGTCAAAGGAATTTGCCCCATACACATCCTTCTTAAAGTTTTCAAGCTGGGTTTCATAAATTGTAAATTCATAGCTGCCTGATGTCGTAAGCTGTATCGGAAAATCAACAAACAGACGATCATTATTTGATTCCAGTATCTGTATTGTCCTGTGTACAATCTGGTTTCTAAGCTCTGCCTCAGATATTCCAAGCTCCTTTGCCTTTGTCTCCACGTTGTTGTTGTTACTGTATACAACAGAATAAGACAGCTCATTGTATGCAAGCAGCTTACCGTTTCTGTCAAAGATATTTCCACGTACCGATTCTATTGTCAGTGTTTTTTCTGTCTTGTATATGAAGTTTTCCATATGCTCCTGCCCCTCGACTATCTGAAGTGCAAAAAGTCTCCTTACAAGGATAAAAAACATAACAATAACAAGCACGGTTACAGGAAATAATCTGTGCTTTACAAAGTCAAGTATGATTTCTTTTATTGATATAAATATTTCACGCAGTATTGACATTTCAATTAGCTCTCTTCTTTTCGTTTTAACCTTTTATTTATAAACACATATATTTTATACACAATAATAGTGAGAAGTGCCGTACAAAGCATTTCGGGCAATATTACCCTCGTAAAAAAAACTCCAAATTCAAGTCGGTTCTTTAGTAAAAAAGAAACCAGATATACAACCGTATTAAAGAAAAAGTCGTCAATTATAATAACAATCAGAGGCAGTAATACATCTTCAACCATGTAATTTTTGTGGAAAAATCCGTTTACATAGCCGATTATCATATACAAAAACATATACGGTCCAAGTACAGGGGTAAAGAAACTGTCCACCAGCAGACCACTGAAAAATCCTATCAGCATCCCCTCCTTACGTCCTCTCATAAGACCAAATGACATTGTAAGTATCAGCAACAAATTGGGTGTTATACTTCCAAGATTGTGGAAACCAAAAATCGTTGACTGAAGAACAAAATTTATTACTATTAATATTGTTAACGAAATAGCACGTATCATGTTTACCTCTGCTAATTTATTGTTTTCTTCGTATCTGTGATAATTAAAACTGCATCAATATTGGAAAAATCCACAGTCGGTGTAATGTATGCAGTCATGGTCAGGTTGTTTGAGTCAAGTGCAATCTCCGCCACATAACCTACAGTAAGCCCCTGATGATAACGCTCTGATATATGGGATGTCACCACCTTGTCTCCCACAGAAACAGCCGCGTCCTTATCAATATCTGTTGCCACAAGGTAACCGTTTTGATATTGGCTTAGGCTTCCCTCAACGGAGCAAAGTGCATTTGACGGCATTATCTTTGCACTGATTTTCGAACTGTCGTCTATGACTGCCCTTACCTTTGCATATTCATCCTGGCATTCAATTATAATACCGCATAGACCGTCTCCCGCCATAACATTGGCACCTGTAAAAAGTCCATCCTTTGTTCCCTTATCAATGTAAAAGGTTGAAAACCACGACGTTGAATCTTTTGCAAATACATGGGCAACCGTCTTGTGAAACTCAGGATAATTTTCATCAAGAGAATATAACAATCTTAAGGTTGTAAGCTCATCCAGCTTCCCCTGATATGTGGTTATTGTACTTTTTGCCTCCTCAAGTTCTCTCTTTAATGCCTCATTTTCCTCGGTAAGTTTTTCTATTTCCTGTAAATTTTCCAGCTTATCATCTGTCCAGAGACCGATAGAATTAATACTGTCTTGAATCGGCACGATAAACTTGTTTGTATATTTTTTTATTATGAGAATGCTGTCGCTTGCAAAATATGACATAACAAGCAAAACAACACATATGATTGTAAGTACCAAAAGCAGATACTTAGGGCTTATATCTCTTTTTGAGTCGAATCTCATTTTAATATTCCTCTCTCAAGCATACTGACGTAGCAGTTGTTTCCCACTATAATATGATCTGACAAATGTATGCCAACGAGCATTCCTGCCTCGCATATTCTTCTTGTAGCTTCAATGTCCGCATCACTTGGCTCCGGTATTCCCGAAGGATGATTGTGTACAAGTATCATAAATACAGCTTCATATTTTAGTGCTTCTATATATATCTCACGCGGAGAAATTATTGCATAATTTACTGTCCCCTCTGACATAAGAAGTTCCTTAATTAACATATGTGCAGTGGAAAAAAGCATAAGATACGTTTGTTCCTTTGTTGCATATTTACATTTTTCCATAAAATATCCGGCAATAGATTTCGGACTTGAAAATGTAACATCCTCTCTTAACCTGCCCGTGTTCATTCTTTTGGCAAGCTCGGCAACGGCTAAAAGCTGCGTTGCCTTTATATCACCCACACCCTTAATGGACGTAAGCTCCTTCCTGCGTAAAAAATTCAGCCCATTCAGCCCCTTATGGTAAAAATGGGCATTTAGTATCCGGTTGGCCAAATCGACAGAGCTTGTATCACGCGTACCATTTCTCAATATAACAGCAACAAGCTCCGCATCACTGAGTGATTCGATACCATATAAAACTGCCTTTTCATATGGCCGTTCACAGCAAGCAATATCTTTTATTAAATTATTCATAAATTCCTTTCACCTCTCCGGGGTGCAAGGAAATCATTTACAGAACCTTATATATAATTATACCAATAATTATGCCGATAATACTTGCTATATTGATTGTTATTGTAAGTCCGAATGTAAGGACAAGTATCCCAAGGTCAAGTACGATAGGCGATGAAAGCCCAAATGTCTGACCAAAATTAAGCCAGCTAAGCCAGCTTATTCCACGACACAAATATCCGATAAAACCACCAAGCACAATTCCACTAAGTAATATCAGTAAAAAAGCCCATTTACTTTTGTTTACAGCTCCAGCCATATGCTACCTCCAAATAAATTCTTTGTCTAGTCTACCATACAATAAGTCCTTTTTCTACAATTTTTTGCAGCGACATCATAATACCGAATTTTGCATGGGGATATGTAAGTCCTCCCTGAAAATACACGGCATAAGGCTCTTTCATCGGAGCATCTGCACTAAGCTCTATTGAGGCACCTGAGACAAACGCACCAGCCGCCATAATAACCTGACTGTCATATCCCGGCATATCCCAAGGTATCGGAGTAACAAAGCTGTCAACAGGTGCGGCTGCCTGTATTCCCTCACAAAAGGCACAGACAAGCTCAGGCTTTCCAAATTCAACCGCCTGTATAATATCATATCGTTCCTGCCTGCTGTCAGGAATGGTCTTAAAGCCCAGTTTCTCATATATATTTGAAGCAAATATTGCTCCTTTTAAGGACGCGGCAGTAACCGCAGGTGCAAGAAAAAGTCCCTGTGCAATATTTCGCGTCACACCAAGGGAGGCACCAACCTCCTTGCCAAGTCCCGGCGTTGTCAGCCTGTAAGCACAATTCTCCACACATTCTTTCGTGCCACAAATATATCCGCCTATCGGTGCAAGACCGCCGCCCGGATTTTTTATGAGGGAACCTATAACCATATCTGCTCCCACCTCCGACGGCTCAATCGCCTCAACAAATTCACCGTAGCAGTTGTCAACCATACATATAACATCAGGTTTAATTCCCTTTATAAAGGAAATAAGTTCACCAATTTGTTCAACCGAAAGGGTAGGTCTTGTCTCATAGCCCTTGGAACGCTGTATTTCTATGAGTCTTGTCCGCTCATTGATGGCATTTTTAATTCCTTCATAATCAAAATCACCGTTTGGCAGTAAATCTACTTTATTGAATGTAATTCCATACTCCGCAAGCGAGCCTTTGCTCTCCCTTATACCGATAACACCCTCCAAAGTATCATATACCCGTCCCACAGGTGAAAGAATTTCATCTCCCGGACGCAAATTCCCTGAAAGTGCAATGGAAAGGGCATGTGTACCACATGTAATCTGTTGTCTCACAAGAGCGTCTTCCGTCTTAAAAACCTTTGCATATATTTCCTCAACAGCTTCTCTGCCGCTGTCGTTATATCCATACCCTGTTGTACCGTAAAGATGTTGTTCGGCCAGTTTTGCACCCTGCATTGCTTTTATTACCTTAATCTGATTCAGCTCTGCCATTTTATCTATACGGTCAAATCTGTCCTTTAAGCTTTCTTCAATCTGATTACAAAAATCATAAACCTTTTCATTGATTCCATTATCTATATAATACTTCCTAATTAAATCCTGTGACATTGTTGCCTCCTGTCATTCAATAATGTTTTTTTCTGATAATTTATCCATAATAAAATTGAGCTGATTGTCAATACCCGAAAGGGCATCCTTATCCACCCATATAACTTCCCGTTCACGGCGGAACCACGTAAGCTGTCTTTTGGCAAAATGTCTTGTGTCCCGCTTGATAAGATATACCGCCTCATCAAGGCTAATTTGTCCGTCCAAATAATCAAGTATTTCTTTGTAACCTAACGCCTGCATAGAAACCATCTGCCTGTTTACCTTATATTTTTCCTTCAAAAATATAAGCTCGTCCACAAGCCCTGTTTCCAGCATCAAATCAACTCTTTTGTTTATCCTGTCATACAAAAGCTGCCTGTCACAGTTAAGAACAAAATATCCGAAATTGTATGGAGAGTCGTTTTGCCTTTGTGATTCATTGTGCCCGGATATTTTTTCTCCTGTCTGCTCATAGTATTCCAGTGCACGTATTACCCTTTTATAATTGTTGGGATGTATACTGTCTGCAGATTTTGGGTCAACATTTTTTAGAAGATTATGTATATAAAGAGAACCATGTTCCTTATGTAGAAACTCATATTTTTTCCTTATATCATCTACGGCTGTATCCTCAAAAGCAACATCATATACAACCGATTGTATATAAAATCCTGTTCCACCGACAATTACCGGGATTTTTCCCCTGCCATATATATCCTTTATGGCATTACAGCAAAGCTCTTTAAACAAGGCAATATTAAATGCTTCATCAGGCTCTAATATATCAATCAGATGATGTGGTATCCCCTGCATTTCCTCCGTGGTTATCTTAGCTGAGCCAATATTCATCTGCCGATATACCTGAACGGAATCTGCCGATATAATCTCACCGTTTATTTTTTTTGCAAGCTCTATCGAAAGCTCTGTTTTACCAACTGCCGTAGGTCCTGTTATAATCACAAGCGGCTTTTTCATAATATCCATAAATATCCTCTATAATATAAATCTAAAATGTGTTTTTTTCATGTCCAATTAATGGAACATGATTTTAAATTTATACAATCCTTTTAAATTTTTTTTCAAGCTCCTGTTCACTTATGGATATAATAGTCGGTCTTCCGTGGGGACATGTATAAGGATTCTCTAAGCTAAGCAGCTTTTCAATCAGGGCATTTGCTTCAGGCAGGCTGATTTGCGTGTTACCCTTGATTGCTGCCTTACATGCCATTGTTGAAAGCTTTTTGATAAAAACATCATCTGTTACATATCCTGAATTATTAATCAGTGAACCGACAAATTCCATAAACATCTGTCTTCCGTGTATTCCGTAAATATTTGACGGTACTGCATTGATTTTAAACTCATTTCCGCCAAATTCCACAATATCGTAGCCTATTTTCATAAACATGTCGTAATGGTCAAGGATTGCCTGCCGTTCTGCATATGTAACCGTAATCACCATAGGCGGCATAAGCTGCTGTGATAAAACTTCACGTCCCTTAAGGGTACTCATGAGTTCCTCATATTTGACCTTTTCATGGGCTGCATGCTGGTCCATGATATAAAGATTGTTTTCATATTCCATCAGCCAGTATGTACCAAATACTTGTCCGATAATCCTGTGCTTTGCCCTTGCTTTTTGTGTAAGAAAATCATCATCAAACATACTTGTCTGCCTGTTGGCTGATGTAGTATACTGCACACCCTTATCCCGCATCACCGAGTTTTCAATCTGCTCAGCATAATTTGGTATCTCCGTTTTTGTTTCTTCACTTGGCTTAAGATTTTCTCCGTTTTTCTTTAAAGATTCCAGTATCTTATATGTCGGACTGTATTTTCCTGCTCTTATGTCCGGCTTAGGAGTATGATTTTCCCGCCTGTTGACTTCATACGGCTCCGCAGGTTTTTGTTTTTTTGCCACAGGCTCCGCTGCTTTTTCGTAAGATACTTCTTTCGGAATAATTTCCTTTCCATTTAAGGCATCCCTGATTGTATGGGTTATGGTCTCAAACAACTGCTTTTCATTATCATATTTGAATTCCATCTTGGTCGGATGCACATTGATATCACATTTATCTGTTGGCAAATCAATATAAAGCACGGTAAACGGGAATTTATGCTGCATGACAAATGTTTTGTAACCCTCCTCAATTGCCCTGTTTACCACGTTGCTCCTGATAAATCTGCGGTTGATAAAATAGGTTTCCAGCCCTCTGTTTCCCCTTGCGATAAAAGGCTTTCCAATGTACCCACCGATTTTGATTTCGCTATCCTCGTAGCTTACCTCCATAATATTGGATGTGATATCCCTTCCGAACAGCTCATAAATCGTATTTTTTAAATCTCCGTTTCCTGAGCTGCTTATCTTGGACTGACCATTCACAATGAGCTTCAGAGCAATGTCAGGATGTGACAGTGCAATCCGTAGAACCAAATCAGCGATATAGGAAGCTTCAGTCATGGATGACTTTAAGAATTTTTTTCTTGCTGGAGTATTGTAAAACAGGTTTCTTACAACTATTGTTGTCCCCTCAGGAACACCAATCTCCTTAAGGTCCTCCTCAACGCCTCCGTTTATAACGTATTTTACACCTGTTATAGAGCCTGCCGTTTTTGTTACCATCTCACACTGTGACACGGCAGCAATTGTGGAAAGTGCCTCTCCCCGAAAACCTAAGGATGTAATATAAGATAAGTCATCTACCGTCTCGATTTTACTTGTAGCATGGCGCAAATATGCGGTTTTAACCTGCTCCTTCGGTATTCCGCAGCCATTATCCGTCACTCTGATAAAGGAAAGTCCGCCCTCCTTTATCTCAACCGTTATGGCAGAAGCACCCGCATCTATAGAGTTTTCCAAAAGCTCCTTGACAACTGATGACGGACGTTCAATAACCTCCCCCGCAGCTATCTTATCTATCGTTGTCTGGTCAAGCAATTTAATCATATAAGACCTATCCTCTCAATCTTTCCTTTAGCTCCTGAAGATAAAGCATCGCCTTCATAGGTGTCATATTATCCAAATCAAGGTTTTTCAGCTCATTTGCAACCGTCATTTCAACAGGCGACGAGAAAAGCGACATTTGCTCATAGGAGGCATCTCTGTTTTTCTTGTCACTGTTATCATCCTTATTTATTGTCTTTGTGTCTATTTCTTTTGCCTTAAGAGCCAAGTCAGAATCAATGAGCTGGTCACAGATTTCTCTTGCACGGACAAGCACCTGCTCAGGAACGCCTGCAAGTCTTGCGACCTGAATGCCGTAGCTTCTGTCAGCTCCGCCTTTAATAATTTTCCGTAAGAAAACGATTGACTCTCCATCTTCCTTTACGGCGATACAATAGTTGTTCACCGATGACAGCTTGCCCTCAAGCTCTGTAAGCTCATGATAATGTGTTGCAAACAGTGTTTTTGCACCTAAAATATCCTTATCGGCAATATACTCCACGACAGCCCACGCAATGCTGAGTCCGTCAAAGGTAGACGTTCCACGTCCGATTTCATCAAGTATAATTAAACTGTCTTTTGTTGCATTTCTAAGGATATTGGCAACCTCGTTCATTTCAATCATAAAGGTTGACTGTCCCGATGCCAAATCATCCGATGCCCCTACCCTTGTAAATATCCTGTCACAAAGTCCAATATTGGCATAGCCTGCCGGAACAAATGAGCCAATCTGTGCCATAAGTACAATAAGTGCTGTCTGACGCATATATGTAGACTTTCCTGCCATATTAGGTCCTGTGATAATGGATATGCGGCTCATGGAATTATCAAGAAATGTATCGTTATCGACAAAGTTACCGTCTCCTATCACCTTTTCCACCACAGGGTGCCTGCCGTTTTTAATATCTATTACACCATTTGTATTAATCTCAGGTTTAATATAATGGTTTTTCACTGCAACATGTGAAAGTGATGCCAAAGCATCAAGCTCCGCAATATGATGTGCCGTATTTTTAATCCGCTTCACTGATTCTCCAAGCCTGTCCCTAAGAATTATATATTGTTCGTACTCAAGTCCGTAAAGCTTATCCTCAGCTCCGAGGATTGTATTTGACAAATCATTTAGTTCATTGGTTGTATACCGTTCCGCATTTGCAAGTGTCTGCTTTCTGATAAAATAATCCGGAACCTGTTCCTTAAAAGAATTTGTAACCTCAAAATAATACCCAAATATCTTGTTGTATTTAATACGAAGATTTTTAATTCCCGTTTTTTGTCGTTCTTTTTCCTCAAGTTCAGCAAGCCAGCTCTTACAATTTGTTTTTGCATCCTTAAGCTTATCAATCTGACTGTCATATCCCGGCTTAAAAATTCCGCCCTCCTTAATTGCAATGGGTGGCTCCTCCTCTATTGCCGCATCAATAAGTACATATAAATCATCAAGGGTATCTAACTCCTCATATATCATTTTAAATCGCGGAGCATCAAGCTCCTTTAGTAAATTTTTAATATCTGGAAGATACCTTATAGAATTTTTGAAAGAAAGCAAATCACGTGGGTTTGCCGTCTTTAGTGTTATTCTTGCAAGCAGTCTCTCCAAATCATAAATGGAATTTAAGTATTCCCGAAGTTCCTCCCTTGTTATCATTGCGGTGTTCAAATTTTCAATAGATGTAAGCCTGTCCTCTATCGCTTCCCGCTCCATAAGGGGCTGTTCCACATACTCACGCAAAAGCCTTGCACCCATAGCAGTTCTTGTCTTATCAAGCACCCATAGCAGGGAACCTTTTTTCTGCTTGTCCCGAATGGTTTCAGTAAGCTCAAGATTTCTTCTTGTAGATGCATCAATAACCATAAAGGAATCTACAGAGTAAATGTTGATACTGTTTATATGATTTAAGCTGTTCATTTGTGTATCATACAAATATTGAAGCAACGCACCTGATGCGGAAACCATTACAGGAAACTCCGAGAGCCCCAGTCCCTGAAGGCTGTTTACCTTAAAATGATTTTTTAACAATCGTTCCGTATTATCCAAATCAAAATAATAGCCGTCAACAACAGATTTCGTAATGGAAAGTTTATCAGTGATAAAGCTTAAATTATTTGACGAGAAATCAAAATCCTCCCTGCATATAAGCTCTGACGGCTGATATTTATTCAGCTCATCTATCACCTTTTCTTCTGACTTAACCTCACATGTTTTAAAAATACCTGTGGATAAATCCGTCACGGCAATACCGTATCTGTCTTTCATGCAGGATATACACATAATATAATTATTTTTGCCCTCGTCAAGAAGCTCCGTTGACATGTTTGTTCCCGGAGTTACTATTTTTATTACCTCACGCTTTACCAGCCCCTTTGCAAGACGCGGGTCCTCAACCTGTTCACCTATGGCAACCCTGTAGCCCTTTTCCACAAGCCGGTTAATATATGTATCAGCAGCATGATATGGTACACCACACATAGGTGCCCGTTCCTCCATGCCGCACTCTTTTCCTGTTAAAGTGATTTCCAGCTCCTTTGATGCAAGCAGTGCATCATCAAAAAACATTTCATAAAAATCACCGACTCTATAAAATAAAAGACAATCCTTATATTGCTCCTTTGTTGCCAAATATTGCTCCATCATAGGAGAAAGCTTCGCCACATCATCACCCATCCTTTCGTATTTTAAGGAATTTTATACCTGTTCTCCCATAAAATAAAAGCCCTTGCACGCATCAAGCCTTACCTTCACAATCTGACCGATAAGAGTTTCGTCTCCCTTAAAATGAACCGTTATATTCTCGCCTGTACGTCCCGTTACAAGACTGCTGTCCTGATTATTTAACTCCTCAACCAAAACATCCCTGCACGTACCCTCATATCTTTTTACCTGATTGTTTGAAATTGTATTTACCCTTTCAAGCAATCTGTTAAAACGCTCCTTTACCACATCTGTTGAAATCTGATTTTCCATGGACGCGGCAGGTGTACCTGTCCTTTTGGAATAAATAAAGGTAAATGCCTGGTCAAATTTGACCTTTTCTACCACATCAAGGGTTTCCAGAAAATCTTCCTCAGTCTCACCCGGAAACCCAACCATAATATCCGTTGTCAGTGATATATCAGGAATCGCGGTTCTTATTTTATCTACAAGTGCCAAATAATGCTCTTTCGTATATCTTCGGTTCATTTTATCTAAGATTGCTGACGAGCCTGACTGAATCGGCAGATGCAGATGATTGCAAATTTTGTCATTGGAAGCCATAACCGCTATCAGCTCATCTGACAAATCCTTTGGGTGACTTGTCATAAACCGAATCCGCTCAAGCTTTGGAATCTGACACACCATCTCTAACAGCCTCGGAAATGTAATTTGTTCATCGCAAGACAATTGGACAATCTTGCCATCTGTATAGTCAAATATTTTTCCGTAGGAATTTACATTCTGACCAAGAAGCATAACTTCTTTTACGCCGCATTCTGTAAGCTTTTTAATTTCATCCAATATTTCCTCAGGCTTTCTGCTTTTCTCACGTCCCCTTACGTAAGGCACGATACAATAGGTACAGAAATTGTTACAGCCAAACATAATATTGACGCCTGACTTAAAGCTGTACTTTCTTTTCTGCGGAAGTGCCTCCACTGTCTGCTCTCCCTGTTCCAGTACCTCAATCACCTGATTTCTTGTATTAAGATGCATGCTTAACAGCTCTGCCAGCTTATATATGTTATGTGTCCCAAAAATAATATCAACAAAACTGTACTTTTTCTTTATTGTTTCTATCACATGGGGTTCCTGCATCATGCAACCACACAGACAAATAATCATATCAGGATTATTTTGCTTGAGATTTTTCAGATGTCCCAAATGCCCATAAAGCTTTTGGTTGGCATTTTCCCTTACCGTACATGTATTGTATATAACAAGGTCTGCGGTTTCATCCTCCTGTTCGCAAAATCCGATAACATCCAAAATCCCCTTTAATTTTTCAGAATCATGGGCATTCATCTGACATCCAAAGGTCGTTACGCAGTATGTCAATTCACGTCCCTTCGCCGCTCTTATATCAATAACCTGTTCCTTGCACAAATTCATAAAATAATATTGTCTGTCTGGCTCCATAAGCGGAGTCCCATTTGTTTCCATATATGATAATCCTCTCATTCATTATTCCTAAAGATGTTCAACTGAATAATTATAAGACAGATATTTCATTTTTTCAACAGTGCAAATGTAACAAAAACAAAGAGGCTGCCAATTGGATGCAGCCTCAATGCAAAAGGTGTGAAATGGTAAACTCTACATTGGTACCCCATAATAAGGAACTATGATAGATGCACCATTGTAGAGGGTGTCGCTTGTTAATCCGTTAATCTCCATGACCTCTGCGATATAGTCTTCCACAGAGTCATATTCCTCTGACATGTACTCCTTTGCGATACTCCATAAAGTATCGTCTCTCTCAACGGATATGCACTTGAAGTACTTTTCGTTGTGCGTGTTTGCACTCACATCACGGTTCATACCGGATGCGCCAAATATAATAATAGAGGCTACAAGTAAAATACTTATGCAAAGAATAAGCTTCTTGTAATTGTTATGAATAAAATTGACTGTTTTTTGTAAGTTCATAATATCACCTCCTGAACATGTGTTCTTAACCTGTTATTACTATACCGTACATTTGTTCGCATGTCAATACTTTTTTTCGAATAAATGTTCGTTTTTTGTACCCTGCCGCCTCTATATATCGTTTTACCATATCAATTGTCCCATAAACGTCCCTTTTAAATAAAAATACTTGGTCATTGTGTGAAAAATATATTTATGCTAGAATAACTTGCAGTTTCACTTATATTTTGATGCGAAAGGAAGAATGATTATGAAGCTTCAAAAGCTTTTAAGCTATACAAGACGGGCAATTGATACATACGGAATGATAGAGGAAAATGACAAAATTGCAATTGGCATATCAGGTGGAAAAGACAGTCTTACTCTTTTGTATGCCCTTGCAAATTTAAGAAGATTTTACCCGAAGCAGTTTGATATTGTTGCCATAACGATTAACCTTGGAATTCCCGGCTTTGAAACGGAAGAAATAAAAAAGCTCTGTGACCACCTTAACGTAGAATACCATGTTGAGGACACAGAGATTTATGAGATAATATTTAATGCCAGAAAAGAGTCTAACCCCTGCTCTTTGTGTGCAAAAATGAGAAAGGGTGCCCTAAATGACAGAATTGTTAAGCTTGGATGCAACAAGCTTGCCTATGCCCATCACAAGGATGATATCATAGAAACCTTTATGATGTCACTGATATATGAAGGACGCATCCATACATTTGCCCCTGTCACCTACCTTGACCGTTCAAAACTTACACTGATACGCCCACTTATGTTCTGCAATGAAGGCGAGATTAAAGCATTTGAACGGCAGATGGAACTTCCCATAGTAAAAGCTAAGTGCCCTGCTGACGGCTTTACTAAGAGGGAATATGCCAAAAACCTCGTCAAATCACTGGAAGCTGAAAATCCCGGCTGTAAAGAAAAAATATTTACAGCCATTTTAAACGGAAATATTAAGGGTTGGCAATAAGCTCAGCAATCTGTTTCTGCCACATGTGAAGTGATGCATCACTCGGCATACGCCAGTCACCTCTCGGAGAAAGACATACACTTCCCACCTTAACTCCGTCAGGCATGCAGCTTCGCTTAAACTGCTGGGTAAAAAACCGTTTATAAAATGTATTCATCCATTTTAAAATGATATCACCAGTATAAATTCCCCTAAACGCTTTTTTTGCCATATAATATATTTTGTCTGGTGAAAATCCATATCTGACAACATAATATAAAAAGAAATCATGAAGTTCATATGGTCCCACAAAATCCTCTGTTTTTTGTGCTATGTTACCGTTTTCATCAGGAGGCAAAAGCTCAGGGCTGATAGGTGTATCAATAATATCCATCAGTACCTCTGTACTGTTTGGAAATAAATTATGCTTGATAACGCTGTCAATCATCCATTTAACAAGGGTTTTCGGGATGCTTGCATTTACACCGTACATGCTCATCTGGTCCGCATTATAGGTGCACCAGCCAAGTGCCAGCTCACTTAAATCTCCCGTTCCAACAACAATGGCTCCTATTTTATTGGCATAGTCCATAAGTACCTGTGTTCTCTCACGTGCCTGTACATTTTCAAATGTGATATCCTTATTTTTCGGGTCATGTCCAATATCCCTGTAATGTGTTAAGCACGCTTCTGCTATCGGAATTATTTTTGTGTCAATCTGGAGGCTGCTCATCAGCTTAAGGGAATTATTGTAGGTTCTGTCTGTGGTGCCGAATGCAGGCATGGTGATTCCAACAAGGTTCGTCATTGGAAGTCCAAGCCGTTCCAAAGTCTTTGCACATACAAGAAGTGTGAGGGTGGAATCCATACCGCCCGAAACTCCTACAACCATTTTTCCGTCCGTAACACTAAGCCGCTTTGCAAGACCGCCTACCTGCATGTTAAATATATCATTGCACCTGGAAAGCCGTTTCATTTCATTGGCAGGTATAAACGGATATTTTTGAACATTGTATATAGAGCCGTCAGAACCAAGAACAGCATCCTTTACATAGATTTCACGTATGGAAACATTTTTGCAGTAAGCACTGTAGGAATCCTTGTAGGTCTTTCCCTTAATTCTGTCCGCCCTGATTTTTCCAAGATCAATATCCGACACAAGCAAATAGTTGTTGTCAGCAATCTTCTTATTTTCTATTAAGACACGACCGTTTTCCACAATCATGGAATGTCCCGAAAATATTAAATCTGTCGTCGATTCACTTGCGCCTGCTGATGTATAGATATACTCACACATAAGAGCAACTGATTTGCTTTTTACGATATTTCTTCTATACTCGCGCTTACCGATTGTATCATTGCTTGCAGATAGGTTTAAAATGACCTCCGCACCTGACACTGCCATCCATGTGGATGGTGATACGGGTGCCCACATGTCCTCACAAATTTCCACACCTAAGGTCAATCTTCCGCAAAAGTTATATATGATGTCATTTCCCACAGGAACTTTATAATCCTCGCAGTCACATGCCACATCTAACGATGAAACCTCTGAGGCAGAAAGGTCTGCGGCATAGGAAAACCATCTCTTCTCATAAAATTCATTGTAATTTGGAATAAATGATTTAATGTTGATACCATGAATGATACCGTCAAATATAATGTATGCGGCATTAAACAACTGATTTTCTATTTTGCACGGTGCCCCAACTGCAATAATCATGTTAAAATTAGCAGATGCCTTAACAATCCGCCCGATTGCCGATTTACATGAATTAAGAAGAACGTCCTGAAAAAATAAATCTCCACAGGAGTATCCTGTTACACATAGCTCAGGAAAACAAATGATATCTACATTCTGTCTATGTGCCTTTTCCAGTATATTAATAATTTGCTCTGTGTTATAATCAACATCAGCAACTCTTACATCAGGTACTGCGGTACAAATCCTGTAATAATCAAACATTTTTTCACCTCTCACTTAAATCCTTTTGCAACCCTTTTAAATAATGTACAAGAGCACCCTGCTCCTGCTTTATAAAGTATTCCCTGTCCAGCTCATTATACTTAAAATTTTTCGGATGTCCCTCATTCATTCTTTGTATGTACGCTGAAAGCTCCGAAAACCTCATGTAATAAAATTCATTGCGTGCCGTAAACATGATAATCAGAAAGCTAATTCCCTTTTGAGCCTCAAAGTCCCGCATAAACTCTATCTGATGCTCATGTATGTTTCTCATGTTAAAGGTATCCACCGCACATTCCTTTGCGTCAAAGCATATGGGAATTCCCTGTACAGTTCCTATATAGTCAACCGTAGAATCCTTTTCAAAATATGCCAGTGAAATGTTACCTTTTTCCTTATCTATTTTAACAGGTGTTATGGGTGTGGGAATTTTTTGGACAAGCCCAAGTCCCTTTTGCCTGTAAAGTTCGTTTGTGTGATTGATCAGTTCCTCAAGGGTTGAACCTCTCAAGCCTCTGGAATTCCATGTCGCCATTTGCTTCACCTCAAATGTTGTATATTTCTTCACCTAACGGTTCTAACATATCATTTTCACATATGGTCTTAAATATATCAGGCAGCATATCCCGTATTTCCAATCCGTCCGGGAAAAATATCTGCCCTGCATGAAGTAACTGGTGCTTCAGTTTAAAATTATCCCTGACATACCTGTTTATTTCCTCACTACCATATTTGTAATCACCTATAACAGGATATCCAAGATATGCCAAATGTGCCCTTATCTGATGTGATTTCCCCGTTATGAGCTTCACCCTTATAAGTGAAAACCGCCTGCCTGTACAAATCGGCGTAAAACTTGTTTTTATCATGCTGTAAGCCTTGTCATTATTAAATTCTTCCGCAGGAATAACATACGATTTATTGTATTCCCTGTCTTTTCTTATGTAAGCACTGTCCTCGAACCTTTTGTCAAAGCAGCCCTCAACAATGGTATAATAATATTTATCCAGCTTCCGCTCTCTTAACATTGATGTCAAAAGTTGACTGCCATGCAGTGACTTTCCAGCAAGTATAATCCCTGATGTGTTTCTGTCCAAACGGTTACACACTGACGGCTTAAATACATCCTCGTCAGAAATGATATTCCTGCTTATACAATAATCAACAATTGCTTCATTTATGGAGTAATCATCATCCTTCGCCTTTTGGGATAACACTCCCTGTGGCTTATGAACTGCGATAATATGCTCATCTTCATATAACACCGTCAGGTTAAAACTGCTTTTTTTTGCGTTCCCCGTGTCCTTTAAGCCTGATGACTTAAATTTTTCTATGGTTTCATCTGAAAGGTAAAGCTTAACGACATCCCCACAAGAAAGCAATTCATCGCCCTTTGCCTTTTTATCGTTCAAGGTTATATTTTTTTTCCTCAGCATTTTATAAACAAAAGAGGAACCTGCCCTGTCAAGATATTTGAGCAGATATTTATTTAACCGCTGACCGCAAACCTTATCGTTTATCCTTAACTCTCTCATATCCTATCCTTACACACACATTTCCTGAATCATTTGTGCCACATGCTTATCTATGGTTCTTGTGTTTTCGTTTGCCTCACTGATGGAATTTGCCTTTTTTATATACCCATCAATGCTGTCATAAATATAAACCGTATACTGGTATTTGCTGTCCTTAAAACAGCTTTTTATCCATTTCTCATATGCCTTTTTTTCTGTCTGAACGCTTTTATCCAAAACAAGGGCACATACCTTACCGTTTTTTACACACATAGCCTGATAAAATTTAAAACCCTCATACTGGGATATTACAAGGTCATACATCAAAAATCCGTATTTATTATGGATAGCCTCCGATATTTTTTTGTAGCTTTCCTCGTCCAGCGGTTTAAATTTCACGCATGTTATAAATGCAATAAAAAACTTTGCCATAGGAAGCGTAAGCAAAATTGCAAACACAATTCCCACGCGGCCTGTGGAACCAAACATCAGAAGCATTGTGATAACGATAAATTCAATCATTGCAACAAATATGATAAACCCCACAAGCTTTCCTCGCCTGTATGCCTTTAAATAACCGTATTCTCCTTTGTTAATCTTACTCATATAATCTCCACTTCATTAAATAGCTTCCCATTCTTTCGCAAATTCCGTTCAAAATATGCCTATACAAAACGTAATTTCATCTAAAATTTATTTTATAAATGTGCCTGCATAATCTGTCAGGACAAAAATTTTACAATAAATGTGGACGGAAATACTTTTGCTGCAACCATATACAGTTTCATCGTGATACCGTATACTGAAAAATGGGAGTCATGGTAAGCATCCCGTAATGCCTTGGCAACCACCCGTTTCGGGTCAGCCTTAAACAGTTTCTTAAACAGCTTTGTCTGTGTATATTTTTCCGCAATCTCAAAAAATTCTGTTTTAACAGGTCCCGGGCATACAGCAGTAACGGAAATTCCCCTGTAGGCAAGCTCCCTGCCAAGTGCTGTGGAAAAGCTTTTCACATATGCTTTTGTGGCAGCATAAACCGCAAAGGACGGCTGTGGTGCAAACGCTGCCGAGGACGCAAGATTTATAATATTTGACCTGCCCTCACTCATGTATGGCAGAGAAATATGTGTGATTTCCGTAAGTCCTGTTACATTAACATCACACATGCCACAGTTGTCTTTCTCACTAATATCCTCAAAATGTCCTATCATCCCATAGCCTGCGGCATTTACAAGCACTCTTATGGACGGCTTTTTCTGCTCCAAAAGCTGCTTGTATTCCCCAAGCTGCTCCTTATCCGTCACGTCACATGTTATGGGCAGTATGGTAACATTTTTTATATTGTTCTTTAATGCGGTAAGTCTGTCCGTTCTTCTTGCCAGCACCCATATTTCATCAATCGTTTTATATTTTTCGGCAATCTGCTTTACAAATTCCCTGCCAAGTCCTGAAGACGCCCCTGTTACAACAGCTATATTCATTACATTAACCTCCATCCTGGTAAATATTTATTTTTCAGTATACCCTGATTGAGCTTTCCCCAACCCAAGGGATATCCGTCAACAAGAACAAGTGCCCATCCGTCTTTTCCCGTGGCTTCTATTGTCTCACCCTTAAGGTATTTCATTACCCTTATATCATCACATGCTATGTCTATCACATTATCAAAATCATCCTTCGTCAGCGTCATGGCAAGGGACTGGCTCGGCTCAAACCTGTTTTTCTTATTTTCTCCTAAGAACAGCCCGCACCTTAATATTCTCATTCCCTTGACATCTGGAAAGCTCTCAGGAATGTAATAAAGCTTATCATCTGACATTTCTATTCTCGAAGTATCAAATTTATTCCCCAACCGTTTCAAAAATTCTAAAGCTTCAACACTTAATTTAACCTTTTTCATCCTGTAGTTTCCGAAGTTCCCGCTGTTGTCACATATACCGTCCTTTTTTACAAGGCACACGAAATGACCCTCTCCGTCTACCTTGTGAGGCCATATTCTTGCACATTTTTTAAGTTCCTCATTTCCTGACAGCGACCACTCCGGATGCCCGTCATCAAACAATGCATATTTTTCAAATTCACATAGGCTAAGCCTTGCGTCAAGGGAAAGCATGTATTCCACTGACTGTTCATTTTCAAGCGGTGAAAATGTACAAGTGGAATATACGATTTTTCCCCCCGGCTTTAGCATGTCAACGATGTACTTTAAAATATCTCTTTGTATATCAACGAATAACTGATTTTTATTGTTTTCCCAAGCCGTTATCATTGACTGGGACTTTCGGAACATACCTTCCCCGGAACATGGCGCATCTATCAATATTTTGTCAAAATATTCATGAAACCTGTCTGCCAGCTTGTATGGTGCCTCACTGATAATCAGTGAATTGGGAACACCGAACACTTCAAGATTTTTAAGAAGTGCCTTTGCCCTTGATGCGCTGATATCATTTGAGACAAGTATACCTGTCCTGCCCAGCTTTGCAGCAAGCTCTGTCGACTTTCCTCCCGGTGCCGCACATAAATCAAGCACCCTGTCTCCTTTGCTTACAGGTAAAACAGAAGCAGGAGTCATTGCGCTCGGCTCCTGAATATAATAAAGTCCTGCATAATAATACGGATGCTTAGATGGCTTGTCCGTCTTATCATCATAATAAAATCCGTTTTCACACCACGGAATCTTTTTTAAGTGAAACGGACTTAATTTCATAAAATCCTCAACTGATATTTTGAGCGTGTTAATCCGAATACCGTGATGCATTGGTTCATCCAGACATTTTTTATATTCGTCAAACTCCTCTTTCAGGAGCGTTCTCATATTTTCCTCATAGCTTTTCGGTAAATCCATGTATATATTTATATATCAAGGCTTTTGTCTGCATATGCCCGAATATATATTCCATCCTCTCTGTAATCTTCCTCAAGTATGCTTCCCGTTTTGCGGATTTTGTTTATGATACCCGCCTCGGTATATGGTACAAGTGTTTCAATATAATTCCTGCTCTTATTTACCTCGTCCGTTATGGCATCAATCAGTTCTTCAAAGCCAATCTGTTGTTTAGCAGCAATATATACGACATGATCTGCCTTGAAATCCTTTATCACAGGAATTGTTTCAACCTTATCAATTTTATTAAATGCCGTAATAACCGGCTTATTTTCAACACCAAGACCGCTGAGTGTCTCATATACCGTAGTAATGTGATTATCTGCACACGGATTTGATATATCAACCACATGCAAAATAATGTCTGAATATTTTGCCTCCTCCAATGTAGAACGGAACGCATTAATCAGATGATGAGGCAGCTTTTTAATAAATCCAACTGTATCCGTGATAATGATTTCCTGCCCATTTGTAAGCTTATAGCCTCTTGACGTAGGGTCAAGGGTTGCAAACAGCATATCCTCCTCGAGGACACCTGCAAGGGTAAGCTTGTTTAAGAGTGTAGATTTGCCAGCATTCGTGTAGCCTACAATCGATACAATTGGAAGATTGCCCGACATGCGCTGTTTTCTCATAACCTCTCTGTGCTGCTTGACATCCTCAAGCTCCTTTTGAAGCTGCCCGATTCTGTCACGGATAATTCTTCTATCAATCTCAAGCTTTTTTTCTCCAGGTCCCCTTGTTCCGATACCGCCGCCAAGACGTGAAAGTGCATTTCCCATACCGATAAGCCTTGAGGAACGATACTTAAGCTGTGCAAGCTCCACCTGAATAATACCTTCACGGGTCGTAGCTCTCTTGGCAAATATATCAAGAATAATCATCGTTCTGTCCATTATTTTTGTGTCTAAAATTTCTTCCAGATTTTTCATTTGCATAGGACTTAGCTCATCATCGGAAACAATGCCTGACGCACCAAGCTCGGAAACCAGCTCCTTAAGCTCTTCCGTTTTTCCCGAACCTATGTAGGTTGCTTTGTCAACGGCTTCCTTTTTTTGAATGAGTCTTCCTGCGACAACAGCACCCGCAGTTTTTACAAGCTCCTCCAGCTCGTCTAAGTTGGCATCTATATCCTCGCCCTTGTCCAAATCAACGGCAATCAGTATTACCTTTTCAATTTCCTTGTCTGTATTATACATATGTCACCATCTACTTTACATAACATTATTATTGTAACTAATTATTTAAACATCTTATTTGCAAGCTCTGCCTCATCCGAGTTGACCAGCACATCATCAGTTTGTTTCGTCTGCATCATATATAACATCATCATCTGTAATTGTCGAATCCGTTGGTGAATCTGCATCATATATTTCTCCATCATCGGATGGCGAAACGTCTGTCGGTTCCTCGATAGAATCATTTAAATCATATATATCATGCACAACATAAGGATTCGGATTGACTCTCGTATAGACGAACTCATAAATTTCCTCACTTCTGCTGTCATCCCCGTACAGATTTTTAAAATTTTCCGCCAGACTATAAGCTTTATCATACTCGCTAAGCTCTATGTAACACAAAATCTGATTATAAAGCAAATCTTTTTTGTCTTCACTATCCTTGTCGAGATTCGACTCTATGTATGACAGTGCCTTGTTATAATCTTTCCTTTGCATATACAATAGTGCATATCGGTTTGCAAGGTTCTGGCTGAATCCAAATTTTCCTGTGTAAATGTCATAGTACTTCACCATGTTATCATAATCGCCCTGCATTTCATAACAGTGTCCTGCATATAGACTAAGTTCTTCATAGCCATAGTCCACCAGCTTGGCAAACACCAAAGCCTCATCCTTATAATTTCCGTTTGAATAACTGTCAAGGGTTATGGCAATCACACTACGCTCATTCACCTTATCTTCATCATAATATCTCTTTTTATATTTTGTAAGTATTGTGTCGTATGCCTCATATGCCTTGTAATACTCTGACAAATGTATGTGTGCATCTGCCTTATACAGAAGCGTATCCACATCCTTCTTCTTGGAAAACCATTGTTTGGCATCCAGTGATTTATCAAAATATGTTATGGCTTCCTCGTAGTTTCCCTCGTTATAATACTTTAACGCCGTATCACGATACTTATTTTTCTTTGAAAATAAATTCAGGGCACTGATTATGACAGTCGGCACTAAAATTATAACAAATAATAATCTGCAAATAATCTGTATCTGCCTGTTAATTCTCTTTCTTCTTCTTCTGCTACTGCTTGTACTCATATCTCTCTCCCGGTTAATTTGAACTCATATCAATTAATTAAAAGGCTGTGGAATTCCTCCAGTGTCAAATTATGTTCAGTCATAAATTGGGCAGCTTCCTCGCCTACATATCTGAAATGCCACGGCTCATAGCTTATCCCTGTTATGTCAGCCTTATCCTTAGGATAACGAACTACGAAACCATATTGTGTACAGTTATCAGTAAACCATTTTATAGTTTTATTTGACTCCAAATCCTCAGTTAAACTATAAATGCCTTCCTCTGTTATATCAAGGGCAAGCCCAGTCTCATGCTCACTATGTCCCACTGCCTGCACGGTTTCCATTGTCTTTTCAAATGCTTCTTCCTGACTTAAGCCCTTGTCCATAAGCTCCTGAACATTTCTGTCAATGACTCCCTGCTGGGTTTCCTGATCCCTGTATGCAGAAATGATATTGTAATGGTATCCTGCATCATTGCACGCCTTAAGCATTCTGTACAAATCAATATAAGCACGCTCGTCAATAATCGCTCCACTATTTAACGTATGCTGCTCAAATTCATAATTTTCAGGAATTGCAGTCTTTGTATTCACAAGTAAAAGCAGTTCCTTATTTTTATCATATATCGCCTGACACTCCGCACGAAGCTCTGTATTTGGATCCTTTAGCTCAGTGACTGCATCTGACTTTGTCGCTATCACCGGCTCTTTCTTTTTTTCCTTTTTATCAGGCTTAATTATATTTACAAGAAGGACTATAATCAACGCAAAAACAACAAGCACTGTAATTGTATAAATAAGCACACTGTAATCCCCGGCCTTTGTGTGCCTGACAAGCAGCCTTGTATATCTCTTAAAAAATCTTCTTATCTTTTTTCCTGTTCTCTTAAGTGATTTTAACAAGCGGGCAAAAAAACCCTGTATATCCATATAACTCCTCCTTTGACCCAAACATCATCCATTCCTTATTTTCCTTTGGCAAATGGGCTGACGCCACATATCAAGTTTTCTATGAAAACTTGACACATTCCCAATACTAAGTCCTTTGTTAATTACTGCATCATATCAAGAATAGACTGTTTCGGAATTGCACCCACGGAACGTTTCGATACTTCACCGTCCTTGAATAAAATAAGTGTCGGTATGGACATAACATTATATGTCACTGCAAGCTCCTGTGCATTATCAACGTTACATTTGCATACCTTTACATCGTCTGTTTCCGATGCAATCTGCTCAATAATGGGTCCCATCATTTTACATGGTCCACACCAGTCTGCATAAAAATCTACAAGCACCGGCTTATCACTTTTTATCACTTCTTCTTCAAAATTATCATCATTTAAATATGTCATTGTTTTTCTCCTTTATAAATTATACTGGTCACGAAGACGACTCTGTTCATCATCGATAATCTTCTTAAGCTCTCTTGAGGATAACACCATACAGTTTTGTCCTCTTGTTATTTGTTGTATCAGTCCGTCAGAGCTTACAACTGTTATATTATAACACGTTTGGTTGGAATTAGTAAACTTTTCTATATATTGGTCTGCCGTTTCCCCCTCTTTTGTATATACAACCGTTATTTCATCTGTTGTTTTTTCGGAGCCGGGGTTATTTTTTAATTTATACCCATCAAATACCACAATTATACTGTAGTCAGTCATTCCCCTGTAATTTGCCAATACTGAAATAAGCTTGTCCTTTGCCGAATCCATATTAAGACCTGCCAGCTCCTTTAAATCCTCCCATGCAAAAATAACATTGTATCCATCCACCATAAGAAGCTTCGGGAGCTTTGGCAGCGGCTTGCCAAAATGGGTTTTATACTCAGGTGCATGAACCTTTTTCTTTTGGTAACTTCTTTTTACACTCTGGTTGGCATATGCCGTTTTATTGATTATCTCGTCAATTTCATCAGTTCCTATGGAATAATCAAATTCACTTCTGCTCTTATATACATCACTGTAGTCCTTTATTTCAGAATCAGGAATATCATCAGACACATGCATATATTGTTCTACCTCATACCACGGCACAATAAATCCTGCTCCGTGTGCACAAAAAACGGAGGAAGACAGATTATGCAAATCGGCCTCAGGGTCATACCCACATGTATCTATTATTTCATTTTGATTATGACACTCAAAATAGCCACCAGGCAAACAGGAAATGCTTCCAAGTCCTCTTGTATATTCGTTTATATTTTCCTGATATTCCCTGAGTGTAACAACTGGTCCGCTTCCTTTAATCAATGCCGTATCACCATCTATGACAGGGTCTTTCATTGAGCATCCGAGCATATCAAGATCCGTCATTGCACGCCCAAGTAAATCGGCAGGAAGCACCAGTTCAAAATCGTAATACGGCTCCAAAAGTACAGACTTTGTTTTCATTAATCCCTGTCTCACTGCTCTGTATGCAGCCTGACGGAAGTCACCTCCTACCGTATGTTTATCGTGAGCCTTTCCGTTGATAAGGGTTATTTTAACATCCGTGAGTGGTGAACCTGTCAGTACACCCCTGTGGAGTTTTCTCCTCAGACAGGAAATAATGTGTCTCTGCCAATTTGAGGACAAAACATCAGTGCTACAGCTTACGTCAAACGACACACCGCTCCCCTGCTCTCCCGGTTCCAGCATAACATGAACCTCTGCATAATGCCTTAACGGTTCAAAATGTCCAACCCCCACTACCTTTTCGGCTATTGTCTCCTTGTACTCGATTTGCCCCATATCAAAGCCAGGACAAAAGCCATATCTTTTTTCAACAAGGGAAGTTATAATCTCAAGCTGGACAAGCCCCATTATTTTTACAATAATCTGTTTATTTTTCTCATCCCATGAAACGTCAAGTTCAGGAATTTCCTCTCCAAGACGGACGATATCAGGATACATTTTTCCTGCATCAATTCCATCAGGGACAAGCATGATATATTTAAGAACAGGCTCTATAATCGGAAGTCTTGAAGTACCACTGTCATCACCTAACAGTTCCCCTGCCTTCGTATGTTCTAATCCAAGTACAGTGCATATATTTCCTGCATCAACGCATGTCACCGTCTCATATTTTTCTCCTGAATAAAGACGTATCTGGGATACCTTATCTTCACCTATGATATCACGTATATTTAAGCATCCGCCTGTTATCTTCATATGGGTCAGACGGTTGTTTTTCTCATCTCTTGATATCTTGAATACGGTTGCCGAAAAATCACTTCCATAATGAGATAATTCCGAATATTTACTGATACCCAAAAGCAATTCCTCAACACTTACAAGCTTAAGTGCCGATCCAAAATATGTGGGGAAAATTTTTCTATTCTTTATAAGTGCCTTTATATCCTTATCTGATACGGAATATCCGTTTAAATATTTTTCAAGAAGCTGTTCATCAGACATTGCCATGCATTCATAAGCATCCGTGGAAAATTCTCCACTTGAAAAATCAATACATTCATCGCCAAAGGATGCTTTTATATTTTCAAGGACATGTTCCTTTGTCACATCGGGCATGTCCATTTTGTTAACATATATAAATATGGGTATATTGTAAGCCTTTAGAAGCTTCCACAATGTTCTTGTGTGACTTTGTATTCCCTCAGACCCACTTATAACCAAAATTGCATAGTCAAGGACCTGAAGCGTCCGCTCCATCTCTGCACTAAAATCCACATGTCCCGGTGTATCCAGCAAAACATATTCCACATCCATATATGTGAACCTTGCCTGTTTTGAGAAAACGGTTATCCCTCTTTTTCTCTCAATGTCTTCGTTATCTAAAAATGTATTTCTTTTATCCACTCTGCCAAATGTTTTCAAAACACCTGCACTGTAGAGAATCGCCTCAGACAGGGTTGTTTTTCCAGCATCAACATGAGCCAAAATTCCTATACATATTTTTTTCATTCATATTTCCCTTTTGCAGCTACATATTTTTAATTTCAAGTTCCTTTTTTAATTCGGTAAAGTCATTGATACATGCCCTTATCTGCTTAAGGTTATCCAGACCCTTACAGTCATTGTCTCCTGTTATTGCAACAATATTTTCCACACCTGCATTGATTGCGGCAAGTATGCCCGTTTCTGAATCTTCAAATATAATACAGGACTTTGGCGGAATGTTAATCATTTTACACGCCACAAGATATAAATCGGGAAATGGCTTATCCCTAAGCCGCTTGTCATGGTATACGATTTTATCAGGGTCAAACCATCTGTACAGGTCAAAAGTTTCAAAGTAGTACATCACATTTGACAAATTAGCCATTGTTGCTATCGTTCTCGGAATGTTATACTTGTCCAGATAGTCAAGAAATTCAACAAGCCCTGGAGCAAGCGTAAGCTTATCCTTTGCAATGAGCTTTCTGTAAATATGTTCCTTTTCATCGCTCAACTGCTCCAATGTGTCCTTTGAAATTTCATATCCGAGAAAATGCTCCAAAATATCCTTTGCAGATTTATTAATAATATAATCCCTCTGACTTTTTTCATCAGGATATGTTCCTGTAATCTCCTCAACATAAAGCGACCATGCCTTAATGTGGTATTTTGCATCAAAAAGCATTGTTCCGTTAAAATCAAATATAACTCCTATTATTTTATCCAGCTTAAACATAGCATCTCCTACCTGTCACCAACCGAAGGTTGATGACCTTCGCACCACCAGGTGCCTCCTTATTACCTTATAAAACACCCCACCCTATTTCAGGATTCGGATATGACTGATATCCCGGTAAAGGACCAGCTTCACGTATCAAATTTGCTTTAATCTTCTCTCCGTACATAAACGGGTCGTTCCCCATGATGATTCCCCACTCCATCAGCTTTGCAGCTCTTGCAGACACATATGGTGTAGCAAAGGATGTTCCCGACACGGTAGCATAACCTCCGCCCGGACTTGCAACCTGTATATTTACACCCGGTGCCGCAAGATCCGGTTTCACCTGATTGTCAATAGAATACCCCCTGCCTGAAAACGGTGCATATGCAAGAAGCCGTTCATCGTAGGCTCCCACACTGATTACACTTCTTGCGGAAGCAGGTATGGTCATTGTCGTATATCTTGACGGTGTTATAAATCTCACATCTGATGAGGTTCCCTCAGAAACAGGAAGCCATAAATCAACCCTGCCGTTTAATATGGATTTCGGATTAAATGAAACCGTCCATATTCCCGGCTCTATATAATCCCGTTTCGGTGCAATTGATATATATGTCTCCTGATTTTTATTGTAAGGTGTGGGATAACCGTTTATAACATTAATATCCATGCTAGAAAGATTGAAACTCATAACTTCATTGTATGAATTAAACGGACCAAGCACAACTCCACCCGGTGTGGTGAGAAATATATCAACCACATCAACAAAGTCTCTCCATATCTGTAAATTTATCCCAATCTCGTATGGATTCACCTGAAAATCAACATACTGCCACGCTGTATTTCCAAGCATAATTTGTGCATGTCTGGCACTTCTGCCCTCATTTCCCATACCCGTAACAATACTTACTTTGGCAGAGTCCGCAACACTGTCTATATATTCTTCAATCATTGAATTTGAGCCATGATCACCGTAATTATTTCCAAAGCTCAAATTAATAACCATCGGCAAATCATATTTTTGGGAAAAGCTTACGGCATAGTCTATTGCAAGCATTAAGGACACTGTATTCGGATATCCTGACACATTACTGTTATCCAATTTAATGGCAAGAATCCCAGCATCAGGAACGTCCCTTGCAATAATGCTTGCCACACCTGTCCCATGTCCCGAATAATCGTATGTAGGTAATATTTCTCCTGTTTTTAATGCATTGTTTATTTCTTCCCTTGTAAAAAATCTTCCAACACCATACGGATTAGAAGCTTCCTCACTATATGGCAATGTCTGATCCCAGATTCCTGCCAGCTTGGTTGTTCCATCGGCATTTATAAATACACCTGACTGGTAATCAATGCCTGAATCAATAACCGCCACAACGACACCCTGCCCCAAAAGTCCGTCTCTTTTTAAAATAGATTCTGCTGTTGTAACCTCAAGGTAAATGCTTTTCGGCTTTTCTATAAAAATAATGGACGGAATGCGGGTAAGCTCCTCTATATTTTCACTTCTGATACGAATAATCGCATAATTATTTTGCAGAATGGTATATCCAAAACCAACAGACTTACTCACTTCTTCCAAATTACCCGTATATCTTATAATAAGCTGCCATTCATCTAAAGAGCTGTTGTACCCCACGTCCAAGTCCATGGAATTTCTTCTTTCCTCCTGTGGCACGGCAAGCGATAAATTAAGCTCAGTTCCCAGCTTCGCCGGATCATAAACCATAAATTCACCCGTAAAACATATTATTTATACTATAATACAAAATCTAAATAATATTTATGCGGATTTTTTTACAAATCTGTTCACAATTCGATTGACGATATCCTTTGCCTCACCAAACTCTTTAAGCCTTGAATAAAAGAGTAAAAATATAATGTTAGATAAAACAGCACATATTAAAAGTCTGATTACAATTGTGCCTATTCCTGCTCCCGTAACAAAGCTGCATGCAAAATAGCATATGGTACATGCAATAATTGTAATAAATGCATACAGGAATAATCTTAAAACATACTCTTTTTTGCTTCTCTTGAACATGGTCTTAAAAATATTATGAAGTATCCACGGCATACCCACACAGGACACGGATACAACCGAGGCAATCAGGACTCCGTAAATTCCAAAGAACTGAACAAGGATAATATTTAATATAAGATTTGTAAATGATGTTGCAAGTGGACGGAACCTGTCCTCATGCCATATTCCCGCAGCATTCTTATATGTGTGAAGCACAAGATTCATCTGGTCAACGAAGAAATAAACGGTAAAGCATATATCGATAAGAATTCCTAACGTATTTTCCCCTCCCGCCCAAAGAATCATAAACGGATGAAGCAGGCAGAGCAGACAACAGCAGCATATGCCCACAAGCCATGCCACGATAAATGTAAATTTTTTCATATCATTATAATTTTTTTCCTCAGACTCAAGAATAATACTGTTTCCGATTCCCGCAGTACAGGACACATAAATAACCTGAAGCAGCGTGATTACCGATTTCACGATATAATAATAATTGTTGTAGATTGCAAGCGGCGTAAGACCCATAAAAATAGATATGACAATGGAATCCATTGACATAACCATAACCATACCTAATCTCGATGTAAATAAATCCTTGATACGCTGGTTTATGCTTTTTACAGTATCAGGCGACAGCTCACCCTCAGGCTTATACTCGGGATATTTTTTCATGGAAAAATATGCAACCACAATATTTGTAAGTACCTGCGTCAAAAATGAAACAATCAGATAAAGATAGTAGCTCTTGAACACAATAACCACAAGAAATTGTCCCACATATTGAAATGTATTGGTAATTAATGATACCTTGCTTGTAATATCATCCCTCTGGTGTGCCGTGAGCAGACTGCCCCTGTAGGCAAACAGCCAGTAGGATACTACTGTACAGGCAAGATTAAGCAGATAAATAATATATACATTTACATCGGACGGAACCTCATCCACTGCATTTTTTGCAATCAGATGTGGAACGAATGGAAGTACAATCGTTCCGACAACAGCTATAATTCCACCGATAATTCTGTAATACTTTCTGTAAAGCTTAAGAAGTGCACATATTTCCTGCTTGTCCTGTCTGATAATCGGCTCGTACATACTGTAAACCATTGCAGACCCTACTCCAAGCTCCGCCATATTTAGAACAAGAAGAATAGATGAAAAAAGTCCGTTCAAACCAAGATACTTGATACCCATAAAGTACATAATTGCCGTTCTCATAAAAAACGGCAACAATATTTGATAAACCTTCAGTATCATTCCAAAAAATATGTTTCTTGTGGCATTTGTAACTCTACCCTCGTCCACGTTTAATACCTAACCTTTCACGGCACGACTGTCGTACTGACTTAAATGACGACATATCTGACACATGTCGACAAAATCCAGTAAGGCAGTCCTGCCAAATTACGTACAAAGTATGCTTATCTATATATATTATATTTTTCGTACATAGTCAAGACTTATCCATCTTCGCACCACTAATCATCTGTTCTTTAAAATCTCATTGACTCTTGTCTGTACTGCATCGTAATCATACCCTTCCGCAGTCAGCCGTTCCTTTCTCTCACTGCCTATGCCCCATTTTCCTGCAATTACTTCCTCTGCAAGCTCATCTATCGTTTTCTTTTTGGAAAGAAGCTGGTTTACCCTTTCCTGCACTGCATCGTAATCGTATCCTGCCGCAATCAGTCGTTCCTTTCTCTCCTTATCTATGCCCCATTTTCCTGCAATTACTTCTTCTGCAAGCTCATCTATCGTTTTCTTTTTGGAAAGAAGCTGGTTTACCCTTTCCTGCACTGCATCGTAATCGTATCCTGCCGCAGTCAGTCGTTCCTTTCTCTCCTTATCTATGCCCCATTTTCCTGCAATTACTTCCTCTGCAAGCTCATTTACTGTTTTATCCTTTGGCGGTTTATCGTCACCGCTTGTATAATCTTTATAGAAAAAATTCATGTCACAGTTTCCAATAACACCGTCAACTCTTCCCGTTGAAGAATACTGCCATCCCACATATGGCTTTTCGTATTGACATTCCTTATAATACTGTGCCACCCATTTCTCCCACTGGTCAAATCTAGCGTCCGTCAACTTATTGTTTAACCAGTACAAATTAGCATATATGCCTACCTTGTAGCCTGCCTTTATGATTTCATTGCAAAATGCCTCTGCAATATCACCAATCACGGATGCTGGGCATTTCCCTAAGGTATCATTGTCTTCCATGTCATAAAACACGGGATACGTAAGCTTTTTTCCTTGAACGAGACGTTTCACATGATCCGCTTCGCTTTTGGCATGCCCCACATCTGTTGAATAAGAATATAAATATACGCCGTACGGAATACCAACACGCTCACATGCTGCTGCATTTGCAGCAAATTGTTTATCATCCTGGGATTCCACATTTTCACCAAAACCACATCTAAGTATTGCAAACTTTACCCCGGCTGCCTTTACCTTATTCCAATCCACAGTTCCCTGAAACTCCGAAACATCAATGCCAAACTTTTTCATACAATAAAAATCCTTAAAAAATACATTTTTTCAATATGATATTATGATTTTTATTATTTGTTTAGAACGATGCAATATAAATTTTAAGTTTACATAATATAACCATCTGCCCATAAAAGTATCAAAGGCTTCCATATATACACTTATGTGCAGGAAGCCTTTGATTTTGTATGTTTACTTGACAAAACACGTCAACGTACAAACTTTTGCAGTGTTGCTATAAACGCACTTATATCAAGTGGTTTTGAAAGGTGAGCATCCATACCGCTTTTCAAAGCCATTTCCTTATCCTCATCCATTGCATTTGCTGTCATAGCAATGATAGGCATTTTCTTAACGTCCTGCCTTGACATATTACGGATACTCTTAGTTGCCTCATAACCATTCATAATAGGCATCTGGACATCCATAAGGATTGCATCATAGTAATTTTCCTCTGAATTTTCAACCATTGTTACGGCGTCTGTTCCGTCTGGTGCTGTCTCAACCATAAAGCCTGCCTCCGTCAATATCACTTCCGCAATCTCCCGGTTTAATTCAATATCCTCTACAAGTAAAATTCTCTTTCCACTGAAATCTACCTGCGTCCACAGTGTGTCTGACTCCTCCGTTTTGCTGACCAGATTATTTGCTGAAAGAAGTGCCGACTTCAAATCCGACATAAAGAGCGGCTTTGCACAAAAAGCTGTTACACCTGATTCTTTTGCCTCCTCCTCAATATCTGTCCAATCATATGCCGTCAAAATGATAATCGGCACATCACTCTTAATGGTCTGGCGAATTTTCCTTGATGTTTCTATACCACTAAGCTCTGGCATCTGCCAGTCAATAATATAAGTGTCATACGGATCCCCTTCCTCGCTGGCGATTTTTGCACGGTATATTGCCTCACGCCCAGAGGCCGTCCACTCAGAGCGAAGTCCAATCTGCTTCAGCATTTTATCTACACTGTCACATGTGTTTAAATCATCATCCACAACCAGTGCCCGAAGCCCTTCCAGCTCCTTAATCTGTGCTGCATTTGACTCCACATCCTGTAATTTCAGACTCAGTTCAACAGTAAATGTACTTCCTTTACCGACCTCACTTTCCACACTGATTTTTCCATTCATCATCTCTACAATGTTTTTCGTAATCGCCATACCAAGTCCTGTACCCTGTATACCACTCATTGTAACCGTGCTCTCACGCGAAAATGGATCGAAGATATGCTCTATAAATTCCTTGGACATACCAATACCGTTATCCTTAATAATAAAAGTAAAGTCTCCGTAGCCATGCCGATAGGTTGTTTTTTGGATAATCCTAAATGTAACGGTTCCTCCTGCGGGAGTATATTTAATTGCGTTACTCATAAGGTTTATAAATATCTGATTTAACTTAAGTGTATCAGCAATGACATCTTCATTGCTGACTTCAAAGGTATCAATGAATAATTCCATCTGCTTAGCCTTAACCTGAGGCTGGATTATATTAACTAAATTGTGCATCATCTCAGAAATATTACATTCCTGTTCCTTAATCTGCACCTTACCGCTCTCAATACGGCTCATATCCAAAATATCATTAATCAGACTGAGCAAATGATTACTGGATGAAAGAACCTTTTGCAGACATTCTTTTACCTGCTCCGTATTATTAATATGGCTTACTGCAATTGTAGTAAAGCCAATAATCGCATTCATCGGTGTCCTTATGTCATGTGACATATTTGAAAGGAACGTAGTTTTTGCACGATTGGCATGCTGTGCCTGTATCAGTGCTTCCTGAAGTGCCTGTGTCTGCTCACGCTGCTTTTGAACCTGTGACGTAATATCCTTTAAAATTACCATAACCATGATGTCATTTGTATCACTGTCCCTTGTCATAACAAATGACTGTCGGACGCATATGGCGTCATCTGTAATTCCAGTTTCCCAATAGTCAACTACAACCTCTGCATTTCCCTGTTCATAGCAGTTATTCAGATATTCCATATTAACTATAGAACTATATTCCTCCAATGATTCCATCAAAATAAATGCTTTCCATCGCTTAAACAACTCAGATGCTTTACAAGGTGCACATAATCCGACCTTGTCAAGCAAAGATATGTTTTTTCCATCTATCGTGCACACAATATCATGCTCAAGCATATCCTTTGTCAGATTAAACTCAAATGTACAAAACGCACTGGAAAGCAGTGCAATCTGGTACTGGCGCTCTTTTCTTGCAGCATAGGACATTTCTCTTTGAATGCTGAGCTCTTTTTCTTTCACTTCCGTAATATTCTGTCTGATGAATAATATTTTGCTTGCCTTTCCGTCAGTTCTTTCCAGACATACAAAATTTATATGCTCCCATTCAGGTTTACCATTCCTCATCATATGACACTCAAAACGCTGGTCGTTCTGCTCCTTTAATGCTTCAACAATATCATCCCTGCTGATTGCCTCTGTAAACTCATTGCATTTATCTTCCTCTATAACAGAAGAACTCAGATAACTTACAAAATCATCATATTTTCCACTGGTAGCAATGCTGTCCTCCTCCGGCTTTACGCCCAGCAGATACTGATAAGTATCCTCCTCCGTATCAATCATAACAAAACGGGAAAACAGTGTATTGATACCTCCAATTACATATCCCATCTCACGGTTATTCTTTTCCAGCACTTTCTTTTCCTTTGTGGCACGTATAACCAAAAGAATAACATACACAATGAATAGTCCGATTAACATCAGTTCAAGTTCCATTCCTGTTGCCGTTTCATCCTTAATCATCTGCTGTGTCACACTTTTCGGAAACGTCTGCACAAGGACAAAATCATAATCTTGAATGTACATTACACATATATTGTCCGTTTTGCTCTCTGAATCACAGATAAATGCACCCTCACCGCCCTTTTCAAAGACCGCACGTACACCATCTGCCGTATCCGCATCAATAACGCCGTCCGCAAGCAAATAATCAACAATATGACCTTCACATATATATCCGGCTGAACTTGCAATCACCGTCCCGTCTGACAAACAAAGAGATACATCTGCGGTTTCGTTAAAATACGTTGTGGTAAGCATGTCTTTCAGATAATTCTCAGCAAAATAAAGTCCCAGAAGCATACCATAAATCTCACCATCATGACTTAACGGAGCGTAAAATGTCATCATGGTCTGATTATTGATGCTTGAATCAAAAATGACATCCAACCCCTCCTCACCATTCATGGCACTGGCAAAATAGTCGCGATGTGAGCTGTCATGTGTCTGACCATCAGAAGATAGATTAATGCCATCCTTATCAACATACCGAATAGCATCAAACACTGCATTATCCTCCATCCCCTTGAGCAAATCCTTGCTTATATTCGGGGTATCCGGACTGACACTCATAATATAGGCATAGTTTCTCAGGCGTAAAGTCGCATTGTCAAAGGATTCTTTAATCCTGACGGCTGTCTGTGCCGCAGAATCAGCCGCATAATTTTTATTCTGTTCCAGCACGCTTCGTTCATTTTTGTACACATATCTGAAGAAAATAAGAATCATTCCCACTAAAAGAAGACCACCAAACAATAATTCTTTATATATTCTTTTTGTTTTATTATTTGTATAATCCATATATTCACTCTCCATAATTACATATGCTTCGTTAATATCTCATTACGGTTACATCATTTGAAATTTACATAGTCTGATAACGATTACGATATAAAATATCATATCACAAAATTATGTACATTTTATCATCTTTACCTGTAAAATTCAATCTTTCGGCATTACTTGCCGCTCCTGTATTTCTTTTCAATCACCGTAACATAAATAACCATTGTAACAATAATTTCAATCGGTGTTCCCAGTATTGTAATTAAAATAAATGGTGAGTTATCTCCTGCTAAAAGCGGCACTCCAAGTGCAATCATAACAAGCCCGAACACACACCACAAAATACACATTGCCTTATTATATTTTTTAATGTCCGATACTTCCGGCTTATTACCTGTATTTGCCCAAAAGCCTACAACAGATTTCGCAAAAAGACAGTAAATTCCAAAAGCGATAAAAATACACGCAGCGGAACACCATATTATAAATGCAACCATATTGAATCCTCCTTTGTCTAAAAACAATAGCCATGAGCAAACTATTTCCCATCAATTAAAAAATACCTTGATTTACAAGGTTTTCTTCTAAGTAGCATTTTGTTTATATACTAATCATAGCATACACCATCTCTAATGTAATATCAAATTTTTTTGGTTTATTTATTTGCCGCTTTTTCATATCCATAAAAATAAAAATCCTTGGAAAGTATTGTAAAATTCAATACTTTCCAAGGATTCTTTTCCATTAACGAATGCCGGTGGTGGGACTCGAACCCACACACCCTTGCGGATAACAGATTTTGAGTCTGTCTCGTCTGCCAATTCCGACACACCGGCAAGCAAGAGAAAATATAACACATTTAGAATCTCATGTCAAGAATAGTTTCCCTGCTTGATGCATTTTGCATTTATTCCTTTGAAAGCGTTTGAACCCACATTTGATTTCGTAAGCTTTGTTGTACTGATTGTTATGCTCTTTAGCTTTTTACAGCCATAGAAAGCCAGCTTTTTAATATCCGTCATACAACGTCGTATGCTGACACCATGTGTTTTCCCATTACAGGTCTTTTTGTGCAAGTTCGAACGAACAAAACAAAAACACAGAACTGTCACCTCTCTTTTTTTATGTGACAGTTCTGCGTTTTTATGTTTATTTTCATGTTTTTCCTGCTCACCAAAAGCCTTTATTTTGCCTATGGCACGTTTACTCAAGCTTAAGCATTGTCCTTTTCAGCCGCTTTATTATCTTTTTTTCAAGCCTTGAAATATATGACTGAGAAATCCCAAGTAAATCCGCCACCTCCTTTTGGGTAAATTCCTCATCATTGTCCCCAAGCCCGAATCTGAGTTCAATAATTAACCGTTCCCTGTCAGACAGGGTTTCCATAGCCTGCATCAGTATCGTTTTATCTATCTCATCCTCAATGTCCTTATATATCATATCATCATCGGTTCCTAAAATATCAGAAAGCAACAGCTCATTTCCATCCCAGTCCACATTTAAAGGCTCATCAATTGATACCTCAATTCTTGTTTTTAAGCTTCGACGCAAATACATCAGAATTTCATTTTCAATACATCTGCTTGCATAGGTTGCAAGCTTTATATTTTTATCTGCCTTAAATGTATTTATCGCCTTAATCAGCCCTATTGTTCCAATGGAAATTAAATCCTCTACCCCTATTCCCGTGTTATCAAATTTTTTAGCTATATAAACAACCAGCCTGAGATTATGCTCAATCAGTGTTCTTCTTACATCTTCGTCCTCCAGTTGTCTGATTAACTCTGCTTCCTCCTCCTGTGCCAGCGGTGCCGGCAGTATCTCAGAACCTCCAATGTAATGAACCTCATTTTTAGGAAATAATAAAAAATTGGATATGCTTTTTATGTTAAACCGAACTTTGTTGCTGCTAACTAAACTAATCATTTGAATTCTCCTCTCTAATTTTATTCATGCTTGTGTGTAGTAAAATATGGTAGTCGCTACCTGAAAAATTTTGTCTGCAAATTCCGGCAACCACATTCGTAAAAATTTTGTTTGTATCTAAAATACAAAGCCGTTCCAGCTTAAATCCAGGCATAATTGCCGCCCTTTCATTCACGGTGCTGTATGGAACAGGATAAAATACCATTTGGTCTTCTCCTCTCACTCCCTCATAGTCAAATACACCTGTTTTATGGTAACTCTCAATGTAAGGCTTTAAAATATCTCCCACAATTTTTGTGGCAAGCTTATAGCTTACAATCACAACTGGATTACCTGTGGAATAATCAATTAACATGTTGCCCGAGTCCATATAAGCTTTACATTTAAAACATCTGTTACATGACATAAGAGAAACCTCATAAATATTTCTCTCATACTCCCTAAATCCTCTTACACTTTTACAAATTAACAGCATAAACAATAAATAGAAAAGAAGAATGATATATGAAATATATCTCCCCTTCGCGTTTATTCCAAGACCAACCACCCCATAAGTAGCCATCATTGCAATTAAAATGGAAAGCAAAAGCCTTACACTGCCGGAAAATGATTTAAATGTAAAAAAAGATGTGGTCATAATTATGTAAATTGCAGCATATAATATATAATGTATAACTTTGCCTGAGCCTAACATTAAAATATATTCTGAGGTTGTAACAGTGCTGGTCAGCACAGCCCACATCGTTATTTTTGTTATTTTTATGCGGATACCCAAAATGATTGCAGCTAGAATAAGGACAACCATATTTATTATACTGCTCCATACGAGCATTACATCCGCATATAATACATAGGTCATAAACACCCCCTTTGTCCTTTTGCTTTATTTTTTATAAATTATATCCATATAGTATTGAAAAGTTCGTCGATTCATGTAAAAGAATTTCGTAAAAAAAAGACAAAAAAAGACAACAGATAAAGTCGAAAAAAAGAGAAAATAGTAGAAATATTACTTATACTTTCCATAAGTTGTAATAAAATTAAAAAAGATTCCGCACTAAATATTATCGGAACAGATACACAGTAATCACTCTGTATCTGTTCCGATGGAATAATCACACAAAATCCAACTATAATCAGTATCTTCACCTACATATAAAGATAGTTTTTTATCATTGTAAACCTTAACATTATATATGATTTCATTCATGTCCTCGCCTGATTCATAATAACATTTCACTTTTTGACTGCTTAAATTGATTACATCAATACATATTAATGTATTTTCATTTGAAACACAGAATGCATATTTATCATGGCATACAATCAAAGAGGTAGGTGTGCTTTTTACTCCTGCAATTATTTGGCATTCACCATTGTGGTATATTCCAACTTCCTCATTTTCTGTTATAAAACAAAGTTTTTCATCATTGATTGCCAAACTTCTGCATTTTGGTATATTAATATACTCCCCTTTCAGTGTCATAACATTCAGCATAACAACATTATTTTCTGAATCAATATAATATAAAATTCCTGCTCCGTATGCAGCCACACCTCCGTTATATCCTTGTTTCACTAATTTTGTTTTGGCTTTGGAACGATAGTCAATCATATCTATACTATTTTGGCTTGTTGTAAAAATATAATTTCCATCCACCCAAAAATTTTGAATATTATCCTCAAACCATTCCTCTGATGAAACATTTTCATAATTATGAAAATATAATAACCCAAGATATCTTGTTGCCCCCATATAACTTCTATCCCCAATTACCTCCTGGTAAATCACTTCTGTATTGAAATCTTTTTTCTCTACTCTATGAAAACGCACCTCGCCCACATCATTTTTTACAAAATAATAAATATAATCTTCATCAACATAATACCCATTACATGTTTTTTCTGCAAAAACATCACGAATTATAAAATCCTTTTTATCCAAGGAATAATTATATTGTACAAGCATTGCCGCTTCATCTGCCGTATATATGATTTCGTCATCACTATATGCCTTTCCCTTATAATAGATTCCGTTCAACTCACATTGAGAATTTTTATTATAGTAGATAAGCATACAGCCAAATGCAGTTATGAAAAAAATATCTATTGCCGTAAATAAGAACCCGAATCGGCTTTTTTTCATCCATGCACATTTATTTTGATTGCTATTCCAAAACGAAACTATAAATATGACTGCATAACAAAGCATGCTAAGCCCTAATACTGTCAAAAGGTACCTGACCGGTATGTTTTTAACCGGCTCTGCAATTTGCACACCATCATACATAAGCGGTTCACTGTCACCACGAAAATATCCATTTCCTAATATGAAGCCCAATGGTTGAATATAATATCGTATCTGCTCTTTATTAAATATCATATACGGAATAATTGGGATTGCCATTCCCACCAAAAAAGAAAGCCATAATTTTTTTATATATTTTCCCAACAGGAAAGAAAGCTCTCCCACCAGCAAAATTCCAATTCCTTTTACAATATGAATACAAATACAGCACTGCAATATTGAAATATTAAACGTCGAATTTTCAAAAGTCCATAAGCTTTGTATCGGAAAACCATAACCTGACAATCCATATTTTACTGCATAAAATATCCATTCACATAAAAAAGATAAAATAACCATCAATATGCCGTACATTAGCAACAATGACTGCTGACCCAGACAAATACTTTCCTTTCGGCGGCATGATGTATACTTAATTGAATATACTCCTGTTTCGTAATCGTTTGTTACAATATACACGGAAAAAAATAAAATAAAAACCAAAAGCACCATATCAATTTTTTCATTTCCAACCCACGCATCCCAACCTGTTGTATTTACGATATAGTGTTTGGCAGGATTTTCATTTGCATAAGAAATATATTGGTTCAGTACAGCATCCGTTTCGTCCATCTGCTCCTTTTTATCCACGGATAACATACCTTCATATTGTTCAAAAAACACTTGGTACTTATCATTTCCGATTATGTGTGTATCAACAAAAACTGTTTCAAGCTGCATAGAAGTAAATTTGAATACACAAAATAATGGTATTAAAATCCACAGCTTACTTTTTAAAATATAATGCTTCCATTCTGTAGTAACCATTGTACAAAACTCCCTTTAATTTTGCGTTTTAAACGTCTTATAAATCAACACACTAAATATCAAAAGCAAAACAACATAGGCAAGTAACCACACACAGCCTGCGGGAACTGCATGATTCAATATTGATATAACATGTAATTTCTTTCCATAAACACCTATATTTAAGTATGCATCACCTGTAAAAATAACACCTATGGCAACCAAGCCTGCTGCAACAACAGGTAGTATCCGCCCTGAAAATAATTGTTCCACAAATACAAAAATAAGTGATATCAAAAACAAAATACTAATCCGCACTGCACAAGTCAAAATATAATATCCAAGAATTGATACATCAAAGGGAGTATGACAATAGCTTTGTATTGCATAGACAGGATTCAAGCTCCCATTTAAATTGAGCTTTTTTCCATATAAAATATAATCCTGTATATAAAGAACCATTCCCGTAAATAAAATTCCTAAATACAAATTTAAATATTTTGCTGCAAACACCCGCTGTCTTTTCTTCCCCAATGATATTAACATTTGATACATTCCATTTTCTTTTTCCGTATAAAAAAACTGATAGGATAAAATCAGAGCAAAAAGTAATAATAAAAGGGTCGAAAACTGGTATTCAAACAAATAAGAAAAATCTTCACTATTATAATATTTTTTTATTTGTCTGCCAGAATATACCTTTTGAATCAACTGGTTAAGCTCTGCCTGATAGGAGTCATTCTTATTTTGAAAAAACTCCACATTCTTTGATGCCTCGTCCAAAATTTCCTGAATCATCACATGATATGTATATTGATATTTATATAAAGCATAAATATTATAACAAACTTCATCTGCTTCATCATATTCCCTTATTCCAAACATAAAATCACTATATGATTGATACCCTTTTACAATTTCTTCTGCCTTTTGTTGTGTCATTTCACCTTCATAGTTACTTTCATTTTCCTGATACGCAGTATCTGCTTTTCTTGTGAGGGATTCCCCCAACATAGGATGATAATGTAAAAAAATCGTAATCTTCCCAAAGTTAATCATGAGTAGTAATAATAGCAATATAAGCATATTGGGACTACATATCATTTTTTTGCACTCTAATAAAAATAATCTCATTTTAATTTCCCTTAAAATTGTCTATATACATCTCTTCCACACTGTTATATTTCCCTTGTTTCAGGATATTTTCTATGTTTCCGCTAATTAGAATTTTACCGTCTTTTAAAATCATTACATTACTGTTCAAATCCTTTATATCCGCAACCATATGGGTTGCCATGAATACAGTGATTTCTTTTGATATGTCCTCTACAATATTTTTAAACCGTCTATGTTCTAAAGGATCTAACCCCGCTGATGGTTCATCCAATATAATAAGCTCCGGTGCACCCAATAATGCCTGTGCAATTCCAAGCCTCTGCCGCATTCCTCCTGACAGCGTACGGATTTTGGAATGTGTCTTATCAGCCAGATTTACCCGTTCGATGGCTTCTTGTATTTTCTTATCGCTGCTTTTATTATTATCACGCAGCAGACTCATATATTCTAAAAAATCATACACTGTATAGTTGGGATAAAATCGGGGATACTGCGGTGCGAATCCAATACGTTCAAGATAAGAATCTCCTAATTGCTTTACATTACAGCCATCAATTAAAATTTCCCCTGCCGTTGGTTTTAACAAGCCTACCATAATATTCATCAGGGTAGATTTGCCGGCTCCATTCGGTCCCAACAATAAATAACATCCTTTTTCCAGTTTTAACGAAACGCCCTCTAAAACCTTTTTTTTCCGAAAACTTTTTTGTATATCCCGCAATTCAAAAATCATCATTTCACCTCTAATACACAGGATAGAACAGGCATTGCAGAATTATAGTCTGTATTCCCGCATACACCAAATATGGTATGCCTTCCTTTTTCCAGATTCGCAGTATTAATTGTTCCAAAAATTTGGGTATACTGCTTGTCATCATCCACCGGACACTGTGCATATTCACAATCGCCAAACGCAGGATATAACCTGCCGTCAACATATATACTAGTTAAAATATCTCCATCCGCATTACCAAAATAACTAATAGCAAGCTCTAAGCTTTCTCCCTGCGTTACCGTATACCATAATGACTGTTCATTATTTATATAGCCAATTGCATTGAGCTGTTGCAACTGATCAGCACTATATGTAAAATAGTCATCATCCGGAATTTGTTTTTGGGAATACTCACTATAAAAATCATTCCCATAGCTTAAGCCATCTGATTTCATGTCAACATAAATACCGGTTATATACTGTACCTTATATTTCATACCATATATAAAATCATTTATAATATCCTCTTTATCACCATTTGAAACATCATAATCAGGCTCTACGATATCCGCAATTTCAACACTGACATTTTCCCCACTTTTACCATATGGTATAAAGCATAAATCAATCGTTTTCTTTTTTCCATTTTCCAATTTAACGCAATGCAGGATTTTATTTTCGCTGTTATCTTTTGTATGAAATGGTGTTGCAATTCCGTCACATAAAATCATAATACCTACAGAGTCTGCCCCCTCTGCCTTATATTCATATTCAATCACAACATCCGTACCGTTATATTCATAATGGCTCTTTTCGTCTTTCACAGATACTTCTACTGATTTTAAGGCGCCATCATCTTCCTCATCCTGCATCTCCATTGTATTATTAGACGCTTCCGTTTCCTGTGTATCATCAAACACATTATCTCTTTCTACAATTGTATCCTCCTGTTTACATCCGGAAATTGTTAAAATAACACATATGAAGCTGATTAACAGGTACAGTAACCTTTTATATTTATTTCTTGTTTTGTGATTTTTCATTACCATATAATACCAGCCTTCCCCCTATTCCAAATTGTTATTATTACTCTTTATTAACGATACGGCAAAGCAAACTGCCCGCAGTTTATTAACTGCAGGCTGATTGCTTTGCAACCTTTTAAAAAGAAGAATAATGATTTTTTCTTGCTAAGGTACTACTCCAAACTGCATGGCATCCATTTCCAGTAATTGATTTATTACCATAAGCTGAATTATTATCATTTGCAGATACACTCGCTTGATTTGAGGCTGTATTTGTTGCAGACATAACCAAATCTCCCTGATAATATCCATACACCTCTGCGGCTATCTTTGGTGCTGCTTGTGAATTTCGAGTTGTGGCAGTAATTCTCCGATATGTAGGTGAATTTGACTGGCTCCAGGTGTAAGTGCTTGATGTACCTGTTGCAGTTCCATATGAAGTTGTCCACGTTACAGAACCTGCTTTTGCACTGATAGGTGTTGACAGCAATAACATTACAGTTAAAATAGTAGCAGTAATACATTTCTTAAACATAATTTTTCCTCCTAAAACTTCTTAATTTAAATTTCAATATCTCACCCAATGTTGTAATTTTTCCGCACGCATTCCTCCCCATTGTATAAATTTATCTTTGGATGTTTAATTTCCCTCCCCTCTGTTTTTTTTCGTAACAATTCATAAACCCTTCCATTGTTACGACATACCAGATATGTATTTAATATGCAGATTGTCCTTCACTCATTATATCTACACATAAATCTCTTTCTTTGCAACAACTGTATCACACATGTCATGTGTTGTCACTAGGACAAAACACTAACTAATAAGTGAGTTGTACCAGTTGCATTTTTAGGGAGTGACAACTTTGTCCTGAACATATCGTTTTTTGTCCTGAATGAAATTCGTTTTGGTAAAATTGTACAATTCTAAAATATCTTAAATTGAATTTCTCATTAAACATTTTAATGGAGATTTTTCGCGAATTTTTGTATTTTTCTATAACGTAAAAAACTGCCACATTTCTGTAGCAGTTCTTCAAAAATCTATTTTATTTTCTTGGCAACCACAACGAATCTTCCGTTCGTTTCATGGTATGCACATGTGGAAAGTGTAATTAACTTATCTCCGTATTTTGCAGTGGCCAAAATTTCATATGGCGTCAGCTTTTTACAGTTTAACACATAATTATCAAATTCCGCTTTGTTTCCTGCATCGAAAAATTCATAATACTTAAAGCCTTCATAATCCACGTCATATATTTTTGTTCTGAATGCAGCAATTATCTCATATTCTCCGCTGCCATAAATGGTGTCGAAGGTTATTTTCTTATGCTTAGCGTAATATTCCTCGTCATCGTATTCCTCAAGCTCATGGAACATTTTTCCCGTATTCATATGATGACCGTATATTATAATATTATCACTGGGCTTTTCTATGTCACTGGATGTATCTGCAAAAAGAGTCCCTGCATAGCTGTATTCCTTGTCAAAGTCTCTTCTTATATAGTATTCCTCATCATACATTGACTGCATAACAGGATAATCAACGATTGTGCCCTCTATCGTAAGCCAGCCAACAAAATCAGTATTCCGTCTGTACAGATAGACAAATTTCCGCAGTATGGATTTTCCGTCAACATCATAAAATCTGTCTGTGTCTGCATCAGAATCTGTAGCCACATGTTCAGGTACATCAGGTATATCCTGATTTTCGCTGACAATCAGTTCCCTCAGCTCGTCAAACTTATCCTCGCTTTGCTTGCTCTCCCAAAAATATTTTATAAGATATACTGCACATCCTACAAACACTGTACACAAAACAATAAGAAGACCCCAGTATAAAACCTTTGACAGCTTCTTATTTTTTTTCTTTGCCATAAATTCCTCACATATCAATTAAAAATACTTTTTACTGCCCCATAGATTATTATGCTTTAACACAGTATATTCCGAATACGCCTGCTCAAGTATCTGCTTTTCATTTGGAAACTTAAGCAAATGATATGCCTCATGGTACTTGTAGTAACCCGAGTCTAAAAAATATTCTTCCTTTTGTGGCTTACTATAATAACTGTCAGCCATCATCAAATACCAGTGAACGTCCTTATTCACCACATCATATGAAGTATTAAATGTGTAATTACTTTTTCCAATGTATTTAATAATCTGAGCATTCACTCCCGTTTCTTCCCTGACTTCCCTAAGTGCAGTCTCATTGTGCTGCTCATCCTTTTCTACAGTGCCTTTCGGTAATACCCATCCTTCATACTTGTTTTTGTAATTTTTGTAAAGTAATAATACCTTTCCTCTGAAGATTACCACACCGCCACAGCTAGTTGCTTCTACCATTGCAATTCCTCCTGCAATCTAAAAAGATTTGGTGGGTATATAGCAGGTTCCGGAGGAGCCTGCCAAAATATAGCAGGCTCCTGCAAGGGGCATGCTATTTTGTTAAAATAAAAATTGTGTTAATTATATCAAACTATGCGGTACATAGCAAGAATGAGTTTGTCCTGATTGTTTCCAAATTTTAAGCTCTGCGACAAGTTATTCCTCAATCATATTTGTATCAACAGGCAAATTCAATATAAGACTGCCATCAACTGCATTAATAACAATGTTTGCATTGTTATCCACGTTGCTGCTTAAGAACCATGCAGGTATAATACTAAATTCCTTACTGTTATTTGTGTCATACATCATAATATATTTAAGTTCCAATACATTTAAAGTGACCACATTTTCTGCACTACTGTTTTGTATTATGGTTCGGAATAATTCTTTAATTTGTTCAAAGTCCAGCAAGTCAACATTTCCTACCACTACGTCCATTATTGCAAATGGATTCTGATGGGAAAACATTAATAGTCCGTCATCATTAAACATCAATTGTATAAATTCGTTGTTCGACCAATTATCTGCTCTTTGTATTTCAATACAATTGCCTACAGCTTCAAAATTAAATGTACCTGCAAAAGCACTGCTTCCCTCACTTACAACCTCAATTCCGTCCAATGTCCGCGTAAGGCTGACTGCATATCCGTCATTCCATATTTCATGTTTCGTGTCATACACAATTCTATTTTCCGTCTGTGCTTCCTCTACCTCACGAAATATTTCCCATTGCAATTCATTGGCACTAGTAATTTTATATTCCGATAATCCAAAGCGTTCCAAATATTTATATACCTCTGCTTCCATGCTTTCACGGGGAATACTGCATTTATTATCTGCATGTGCATTTTTTTCGGCAAAATCCTCCCCATAAACTACATTAAAAAACACTCCATCATCATATTCTTCGAAAAGAGGAGCATACATATGGTCAAGAACATACCATTCAAATGAGGTCTGTCCTGCATTAATTTGAAAGCTTCGGTTCTTTTTTATTCCCAAATAATGGCTACTGTCATATGCTTTTAACACTTTGTAATCATCCGGTGCATGTTCATATTTTTGTTCCATTTCCTCTGTCATTTGGGCATAATATACAACCAAATCCACACCATCTATACTACCACTATCCTTTGATGTATTATCTGCCTGTTCCTGAAAATAATCCCGTCGCATTGCCCAAACCTCTTTGGGTATATCTTCTTCCTCAAAATAAAACAACTCATCAAAATCACCTGCACTAATATATTGCTTCTGTGTTTTATTATCGAAATTGACATTTTTTGCTTTATAAACTTTCATTTCATAACATGCAGGCACTATTACCTCAGCATAAATTTTCACTTCTTTTTGGTTACTGCTGAACAACTTTTCTTCCCAGCTATTTTCTATACTAAGACGCTCCTTGATATAACCCTTGGTGGTGGCTCCACGATATTCACTTTCAGTTTGTTCACCTGATAATTCCTGCATATCAACAGGCTCTCTTTTTGCACATGACGTTATCATATATGTGATAGTCATGGCAATCACGAGTATTATTCCTATTTTAAATTTTTTTCGCATATGCACTCTCCCGACAATTATCTCATATAATAATTTTTTATTGTACTCATTATACCATATTCATACCGATTATTTTTCATCTTGCTAAAATTAACTCGATTATTGGTAAAACTTGCAAAAAAATTGCCAATTTAAAAGTTCCTTATCATGGATAATCTTAAACTGGCAATTCAAATACTGGTATATTTAATTTTTGATTACTGTTTATCCGAACATCTGCCAATGATGTTATTGTGTTTATTTTTAATAACGCATCTACTGGTAATAAGCGTCAAATATCTGCTTTGCAACCCATGCACCTGAAACACCATAAATCTGATAGTCCTCGACAATCACGCTCACGACGATATCAGGGTCATCCGGGTTTGAAAATCCAATAAACCACGAATTACAGTTTCCCTCATCATCGTATTCCGCCGTACCTGTTTTTGCAGCAATGTCATATGAGGAACCTGAAAAAAATCTTGATGCCGTACCATAATCAGCAACGGCTTTCATATTATCAATGAGAATATCAGCTTCATCACTTGTCATCAGGTTTCCATATGACTTACTGGAAAATTTTTTAATGGTTGCACCGTCATCATTTTCAATGGACTGTATCAGATAAGGCTTCATCAGAACACCGCCGTTTGCAATTGCAGATGTAATCATTGCATTGTGTAACGGTGATATTTTTGTATCACCCTGTCCGATTGCAGTCTGCGGAATCTGATCAGGTCTGCTGTTTTCATCTATTACAAATGAAGATTTCACATATTCCCCATCATACGGAAGCTCACAGTTAAACAAAAGCTGCTCCGCCGTTTCCCTGTAGCTCTTATAATCAAGCGTACTTCCGATTTTTGCAAAAGAAGCATTACATGAATTTGCAAGCGAATCCTTTAATGTTTCGTTTCCGTGCACACTTCCTCCTATACAGTGGATATCTACACCTGAAAATATTTCATTTCCCGTACATTCATAAGCATAGTCTAAGTAGTCACGTGGATTTTCCTTTATATATTCAAGAAGCGTGACAACCTTAAAGGTGGAACCCGGTGCATATCTTCCCTGTGTGGCGCGGTTTAAGAGAATTGTACTCTCCGCACCCTCCTCGGTTTTTAAATATTCCCATACACCGTCTATGTTGTTCGGGTCATAGTCAGGTTTAGAAACCATTACGAGAATTCTTCCTGAATCAGGCTCCATTACCACAACTGCACCGTTACACCCGCCAAGTGCATTGTAAGCCACGCTCTGAAGCTTATAATTTACTGTGGTGATAAGATTATCCCCTCGGTTTTTCTCCTCTGCAAGCTGTCTGTACACACGCTCGAATATATTAATGTGGGAGCGAAGCATATAGAAATTTCCTGCAAGCTCCAGTCCCGCTTTTCCATAGCTGTCATAGCCCACAAGATGGGCAAACATATTTCCGTGAGGATAGCTTCTTGACGTAACCCCCTCCTCGTCAGTCGTGCTTGTAGCAATCACCTCACCGTCACTTGTTATAATATCTCCCCGCTCGACAACATCCGCAAAGGAATCCTGTCTGATATTTCTGGAATTTGCAATGATACTCTCTGACTTAAACTGCATAAAATATATAATATATCCAAACAAAAGCATAAATACAAAAACCATCATATAGGTTATAACAAGTATCGGTCTGTTCTTTATTCTATTGTTTTTTGCCCTCTCTTTTTCTTTGAGCAGGAATTCTTCCTCCTCGCTCAGCTGCAAGGGCACTTGTTCTTGCCTTTTCTTTTTCATATTTAGCCGCCTCTTTATTATTTATTATACTGACTCCCTGCACGATAGCAAAAATAATCAGTGTACTGATTACGGAGCTTACACCATAGCTGATAAGCGGAAGCGTAACACCTGTTGACGGTATAAATTTTGTCACACCGCCAAGATTTAGTAATGACTGAATAATATATATTGTCGCAAAACCAAATGCAACGTATTTGTAAAATGGTCTCCTACACTTCATTGCCACATTGACAAATGAAATGAATATGCTGACAATAACAAGAATCAGGCAAAGTCCGAATATAACTCCCATTTCCTCACAGATTGCTGAAAATATAAAGTCACTCTCACTGACAGGAATAGAACTTGCCTTGCCAAGTGTAAGGCCTGAACCTGCATATCCTCCAGTTCCAATTGCAAACAGGGACTGCGACACCTGATATCCTCCTGTATCAATGTGTGCAAACGGATCCCGCCATGCTTCTACTCTGACCATAACGTGTGCGAACAAGGAGTCCTTAAATAGCATATACGCCCCTCCCACTGCCGCTACACCAAGGGAAATTCCACCTATGAGAAAAACACTTCTTGACGTTGCCACATATACAAGGAACACATACGTTATATAGAAAATAACCGCAGCACCCAAATCCTTTTCAATTACCAGCACCCCCATAAAACCAGCGGAAATCAATGCATTTACAAACAAATCCTTAAACGTATTTGCCTTCACAAGCATACTTGCCACAAAAAAGACAAATAAAATTTTGACAAACTCCATCGGCTGTAAAGAAAGTGAGCCTATGTGAATCCAGTTACGGGAACCGTAATTTGAAAAACCAAGCCCCGGAACAAACACCGTCATCAAAAATACAATTCCCACAATTCCATACACCGTTCCCATATCCTTCAGCTTTTTCCATTTTACAATGATAAGCGGAATAAAGGATGTAATGAACAGTCCGATTGTCGCAAACAAAAATTGTTTCATTGCAAGTGAAAAATTCAACCTTGTCAAAATAATATAGCCAATCAAAAGCAAAAATGCCATATTGTTTGTAAGGAGCCTTGATGAATCCTTGTATATGGAATGGAACACTATCATATAAAAAATTGCAACAAATATCTGGACTCCGTAAAATACAAGTATTTTAATTTGTCCCAGCCTTAAATATAAAATCAGGAAATTAAAAAAATGTATCAAAAAAACATAAACGATCTGTTTATTTAAATTTGAGCTGTTATCATCCTGATTGTTTGATGCCATAATAACGAAGCATTTAACGGTATAAAGTATCATAAACAAAAGGCTTAGATACTTTGCAGCTTCGCATATTAAATTTACCATATTATTCTACTCCTCTAAATAAATGACCCGTTGTCGTATCAAAATCCAAACCACAGTTTTTATCACCCCAAAAAAGCCTTTTGTAAGTAACATCCATAACCTTTTTTACCATTTCCTTATCCTCAATGGTAAAATCAATTCTGAAGTGGGAAATTTTCAACTTATCTGCAATGTCTGCCACATCCTTTTCAATAATACTAAATGCAGATTTATTGTAAATCTTACTGTAGCATTCATTGCATTTTGAAGTGCTGTAAAAAATATTCCCAAGGTCATCCTTTATGTTGTAAATTTTATGATTACCTGAACATGTGCCCGTTGTCTTGCCGATGCACTGTGCTGTTAACATAACCCTTGTATGTCCATATAACGGCATTTCATGCGATATATGACCGTTTTGCTCCCTTAAAGCAGCAAGCTCCTTTATATTCAATTCCTCAGGAAGCCCATATGTCATGGACGGACAAATACTATCTAACGCATTCAGTGCTTTTGTATTATATGCATAAAGACTTGAAGCACACACAATATGAATATTACAAAGCGTGCTTCCCTCCATATCCGTCACACAGGAAAGTCCATCTATATTCCTAATATATATACCATTAATATGTTTATTTGGCAAATATTTCTTTATATTAAAGTCGTTTTTAATGATATCAGGCAGTACAATATATATTTCTTTTTCCGCTGCTTTTATTGTTTCAACATAATCATCCGAAAGCGTAGAAAAAAGTCCAAGATCTAAAATGATTCCTGATACAAAATCATAATTTAAGACAACTTGAAGCTGTTTTTCATGTTCCGTATATACACGAATTTTGCCGGGATTTGCATCATTTGTTATTGTTCCTGTAATTTCAATATCTCCTGTATTTGTCGTATTCTCTGTATTTTTATCATCTGTCATATCAGCTATGATATTCGTATCCTTGGCATCTATTTTTTCTGCAACATAAGTCTCTTTTATGTCCATATCATGACTTCCACTCGCCATGTATACATCATCATTCACAATCAAACACCCTGTTCTCTCAAATGCATGCTTTACATTTGTCTCAAGATCCTGTATGGCTTCCCGTTTCAAACGTTTCAAAACACTTAATGGTATAAATGCATTTTCATCCACGTTTACCTCAATATCCGTAAGTACATAGTCGGTATCGCCAAGCTGTGAAAGCTTATTTTTTATAAGCTCCATATCTGCCTTTTTGTTGATTGAGACATCCACAATGTCACCATATGCCTTTCCCTCATATGGTTTGCCAAATAAACAACATGAAACAGCAAAGCATGCGGTTTGTCCCACGATGCCATAAAAGCAGCCTGTAAGAGCTGTCCGTCTTTTTTTTCCAATTATATTGTTTTCAATTTCCTCGATAAAATGATTACACCTTGTCCTGTAAACATCCTGTCCCACCTTGATAAGTCTTGTCTTAGGTGCATTTAAGGAAACGGTCATACCAGGCTTTCCGCAGGTGCCCGATGTAATATCCATACTGCTGTTATCCTGAAGCTTTATTTCAAGCACATCCTGCTTAAACAACTCCCTTGTAAGCTTTATTTTTACTGTACCCTGTCCCACGTCTGTCAGTTTTCCCATACATACGCCCTGATTGTTCGGACGGTCTTTGGAAATCATTTCGACGCCGTTATGCATGAAAAAATATCCGTCTGTGAATCCGCCCCTGTTATATATGGACTCCAGCTTATATTTATATTCTTCCGCCTTGTCGTGGCGAAAGCTGCCTGCCAGATAATCATTTACCAGCGTATTGTACGCGTCTACGGCAGATGCTACATAATATTCATTTTTCATCCTGCCTTCTATTTTTAAGGAGTCAATCCCCGCATCTACAAGCTTTGGTATATGCACAAGGGAACACATATCTTTCATGGACAGCAGATACTCACCGTTATATTTCTTACGGCACGGCTGGGCACATCTTCCTCTGTTTCCGCTTCTTCCCCCTGCCAGTGAGCTTAACAGGCACTGCCCGCTGTAAGAATAACACATCGCACCATGTACAAATGCCTCCACCTCAATGTCCACCTTGGACTTTAAAAATGCAATTTCATCAAGTGACATTTCACGTGCCACAACAATCCTTGACGCTCCGTTCTGTTTCATAAGCCGTGCACCATGCCATGATGTTATATTCATTTGTGTACTACAATGAATATTTAAGTCAGGATAACGTTCCTTAATATAATAAAATACGCCGAAATCCTGAACAATAACTGCATCCAGACCGTGCATATAGTATTCGCCTATATAGTCGTCAAGCTGTGCTATTTCATTGTCTTTAAAAAGGGTATTTACCGTAAGATATAATTTACAGTTGTGAAGATGTGCGAACTCAATTGCATTTAACATGGAAGCTTTATCAAAGTTTTGGGCATATGCCCTCGCCCCAAATTTATCGCCGCCAACATAGCAGGCGTCTGCACCTGCATGTATAGCGGCTTTTAATATCTCATATGACCCGCACGGTGCGAGTATTTCAGGTTTCCTTATATTAGTCGTCATTTCTTCCTTTTTCGGCCTCAAGCTGTATAATTTTTCTCTGCAATGCATTAATCTGTTCTTTGTACTCGTCAATCATTCTAAGGGCAGACTCATGCTTAATCTGTGCTTCTATAACCTCGTGCCTTAAATCATACAATTGCTGTTCCTTGTTGCTGTCCTCAGACACCATACTGTCCGCCTTTGTCTTTGCCTTAAAATAATCATCTGCAATGTTAAGGGCAAGAAGAATTCCCTGATATTCAGCATTCATTCTTCTGTACTGGTCTGATGCCTTACACTCTGAGATTTTATTATTTATGTACGTCGCTATATTCTGTAGATAATCCTCGCCCTCGTAACCGCTCAAAGTATAAACTTTACTGTTTATTACAACAGGAATATCAATTTTTTTAGCCATTTTTATTTCTCCTTCGTCATATTTAATCGTTCATCAACATTTCAAGTCCGAAATGCTTATAGCAAAGTTCTGTTACTATTCTACCACGAGGTGTTCTATTAATAAACCCATTTTTTATAAGATATGGTTCATATACGTCCTCAATCGTTCCTGAATCCTCACCTATGGCTGCTGCTAAGGTATCTAACCCCACAGGACCACCTGAAAACTTGTGTATCATGGTCTCCAAAATGTTCCTGTCCGTGTTATCCAAACCATAGGAATCAACTTCCAGTCTGTCAAGTGCGGTTTTTGCCACATCATAATCTATTGTACCGTCATGCTCCACCTGTGCAAAATCCCTTACTCTCTTGAGCAACCTGTTTGCAAGCCTCGGCGTTCCCCTGGAACGTTTTGCAATTTCAAGTGCACCCTCATCATTTATATCGACAGCAAGTACTTTTGCTGAACGTATAATAATCTGCATAAGCTCAGTTACATTATAAAACTCTAATCGATTGACAACACCAAATCTGTCCCTAAGCGGTGCCGTAAGCATACCAGCCCTTGTGGTTGCTCCAACTAACGTAAACTTCGGTAAATCAAGGCGTATGGATCTTGCTCCTGCACCCTTTCCTATAACGATATCTATGGCATAGTCCTCCATAGCAGGATAAAGAACCTCCTCAACCTGTCTGTTAAGCCTGTGTATCTCGTCAATAAAAAGTACATCATTTTCAGACAAATTGTTTAAAATAGCAGCAAGTTCCCCCGGCTTTTCTATAGCAGGCCCTGATGTTATTTTCAGGTTTACTCCCATCTCTGCTGCAACAATCCCTGCGAGGGTAGTTTTTCCAAGTCCCGGTGGTCCGTATAACAAAACATGATCAAGAGGCTCATGTCTTTTCTTTGCTGCCTCTATGAACACTTTCAGGTTATCTTTTGCCTTTTTTTGCCCGATATAATCAGCCAGACAAATGGGTCTTAGACCCTGTTCTATATTTTCATCTTCTGTTGTAATTTCAGTGCTTATTATTCGTTCCATATAAAACCTAACATGTTAAATCATATTTTTCAAGGAATTCTTTAATAATTCCTCAACTGACATAGTTTCATAGCCATTTACTTTCTTGATGGCACGCAATGCCTCAAGGTTGGAATATCCCAGTCCCGTAAGTGCCAAAGCCGCCTCCGACACATTGTCATTTTCTTTCATTTCATCGGTACTTACGGTATCTCCTGTACCAAGTACATCTTCAAGTTTAAATTTATCCTTTAAATCAATTACTACCCTTTGTGCTGTTTTCGCTCCTATGCCGTTCGCCTTTGCAATTGCCTTGTAATCCTCTGATAACACTGCAATCCTAAGCTCATCAACGGTAAGGGTGGACAGCAGGGATAACGCCCCCTTAGGTCCGATTCCACTTATCCCAATCAACAGCTTAAAAACAGACTTTTCCTCCATTGAAAGAAAACCATACAGGCTGATATCATCTTCACGCACATTCATATATGTGAACAACGTAACACTATCATGTATACGAAGCTTATCCGTTACATTCTGGCTGGTAAATATCCGAAAGCCGATTCCGTCCTTGTCTAAAACAACCTCTTCGGAGTCAATGGCTTCAACTGTACCCTTTATATATGCAATCATTGTGTACTCCTAAAAAGAGTGCTGCCGTAGCAGCACTCTATGTATAAAATATTCTATAAGAATTCGAAATCCATATCCTCTTCTTCCTCACCGTCTCCTATCATCATACGGTCCGGCTTACGAGAATCTTCAATCTCTCCTACAAAAATCTCATCATCATCCCCTGATGCACTGCTTACCGGAGCTTCTTCCTCAACCTTTTTGAAAAATCTTGAGGATGCTGATTCCTTAACAGGTTCTTCCTTTACAGGCTCAACCTTTTTCTCAGGCTTCGGTGCGGCTGTACCTGTCTCAAACTTCTTGCTCTCGTTCTTGGCATTTGCAATAATCTCCGCAGCAGTCTTCTCGGCATTTTTGATAATATCATCTGCCTTTTTCTTAGCCTCGCTGTCATCCTCATCGTAGGATGAAACATTTTCCATCTTCTGAACCTTGCTTTCAAGGTCAAACATCTTTAATCTGTTTTCCTGAAGTGAAGCGTTGAGCTTGTCCAAATTGTCCGATAACTTGGCATTTTCATTATATACGTCCTCGTATGCCCTATATACTGTATTAATGAAGTCATCAACATCTGCACTCTTGTAACCCAGAATACCTTTTTTAAACTTCTTGGTCTTTATATCGATTGGTTGTATCATGCTATCTGTCCTCCGTAACAAAATCATATAATGAAATTATAACATATACCATAAAAAAAACAAGCATTTTTAATTGAATTCGTTATATGCAATCTCTCATTTCACATTGTGACAAATTTAGTTTTATAATCAAACTATTAATTATTTTTAACATATCCCACTTTAAAAGGACATTGCTATTTATATCATGTCCCAGAACCGTAACGACCAATTACAAAAATATATAGTTATTATATTTTTAATATGTTATAATTTTGTTAATCTCGTAAACTATTTTTAAGCAACAAGAGAGATAATTGCTTACTGGCTGTAAGGGATATTAACCATAAATACATTGTAGTAGATAGGCAAGGTGAACGATAAAATGGAAATTATAACGAATGATGCCCGTGAAAATAAATATTTACAATTGGAGCTTTACTATAATCCTGAAGATATTTGTCTTTTTGATATTGAAACAACAGGCTTTGCTGCCGAGGCAACCACACTCTACCTTATCGGATGCTGCTTTTATGAAAACGGCACATGGCGCATACGTCAATGGTTCAATGATGATGGCTGCTCGGAAGATGAAATTATCCTGGCATTTACCAAATTTATATCACAATACAAATATATTATGCACTATAATGGTGACGGCTTCGACATCCCTTATATGTCAAAAAAAATAGACAAATACGGCATGGACTACTCGTTTCGCTCCATTGAGAGCATTGATTTATATAAAAAGATTAAACCATTTAAAAAAATACTTCATCTGGATGACCTGAAACAAAAATCAATTGAAAAACTTATTTCCATAAACAGACTGGATAAATATTCAGGGGGCGACCTGATTAAAATATACAACAATTTTGTTACTGACAGGGACATTGCAAATAAAACGCTGCTTATACAGCATAACTACGAAGATTTAGAGGGCCTTTTATATTGCTGCTGTCTCCTTTCGTATACAAAACTGAAGGCAGGCTGCTTCTTCGTACAGAAAATGTCTGTCAAGGAAAATCGTCTGTTGTTTTTGCTTGCGCTGCAATACCCGATTCCAAAGCGTATTTCACTTGGCATAAACGACATTATCATAACGGGAAACCATAATGAAATGACAATAAATGCACCTATTTTTTCGGGTGAGCTGAAATTTTATTTTGACAACTACAGGGAATATTACTACCTACCTGCCGAGGACATGGCTGTCCACAAAAGTGTTGCAGCATATGTAGACAAGGATTACAGAATACAGGCAAAAAAAGAAAACTGCTACCTCCGTCATATGGGTCATTATATTTCACAGATAAATGACGGAATTATGTCGGGATACAGAAAGGATATAAAGGACAAGGAAACCTTCATTGAACTAAGTGATTCCTTTTTACAGGACATGGATATGGTAAATGCATATGCACGCCATATTATTTCCTGTGTAATATAAGTATACCAAAAAGAGCCTTTCAAAAGCCTCATTTGATATTATTTTACCATTTCAATCCTTTGGAAAAGACTGACACGATACCATTACATCAAGTATAAAATTTCCATTTTCCGTATAGCAAAACATTTCCCCTCCAAGTCTTGCTGCCGCTTCCTGCACGGTAGAAAGTCCAAAGCCGTGGTCATGTCCTTTCTTCTCTGTGTTTGGTATGCTTCCTTTCTCAACGCAAAGATCATTCCTGCACCTGTTTTTTATTCGTATCAGCAGCCAGTTTCTGCTGTATTTCATCTGTACGGAAATCTCCCGTTTCTCTTCCTCAAGCCCTTTAAGAGCATCACATGCATTTTCCAGCCCATTTGAAAGAATTTGACAAAGCTCCATGTAAGGTAGTGCCTCATCCCCAATCTGTATGTTCATGCTACATTCCGCACCCATTTCTTCCAGTTTACCTGAATACTGTATGAGTACTGCGTTCAGAAATGGATTGGAACAAAACTGTCCCGACAGCACATTCATTTCCATTTCCATGCCTTTAATGTATTCCTGTGCCTCTTCCGTCTTTCCCGCAGAAAGCAAACCTGCAAGTGTTATTGTATGCCCCTTCATATCATGCTTCATTTTTCTTATGCGCTGCTGGTTGTCGAGCTGTTCCTCCAGCATATTTTTCTGTTCCTGCAAAATCAGTTCATTTTGCCGCTTTCGGTAAAGCAGAAGCTGCCTGTACAATGCTGCAAAAATCGTAGCATAGGTCATTGGCATCAGCACAAGTATCAGCAAAAAAGACGGAAGCTCCTTAGGTCTTGCCGTAATAACCACAGGAAAATTTGACTTAATTGCAAGCAGGATATAATATAATGCCGTCATAGCCGCAAACATACCCCATCCATCTGAAACGGATTCCTGCAACTCCAAATAAGGTTTTCTCAAATAACGGACTGCCCACCATTCAAACAACGGAAAAAGCACAAGTCTTCCCACCAGCATAATGATATATTGTTGTCCGCCCAAGTAGAAATCCAGTATATTTGTCACTGCAATAATCCACAGGGCAACCGTATCAGCAAGACAAAACGTAAAGAAAAATCTTCCTTTTTTATCCTTTGATACAAACCAGAAAAATAAAAGACTCGGCAGCGTACACGTCAGTATAAAAACCTTTCCCATCACCTCTGCCCCATATAGAAGCAGACCTACAATATTAAGTAAAATCAAAGGTCCCATTGCAATTGCCGTGAGAATAAAGGTTTTTCTTTTTTCATAACGGGAACGGTATAGGAGCATAAATAATATTAAAATATGAAACAGTGACCACAGCACCGATAAGTCACGGAATACGGTCATCAGTCTACCTCCTCAAACAAAATTTCTTGATATCTTTTTTTAACCTGTTCATAATACCGCCTTGATATCGGTATACTGTTGTCAGCAATTATCAGTTCTTTTCCATTTAGGTTGTCTACATAGTATAAATTGACAAGAAAGCTCTGATGACAACGGCAAAACATATCACTATTCAGCTTTAACATAAGCTCATCTAATTTTCCACCGTACTCCTGCACCATGCCATCCTTACAGTGAATAAAAAGATTATGCCCCCTACTGGCTACATATAGGATTTTATTATAGGGAATGCTTCCCATTTCCCCTTTCCATTTGAAGGATAATTTCTTTTCCTTCTTTCTTATAAGACCTCCTGATACCCGTTCCAGCAAACGGCTGACAGCCTCACCGCTTACTGGCTTTAACAGATACTGTACCGCATAAAGGTCATATGCCTCCCTATAAAAATCATTACTTGTTGAAACAAAGCATATCGCCGCATTTGCATCCTTGCTGCGGAGCCTTTTTGCAAGTTCAATTCCACCCATGGAATTATCTATATAAATATCAAGTAAATATAAATCAAAATGAAGCTGCCTTTCTTCCACATCCGAAAGGAGTTCTTCCGCCCGAAAATATGTCCGGACATCATTTCCCTGTAAAAAGATTTTAATACTACGCACGTCTTCCTGACAGTCATCGCAGACTGCTATCCTCATAAGAATTCTCCTTTCGCCTTTTACTTATGCACTCAGGATTCCTCCTACGCAGTGCAGCTCAATTTCGCTACGCTTCATCTCGCTCACAGGCATTCGCCCTATCAGTTTTATACACAGCCACTCTGTCCTAAGGCATCCTCCCTGCTTCGCAGGGTCAATTATTGTAACTCTGTCCTAAGGCATCCTCCCTGCTTCGCAGGGTCCCTCCTTAGGACATATTATACCATACTTTTCGTTTTCGCTCTTACGCTATTTTTGCTTTCTGACATGTTATTTTTGCTTTCTCTCTTGCGACGTTATAGAACAAAGTGCTTTCGGCATTCTTTATATGCCACTACTTTTATGGCACTTTGGGCGAATCCTGGCAAGCTTCGTAAGAAACGTTTTGCCCTCAGGACATATTCCAATAGGAAACGCAGTTTCCTATAAAATAAAAGCCGACAAAGCCTTGAACTAATGTGTTTTCAAGACCTTGTCGGCTATGGAGCTGACGGAAACCAGACCCACGTCCGAAAATTCTTCCATTATACATTCTCCCATCACAGTCTACATATATTTATTCCCTCTGCAAACCGCCTATAAACAAGCTTATTCACCCCTCAACGCCTATCCCAAATAATACCCTGAATATTTGTTCCTTCTTCGTTTTCTGTCTTAAGAGTTACCTTATAATCAGAATTATCGTTTTCCCAAAACCACTCACCATAAAAAGAGGCTGTTTCATAACAAGAACCATATTCCTTTATGGCATCTTGTATACTTGAACCAAAGGAAACTGTACCATCTAACGTTACATCTAATCCATTTTCAATCTCCGCCCGATTAAGAGTGCATTCAGATAATGGAATAGTTATAGCCTCAACAACCTCACTGGATATTGTTGTTCTGCATCCTTACCCTGCGTGCATCCAGTTAACATCACAGATGCAATACCCATTGCCGCCATTAACTTTTTGTAACTCATATATTTACCTCCCATATTTACATTATATCTTAAAACAAATTATCCTTGGTAAGTATCTCATCAAACACTCCAAGAATAATCTCCAGCTCCTCCCTGAAACTCTGTCGATACTTTTCAAGTCTTCTCTTGCTTCCAAGTGTTTTTTTAACTTCAAATGAATCCTTTCCGTTATTCAATGTTACAACAACTGATGTACCACAAAATTCTATATTCGTATACCCATCTGCCAGTTCGTCAAGTCTCATAACACTTTCCATAAACTGCGGTGTCAAAATATAAAACGCTAACTGGTCATCTGAGGTCTTTATTTCAAACTGATTGTTGAATGCTACATTCTCGGTCTCTATACTGTTATGGGAAATAGCCATTCCAAGTATATTTGCAAAAAAACCATTACTCTTACGCGGATTCTTTTTCTCTTTGATTCGTACAAATCCATCTATATTTTTTCCTAACTCCATTTTCATAAGATGTCCCTTAAACAGTGTTGTTGTACTCATATGACCATCGCTATCTTTGGATTCCCATTCCAAAAGCAAATCACAGTATATAAATTCTTTGCCTTTGTAGTTTCCTTTTATGTAATCAGAGCCTTTTATCTTGTTAAAGTCCGGAAGGATTGAGCAATTTTTTACAAAATTCTTATTGATATACCGGTTGGGAGAATACTCAACGATGTCAATTTTCTCGGCAAGAACATCTTTTACAATATATTGTCCTGTAAGTTCTTTTATCTTCGCTTCCAGTTTTCTCATACCCTTGCCCATGAATACACACATAAGTACCCACACTACTGCAAGTGCCAAAGCCACCATTCCCATAGCCTCATTTCTATCCCAAATCGCAAATACAACCGCTGGACAAACCGCAGCACCTAAAAATGCTATAACAAACACGATATTGAGTAACTTTGCAAGTCTCTGCCGACTGGATATGACAGATACAATTTTTCTGTCACTCTTACTTTCCTTCAAAATCTTGATTCACATCCTTCCTCCCACATATAAACTGTATTTTTGCGTCCTGTCTCTTTATCTCATTCGCCTCAAACAACTCTCAAAACCAGCAGCGTTAACTTTACCTTTTGGCGGATGGTTTGATGTTTACTATTTTTTATGTAAGCACTATTACCTTTATATGTAAAACAATTATAGCTTTCGCCCCCTAAAATATAAAGTTCTATTTTACGTCAATAAAAAAGTCGCAAAAAAATAAGTTGGCATTTTACGATAATAAAAATTACCTAAGTTTCCAGAGAAAAAAAGAGTCAATTCTTTGACTCTCATAAAAATATTCCCTCATAATTCGATAGAACAAAGTGCTTTCGGCATTCTTTATACGCCACTACTTTTATGGCACTTTATAGCAGGATTAAAAATCCTGCCTTATAGGAAAGTTTGGAGGTCTTTCCTATAAAATGTAAAAGTGCGTGGCATAGCAGCCACGCACTTTATTTATGGAGCTGGCGGGAATCGAACCCGCGTCCGAAAATTCTTCCATTATACTTTCTCCCATCACAGTCTATATATATTTATTCCCTCTGCAAACCGCCTATAGACAGGCGGGATGCATCGGTAGCTTCATAAATTTTCTCCAACCGCAAAGCTTAGGCTGAAGAGTTTCCCACGATTTTGATGCCGGTGCTCTAAGCTGTGGGGAACCTAGGACCGACAGCTGCCACTAGGCAGCGTACGCGTAATTTTCGTCTGCGTTTATATTTAATTTCTAAGTTTTTAGGTGGTCCTAGTCCACCGATGGCTTATATAATTTCTAAATCCCCGTCGAAACCAGTACAACCCCTGGTTTATATCAGACGAAACTTTATTGCTATTTTCCTGCATCTGTATCAGAAGCCTCTGTGTCTGCCGCATCTGTATTTGTTGCTTCCTCATTAGATGCATCTGTGTCACTTGCAATGCTGTCACCAATAAATGAATACTTATCACTGTACATGGCAGACCAGTATTTTTGGATATTGTAATTTAATGCATCAGGGTTAATTGTAGCATTTGCGGCACGCTCAGCCGCATATTGCTTATATATTACCTTGCCAAGGGGATATCCAATTGCGGCACCTGCAAGCAGTGCACAAACAAATAATGCAATCAAATTCTTTACCTTTTTTTTCTTTAAGTTTTTTGCCCTGTTCTTTTTTTCTTCTTTATATCTGTCAACCTTTGCCTGACTCATAATTATCTCCTTATAATTTAGTATATCAGTTGAGGTTCCTTACCTTGAATTCCCTCTCTGCTTCTCTTTTGATATCTTTCTTTGCAATATCGGCTCTCTTGTCATACAATTTTTTGCCCCTTGCAAGACCGATTTCCAGCTTTACAAGGCTGTCCTTGAAATATACCTTAAGCGGAACAAGGGTATAACCTTTCATCTTCTGCTGACCAATTAGGCGGTTAATTTCAAATCTGTGAAGCAGAAGCTTTCTTGTCCGCAGCGGGTCCTTATTAAATATATTTCCCTTTTCATATGGTGAAATATGCATTTGGTAAATATATACTTCGTTGTTATCAACATTTATAAAGGATTCCTTTATACTGCACCCACCTGCCCGTAAGGATTTCACCTCCGTACCTGCAAGTGCAATGCCTGCCTCATAAGTATCTTCAATAAAATAATCATGGTATGCTTTTTTGTTGTTTGCTATGAGCCTGATACCCTTTTCCTTAGACACTGCATTCACCCTCTTTAACTGCTAAATGTCCTACGACATTATATCATTACACATTGAAAAATCAATACTTTTCTTTATTTTATCACACTTTAACACTTTAACTCTTACTTTATCGCCAAGCTGATACCTTTTTTTTGTCCGCTCTCCTACCATTGCATATTCATCCTCATTGAAATAATAGCAGTCATCATACATGTAAGCTACGGATACCGCACCCTCTACAGTATTTTCAAGCTCAACAAAAATAAAGTTGGATGTAACACCTGATATCACACCGTCGTACTCCTCGCCAATGTGCTCAGACATGTACTCAATTTCCTTTAGCTTTATAACTTCTCTTTCCGCTTCCTCCGCACGTCTTTCCTTTTGGGAATTATTGTCCGAAACCGTAGGAAGTATACGCTTATAATGCGTGATTCTCTTTTGGTCAAGACTGCCCCTCAGATTTTCCTTAATTATCCTGTGAATCTGCAAATCAGGATATCTTCTGATAGGCGATGTAAAGTGACAGTAATACTTGCATGACAGACCAAAATGTCCTGAACACTCCGTAGAGTACCTTGCCTGCTTCATGGAACGGAGCGTCATCTTGCTTATCAGTGCCTCATAAGGCTCCCCTTCAATTTTTTCAAGTACCTTTTGTAGCTCCTTCGGATGAATTTCATCATGCCCTGCCTTCATATGGATTCCGAAATTCCCCAAAAATACCAACAGATTTTCTATCTTTTCCATATCAGGACTCTCATGGGTTCTATACTCAAATGGAAGCTCCTGCCAAAAGTAATCCTCAGCAATTGTCTCATTTGCCATCAGCATGAAATCCTCAATAATTTTAGTGGCAGGATTTCTGTCATATGGCTTAATCTCGATAGGCTTATGGTTTTTATCCACAATTATCTTCGTCTCAGCAACATCAAAATCTATGGAGCCTCTCTTATGTCTACATGCCCTTATAATTTGCGACAGCTCAAGCATTAAGTCAAACATTGATACAAGATAACCGTATCGTTCAAGCGGTGCATCCTCTGTTCTGTCCAAAATCTTTGCCACATCCGTGTATGTCATGCGCTCGTTTACATTTATGACGCCCTCACATATTCTGTGATTGATAACTTTTCCCTTTTTGTCTATGTCCATAACACAGCTTAAGGTCAGCCTGTCCACTCCCGCATTCAGTGAACAGATACCGTTTGAAAGCTTATGTGGAAGCATCGGAATCACGCTGTCTACCAGATAACAGCTTGTACCTCTTTTCAATGCTTCCTTGTCAAGTTCTGATTTCTCCGTCACATAGTTTGATACATCCGCAATATGGACACCTAACGTATAGATTCCGTCTTTATAGCTTAAGGTTATGGCATCATCCAAGTCCTTTGCATCCTCACCGTCAATTGTAACGGTATCCAAAGCCCTGAAATCCTCTCTGCCTTCAAGCTCTGACTCATCCACACTGTCCGGAATATTGTTCAGGCTGTCCATAACCTTTTTCGGAAACTCCGTAGGAATATCATATGCTTTAACAACCGATAATATGTCAGTTGCCGGATCATTGATATGACCCAATATCTCCACAATCTTCCCCTCAGGAGACTTACCCTTTCCACCATAATTGGTTATATGGCACACAACCTTGTGTCCGGACATGGCACCCATTGAATCCTTTTTATCAACAAATATATCATTAGAGACCTTTTGGTTATCAGGCATAACAAAACCAAAACCATCCTGCTTATCATATGTTCCTACAATAAGTTCCATGCCTCTCTCGAGAATTTGAACAATGTGCCCCTCTGTTCTTCTTCCGTCTGTACCGTCTTTGTATGCCTTAAGCACCACACGGTCACCGTGGAAAGCATCAAGACTGTACTTGGCAGGAATAAAATAATCCTCCCGCTCTCCATCAACCTTGACAAACCCAAAGCCCTTTTTATTGCCGATAAAAATTCCCACCTTAAGGTCATCATCCATTTTTTTGTATTTTCCCTTTGGTGTTACGGTAATTTTCCCTTCTTTTACAAGCTCGTCCAATACTTCGGTGACCTTTTTCTTATCCTCATCACTAACCTGAAGAAGAAATCGAATATCCTTAAGCTTCATTGGTTTATATTCGTCATCACATATAAACGAATAAAGCTTTTCTTTTATACTATCTCTTTTTGCACCCATGAATGACACCTCCTATCAAGGAACAAAGCGTCTTCGACGCTGTAGTCCAAATCTTGGCAAGCTTCGTAAGAAGCATACCAATAAGAAACGAAGTTTCCTACTAGAAAAAAAGATGCTTTGAATGAACCCAAAGCATCATTGTAATTCTAAATAAACTTTGAAGAAAGAAGCAAAGCCAATACCATGAATATGATTCCGATTACGATTGTAACCTTCATAAGTATAGCTTCCTTTGACTTACCCTTGTTCTTACTCCAATAGGTTTCAGTGGAACCGCTTATGGAACTTGTAAGTCCTCCCTCTTTGCCTTCCTGCATCATAACTATAATTGTTAAAATAACAGCTATTACTAAAAATACAATAATCAATGGCGTTTTCAAAAAATAACCTCCTAAAATAAGCACACTAAGCTTATGTATCATATTTGTTCACACTTGTCTTATATTACCATATCCGAAAATGTATGGCAACTACTTTTTTAGGAAAATGTAATCAAAAAATGAGGCTGCCTGCACTAAGGAACTTTATACCATAATATAAGAAAACCTTTACGTCCTTCATCGGATGAAAGTGTCTTTTCGTTATTACGGTATTTAATTTCTTAGTACGCACAGCCTCTCCTCTATTGTTTAAATAAATTTGTAAATACTATTTTTTCCAAGCTGGTCTTCAATTTTCATAAGCTGATTATATTTTGCCGTTCTGTCACTTCTACATGGTGCTCCCGTTTTTATCTGTCCTGAATTTACTGCAACGGCAAGGTCTGCAATAAATGTATCTTCCGTCTCTCCTGAACGGTGGCTTATAATGGTTTTATAATTGTTACGCTGTGCCATGGCAATTGCATCAAGGGTTTCAGTAAGTGTTCCTATCTGGTTTGGCTTAATAAGAATCGCATTTGCAATTCCATCCCTGATTCCATCACTCAGCCTCTCGGTATTTGTGACAAATAAATCGTCACCCACAAGTTGTATGCTGTCTCCCAGACGGTATGTCAATACTTTCCAGCCCTTCATGTCATTTTCATTTAAGCCGTCCTCAATGGAATATATTGGATATCGCTCCACAAGATTTTCATAATATTGAACCATTTCCTCGGCATTTCTGTATATATCCTTACCTGCCATTTTACTTTCGCCCGGAAAATGATATCTTTCAAGATTATCGTCATAAAGCTCAGACGCCGCTGCATCAATGGCAATTTTTATATCCTTGCCAGCCTCGTAGCCTGCACGGTCTATCGCCTCCATAAGCGTATCGAGAACATCGTAGGTTGTTGCAAGATTCGGTGCAAATCCGCCCTCATCACCTACACCTGTGGACATTCCTTTTTCACGCAGAACACTTTTCAGGTTATGATATATTTCACCTGCCATTTCCATTGCCTTTTTAAAGGAGGATGCTCCCACAGGTGCAATCATAAACTCCTGAAGGTCGATTGTGTTATCTGCATGCTTTCCGCCATTTAAAATATTCATCATTGGAACAGGCATATACTTTGCATTCGGTCCTCCGATATACCTGTATAAAGGCATATGAAGGGAGTCTGCCGCAGCTCTTGCAACAGCAAGGGAAACTCCAAGTATGGCATTTGCACCATATTTAGATTTATTTTTTGTTCCGTCCGCCTCAATCATCATACGGTCAATCGCAACCTGGTTGTAGACATCTACACCTGCAAGCTTATCACATATGCGGGAATTCACGTTATTTACAGCCTTTTCAACACCCTGACCCAAAAATCTGCTATCGTCATCCCTAAGCTCATGTGCCTCATGTTCTCCTGTAGATGCACCTGATGGAACGCAAGCCGTTCCTGATGCTCCACTCTCACACTCAACATAAACTTCAAGGGTAGGATTTCCTCTTGAATCCAAAATTTCCCTCGCCTGTATATGTCTTATTTTATCAGTTTTCATAGCCAACCTCCATCATTTCAGAATCTTCCTGTCTTCAAGATTACTAACAACCTTGTAAGAATTGGAAATTCTGTCTTTTCTTATGAGAGTATGTGCAGACTATGATATATTTATACATTACTTTGTTTCATTTTCCGCTTTTTCAGCAATAATATCCAGCATATATGGCACAATATTAGGGTCAAGCTGCGTTCCTGCAACACTTTTTAGCTCATTTTTAATAAATTCCGTTGAAAGTGACTTACGGTAACATCGTTTACTCGACATGGCATCATAGGTATCGGCAACGGCAATAATACGTGCCACCAGAGGAATGTCCTCTCCTGCCAAGCCCTCACAATAGCCTGTGCCGTCATATCTTTCATGGTGATAATGGGCACCATCTGCAATTCCTTTTAACGATGTGAAATTTTTTAATATATCCGCTCCTATTTGCGGATGCGTTTTAATCACGGCATATTCCTCATCTGTCAGCTTACCCGGCTTATTCAGTATATCATCAGGAATTCCGATTTTCCCGATATCATGGAGCAACGCAACATAATAAATATGCTCCTGCTCATCCTCAGAAAGTCCCATACGCTTTGCTAGTTCCCTTGAATATTCTGCCACATGGGTAGAATGGTCATTTGTATATGCATCCTTTGCATCAATGGTACCTGCAAAGGTAAGCAGTGACTGTACCAAAATTTCATGGTATTGTTGCTGGCGTTTTCTTGCCGTATTGAGCTTCAATCTGTAAATTAAAGTAAGAATTCCGATAATAAGAGCCATACCAATAATCATCATTCCCACAACAAACCATGTGTACTCTATCAGTCGTTTTTCTTTTGTAATATGAAAGCTGTAAACCTTGCTTTCATCACTGCCCGGAACAAAAAAACGAAGCTTGAACTCATACTCTCCACCAGGAAGGTTTGTATAACTGATAGAGTTTCCCGAATCGGTAATCATATGTTCTTTATCATCAAAGCCCTCAAGCTTATAGGCAACCTTAAAATCAGACATGTTATCATATGCGAATGCAGCGTAATTTATTGTAATACGGTTTGTATCTCCCTTTACCGTCAAATCAGTCGGGTGGTCATATGTAACATTGTCAACCACGACATTATTTATAATACCCATCGGAAGAACATTTTCAGGCACCTGAAAGCTAAATACACTTATGCCGTTCCTTGTTGCAAGATAAAGCACGCCATCTAAAAGGCAGTGTCTGGTGTTTGCATTTAATGAACCTGTCATCCCATAGTCAAAACCATAGGTCACAGGGCTTCCGTCACCACCCGAAAGCAGATTTTCCTTATCAATCTCCAAAATTCCACTGTTTTGAAGCAGCCACAGCTTACCGTTCATCATGTACATATCAAAAATACTGCCTGCTTCCTTTTTTAAAGCCGTCAGTTTTTCAAAGCTTCCGTCTCTCATATAGTAAAGACTGCTTCCTGCACTTACAAAAAAGCTATTTTCCGTATCTTGTAAAATCCGAAGTACAACCCCCTCCGAAAGACCGTCAGAAAAGCTGTGGGTTTTTATAGTTCCATCCTTAATCTCATATATACCATTACCGTCACTTCCAAGCAAAAGTGTTCCATCCTCAAGCTCAAGAATACACAATATAGACGGCTGTTCAAAGTCAGTATAGCTCTCCCTGACTGTTCCGTCTTCTATAATACTGATACCGTTTTGTGTGCCTACTGCAATACTTCCGTCTTTAAGCTCACACAAAACCCTTGCCTTGTTATTTGCAAGCCCATCCTCAACAGAATAGGTATCCATTTTATATGTATCAGGATGAAAACACACAACAGGCATATCAGAATAAGACGCAATCCAGATATCACCGTTTTTATCCGCTATGATATCTCTTATCCTGATGCCCTCAAACTGTTCAAAAACCTTTGACAATGTACTGTTATCACCTGATGTCCTGCTATCTGCCACAATAATTCCATAATTTAATCCCGCGTACACCTTTCCATCCGAAACGGCAACTGCATTAAGACTCAACTCAGAAAATGTATCAGGGGCATATGTGCCAAAGCAACCCTCCGCATATCTGACAACACCCTGACTTCCCGAAGCGAGCCATATATTTCCCATATAATCAACAATTGAATTATTTACGTCAATTGCCTCAACTTCCCTAAGTACATTACCATCTGAATCCAAAAAGGCGACGTTTTGTGAACCTGAAGCAGCAATGATTCCGGATTCAACCTCCCTTAAATTATTGACAATATAAAGTATATCAGGTTCATACCCCATAACCTTTATATCAGTGTCTGTAAAGCCTGTTCCCGAAAACTCTAAACGCAGAATATCACTGTGGGAGCCTCCGATATAGATTGAACCATCCAAACAGCCTGTTACGCTGTAAATTGTTTCATCTTTATTATTAGCAAAATCATCGAAACTTACAACATTTAACGCCTTTCCGTCCTGAAGTACCACACAGCAGCCGTCATTATTTACCGCCCAAAGACGTTCGTAGCAGTCTACGCCTAAAGAATAAAAGGATTTTCCTGCCACCTCATCACATGAATATATATTCATTACTCCGTTTTTAATCTCACAAACTCCTGTTGTTGATGCAGCATAAATTGTCCCGTCAGGGGCCTCAGCAAAGCCTCTTACACAGAGAAATGTATCCGCAGGCTGTCCCTCAGGTTTTACAATTTCCCCATTTTCCATAATAAATATACCTGCATCATTTGTACCAATCCAAAGTCTTTGCTTTGAGTCCTCAAAAATACTTCTCACAGATGAGGACGGCAAAATTCCCTCTGCACTGTAATTGCGAAACTCCGTACCGTCATAACGGATTAACCCGCCATAACTTCCTATCCATATATAGCCGTCAGCAGTCTGCAAAATATCATTTGCCTCTCCCGTAGGCAGTCCGTTTCTCTCGTTAAATACCGTCTTTACTAACGGAGCTTCATCATCTGTTGCCAGCACATTAAAACTTCCATATGAAATAATGATAAAACAAATAATAATCAAACTAATAAAAACATTGAAGCGCCTGAATTTTGGTTTCATATCAATCTCCGTTTCCATAATTTAATTTATTTATGAATGGTTGAAAATACCTTATTATATATTACATTATTTTTACAGTTCAAACAAGTGAAATATATCATTCTTCTATTTTTATATCTTTAGAACAAAGTGCTTTCAGCACTCTTTATAAAGTAAAAAAGAGTCATTACATTTAGGTATGCAATGACTCTTTTTTTAATAACTAAATAACACCTGAAACAGACATCATCCTGTCAGCTACTCCACGTCAGATGTACAATGCGGGCATTTTACAGCCTCAATGTGTATCTCTGACTTACAATATCTACAAAGCTTTGTTGTCTTTTCTTCCTCAACAGTTTCCGTTTTCTTTCCGACACTCATAAGCTTATTGATACCCTTCATCATAAGAAAAAGCACAAGTGCCATTATGAGAAAGTTAATAATAGCAGTTAAAAATGCACCATATTCAATATATTGTCCTGTATTGAAAATTTCAATATGTCCTGCAACCTCCGCACCACCGATGCTGTTAATCAGAGGATTAATAAAGCTCTCTGTAAATGATGTTACAATACTTTGAAAAGCCGCACCAATGATAACACCAATTGCAAGATCCATTACATTCCCTTTTAGTGCAAACTCTTTAAATTCTCTCAAAAACTTTTTCATCTTGTATTCTCTCTTTCTCTTTTGTCAAATCAGATTATTTTACTATAAGAGACTTACCTGTCATTTCCTTTGGTTGAGGAAGTTCAAGAATTTCAAGCAGCGTCGGTACGATATCTGCAAGACATCCGCCCTCACGAAGTTTCACACCGTCCTCATAGTTGTATAAAATAAACGGAACAGGATTTGTAGTATGTGCCGTATGCGGTGCACCTGTCTCATAGTTAATCATCTGCTCAGCATTGCCGTGGTCTGCACATATAAAGAGTACACCACCAACTTCTGTCACTGCATCAACGGCAGCTCCCACACATTGGTCAACACGCTCAACAGCCTTTATGGCAGCAGGGATAATACCTGTATGTCCGACCATGTCAGGGTTTGCAAAGTTGATAATAATGACATCATATTTATCTGATTTGATCGCGTCAACAAGATTTACACCAACCTCCGGTGCGCTCATCTCTGGCTGAAGGTCATAGGTTGCAACGGCAGGTGACTTAACAAGTGTTCTGTACTCCTCCTTGTTCGGCTCCTCAACACCACCGTTAAAGAAGAATGTTACGTGTGCATACTTCTCTGTCTCAGCAAGTCTGAGCTGTGTCTTACCACAGGCTGCAAGATACTCGCCAAATGTATTGGCAACATCCTCTTTTTTAAATGCCACAAGCTTGTTTGGAATTGCCTCATCATAATCCTTGAAGCATACATATACAAGCGGCATACGTCCATTTGGTCTTTCAAATCCATCAAAATCATCACAGCAGAACGCTCTTGTTATCTCTCTTGCCCTGTCAGGTCTGAAATTGAAGAATATAACAGAGTCATTCGGCTTTACTAATGATACAGGCTTTCCATTTTCTGTAATAACAGTCGGAAGCACGAACTCGTCAAATACCTCTTTATCATATGACTCCTGCATAGCTGCAACAGGATCTTCCGCCTGTACACCCTCGCCTGTTACAAGTGACTTGTATGCAAGCTCCACTCTGTCCCATCTGTTATCTCTGTCCATAGCGTAGTAACGTCCTGACATGGAAGCGACCTTACCAACACCGATTTCTTTCATTTTTTCAATAAGTTCCTCAAGATATCCCTTTCCTGACGCAGGAGGTGTATCCCTTCCATCAAAGAATGGATGAACATACACATTTGAAAGTCCCTGTCTCTTGCAAAGCTCAAGTATTGCATAAAGATGTGTATTGTGGCTGTGAACGCCTCCGTCTGAGAGCAGACCCCAAAGGTGAAGGTCTGAATTATTTTTCTTACAATTATTGATTGCCTCAAGCATTTCCTCATTTTCGAAGAAATCCCCATCTTCAATAGATTTCGTAATTCTTGTAAGCTCCTGATATATGATTCTTCCTGCTCCAATATTCATATGGCCAACCTCGGAATTACCCATTTGTCCGTCAGGAAGTCCTACATGAAGTCCCGAAGCATTTCCTTTTGCAAAAGCTGCCTCTGCCATAAGCTTATCCATAACAGGAGTATTTGCAAGTGCTATCGCATTTCCCTCTGTCTTGTCACTTAAGCCATATCCGTCAAGTACCATTAAAACTACAGGTTTTCTACTCATTTTTTTGTCTCCTTTATATATGTTTTTATTAGTTATAATAATCCCCCAGACTTACACCGTTTATGCCAAGCGGTATCTCGTGGTCAAGTCCGATAAATTTTCCGTTGTCACTCCATAAAACTTCCTTTACAAATGCATATTTTTCCTCGTCCCATGTTGTAAAGTCGTCAAGCACCAGCCCGCCCGTATCTCCGGAATTGGCATTAAAGCACCAAAATGTGTGGTGCAATCTGTGTTCCTTTATGAGCTGACGCATATAGGTCATCCAAGTAATGTTTGGCTCTGTCATAAAGCCGCCCCATTCGCCTATATGCAGAGGTGCAATACTTTGCTCATATATGTAAAACCAATTATCCTTCCAGCAGTCCTTCATCAGGCTGTCATAATCATAATCACCCTGAAACCACGGCTGTTCGTAAACCGTCGGTCCATAGTCATGGGGTGAATATACAAGCTTATCCTGGTATTTTCCCAAATTAACAGGATTATCGGCAACACCTCTCAAATTTCCACCCCACCAGTTAAAGTAATAATCTTTTTCATCGGTGGATGAAAAATCACCATTTTTCTTAATGTCTGTAGGATAAATTTCTATGCCCTCAACAAATACAAGTACATTTGGATTTTTCTCCAATACAGCGTTTGCGGCCTGTTCAGCAACATACTTCCAGTTGTTTGCATCCTTTGAGTTATCCCACTTTGCGGCAGCTGTTCCCTCGTAAGGCTTACCGTGCGGCTCATTTTTAAGGTCGTATACCAAAATGGTGTCATCATTTTTGTATCTGTCCGCCATCCAGGAAAGCGACGCAAGATAATCGTTTGTTGATATCTTATCGGTATACCACAAATTAACCGTATGTCCGCTTGCATTTGTCTCAGCACTGTGTATGTCAATGATAAGCTTAAGACCATTGGCTCTGCATTGTCCTATAACATACTCAAATATCTGAAGACTGTCCATGCCTACCAGATAGTCATTCGTTGCCTGATTAAAGTTAGCATCCGGATATTCTCCCTTTGACCACGATAAGATAAGCTCCGCAGAAATAGGAATCCTGATGATGTTAAAGCCATGATTTGCTATTTCTTGAATGGACCTGTTAAGGTCGGATGCCCACAGTCCGTCAAACGTATTGGTACCTGTGTTGTATCCAAACCAGTTTACTCCTGTAAGCCAAACCTCGTTGCCATCCTTGTCCACAATCTTACTGCCCTTTGCAAAAAGCCAGTCATCAGTTGTCGGCTCGGGAACATCCATTGCCCCGTAATCCACGTCACGGTCAACCGTCACGTCATCACCCGCTGTCTGCTCCGGCTGTTTTTGTGTTTCCGCAGATGTAACATCATCTCCGCCTGAATTTTCTTCCGCTGTTGTGGCAGCAGTCGAAACGGCATCCGTATTGCTTTCCCTTTCGTTTTTACTTCCCAGCTTTTTCCCCACAAGAATACCAAGGAAAAACAGCACAATCAAAAGCTGAACTATGATTACAATAAGAAGCTTTTTATTCATATTTCATCCTCATTTTTTTCCTTAAATTAGAAATTGGAACCGTTCCAACCCCAATTTGAAGTTGCATAATACTTTACATACACACGGTCACGTGAAATACCTAACACCTGATTCAATATATCACACACCCTGCCTGTAAAGGCACTAAACGCCTGCTTATTTTCACCACCGTAAATGCTAACATCAACAAATGCCGTCGGCTGGCTGTCATCTCCCCTGAAATATAGGGTACATTCAGGCTCAATCCCTACCATAAGCCAGTTTTCACCTTTGCCAAGTACCTCCTGTGCTGCCTGTGCAAGCATGGTTTTTATCTCGTTTTCCTGCTCCTTAGTAACTTTTGTACTTACCTTTGAATTAATAAACGGCATAAAAAATCCTCCTCTAACTTATAATTATATCGCAATAAAATGCGTCTTTATTTTCTTTTGATGTAAGATATCTGTATCTTACACACGTTCCTTCATTGAATCTTACATACAACGCCGAATAAGGATAAGCAATGTCACGGTTAAAATCCTTAAATATTTTTTCCGCGTACTCGATTGCATACTCCTTCACCCTGATATCCACAACATATATATTGTAATTTACGGTAACAGTATAATAATCAATATCCTCACACTTATCCAAGTATGTAATTAATCTGTTTCTAATCTGGTCATTTGACTGTAAATTGACCTTACTCATATATTCATTTATTACTCTGAACATCATATACCTCCGGCACACAGCTAGTATTTTTGTTTGTCAGGTATCTTGTTATGTATAGCCTTAAATTCATCATAATGTTGAATAAAGAGCTTGACAACCTTTGGGTCAAAATGTTTTCCGCTGAGACGTACAATCTCGTCAAAAGTATCTTCCAACGACCATCCCTTTTTATAATATCTGTCTGACGTAAGTGCATCGAAAACATCACATACTGCCATCAAACGGCTTATATAAGCTATTTCCTCGCCCTTCATTCCCAAATATCCTGAACCATCCCACCTCTCATGGTGTTCCTTTGCTAAGATACATGCAAGATGGAGCATTTCACCAGGACAATTTTTCAGCAATGCCTCACCATATAATACATGGTTCTTCATAATCTCATATTCTTCATCAGTAAGCTTATCAGGTTTATCAAGAATTTCCTCACTTATCATCAGCTTACCTATGTCATGCATCATTGATGCGGTTGCAAGCTTTTCCACATAATCATCCTCAAACCCAGATGCCTTTCCAAGCACCCGCATGTACTCTGCAACTCTTTTTATGTGTTCTCCCGTATATTTTGATTTGCTCTCACTAATTTCAGCAAATGAATAGATAAGGCCCTTTTGATTATCCTGCATGGTTACGGCAGTATCTACGGCTGTCTTAATCATCATTGCATTTCTTTCCACTATAAAGTATGCAACAACAGACATGCCAAATATAATAAGAATATGTGGAACCGTACAACCTATGAGAATATCTACAATGTTGTCATATTTGCAGCCTATAAAAAATTCACTGAACTTAAGAGAAAAAATATCTGATATAAATATGCCGCACGTCATAAGCAGCGATGTAAAAAGCACCAATGTCTGATTGTAATATAGAGATGCGAGAAGTATCGGAAAAAGCATAACCGGATACGCATATGTTGAAAACAACGTAAGCATCAATGTAGCTATAATACAAATACATATAATAACCACATGTTTTGTAATTGGAGAACTATCAAACTTAAAGACATTTACTACCAATGTCGGAATTAGTGCAATAATAACAGACGACGCAAAGAAAATAACAAGGAGTGCCAAATCGATATCTGTGGTAAAATAGCAATAGCCAAACATGATGAGCAGCATTAAAACAATAACCCTCATACATTTGGCTGATATCTGGTTTATCCTTCTGTAATTGTCGTTCATTGTATTATTAGAATTCATTGACTTCTATAAATCTCCCAACTGCACTAAAATACCGTCACGCCATATGTGCTCTAAATCATAAAAGTTTCTTTCTTCCTCAGAAAATATATGGACTATTATATCATAATAATCCAACAAAATCCATCCTCCATTTGCATAACCTTCCCTATTTTTAAGCCGTGCACCTGCGGCGGATAAAACCTCCTCCACAGCGTCACACATAGCTTGCACCTGATTTCTGTTTAATCCGTCCGCTATGATAAAATAATCTCCCATGGAAGATATTTCCCTTATGTCAATTACCTTTATATCATTTCCTTTTTTATCCTGTAATGCATCTGTTACAAGTTTACAGTATTTTCTCGAATCCATATATCCTCCTACTTCGAATTATTTATATAATAATTGTACGTCATCTTCGACATATAATCGATATCTCCGCCCCTTTGTTCCAAATACATAAGCGTACTATTAAGAATATGTACGATACATTTATCAATATCCGTAAATGCCTCTTTTCGTATTATCTCCATATCCTTTAAATACTTTCTGTTCGGTTCAATATAATCCGCCACAAAAATAATTTTTTCCAACAATGTCATGTTTGGTTTTCCTGTCGTGTGTGTCTCTATTGCCGACAACACTTCATCGTCATATACATCATACTTGGCTTTCGCATAGAATGCACCAAGCTTGGCATGAAGCATATCTGGATTTTTCTCTTCTATTTTGTTTATCGGTATATTGTGTTTCCTTGCCTTTTCCAGCTTTTCCTTTGTTGCAAGTCCCTTTGCACAATCGTGTAAAAGTCCCGCAAGCCTTGCCTTTTCTATGTCAGCGCCATGAACCATTGCAAGTGACGCTGCCGTGTATTCCACGCCAAGTGAATGTTCAAACCGCTTTTCATTTATTTTTCCCTTCAGTCTTATTAACATTTTTTCACGTGTCATAGCCTGTCCACCCATACAACTTATTTTTTTCAATATATTTTACAACAGAATCCGGCAATAATCCATAGGGCATATTACCTTCCGAGATTTTTTTTCTTATCGCTGATGATGACACATCAACATAATTCATATTGATAAATTTTATATCAAAAAAATTAACATCATTTCTCAAATCACAAAGAAATTTTTCCATTTCTTTGTAATCCTCGTCACGTCTTGCAATAAGCATCGTACACATACCAAGAATTTCCTTGTATTTATACCATTTTCTGATGCTCATCAAGGAATCAGAGCCTGCAATAAAATAAATTTTCTGTTCCTTATTGCCGTTGATGATTTCACACAATGTATCATAGGTATATGTGAGTCCGCCCCTTTTTATCTCCATGTCCGAAACTGAAACAGCCGCATTTTCATCTGCGATAAGTTTTAGCATGGCAAGCCTGTGCCTGGATGAAATAATATCATCGTTTTCCTTATATGCAGGAATATTATTGGGCATCAAGACAAGACGTTCCATATCCCTATACTGAGCCAATGCATTTTCTATAAGCATAACATGACCATTGTGTATGGGGTTAAATGTTCCCCCGTAAATTCCAATACAGCTTCCCATTCAACTATTTCACCTATTATTTTTTTTGTTTTTATTCAGCCTGTATAAAACTATTTTCTTTCCTATAACCTGCACAACCTGACTTCTTGTTCTTTCAGCAAGGGAATTTGCAATCTCACGCGGATCATCTACACAGTTCTTTAACACTCCGAGTTTAATCAGCTCCCGCTTCTCCAATGCTTCATTAACAGCCTCCGTAAGCTCAGGTGTCACACCTGATTTTCCTACGTTTATTATTGCATCCATATTCATGGCAAGCCCTTTTAAATGTGCTCTTTCCTTACTTGTCATATATAACTCCTCACACTTTGAACAAAACAGTAAACACTACTTATAATAATCAAATTCAAGACCATACAGCTTAACTGTATCGCCCTCCTCAATTCCAAGCTCCTCAAGCATATCCAAAATTCCGTTATCTTTAAGAAACTTTTGAAAAAATGCAAATCCTTTCTCGGATTCAAGATTGGTATATCCAAGCATTCTCTCAATTCTTGGTCCCTCGACAATAAATAAATGCTCCTCATCGGCAGACTTTGTAACTTCAAACGGTAAATCGGGATTATCCACCATATCAATGTCCATTTCAGGCGCAAATTCTATGATTTCATCCGGGGCTTCCTTTACTAAGTCATTTACATACCACAACAACTCCTTAAGTCCGTTACCCGAAACTGCCGAAATCGGGAACACCTTTATCCCCTTTGGCTCATACTCCTCACGCATCAGGGTAATAACTGTCTCATAATCTTCTGGTGACAGTGCGTCACATTTGTTCGCCGCTATTACCTGTGGTCTTGATGCAAGCTGTTCGTTGTATGCCTCAAGTTCCCTGTTGATTGCTTCAATATCAACAATCGGATCCCTGCCCTCAACAGATGCCGCATCAACAATATGAATCAATACTTTTGTTCTCTCGATATGCCTTAAAAATTCTATTCCGAGTCCCACTCCCTCAGAAGCGCCCTCGATGATTCCCGGAATATCTGCAATTACAAATCCATTCTTTTCACCCAAATCCACAACTCCCAAATTAGGAGTCAATGTTGTAAAATGATAATCAGCTATTTTCGGCTTGGCATTTGTAACTCTTGAAAGAAATGTAGATTTACCCACGTTAGGAAAACCTACCAGCCCCACATCTGCAATCATCTTAAGCTCAAGTGTAACCCAAAGCTCCTTTGCAGGTTTGCCCGGCTGTGCATATTTTGGTGCCTGCATAACAGCAGTGACATATTGTCTGTTTCCTTTTCCTCCCCTGCCGCCCTTTAGCAGTGTTACTGGCTCTGTTTTGTTTGACATATCCAGAATAACCTTGCCTGTTTCAAAATCCTTGACAACCGTACCAGCAGGAACTTTCAAAATAACATCCTTGCCGTTTGCTCCATGACAGTTTCTTTTCCCGCCTTCCCCGCCGTCTTCTGCTTTATATTTTCTTACATGTCTGAAATCTGTCAGTGTATTTAAACCCGGATCGACCACAAATATAACATCTCCGCCGTCTCCGCCATCTCCACCGTCCGGACCTCCGTTTGGCACATACAACTCACGTCTGAATGATACATGTCCATCTCCGCCTTTTCCGGATTTTATGAATATTTTTGCCCTATCTGCAAACATTTGTCTGTGCCTCCTAAGAATATAGAAAAATAAGCAAAAAGCTGTTACACCGGGCAGCCGGTACAACAGCTTTTTAATAAACTACTCTGCTGATGCTACAGGATAGACAGAAACCTGCTTCTTGTCTCTACCCTTTCTCTCATACTTTACAACACCATCAACAAGTGCAAATAAAGTATCGTCACCACCACGTCCAACGTTTACACCAGGATGAATCTTGGTTCCACGCTGTCTGTATAAAATATTACCAGCCTTTACAAACTGACAATCTGCTCTTTTAGCACCAAGTCTCTTTGCCTCTGAATCTCTTCCGTTCTTAGTAGAACCGACACCCTTCTTATGAGCAAAGAACTGTAAATCCATTCTCAACATAGTTACACCTCCTTGAAGTATATTCCTATAAACCTATCACCATACTCCTTGTATAAGTCAGTAAGACCTATCACAAGTGATTGAATAAGTAACTGTCCCTTATCATCGGACGGGGACTCAAATTTGAATTTCAGATTTCCCGGATCTCCTGCCTCAACCTTTGTCTTGTTGTCAGTCAAAGCTTCTATGGAATTTATCGTGTTAAAAGAAAGTGCCGTCACCGCTGCACAAAGGATATCCTTACCCTTTGCAGCATAGCCTGCATGTCCCTCTAACGAAAAGCCCATATAGGTCATATCAGGATTTCTGTAAAATACTGCCTTAATCATACTATAAATAATTAAGCGTTGATCGCACTAATCTTAACCTGAGTATAAGGCTGTCTGTGACCCTGCTTCTTGTGATAGCCGGTCTTTCTCTTGTACTTGTATACAACAACTTTCTTGCCTTTACCCTCGCCAAGAACAGTTGCCTTTACTGAAGCATTCTTGCAAGCCTCACCACAAATCATATCTTTGTCAGTGTTTACTGCAACAACATCAAATGATACCTCAGAGCCTTCCTCTGCATTAAGCTTCTCAACCTTAATGACATCTCCTTCAGCTACCTTGTACTGCTTACCGCCTGTTGCTATAACTGCGTACATATGGTTACCTCCTATTATCATTACTCGCCAGCTTCGGTGCTGCCATCGGGCAGACTTTTACCTCACTGTGCGGCATACTCACATAATATAGCACCTTGACAAAACAAAGTCAAGAGTCAAATTGTGCAAATACCTCATGGAGAGGTCTTCTTACCTTTTTTCTCGTCATCTCAACAAGTCCGAGTCTTGTCATTTCGTATACATTTACACCTACATAGTCAAAGGATGTAACGTATTTCAATTCACTTATAATTCTACTCTCATTTTTGGGTAAGGTCATACTTATAAAATCTATAATGATAATTCCACTTAAATTTCTAAGCTTCAACTGTTTTCCTATTTCGTGGACAGCCTGAATATTTACCTTGTAGATATCATCCTCTTTATTTCTTCTGTTAATTGACCTTCCGCTGTTAACATCAATGACCGTCATTGCCTCTGTATTTTCAATAATCAGATAGCCGCCCGACTTAAGCTCTACCTTCTTTTGCAGGCTTTTATTTATGGCACTGCTCACACCATAACATGAATCTAATGAAATCATCTCATCATCATAAAGCTCAACCTCCGTTACAACATCCCGGCTGACAATATGGTCATATATGTCCTTATCGTCTGTCACTACCTTCACATTTCCGCGCATACCTGCTAAATCCTTAATGTATTCTTCACTGGTTCTGATTACCGAGTACGGTGTCCGGTATTTCGCCTTGTAAAGCATGTCATCCAAAGTTTTAACCGTTTGCACTACATCATTATACAGCAACTCCTCGTATTTTTTTTCATCTTCTTCCGTATTACTTTCATCCATGAAAAAATCTGCTGTCTTCGTTCTAAACACAATTCCATAATTCGTATCTCTGCACAGACATTCTTTTCTTATATCATCCAGTGCACTCTTTGCGATTTGCTTAAGACGGTTTCTTAACTTGTCACTCTTTATTTTTGCAGATACACCAATGGAACCACCGCGCCGCACTGCCGTATATTCCCCATTCAACGATATGTGGGTGGTGACAGTTGGCTGTTTTGTCTTCATACCGTCCTTTATAACCTGTACAATGATTTCATGTCCGGTTTTAAGCGGTATTTCACCATCATAATCCTCAAGCGGCAGATAGCAGCTCATGTTACTTTTTATATCAACAAATGCCGCATTAATATTTTTTACAATATTGGATACTTTTGCCACATAAATATTTCCAATCAGTGACTCCTCCTCATAGCATCTTATATCCACAGGTGTATTGTTTTCTATTATACATCCTACTGATATTCCTTTTATTTTTGTCATTATAAATTTAGTATCCATATAAAAACCCCATTAACTAAAAAATAGCTCCTGCCCGCAAGAGCGGTTCCAAACAATCTCTTTCTCCCATGTATGTCTCCAGCCTGTGTACCCTGTAATCATAAGGGTTATATTCCACACCCGAAAGTCCTGCAAGAGCACCGAGAACAGACTCAGGCTTTACATTCATTCTGCTTCCTGAAGCAAGCAGCATATATATCCCACTTTTACTTTCATTCACACCATTTTCAGCAATCGTGTAATTAAATTTCTTAATCTCATATATGTATGGCTTTATATCTGACATCTCTTCCTTCGTTTTTGTCTTTTTCAGCACTTCTACATGTTCAAGGCATTTTAATTCATCTATTTTGGAAATAAGCCTTTCCATGTAATCGTTTTCACACTCCTCATTGGTGTATATGAAGTAATCTGATGCCGACACAACGGACATTGAATTTTTTGCGTTTTCAGGAAGCATGGTGATATCCAAAACCTTAATACCATCTGCCATTGTATCATTCAGCCTGTTTTTCATATCTTCCGCCGTCGTGACTGATACAAATTCTCCGTCAAAATATTCACCTGATGATGTCATTCCAAGTGGCATTGGTGCTGCAAAAGAAATAATCTGGTGGGGTGAAAACCCTTTGGAATACGCCACATCAAGCTTTGCACGTCTGATTGCCTTTTGGAAATATCTCATTACATCAAGGTGCCCGATAAACCTTAAAACACCTGTTTTTTCGTATTTAATTCTCAGCTTCAAAGCAGACACCTCCTCCATACACGGCAGAACCACAGCCCTGACACTTCATTCTGCAATTCGGGGTAACAGTGCCCTCCTTTGCCCTTTTCCATTCCTTAAGAAGAAATGCTTTGGAAACCCCTGCATCAATATGGTCCCACGGAAAAATCTCGTCATCATTTCTTGTACGTGCAGTATAAAAATCCATATCAATATTGTTCTCCTTGAAAGAGTCAATATATCTGTCCATATCAAAAAATTCTGTCCACGCATCAAATATGGCACCCTTTTTATATGTGTCATAAATACTTTTGCACAGTCTTCTGTCCCCACGTGCCAAAACCCCCTCAAGCACTGATATTCCCGCATCATGGTATGTAAACTTAAGACTTTTTTTATTTTTTTGTGCCATAAATGAGTCCTTAACAAAATAAGCTCTCCTTGTGTATTCCTCACCGCTTATCATTGGCGCCCACTGAAACGGCGTAAAAGGCTTTGGCACAAAAAATGAGGATGACGCATTCACCATAACACGTCCGTTTCTTTTTTCTTTCGGAACCGCATCAAAATATTCCTCGGATATTTTTTCTGCAAGCTCTGCAATCCCAAGCAAATCCCCGTCCTGCTCCGTAGGCAGCCCCATCATAAAATAAAGCTTAACCTTATCCCAGCCGCCCATAAATGCCTGTCTGCTTCCGTTTAGTATATCTTCCTCGGTGATTCCCTTATTTATAACATCACGGAGCCTCTGTGAACCTGCTTCGGCGGCAAATGTGAGTGAACTCTTTTTTATATCCTGAACCTTACTCATCACATCAAGTGAAAATGCATCTATTCTAAGTGACGGCAGAGACACATTTACATGGTCAGTCTCCTTTAAGGATATCAGATAATTTAAAAGCTCGTCCAAGTACATGTAATCACTTGAGCTGAGTGAGCTTAAGGATATCTCTTCATACCCTGTACCGTCAAGCATTTGTCTTGCATATTCCTTCAGCATCCCCACATCCTTTTGCCTTGTAGGACGGTAAATCATTCCTGCCTGACAAAACCTGCATCCGCGTATACAGCCTCTCATTATCTCAAGACATACCCTGTCCTGTGTTGCCTGAAGATACGGAACCACAGGCTTCATAGGATAGGTTACATGTTTAAAGTCCGTAACCACCTGTCTTTTTACCTTTGCAGGCACGTCATCATAAAGCGGCAAAACGCTTTTAATTGTCATATCATCATTGTAAACAACATCATACAATGACGGTACATAAATGCCTGAAATGTGGGAAGCTTTTCTCAAAAATTCCGCCCTTGTCATATCAGATTTTTTATATACCTTTATTAAATCAATTAACTCATCATAGGAGGTTTCCGCCTCACCTATATAAAACATATCAAAAAAATCGGCAATCGGCTCAGGGTTAACCGTGCATGGTCCTCCCCCTATTACAAGCGGGTCACTTTTTTTCCTGTCCCTTGCAAAAACAGGTATCTTTGACAAATCTATCACCTGCAATATATTTGTGTAGCACATTTCATACTGGATTGTGATTCCCAGCATGTCAAAATCGCTTATGGGAGACTGTGTTTCAAGAGAAAAGAGAGGGATATCCTCCTCTCTCATTACCTTATCCAAATCAGGCCACGGACTGTAAACTCTCTCGCAGTATGTATCCTCCCTCCTGTTAAACATGTCATATATAATCTGAATTCCAAGATATGACATTCCAATCTCATAGACATCAGGAAAACACATGGCAATTCTCACATCCACATCACAAGGATTTTTCTTCACCATATTAACTTCATTTCCTATATATCTGGCAGGTTTTTCTATATTCATTAAAATCCGTTCTTTCAGGGCAAGAGACATATTTGTAACTCCTTTTTGCTTAGTTTTTAAAGCTGTGAATCGGTGCAGGTATTCTGCCTCCACGGTTTATAAATGCATCACACGAATATTGATTGACTGGCATAATAGGTGCATATCCTAAAAGTCCGCCGAATTCAACAGTGTCTCCTATATCCTTGCCTATTACAGGTATAATTCTCACGGCTGTCGTCTTCTGATTTACCATTCCAAGTGCCATTTCGTCTGCAATAATTCCTGAAATAGTCGTTGCCTTTGTGTCACCCGGTATAGCAATCATATCAAGTCCTACCGAACATACACAAGTCATTGCCTCAAGCTTCTCAAGGGTGAGTGCACCTGCGGCAACTGCATCTATCATTCTCTGGTCCTCGCTTACAGGGATAAATGCACCACTTAAACCGCCTACATATGACGATGCCATAACACCGCCCTTTTTCACCTGATCATTTAACATTGCAAGTGCGGCTGTAGTTCCTGGTGCACCTGCATACTCAAGCCCGATCTCCTCCAATATTTCACCCACACTGTCCCCAACCGCAGGGGTAGGAGCAAGTGACAAATCTATAATTCCAAACGGTATTCCAAGCCTCTCTGATGCTTCCTTTGCAACAAGCTGTCCTACTCTTGTAATCTTGAACGCTGTTTTCTTTATTGTCTCGCAAAGCACTTCGAAATCCTTTCCACGAACCGACTCAATTGCCGCCTTTACAACACCGGGACCACTTACGCCTACATTTATAATTCTATCAGCCTCGGTAACGCCATGAAACGCTCCTGCCATAAACGGATTATCATCAGGCGCATTACAAAATACGACAAATTTGGCACATCCGATTGAGCCTTCATCCTTTGTAAGCTCTGCGGTCTCACGGATGATTTCTCCGATAAGCTTTACTGCATCCATGTTAATTCCTGTTTTCGTGGAGCCTGTATTGATTGAACTGCACACCTTGGAAGTAACGGCAAGTGCCTCCGGAATGGACCTAATTAAAAGCTCATCCGCATCTGTCATACCCTTTGACACAAGTGCAGAGTATCCGCCTATAAAGTTGACTCCGCATTTTACTGCCGCTGCGTCAAGCGTTTTTGCTATCTCAACAAAATCAGACGAGCTTTTACACACGGAACCTCCAACAAGTGCTATCGGTGTCACTGATATTCTTTTGTGTACAATTGGAATCCCGTATTTCTTTGATATGTCCTGTCCCGTTGCCACAAGATCCTTTGCAGACGTGGTTATCTTGTTGTAAATTTTATCGCAGGTATCCTGCAAATCCTTACCTACACAATCAAGAAGACTGATTCCCATTGTGATTGTTCTTACATCCAGATTCATTTTTTGAATCATTTCGTTTGTTTCTATAACTTCATTGATACTAATCATATGTCTGCCCTTTCTGTTAATTTTACAATCTGTGCATCATATCGAAAATTTCTTCCTGCTGTGCCTTAATCTGAACACCAAGCTCATCGCCTATATCTGAAAGCTCATCAGCTATCATTACATGGTCCTTTGTGGCTGTTGATGTATCCACAACCATCATCATATTAAAATATCCATCAACGATTGTCTGTGCAATATCAAGAATATTAATGCTGTTTTGTGAAAGGTATACACACACCTTAGCTATAATGCCAACCTTATCCTTACCTAACACTGTTATAATTGTCTTTTTCATCCTTTTGTTATCCTCCTGATTAAAAATCCATATGTATATTTTCTTAAAAACCCTTTACAGACATACAAGCCCCCCCGGCGTATTTCTTCCCGCAACAGTCAGATTGAACTCCCTTACATCATCTGCATATTCATTTCCTGAAAGTTCATTTTTTACAGCCTCGTAAGCAAGCTCTGGATAATTATTTTTATCACTTAAATGGCCTAAAATTATGCTTTTAATATGGTCGTTAAGAAGCGTCCTGATAAGCTTTCCGCCTGCCTCATTGGACAGATGCCCCCGTTTTCCCAAAATTCTCTGCTTGACATTGTACGGGTAAGGTCCCACCTGAAGCATCCGTATATCGTGATTTGCCTCCACAAGCAATATATCCGAATTCCCGAGTGCCCTTACAAGATATTCGTCGTAATCTCCCAAATCTGTGGCAATGGATATTTTCTTTCCGTCACAGGTAAGGCTATAGCAGACAGGGTCTGCCGCATCATGCCATATACTGTGGGGTTTTACCGTAATACTTCCTATGTTAAAGCTTATATCTGGTTCAATGGGAACAAAAAGCTCACTGTTAAAATCCCCCAGTGCTTTCATGTTACATATTTCACTACACGTATCAGCAGTTGCATAGATTGGAATATTGTAACTTCTAGATATTACACCCAAAGCCTTTACATGGTCAATATGTTCATGTGTAATTAATATTCCGTCAACATCTGGCAAATCAAGATCTATTTCACTAAGACCTTCTCTTATTCTTTTTTTACTGATTCCTACATCCACAAGAATTGTGGTGTTTTCATTGCCTGCATAAATACAGTTTCCGCTGCTTCCACTGGCTATTGTTTTCATTTGCATTTTTTGCACCATTACCTTTTATAAATCAGCTCTGCCTGTAACGACAGGCTCAAGCACCTTTTTCAATTTATATTTCATATAGTCAGGAGTTTCAAAAATATTTTTTATTGGAATTTTGTAATTTTTCTTTTTGATGTACTCCTCTTTTGAAAGCTTTCCTGCAACAGTATAAAGTCCCGGAAGCTCCATTGTTTTAAGAATAAGCTTTCCACCCTCGAACATAAGCTTAAAGCTCATAATTCCAACCTCCTCAAGATAAATTATCTTAATCTTGATAAGCGGCTTATCATCCTCATCAAAGGCGACAACTGCCCCCGCAGCAATCGGAAAGCTCTTACCTTTTATTTCCAGCATCTGATATATATATGACTCCCCTTTTTTATAGCCAAGTCTTATGTTATATAAAATGCCATTCTCGCATACCCTGAAATACAATATATCATCCTTAAATCCCAGCTTAATGCTCTTGATACCTGTCTGGTACACAGAGTAAACGCACTGAATGGAGATAGGAAGAATACTTCCTGCATATTCGTCAAATTTATATTCTATTCCGAAATGTAACCCAAAATACTCTCTGAACCGGTTTGCAGCATACGGTGACATATCTGACAGCTTATTCATATATTTTTTTAAAACGGAGCCATGAAAGCAAGGGATATTATTTGTTATCTTTGGTTTAAAATTGCTGTCACAGGCAGCAAATTCAGACAACAGCCTGACAATTCTTCCATCTGGAAAGATATCATATGAAGATGCTGTTGTGGCTATAACAATACCTCTGTCCCTGTTTACATATACATTCTGTCCAAATACACCGTTATAAAGAAAGCTTCCATCTGTAAGCAGCCATATGTGATATCCATAACCTGCTATGTTATTTCTACCCAGTCTCACATGCATTTTTGTGGATTCTTCCACCCATTCCTTTGGAATAAGCTGTTTTTTTTCACCGTCAACCATCCACATTCCATTGTTTAAATACAACTGTCCAAGCTTTAGCATATCAACAAGGGAAAGCTTCATTCCAAACCCACCCTTTTCAATTCCCATAGGGCATTTATCCCATGTTATATCATATAGCTTCATGTAGTCAAAAAGCTTTTCTTTCAAATAGTCCATAACAGACTTACCTGTCCTGCTGACAATTACGGCAGCCAGCATATAGGTATTCATACTGTTATAACTAAAGCCCGACTCAGACACAAATGAAATATCACTGCTCATATATGCCCTTCGCCAATCCATTGTAAAAACAGAACCAACCTCATCAAAGCTTACACAGCTCGTCATGGTAAGAAGATTTTTTATGGTAATATCCTTCATGCCCCTCTTAAAAAAGACACCGTCATGTGCGGTAAATATATCTGAAACCTTTTCATTTAAGGATAAAAGTCCCTCATGCTCTGCAATACCCACTGCCATTGAAATAACAGATTTACACATAGAAAATGATACATGGCGGTAGTTCTTTTTATACGGCTCCTTGTAATACTCGGCTATCATCTCACCGTCAGCCATCATTCCAAACCCTGAAAGATTAATCTTATCATCTGACGCAAGGGTGTTGTAAAGTCTTTTTATGGCGGATGCTGACACACCTTTTTTATTTGGGCATATGCATTTTATGTCCGTACTTTCATCTGCCGCTATAAATTCCGACACATCATTGCCATGATAAAGAGGCATATCTTCAATTTTACCTGACGTATACTTTAATAGAAAGTCTATAAACTTAAAATCCATCTGAATACTCATAAAATCTCCTTGAAGCTTCCAGCATCAACCAATTTGCAATTTACCCTCAACCAATAGGCTTATGCTTCATATCTCTTAAAATGTCATATTTGATATAAGCTGTTCCTGATACAAGCTTTTATCTGCAAGCTGTAACACCTTTATTTTATTTTCTCCGATGTATGAATTCATATGTTCAAGCGTGTCGGCATCCAGACAGATTCTGCACGCTCCTGCAAGCGATGAGTTTCCAATCACCTTTACTTTACCCTTAAATTCTTCAGGAAGCAGCCCAATATAACATGCCGTATCCAAATTCAGGTAAAATCCAAAGCCGCCTGCAAGAAAAACCACGTCCATGTCGTCCACACTAAGCCCTGCCTCCCTTATCAGAAAGTCAATTCCTGTTCTGATTGCTGCCTTGGCAAGTAAAATGTCCCGTATTATGTCAGCAGTAAGTGCCACACCTGATATGCTTATTCCCTTCTTGTCAAAGGGTTCCCTAAGTGCTCCGTTAACCGATATGTTTTTTGTCTTAAGTCCAAGTGCTATGGCATCTAATGTACTGCTTCCGTATACATGCTGCTTTCTCGTACAGCCCTCAAATGCAGGTCCACAGGAAGCAGATGTTGCATAATATGTTCCGTCAGAACATACCACCATCTCACCGTTTGTTCCCAAATCAAGGAGCATCCAGTTAAGATTCTTACTGTCATAGCATTTTGGAATCATGCTTTTTTCTATATATGACATCCCCGCCAAGATATCACCACCTATAAAAGCACTTGCCGTACCCGACAAAATAAGCGGTGCACCAAAAAAATAATCATCCTCAAACAGTAATTCCGACGAACAGCTTACCGACTCCCTAAGCTTTGTGGAAAACGGTGCATGTCCCATACTCTCCAAGTCATATTCAAGAAGAATACTTATCATGGTTGCATTTCCACATATGCAAATCATTTTTATATCTTCTGGTGAAAGCTTAAGCTCACCAAGCATATCTTCCGCATTGCTCCTTAAATCGTCACAAACCATTTTTTTCATTGCTTTAAGCTTTTCATTGTCTCTGGCTGCTGCAAGTATTCGGTTTATTACATCACTGCCATATAACGACTGCCTGTTTTTAAAGCTCCGTTCCGATACCCTTTGTCCCTCACTTAAATCTAAAATAACGGCATCAATACATGTACTTCCCATATCGACAGCATACGCATAGGCTTTTCCCTTATTTTTTTTCATGTTAATTAAAATATAGCCTTAGGCTTTTTCTCTATTGGTCTGTAGCCCTGTTCATTTAATACCTTTAATATATGTTCCTTATGTTCAGGACCAAATGCTTCTATTGTAATAACAAGCTCAACTGCCGAGTTACGGTTTATGGTTACAAACTGGTTGTGCTCAAGCTTAATAATATTGCCGTTTTCATCCGCTATCACTCCTGATACACGTTGCAATTCACCTGGCTTATCAGGAAGCAGTATTGAAACAGTAAAAATACGGCTTCTTGCAATAAGACCATGCTGTACAACAGATGAAAAAGTAATAACGTCCATGTTACCACCGCTTAATATGCTGACAACCTTTTCACCCTTAGGCTCCAAATGCTTCAAGGCAGCCACAGTAAGTAAACCGCTGTTTTCAACAAGCATTTTATGGTTTTCAAGCATATCAAGAAATGCCACAATAAGCTCACTGTCCTCAACCGTAATAATATCATCAAGATTTTCCATAAGATATGGGAATATTTTACTTCCCGGTGTTTTAACTGCGGTACCGTCTGCTATTGTATCTATGGTTGGAAGCGTTGTAACTTCATTATTTGCAAACGACTCCTTAAGACATGCCGCGCCCTTTGGCTCGACACCTATAACCTTGATTCCCGGGTTAAGCATCTTGGCAAGTGTGGACACACCTGTTGCAAGTCCGCCGCCGCCCACTGGCACCAAAATCTTATCTACAAACGGAAGCTCCTTTATAATCTCCATCGCCACTGTACTTTGACCTGTTGCAACATCAAGGTCATCAAAGGGATGAATAAATGTATATCCTTTCTCCTCCGCAAGCTTGAGTGCATATTGACATGACTCATCATAAACATCGCCATACAAAACGACCTCTGCACCGTATGCTTTCGTTCTGTTAACCTTTATCAGCGGTGTTGATGTAGGCATAACGATAACAGCCTTTACACCATATGCCTTTGCGGCATAGGCAACACCTTGGGCATGATTGCCCGCAGAAGCAGTGATAAGTCCTTTTTCCCTGTCCTCCTCGGACATTGTGCTTATTTTGTAGTATGCACCACGTATTTTATATGCCCCCGTAAGCTGCATATTTTCCGGCTTAAGGTAAACCCTGTTTCCGCAGATTGAGGAAAAAAACTCACTTTCTATCAGGCTTGTTGTATGAACAACCTTGCTTACTACCTCATATGCCTCCTCAAATTTCTCTAATGTCAACATTTAAAACACTCCTATCTTCCTTTTAATCAGGTTAATTACATATCAAATAAATCGTCATCCGGCTGTATTTTTTCTATATCATTATCTATAATAATCTCTATATCGGACTTTATGTCAAAATCAGCAAAAAGTGCTGTAACATAGCTGCTCGGATTGAATCTTTGCAAATCCTCAATTTTTTCTCCGATTCCTATATATTTAACAGGAACATTAAGCTCTGCCTGTATTGCAATTGCTATACCACCCTTTGCAGTTCCGTCCAGCTTTGTAATGATAATACCATTTATCTCCGTTACTGAGCTAAACTGTCTTGCCTGCTCTAAAGCATTCTGACCTGTGGTACCGTCGAGTACAATCAGTGATTCAACATTTGCCTCAGGGTATTCCCTTGAGATTATTCTTCTCATTTTTGCAAGCTCGTCCATAAGGTTTTTCTTGTTGTGGAGTCTTCCTGCCGTATCAATAAGCAAAATATCCGTATTTCTTGCCTTAGCCGCAGTTACCGCGTCAAATACAACTGCTGACGGGTCTGAGCCTTCATTTTGGGCGATAATATCAACGCCTGCCCTTGTCGACCATGTTTTAAGCTGGTCTATGGCAGCAGCCCTGAACGTATCCGCAGCAGCCATAAGCACCTTTTTCCCCTGTGCCTTATACTGTGCAGCAAGCTTTCCTATAGAAGTAGTTTTGCCAACACCGTTCACTCCTATAACAAGAATAACGGTTTTCTTATTTTCAAAATCATATGCCGTATCATCAACGGTCATCTGATCCCTTATAATATTTATGACAAGTTCCTTACATGCAGCCGCCTCTTTTATTTTAAGCACTTTGACCTTATCCTTTAAATCATCAATGATTTTCTCCGTAGTTTCAAAGCCCATATCAGACATGATAAGTGTCTCCTCAAGCTCATCATAAAAATCATCGTCTATCTCGCTTGCCTTAAAAATGTTCGTGAAGCTTTCGGCAATGTTATTTCTCGTTTTGGTAAGCCCCTCTTTCAGCCTCTTAAAAAACCCTTTTTTCTCCTTCACTTCTTCTTCCATATACATACCTCCTATCAGTATATCCCGCATAACATAATTACTCGTCAAGCTCAGATTCAATCATGTTTACGGATACCAGTGTTGAGACACCTTTCTCCTGCATTGTTATTCCATAAAGGATATCGGCAGCCTCCATCGTTCCCTTTCTGTGGGTGATAACGATAAACTGTGTATCCTTTGTAAGCTTATTCAGATATTTTGCAAACCGCTTCACATTTGAATCGTCAAGTGCCGCCTCAATCTCATCCAAAAGACAAAATGGCGATGGCTTTAAGCATTGAATGGCAAACAAAAGGGCAATTGCAGTAAGACTCTTTTCTCCACCAGAAAGCTGCATCATATTTTGAAGCTTTTTACCCGGTGGCTGTGCAATAATCTTAATACCCGTCTCAAGAATATTTTCCTCATCCACAAGCTCAAGGTCTGCCTTTCCACCACCGAACAATTCCTTAAACACCTTTGAGAACATGATTCTTATATCCTTAAACTTCTCGGAAAACTGTTCCTTCATTGCCCTGTCAAGCTCAGCAATGATGTTCATAAGATTTTCCTCTGCCTTTACAATGTCATCATGCTGTGTCTTTAAGAACTCATATCTCTCTGCAACCTGCTTATAATCTTCAATGGCATTTACATTTACATCTCCAAGCTGTTTTATCTTGCCCTTAACAGCAGAAATTTCCCGCTTGAGACTTCCTATATCAACAAATTCATCATCCCTGAAATCATTGGCCAAATTATATGTAAGCTCATATTCTTCCCACATATAATTATTCAGGCTCTCGCTTTGTTCAGAGAGCTTTTCAATGGACGCATTAATTTTAAATGCAGATTTGTCAAGTCCGTTTATCTGCTGTGAAAGTTCTTCTCTCTTGTCAAAAAAGTCCTTATGCTTTTCATTTAACTCGCCCTTTTGCCTTATATACTCAGAAAGCTTTTGTTCTTTAATCGATGTAATTCTATTATTTTCCTCAAGCAAAAGCGTAAGCTCTTCTATTTTCTTTACAAGCTCCTCAATCTCCTTAGAACCGCTCTTTTGCTTAAGCGTAAGCTCGGATATGTTCGCCTTGACTATATTTTCATCTGATTTAATTCTCTGTATATTTTGCAAAACAAACTCATATTGCTGTTTTACCGTGTTAAAGTCAAGGTTTAATTTATTTATCTCATTGGATGAACCTGAAAGCTCCTCCTTATCCTTAACAAGCTGTTCTTCAAGCTCCTCAATCCTTGTCTCAAGGCTCTTGATGGCGTCCTCCTGCTTTTTATTATTATTAAGCAGTTCTTCTTTATTTAAGTTGATATCCTTAATCTGCGTTGACAGTTCATTATTTTCCCTTGATATGGCAGCATATTGCTTCTGCTTTTCCTCAAGACGCTTTTCAAGCTGTTCCAGATTCAGGGAATATGTATTTTTTCTAATCGAAAGCTCGGATATCGTCTCTCCAAGCTTTTCCTTTTCCTCTTTCAAAAGCTCACGCTTCTTTACAAGCAGCTCACGCTTTTTCTCACACTCTAAAAGCAGTTTTTTCGTTTCCTCGATCTGCTCTGATATCTCGTCAAGCTCTCTTTTTCTTCCCAGAAGATTTGAGGAATTTTTAAATGCACCGCCTGTCATGGAACCGCCGAGATTAATCAATTCTCCCTCTAATGTTACGATTCTCAGTGACTGTCTGTACTTTCTTGAAATTGAAATTGCATTGTCAATGTTATCAACCACAACAATTCTTCCAAGCAGATAATTAATAACCGTCTGATATTTTTTATCGCAGGAAACAAGCCTTGAGGCAATTCCCACAAAACCTTTTTCCTTGTCTAAATCCCTGTTGTTTTCCGTCCTGTCAGCGATAGAGTTTATCGGTAAAAATGTAGCCCGTCCAAAACGGTTATTTTTCAAAAACTCAATCATAGACTTTGCGGTTGTTTCATCCTCTGTCACTATATTTTGAATACTTCCGCCAAGGGCAGTTTCAATGGCTGTCTCATATTTTTTTTCAACATCAATAATATCAGCAACAACACCGATTATCTTGGGATTTTTCGCTTTTTGCTCCATGACACGCTTGATACTGTTTCCGTATCCGTCATATCGTTCTGTCAGATTTCTGAGTGCCTCCCTCTTTGACTTCAGGCTGACAATCCTGTTGTTATATGTAGCAATATCTTCCTTTGCCTTTGTGCTCTCGCTGTTATTTTCTTCAAGCCCACCGTTTATTCTTGTGATGCTGTCCAAAACATTTGCATATTCCTCATTCAGGCTTTCCATATCCTTTACAAGGGTTTCCTTCTCGGCAGTATATTTTTCTTCCTCACTTTTACTTTCAAGAAAACGCTGATTCAGCTCTGTCTTCCTTAAATTAATATTTTCAAGCATCGTGTCATACCTGCCGACCTTTGCCTTTAACGTTCCGCCCTCATTTAAAAATTCAATTATTTCGCTTTTTGAATCTTCAATTTCACGTTCTGCTTCGGCAATTGCCTGCTTGAGCTTCTCATTTTTCTCAGTTGCCCTGTCAAGCACATCATCCGCGTCATCAAGCTGTTCGTCAAGGGCAGTCTTTTTGTCGTAAAGGCCTTCCAGTTCTTCTCCGCAGCGCTTTAGCTCGGCGTTCGCCTTTTGAAGCTGTTCTTTTACATTTTCTTCATTTTGATTATAAGATAAAATCTGTTGCTCAATTACATTTATTTCGCCCTCATATTTTTGGTTTGACAGCTTTTTATCATGTATCTCATTTTTCGTGTCATCGATTTTTTCATCATACTGTGAAAGCTCGGCTTCAATTTTCTCATATTCTTCTTTTGCAAGGTCAAACTCCTGTCTGAGTCTTACCGCATCAGTCTCCACAATATTAAGCTTTTCCTCATAATCCTTAAGGGATTCCTTGTTCTTATCCACATCCAAGAGAAATGCATTGATATCCAGCTTTTTCAGCTCATTCTTAAAGATTAAATATTTTCTTGCAGTCTCAGACTGCGCCTTTAAAGGACCTACCTGCTTTTCCAGCTCGCCAAGTATATCATTTACACGGGAAAGATTCGCCCGTTCATTTTCAAGTGACTTTTCTGTTGCCGCCTTATTTTTTTTGTATTTAACGATTCCTGCCGCCTCATCAAAAAGCTCACGCCTTTCCTCCGGCTTACCGCTTAAGATTCTTTCAATCTGTCCCTGTCCGATAATGGAATATCCCTCTTTACCGATACCAGTATCAAAAAACAGGCTGTTAACATCCTTTAATCTGCTTGCAACACCATTTATCAGATATTCACTTTCCCCAGAGCGATATACACGTCTCGCAACCGTAACCTCGTTATAGTCTATCGGAAGACTGTGGTCACTGTTGTCAAGCGTTATGGCAACATAGGCAGACCCTTGCGGCTTTCTAAGCTCAGTTCCGGAGAAAATAACATCCTCCATCTTTGCACCTCGGAGCTGCTTGGCACTCTGTTCACCCAAAACCCATCTTACGGCATCTGCAACATTACTTTTTCCTGAGCCGTTCGGACCGACTATACCTGTTATACCGTTATTAAATTTAAACAAAATTTTATTTGCAAAGGATTTAAACCCATATACCTCTATGCTTTTTAAATACATTGTAAATACCTAACCAATCTCATCCTATTTTAAAAGCAGCTTTAAGCTTTCGTATGCTGCCTGCTGCTCGGCAGACTTTCTTGAGTGCCCCAAGCCTACGGAAAGCGGCTGGTCACCGATATACACTTGGACAGCAAATTGTTTATTGTGCTCAGGTCCATTTTCATTTAACGGCTCATACCTTAGGGTGACACCTCTCTTTTGTGCATATTCCTGCAGCTTCGTCTTCGAATCTAAGAAAACCTGCTTATGCTCTATATCATTCAAAAGAAATTTATACACAAAATTCTTTGCCGGTTCAAGCCCGCCGTCAAGAAAAAGTGCTCCAAGCACAGACTCAAACATATCACACAATATGGAATCACGGTCTCCTCCCCCTGTAAGCCGTTCTCCCTTACTATAGTATCCGTATTCCCCAAACGAAAGCTGTCTTGCTATTTTACATAATGTAAATTCACAGACAAGACTCGCTCTAAATTTTGTCAACTCTCCCTCTGATTTATCTGGATATTCCCGAAATAAAAAGTCACTTACCAAAAATTCCAGTATGGCGTCTCCCAAAAACTCAAACCGCTCATAAGACTCTCCGGTTTTTAACACTGTTTCGTTTATATATGACCTATGGGTGAACGCAATATCTAAAAGTTTTTTATCTTTAAATTCATACCCTATCAAATCTTCAAGTTTCTTATATTTTTCATTTTTCATACACTACGCCTCCTCAAAAGCGTTTACAATTTTCCCTGTTACATCTTTTTTTATAAATGCCCTACACTGGGCAATTGCACTTGAGACTTCATTTACCTTTGAATTCCCGTGAATTTTTACAACAAGCCCTTTAAGGCCAAGCAATGGTGCTCCCCCTTTATCATCTGCCTTGAACCTTCCAAGCAATTTTTTCATCGGTTTAATTATAAAAGCAGCACCGAATTTTGTTGCCGGATTTGATTTAAACACTCCCTTAAGCTCAGACATAAGCATTGATGAAAGCCCCTCATAAAGCTTTAATATTACATTTCCCACAAATGCCTCACATACGATTACATCCGCTGCACCGTATGGTATTTCCCTCGACTCTACGCTTCCTATAAAATTTATGTCTTTGCATTCCCTTAAAAGCGGAATTGTATCCTTTACAAGTGCATTTCCCTTTTCATCCTCTGCTCCTATATTAACAATTGCCACTTTGGGATTTTTTACTCCTACAATATTCTCCATGTAAATGGAACCCATTTTTGCAAACTGTAAAAGATTTTCCGGTTTTGCATCAACGTTTGCTCCACAATCAATCAGAAGTGAAGAAGACTTTTTTGTCGGAATTAAAGGTGCCAGCGGAGTACGCTTTACTCCTTTTGCCCTACCTACAATAAACTGTCCTCCTGCAAGAATTGCCCCTGAGCTTCCCGCTGATATACATGCAGATGCCTTTCCTGATTTCACTGCATTGAGTGCAAGAACAAGGGACGAGTCTTTCTTTTTTCGTATGGCTTCAACAGGTGCATCATGGCAGGATATAACCTCTGTTGCATTGATTATCTCAATTCTGCCCATATCCAGATTTTCTTCTGACATATATTGTTTCAGCTCGTCCTCTTTACCTGTGACAACAAAGTTTACGTCATCAAACTCTTTCATGGCAGCAGCAATTCCCTTTACCATGAACAGGGCACCGTTATCCCCGCCTAAAGTATCTATTGCAATTGTAATATTTTCCATACATACCTTACCTTTCTCTATGCATACTAACAAAACATTATATCTTTTTCCGCGGATTTAGTCAAATAAAAAGAAGCCATGAACAAAATCATGGCTTCATTCTATATACCGATATTACTCAGCACTGATGATTTCCTTCTTGTTGTAAGAACCACAAGCCTTACATACTCTATGAGGCATCATAAGCTGACCGCATTTACTACACTTTACTAATCCTGGAACAGACATCTTCCAGTTAGCTCTCCTCTTATCTCTTCTAGCCTTTGAGCTCTTATTCTTTGGACAAATTGACATCTGGGTTACACCTCCTTATCTTTTCACCTTGGCGTAAATAATCACACTTTTGCTATTATACAAATTATGTTATATATTGTCAACAACAAATTTATAAATATAAAATAAAAATCCTCTGCTTTTATTTGAACTAAATCAAACCTACGGTTTCTCTGGCTATTGCAAGTTCTTCATTCGTTGGTACTACATATACAGGTACCTTGGAATCCTTTGTCGAAATAATTACTTCTTCTCCTCTTGCCTTGTTTGCCTCGTCATCAATAGCAATACCAAGATAGGTTAACGTACTGCATGAAAGCTTTCTCACAAGCGGGTCATTTTCTCCCACACCGGCAGTAAATACAATTGCGTCCACACCGTCCATGGCAGCAACATATCCACCGATTATTTTTGACACCTGATAACAAAATACCTTCATTGCAACGTCACACCTATGGTTTCCATCAGCCATACCCTTATTCAAATCCCTGAAATCACTGGATACGCCCGAAATGCCATACACACCTGACTGCTTGTTCAGTATATCCATTACCTCACTTATGGTCTTGTTTTCCTTGCGTGCTATAAACTCAACAATTGCAGGGTCTATATTTCCGCTTCTTGTACCCATAGGGATTCCCTCAAGAGGGGTAAGACCCATAGTCGTATCTATCGACCTGCCTCCCTTGACTGCACAAATACTTGAGCCTCCACCCAGATGACACACAATAATTTTTGTATCCTCTAATTTCTTTCCGAGTAACTCAGCCGTTCTTTTTGATACAAAACTATGGCTTGTACCGTGAAAGCCGTATCTTCTCACCTTGTATTTCTCGTAATACTCATATGGTATTCCATAAATATATGCACAATCCGGCATTGTCTGGTGAAATGCCGTGTCAAAAACAGCCACCTGCGGAACGCCAGGCATAAGCTCCATACAAGCCTTTATCCCAATCAGGTTTGCAGGATTATGGAGAGGTGCCAAATCATTGCACTCCTCTATTGCAGAAAGTACATCCTCATCGATAAGTGCTGACTTTGCAAATTTTTCTCCGCCGTGTACAACTCTGTGTCCCACTGCATTTATCTCATCAAGGGATGCGATTGCACCCTGCTCTTTATCCGTAAGCTTATCCAGTACAAGTCTGACTGCCGCACTGTGATCTGGCATGTCGGCCGATAGTTCAAGCCTGTCCTTTCCTGCCGTCTGATGTGTAAGTGTACCGTCCAGCTTAATTCTTTCACATATTCCTTTTGCAAGAACCTGTTCGCTTCCAGAATCAATAAGCTGATATTTAAGCGATGAGCTTCCGCAATTTATAACTAATACTTTCATCTATTACACTCCTAACATTACTTTTAAACATACATCTGTTATGTATCAAGTGCCTGTGCCTGAACGGCAGTAATTGCCACAACGCCTACAATATCGTCAGCGGAACAGCCTCTTGATAAATCATTTACAGGTTTTGCAATCCCTTGGGTAATCGGACCATATGCATCTGCTTTCGCAAGTCTTTGGACAAGCTTATAGCCGATATTACCTGCATCAAGGTCAGGAAAAATAAGCACGTTCGCTTTACCTGCCACCTTACTTCCCGGTGCCTTTGATGAAGCTACCGACGGAACAATAGCAGCGTCTGACTGAAGCTCACCGTCACATTTCAAGTCAGGATTTTCAGCATTTACAATTTTACATGCCTCTATAACCTTATCTACCTCAGGATGCTTTGCACTTCCCTTCGTTGAATGTGAAAGCATGGCAACAATTGGTTCTTCTTCTACCAAAAGCTGAAACGATTTTGCAGAGCTTTCTGCTATAGCAGCAAGTTCCTGGGAATTCGGACTTTGATTCAGTCCTGCATCAGAAAATATAAATGTTCCGTTAGCACCCATATCACAATTAGGCACTACCACAAGGAAAAACGCAGAAACAAGCTTTGTACCCGGTGCTGTTTTAAGCACCTGTAAAGCTGCCCGCAAAACATTTGCAGATGAATTTACGGCACCTGCAACCATTCCGTCTGCATCGCCTGCTTTAACCATGATACACCCAAAGTAAAGTACATTTGTAAGCAAAAGTTCTTTCGCCTGCTCGGGTGTCACTCCTTTTGATTTTCTAAGTTCGACGAACAAAGCAATATAATCATTAAGCTTATCACAATCATAAGGATCAACAAATTTTGCTTTGGATAAATCCAGTCCGTCTGCCTTTTTTACAATACTTGCCTTTTCACCGATTAGAATAATATCTGCAATATCTTCTTTTAAAATCTTATGAGCTGCCTCAAGTGTTCGTAAATCAGCAGTCTCCGGAAGCACTATTGTTTTCTTTTTCGATTTTGCTCTTGATTTTATATCATCAATAAATCCCACTGCTTTTTCTCCTCTTGACTTAATTATATTTATTATAATAAAAAAATATAGCGTATACAACAAAAAAATATACAAAAATTGTCTTTTTTTACTAACAGAAAACTAATTTAATCTACCAGCTTATCAAGCTCATCATTGTCAATGACAAGTCTGCCCCGTCCGTTTTTCTTTCCATAGTACATAGCCTTGTCAGCCCTGCTGACAAGCAGGTTTGCATCCTTACATATGGAAGGATATACCGAAAGACCGATACATACATTTACAGATATGTCACTTCCGTCAAAGCTTACTACGGTGGATTTAATCTCCTCATGCATAACTTCTAATATGTCCATTGCTTCCTTTTCGTCCTTACCAGGAAGTACAAGCAAAAACTCCTCACCACCGTAACGACATGCAAAACCACCATGCTTTCTTGCATATTTATCATCAACCGAGGCAACCATTTTTATAACATTATCTCCTGCAATATGTCCGTACGTATCATTGACAAGCTTAAATTTGTCTATATCAAACAGTGCCACGGAAAGCGGCTCGTTCGACTTTTCAACCTCCTCCTTCGCACGGTCAAACAATTCCTTGAAATATACTCTGTTGTATATACCTGTCAATCCATCTTTTCTTGCCATATCCTCTGTCTTTAAATATAATAATGCACTCTTTACTGAAACATTAAACTGTACAATACATGTTTCATAATAAATTAGTCCTTTTTCGAAGAAATCCGACTGGTTACTTCCTACTATCATCATTCCATAAATTTCATTGTCATTTATCATTGGCATAACTGCCAAAGTGCTTAAATTTGTATCGCCTACAAACTTAAACTGTTTTACCTCATCTTCATAAAATAAATTTGTTTTGTATACTCCGTCTTTGACATTCTTAAAAATTTCATCAATATCTTTTTTTAATCTTTGCTGCATTTCCGTGTAATTTGATTTCACAATACAACTCGGCTCCGGATTCATATATACGTTTCTGTCCACATACATAACACAAAGCCTCGGCTTTTTTACTTCATTTATGGAGTCAACAATCACACTCATACATTTTAAAACATCAAATGTAGATGCCATATATTTCATAACTTCCGTTTGTGACTCTATCTCAATGTTTGCTTCCTCTAAATCCCTGTAAGACCTTGTAAGCTCGATTTTCTGAAAATTAATCTGTTCATTTACAAGCTGCATTTTATCCTGATACTCCATAAGCTTTGCATTTACATCTTCAAAATGTGAATTTTCAATCATAAGCTTACTGTTTTTTTCTTTGTACCTCTTGTACAAATCAGTATACATGTCAACAATATAAAAGCTTGAAATAACAGCAATAAACTTAAACAATACATAAAACACCATCTGCATGTCATGCATCTTACTTGACAGAAACAAAATAACGATTACATACGGAAATACGGAAAATATCTTTCTGACCGTCAAAACATATGTATCATAGTCTGCATGCTGAAGAATTCCCTGTACACATAAAATAGTTGAAAAAAATGTTATCACTGCAAATAACATAATATTGTGGGGTACAAAAATTTCAATGGCTGCAAATGCATAAATCTGCACCCATCTCAGGATAAGGACTGTTTTTTTTGATTTCTCATCATCCCGTTTATTAATTATTTCATCAGCAATAGCAAATGCAAGCACAACAATACAAAATAACACGGTGAGCACTGTGTTGGTGTATTCGTTTGTAACTCTGTATAAAACAGCAAATAATATCATCAAAATATATATCAGCCTATTATACAGGTGCTTGTTTTTTATAAAATTTGATAAATCAAATTTACTCATTATTATTTCTCCCAATAAATTTCCACAACATCACCCTCATAAATCTGATCCAAATAATCAGTATGACGTCCTCTGACATTCGTAATTAATTTGCTTCCCTGAACCTTGGAACGGTCAAAATCGTAAAAGTCAAATATATCCACGAACAAATACTTATCTTTTCCCTTAAGAGTAACAGGTGCACTGTTAACAATGATGTGGAGGTCAGCCATCGCAGATCTCTTTGGTGCCGCATCCTCGCCCGTTTCTTCTATTTCTCCTGTTTCTTCCGTTTCCACAACTTCTGCCAGTTCCTGTACTTTTTCTTCCACAGGCAAATCATCAAAACTGATATCATCCGTCCATTCAACGACAAAATTTTCATATATCTTGTCCGATGGTTCTGCATCCTTATTATTGACCAATATCCTGCCCTCTGGCTTTACATCCATAAAATAAAGCAGCTGCTCCAACGTATAATATGGCTGCATTTCTATATCGTCGCCATCCTGTATATTGTAAGTCTGTGTTTCAGGGCGGCCATTTACCACTGCAAATTTAGGGCATACAATAGTCGCATTGTTTACCACAAACTTAAGTGTTCCACTGTACTCCGGAAGTGACCCGAGTTCAATGTTTGCCTGCTCACCCACAGTGGAAGCAACAACCTCAATTTTGTCATTTGCTTCAATGGCTGCGTTCATGCCGACAATTCTGCCGTTTTGCTTAATCACGGCTGCTTCACCGTCATACCCACGCACAATCCTTGTCTTTCCGTTTATCTTAAATGTTATATCTTTCCCTCTCTTTGGGAAAAGCTTGTCATTCGGAAGACCATATTGGACTGCCGCATCAAATATTGTAAGCCTGTCATTATTATAAAGTTTGACCCTGCTTCCATTTACATTTACAAATATAAAGTTGTTCTTTTGGTCAAAAAAGCTTAAACATATTCCAATAGGTGTAACAAACAATGCATCCTTTTTCACATTTTCAACAAGGAAATTTACATCGTTCATTACCTCCTGTCCCCTAATTGCAACTCTGTCATGGGAAAGTCCAAGCTCGTCCGCAAGATAGTCGGTAAAGCCAAGAAGCTTTCCTCCTCCACCCACAACAAATACTGCACTTACAGGAACACCACCGTTCAGTGATATAATCTTACCCGCAATTTTACTTGTGATATCCTTTTTTACACTCTCTAAAGTAGCACTGATTTCTTCTGCGTTTATCTTGTGTGCAATCCCCATGATATCTTTGTAGTTTATAACCTTTCTCTTAGGGCTTGCTGTTTTCAGCATCTCGGCAGTATCAAAATCTATCAGATATTTTTTTATCAAGGCTTCCGTAAGCTCGTCGCCGGCAGCAGGAATCATTCCGTAACCTATAATACTTCCGTCCTTTGTGATACAGATATCAGATGTACCTGCACCAACATCTACAAGTGCAATGTTAAGAAGCCTGTAATTCTCAGGTATTGCAAGATTGATGGCAGCAATCGGCTCCAATGTAAGATTTGTCACATCAAGCCCTGCAAGCTCAACGGCAGAATAAAGACTGCTAACAACCTCTTCCGGCAAGAATGTTGCCAAAACATCAGCGCCTATCTTTACACCCTTATGGCCTTCGAGATTATGTATTTCATAGTCATTTAAATAATATTTGATAACCGTGTATCCCACACAATAGTACTTTGTTGTCTCCCTGTCCTCAGACAGATTTTCCAGAACAATATTGTGGGCATTTTCAACACCTATCAAATCTATTGAATGAATATATTCCTGTGTAATAACCGTATTTTCGTTGAACTCATACTCTCCATGTCCAACAGCAGTTCTAAGAACGCGTCCGGCAGCCGCAATACATACATCCTTAAGTTTTCTTCCGTTAAGCTGCTTTTCAAGCTCATCCTTAACGTATACAATATCCTCGCTGACTTTGGCAATGTCATGTATTTGTCCGTCTATCATAGACCTTGTATCATGGTACTTGACAGCCATGGCAACAACATTAAATTTATTCTGTTCCTTATATCCTACGGTACCAACAATACTTCGGGTACCAATATCAAGTCCAAAAACCAGTGGTTCAGGATATTTGGTTAATGCAGCCATATTTTTCCTCCGATACGCACATTTATAGTATTATATCATCTGACATAAATTTATTCAACTGCACATTTATCTGTTTTGCTGAATTTTCATAGTCTGTTTGATTATTTATAGTGAAATCTGCATATTTTTTATAATATTCATCTGGCTCCTGACTTTCAAACATTTGAATACATTTTTTCCTGTCGTAGCCTCTTTGGGCGCAAAGACGTCTGATTCTCTCCTCCCTGTCAACCATTACATACCATATCTCATCACATATACTTTTATATCCATCTTGGATTAAAAGTGCTGCTTCAATAACAAAAAGCTTGTGTTGATTAAGTTTTCTTTGTTCTTCAATGAGTTTAAGTATATGCCGCTTCACAATTGGGTGGGTTATTTTGTTAAGTGCCTCAAGTTGTTCCCTATCACTAAATACTATTTTTCCAAGCTTTCCCCTGTCAATTTTGTATGGCGGTTCATCTGATAAAATATCCGTCCCGAACTGCTCCAAAACCGCCTTATAAACATCCATACCCGGCTCCATTAATTCATGTGCCAGCTTGTCCGCCTCAACCACATATGCATCATGGTTTTCCTTTAAATCATATAAAATTCTGCTCTTGCCTGAGCCTACTCCGCCCGTAATTCCAAGTATTTTCATCTGCTTCCCCAAATATATTTTTATTTTGCTTCAAACCAACTGTTTCCGCTGTGAATGTCAACAATGAGATTAACGGCAAGTGACGCTGCCGCCATCATGTTTGACACCATAATTTCCTTTACCTCATCAAGCTCATCCAAATGGGTTTCCACAAGAAGCTCATCGTGAATTTGCAGTACAAGCCTAGACTTTAGCTTTCTGTTTTTAAGCTCTTTATTTACCCTTATCATTGCTATCTTAATGATGTCCGCAGCAGTACCTTGGACAGGTGAATTCATTGCTGCACGCTCACCAAATTTTTTTGTCATAAAATTTGACGATGCAAGCTCAGGAATCGGTCTTCTCCTGTTAAACATTGTAAGTGTATAACCGTTTTTCTTGGCATCCGTGACGGTTTTATCAAGAAATTCCTTGACCTTTCCGTATGTGTCAAAATACTTTTGTATATACCCCTCCGCCTCTTTTCTGGATATATCCAAATCCTGTCCAAGACCAAAGGAACTGATTCCGTATACAATACCAAAATTAACAGCCTTTGCCTTTCGCCTCATAAGGTCGTCAACCTCATTGATCGGCACGTCAAAAACCTCCGACGCAGTGATTGCATGGATATCCGAGTCTTTATTATATGCATCTATAAGAGTCGCATCTCCTGACAAATGGGCAAGCACCCGAAGCTCTATCTGCGAGTAATCAGCATCCAAAAATGTATATCCGTCCTCAGGCACAAATACTTTTCGTATTTCCCTGCCCAATGGAAGCCTTGTGGGAATATTCTGCAAATTCGGTTCCGTGGAGCTTATTCTTCCCGTAGCAGTAACTGTCTGGTTAAACTTTCCGTGTATTCTTCCGTCCTCCCCGATAAACACAGATAAACCCTCCACATAGGTGGAGTTAAGCTTTGTAAGCTGTCTGTATTCCAAAATAAGCGGGATGACCGGATGCTCTCCTGCTATTTTTTCCAGTACCTCAACATTTGTTGAGTATCCTGTCTTTGTCTTCTTTCCACTCTTTAATCCTAATTTTTCAAACAAAATCTCTCCAAGCTGTTTTGTAGAATTAATGTTAAACTCACATCCGCAAAGCTCATATATTTCCGTTGTAATTTGTGCGATTCTATCCTTTAACCTGTCACCATATACCTGAAGCCCTGCCTTATCAACCCTGATTCCGTTTCTTTCCATATCATAAAGAGAAAATACACATGGATACTCTATATCGGTGTAAAGCTTATCCATCTTGCACTCAATAAGTCTGTCCTTTATTTTATCCGCAGCCATTGCAGGTACAACAGACAAATATGCAAAATATTCCATAATCTCCTTATCATCAAAGGAACTGTCATCAATCGGTTTCTTGCCTATAAGCTCTTTTTTTTCTTTTACAGACACACCAAGAAATGTATCTGCAATATCATCATATTCGTACTTATCCTTTAATGGATTAAGCAGATATGCTGCAATCCCACAGTCAAATATATTATAATCTTCGCAAAGCTCCACATACGGAAGCTGCGACTTAACATCCAAACAACACATTGCGTGCCCCGCCTTGCAAAGAGATAAAAGCCCCTCTGCAAACAGGTTGTCAGAAATGAAATTAATAAATTTTATAATATACGCCTTTTCTTTATCAAGACATACGGAAGCACCGATTGTCCTGCCATGTGCCTCAATATAAGAAAATCCAATCAAACCTGCTTTTTGCGCCTGTTGCATCAGGTCATTGTAAGCATCAAAGTCCTCCACAAGAACAACATCCATTTTCATGCTGTCATTTGCCCTGTCATCAGCATCAAATCTATTCATGAGACTTTTAAATTCCAATTCCTTAAACAGTTCAAAGGAAGTGGTATTAAACGGATCAATGTACGCACTATCCTTAAGGTCTATGTCAATCTGGCAGTCAAGCTTGATTGTGGCGAGCTGCTTTGAAAGATATGCCTGCTCCTTAAATTCACACAGGTTATCCTTTAGCTTGCTTTTCTTCATGCCGTCAATTGAGTCATAGATCCCATCCAGAGAGCCGTATTCCACAAGCAGCTTTTTTGCCGTTTTCTCTCCTACCCCAGGTACTCCCGGAATATTGTCAGACGTATCACCCATAAGCCCTTTCATATCAATAAACGTAATTGGGTCAACTCCGTACAGAGTTTTCACGTCATCGGCATAATAATTTTCTATTACCGTTTTTCCTGCTTTCGTTTTTGGAATTCTTATCAGAATATCCTCGGTTGCAAGTTGCAGTAAGTCACGGTCTCCCGACAATACTGTAACCTTATAGCCCTGTGCCTGTCCCATTCTTGACATGGTTCCAAGCAAATCATCTGCCTCATAGCCCTCCTGTTCCACGGTAGCCACGTTCATCGCCTTAAGAACCTCCTTAATAATCGGAAGCTGCTCCCTTAGCTCGTCCGGCATAGGCTTTCTTGTTCCCTTATACGCCTCATACATATCATGTCTGAAGTTCTTTTTCTTTACATCAAAGGCAACGCATAAATTCGTTGCCTCCTCCTCGTCAATGACTTTTAAAATTATATTTAAAAATCCCAGAACCGCATTTGTATGTCTCCCGTCCTTTGTTGTAAGTTCAGGAAGCCCGTAAAATGCCCTGTTTAAAATACTGTTTCCGTCTACCAATAAAAGCTTATTCATCCTTATGACCTCCATTATTTATTCCTGTTCCTGTATGATTATAAAACTATTCACCGTATTATATATTCTGATTTTGTCATAGAAGGTCAATTTTTCCTGTGTATTTTCCCGAATTTTCCTTGCAACTGCATCATCACGGCAAACACTCAGATACTCACCAAATTCATCATAAAAATATGTCTCTCCCTGTGCCTGCTTTTTCATAAACTGTTCAATGTTATACACCTTAAGAAGACATCTGCTATAAAAGAAAAACATCACAACAACCATAAATGTAAACACAATGCTAAATGACGAAACCTTAAACCGTTTTGCCTTTTTCGCCTTATTTTCAATTCGTGTAAGTTCCTCATCAAGTCTGTATTTAAAATCCAGTGACAGTTCCTCATTGTTATCGAGCTGTCGCATACCAACTATCAGGGTATAATATATCTCAAGTTCCTCTTTACAGTTACTGCAATGCCTCATATGCTTTACAAACTCTACCTTTTTATCTTCCGGAAGCTGTTCTTCTACAAATGACAAAATATTTGATTGCGCTTCTAAGCATGTCATTCAACGAGCCCTCCTTTTTAACAGGTTTTTTCATACAAAATTAATTGTACCCAATAATGATAAACATACCATAAAATCACTAAAAATACAACTTGAAAGGGCTGCCGCAAAAGTGCAACAGCCCATATAAGAACGATATCATATATTTTGTTTAGAGTTTGAAAATATCCATACTCTTATCAAGCTCCTGTGCAATCTCCTTGAGTGCAGTTGATTTGCAGGAAATATCCTCAACAATTGATGTAACCTCACATACAGATGCAGATGTCTCCTCTGCACTTGCAGCATTTTCCTCTGCAATAGCCGTAAGATTCTGTACAACATCTACAACATTGACTCTTGCCTCATCAAGCATTTCCGTCTTAACGGATATACGGTTAATTCCATCAATAGAATAGCTTACACCATCATTAATCTGGTCAAATGCAGTGTCAGTCTGTTCCACCTGCTCACTCTGTGCACGAATGATTTCCTTAACGTCATACATTGTCTCAACTGCTTTTTCCGAATCGGAAAGAAGCACCTGTATAATATCTTCTATCTGTCTTGCAGACTCGTTTGACTGTTCTGCCAGCTTCTGTATTTCAGCAGCAACAACTGCAAAGCCTCTGCCCTGCTCACCTGCACGTGCTGCCTCAATTGACGCATTCAATGAAAGAAGGTTTGTCTCCTCTGCAATAGAGGTGATAAGCTTTGTAGCCTCACTGATTCTAAGTGCAGACTCATTTGTAGTATTAGTCTGATTTGCTATTACGTCAATATATTCCTCAGCCTTCTTGTTGACCTCATTCAGTCTGGCAAGAATATTCTTTGCGTAATCCGTGGACTCTTTCATTCCCTCAGCATACTTCAGAAGCTTGTTAACCTCGTCATTGGTCTCATGTACCATGTTACCCATAACCATAACATTCTCTGTCGCTTTCTGGGTTTCCTCAGCCTGGGAAGAAGCTCCCTGTGCGATATCATTTACGGCATTTTCAACCTGCTCCATTGTTGTTGTGGTTTCGTTTGCGTCTACATTCAGCGCGTCCGCTGCATTCATTACGTTATCACTTCTTGTCTTAATATCACCGACAACAGCCTGCATTTCTTCCAACAGCTTAGAAAGTGCCCTGCTCATCCTGCCGCTCTCATCATGGCGTCCATTCAATCTTTGCTGCTCACTATCCATAGTAAGATCCATGGTTGATGCTTTCACCGTAAACTTTGAAATATCATTGATAGGCTTAAATATAAGCGCTGAGAAAAGAGCACCTACACCCAAGCCAAAAATAACTACGAGAACAAGTCTCAAAAGACCGCTTTTTGATATGTCCTTAATGGAGCCTAAAAGCTCGTCCTCATCAGCGGTACAGACAAGTATGTACTGTTGTTCTTCATTTACATATACACCCGCATATTTTTGTGAACCTTTAAATTCATAGCTGATAACAGCATTTTGTACCTTTTTACCTGCACTGATATCTGCTACCGTCTGTTTCACAGCCGCATTTTCAACTGGCTTTCCTATTTTATCTGCTGTAGGATGATAAAGCATGGTTCCATCAGGAGATACAACATAAATATAGCTGCTTGATACTCCCTGTAATCCCTTATCAGCCAAAAGATTACCCAGGGAATCAACAGACAATGCGTCCTCTAACCCGTGAAATCCTATTTCAGAATCTACACTCTTTCCATAAGAAATTGCTAAATCCTGAATGTAATTTTTGTTTACATCCTTAATTGATTTTTTTACATTTACATTGAATGTAAAATACATCACAAGTCCTGAGACAAGAATCAGAAAAACCTGTGCCAAAGTAATTTTCGTCCTCGTTGACCCAAGAACATTAATCTTATCATCCATGCATAATATCTCCTTCGCATTATAAATTCTTATGTCAAAATAAGCTACTTCAATTTTACCAAATCATACCCCAAATTTCAATATAAATATTGACGGCATCGTGTCAAGGTATTACCACTTAATGCCTGCACCCTGACTGTCGGCATTTATACATCATATCAGGGTCCGTAGGGTCCCATGTATGCCACGATTTCAACTTTTTTTCCGTCGGCTTTGGAAATGGTCCGTTTTTATTGCTGGTAAAAATAGTTACTTTTGTGCCTAAGGAACAGTTATCATATATCCACTTTGCATCTCCTGCCCTTAATCTTATACATCCATGCGAGCAGGTTGTTCCTATTTTGTTATATTCCGCAACATCAAGCGAATTGTTATCATTTGGCTCAGTATAGCACTCGGAATGGAACAGGTAATTTCCCTGTATCTGTGTACACCATTGTCCCCAGCACGGTCCCACAAGACCTAGCCATCTGTACTTGTACGGTGTGGAAAATACACCTGTAGGGGTGCTGTCACCTGTGGAACACACAAATGTTTTTACGGGAATGGTATATCCCTTGTTTCCATCCTTTGCATATATGGTAACGGTATTTTTTGTTTTATTGACCTCTATGCTGTATGAGCTTCGTTTTCCCAGTACTGCATCTACATCCGTCAGTCTTTTTCCGTTTTTTCCAAAATAAAATTTGTAGCCTCTTGCATATGCCCATCTATTTTTATACATTACACCCGTCTTGCTGAAATAATAATAATCATCACCTATTTTTCGGTAGCCTACCGCAAGTGTACCATTTTTTCTAAGATAATATCTTTTCCCGTTTAATGTTTTAAACCCTGGCTTTGTACATAGTATGCCTGACTTGCTAAATAGGTATAAATTCCCATTTATTCTGTATGCACGATTTTTCACTGGTGTTCCGTCTGCTTTATAATAATATTTTCTTCCGCTTTTTGCAGTATACCAGCCCTTCCGCTTTACCGCTTTTCCCGTCTTTGCCTTTTCTAACGTTTTTGCCGTTTCCACCGTCTTTTCGGCTTTCACTGTCTTTTCTGTTTTTATTTCCTGCCGGTTATCCTTTTTTTTAATTGTAATCTCTGCGTCTGCATTGGTAAACCCCAATACGAATAGAATTCCGCTTAATAGCATTCCACCTAATATAATTATTTTCTTAATTTTATTATTCATATTGGTTACCTCCATAGTGACAAAAAGGGGACATCTTTTAAATAATGTCCCCCATATCCTTTGATGTTTATAAAGTTATGATATCCTTTATTTTAAATATTATGAATATTTTTAGTTATCGATAAGCTTTCCTTCGTCATTCCAGCTATACAGCTTACGGATTTCTTCTCCAACCTTCTCTGACGGATGCTCTGCTGCAAGCTTCTTCATAGCCTTAAAGTGTGCCTGTCCGCCTGCTGGTGACATATCAAGAAGGAACTCCTTAGCAAATGAACCATCCTGAATGTTCTTTAATATCTGCTTCATTGCCTTCTTTGTATCCTCAGTAATAACCTTAGGACCTGTTATATAATCACCGTACTCTGCTGTATTTGAAATGGAATATCTCATTCCAGCAAAACCTGACTGGTAAATCAAATCAACAATAAGCTTCATTTCGTGGATACACTCAAAGTATGCATTTCTCTCATCGTATCCTGCCTCAACAAGAGTCTCAAAACCAGCCTGCATAAGTGCACACACACCACCGCAAAGCACTGCCTGCTCACCAAAGAGATCAGTCTCTGTCTCTGTTCTGAATGTAGTCTCAAGAACACCTGCTCTTGCTCCGCCAATTCCGAGTGCATATGCAAGTGCCTTCTCCTTTGCCTGTCCTGAAGCGTCCTGATGAACTGCAACCAGACAAGGAACACCCTTACCTGCCTGATACTCGCTACGTACTGTATGTCCAGGTCCCTTAGGTGCAATCATTGTAACATCCACATCTGCTGGTGGAATAATCTGATTGAAATGAATTGCAAATCCATGAGCAAACATAAGCATATTTCCTGCCTCAAGATTTGGCTCAATATCCTTCTTGTACATAGCTGCCTGCTTCTCATCATTTATAAGAATCATGATAATATCAGCTTTCTTTGCAGCCTCCGCAGCCGTAAATACCTCGAAGCCCTGCTTAACAGCCTTATCCCATGATTTGCTTCCCTCATAAAGTCCAATAATGACATTGCAACCTGACTCTTTCAGGTTAAGCGCATGTGCATGTCCCTGGCTACCATAACCGATAATTGCAATTGTCTTTCCATCTAAAACCGAAAGATTACAATCTTCCTGATAATAAATCTTTGCATCTGCTGACATTTTTATTTCCTCCTAGAAAAATTAAAATTTATAGTTATTACTTTCTAAAGTAATGACATCGTATATAGCTGGTGATTTACTCACCATTTCCTCTTGTAAGACCTGTAAGTCCTGTACGAACCATCTCATCAATCTGGAATCCATCCAACAATGATATAAAAGCTTCTATTTTGTTTACATTTCCTGTTATCTCAATCATAACGGAGTCCGAAGACACGTCAACAACATTTGCCCGGAACACATTTGTCAACGAAATAATCTGCTGTCTCTCCTCCAAAGATGCCTTTATCTTTACAAGAAGAAGTTCACGGCATACGGAGGCCCCATCCTTAAGCTCCTTAATTGCTATCACATCCTCAAGCTTAAGAAGCTGTTTTTGAATCTGACTAAGAATTCTGTCATCACCGCTGACGGCAACAGTCATACGTGAGTACTTAGGATCCTCCGTAACACCCACTGATAAGCTGTCAATATTATATCCTCTGCGGCTAAACATACCGGATACTCTGCTCAAAACACCTGAAGTGTTGTCTACTAACAATGATAATACCATCTTCCTCATATTTATGTATCCACCTTTCGTCCTATTAGACCTTATTTTAACCATTTAGACTTAGTCTGTCAATAGTCTCTCCACTACCTTCACCGCATCATTGGCATCCTTTGAATATCCATGTGCTCCTATTTCGTCGGCAAAATTTTGTGATACGACAGCTCCGCCAATAATTACTTTGTAAGGTAATTTTTCATTTCTTACCCTGTCACAAATCTCCTTCATGCGCATCATTGTTGTTGTCATCAGTGCTGACAGGCCTATAATTTGTGCATCATGCTCCTTTGCTGCTGCAAGTATAACATCCGCAGAAACATCCTTGCCAAGGTCAACAACATTGTAACCATAGTTTTTCAACATGAGAATTACAAGATTTTTTCCTATATCGTGTATATCTCCCTCCACCGTTGCCATGACAACCGTGCCCTTTGCTTTCTTTTTTTTGTTTGAAAGAAGCGGTGTTAAATATTCTACTGCCATATCCATAACTGTAGCGCCTGCAATAAGCTGTGGAAGAAAATAAACCTTTTTTTCAAATAAATCGCCTACCTTGTTTATGGCAGGAATCAGTTCCTTGTCTATGATGCCCTGTGGCTTTTCACCTGAAGCGATTGCCTCCTTTAAATCATCTAATATCGACGACTTATTTCCCTTGACCACATCCACAAATATTTTGCTTCCCTCGATACCTGCTTTACTGTCTGAAGACTCGTCCTTTCCTTTTTCAACAACCGCCATAGGAATCACTTTTTCAACATAATGAATATCTGCTCCCTTTTTATTCAAAAGCATATCCGTTGCATAAACTGCATTTACAAGGGATGACTGCTCAGGATTACAGATAGCCATTGTAAGTCCCTTTGATATTGCCATTGTAAGGAATGCAGTATTTACATTGATTCTCTCAGGCAACCCGAATGAAATATTGGATAATCCGCATACCGTTGGTAGACCAAGTTCATTTTTGCAATAATCAATAGTATCCATTGCAAGAAATGCTGCCCTACCGTCCGTTGCAACTGTAGCAACCAGACCATCCACAATCAAGCTGTCCTTAGAAACGCCCTCCTCCTCGGCAACAGCAATCAGTTTATTGATAATGTCCTTTCTCTCCTCAAGCGTTTCAGGTATTCCATCGTCCGAAAGCGGAAGCAAAATACACATTGCCCCATACTTTGCTGCAATTTTCATAAGCGGACGGCATTTCTTTTCCTCATATGATATTGAATTTATGATTGCACGTCCCGGATAAAGCCTTAAAGCAGCTTCAATAACATGAATATGGCTTGAGTCAATGCAAAGGGGTCTGTCAGTAACTGATATCGCCTGCTTGATTGCTTCCTGCATCATTTCGCATTCATCTATTCCATTTACGCCCATGTTAACATCAAGAATGTCTGCCCCACAGGCAGTCTGTGTTTCGGCAAACTGTACTGCCTTGTCAAGCTTTCCCTGTCTCAATTCCTCCTGAAAGGCACGTTTGCCCGTAGGATTTATTTTTTCACCTATGATTAAAAATCGTGAATCAATATCTATTGGTACAGCAAGCCCCTCACTGGCAACAGCCCTTGGATAAAGTGGCTCATCATCCGCATATATACCATTTTTTACTCTTCTTTTTAATGCTTCAATATGCTTCGGCTTCGTTCCGCAGCATCCGCCTATTATGCTGACTCCTGCATCAACCAAATTCACCCCGTGTTCTGCAAACTCGCCCGGAGTCATTGTATATTTTGTGGTACCGTCAACAAGCTGTGGCATTCCATTGTTCGGCTTTGCAAAAACAGGTACCTTTGCATACAGCATCATTTTTTCAACCAAACCGCGCATTTCCTCAGGCCCTGTTGAACAATTAAGACCAACTGCATCGGCACCCAAAGATTGAAGTACAACCACGGCTGCCTCAGGTGTTGTTCCAAAGAGAGTTTTTCCGTCCTCATTAAATGTCATACTCACCATAACAGGAAGGTCGCAGGTTTCCTTTATGGCAATCAGTGCAGCTCTCGCTTCTGCAAGACTCATCATCGTCTCTACTATAAACAAATCCACCCCTGCGTCAACCAAAATGGCTGCCTGCTCCTTATATACGTCAATCAGCTCCTCAAGAGGCATATCTCCGACAGGCTCAAGCTGTCTTCCTGTCATTGTCATGTCTCCCGCAACATATGCCCGGTATCCCTCCTCGGCAACTGCCTTCTTGGAAAGGGCAACAAGCCCCTGATTGATTGATACAATATCGTTTTCCAAACCATACTCGGCAAGCTTGATTCTGTTCGCTGTAAATGTAGGTGCAAGCACTATGCTGCTTCCTGCCTTTATATATTCCCTTTGAAGTTTTATAAGTTCTCTCGGATGCTCAAGTATCCATTTTTCAGGACATACACCTACCGGCATACCTGCATCAATCAGGTTACTGCCTGTGGCACCATCCAAAAATATAAATTTTTGTTCTATTAATTTTCGAAATAACTCTTTATTCATACCTGCTCCCGTCTTCCTTTAAGTATTAATAATGTGGAACTTCATCAAGCCAGTAACAAAGTACGGGCATACCCGGGTCTGCAATTTCATATACCTGGGCTGCAAACGATATAGGCAGATTGATACAGCCATGAGAGCCGTTATTGACATATATGGTTCCGCCAAATTCGCTTCTCCATGTTGCATCATGTATTCCGATTCCACCATTAAAGCCCATCCAATAAGTTACTGGAGTTGCGTAATTTTCACCTCTTAAAATAACCTTATAGGCTTTGTTGTCCATACCAAACAGTCCGCCCGGTGTTTTATAATTATTCGGATTATTTAACCATCCGCTCACGATATCATTATCCAAAACAAGCTTACCGCCCACATAGTAATACAAATGCTGGTTTGTCAGGTCTATCTCTATGTATGTACCTCCGATGTCATTCATATCACTCATTGCATATCCGGTTCTCTCACATGCCGGCTCCTTTACAAAGCTTTTCTTTTTACATATAAGTTCGTAAAGCTCCTCAGCCTCTTTTTCACCATCTATAACCCAGCCGTAATACTGGCCATATATGCCTATAATGTCACCGTCATGTGTTTTAAATTTTCTTTCGGTGCCTTTTGTTGTATATTGCTCTGCAAATTTAGCAGCGTATGCATTTACCTTATCTTTTGATATTTTAAGCTCTCCACGGCTATCAATATATGCCATCTTAGCCAGTTCTTCCTTCGGTATGGAAACCTTATATCCCTTAAAATCGTATACTGCTTCTATAGAAAGGAAATCTTCTGCCTCCTGATATCCCTTTAAAATCTGCTCAGAATCTTCTTTTACTTCCGCCTCAATATAACAGCCTGCCTCAGCAATATTTATGGAATGAACCCCTTCATTAAGGGCATCCTTAACGGTTTTTAAAACCTTATCCGTATCAAGCTCCGTTCCCGTTTCATCAGGCACAATAACAGCAGCTCCTGATGAAATATCAACCACGGCATCCGTTGACTTCTTCATATTTTTAGTCTGCATCTGGTCGTAGGACATAACAAGCTCGCTCAATTTCTTTTCATCATAGTATGTTTTGTACTTTATGTCATATACATACTTACTGCCAAAATGCAGAAACCACAAATACGGTTTTTGTCTTTGCTTAACATCCTGAATCGTCTCTGCAAGTGAGAGGGAAAGCCCTCCGTCACCAACTTTGATTGTCTGTGTCCCGTTTGTAAAATCAAGCTGGAGCGTATACGCATTCATTTCCTTTTTTAAAAGCTTTTCTGCATCCTCAAGCTTCTTCCCCGACACATCCACTCCATTTATAATTGTGTTTTCGTAAAAGAACATGCTGCTTATAAAAAATCCTGCTATGTATATAAGCACAAGAGCCGATACAACCGAGATGGTCACAATTCTTGCAACCTTTTTCTTTTTCTTGTATTTGTCAACAGTCGGGTCAACATATGGCACTGCTGCTTCCATTGTAGCAGCCACCTCGTCACCATTTTCCTTAGAACCTTTATCTGACATAGTATCCCGTCTATTGTCTGACTGCTTTTTATCTGTCGTTTTATCGTTGTTTACTGCTTTATCTTTATCAACGTTCTCATTATTCAATTTATCGTTATTTATTTTTTCCTGTTGGGATTTTTTCTTTTTATTTTTCATATTCCGCTCCTATGTCAATTAACATACGCCCATTCCTTAACAAATTCCTATAGAAATATGCCTATGAAATGCATTTCTCCATAAAAACAAAATCAATGTTTGCCAAACAGGCCGACAATGCATGTAATGTTTTATCCATGCCATACTATATTATATTAAATATGCATTTTTTTCAACATAAACAGCAAAATAATCTATGATTTGATATTTATAATTACAAGCTCGGGAATATTGTTCACCCTAACCATAACAGAATGGCTTCCCACACCGCTTGTCACTATCATCTTTGTTTTATTGTCATGATACATTCCATAGTCATATTTTGGAAAAAGTCTCGGCTTCGGAGAAATCACCCCTCCTAAAACAGGCAGCCGTAACAATCCTCCATGATTGTGCCCCGATAAAATAATATCAGGCTGCCATGCAGAATATGTATGATAAAAATCAGGATTATGGGCTATAAGTATAGTATATGCCGATTTGTCACTTATTCCCACAAGAGATTGCAGTTCCCCAATATCAGGCTTATCTTTTTGAAACTTTTTGTAATATTTTACAGGGATATCAAGTCCACAAATCCGAATATGGTTTCCCTTTATATTTAACGGTTCTGTTTCGTTCCTCAAAAGTCTTACTTTATCATTCAGCCGTGACACATAATTTTCCCACAATGCTGTAAGCCCCGTGTCTGTTTCCATTTCCCTTTCATGGTTTCCCATTCCATAATATACATCAGCAATTTCCGACAGGCGGTTTATAAAATCAGACATGACGTATATTTCTTGTTCCCGTTTGGCACTGCACACTATCATGTCCCCTGCCAGAATAATGGCATCAGGCTTCTCGTCTGTAAGCTGATTAATGATAGCTTCTCCATTTTCAAAACAGCAGTGCATGTCAGCTATAAAAGCAAATTTAACAGGGGTCGGAAGCTTTCCTTCCGACCCAACTTCATAGTGTGTCACCTTTAATTTTCTGCACTCAAAAAAGCTGATTAAAAAAACGATGCTAACAGCCAGTATAAAAATTAATGCTACATATACCACTCCGCCACCTCTTAAACTACAGCCTGCCGATTACATGCTTTTTGTATTGAAGAAATTTTTCCGACAGCATAAACTCCTGTAGGGAACCTTCCCTTTTTATAGATAATTCATCCACTATTTTTCCCGGCTTACCCGACATAATATATATTCTGTCTGACAGACTTACCGCTTCCTCAATATCGTGTGTAATCAGTATTGTAGAAAGCCTGTGCTTATCAACGATGCTTCTGTACCAGCTATGCATGTTTGCTCTCGTTATGCCATCAATTGCACTAAACGGTTCATCCAACAGCATCACCTGCTTCCTTTGCATGTAAGTCCTGAGTAATGCTGCCCTCTGCTTCATCCCCCCCGAAAGCATATTGGGATATTTCTTCTCATAACCCTTAAGTCCAAATTCATCCATGTAGGGAAGAACCTGTTCTCGCGCCTCCTGCTTTTTTTCCTTTCCTATAACAAGAGGCAGTGCAATGTTATCTAACACGGTCTTATATGGAAGAAGCATATCCTTTTGAAGCATATATCCCACATGTCCTGTCTGGCCCGTAATATCAGCTCCATCTAATGTAACCATGCCCGAAACCGGAGAAATTAAACCTGCTATTATATTAAACAATGTCGTTTTACCCACACCACTTGAACCTACCAGTGAGACAAATTCTCCTTCGTTTAATGTCATACAAATGTTATCCAGCACGGCATGTTCATCATAGGAAGCATTCACATTATTTACACTAAGCTTCATCATTTCCTATCCTGCCTTTGCTTTATTCAATGTATTCATTCGTAAAGCCCGTTCCCTCGGCAATGGGCTTTTCCACATATCCGTTTTCATTTACCCAATTGTAAAAGCCGTCCCATCTGTCCTTATCAATTATACCCCAAAATTCTGCTTCTGCAACATATTGTTTGCTTAAATACTGCTGACTTGCCTTTACCATATCAGCGTCAAGCTCAGGAACATACTCAAGTAAAATTTCAGCAGCCTCGTCAGGATTTTCAGCGGCATACTCATAGCCTTTTCTTACTGCCTGCATAAACGCCTTTGCCTCGTCAGGATTTTCCTTAAGGAAGTCATCATTTGCAATAATGACAGGGCTGTAAAAATCAAAGGTTCCATTAATATCCTTAAATAAAATAAAGTTTGTATCTATATGTTCTGCCTCTAGCTTAATTCCGTCCCAGCCGTAGTAAATCCACACACAGTCAATATCCGAATTTAGTGCTGCAACGATATCACTTACATATGCAGGAATAAGCTCCACCTTATCAAAATCTCCTCCAGCCATAGTTACCACATCCTTCAAAATCCCCTGTTCAATCGGAATTTCCCATGTGGCATATCGTTTACCCTCAAGCTTTTTTGCACTGTCGATCCCCTCACTTGCAAGTGATACAAGACCTGATGTATTGTGCTGTAAAATTGCTGCAACTGCGGTTACAGGAAGGGGATTATCGGTTCCCCATGCCGCTGCGAGATACTCCTGAAAATCAATTCCGAACTGTGCATTTCCCGATGCAACCAAATCAGTAGCACCATTTTCAGGAGGCTGAATTATGTTGACTTCAAGTCCGGCATCCTCAAAATATCCCAGCTTCTCCGCCACATAAAGCCCTGTGTGGTTTGTGTTCGGTGTCCAGTCAAGCACCATTGTTATTTCCGCTTTATCCTTCTTTTTTTCTCCTCCACATCCTGTAAATACAAGAATTACGAAAAGCAAAACGACTCCTAAGCTTGTCTTTTTCATCTTATTTTTTTCCTTTCCAAGGCATGGCTGCCTTATTCGCAATATCAACTGCCTTGATTAGCAGCAGGCTCAGTACTGAAATAAGAACAATAACGGCAAACATTTTATCGTAGGAGTAAGATTTTTTCACTCTGGTCATATAAACGCCAAGCCCCTTGTAGCCTCCAAGCCACTCTGAGACAACTGCACCTACAACCGCATATGCCACGGCAATTCTTAAGCCACCGAAAAATCTGCCCATGCTGCCCGGAAGCTTTATATGCCAAAAAATCTGAAATTTGTTGGCACCCATAGTCTCAAGCAGCTTTATTTCATCGGCATCCGCATCCTTAAAGCCGTCTATGAGACATGCCGCTATCGGGAAAAACACAATCAGAACAATCAGGGTTACCTTTGGGGCAATACCGTAGCCCATCCACAAAACAAGCAAAGGTGCAATTGCCACTGTAGGTATTGTCTGGCTCACGACAAGCATCGGATAAATACATTTATATAAATATCCAAAGCAGTCCATGACAACCGCCAGCACAAAGCCAAGTAAGGTTCCAATTGTCAGACCAAGCAGTGTCTCGTAAATTGTGATTTTCATATGGTCCATAATCAGCGGAAAATCACCGATAAACGCCTTTACAACCTGATATGGTGATGGAAGCATATATTCCGGCAATATGCCCGTCTGACATAAAATTTGCCACGCAGCTATAAATATCAGAAATAAAGAGGCTGGCAAAATTTTATCAGTGATGCTTGGAAACTTTCTTTTCAATGGTAAGCACCTCTCCTTCAGGCTTGTACACAATCTTTACATAAGTTGATACCTGATTTGTACCGCCTGCAGCAATAGCAACCTTCTGACAACCTGCAACGATTTCCATAAGCTTGTCATAATCGCCCTCAATGGTTGTCTCAAAAGGGCCTACATATGTGGAAAGACCAAAGCTCTTAATATAAGCGATAACCTCATCAACGATTCTTATAACCTCCTCGTCATCAGTTACGTTAGGTAATACCTGGATAGCTACACTTGCATTCATAATTTTTCCTCCTGTTATTTTTAGGCAATTCCAAAGCTGTATTCCTCCAACGCTCATTGTACAACTACGCTTTTAAGCTTTACAGCTTCGCAATTATTTTCAGAACAAAGCGTCTTTCGATGCTCTAGTTCGAATCTTAGCAGGTTCCGCAGGAACATGCCAATAGGAAACGAAGTTTCCTATTAAATAAACAAAAAAGGTTTTCGGAAAGCAACCGAAAACCTTTTATAAACATAATGATATTATAATAATTGCACGTGCTTCCTTACACCGGTATTAGCCGGATCAAGTTCCAAGGGTCGATTTAAAATCTCTCAGCAATTCCTTTCGGGTTATGCCCCCCTAGCCGTTTTCTTATTCAATTTTAAGCTCTTTTATTGTACACTATAACCGCAATATGTCAAGTCTTATTTTGTTTTCACTTGACCTTTTTTACTTCACAGCTTTCAGCTTTCATTTTTTCCCCCAGAAAATCAGTCGCATATTTTATTTTGCCTTGACGGATTTTGCCTTGCTGTAGCTTCCGTAGCTGACCCTGCCGTAGGCATCCTTGATATATGGTCTTACCCTGTACGTGTATTTTTTACCTTTCTTTACAGTTTTATCATTGTAGGACAAGGTTTTAGCTGACTTGATGGTTTTAATACACTTATACTTTGATGTACCTGACACCTTGCGGTATATTCTGTAACCGTCCGCGTTCTTTGATTTTCCCCATGTAAGCTTAACGTATGACTTCCTTGCAGCCAATGATATTTTTGCCGGCTTGGAAGGCTTAACAATTGCCGTGCGGGAAACTGTCGGTGTGTACTGTGCATATATACGGTACGAACTACCATTGTCATATTTTGCACTTACATAAGGTCTGACACGGTACGCATACCTGACACCCTTCTTCGCTTTTTTATCAATAAATGATAATACACCCGCTTTTGCCGTGTATATTTTTGTGTAACTCTTTTCTCCCTTTGCCTTTCGGTAAACCTCATATCCGTCTGCATTTTTTGAAGCAGACCACTTAATCTTTATGCTCTTTGGCGTTAATACAGTTACTTTAAGGTTTTTTGACTTGTATGGCTTTATGAAAGCCTCGCTGTCTGACCACTTTTCAGTGGATGCCGTGTATACTCCTGATGAAGCATTCCATTTTCTAATTTTATAATTTATCACGTTATCAGGCAGTACCGTTGCCGCTTCCTTTAATTGTATCTGATTTCCTTTACCGATACTGTACTTTTGGGTCAATGTTCCCGTTACCTTGTCATAATATGCCATATCATGGGAAGCTGCTGCGGTTTTCATGGCGGCAGCAAGCTTACCCCCACGCCATGGGGCTATGCTCGTTATTTTATTGTTTTCAAGATTCAGGTAGTCAAGCGAAAGGTTTGCTATCGGACTTACGTCCGTTATGGCATTTCCGCTTAAATCAAGCTTTTTTAGTCCCGTAAAGTAATTCAGTCCTGCAATAGATGTGATATTTTTTCCATGTAAATCTAGCTCTGTCACATCCAACACTTCATCTCTTGTAACAGCGCCATCACCATTTTTATCGTAGTTCTTAAGAATTTCATTATAAAGAGTTCTGTCTTTTATGTTCGTTTCGGTATTTTTAAATGTAAGATAAAATACCTCTACGGTATATTGTGCCGTAAATTCTGAACCATTCGAACTACATTTTGCAGTAATCACAGTTGAGCCGTTATGAACTGCTGTAATACATCCTTTGCTGTCAACCGTAGCCACACTGTTATCAGCCGATACAAACGTAACATCACCAAGTATGGCATCAGCAGGTACAGGTAAAGCTGTTATGATATCCTGTTGTTCCTCCTCCATGATAACCTTACTTGCATTTAACTGTATACCCTCAAGCGGATGAACAACTGTAATGGCAGTCGTTTTTTCAATTCCGTTTGCCACAGCTTTTATATTTGCTGTTCCATAATCGTTTGCCGTTAAGGTTCCGTCTGCATCTATGGAAAGCACGTCAGGATTGTCACTCTCCCACTGTATGGTATATGGGTCAGGATTTGCAGGCTTTGTTGTAATGGTAAGCTTTTTACTGTCTCCTATTGTTATCTTGCCTGCATCCTTTGCAAATGAAAAATCTGACAGCGGATTTGTGACGTTTACGACACATTTTGCAGTGTAACCACCATTCTTTGTCTTGACAGTTATTGTTGCTTTTCCCGTACTTTTTGCAGTTACCTTTCCTGATGATGAAACAGTAGCCACTTCTTTGTTTGATGTGCTCCATGTTACATTTTTATTGGTAGCATTTGTAGGCAGAACTGTTGCCTTTAAGGTCAATGCACTGCCGCCCTTTATCGCCGCCGTTGTCTTGTCAAGCTTTACGGAGGTTACAGGAACTGCTGTTACCTTTTGGGTAATTTTAAGTGTCTTCTTTACCGTACCTGTCTTCACGGTCAAGGTATCCGTATAGGTTCCCACTCCCAGTCCCGCCTTAAGCGAGATTTGGATGGATACAGATTTGCCCTTTGCAAGATTGGTGCTTGCCAGCTTCTTGGTGATTGTAAAGTTCTTTCCGGAGGATAGCTTCGCCGAAAGATTCTTTATATTAACTCCGCCGTTGTTTGTAATTTTAATCGTTGCTTTTCCTGCACTTTTATAGCCTGCATTTACCGAAGCAATGGTGCCCTTACCCGACAGCTTTATGCTTCTTACCTTTTCCTTTTCCTCATGTGCACGGTATGTATTGATGAGCCATATTCCTGTCGTGGCAACATCAGAGGACGTCCATCCGCCCTCCGTCTTTGTACAGGATGGTTTCAGATAGGATGCCGACTCGTCCTTGTTACACAAACTCCAACAGCAATAGCTGATATTGTAAGAGTCACACAGATTAATCCACGCATCCGCATTTGCAGTATCAAAATTTCCATTTCCGCTTGCGTCACACACTCCGAACTCGGTTACAAAAACAGGAGTTCCTGCGGCATTTGCCGTCTTAAATTTGTTCATAAGGTCACCATAATGAGTGCCCGAATAAAAATGGAATGAATAAAGCACATTTTTTATGCCATCATTTGCAAGCGGCTTTGCCGCAACCTGGTCAACGTCCTGTGACCATGTATTTGTTCCGCAAATGATAAGTGCGTTACTGCCGCAGTTTCGTATAGTCTTGCTTATTTTTTTGCAGTAGGTATACAAATCCCGTCCTGAACCGTTGTACCACGGAACACCCACAGGCTCATTGCATATCTCAAATATTACATTGTCGTAGGATTTATATTTTGTTGCATATTTTTTAAAGAACGTATTTGCCTCATTCATGTAATCAAGAGGGTTCTCCGCATGGATGTGCCAATCTATAATCACGTACATTCCAAGATCAGTGGCAGCCTTAACTCCCTCCTGTATCTTTTTATCCATATCGGACTGGTGACCCCTTAAATATCCGTCCTGAGTCACATAGCAGGCAAGTCTTACGGTATTTACGCCCCACTCATCCCGAAGTGACTGAAATGACTTTTTATTGACATAGGCAGACATTTGCGACCACTGTATTCCATGTGTGCTTGCACCTCTTAACTGGTACGGGTCTCCATTTTGGTCGACAATAATTGGAGCGTTATATCCGCTCACGGTTTTAAGCGTAAGTGCACCGTGGATGCCTACAGGAGTTTCACTCTTTGATAAGCTTTTCGTTGCACCTGTCACTGAGTATTTTAACTTTGAAGAGGATGTTTCCTTTGGTGCATATGTAAATGTAACGGTTGGCTTTCCGAGTGTTGCTCCCCCCGTAAATCCAAGCTTTGCATTATTGGTACAACTGAATGTCTCTCCTGCCTTTATCTGTGCTGTATGTGTAATGGTAATAACACCATTACTATACACCGCGTTCATTCCCCAGCATTGAAAGCCCGCCAGATTTCCTGTCACGGGTATTTTTATTTTCACGTCGGTAATCGCTCTTGAGGTTCCGTTTTTCACGGTATAATTGTACTCTGCCCAAGTCCCGCTGTCTGACTGTTTATTGATTGTAGCCTTGACACTGCTTGAAGTTGACGCACATGCCGAAAGCTGTGTGCATGAAAATATGCCAAGCACCATAGCTACTGTCAAAATCCATGAACAAATTCCCCATAAAAGCTTTTTCTTCATCTTCATACATAACCTCCTTAAAACTTAAACGCCAGCCCCTTAAAATCCTGTTACAGCCTCCGCTTCTGACACTGTGACCCTGCATGTACTTACGATGCCACTTCCGTCTGCCGCTCCACAGCTCACATATGCTTCCCCAGCCGAAACAGCAGTAATCTCGCCATCCTCAGACACCGTAACAACAGAAGCATCTGAGGTTGACCAAACTACCGTCTTATCTCCTGCCGCCTCAGGCATAACATATGTTTCAAGCTTCAGACTTTCTCCTGTTTTTAAATTACACTTGTTTTTACTTAAACCAATACTTTCAACAGGTACATTTACGACAACCTCTACCATCTGTGCCGCTCCGTATCCGTCTGATGCCGTACACAAAATATAAAATACGCCTGCTTCCAGAGCCTTTATATTTCCACTGCTGTCCACCGACACACAATTTGGTTCCATGGACTTGTATGTCACTGTCCTATTCTCCGCATTTAATGGAAGTACAAAGGTTTTTATATTGGCAGTCTCACCTTTTGTAAGCTCCACCCTTGTTTTATCCACAATGAGATACTTAACATAAACCTTTGGAGAAATTTCTTTTGTGTATGCCTTTATTCTTGGCGTATAACTCGTATGAAGGTCTCTCCACAAACCCACACTTCCCGCATAGGACTGGTCAGGCTCAGTATGGTTGATATATTCTATAATATTGATAATATTGCCCGATTCATCCGTACCTCTTACATAGTGGTTTGCATCTGCCATATACTTTACTCCTTTGTCAGCAACATCCGTATCAAGGTCACTCATTGTAAAGATGACAGAAAAACGTTCTCCTCTTTTTAAATCCACAGGTTCACTTAACGGTATTGTGTAAAAGCCTGCATAAGTTGTCACACCACTTGTAGTACTTGCCTCCATAAGCGTTCCACTTTCAGGATTTCCCGGCTCCGGATTTTTGTAAATCTCCACCTCGTAGCTTATGTTATCATCAAAAAGCATGATTGACACTGCACTGAGCCGTTCCCAGTCACTTCCATTTACGGTAAATACCTGTGCCAGCCTGCCGCCATTATTCATATTGACGGTTACTCCTGCGTTTGACGTTCCGTCATACTGGTAGTTGTAGTCATAGTTGTCTGCACTTTCAGGATAAAAAGAAAATGCATCATTGTTAGACAATGCCAAATCCTCGTATGAAATCCAAATGTAACTGTAAGAACTTCCCCAACTGTTTTTTACAAGCCATGCGCCGTCTGCTGATGGCTGATTATTTGCGTTAAACTTAGATTTACTGTATGTGTCATCCCATCCAATAATCATAATGGCATGATTGGTGGACTGATAAACATCTTGATAGTATCCCCCTGTTGATGAATTATAATATTCATTATAAGAAGCAAAACCTGACGCAACACCGCCGTTTTGCATAATCTGTTTTTTAACGTCATCCTTATTTTTCATTGAGATAACATATGCTTTTTGTAAATGAAGTGCATCGGCAAACGCAAACTCCCCACTAAGATAGGAATCCGGTGATGCATTGGAATAGCTTAAATAGCCACTGTCCACAGCAGGTCCCCTCCATGCCGCCATGGAAAGCATGCCAAACCAGTTGTTCCCTCCTATATCAAGGTAATTCTTATAGAGCACATTTGTCTCATCACCATCGAGATTGCCCAAAGGGTCATTTGAATTGTGGTATGTAAAATATGCAAGATGGTATTCCGAATAATCAGGATTTTTTGCAAGCCCTGAGGATATGGCTGCGGACTCAACCGCTCCTATGGAAGCAAATGCCCAGCAGGTTCCGTAGCTGCCCTGATTTTTGACGGATGTAACGACTCCGTAATCCCTTGCGTCATATGCCGAAGGCAGTTTCGTTGATGCAAACAAGGAAAAAAGTGGTGTATACTCACCTACCCGTACCCCGTCATCTATATAATTCTGTGGAATATCAAAATCCACATTCACAACATCCGAAGCCGCATCCGATGGTGTAGCATTTTCCTCATCCGAAACTGACATAATTTCCGTATCAACAGTTTCAAGCATTATATTTGCTGTGTTTCCGATGCCCATAAAAAGAGACATTCCCACAGCCAAACCTATTTTAATTATACCTTTTCCAATCATCTGCAAGCCTCCCGTTATGTACCAAATATTTCCCACAACCGCTAATTACAATATATGAGCTATTTTACACTATTTTCTCCCAATAATCCATATTAAACTTCCCATGAATTTCCGTTTTCTAACAGTCAAAGCCTTTTATATACACAAAACCTTCATCATTGATTCTGTCCATATGATAATTGCTGTTCACTATCGCCTCAACAAAATGATGCCCGCTTGTATCAACGACTACTACCCTGATGCCAAGCTCCGCTTCAACATCCCCTACCGTGATATCATCTAAAAATACATTTTCTCCGCTTCTAAGCATATTTGACGGTATGTGCAAAGCTTCTCCAAGCTCACAGCCCAAATCTCTTTGCTCCTTTAGCTGGTTTATTAAATCCGTACCCGTTATCAGCCCTGACACAGTAATTGTTTCACCAAAGAAATCATTTCTGATTGCAAAAACATTTAATTTAAGCCCCGGAAACAATCCCATCAACTTATCCGCAAATGCCTTTACTGTATCATATGTTAATTTTCCCGTAACGATAGTAAGTGTCCGCTCAAAAGCCCCTGATAATTTATCATATTCTGCGGACTCTTTTAAAGCCGCCACAGCCTCGGAAAACTCCTCAATAAAAAGCCGCATCATTCCCACACCGTTTTCAAGCTGTATATATCCGTCGTACCGTTCCTCCTCAGGAAAATCCCTTCCTGCCATAATGTACCACTCATCACTTGCATGAATAAAATGAAGACCGTACTCCCCGTAAAATTTCTTTTGGTATTTTTCAATCATATCTATAATATATGCTGCCTCATCCCCATTAAAAAGTTCAATGGGATAAAGACCTTCCCTGTATTTCGTAATTCCTGCCGGCACTACGGAAACACTTTTCATAAACGGAAGGTAATTTGCCAAATCATTGATGGTACGTTCAAGCTCTGCACCGTCATTTACACCTTTACAGCACACAACTTGTCCGTTCATTTCAACATGTCCGTCATAAAGCCTGTCAATATATTTCAGCTTTTCTCCCGCAAAACGATTGTTTAACATCTCACACCGAAGCTTGGGATTGGTTGTCTGAACAGATATATTTATAGGTGCAAGCTGCATTTTTATAATTCTGTCTATATCCCTGTCGCTCATGTTTGTTAATGTAATATAATTTCCCTGCAAAAAAGAAAGCCTTGAGTCGTCATCCTTGAAGTAAAGGGTTTCCCTCATATTGGGTGGCATCTGGTCAATAAAACAGAAAATACATTTGTTGCAGCATGACTTATACTCACTCATCATGTCATTTTCGAATTCCACACCCAAATCCTCATCATAGTCCTTGTCTATTTCAAGAAGCCATTCCTCACCGTCAGGCTTTCTGATAAGCACCTCGATATATTCATCATTAATCAGATACCTGTAATCAAATACATCCTCGATTTCCTGATTATTAATTGCAAGAAGCACATCACCTTCACAAACGGAAAGCTCCTCAGCAATCGACCCGGGATATACCTTTTTTATTGTATGTTCATATTTTTTCAATGCCTGTTCCCCACTTGCACGGTTTATTTTGCTAAACCGGCTTTTTCTTTATAATAATACACGAGCCTGCCATAAATGCCACTGACAAAAGCAGTGTTACGGCTATGCTTATAGTATAATCCACAGGCATGGATTTGCCAACCATAAGTTCATTTGCTGCCATAAGCTTTGTTGGCAAATACTTTTTTATATCGGGTACAATTGAAATAAGATACATCAGAAAGAATACACATGCTGTTGCCACCATCACAGCCGTATTTGAATTTAAAAAGGTTGACACAAGCAGCATAAGAAATATTAAAAAGACACCAAGAATATAAACAATAAAAGCACTGAACAATATATTCTTTGCAGCTTCATTTTTCCAATAATATTGATTATATGCATAGGTCACACCAAAGGTAAGTGCATATCCCAAGGTCCACGTAAGAAACAGTGATGTAAGCTTTGCAAGATATACCACAACAGGACATATACCCTTAGTATAAAGAGGAATGAGCGTACCTTTTTGATACTCATTTGTTATTATGCCACTAAACATAATAATAAATATAATAAGTGCCATAGGGATATTTTTATAAAACTGTATCCATGATGCCGTATCATTTACGGTAATTTCACCAATAACGACAATGCCCGATTCCTGAAAGCTGTCACTTTCAAGTACCATTTTCAAAATATAAGGTGTCAGCTTTGCAATGGCTGGATTCATAATTCCAAACAACAAAAATAAAGCGGCCAATATTGTCAGCTTTCCCGTTCTTGCCATTTCCATAAATTCTTTTTTTAAAAAAGCAATATATGCCGTCATTGTTCATCCTCCACAATCATTGATAAATATAACTCCTCCAGACTTTGTTTTTGCCCTTCACCGGAAGTCTTTATCTCGTCCAAGGTTCCGCTTAGTAAAATTTTTCCCTTATTTAAAATTGCAATATGGTCACACACCTTTTCCACATCTTCCAGTATGTGGGTGGAAAAAAGCACCGTTGTCTCTCCCTTTAATGATACAATGATATCAAGCAGTTCCCTGCGTCCCAATGGGTCAAGTGCAGATGTGGGCTCATCGCATATCAAAAGCCTGGGCTTATGCAAAAGAGCCTGTGCAACTCCAAGTCTTTGCTTCATTCCCCTTGAAAAGCCTTTGATGCGCTTTTTGTTATTTTCAAGACCTACCATGTCAAGAAGGTCACAGGCTCTCTTTTTTGTTTCCATTTTCGGCATGCCTGTTATAGAACCGCACAGCATTAAATATTCATAAGCAGTCATATAACTGTAAAACTCAGGGACATCGGGAAGATATCCCACATATCTGTTTGTCTTGTTTTTGCCAAAAGCAACCCGTTCTCCTTCCACATATATGTCCCCACTGTCAACGGAAAGCATTCCCGTAATCATTTTCATTGTCGTTGTTTTTCCTGCCCCGTTTTGTCCGATAAATCCGTACACAGAGCCTGTCGGAATACTTAAACTTAAATCCTTTATTATTTTATTTGAACCAAATGATTTTGACACGTTTTTCATTGTAAGCACATCCATCACTCATCTTCCTTTCCGAAAAGAAAATATATTATAGGACCCACATAATTCATTAATACAATCGTTATAATAAGCCAGATTGTTCTGTTTCCCCTCTTATATGTGTTATGGGTTAAAATGTGTCTGATTGCGACAAACAGCAATATCATCTGCACAATAATAATTGGTATTAACAGTGGTAAAAACTCCTTAATTTTTTCCATGCTCCATGCCTCCCTCAAGCCTTTTCTTCAATCTTTTAAATTTGATATTTTCTTTCAATGGTTCAAACACAGGCATATGAAACATTTGTACCATATCATTCCACACAAGCTTTGCATCCCGCGGAATATTAGAGTCCCTTCTAAAATGCTCAAACCAACTGTCAAACATAGTAAAATATTCATCACCATGAATTGTCATTTCATCCTCAACCATAAGCGTTTCTATGTCACCCACAAATTGTTCAAGATAAGAAATTGCATCCTCATAATCGTTGTTTACACATTTTGCAATTGCCGCCTGAAAATGAAATTGTGCAGCAGTATTTGGGTGAAGCTTTTTTATATGATAGGCATCCATAACCTGCTCCACACGTTCTATAGTGTCATAACAGACATTCTTATTTGAAATATTAATCTCAATATAAATAACGGCTGTAACAATCAATCCCATGATATCCGTATACATTTCAATCTGTGCCGTTTGATTTGCCATAGCCATATCGCCCTGCATCTGATATGCCATAATCAGGGTTGACGTATTTCCCATATAGGTGAATTTATTCTCCACCCTGTCTCCAAGCGCTGCAACTACACTGTCAGTATTCCCCAAAAACAAATCTGCCGCTGCCTTAATTTCTATTGTAGCAGTGCACACCTGTATATCCCTGCAATGTTTCAGTATGTGCTCTGCAATATCTACAAGCTTTGAAAGAAGCGCCTGCTCCCCTGCACTGTCCCCCGCAAGCTTATAGTGATTTAAATACAGCCTGCATATACTAAACAAAAACGGATAACAGGAATAATACTTTTTTACAAGCATGTCACACTCACTGATTACAGACTCATATGGTTTTTGGGCAAAACTTCTCTTTAAGTCATCATATATTTTAAAAATCTGCTCGTCACTTAAATATGGTTCATACCCTATAAGCTCATCAATAGAAATGTCAAAAAATGAAGCAAGTGATGGTAAAATCATAATATCAGGCATACTTTGCCCATTTTCCCACTTGGACACTGACGCCTTTGTTACACCGATAAATCTTGCAAGTTCATCCTGTGTTACATTTTTATTTCGCCTGTGCATGGCAATATTATCAGAAAGCTTTAAAAAATTCATAAAGCACTACCTCCGAATTTATCTTATTTTTTTAATTATAATAGGAGTTATTATATCCCACAATGGAGACATACGATATTTAAGTTGAAAAAATCAACCAGAAAGAAACAGCGTAGCAATTGCTACGCTGAAAAATAACACTGTTCCAGTGCTGAAGTAATGAAAGGTTTCAAATCACACTTTGTTTCTGACACT
>CANTEG010000005.1 GCA_947652735.1 uncultured Lachnospiraceae bacterium | reverse complement strand
CTGTTCCAGTGCTGAAGTAATGAAAGGTTTCAAATCACACTTTGTTTCTGACACTGTAAGCTCTACAGATACCTCATAAGGGAGCTCTGCATTTTCATCGCTGTCACCCTCCCTGTAAATTGCATGAATTTGCTCCGAATCACCACGTACAAATAAGATAATATATTCATATTTGTCCGTTGATTCATCGTTATCTGATTTTTCTGACTTTAGCTCCCCTGAAAGGACCTCACACTCAAAACACATATGTGGTAAGAAATCTATATCTGAAATCAAACCGTTTAACATAATTTCTCCCCTGTTTGTGTGTAATATCATAAACGACCTCCTTAAAAATAAAATTTTTATAATAATATTATATATAATATATTATCATCCAATATTTAAACAAGCGTTTTGGGGTCAATCTGAAGGTAATGACACACCTCTAGCATCTCTGTGGCATTAAGCTTACGGTTGCCCTCATTTTTTAAAACATTTAAATCCACGCCGGTGGCATCCGAAATACTTTCTATTGATAAAGAATTATCTGCTATATAATTGATTAAATGCTTTGTTATATCCATGCAACCGCCTCGCTTTTTCTTGTATTTAAAGATTTATTGTCTATTATATCCTTGTTTTTGAAGAATTTCAATATTTTACCACTTACTTTGACCCTGAAACCTTGACACCACAAAAAAACATTTGTTACTATAGCTTATACAAATTATTTTTAGGAGGCTTTGAAATGAAAAATCCTGCTATTTCCAAAATGCTTAAGCATTACAGAAAACTGAATAACCTTAGCGTGCAGGAAGTTGCAGATTACCTGTATCAAAGCAAAGTCGAAGTTGCTACGAAAACAATATATGGTTGGGAAAGCGGTCGTACCCAGCCTGATGCTGATATCTTTATGTATCTTTGCTACCTATACAAAATTGACGATATACTTGGTACATTTGGGTATTCCACTCCTTCAGACAAATCCGAAACCTTTTCTGAAGAAGAGCGGATTCTCATAAAAGCATATAGGGAGCATCCTGAATTTAAAGAGGCAATTCATAAACTTCTTGATATTTAATTACCATGTCGCCTGCCGGCTCCATGTATTTTCGCATTATAATTTCATTATTTTGGGACATACTATTTCACATATATTATGTTACAGAAAGGAATGTCCAAAAGATGTGTAATAATGACACAAAAATGCTTCTTCAGGAATGCGACTCCGGCTCAAAAATGGCAGTTGCTTCCATTGATGAAGTAATAGACAAGGTTGACAGCGACGAGCTTCGTCAACTTCTTACAGAAAGTAAAAATCACCACTCCAAGCTTGGTAACGACCTACATTCAATCCTGAATGACTATGGGATTGATACCAAGGAGCCAAACCCTATGGCAAAAAGTATGTCATGGATTAAAACGAACGTAAAAATAGGAATGGATGACAGCGACTCTTCCATAGCTGATTTGATGTCCGAGGGCTGTGACATGGGTATCCGCTCTTTAAACAAATACCTGAACCAATATAACGCTGCGGAAAAAAGTGCCAAGGATATATGCAACCGCCTGATATCTATTGAGGAAGAGCTTGATAAAGGATTGCGGAAGTTTTTGTAGAAGTGACATATCACAAAAAAACGAACCTAAAATTTAAAAATGCTTCATAACACTGGTACATAAGATGCTGTCTTTTATCACCTTATGTACCATTACATATGAAGCAATGAAACAAATATTATTCTTTTTATTTATCTGCTATTAAGCGGCTACATATTTAACTGTCTTGACGGCAGTGCTCCTTTTGTAACTCTCGCCTCTTCAATCTCAATCAATGCACTATTAAAACAGCAACCTTAAGAATTAATATGCTATTGCACTATTATTTCTTCGGGATGCTCCCTTTTTATTTTTTTCCACACAAAAGCAAAGCAGATTACATGTGCCAAAACTGTTACAAACCATGTTATCGGATAGGACAAATATAAAATCCTTGTGGTATGATACTCACTCATTGCAAATATCGTAAATACCCAGACAAGTCTTAAGCCGCAGGCTCCTATCATTGACACTACCGTAGGCATCACAGAACGTCCTAAGCCCCTTAATATACCAACCATAACATCCATCATTCCACACAGGAAATACGGACCGCAAATATATTTCAGCCTGACTAAGCCCGCTTCGATAACAAGCTTCTTTGATGAATATATTCCCAAAAGCTCCCTGCCTAATATAACTGCAAGCTGTCCAAACAAAAGTCCTGTAACAATAACACACATCTGACTTAAAAAGACAATTTTCCATATTCGTTTTATTTTTCCCGCACCATAATTTTGACCCGTAAATGAAATTGCGGTCTGATGAAATGCGTTCATTGCCATATAAACAAATCCCTCTATGTTCATTGCCGCCGCGTTTCCTGCCATAATTGTTGACCCAAAAGAATTTACCGATGACTGTATCACCACATTGGACAAGGAAAATACGGTTCCATAAATTCCTGACGGAATACCAATATGTAATATTTTTTTAAGTGAATCACCATAAAAACGTATTTTCTTTATAAACAGCTTATACATTCCCTGCTCTTTGCACAAACATCTTACAATCAAAAACGCCGATATGCACTGTGATATTATTGTTGCAAGTGCAACACCTGCCACGTCAAGCTTGCAGACAATGACAAAAAATAAATTCAGCAGGACATTTATAACACCTGCTATAAGCAGATAATAAAGCGGTCTTTTCGTGTCTCCCACTGCCCTTAATATAGAATTACAAAAATTGTAGAGCATGACAGACACAATTCCCATAAAATAAATTCTTAAGTATTTTGATGCAAGCGGAAATACATCCTCCGGTGTCTGCATCCATATAAGAATTTGCTTTGTATATAAAAGTCCGAAAATTGTCAGAATAAGTCCGCTTATAACACTTAATGCAACAGCCGTGTGAACCCCTTCATGTACCAGACGTTCTTCCTTTGCCCCATAACATTTAGCAACAAGAACATTTGCTCCTACGGAAAGTCCGATAAAAAGATTCGTCATCAGATTGATAATCGGACTTGTGGAGCCAACTGCCGCCATAGAACTGTCACCGCAAAATCTGCCTACCACCACAACATCGGCAGCATTAAACAAAAGCTGTAATATACTGGAACACATAAGCGGCATTGCAAACCTGAGCATTTTAGGTAAAATAGCCCCCTCACACATGTCCATAGCATATGATTTTGACATTAAAAACACCTCTATCCTTTCATCAGCATCTACAACAAAGTTCCCACAGAGTAAACAACAAACGCTGCAATCCATGCAATGATACACTGCATAAACACAACAACTACTGCCCATCTTGCACCAAGCTCACGCTTTACCGCTGCGATTGCCGCAACACAAGGTGTATAAAGAAGACAAAATACAAGCAGTGCAGCAGCACTTACAGGTGTCAGAACAGTGGCAAGAAGCTCCTTTGACGGAATTAAAACCGACAATGTAGACACCACACTTTCCTTTGCCATAAAGCCTGTAATCAGTGCCGTTGATATTCTCCAGTCGCCAAAGCCAAGCGGAATAAACAACGGTGCCACAAAGCCTGCAACAACTGCAAGCAGACTGCTTTGTGAATCTGAAACCATGTTAAAATGTATATCAAAGGTCTGTAAAAACCATATAATAATTGTTGCAATAAATATAACCGTAAATGCCCTGTGTAAAAAATCCTTTGCTTTTTCCCAAAGAAGATGCAAAACATTTTTTGCTCCCGGCATACGGTAGTTTGGAAGCTCCATAACAAACGGAATCGGTTCACCCTTAAACTTTGTCTTTTTCAAAATCAGGGCTGTTAATATTCCCATTAATATGCCGCCAAAATATAAAATAATCATTACAAGTCCGCTGTACTTCGGAAAAAAGGCAGCCGCAAAAAAGCCGTATATAGGTAGCTTTGCCGAACAGCTCATAAACGGAGTGAGCAAAATTGTCATCTTACGGTCACGGTCTGATGACAGTGTTCTACTTGCCATTACTCCTGGCACCGTACATCCAAAACCTATCAGCATTGGCACAATACTTCTTCCCGACAGTCCAATTTTTCTGAGCAGTTTATCCATCACAAAGGCAACCCTTGCCATGTATCCGCTATCCTCAAGCATGGATAGGAAAAAAAATAATGTAACGATAATGGGCAGAAAACTCAACACACTTCCCACACCGTTAAATATTCCGTCTATTACAAGAGAGTGAAGCACAGGATTTACACCCGCATTGCCAAAAGCCGTGTCCACATGCCTTGTCAGCCAATCGATTCCCATAGCAAGCAAATTTTGAAGCCCTGCTCCGATAACGCTGAATGTGAGCCAAAAAACCAAAGCCATAATACAGATAAAGGCAGGTATTGCTGTATATTTGCCTGTAAGCACCTTATCGATTGCCCTACTTCTTGCATGCTCCCTGCTTTCCCTTGCATGCACAACCGTCTGTTCACTGATGGAGCGTATAAACCGAAATCTCATGTCCGCAATAGCCGCCGAGCGGTCAAGTCCACGTTCCTTCTCCATCTGAATAATAATATGCTCCAGCATATCCTTTTCATTATCATCAAGAAGAAGCCTGTCAAGAACTCTCTTATCTCCTTCCGCCACCTTTGAAGCAGCGAACCTTAAAGGAATTTCTGCCGCCTTTGCATGATCCTCAATCAGATGCATAATTGCATGGATACACCTATGTACCGCACTTCCATCATCGTCAGAATTACAAAAATCAACCCGTTTCGGGCGTTCCTGATATTTTGTTACATGAATTGCATGCTCTATCAATTCGTCAATTCCCTCATTTTTAGCTGCTGATATAGGCACAACCGGTATACCAAGCAATGCTTCCATTTCATTAATGTATATAGAACCACCGTTTTCCCTTACCTCATCCATCATGTTAAGGGCAAGTACCATTGGTATGTCTAGTTCCATAAGCTGCATTGTAAGATAGAGGTTTCTCTCAATATTTGATGCATCAACTATGTTTATTATCCCCTTAGGCTTTTCCTTTAATATAAAGGATCTTGTCACTATCTCCTCGTTACTGTAAGGAGACATGGAATATATTCCCGGCAGGTCTGTTATCTCCGTGTTGTCATAGCCCTTTATCACTCCTGATTTTTTATCAACTGTAACCCCTGGAAAATTTCCCACATGCTGATTGGAGCCTGTCAGTCTGTTAAACAGTGTTGTTTTTCCGCTGTTCTGGTTTCCTGCAAGGGCAAAAGTAATAACCTCATCATCAGGCAGCGGATGTTCGTCAGCCTTTACATGATACTTTCCTCCCTCACCAAGACCCGGATGAGGAATACTGCCCATCCTCCTTTCGGGACACCTCTCATTCTTTAGGTCAATTTCCTTGATTTCAATTTTTTTTGCATCGTCAAGCCTTAAGGTAAGCTCATACCCATGTATTAAAAATTCAATGGGGTCACCCATAGGTGCAAATTTAACAAGCGTAAGCTGGGCTTCCGGGATGATTCCCATATCAAGAAAATGCTGTCTCAATGCACCCTCTCCCCCTACTGAGACAACTGAGGCAGACTTACCTATGCCTAATTCATCTAATGTCATAATTATCACCATTAATTCATCTATTGTATATTTAAGAAATCCATTTTTGAAGCGTGAGCATAAACTGAACGGCATCAATCGGCTTTGCAACATGGTCATTCATCCCTGCATCCTTACACCGTTTCACATCATCATCAAAAGCATTTGCCGTCATGGCAATAATCGGTACTTCCTTTTTATCTTTTCCCTGAAGCCTGCGGATTTCCCTCGTAGCTTCCAGTCCATCCATAACAGGCATCATAATATCCATAAGTACCACGTCAAAATCCTCAGGTGATTTTGAATATTTATCCACTGCTATCTGACCATTTTCCGCAGTCGTAATGTTAGCACCCTTTTCCTCAAGCATATATCTTGCAATCTCAAGATTTATTTCGTTATCCTCCACAAGAAGTATATTTTTGCCGTCAAAATCAACATCACCGCTGCTTTCGTCTGAATCTTTCGCCACAGAAGCTTTTGATGCATGGTCAATTTTAAGAGGAAGGATAATCGTAAATCTAGTTCCCACATCCTGTCTGCTTTCCACAGTTATTTCTCCACCAATTTTGTCAACCAGCTTTCTTACAATTGCCATTCCAAGACCTGTACCCTGAAATGTAGTTCTTGCCGACTGTTCCTCCTGGGTAAATGCTTCAAAAATATGTTTTAGAAACTCGGCACTCATTCCAATTCCCGTATCCCTGATAACAATTTTTACGTTGGTAAAGTCATTTTCCATATCCGTTTCTTCCATGCTGAGGAAAACCTCACCGCCCGGCTTATTGTATTTTATACAGTTACTCATAAGGTTTAGAAGAATATGCCTGATATGCAACGGACTTCCTATGAGCCGCGGATATTTTATATTGTCAGGTATATCCGTATGTATGGAAATACGATTGTTATTTGCCTGCCCTTGTTCTATCTGACAGCACGAATCAACAAGCTCCCTGATATCAAAGGATTCTTCCGTAAGTATAATATCTCCGCTTTCCAACTTACTCATGTCTAAGACATCATTTACAAGTGAGAGCAGATAATTCGCCGATATGCTTATTTTGTTCAGGGAGTCATCTATTCTTTCCTCATCATCCCTGTTATTTTTTATAATCTCCAGCATACCCATAATTCCGTTAATCGGGGTGCGGATATCATGGCTCATTCTAGAAAGGAAGTCGCTCTTAGCAGCATTTGCCCGCTCTGCTTCCTCAACTGCCATCCGAAGCATCTTCTGCTTTTCCAGTTCATCCAAAACCTCATCACTTACGTCCTGAGATGTATATGTCACGCTTGTGATACGTCCATCCTCCGACCTGTGCTCCACAATGAAGCTGTCACGGCACCAGCCCCTGATAACACCCTCAAACCGTTTACTGATGATTTGGGTATCAGCAAGACGTTCACGCAAAGTATCAATGCAAAGAAACTCCGCCATCTCCTTTTTGTATGCATTAGCAACATAATTATCATGTATAATCTTCATCAGTACGTCCGCCTGCCCTCTGTTTGGAATGACAGCTTTCATATTGTCCATGGTGACAACCTGCTCGTACTTATTATTTTCCAAATCAATGGAATAAATAGCACTATAGATGCTGCCCAAAGCATTTGTAATTTCCGTCTGCTTTTTCAGTGATATATTGGCAGATGCGGCAAGTCTTGTCGCCTTGTCGATATCCCGTTCTTTTCTTATATCATCCTCTATATCCAAGATTGACAAAACTACAATCTGCTTTTCATTCGTGTACTCGGTGCTTGGCACAATTTCCATTTTGACCCACCGAAACTCTCCGTTCACAAGTCTTCTATACCGGCAGATTAACGATTTTTCTCCTGCCTTAAATAATCTTTTTAATCTCTCAACATTGCAAAATTCAAGATATAAATCAACATCATTCTCATGAATATTTCCTGCCTTTGCATAATTTTTTATCCATTCCGATATTTTAAGCTTCTTTTTATTGTTCTTTCTCTTATTAATTTTTGTTCTGTTTTTTTTCTGATTCCATATTATGTCTGCCCTTGCCTCAAAAAAGCTCTCATCCGTAAGGTTTACCTTAAGCACCTTTAAATACATTTTAGTGAGGGCAAGAAGCGTATCAGCCAGATCAACTGACTGCTTTTTCATCATTCTTTCTTTTTGGTACACATCATCAATATTGCGGAATGTAGCTATCCATATAGGCTCCTTTGATGCATCAAATGTATCAATTTTGAATTGGCTGACCCATATGGTTGAACCATCCTTTGACTTTATCCTATATTTTTTTTGCGTATTGTCATTCATAAAGGATGTGCTGTCAAACTTTACTCTGTCTTCATCATATATAAGATTTATAAGCTTACCGTCTGTGGCAGACATAAACGCATCAAAGCTGTCATAACCAAGACTGTAAATCAAATAATCACACACAAAAATAAATGTCAGCCCTTCGTCATAGCATCCACCTGCTATACCTACAGCCACATTTTTTCTTAGTGCCTTGTCAATAGCATCCTGAGCCACATTTCCAATTTCCCTGCCTGTATCGGCATAGTTGATTTTGTCTGTATAAATCTTTTGAATATTCATGACAGCCACACTTTATCCTTTTCTTTTTATCTATATTACCTGAGCTTATATTTTATCACCTTTCACAATCGGCTGCAAACCAATCCATGTTTTAACAGCTTGTACCCCAGCTTTCGTTCCCATCACGGTCACCACAGGGGAAGCTTATAAAACCCATCAAGAACATCTGCGTCCGCCCGTTTTTCTATGTATTCATAATCCGCATATTCGGTATATTTCATTCCCTGCTCTAAGTCCTTAAGCTTTTTCTTCAAGTCTGTGACCTCATCTAACTTCCTGCAACAGTACCGCCTCTCCTCCTCTATCGTGAAAATGTCATATTTCCTAATGTATTGCAGCAGGGACTTTTTCTCAATTTGAACATTGTAAGTGAATATGGCGGATATCATGCCTTTTCCTGTCTTTATAAGTGCGATAAACAATGAGATGGCTGCTACCCATATTTCTATCGACATTCCCAAAATACCGCCGCCTGGAGAAGCAAGCATAGCCGAAAGAATACCATCAACTGTTGCGACAATCACAAATAAAAGTACAGCATTATACATATCAGATTTATATTTTTTAATCCTTTTGTCTATACCGTCGTACTGCCTCTGATATAACATGCTGATATAATCCAGTTTTTCCATAAGCTCTGCTTTTAACGCCTCATGCTGTCTTTGCTCCTCCTCTGTATCACCCATAGAGGTTTCATTTTCTAACTCATTTTTTAATTTCATTGCAATAAAACAAGCTCCTTAACAAACCAAATATATACCTTGAAAATTTATCTTTTTAAAAAATATTTCTTTTACTGGATTTCACCACTCTTGGCAAAACCATCCCGCCAAATACGACGGCCTGACAATATTGGAATAATTAAAAGCACTGCCTTACATATATTATCTGCAATCATGCAGTACCATACTGCCCTTAAACCCATATGCCACTTTAAAACAACAAGGGATGTAAAAAAAATCCGCACTCCCCACATACTAAACGTTTCAACAAAAAATGTATATTTCGTTCTTCCCAAACCATAAAAAATTCCCTCGGCAACTATCATAAGCCCGAAAAACGGTTCAGAAAATGCCACAAGCTTAAGCATTTCCGCACCGAGCACTGCAACCGCCTCACTGTTTGTAAGCAGGCACATAAGGGGATATGAAACAAAATAAAGGATAAATCCGCTTACGCACATCATCGTAAGGGTTACTGCAACACTTGTTTTTGATACAAGCAAAAACTTTTCTTTGTCCTGCTCTCCAAGTGCATTCCCAACCAGTGTTGATGTTGCCGTCCGAAAGCCGTACCCCGCTATGTAAAACATTGTTTCAGCCGTAACAGCTATTGAATGTGCCGCAAATACAGTGGTGCCCATATTGGAAACAAGTCTTGCAAAAATTACATAGCCCAAGCATGATGCCATGCTTGTTCCAAGAACCGGCAAACTGACCCTTGCACATTCCTTAAGCTGCCCTGTATCAACCTGAAAGCTCTTTAAATCCCAATGTAAAATTTTATTTTTTCTGTATGCTGCAAACATTAATATTCCAAATACGACATAAGACACAGAGGACGCGATTGCCGCACCTCTTACCCCTAATGCAGCTGTATAAATAAGCAGGTAATTAAGGATAACATTGATTACATTTGCCAGTATACTGATATAAAGAGGTGTTTTTGTGTCCTTTGTGGCACGAAGTGCTGCCCCGAATACGGAGCCTGCCGCCCGAAATAACACCGAACAGCTTATGATAAAAAAGTATGCGGACGCATCTGCCCTAACGTGTTCTTCTGCCCCCATCCATTTTGGAATAAAAGGACTTAAAATCATGGAAATAACACCAGTTATGCTGCCTATAACAGCCACAAGCAAAACCGCCTGCTTCGATATCGTCTTAACCAGTGTGTCATCCTTTTGTCCGATTGCCTTTGCTATCATTGCAAGAATACCGATTCCCACAGCTGAGTAAACACTGCTTACAAGCCATGTAATTGTTGTGGTAACATTTACCGCTGCCGTTGCCTCCTCACCCAAATGTCCCACCATTGCAGTGTCAACATATTGAAGCAGTGTGGACAGTATTTCCTCAATAACGGTAGGAACAGCAAGTACAATTAGTGCCTTTAGCATTGAACGTACTTCCGCTTTTTTATTGGAACTATTTATATTTTCAATATTCATACGCCAGAACTTATTCTTCCTTTAGCTTAAATTCTACATCCTTAAGTTCTATACTACCACGTATCAGTATCAAATGCAGCGTTTTCCTTCAGCTTAAATTCTATATCCTTAAGCTTAATTCCCTCCGCACCAACATATAATCTCATAACCTCAAATCGTCCGCCCAGCAGCACATCCCTTGAAATACTGTCAAGCTCGCCGCCTGTTCCGTGGAACGTCATTGTGCTGATAGGAAATCCGTTTTGGAACAAAGTACATGTCATCTGGGCAAGCTCGCTTAAGTTTGAGCTTCCGCGCAAGGTTACATGGTAGGTACCTGTTTCTTTTGTGTCAAATGCCAATACATAGTTTGTGCCCATGACCGATGGTGTGTCATCAAGAGGAATCACAATCTCCTTATCAAGAATACGGTACTCCACATCCGACATATCAAAATCATCCTGCTCCTTAGGCCGTCCCACTACCTCAACATCCGTTCCTATACCCATCAGACGTTTCATTGCTTCCGTATGCATGACAAAGTCACATATATTTATGGCATTGCGCTGAAGCTCCCCGCGGGTTATACCGCCTGACGCCAGTGCCTCAAGTGTATTATCACCAGACGCATTTGTTTCCCCGTCAGGACAAACCATGTAAATATCTCCCTGAGAGCGTGCCATTGCTGCAAAATCCGTAGCTTTCTGACCGCCGTCAGGACGCATTGTTATGGCTGCCCACCAATCAGTCATAACGATACCACGAAATCCCCATTCCTTACGCAAAACTGTAGTTGTTAAATCATATATATTTGATGTGTATCGTCCATTTAACTTACCGTAGGTAGTCATGACACTGTCACAGTATCCGCTTTTTACCGCAATCTCAAAGCCCTTAAGATAAATTTCACGCAATGCCCGTTCTGAAATAACCGAGCTTGAATGTCTTCTCCGAAACTCTTGGTTATTTCCGCAAAAATGCTTGATGGTACCGCTGACACCACAGCTCTTCAGTCCTCTAAGCTGTGCCGTTGCCATTTTTCCCGTAAGAAGCGGATCCTCTGAAAAATATTCAAAATTACGTCCGTTTAACGGATGTCTGTGTATGTTCATTCCCGGTCCCAAAAGACATTCTACCTTGTTGGAAATCATCTCCAAGCCTAAAAATTTGAACAGCTCATAGTTTAATTCTTCATTAAAGGTACAACCAAGCAGTGTTCCGTTCGGCAGGCTGAATGCTTTTGCACCACAGTCAAACCGCATGCCCGAAGGACCGTCATCACAACAGGCAACAGGAATTCCAAGTACGCGTAATGCCTTGGACACTCCGCCAAATGCAGCAGCGGTTCCAGGTGTTACAAGAGAACTTCCCATACCCTCACCACGAATAATTGATGCAAGTTCCTCATCAGACAGCTGTCCTACAAAATCCCTGATAAGCGGTGAATATCCTTCATCTGTCTCAGCCTCCAGTACATCCTGAAGCATAATTCCCTTATGCCCCGTATACGGAATTTCTTCAGGCAAATTTTCGACGCTTTTTTCCTCCTGGGTCTTTGCCGCAAGCGGAACCTTTTCATACGTAATATTCATAGCCTCATCAGGCCTTATTCTCTCAAATTCCTCGTACGGTGCAAGTGCCTGTTCCAACTGTTCAATCACTGTCTCTTCAAGGGTAACGGTATCTATGAGCGTTATATCTCTTACATTTTCACCAAGGTAAAAGCTATAGCTGCCCTGCTCCAGCAAAAAACAGTATGCATGTCCCGTCACTCCGTTATCATCATAGGACGCAAAAATTGAAAAATCCGCTTCCAAATGCACTGTGCATGTCTCCCCCTGTGCAAGTGTCTTTGTTTTTCCAAATGCCACGAGCACCTTTGCAGGCTTTCCGAGCTTACCTGATGGTGCAGACGCATAAATCTGGACGACATGCTTACCTGCACATTTACCTGAATTGGTTACTTCCACATCAACATAAAGCTTTCTTTTTTCCACATCACATTGAAAGCCCTTGCATTCCATATCAAAATTGGTATATGACAAACCATAGCCAAACGGATATCTTACCCTGTCTTTTGCAAAAGTCTCAAAATACCGGTAACCTACATAAATATCATCGCAGTAGAAATTTTCTACTGGGTCTCCGAAATTCTTATCTGATATATAATCACTGACATGATATGCTATCGTATCTGACAGCCTTCCTGACGGACATACCTTTCCCGTGAGAACATCAGCCGTTCCATGTCCGCCTATCATACCACCCTGCCATCCATAAATTACGGCATCGGGTTTCACCATATCCACAAACTGCATGTCCATGATTCCACCCACATTCAACAAGACTACCATCTGTGAAAACCTTTTTCTCACCTTCAGCATCATGTCCATTTCAGTATCAGTCAGACAAAATGACCCTGGCGTATTTGTACTGTCTTTATCCTCACCCGCAGTTCTTCCTATAATTACAAGTGCCGCATCTGAGCTTTTTGCCGCCATATCTACAAGTTCATCATCTACAGGCATTTCCTCTTGTGACCACGGCTCCATACCCCAGCCCAGTCCCTTGATAAACGGATGTTCCTGTTCCCACTCCTCATATACATGAAAAAGCTTTTCATTGATTGTAACTACATTACTTTCCCTTAAGCCCTCCAATATATTTGTCACGTGTGACACGTTTACCATTCCGCCAGAGCCAGTTCCGCTCTTATAGTAATTTGTCTGTATTCTTCCAAAAACAGCAATTTCCATTCCCTTTGTAAAAGGCAATGCGTTATTGTTATTCTCAAGAAGAACCATTCCCTCTGCCACAGCCTGTCTTGCAACTCTTTGATATTCATTCCAATCCAAAACGTATTTCATAACATAACCTTCCTGTTTTTATTTTTTATTAATAAAATGTTACAACCACATTATTCTGAAAGCCTTAAGCTTAAATCATACTGAAATGTGTCTAATGTATTGTTTGCCACATCTATTGCCTGCTCTGTATCATAGTCACAGAGCAAATCATTTTTTATTGCAACAATACGGTTACTTTTTCCCTGTTTTAAAATTTCAATTGCGTAAGCACCCATTAAAGAACCGTACATTCTGTCCTTTGCGGTAGGTTGTCCTCCCCTTTGAATATAACCAAGCACGGAAACCCTTGACTCAATTCCCGTTTTTTCCTGAATCATTTGTGCCAGCTCGCCCGCATCCGTGACACCCTCTGCCACAACTACAAGATAGCTGTTTCTGCCATCTGTATGACGTTGTTTTATAGCGTCGCAAATACCATTAAAATTTCCATCCCATTTTTCAGGGAGTACAATTGCATCCGCTGACGTTGCCATACCTGCCCAAAGTGCGATATAGCCACGCTTTCTTCCCATAACCTCAACCACACTGCATCTTCCATGAGAAACCGACGAGTCTCTTATTCTGTCAATCGCCTCCATCGCCGTATTTGCCGCAGTGTCAAAGCCTAATGTATACTCCGTACATGCAACGTCCCTGTCAATGGTTCCAGGAATACAAATAATGTTTACACCCTCTTCCTTAAACTTGATTGCCCCCCTTAATGTACCATCTCCTCCGATTGCAACAACTGCGTCTATATTATTTTTTCTAAGGTTTTTGGCAGCCTCTTCCCTATACTCTTTGCTCAAAAACCGTTCACTTCTGCTTGTAAATAAAAACGTTCCGCCCTGGTTGTTGATATTTCTTACATCATCAAGCCCAAGGGGCATTGTCTCCCAATCAATCAGTCCGTCATAACCTCTAAGGACTCCTACAACCTCAATTCCAAAGTTAAATGCACTGAATGTTACCGCCCGGACTGCGGAGTTCATTCCCGGTGCATCACCTCCGCTTGTCAAAACAGCTATCTTTTTTATGTCATTCATTTTTATCCTCTCCATATACGAAATAACAATTTTTGCCATTGTTTTTTGCCTTATAAAGCATGCGGTCTGCAGTCTTTACAAGGTAAGAAATGTTCCTCTTTTCCTTTGGTATATCTGCTGTTGTAACAATGCCTGCACTTACGGTTATTCCGTTGAATTCCTCACGAACCATATATTCATTGCTCATATCACTTAAAAGCTTTTCGGTTTCCCGCTTTATTTTGTCAGTGTCCTTACCGCTTATTACAACCATGAATTCATCTCCACCCATTCTGGATATAAAATCATCCTGAAAGCAATCTCTCATAATTTCGGCAGTTTTGACCAATGCCTTATCTCCTGCTTCATGTCCGTATGTGTCATTTACATGTTTGAAGTTATCAAGGTCAAGCATAACAAGAGTCACATCATCCCTCATATAATTGTTTTCAAGATAGCTCATCAGATTTCTTCTGTTGGCAAGACCTGTCAGAAAGTCTACATTTGCCCTATGCTCATTTTTTTGTGCTATGCTTCTCTCAACTGTTATATCTGTCAGGGTTACCATCTTTCCAATCACTCTTTGTGAGGTATCCCTGATTGGTTCCTCATCAAAAACGAGAATACGTTCCTCGTCACCTGATTGTGTAACAACCTCCTTGATACTGTCCTCAAAAAGCAGTTTTTTGGATAAACTCTGCTTCCATTCTGCACTTGATTTTCCCACAATATCAATAAACTCTGGGAAATAATCATCAAATCTTGTATTTTTATTTATTACGATATCCTGGGTATTTTCCACAAGCACGGCATACGGCATACTATCAAGCACAATATCAAGCTCCGTACTCATATCACGAAGCTCCGTAATATCGTGTGCAATTCCGCATGTACCAAATATCTGTCCGTCCACGTCAATAAGCGCTGATTTGTAACTTTTTAACATTCTGATATCATTTTTTGTTTTTATGTTTTCCTCAAAAGTGTTTGTCTTTTTGCTGTCCATTATGATTTGGTCGCTATTAAGACATACTTCCTCGTCCTCTTTACTTGCGTCCCAAATAAAGCAATGTCCTTGTTTATATATCTGTTCCTTTGTCTTTCCCACCATCTCACAAAAGCTGCTGTTTACGATAAGGTGTGCCCCCGATACGTCCTTAAACCATGAAATATCAGGCACACTGTTAATGAGTGTATCAAAGCATATTTCCTGCTTTCTGGCATCTGCCTTGTACTTCATCCTCCTGGCAAGGCGTCCAAAATAAAGAGTCAGCAAATCATCGTCATACTGTCCCTCTTTTGGCATAATCCATACGTCACTAAAAGCCGATACGATATCTTTATCCGTCAGTCTGTCGCTTTCTTTTCCCGCCACAAATATGCACTCGCTACATTCATCCTGCCTGTTCGGAAGGTTCTCACTGCTGACATTATCATAAATAAAAGCCACATCAGGTTTTTTAACATCTTCTCCTGCTTCTTCGAAACATGATATTGTATGAAAGGTATAGTCACAGTCAATCAGTGACTGAATTCCCAATAAAATCTTCTCAATATAATTGCTGTCGCTGACAATAAAAAATAATAAAGAATTATGATACATTTTTTCCCTCCTGTAATTGTACATCAGCCATTCCATATTTGCTTTTGGCAAACGGGCTGACGCTACATGCCAAGTTTTCATAGAAAACTTGACACATCCACGAAAAATTACATATCTTTATTATACCACGCTTATTTATTATTGCCAATTTTTTTCAGCAACAATTACTGGTACTCTTGCCCCTATACGACAAAGCAGCTCGTTGCTGATGCTTCCTGTTTTTTTTGCCATGTCAGCAGCACCTACGGTATCACTTTCATTTGATATCAGTGTTACCATATCTCCGACTAATACATTTTTTATATGTGTTATGTCAACCATAAGTGAATCCATACAAATTCTTCCTATCACAGGTGCAGTCTGTCCGTTTATCAAAACAGCACCCACACCATTTGAAAGACTTCTTGGAATGCCGTCCCCGTACCCCACGGGAACAATTGCAATGATACTGTCTTTTTCCACAACAAAGCTTCTGCCATAGCCCGCAAAATCCCCCTGTTTCAGTTTCCTGATAAGTATAATCCTTGATTTCAGTGATAAAACAGGCTGCAAATCAAGCTTAAGCTTCGTGCTATCCCTAGGCTGACTTTTTACACCGTAAAGAGCAACCCCTGTCCTTACATAATCGCACTTAATCCAAGAATAATTAAAAAGCCCGTAACTGCTCTGTATATGTATTTTGGGCACAGCTATTCCCGACCGCTTAAGCTCATTGATTAATTTATAAAATCCATTTATCTGTCCATGTGTAAACCTTATATCCTCCTTTCTTGCACTGTCCGCACAGCAAAGATGGGTAAAAATCCCATCAACCTTTATATACTTCATATGAAATGCTTTTCTCCCCGCACCCGCCGCAGTTTTATCATAGCCAAGACGGTGCATTCCCGTGTCTATTTTTATATGTGCATTCACATGTATCTTCTGCCCATTTAACGCATCCGCATATTCAGGGCTTATGAGTGTCTGGGTCAGATTATATCGTTTCAGCTCCCTTGCCCGTTCTACCATTGTATAGCCCAAAATTAATATTTCTCCCCGTATTCCATATTTTCTGAGCTTTATCCCTTCATCTATGGTCGCAACGGCATATGCCCTCACTCCTATTTTGTCCAGGCAGGTTGAAATTTCATAGCCTCCATGTCCATATGCCTCATCCTTAACCACAGCCATAAGCTCACACTCCTGTCCCATAGCATGCTTTAGTACATTTACATTGTGCTCCAAATAATCAAGATTTATCTCCACATATGACCTGTCGGTATAGTCGGGTGATTTTTTTTTGACCATACCTGATTTTTCCACGGCAGCCGCTGATAGTACGCCAAATAGCACCGACAAAGCACTGACTACCACAAAATTAACAAGAAAGTTATCTGCAAGAACTCCCAAATTTCCTGACAGCCCCGAAACAGTGCTTAATACGGCTATTATCATTGGATGTATGATATATATGATTAAGGATGCAGACTTTAGCCACACTATTTTCTTTCCCTGAACATGCATCAAAAAATAAAATAAAAAATATATACACGGCACAAGGAACATATACATGCTATCATGTCTTTGTACATTTAAGCCATGAAGTGTAAGTGCCTCAAAAAGCATAAGCATTAGGCTTGTGAAGAACCCAACCACACATTTTCCTGCTGACAAACTGCATCCTTGTTCCGCCAGAAAACCGCCAAGCACAAAAAATACAGGTGCAAAGAAAATTCCGTTTCTCGCATAGCTGCACATCTGAAATATATATTTGTAAATCCCCATAAACGCTCCTGTCATTCCGTAGTAACTATCGCCAAACAGTCCTATGAAATAGAGAAGCCCCGCTATTACAAATGCACCCTTATAGTCAAACTGTCTGATGAGACATAAGGCAAGTGCACCTCCCACCATTGCTGCTGGAAAATACCAAAGATGATACATGGTTCCGTCAAATAAAATATCCCTGATAAGATTGGGAATTAAATTATCCTGTCTAAAATATCCGTTTATCAAATTGACTGGCAAATATATAAGAATTGAAATTCCGTATAAAACTGCCATCCTTTTTTCAAACTTCATAAGCCTTTTTCCCATGTAGTCGTATCTGCTAAGCATGAAAAAACCTGATGCCGTAAAAAAGAATGGCACCGCAACCCGTGCAACAACCCGTGTCAGTATAAAATTTCCTATGTCACTTATTTTCCCCAACGGAGATGTGTGAATGGCTATAATCAGCAATGCAGCTATCAACCTAAAATAATCAATTCCCGTATAATACTTATTTTTATCCATTGTTTTTCCTCCACAGAGTTATGATAAAACCATCCATATTATTACCTGAAATCTGATAAACTGCATCCTTAGGGATTTCAATCATCGTCTCATCTTCCCCCATTGGCACATAATATATCTCCATCTTTGCACCTGCTGATGTTATATAGGAAAACTTACAGGCTACCGTGTAATTTTTTATAAACTCCATATACTCCTCAAGAGACAGCTTAAGCTCGGTGATAATTTTTGAATGGGGATATCCCACATATCTGAAATGCCACGGTTCATGGGAAATTCCTGTTATTTTTTCCTTTTCCTTTGTATAACGCTGAATAAATCCGTAATACGGTGCCGCATTTCTAAATTCATCACAAATTCCCGCATAAGGAAAGTCAGGACGTATAAAATCGATATGTTTTTTATTAAGTCCAAGGTCAATTGCCAGTCCCGTTTCATGCTCACTATGACTTGGCAGTGCAACATATTTTTTAGTAAATTCCTCCCCATTTTCCATTAGGGACTCCTTATATATGTCCGTCTGCTCTTTCATGGAACGATAACCGCTCACAGGCACAATTTGAGCCTTTGCACCAATTTTATCCAAAATCAACTGAAGAATATTTGCTGCATTTTTCTGAAGCATAATATTGGGAAAACGGGAATTTATTGAAATCTGCTCTTCCGCACCCACTTCCTGATATGAATGGTCTGCATTTACTAAAAGTAATGTACCTTTATATATTGTCTCATTGCTCATTATTATTGTTCTCATCTTTAATGTACAGGCTTATCAACTTATCCAACATAACGGAAAACGAAAGCCCTGCTCCTTTCATCATATTTGGATAACGGCTGTGAGATGTGAAGCCCGGAATGGTGTTTACCTCATTGAAAACGATTTCTCCCGATTTGGTGTAAAACATGTCCACCCTTGCAAATCCCGAACATCCCAAGGCCCTGTATATGGAGATTGCCGTGTCCTGTATCCTTTTTTCCGTATCCTTATCAATCCTTGCAGGCATATATATCTTTGATGTTTTCAGGGTGTACTTTTCCATGTAATCAAAGAAACCGCCCGACAATTCAATTTCGTCCACTCTGCCACAAATAAGCTCATCAATGCCAAGGATTGCACATCCTACCTCAAAGCCATCTACCGCCTCCTCAACGATTACCTCGCTGTCATGACAAAATGCCGTATGAATTGCAGCATTAAGTGTTTCCTTTTTATTTACTTTTGTGATTCCAAAGGAGGATCCTGCCCTGACGGGCTTTACAAAAAGAGGATATCTAAACTCCCTTTCTATTTTCCGTTTTGCATCGTCTAGTCCCCATTTCTTAAATGCAACAGCTCTTGGAACCTTTATGCCCATTCGTTCAACCAGCTTGTGTGCCCTGTCCTTATCCATGCATATGGCAGAGGAAAGCGTGTTACATCCCACAACGGGAATCCCTGCCATTTCAAACAGCCCCTGTAAGGTTCCATCCTCCCCATTTTTTCCGTGCAGCACCGGAAAGACCAAATCAACCGAAAGCACCGTACAGTTTCCACCGTTAAATTCTAAAAACCCCTTAACAGATGAATTTTGTGATACTACAACAGGACGTAGCAGCTTACTGTCATGTTCCCATGTATCATCTGCTATGCTTTCATATGTACCCATATAGCGGTACCAACTTCCTTCCCTTGTTATACCCACAGGGATAACATCATATCTGCCTGCATCAATGTTACAGAGCACGGAATAGACAGACTGTAATGAAACCTCATGCTCTGTGGATTTTCCTCCGAAAATTACTGCCAGCTTTTTCTTTCGCATAATGAACACCTCTTTCTTACATAAAAAAATAAATAACACTCCTGTCGTGTACTGAAATTGTACCAATAACAGGAGTGTTATTTATTTGTTTCCCCACAAAGTATTCAGTTTTTTTTCTACGGAATTTCTTACGATTTTCCTACAGCGAGAGGAAGTGTCACCGTAAATTCAGTCACTTCATCCCTGCTTTTTGCATATATCGTACCACCGTGAAGCTCAACAATCTGTTTTGCAATGGCAAGACCAAGCCCTGCACCTCCATTTGTCGTACCTCTCGATGAATCAAGCCTGTAAAACTGCTCAAATATTCTATCTATTTTTTCTTCCGGAATTGTGTCTCCGTTGTTTATAAATTGAATGGTTACCATATTGTCATTTACGGCAGCACATATCCTTACCTCCGAATCACCATAGCTGTAGATAACTGCATTTCTTAAGAGATTATCAAAGACACGGGAAATTTTATCGCCATCGCACTGCATCATAACATCAGCTTCGATTTCAAGCTGACAGGAAATATTTTTTTCTCCAAGCATCGGCTTAAACTCATAAACAAGCTGTTCCAAAAGCCGTGTCAAATTTATTTTTCCATACTGCAATGTTATATTTGACAAATTAAACCTTGCAATTTCAAAAAATTCATTAATCAAATCCTCAAGACGTTCTGCCTTTTCAAGGGAAACAGACAAATACCTCCGGCGTATCTCCTCAGAAATCTGTTCCTCATCTTTAAGAAGATTGAGGTATCCTATGACCGATGCAAGGGGTGTTTTTAAATCATGGGCAAGATACATAATCAAATCATTCTTCCGCTGCTCCGTCTCAAGTATATCATTTTTTTGTTTTTCAATGGTGTTTTTTACGGTATTGAGCTTCCGTTCTATGGGAAGCAATTCAGGTGACATTACGATTTCTTCCGAGCTTCCGTTTGCAAGGTTATCAATCCCCTTATGAATTTCGTTAAAGTATTTGGTAAACTTGGCAATACAGCTAAATAATGACAGGGAAAATACAGCAGCAATCGTAAACATTATGATGATACCTTTATTTCCCCTGACAATATAATCATAAGTATCCAGTGCCTTCAAATAATCCATTCGGAATGTTTTTTGAAGCATTTTCACTGTCCAGTCCGCAAACCTGCCATTCAGTGCAAATATATATAAAAAATAAAGACTAAACACAGCCACAAGTGTAATTAATATGGTGCGCAGAATGAACATAGTTTTAAATTGTTTAAAGTCAACATTTTTTCTTTTTTGCTTATTTTTCAATTGTATATCCAACTCCCCAAACCGTTTTTACGAATTTTGGCTTTTTTGCCGACTCATTCATCTTCTCCCGCAGTCTCCCAATATGTGCCATAACTGTGTTGTTATTGTTGAAATATTTTTCACCCCAAACAGCTTCAAACAGCTCCTCTGAGGGTACAACAACCCCCTGATGCTCACACAAGTACCAGAGTATGGAAAACTCTATCGGTGTAAGCGAAAGCTCCTTCCCGAACAACTCACATTTGTGCATATCCTTATTGATTATAAGACCCCTAATATCATACTCCCGCACCTCATCCTCATTTGTCCGGGCAGGATGATTATACCGCATGTATCTTCTTAGTTGTGTCTTTACCCTTGCAACAACCTCAAGTGGATTAAAGGGCTTTGTAATATAGTCATCGGCACCGATGGTAAGTCCCATTATTTTATCACCATCCTCCACCTTTGCCGTCAACATGATAATCGGATAATAATAGTTCTCCCTGATTTTCTGGCAAATGTGAAATCCATCAATATCAGGAAGCATAACATCGAGTATTGCCAAATCCAAATCCGTTTTGGCGATACAACTTAGTGCTTCCGTCCCATTATAAAATTTATGGACGATGTAGCCGTCATTTACCAGATATACCTCAATTAAATCTGCGATTTCCTTCTCATCGTCCACAACTAAAATATGTTCGCCCATGTATCATTTCCTCGTTTTATCTGTATCCGTAATTTTATTGATTAAATAATCGTAATAAGGTCGTACTCTTTTGTTCCATAACCAATATCCGCTGCCGCATCAATGGTATGGGTGCCGTTTAAGGACTCCACCCGCTTAAGAAAATGGTCGCGTCCCGGGTCATCGGATTTATATATCAAATCCATGCATGCCTGGTCTAGTGCAACAGGGTCAAGGGATGACAAAATTCCAATATCTTTCATGCAAGGGTCTTCTGCAACTGCACAGCAGTCACAGTCAACGGACAGGTTGCACATCATATTTACAAATGCAATGTTTCCCTTGAAATATTCCATAATACTACCTGCCGCATCTGCCATTGACTCGCAAAATACGTTCTGCTCTGCCGTATGATTCCAAACAATGGTCTGGTCATTTGTAAACCCTCCTGAATGAATCAACGATTTTCCCTCACTGGATGCACAGCCTATGGAAAGCTGCTTTAATGCACCGCCATAGCCTCCTGCAGGATGCCCTTTAAAATGTGATAAAACAAGCATGGAATCATAATTTGCAATATTTTTTCCAACATAGTTTTCCTTAAGCACGGTTCCTTTTGAAATTGGCAGCACCATGTCAGGTCCCTCTGCATCCAGCAAATCCACGTCAAAATATTTATTCCATCCATGTTCTGCAATCAGCTTCTTATGTTTATCCGTAGAATTTCTTTGTCCGTCGTATGCCGTATTACATTCCACAATAGTTCCGTTTACCGCCTCAACCATCGGACGCATAAATTCAGGTCTTAAGTAATTCTGGTTTCCCTTTTCACCCGAATGTACCTTCACTGCCACCTTACCCTTAAGCTCAATGCCAAGCACGTTGAACATCTTTGCAACTGCCTCAGGTGTAATTGTTTTCGTAAAATAAACCTTTGCCCTTTCCATGTACTACCCCTTTCTTTCTAAACATGTTAATAATCAATTTAGAAACTCTGATTTTACAAGCGTCCATTGTACAATATAGACAAATCAACACAGACACGTTTCGCTGCTTGTCAATAATATGACGTTTCACAGCTGCCTATAAACACATTAAAATTGCAATGTCAAAGTTGCTTTATTTTTTATAAAAATCAGGATGATCAGCCCTATACTGTGCCTCTGCCTCTGCACGCTTTTTTATTGATTTTTTTGCCGACAAAAAAGCGAGAATATAACACGGAATACAGATAACAGTACACACAATCGCTGGTACAAGACAATAATAATCCTGATTAAAAACCTGTGCCCATAAAAAAATCCCCGGTGCACCAAAAACACAAGCTATGCTTGACATAAATGTTGAAAATCCGTTTTCCCTTAGAATCAAAAACCTCATCATAATCCTCCTATGTATAAATATTTATTTTGTTCATTACAAATAATTATATAGTGGGGAAGCTTTTCATGTCAAGGCGAAATAAGGGCTGGTATGTGTTCACAATTATTGGGCAAATCATTTTATCAAATTGAATTTAGCAGTCCCCTTATTGCTGATGCGGTTACATCCGATGTATTCAGTACCGGCACGGTGTTTTTAATTAATTCAGCATATTTACTTCCCTTTCCAACTATGAAAGGAATTTTTTTCGCCGACAGTCCTTTGGGTTCCGCTTCTATCCTTTGCAGCTCCCGAACCGAGATAACCGCATCAAATGATTTTTGTATATATTTGTCTAAATCCCCATTGGCTTTGCTACATATTACCTTTGCTAAATTATTAGCTCCGCTTTCGCTCCACCGCATCCGGCGGTGTTTCATTCTCATTGTTACAAGCGTACAGTTCTGGTTCTCCTGTACTCCCATATTTCTATATACCATTCCTGGTCTTGCTTCAGGAACCTCCAACACCTGATTGTATTTCTGCAGCCCTTTTCTGTTGTTTGACAGATATGCATGCAAATCCCTTATACCCTGTGCCTTTTTGCTGTTGCTCTTTGATGAGCCGTCTATGCTGTCAGCATACATCAGTACATACTTCAGCATCGAATCTATATCATCGTTATGTAATTTTTCAATTACCTGTTTTCTTATTTTCTTATGGTTTATTTTCGTGATAATTTCTTTATATAAATGGTATTGGTCCAGCTGCTTGTATGTTATTTCCTCAATATCTATCCATGCTGCTCCGTCACCGTTTAATAATTTTGTTTCTATCCCGTCAATGTCATATATCGAACTGACAATTGCTTCCCTTCTTTTCATAAATCTTTTGCCTGTCTCCATACCGGCAATTACTTTTTTATTTACAAGCTCATGTCTCTTTGAGTCTTTCCAGCCCTCGTATATTGTTGCAAGCTTAAGCTCCTGCTTTGGAGCCTTCTTTTTGTTTTTCTGCATGTTAAGCCATACTCCGTCTGCTTCCTGAAAGAGCACATCAACCTTTTTGGCTCCTAATTTTATTCCCCGTCCCATGTCACTGATGAGCTGTTCTTCGTCAGTCTGTATATTTATTCCCGTCTGCTGCACAACCTTCCATGCTGCAGTTGCACTTATATTCTGATTTGTAGCCCGGCTTATGTTCTCAGCAGTTTTTCTGTATGATAAATTCATGCAGTCATTTAATATGATGTCTACCATGTGTGCTGAATAAAGCCCTGTTTTTTTTACGTTAATTTCAGCGTCAAGAAGATATGTGTATGTGCCCTTTTCCTTATCATAATAATATCTTCTTGCATATGTAACATCTCCAAATACCGTTTTAATGCTTGTCTGTATTGTATCTTTCAGTCTGTATCTTTTCCTGTCTCTTGATTTCATTATGTCACTGTCAATTGCCTCCAGTATGTTTACCATTGTACTTTTTGCAAATTCACATGCAAACCCGAATATTTTTTCTTCCAGCATCTTAAAATTAATATCTTTCGTCATATTTTTCAATCCCCCCGATAAATATTAACCAATTTTTCTGAAAATTAACAGCTTTTTTACTAAGCAGGCTGCATGCTGTAAGATTTTCTTTTTTACTTTCCTTGTATGACCGTTTCCGGCAGGATAACCCTGTTCATCACGTTTCAGGGCAGCCGTCTTACCGACTGAGAGCATTTTGATAATGCAGTCACGCTCAAACTGCGAAGCCTTTTTCAGTTTTCAATGTACGCATGTATTGTACAAAAGTAAATATGTTCAGTCAAATGTGCGATTTGCGATTTTTTCCTCATTCGCACCTTTTTCTTTCCGCAGGTTCGCCCGCTGTCTGGTGTACACAAATTTAACATTCTGACAGGCTTTGCCGCAACATAAAATGTTGCGTCTGCATTGGACGATTTTGTCTTGTCCAATGAGTAGCAAGCATTGAATTTCTGAACATTGTGCAAAGCACAATGCGAAATTCGCTTGTTGAGGGATACCCCCAATCCCCCGTTTAATGCTTATGAAAATAAAAAAGAAGCAGCTTACTTTCGGAGCTGCTTCCTGTATGCCTTTTGTTATATATCCAAAGAAATTTTAATTCGAACAACTTAATGAGTTTTTGTCGTATGGCTGTAACCCGATCCCTTTAGCTATGGTTTCAACTAACATTATAAAAGCTTCTTTACTTATATCCCTGTAAAAAAGACAATATACAAGCTCATATATATATAATTCATCAAAAAAATCATTTAATTTTTTTTGTGCTTCATCCTGTTCTTGTTTTTGGGGAAAAGTATTAATTATTAATACCCGCAGGACTTTAATTATATAGTACACAGCAAATTTTTCGTTTATTGAACGAAGCTCAACTTTTATCTTTTCATCCAAATTTTTATTAAGGCAGAGGGGTTTTAACTTGACTATCCAAAAACAGTTTAAAGCAAGTTCTTTTAAATCTGACATGTCTATATTGTGAAATATCTTAAAATACTGTTTTCTTTGATAAACCTTGTTTATAATTTGATAAATTGTGCATTCGTTACTGTTAATGTCATTATAATTATAATTATTTTCAGTTAAAAAACTGTTTATGAAATCCAGCATTGTATCAATCTGTATCTGCCTTTCTTTATCGCTGATTTCCACATACCCCATATTTTTCTTTTTTTTCTTTATTTTACTATCTTTGGCTTGCAAGCCTTTATTATATTCTTTTCCGGACATGTTCCCTCCACTGTAATTTCTTTATATTTTTTTATGTTATCACTATATGAAATATCATTATTTCGTAAAGGTTTGTTAGATGCGCCACATTCCCCTTCCAATGTTTTAACCATGTCTTGTTCAAAAATATGGAATGGAATTTTAATGCGGTAATTATTGGGCTGATAATTTTTTTTATGTTTTTTAGTAACTATTACATATAAGGCGTTGAAAAAATATATTAACAAAATCACTCCTAATAAAATCAAGCATAATATAGCCATGAATAACATTATACATTCCTCATTTCTCTAAAATTAATTTCTGATAGTATATAGCCTAAAGTACTATCACTTTCATCCGGTCCGAATAAAAAGTAAACAAATGTATCTAGTACATATACAAGAACAGGCACCAAACTGATAATGATTAACAAATTGTTAAAGTTCATCTCCGCAGGTTTCCTCCCACTATCATTTTGGAAAAAAATAAGACTGCTGGAGACCATCAGCATTGCAAAGCCCCAAAGGATAATTATAAATATGTAAAAACGGTTTAATAAGTTTGTTAAGTACTTTGACTTTGGAGCTATCTCACTTATAACTGACAAGATATAGAGAAACGTCGCACCCCCTATAACTTTCGGTTCTTGAGTTGTTCCAAAATAACAAAGCATAGTTGCTCCTGTAGTAAAAGACAATAAAAAGGCTTTCAATATAGTCTCGGATAAGGATGTATATATATGGGATCGTTGAAAAAATTTTCCCACATCACTATATTGTAAGTCTTTAAGGATAGATTTTTTTCTGCTCATGTTTACTTGTGCTCCCCTTTATTTTTTCTATAGTGCCCGACATTGAATTTGAATAAGTCGGATTTTATCTTCTGTAAACATAGAACCTGTATGTCTGCAAAAAAATAGGACTGCTAAGACAGATATTCTGTCAAAACAACCCAAATACGAAATGTGTTATTTGTGCATGACATGATAATTACCCCCTCCTTAAGAACATTCGTTTTTATGAACAACCCCTTACTTTCGGTAGCCTCAAAATCCCTGCCTGCCAAAACCAACCGTCAGACCACCCTAATACACCAATTTAAGCATGCTTGCTCATAAAATTGTATTAATAATAGATTAAAATTATACTAATGTCAACAAGTTTTTTAAAAAACTATATTTTTAAAAAATCAGTTGCGGTTTTACCCAAAAACAGTAAAATTTCGTATAAAAAATAAACCATTCCTTAAAGGAAACTGTTTATCAATTTCATTGCATATTTTCTATCTATTCTGAGCTAGAATTACAAAAGAAATCATTTTCTACAAATGTTATTTCATTATAATAATCAAATCCGAAACGATTTTATATCGATTATATTTTTTATTCGTTTATTTCCCGCATAAACAGCTCGTCCCATTCATCCGTCATGACACCTGAAGCTCCCACATCCGGACATGACATACTTCCCCCTGATGCAAGGGCATGCTTCGCCTGTGAATCATAGTATGCTTCCATCGTAACAGGTGCGTTATAAAGGCATGTTAAAAGATATGCCTTCGGGCTGCGGATGGGCACACTTGTCCCTTTCATGCATTCGAGGATATACTTGACGTGTGTAAAGTTTATGTACCCAAGACGCTGCCTTACGTCCTGATTCCACCGGTTGGAGCCGGCACACCTGATGCTTTCACGCTCTGACGCAAGGACATCTGCAGCAGCTTCAACAATAAGCGGAAGGTAATGGTTTTGGGGTTCGTCATAAACAAGGGCATCATAATCTATCTGCTTTGCAAACTCGGCTTTGCATTTTTCATGTGTGGATGTAATCGCATCGCTCTTTGATTGATTAGATATATTACTCTTTGTATATATATTAATATTATTACTGTGGTGCACTTTTTTTGCATCTCCTGTGGTGCACCTTTTTACACATTTTTTACGCGTCAGCTTTTTTTCCGCAGAAACTGCTTTACGGTCGAAAACACATTTTGTATTTCCCTGCATATTTTTGCCTGAAACGGCTTCCTGCACGCTTTCGCTGCATCCGTAATCTGCATCCTGATATGCCATATCTTCAAAAAAGCTCACATAAAAATCGTAAAATTCTTCCGTTTTCACAGTTTGGTTATTGACAGAACTGTCCTGATGTGCGATATTAGAAACAGATTTAGCGGTAAGGTATATCCTGTCGGGTCTGCCTGGCTGCTTTCTACATGAGATAAGATGAGCTTCCTTCAGAGCGGCTAACAATGAGGAAGCTCTTCTTTTTTTCACTGAAAGCCTTTCCTGTATTTCTGCCTGTGAAAAAATAATGTATGTACCGTTTTTGTCAGCCCATTTATTCTTTTCCGACAGACTGTGGCGGTCAAGCATCATTGCATAGAGACGTACAGCCTTTTCAGGCAGTTTTCTTTCGTTTTCAATTATATCTTTTGGTAGTTTTACATAGTTATTCATTTTAATTCTCCTTGTCTGAAATAAAAAAAGCAGCCTTAAACTTCCGCTTAAAGCTGCTTTGTATTTATAAGTTACTGAATATATGGTGATGCATCACCCGTAAATCCCACAGGCAGTCCAAAATACTGTGACGGGTCATTATAATTTCCGGAAAGCATGACTGCTATATGGCAGTGAGGACCTGTTGATTGTCCCGTGCTTCCTGCATATGCTATTACCTGCCCCTGTGTGACATAATCACCCTTTGCTGCAACAAGGGAGCTGTTATGTCCATAGGTGGTTTTAAGTCCTCCGCCATGGTCTATTACGATATAATTCCCCAGCGAATAACCATATCCGGCATATGTGACGGTTCCGTCAAGACATGCCAGTATCGGTGTTCCCGTCGGACACCCTATGTCCATTCCGTGATGAAAACTCATGCCAAGCAGGTCACGTGCTCCGTATGCCGATGTTACATAGCAGTATCCGTCCACCGGCCAGGCAAATTCCCCTGCAATCATTACGTCAGGCTGCATCAGCGAATATATGCTTACATCTATTCTTCCGCATCCTTTTATTAATTTGCTTTGCTTCGCCATGAAAATTTCCGTTACCATATCATATCCCGGATACCCTCCGATGGTAACGTGATAGGATGTATCGTCACTCCCTGTTATTATGCCGCATTTAATATCTCCTGACACATCGATGAATATGATGTCACCTTCCTTTGGAATAAGTGTAAATGCCATCCAACCCTTTCTCTGCATTTCATTGTAAAATGCCTCTGCAGAAAGCGTCCTGGTTACTCCGTTAATGGCTTTACACTCATCAAGAAGATACATTATGTAAGCCATGTTCCAGTCGGAACCATCATCGGCTCCATACCACTCAAGATACTTTTCCTTCGTCTGCCCTGTTTCCAAAACAGCATACCGTGCAAGCTCATCCGTTGAAAAAATCTCTCTCCATAAGTCTTTGTCACCAAGCAGCTCATCCACATATCTTCTCTGCTCATCCGTAAAGGCATAATCATCCATCATGTAATCAATCGTCTCATTTTCAATATTTACCGCAAGCATTGTCTTTTCGCCTTCAGGAACAACCTCATATGTCACGATGTTAAATTCATAAAATATTTTTGTAAGGTCGTCAACGTCAACACCTGTAAGATAATTTTCCTGTCTGTCGCTTTTGCCACTCCTTGAGCGGAATGCCCACCAGAATGATATTATTTCTTTCCAGTCCGCAAGCTCACCCGAAACCCGTATGCCGTCACATGAAAGCTCGCCCTTTTTGTCTTTCATCTTCTGTGTAAAATCATAATTGATGGTACTGATATATGAGGCTATGTTTTCCTCCTCATCAATGAGAAAATCATATGTAAGGGTGTTGATGAATAATATTGCCGACCCCACAAGCGTAATAACAACCACCGCCGCAAGCAGATAAATGTTTGTAAAGAGTATTTTTATAATTGAAACGGCAAGGGAGATAACGCCTTTGACCAAAGCAGCCGCAGCGGCAAAAACTCCTCCCGTCACAGCAGTTGTTTTTTTTACGCTTTTTATTTCTTCCAAGGTGTCATCATGTCCCATACTGCTTTCGGTTTCAGCCTGCAGTCTGTCTTTTGTCTTTTTTACTTTTCTTTCCATACTTCGCACAGTTCTTTTTATAAATACCATACCTCGGTTCCCTGTGTTTTTTCTGCCGTTTTCTATTTTTTTGTTTCTGCCCTGTCCGTCATGAACGTCTGCATCCACGGAAGCTTCACCGAAAAAGTCCCGATAATCATTCGGTGCTTCCTGATGCAGGAGGCTACCGTGTTTTTTCTTTGGGTTATCCGGTTCTTTCAATATATCTTCAGGTTCTTCTTCCCCATCTGCCCTGTTTCTGCCACCATATTTTCCTGAAAAACGTATTTCACGCTTTTTATATCTTAACTTACGTTCTTCCGTAAAAGACATCCGGCCACCCCCCTTACGCAGTAATGCTGTGCCCGTCCGTATTGACAAACTTATAAAGGGCATTATCTTCAGGAATGGTTCCGTCAAACTGGAAAATATTCTTGCCTATTTTGTTTATTCCAAAGCCGGGTTCCGCATCAATCAGGAAATTTCTGTCCTGCTCCGACAATCCATACAGGGAGGCAAGCTTACGTGCATTGTCCGGTTCCTGGTGCATCATGATTACATTGGCTGAATTGTGCAGCATGGTACGTGCCTGGGGAATATCAAGCATTTTTTCAATATCCTGTATCATCGACCGTGTAAATCCGCCATATTTTCTTGCCCTTTGAAAGAAAGTTGCAACGGTTGTTGCCGAAACAGGATGTTTGAGAAATTCGTCAAGCTCATCAATGTTTATGTAAGTTGCAAGTCCTTTATATCTGTTTTTTGCTAAAATGTTGCTTATGCAGTCAAGACATATCATCATGCCTGCTGACTTGAACTGGCTGTCAAGCCTTGAAAGGTCATAACATATAATCCGGCTGTCAAGATTAACAGATGTCGGCTTGGCAAAAGCGTTAAACGAGCCTACGATATGTCTTTCAAGGGAAAGCACAAGCCGCCTTGCTTCTTCTTCAGGATAGGTTTTTAATACATTGTAAAAATCCAGCAGGGTTATATCCTCGGAAGATGAACCATAATATTCATACAGGCTTATTACACATCTGTCCACGATTGATTTTTCTATTTCCCCAAACGAACTCCGGTCATCAATTATCCTTTCGCAGAGAGATGTGATGAAATTGCTTTTTGCCTTAACCGGTTCCTCATCGCCAAAACCGTAACCTTCTATCATGTCAAATGCGTTGATACTGTCCACGCCTATTCGTACAATTGTTCCGCCTAACGGTTCGATAAGCTTGGAATATTCACCATCCGGGTCAATACATATGATGTACCCGTTTGTTACAAATGTCTCAAAAATTATCTTAAGCTTCGCATTAAAACTTTTTCCACCGCCTGACTCCCCGATAATTACCTCATTACCATTGAGCAGCAGCCTTCTGTCAATAAATACTTGTTCCCCCGTCGCAAGATGCCGTCCATATGGAATGCCAGTGTCATGCTGCAGCTTTTGGGCATTAAAGGGCATCATTGCCGCAGTTGTATCAGTATTGCAGTCACGTAATGCCTGTACCGTCCTTAATCCGTAAGGCAGTGTGTTTACAAGACCTTCATACTGCATGAAATACATGGGGCTGATGCTGCATGTATGCTCTCCCGCCGTGTCCATAAGTGTCTCTGAAAATTCATCAAGCTTTTCCATACTGTCAGCCGTAAGCACAATGGTTATCTGGCATAAAAATATACGCTGGTCCCTTTCAAGTATATCTTCCGTGTATTCATCAAGTATCTTTCTTCCCTTCTTAAGCCTTCTCGGAAGCACCGCTGCACGATTCTCCCTTGCATTTCTTCCATTGGACCAGTTAATTATGGATGCCTCCACGTCAGAATCCTTATCATCAAGAAGCTTACCTATTTCTACATTTGAAAGCGGTATTATGTCCATCGATGCCATGAGCGGGGTGTCTATCTCTCCTATGTCATGTAAAAAGCTATCTTTTAAGGATTTGCTCCATGTTCTTAAGATAAAAACCCTTCCCATTCTGCCGCCCATGGAAAAATGGTCAGTATGGTATACAATTCCCGGTGGGCATATGATTGATTTTGCGTCACTGTCAGTTGCCATGCTGTATGGCACGTACATGTTTTCATGCCCGCAGTTATAAAAATCATGCAAAAGCTTCAGCCGCTCATCCGCATCAAGCATTGTGATGCCTGACCTTATTTTTGTAAGCTTTTTCCCTAAATCCTGATGAAGCCTTTTGAAAAAGCTTCTTGCTTTTTCCATGTCTTTTTTAGGGACGGAAACAGTAAGATACTTGCAAAGCTCCATGCTGTTTCCATCAATATCCAGTTTCCGCAGCTCATTGTAGGCTTCCCTCATGTAATCAAAGCCGTCGCCCGTATATATGTCAAGCATTTTACGTTTTGCCGCATTCTTCCTGTCCCTGTTCCGCTTAAACAGGGTAAGCTTGTAAGTTGCAGAGTTCCCCGAAAGGGAAGTCAGTATGTCCTCATATTTGAAAAATATCTGTTCCTGGTCTTCCTCGTCCAGGGAAAAGTAATCAATATCCTTAAACTCAAAGGTTGCAGAGTATCTTCCCTTTTCAAGCTTTGCTATCCCATCCTCCGAAATCCTGCTTACAGGTATGTTGTCCTGAAGGGTTTTAGGAATTTTGAGTACCCTAAAATCCCTTTTTTCTATGTCTTTTAATGACATTACGTACCACCTCCTCTTTGTGTCTGTCGGCATATTTATATTTTTTATTGTTTATAAAGATGCTTTTTATCATTGCCAGCAGAAACTTTTCTGCCGGCATGCCGCTCGGTCTCGCTGCAATGAGAAGTGTTGCAACGGCAACAAGCGGTGCGACAAGATAGCACATCACCATTGTGGGAAGGCTTGATTTTATAAAAATATAACCGGCAAAAAGTGCCGTGACTCCCAAAATACTGCATTCCCTTATTCCAAGACCCATGATTATCTCGTTTTTTACTTCCTTTATTTCCTTATTTGCCTTAATATCCTTCATGTTTTTCCTCCCTTCTGAACATCGCCGCATCCTAATTTTGCTTCGCAAAGGCAGCGACGCTACATATCAAGTTTTCATAGAAAACTTGACACAACCTGCACACTCAGTATCCGAATATCTTTTCCATTTCATGTTCAGAGCCTTTTATAATTGACATAAGCAGGATAAAAAGAAAAGACTGCGTTACGACATATTTAAAAACCACTGCAGTGCTTGAATCATTCCTATTATTTACGTCCGTTGAAGTATTAATGGTTCCCGTAATGGGATTTGCACTCACACTTATGTCAATCTCCGGTTCCGACTGGGCTTCAGCTATTACGGTATCACCACCCAAAAGATTATCAGTGCCCCCAACTGACGTGAACGCTGAAAAAAGCATTAATGCTATGACTATTATGATACCTTCTCCTGCCGTTATTAAAAACCGCTTCAGGAAGCTTACGGCTACACGCTGTGTCTGCCGTGATGAAATGCATGACATGCATAATGGGGCTATTGCAATGTAAAGATACATCTTATAAATCCTGCCATATGCCATTACAAAGATGGTAAAGGTTGAAATTATCACCACAAGTGCTCCGACAAAACATATCAGCCAGAGTATGACCGTCATAAGGGTGCTTAGTCCCTGTGTAGCATTTAAAACAGCATTTGGTATCTCCCATGCATCGGCAAAGGCAAACCTCCCACCTGTGGCTTTTTGCATTATCTTCTGGCAGAAGGTTATGATAAGCTGCAGGATATACGGGGTAGCCGAAAGGAGTCCGCCCGCTATGGTTACCATTGTAAATATTGAAAAAAGCGTACCCTGCCGTCCCATATCGTAAATGCTGTCAAGGCTGCCAAAGATGCCAAGGTATCCGCATATCAGGATAATTGTAAGACCGACACCTGCCAGTCCGTTGAAAATCTGCATCGCCTTACCCCATAAATTTCCGTCCTGATATGTTACAGGGTCAATGGTCAGCAGATTATAAAGGGTTTCCATTCCTGAACAGAATATCTCAAGTGCCGCCTGAAGAACATCAATCACTTTATCCGTCATATACAGTCCCCTCCTATTTTCCTACCAGGAAGCCGAATATTTCCGGTGCATAGTAAATAAGCACTCCCACACCTATTGCAATGGGGGCTCTTGCTTTCATGTCATCCTGATGTCCGAAAAATCCTATACCCCCTAAAACAATACCTATGACTCCCACAATAAGACCAAAAGCCCTGCAGAGTCCCTCAACCAGACCAACTCCCCTGTCAAGTGACGCATCAACATGCTCCTCTCCGGTTCCTGCCATTCCTCCTGCAGCATCACCTGCACCGTTATGGACATTCACACTTATTGTGTGTCCTTTCCCTGCTGCAGGTGCAGCCTGAGGGGAAATACTGCAAAAAAACAGGCACACCGTAAAAACCAGCATGCCTAACATTGGATATATTATTTTTTTCAGTTTCATTATTTTTCCTCCTTTTTTACGCTACAAGCTCCGCATCCGTTTCCGGAAGCGGTGTTATATAGCCGCTATATGATGCCGGTACGGTTGAAACGCTTCCCAAAGACTTTTCAGTCCTTCCCCAGTCGTAAGCATTTTTCTTTGTGCGTTTTCCGTCCGCCATGTATTCGTAGTTTCTGCATCGCTTTAAGTTAATTTTAAAATCGATTATCGGGTCCTCACCCCTGATTAACAGAATTGATTTTCTGTTGCTCAAATTCCTAAGTTCTCCCGGTGTCATAAGGGCACGTGCTGCCTTTGTCTCATTTACAGTTGTTGAACCATGCATGCCCTTTGTTACGTTTGTCGTACGTACCACAACCGTCTCATTATCAAGAAGCTCAGAAAAATACTTGCACGTTTCAAGCTCAGATGAGCCAAGGAAAAGTATTTCGTCACAGTTTCCTATGATTGACTGGTACACTTTCTCATAAAGGGCTTCAATCTGGCTCTTGTTCTGCAGAACAATTGCAAAAGATATGTTACGTCCCCTGCTTGTTGAAAGTATTTTCTCATAATCATCCGGCAGTGCCACGTTTGCAAACTCATCCATCAGAAATCTTACGTGCCGTGGAAGCGGTCCGTGACAGACATTATCAGCATAATCATACAAGGTCTGTATAAGCTGCGAATACATGATTCCTGCGATAAAGTTAAATGTCGTATGGTTATCCGGAAGCACTGCAAAAAGGGCAACCTTCTCTGTTGCAAGTTCCCGGAAGTTAAGCTCATCGCACATTGTCATTTTCCTTATCGACTCAAGGTTAAATGCGGCAAGCTTTGCCGTAAGTGTTGCCAGAATGCTTGAAAGGGTTCTGCCCTGTGCCGCAGCCCACATCCTGTAGCATCCGTAGGTTGCGGAAGACTTGTCAATTTTTCCGAACAGTACATCAACAGCGGATACCTCTTTCTTAGGTCCTTCAGAAGCTTTTATTTCTTTTACAAGACGCATCACCATATCCATATTCTGTTCTTCAGGCGGTGCATAATGGAAAAGATACATGACCAGGCTTTTGTACATGTTCTTCGCCTGGTCATCCCATATCTGCTCTCCCTTCATCGCGGCTTTATCACTCATGGCTTCCCATGACTGGTCCACGTATTTAAAAATATCCTCGTCGTTTCTGAAATAGACGAACGGATTATAACAGTGTCCCTTTTCGGGGTTTTTAAGGTCAAGTATCCGTATCTTATACCCCATTACCTTAAATAAAAACATTCCTATCTTTGTAAGCAGCTCACCCTTGCTGTCGGTTACCACATAAGAGCAGTTTGCACGTAAAAGGTTGGGAAATATAAATCCCCTTGATTTTCCCGTTCCCGCACCCCCGATTATTAGGGTATTCAAGTTTTTTCCGTGCCGCATCCAGTCAAGCCCCATGAGAACCTTTTCCGTAAAATGACAGTTCCGAAGCTTTGCCGGAAGTCCGCCACCATCCTCCTTACATTTGTAAAACCGGTTCAGTTTATATTTGCTTCCAAACTTTGCCGAACCGTATTCCTCACCCAAACGGTAATTTTTCATGTTCATGATACATGCCGAACAGACAAGCAGGTAAATAAGGCTGAATTTGACGCAGACAGACAGGGTATGTCCGTCAAGGGTGATGTAAAACGGATGGTTTAAAACCTCGGCTTCAATGTATGACATTACTCCCGGCAGTCCTCCCGGTGCATGTGATACCCTCGCCACAACCGGCAGGATGATAAAATACATTATCAGGCACACCAGGGAGTAAAATCTTTTACGCTCCTGCAGCAATTGCCTCACCCGCTTCCATGTATGCTTCCATGCCTTTGTCAAGGCTCTTGCAGTAATTGATTGCAGGCGACACAATGTTTTCAAGCACCTTTTTTATATCTTTGTAGTCAGCCCCTTTCATACGTTCGATGGTACTTGAAAAGCTATAGGACGATGTATCCATGCCGTATCTTGATGCAATCATATATGCCCCTGCATATGCACTGTCATTATATACGCCTCTTTGGTACACATTATTGTTTTCTTTGTTTAATCTGTTTTCCGTATAAACTCCTCCACGTGCATAGCTCCTATGCATATACTCCATTGCAAGGCTTGAAAATATCTCGTCAAAGGACTTAAACCCTTTCGTTACGGATATGACATCCTCCGCAGGTATGTACATTGCCTTCGTTCCTTTAATCTTGAAATTATCAGTATATTCTATCCTGCATGGTGCGTTTTTCATAAACTGCTCCAGCACGGTGCCCTTGTCATTTGCCGGCGGAATATATGCATCCGTCTGGCTTATGTCATATACCGCTTTCGGATGATAGCCTTTTTTATCGTCGCCTATTTCCATGATATAAATAGGTGGTGTACCATTCTGTATGCTTATTCCTTCGGCATTCCATTCATCAGCGGTTTTTACCTCCGCAGCCGGCAGTCTTCCGTTAATGCTCATAAGGTATGACTGTATAAGCAGCTGGTTTGACACCGTGTTACGCAGGGTAAAGGCTGCAGTCTGAAGAAAGTTTTTAAACCCTTCTTCATTGCTGCCTACATATGCCGCCATCTCATTTGACAGCCTGAACAGTTCTTCGATTATTGCTTCCGCCATCTGTCATCAACTCCTTTCCTTGTCAGGATTGCTCCTGTTTAATGAACCCATGAGTCTTTCAAATGCCTCATTTAATTCCTCAAGCCCGCTTTCATGTTCTTTTCCTGATACTGCCACTGCCACGGTTGCTTCGGGTGGTACCAATGGCTTCTCCGGCATATCATGTGCCATGGAAAACGCTCCGGCTTTTCCTCCGTCTTCCTGCTTAAGCATCATTGCAAGCAGCCTTCCCATGTCATCCTTTTCTTCCTTCGGACTGTTTTCAAGTGCCGTGTTTATCTCGTCTATTTTTTCCGCAACTGAACCCCTCATGTTTTCAGGAAGGTCAGAAACCATCGAGGAAGCGGCGGACCGACTGTCTGTCTGATCCGCCGCCTGATGGGGGTTTGTCTCCCTCCCATCGGGCTGCATCAGTTTATTAATAAGCTCCCTGATTTCAGACATGCCGTTGTCTGCCCCTCCGCCATTTTCCACGTCTTTTTCTTCGTCCGTTTCCTCTGCCGTAAGCGTCGCATACCCTATGTTGTCAAGCACCCTGTTAAGCCTGACCGCATCCTCCTTGGGAACAAGTACGTCATACACTCCCAAATCCTTGTTCCATACAATGTGATAGGCTATGCCGTATTTTTTCGCCTCTTTTTTAAAATCACCAATCTGTGACTCATCAAGCGTAAAAAGCTCCGGACTCCTGTCCATTTTTAAAAGTGACGCAAGACGTTTCTGCCCCATTACATTTTCTGACTTTGCCGCGGCTGCAAGAAAAGTCAAAAGCCTTGCCGCACCCGCTGCCGTCTGTCCTGCTATCTTTATCATGAATACCGTGCCGTCAAGCACAAGCCTTGTGACAATTTCAGCCTCCTGTGCTCCTTCCATTTTCAACACCCCTTTCATTTTCAAAGTCTTTTTTAATTTCTTTAACCCTGTTCATTTTTTCCGTCATGTTTTTTGACCGTTCTTTAATGTCATCACAGTAATAAAGCTTTTTCCTTATCTCCTTAAGCTCACCGTTAAGTATTTTTAAATCCTCCTGCAGGCTTTTCTTTTTATCCGCAGGTGCCCTTCTTATCCTGTTTCTTAAAACATTTCTTTTGTCATTTAAAACCGCATAATCAGCCTTGAGGAATGATTTTACCTTTTCAAGCGAGTATTCCGAAGAAATGTCATTCTGTTTCATGAAATTATATTCCTCACGCATGGTATTAAGCTTTAATAAATCCTCACGCATTAAAAAGTGTGCCTGTTTTGCCGACATCCTCCTTTTGGGCGGCAGCTTGCCAAGCATGTAAAGGTATCTTACATACAGTGCCCTGTACCCGGTAAGCTTGTGCCTCGGTCTTTGCACTGTGCCTTTTGCCCGGTACGTCCTTGGGACAAATGCCCTGACGGTTCCGTTTGCCCTGTTTTCGGCTATTCTTTCCGTTATCCCCGCAAGGGAATAGTCATCACCCCACCTTCTTTCAACCCTTACTGCCTTCCGCTTATATGGTATGACGGTAAGGTATTTTCCTGAAGCATCGATGATGTATCCTGACTGCTTCATGCGGTAAAGGAAGTCGTTTATGCTGTTGGAGCATGTTATCATATTGTCAATGTCTTCCTTCACGATGTCGGAAACTGTGTATCTTCCCTCCTCCTTTGCCCGGTATGCTCCCCTTGTAACCCCGTTGTATTTAGGATTTTCAATTACGGAAAGCCCATATTCCCGGCATATCCTGTCACTTTCCTCACGCATTTTGAAATATGTCGCCTTATTGCCGTAGTATTTGTATCCGTCAACAAAGCTGACAGAATTAAGGACAAAATGGTTATGTATGTGCTTCCTGTCAAGGTGTGTCGTGACTACTACCTGAAAGCGGTCACCCCAGAGGGCATTGGCAAGCTCAACGCCTATTTCGTGTGCTGCCTCCGGTGTAACCTCCCCGGGCTTAAAGCTCTGGTAGCCGTGCCATGCAAGGATTTTATCCGTCTTATTAAAATGAAGCTTTGTGTAAAGAAATTCCTTATATGCCGTATCCTTGCAGCAGTTAATACCCGTAACGTATTCCTTTAACACTTCCCCGTCATCCTTAAGCATCTTTACATGCTCCAGCACCTTGTCATTTTTCATTGCATAATCAATTACATCCTCAATGTCCCTGATTTCCTGCCCGTCATCTGTCGTTACAAACGCATATGACTGTGTCTTTTCCTCGTTTTTAACGTAAGTAATCGTATACTCCACGTTTGTTTCAATCTTCCATATTTTTGTTACCGCCATAAATCACCCAAGCAGGTCATCCCCAAACTTCGGCACGGGTCTGCCTTCCTTTTTCGCCTTGTTCTGCTCATAGATGAGCTTCTCGTAATATGACACCTGATATGGCTTTGCCTTAAGCACAATCGCTTTCAGCTCAAGCATTTTTTCATTTAAAAGCTCCACCTGCTTTTTCAGCCATTCCACGTCAATCACACCCGTGGAATTTGCCACTGCCGCAATCTGGTTGATGTTTATGCCGATTTTATTAATGTCGTTCATGGCATCATAAAATTCCTTACCCGGCTTTTCGGTCGGTGCATAGCCGGTTATAAGCTCCCTTATCAGTGCGGCTTCACTCATGCCCGCCTGGTCGCTTTTTACCTTAAGTATGTCGTTTTCAAATTCGTTAAGGTCATACCTCTTTGGTATTGGTCTTTTTAAACTCAACTTTCATCCTCCTTTCCAAACACAACTCTAATCCCATAAGCTTCCGCCGGAAACGAGATACTCGTTTACGTCTTTTCCCAACGGAGCAGGACTTATTACCACTTCATAACTGTTACCCAGAACGGCTTTCACCGCATCTGCAGCTTCCCTCCCGGGCATATCACTGTCAAAATGCAACACAAGCACTTTTGTATCAGGATGGTTTTCCAGCCAGACGGAAATTCCGACGGGTATTTTTGTTTCTGCAATGTTTTTTCTTCCCTTGTAAATTCCGCATAAGGCAAGCATGTTGTAATCGGCAAAATCCTTTCCTGATTCCCACAAAAGCGTTGCATAGCTTAATAAATCAACCGGGGACTCAAATACATCAAGACGGACGTTCCCAAAGCACCCAGTATTCCGGAAGGGGTAAGCCCTGTTGCTTCCTGCCACGGTGTGGTGGTATTTGGCATACATGCCTCTTAATGATGCAAACTTTGGTTCTCCTTCATAGTCCCTCCCTACAAATACAGCATTTTTATGCTCCTTATGTTGGAATATATCCCCTTTAAAGAGAAAATGTCCTATGACATCACCCGATATTCCCCTCCTTTTCAAATACCGTATCGCCTCCTCGTTTGATGCCGCCCTTTCAGGCAGGACAAATTTTCCACCGTGCTTTACATGCTGCATATCAAAAGAGGAAACAGGCGGCACAGGGGAAACATTTTTCGCAAGCACCTTCTGGCAGGCTTCATAAAATGTATATCCCTCAACCCTGACTAAATAATCAACAGCCGAACGTCCGCCTATCCCTTTGCTCCACCAGTTCCATTTTCCGTGGTCAAATTTCAGGGAATCATGCTCCCTTGACTTAAAATATCCCCCTCCAATCCTTACTACCTTTCCGGGTTCATTTGAAAGCAGCCACGACAGGGCATCCGGTTCCTTTGCCTTTTGTATCTCATCTTCACTTAAATACGGCATCTATCTTTCCTCCATAGCCAGCACGTCCGTTTTTACGCTGTCATTTATGAGCGGGTGCTCTGGAAGAACCGGTGCATCCGAATTATGGTTAAGCTCCATCCTGCAAAAGGTTGACCATTCAAGCATCCTGTCAACGTACTCCTTTCCGTATGACGTGTCAGGTGCATATCTTGATGCCCTGGTTGTAAGGTCAATCAGTGCCGCATGGCTCTTTAAGTGGTTGATTACGTTATTCGGAAGGTTCAGGTAATCAATAAAGTTAAGTCTCCCCCTGCCGAAATTAAGGTCCTGCACGTGCTCATACTGCCAGTCATTGTATGTGTACTTTATCCGTATCTTCATATAACTTCCTTCGTGGAATGCCCCGTCATCAAGCTTCTCGACAAACCTTACTGCATCACTTATGTTCATTGCAGGTCCCTGTGCCCTGCTGACATTGCTGTATGTAACGTCCACCATTGGCCACGTCTGGTCGTAGCCAAGTTCCTCATATTTATCAAGCCGCTGTATGAACGGTTCGCTTATGGATTCCGCTTTTATGGGGTTAAGGTTTGCATGGACACCGTCCACTGTCGTTTCCCTTGCATTTAAAAGTGCAAAAGCCTTATTTTCATTTATGCCTCCTTCATATTCAACAAGTGCACTTACCTTTTCAACTGCCTGTTGTTCTAAAATGGACATCCTGTTGTTTCCAAGGTCAAAGGAAAGCACATAGTCATATTTTTCCTCCACAGGCACGTCAGAGCATACCGCACCATACCGTGAAAGGTATATGTCCGGTGAAACCGGTTCACTCCCTGCGGCATTTTCCTGTATGAGCCTGTTTGAAAGGGATATGACCTCCTCCTTTGTAAGTCCCATTACCTTCATGGCTCCGCTGTACCCGTAATATTCATTTACCATGTATACGTAGCAGCTTTTTTCCTCCACAGGCAGCTTATTGTATATCCTGACATTCACGTTTTCCGCATCAGGAAGCATTTCCGACACGTTTTGGGAAAGCCTGGTTTCCGCTTCTTTTATGATAAAACCGTTTGCATCCCTCTTAATTCCCATTGACTGTTCCATGCCCCTGATAATTTCCTTGGAGTCCTTGAAAATGTTTCTGATGCAGCTTCTCCTCGTTTCATGGTCAATGCCCTGCCCCCATCCTGCAACATAGCTGAAGCTGTAATCGCCTGTGTCAAGACCAAAATGTGAGCACACAACGTAAGCCGCAGCCTCCGCTTCAATTTCCCGCTGTGCCCTTGGTTTGTCACCCAGCGGATTGATTACCCCAACATGGTTCCTGCTGTGGAAAAGTTCATGTACGGCTGTCTTTAACGTCTGTGCCTCACTCATTCCCTCACGGATGAATATTGTTTTTATCCCGTAATCACACAGCCCGTTTGCCGCCTGCCCATTTAAACTGTCATCGATGACGATGCGGTAATCTGTCATGTTCCTGATTGCATCCATGATGTTTGAAAAATACGGAACGTCTCCCTCAAGCCTTTTTACCAGTGATGGAAGTTCCCTGCCCTCCGTCTGGTTTACGTCAAAGACCGTTACGGGGAAAAATGTCGTATGCGGTTCTTTTTCAATAATGCTGTTTCCGTTTGCATCCTTTTTCCCGGTGTCACGTTCAACCATTTTAGTTGCAATGCCTGTTATGGTAAGCCCATGTTCGCCCCTTTTTACCTGACGTCCCATTTCCTGCCATTTTTTATATCCTGCCACAAGCGTCGCAGCGGGAAGCTGCGACCTTATGAGCAGGCAATTTCTGTAAGAATACGTATGGAATCCGCTCATGAAATCAAGCCATTCGGTAAATTTCCCCGAAGTAAAGACCTCATCAATGCCCTTCTCGATACGCTGCATTGCTTCTTTTACATCAATTGCCATTTAATTTCCTCCTTTCTTTCTGCATTTCAAATCCAGTATCACTCCCTATTCTTTTTTGCGTGTAAAAAAATTACCGCCATTCCTGCAAGTGCAAGCAATGCCAGTAATACTGTTAATGATATATTTACATTGTCACCTGTTGGCGGTGTGGGTGGTGTATTTGGCGGAAATGTTATCGTCTGTTCCTCATCAGAAATATCAGCATGCATCGCAACAAGGATGTCATTATGGTAAAGATACTCAAAAAATACGATGTCACTTCCTGCAAGCTCCGAAGCATCGATTGTTACTGAAATGTCAGCCTGTCCCGCTGCAGCTTCAGCCGTGAATGTCATTTCCGCAGTTACTTCATTTCCTTCCTTATCCGTAAGGGGCTTATTTGTCCTCTTATTCATCAGGATAGTTTTTAGCTTATATTCCTCTCCCGGAATACGGTTGTCATATGTTACCGTGTCAATCAGTGTGCATTTTTCGGATATGGTTCCCTTCCTTGTTCCTGTGACACTGTCCTTTGCCTTTGTACCGATGGAAGGAAAATGGATTGTCTGTCCCTCATCGGAAATATCCTCATGTAATGCAATCAGTTTGCCGTCATAATAAAGATATTCGAAAAATACGATGTCACTTCCTGCAAGTTCCATGGAGTTAAACGTATATGCCACGCCAATTTCCTCATAGTCCGCTGCTGCGGTAAATGTTTTTCCTGCCGCAACGGGAACATCTGCGGCTTTTATCTGTTCGCCTGTTTTTTTGTCAACAGCCATTCCCATAAGCGTGTATTCCCTGCCCGGTACAAGTCCTTTTATTTTTGTCCTGTCCGTTATGCTGCAGCTTTCCGATAAGCTTCCCTGACTGTCCCCTGTTGCATCATCCATTGCCATGGTTTCAAGCTCAACTTCGGTAAGTTCATTTCGAATGTTTACCAGCTTTATGTAGCCTTCCGTCTGTTCCCCGTTAATTTCCACTGTGCTTATGCTGTCCGTTGTCGATATGGTAACCGGAACATCATCCGCCGACTCATAGCCCGCAGGTACGTTTATTTCCTTTAAAATGTATTTTCCTGCATACAGGTCTGTACTGACCGCCCTGCCTGAATCGTCCGTTGTCACGGTGTCAACAGCTGCATCTTTTGCATATGCAAGCTCCGTGTCAGAGCCGTTTACATATATGTCTTCCGCTGCGTAAATGCCGAACGTGGCATCCTTAAGCGGTTTTTCCGAAGTTTCAAATTTCTTTGTTTCCTCATTCCATTCCTTTACTTCACCTGTTTTGTTTATTATGATTTTACCGGGAATGAATTTATCGGTTACAACCGGTGCATTATATGTGTTAATCTGCTCAAGGTTTCCCTCAGCGGTTATCTGTCTCACGTAAATAGTGTCGTCAATGTAATATCCCTCAGGTGCTTTTGTTTCCTGAATGGTTACTGTTCCGATAGGTAAACCAGTGTCACCTGTTGCCATGTAGTAAAAATCATTACCCGATACCTTGTACTCCTCATTTAAATATGCTCTACCTTTTTCATTTGTCTTAAATACCCATGTCCTTTCAGGCATATGTCCTGAATTTTCAGGATTTAGCGAGGCATCACTAAGCAACACGTCATAATACTTAACCGTAAACTCCGCCCCCTCAAGCGAAATGTTTTTTGCTCCCTCCTTTTTAACAACAATTGCCGCAGGGTCAAGCTGCGGGGTGTTTTCACGTACCACGGAAACCGTATCACCTGCAACTGCATCTACTGAATGGACAGCCGGATTCAGGGAATATCCCTTTGGGGGCACAAGCTCCTTGATGTAAAATTTACCACCGTTTGGATATGCAAGATTTTCAGCCTTTCCATATCCTTTTGCATTTGTCGTTATCGTTGCTATTCTTTTTGTATTTGCGGACAGCTTGCCGTCTGCTTTTGCTGCGTCTGCCGCTGCATCAGCCCTTGACGTATATATGCCGTATACCGCATTTTTCAGGCTGTAGCAGCCGTTGCCGTCCGTGACATCCTTATTTGCGGATACTTTTGTAAGCTCCACGGCACATGGGGCTGTAAATGTTACCGACAGGGAAGCAGAAGCCCTTACCGGATTGGCAAACCATACAGGCTGTGCACCTGCCCCGAAATCAAGACGTATCACGCTTCCGATTGTCTGCTCGTTTGAATACAGCGTCCCTGTTTTCCACGTTCCGTTTTTTGAAAGCGGTGCGGTAATATAAAATTCCGTGCCGCCGTATACGGTTGCACTGCCGCCTTTTTTTACAAGTGTGCCGTCACTTTTATACAGACACATTCCTATATCAAGCGGTATGTTGTAAGACATCCTTGCATCCCCGCTTAGGATGATGTTTTCGGTTTTCTGCACATTATCCACTACCGATACGCTTATTCCTGACGTTTTGGAAAATGTAAGGGAAGCTGACGGTGCATTATTTTTATCACTCACGGCATGGTCGTATAATGTTTTTGCACCGGAATGCATCCCGCTTCCTTCCGTGCTCCCGGAAAGTCCCGCATCACCGAGTGAAAGGTATGAGATTGCCTTTGAAAGCGATACAAGCCCCTGACCCATCGTGGAATTTATGCTGAGTTCAGACGCTCCCGGTCCCCCGTATCCGTAATAAAACATGTCAATGTAATTCTGCCCGGTATAGGTTGTTGCATTATTTGCAACAGCACCTGCCGCTGGACCGGTAATGTTCTGGTTTCCGCATACCGCATACCCTGTCACACCGGTGATTGTGAAATACCCGACGGATGCACCGTCACCTGTTATATTATTGTGGGATATGACCTGGTAGCCTGTTGCATTAACCATATCAACGGTTCTTTCAACAAGATTTAAAACATTGCCTTTTTGGCTGTTGTTTTCCTTCCTTTCCGCATCCGTTTCAGAGGCATCAACTGCCATAAGCTGTATTTCATTTTCCGCAGGTAATGTTTCCTGCACCGCTGTGGCTTCCTCCGTAACGGCTGTTCTTTCCTCTGTAGCGGCTTCGGTTTCCTCCGTCATGACACCTGAAGCTTCTCCTGCCTCTTCCGTTACATTGCCATAAATCACCTCACTGTCAGGTTCTTCCGTCCCCTGCTCCGTGATTTCCTCCGAAACTTCCATAGAAGCTTCCGTGGACACCATTTCCCGGCCAGGCTCTGCCGCACGGCTTACGTTTACGTTTCCCGTAAACATCGTAATAACCATAACTGCGGCAACCAGAAAGGATGTTATCCTTTTCCTTCTTAAAAACATTTTCTTTTTCCTCCTTCTTTTCCTTGAAAATATCTATGTAAAGTGCTTTTGCACGTTGTTTTTTAAAACAAAAAAGGAAGAACATCTGATTTCTTAAATGTCCTTCCCTTTACTCATTAACCTATAAACTGAGCCGATATTTAATTTAGTATTCCATGTCCTGTTCCGTATCTTCTTTTTCTATCTTCTTATTTTCCGTTTCCTGATACCCTATGTCTTTATTATCATTGTACTTTTCTATCCAATAACCCTTTATGGTGCAGAGTGCTACCGCAATAATATTGACTGCTAGTATAGGAGAAAATATAAGATTAAATGCACATTCAAGGATTTCAATTTCCTCCGAATATGCATTCCCCATTCCCGCATCCAAGACAGAAGATTGTATCATCGCAAACACCGTATCCTTCAGCAGAACAATAATAGCCAGCACTGCCGATAAAAGCTGATTGGCTGCACTGGCAACCTTGTTGTTAGCTATAAGACTTAAAATACACCATATAATCGCACTAATCAAATATCCAATTACAATTACATGTATATCATTTTTTATACCCGCAAACCCCATAATAAATAAAATAACACCTACTGAAATTGTCACCCAGTAATATGTACCTGTAATAAGAAATCCGGGAATTGACAAAAGAAATTTCTTCGTATCAAAAATAAAATTTATCATAAAGCTTATAAATAACAGCAATAATACAATATACATTCCAATACGCAACTTTGTCAGTATTCCTGCGAATAAAAATAATCCAAATGCAGTTCCCCCCGCATACTTTTGAAAAAATTCCGTTCTCCTTAAAGACAACAGCCAGCAGCCTGTTCTATAAGTGACACAAAAAAAATTTTTTATAACATTTATAAATTTATCCATGTTTTTAGATTCTGTTTTACAAAGGTAGCGTATAAAAAATCATAAGAAATATGCCAGCTATTATATATGCAATCCTTACTCCTTTGGAATTTTTTCTGTTCTGTGACTGAGATACTGATATATAAGCAATAGATATGTATATCAAAATCCGGGATATGCTTCCCCTGTCAAACCAACTTCCGGCTGCAATTCCAATCAATGAATTATAATATGCACAAAAATTTCCAAGCCATCTGTTTTCATCATTTATGCTTATCCTTTTTAACAGTATTCCTCCAATCCTTAATAACAAGATAACGCTTAATATCGTCTGAATAACAAACATTGGTATCTTACACCTCCTATTCTATACTTGTTGTCAATTGTTGTCAATTTACCCAGTTTCCAAAACATTTTCAGCAATCAATTTCCGAAAAAAGAGGAACGCACCCTGATGTTCGTTCCTCTTATCCGTTATAATTTAATTACTCTCCCCTGTCAATTTTATCTGTTAAATATTTGTAACGTTCATACAAACCATTGTTTTCGTTTTGCAGACGTTGTAATCCTTGTTGTATAAGTTTTATATCCTTTTCTCCATAATAATTCCTTGTGGAAAAAATATATCCTACCAGAACAATAACCGCAATTACAATCAATGTAATACAGACTATGATTACTTTTAATACTTCTTCTGACATTTTCCTCACTCACTTTCTTTTTAAAATTTTTAGCTTTTCGTCTCACATTTCCACGAAAAAAGGACGCCTATTTTATTAAACGTCCCTTGAATTACTTATACAACCGGTATGTTAATCTTATCCTTAATAAATCTGTTTACCGCTTCATATACATAATTTTTTCCCTGCTTTGCACCACAGTGTTCACATATATTCATGGCATACTCGGTCTGTATCGTCTGACTGAATTTTCGTTTTATCTTATACGGAAACATCTCAAGCATAATCTTATCATATGCTTCGTTGTCTCCCAAAATATTTACACCATAGTATTCTATTTTCGGGTTCATAAGATGTAAGAAAATTTCCTGTTTACTGAGCAGTCTATTCATGTCATAAGGATAAATAAGGCTTTCATTCGGATTGTCCTTATATGTCATGTATGTCAGCATCATGGTTCCATTACCACAATTATAACATTCCCTAAAATACTTATATACAGGAAAAGGAGGTCTGTACAAGGGGGTTCTCATTTCCTCAATATCTTTTATGTCAATACGTTTCCTGCTATATTTGTATTCAGGTTTTCCTTTCCCAAACCTGACATATATGTAGTTTTCATCCTCTCTTATTAAGTGTGCAGTTTTTGCCTGTCCCGTTTTTTTGTCTATAAAATGTATCATACAGTTTTCTCCTTTGCCGCACTCCTATCTGTACTCCCAGTGTCCTTCTTCCTCGTGGTACACGGTTTCAGTTCCTACATATACCTGTTTCATTTCAGAATGGTACCCCCCGCATCCATTATCTAAATTAGCATCAATATGTTCCCAAGCATGACCTGAAATGTCAGCCCCACAGTTACTGCATACGGCTATCTGTACATATTCATACACCGGAACCTCCTCCGTATATGCCTCAACATCCACAACCCATACGGCTTCAGGCTGTTTTTCCGTTGTTGTCTGCTCCGTTGTTACCGGTTCCGGTGGTTTTGCGGAAGGTTTTTCTTCAGCAGGAGTTTCCTGTTTCGGTTTTTCACCTGAAGGAACCTGTTGTGATGGCTTGGCATTACCTGTATCAGACGGCTTATTTTCCGGTACCGTTTCTTCCTTCTTTTCCGGCGATGCAACACCTGCATTGTCGGCTGCCATAAATCCGGTATCTTCTTTTCCATCCTTTTTATCTTCTTCAGGCACAGGCACGACGTAAGCTGCATGGATAGATGCATTAACTGCGGCTGTGCCATATTCCGCATCATCCTTCTTTGCGTTTTTGTCACCGGTCTGTACTTCTGTATCGGCAATAAGCACTGTTTCCTGCTTTTCGGCATTTGACCGGATTAAGGCTGATACACCCGTCCCCGCCAAACATATGCCTGCTATGATTGCTATGGTTATTCCTGCTTTTTTACCCTTCTTCATAAAAACTCCCCCCTGTCATATGCCCGGTACTCCAAATTCAGAGTATCGTCATCAACTTCTGTTCCACTGGAACAGAAGTTATATCTGTTTTTTATGATGATGTTCCCTGTCTGTGGTTAAATTATATCATCTTTTTATATACATGACAAATGTGCGATTTGCACATTTAACATTTTTATTGTTTTTCAGGGGATTTTTTAACTTCTGTTCCACTGGAACTGAAGTCATCGTGGAATTTCTTTAAGTCTCTCATATTCCATTTCTCATTTGATATTAAAAGGTTATTTTTTATCTGCATCATTAATTTCTATCGGTATTAAATCTCCTTCTGAATGATACAGCCATTCATAATGGTATTTATCAACATTGCTTCCGTCAAGTTGTGTAATCACATATGTCGTCCTATCGTTCAGTCCCACGTAATCTTTATAATACTGATTTTCTCCAACTCTGTATGTAATTTCCAACTGTTCATCTGAATTGTCCTTTTTGATTGAACACCAGCCCTCAAACTCTAACATAACTATATCTGATTGACTGTTAATCACCGTAACTTTTCTGTATATGTTAAAATTATCTGCTTCTTTAGAAATATTATGGCTTACTACATCAGCTTCATCTTCCCATGAACAGCCTCCCATCAATAACATACACACAAGCATCATCATTACACCTAATATTTTTTTCATACATATTCCTCCTGTAAAGGGGACATCCCATAAATGTCCTTATCCTCTCATGGTTACTCTAAAGACTCATTCCTGCCTGTCAATAAACAGCCTCTTATAATCCTCATCGTCTATTGCTGCCAGAAAATCAATTATTTCATCCACCATGCCGCATATTTCCTCCTTCAGCTCCTCGGTGTTCTGAAATGGGTCTGGCTCAGGCACGAATGTCTTTTTATATTTTACAAGATACCTCATCAGTGCCACCCGTGACATCAGCCTTTCCTTTAATAGGTTTTCCACAAATGTGAATTTTTCTTCCTCAAACCTCATAATGTCCATTGTTGTCATATAACTCCTCCTTCTGCAGGCTTCTTATTCCCCCGGAACAAAAAGCCCGCTTAAATAATCTGCCATGTCCATGGTATTTAATATCTTTCTTCTGCCCTGTATGTGTCCTTTCCGTCCACCGCAATGGAAAGACTGTCTTTTCCCGCATCGTATTCATAAACGGAATCGGAAAGATATTCCGTTTCCGAAACAGTGCTTCGGTTTATGGCAGCCACCATTTCCTGAAGCTCCTCCGGCTCCATACAGTTTTCTGAAACAAGCAGCACTTCATGTACGCTGGAGGGAAGCACCCTGAATTTCTGCTCTCCCATTTTCATGGCAGCCTCTTTCAGTATGCCATCATATAACATACAAGATGCACCGTTTACACCGGCATTGTTTGTAAGAACATATATGCCCGTTGGTGGAAGCTCCTCACTGGTCAGTTCCATTATACTGTCCTCAAGCCTTTGTATTTTCACCGGAAACAGCCTCACTGAATTTTCCTTTGCATATACAAGAAGCTCCTCCTTTGTCATATTAAGCTGTTCCATCATCTTATAATCAACAACTGCCGATGCGACACCGTAATCGTCATTCCTTATAAGCATTCTCGTTGTAACAGCCATGTCAAGGAACTTCTCATGCGGGATATTTTCAAGCCGCCCCATGTTTCTTTCATAATTGACTATCTGCACATACAGCCTGTCCCTGTTTACGATTTCTGTTTCATCAAATGCAGGAACATCAGCCCGTGCCTGTATGTAATCATCCCTTACACTTTCCAGCACCTGTTCAAAAGACATTCCTTCCGTATACATCAGATAGTAACTTTCAAGATATATGTTTGGTGATACATTTTCTCCACTTACCGCAATGGTAACCGCAGTAAGCTCCCTGCCGTTATTCTTGGCAACAGTATTTAACCTTACCTCCTCAATGTCATATTCCATTAAACATTCAGGAAGCCCCTCCCTTATCTCATTACAAAACTCCTTAAATCCCAGCATTACTCATCCTCCCTGTTTTCTTCTTTATCTGCCTCTGCCGCCTTTTTGTTTTTTGGCACCTTGTGTGCAAATTCCGTAAGACGTTCCCAATCGTCAGTGTTCTTTTCATTGTCATATGTCATAATTCAGCACTCCTTTCCTATAATTTTATTTTAACGGTTTTCACCGTTAATCTAGTGTTCCATTTCTAATTCCGCTCCATTATCTTTTGAAATACCGTCTGAAAGTTGACATACAAGGCTGTTCATGACATCATTGGATACCCCGCTTTCAAATGCCTTCATTTGCAACTTCATCTCATACACAAGGGCATTGTTCATTTTACATACCGCAAGCTCCGCAAGAGTTCTTCCTACCGCTTCAGCCTTTTCCCTCACAAGGTCTTCAGGGGACACTGCTGCCATTTTTGTCTTTTCATGCTCCGCAATAATACCTGCAATATAATTCCCCGCATCCATGTTTCCAAGTGCCTTTCCGATACGTTCCCCATTAAAGAAAGTATCATCAGCATAAGATGACAGCTCACAGCCCACTTCCCAGTTTGGTATGCTGCAGAAGCCTCCGTTTACATGGTTGCCATAAATCACAAGATAATTGTTACCGCCATAATTAATCGACAGTTCCGTGCAGTTTCCTGCCTGATATTCCTTTACTCCTTCCATATAACTTCTCCTTCCCTATTTACTTAAATGGCAAATCATTTTCAATTCCTTCTGGTATACTCATAAAACCTCCGTCTTTTTCTGATGATGGAATTAGTCTTGAACCATTATCATTATCCGAAGCATGTTTGCTTTCTGCAAAATCCTGTTCCTCAATAACAATTTCCGTTGTATAAACCTTCCTGCCCTCTTTATTTGTATAGCTTCCTGTTTGTATTCTTCCTGCAACTATTATCTTAAATCCCTGCCTGAAATACTTTTCAGCAAATTCTGCCTGTTTACCAAATGCAAGACAGGGTATAAAATCAGCGTTCTGCTCATTACCTGATGTATCACGCCTTCCTCGTCTGTCAACGGCAAGTGTCCATCTTGCTATTGCAAGAGGTTCAGCTCCCTGTGTGTACCTGGTTTCAGGGTCTCTTGTTAAACGACCCATTAATATCGCCTTGTTCATTAATCATTCCTCCAATCCTATCTCTCATAATAATCACAGGTCTGTTCCACGTGTTCCTCATACATTGATGCTGATGTTTCATAATCATTCAGGTTGTCATGTATGTCTGAGAATAAATCCCCCCACTCCTGTAAAGATGTTTTCTTTTCCGCATCGGTATTCATATTGCTGTCCATAATCATTTCTCCTTGTTTTTACATTAAAAAAGAACGCCTGTATTTTTTATGCGTTCCCGTCTACTGTTCCATATAATTTTCTTCTAAATCTTTTTCACCTGCCTTTCCCTGAATTTTCTCCTGTCTCTCAAGAAGCTCCAGTGCCCTTGCAATTCTGTTTTCCATTTCAAGCTTTGTACTGCATCCCCCGAGATATTTTTTTATAAATGTGTTGGAAAGCTTCAATGCTTCTTTTTGGTTTGGCTTTTCCTGCATCATTATTTCATCTATGGCAGCTTCATCAAGCAGTCCTTCCTTAAGCAGCTTTCTCATTTCAATTGCCTGGGCGTGGGATGGGGTAACCTGACAGCTCTCGTATATGTTATGAATACACTCCTGAAGGTTGGCAGGAAGATATGAAAGTTCCACAGCAGGTCTTAAACCAATACGTTTCTCATCAACCAGGTTGAGAAGCGGTTCAATAAGCTTTGTCAGACGTATGTAACGCTGAATCTGTGCCCTACTCTCTTTTACTTTTTTAGACAATTCATCATCTGCCCTTCCTCTATTTAACTTCGTCTCCAGTGGAGACGAAGTTAAATCCGTTCTCTTTCCCTGTCTTACCATTGCTGCAAGCATTTCTTTGTAAGTAAATGCTTTTTCCGAAGGTAAAATATGTTCTCTTGCAAGAACATTGGTCTCTCCCATTGCAATTATGGCATCGTCCCTTGTCACATTTTTAATCAATATCGGAACCACATCAATGCCTAACAACTCACATGCTCTTTTCCGCCGATGACCGGATATTATTTCCAGTTCCCCGTCTTCATTATAAAAACACATGATTGGATTCCACATTCCATTTATTTTAATACTGTCTTTTATTCTCTCCATTTCCTCATCATCCTTAACCTTAAATGTATGATTTTTAAGCGGATGCAGATTTGATATGTATTCTTTTTTAAGCTGTCCTATTTCTTCACTGTCTCTCTGTTCCTGCGTCGAAAACAGGTCGTTCTGTGCCGACTGCTGCAGAAAGTCCCATCCGTTCGCCATTGTCCGTAACCTCCTTTCCCAATTTATCATAAGCTGCTGCTACGGTTCCCGCAGGGTCGTATTCAAATATTGACTTGGCATGTGCTGACGTTTCCGCAGCCTTTGTTGCGACAGGTATTTCAGTCTCAAAGATATTAAGCATCTGTCCGAAGTTACTTCTCAGCATATTTGAAGTTTCTTTTGCAAGATTGGTTCTTCCATCCTTAAGTGTGATAAGCACTCCTTCAATGTCAAGATTTGGATTCAGATACCGTTTGACTTTTGAAACAGTCTGTAAAAGCTGTGTCATGCCCTTTGCAGGAAGATACTGAGCCTGAACAGGAATGATTATGCTGTCAGCAGCCGTAAGTGCATTAATCGTTATCATGCCAAGCGAGGGCATACAGTCTATCAGTGTGTAATCATAATCATTACTTACCCCTTCAAGAATATGCTTGAGGCTTCTTTCCCTGCTCATTGTAGTTACAAGCTGTGTTTCGACAGATGAAAGCTCAATGTTTGCCGGAATAATGTCCACACCTTCAGCGTGATGTAAAATGGCTTCTTTCACGTCAGGCTCTTTGTCATGTATCACCCCCTCAAGCATTGATGAAAGTGTAACTGTCATGTCATCACTGTTATACCAGCCGAGTGAGTTTGTAAGGTCTGCCTGGGGGTCTGCATCAACAAGCAACACTCTTTTTCCCTGTCTTGCAAGTGCCACCCCTAAACTGATTGTCGTTGTTGTCTTTCCAACTCCTCCTTTCTGATTACATATGGCTACTGTTTTTCCCATCTCTTAATCCTCCTATTTAATTTAGAATAAAAAAACAGATAAGCTTTACTTACCTGTCGCGTTCATCATATATATCTTCACTATTTGATTGTTCAGAAGAATACAACGCATCTTCTAATATGATATTAAATAACAAAGCTTCCTTTGAATATATCGAAAACTTTTCAACAGGATTATTACGAATAAAATAATCATCATATTTTTCTTTTATTTCTTCATAAAAATTATCCTGATTCAAAAAACTTTCTGCTGCTTCCACAAAATTATTGATAACATACTCTTGTTTATCAGCAAATTTGTTACCATTCACCATCAAATCTACCTGATTTGTCAAAAACACATTTTTATACTGCATATTAAAGTGCCAGCCAGCCGAAACCAAATAAGTATGATATGTTAAATCTGGATATGTTTCGCTTGTATAATACACATCAAATTGACTTGACCTTGAGTAATCCTTTACTAATAACTTCTTATTTTCTTCCATAATTCCACCTTTACGACATTTGCCGTCCCTTTCATTTTTTAATAAAAAAAGAACTTGTCAGAATTAATCTGATAAGTCCTTTTTCTCTTGCCATTGGCATTTTAATATGTTATTTATATATATTTCATTTGCCCAATAAAATTAAACACATAGTAAGGGCTGACACATGGGGGTATACGGACTTCTGGCACATACGCTTCATGTTCTTATACCGTTTGTCACTTTGACATATTTCATCTACACAGCATGTTTTAAAAATTAGTAACACTATTTTTAGGAAATATAATATTCACTTGTGTATATTCATTTTTTATAGAATTTATTTCTAAGCTTAAGCCAAGTGTTTTACATAATTTATTTGATAAATAAAGTCCCATTCCAGTGGCACTTTCTTTTTTTCTATTACTGCCTGTAAAGCCTTTTTCACAAACTCGTTTCAAATCAGATTCTTTAATGCCACAACCATTATCTTTTATGCTCAAAACAATATTATTCTTATTATTTTGACTGTATATTTCTATTGTTTTATCCTGCTTATCTAAATATTTGATACAGTTTTGAATAATCTGAGATAGTATAAACAATAACCATTTTTCATCCGTATAAACGTTACTGTCCAAATTATGAATATCAAGCTGTATCTTTTTGTTTAATAAATAATGCCTGTATTTTAAAACTACACGATGCACAACTTCTTCTAAATTCAATTCTGTAACAAAATAATCTTTTTCTGTATAGTTACTTCTGGCATAAAAAAGTATTTGCTCTGTTAATTCATTGATTTTATCTATTTCCCTTTTTAAAGCAAATTCCTTTTTATTATCATACGCTAACGATAAAGCTGCAATTGGTGTCTTTATTTCGTGAACAAAACTTTCTATATATTCTTTGTAATCCACGAAATCCTTTTCTAATATACCTATTTTATCATTCATTGCTTTACAGGACTGTTTTAGTACATAATAATATGCTTGATTTTCCAGACCAATCGGTTTATTTAATATTTCTGATATCAGATATTTTTCTTCCAAATTATCTACTAAAGTAACAATTCTTTTATAGTTTCTTATATGATACAGGTAATCAAAAAATAAATACAGCATGACTGCCAGCATCAACAATAAGGAAGCTACAACAATGTAATAAACGGGAATATGAACAATATATAATATTCCCGCAACTATTGATATCAATATTATCTGAAATAGGATAAAAAATATTTTTTCTTCTAAAAAGGTTATAAATTTCATAGTTTAAATCCCTTTCCCCTAATATTTTTTATCAGGTCATTGATTCCAATCCCTTTGGCCTTTTTTCGGAGCCTCGTTATATTTACCATTAAAATATTCTCATCTAAATAGTATTTATCATTCCATAATTGTTCTAATAATTCTTCTTTGGAAATAATTCTGCCATCATTCATAAAAAAGTAATACAAAATTCTAAATTCATTCCGGGTTAACTCTACTTCCATATCATCTTTTTTTAATAGCGAAAGATGTAAATCAAGTGTGTAACCATTCTTATTTATCTCCTTATAATTTTGAGGATTAGATAAGCGTATTGCTCTTCTTATTTTTTCTAATAAAATCATTGTGTCATACGGTTTCGTGATAAAGTCAATTCCACCTGCTTTAATGCTCATTAATTCATCCCTTGTTGTATCTCTGGCAGTGACAAATATGATAGGAATATTTTTCGTTAATTTTATCTGCCGGCAAATTTCAAATCCATTTTGAAAAGGGAGATTAATATCCAGTAAAACCAAATCAGAATTACAATCATTTAACTGTTGTTGCACATTACTAAAATCTTCAACCATAATGACTTTAAAATCGTTTCTGATTAATAATTTTTGTAATTCTTCCCGAATTGTAATATCATCCTCAACGATTGCTATTTCCATGATTAACCTCCCTCATCAAATGTTAAACTTCTTTTATATTTCTTTTAAAACTAAAATATGTGGCAATATAATACACCGCATAAATTAATAGAAATTGTCCTACTGACCCGATAAAATAAGATAGATACACTGTATTATTTGCAAGTATTATTTTATAAATATTGTTTATCGAAGTAATTAAACAAAAGTTAATTATGATTGGATATATGATTGGAATTCCAAATAATATCAGTAATTGCTTTCTTATTATTTTATAAATCGCATCATCTTTCACGCCAAGATTACTTAACACTTTATATCTATATTTATATTTACTTGAATCGCTTAGCGACTGAATGGCAATAATTGTTCCCACGCTCGCTATAAATATAAAAGCCATATAAATACATATCGTAGACAGAATCATGGTCATTGTATTTGTCGATTCTATCAGCTCACCTTTTACTACTGTATTATAATACTCTGTTGTTTCTTCTCCCTCTTCATTTACCACAACAAAATATTGAGGCAGCTTTGTTTTTATTTTTTCTTTTAATTCCACATTTGTTTTTTCTAATGTGTTTACTACTAAATGGCTTTCATTAATTTCCAAATTATAAACAACTTCATCTGGCACAATAAGCGTATAATATTCATTAGACAATCTTGCCCAATATCCGGTTGTTATAAAATCTTTCTGTTTCAGCTTTGTTCCATTTGATAATGTAATATTATTTATATTATAATTTTTCATATCATCTTTAAACCGCAAATCACTTACGATGATATACTCATCTTTCTTTAAGGAAACTGTATCCTTTCCTCTTAATTCCATTAATATATTATAATCACTTAATTTTACAACCGGATCAAATTTATTTTCCTCATCTTTGTAGTCAGCAAAGGGAGCGGTATTTAAAAATGTAGCGGTTTTATCCTTATAAACCTCATATATAAAGTCATCTTTTATCGTGTAATCTTCCTGAATAACTTCTAAATAGTCTTTTAAATGCTCTCTTTCATCAGTCACTGCAATATCAAAAGGCGAATTAGAATCAATCTGATAATCATACAGCCCCTTATTCAAACCGGAAATATTTAAAAAGAATATGGCAAGCGTAATAATCATTGATAATGTTCCAAATACAAAGCCCATTGTTTTTGCTTTTGCACTAAATGTCCTTGCTATAAATAAATTATCTTTATTATATTTTATTTTTTTGTTATTTAACACAATCGAAAGTATAAAATCTCCTACACTAATCATAATACCATATATACTTATGATTAAGAGAACAAAACAGCCTAAAATAACAGTAAAAATAGATGCATCTTCAATAGTACTGGGTTTAAATTTTACATTCCACCAAACTAGAGCCGCGATTCCAACCGCCATGCTTATCAAAAATAAAACCGTTCTATGCTTTGTTGATTTTGTCAGCTTCATTTCATTTTGTTTCTCTAAATTTAATAAGTCATTAATGGATGATTTTTTTATTCTTCTACCTGCACGCCATAATACTAAAAGATAAATTAATGAAAAATATACTGCCAACAAAATAACAGACTTTAAGTTTAAGGCAATGAATATCGCCTGTGGCAATTCCAGTATTTTCACTATGAACAAAGACAAAAACTGACTTACTGCAAATCCTATAGGCATGGATACTATGAATGCTATAAATCCCAGTAACATACTTTCTAAAAGAAACATCTTATTTATTTTTCTTTTTTTAATTCCAAGCAAAGAATACATACCAAACTCTTTACTTCGCTTTTCAAAAATAAATTTAGTTGTATAATTTATTAAAAAGCAAATAACACCTAAAACTATGGCATTTATAAAATACATGATATATTGAAACATGTCTAATCCTTTAGACAACTGCATTACAACATCAGAAGTTGAAATTAAGTTAAGGGCAAATATCAGTGAAAAACAAATAATAATCGTTATTAAGTATATAATATAGTCTTTCGCACTTCTTTTAACATTTCTTATTGCTAATTTACCTAACATTGCCTAAATCACCTCCCAGTAATGTAAGCATGTCAATAATTTCATCGAAAAACTCTTTTCTTGTCTTTTCCCCCTTCATTATTTCATTAAAAATCTTGCCGTCTTTTAAGAATAAAACCCGTTCACAGAAGCTGGCAGAAAAAGAATCATGCGTAACCATTAAAATTGTTGCTTGTAATTCTTTATTCATTTGATTCATCGTTTCCAATAACATCCTGGACGATTTACTGTCTAATGCTCCGGTAGGCTCATCCGCAAGAATAACCTTCGGATTATTTATAAGTGCTCTTGCACAGGCACATCTCTGTTTCTGACCGCCTGATACTTCATAAGGAAACTTTTTTAGTATATCGCTTATTCCTAATTTTGCTGCTATTTCCTCTACTTTTTTATCAATATTGATTATGTCCTCTTTATTTATTATTAAAGTTAAAGCAATATTTTCTTCAATCGTCATGGTGTCTAACAAATTAAAATCCTGGAATATAAAACCCAGATTATCTTTTCTAAAATCCGCTAATTCATCCTCCTTAATTTTTGTTATCTCTTTATCACCAATTGTAATAAACCCGCTTGTTGGTATATCAATCGTTGAAATACAATTAAGAAGTGTTGTCTTACCGCTTCCGCTTGCTCCCATTATAGCAACAAATTCTCCCTCACTTACACCAAATGATATTCCATTTACTGCTTTTGTAATATTGGCATTTACACCGTAATATTTTTTTAGATTTTCAATTTTTAAAACTTGCATATTAATTCCTCCTTTTTCAGAGATATTATAACGCTGATATCTTTGAATAAAAATTACACTTTTGTAAGTAAATTTTTATGTAATAGGAAATGGATAATCAAATTATATCCAAAAAATATATGGTTGAAAAGAAATCAATATTACAGGCTGATATCTGTACAAAGCAAGAAAGAACAAAGTTTCCAATTAAACAAAAAAAGACATTGATATACAATGCCTTTTGAATTTCCATAAATTGTAATAGTCAATTATGAAACTCCCTATTTTCAAAATCTGATTGCAATAACTGCATATTTATTCTTTCAGTTTTGATTTTCATATCGGATATGTAAATATTTTATGAATGAAGATTACGTAAATAGACTGTTTGATAACGTAAATGGACAAGATACTTGAAATTGTACTATTGATGATACCATTTCATATGATGATATTTGGACATATCGTCCAGAAAGCCTACGGATTTATATAAAGAATAACCATCCTCTGTAGACTTTAACTCCACAACACTGAGATTTTTTTTAACTGCATCAGAAAGAAGTTTTTCCATTACTAATTTTCCATACCCTTTATACCGATATTCAGGTTTTGTATAAACATTTAACACGGTTCCTGTTCTTCCATTGATAAATGCAGGACTCATCGGTTTTTCAACCAGCAGCAGAAATGCACAAGCAACAATTTGCTCATTGTCTTTTCCAAGATAGCAAAAAATATTTTGATTTAAATTTTTTTCAAAATAATCAGGTAAACCCATCCTGATGTTCTTTCTGTCAGTCTCGCTTAAGATACCATAATCTTCTTCCAAATATGCCAGCCTTAATTCTATTAATTCATCAATATCTGTAATTTGGGCATTATCAACTATCATTGAAATTCTCCTCTATTTTATCATAGGTTACATAAAAATTTGCATCTTTCCCCAAAAGCCACTAACAATAATACTCTATATCACCGCAGAAATCGCACCATTTGTTAACATCTATTATAACAAAATAATGATGCCACTGCCACTATTTTTACACAGCAACAGAGGCACCATTTTTCATTTTAACTAATTAAGTTCTAAATAATAAGCTGATTTCTGCTTACATCTCAGCGATAGCAGCCTGTGCAGCAGCAAGTCTTGCGATTGGTACTCTGAATGGTGAACATGATACATAATCAAGTCCAATTTTGTGGCAGAACTCAACGGATGATGGATCTCCACCGTGCTCTCCACAGATACCAACGTGAAGCTTTGAATTAACAGGCTTACCAAGCTTAATTGCTGTCTCCATAAGCTTTCCTACACCAGTCTGGTCAAGCTTAGCAAATGGATCATTCTCAAATATCTTAGTATCATAGTAAGCATCAAGGAACTTACCTGCGTCATCTCTTGAGAAGCCAAATGTCATCTGAGTAAGGTCATTTGTACCGAAGCAGAAGAAGTCAGCCTCAGCAGCAATCTCATCAGCAGTAAGGGCAGCTCTAGGAATCTCTATCATAGTACCTACCTCATACTCAAGTGAAACACCTGCATTTGCTATCTCTGCGTCTGCTGTTTCAACAACTACCTTCTTAACAAACTTAAGCTCCTTAATATCACAGATAAGAGGAATCATAATCTCAGGCTTAACCTTCCAATCTGAATGCTCCTTCTGAACCTCAATAGCTGCACGAATAACAGCCTTAGTCTGCATCTTTGCAATCTCAGGATAAGTTACTGCAAGACGGCATCCTCTATGACCCATCATAGGGTTAAACTCGTGAAGTGATGCAATGAGAGCCTTAATTGACTCTACTGACTTGCCCTGTGCATCAGCAAGCTTTTTAATGTCAGCCTCCTCAGTAGGAACGAACTCATGAAGTGGTGGGTCAAGGAATCTAATTGTAACAGGATTTCCTTCAAGTGCCTCATAAAGAGCCTTGAAGTCTCCCTGCTGATATGGAAGAATCTTCTCAAGTGCTGCTTCTCTTTCCTCAACTGTATCTGAACAAATCATCTCGCGGAATGCTGCAATTCTGTCCTCCTCAAAGAACATATGCTCTGTACGGCAAAGACCGATACCCTCGGCACCAAGCTCTCTTGCCTTCTTAGCATCAGCAGGAGTATCTGCATTTGTACGAACCTTAAGCTTTCTGAACTTGTCAGCCCAAGCCATAACTCGTCCGAACTCACCTGCAATCTGAGCATCCACAGTAGGAATAAGACCTGCATAGATGTTACCTGTTGTACCATCAATTGAAATCTCTGAACCCTCTGTAAATGTCTGTCCTGCAAGTATAAACTTCTTGTTTTCCTCATCCATGTTTATGTCGCCACAACCAGATACACAGCAAGTACCCATACCACGGGCAACAACAGCAGCATGACTTGTCATACCACCACGAACCGTAAGAATACCCTGAGCTGCCTTCATACCTGTAATATCCTCAGGTGAAGTCTCAAGTCTTACAAGAACAACCTTCTCTCCTCTGTCAGCCCATGCAACTGCATCATCGGCAGTAAATACAACCTTACCACATGCTGCTCCAGGAGATGCTCCAAGTCCCTTTCCAAGTGGTGTAGCTGCCTTAAGGGCTGCTGCATCAAACTGTGGGTGAAGAAGCGTATCAAGGTTACGTGGGTCAATCATGGCAACAGCCTCAGCCTCTGTCTTGTGTCCCTCATCTACAAGGTCACATGCAATCTTTAATGCTGCTGGAGCTGTTCTCTTACCATTACGGCACTGAAGCATGTAAAGCTTCTTGTTCTCAACAGTAAACTCCATATCCTGCATGTCATGATAGTGATTCTCAAGTATATCACAAACCTTAATGAACTCTGCATATGCCTCAGGGAATTCCTTCTCCATCTGAGCGATTGGCATAGGTGTACGAACACCTGCAACAACGTCCTCGCCCTGTGCATTGATAAGGAACTCTCCCATAAGCTTATTCTCACCTGTTGCAGGGTCACGCGTAAATGCAACACCTGTACCAGACTGGTCATTCAAGTTACCGAAAACCATAGGCATTACGTTTACAGCAGTACCCCATGAATATGGAATATCATTATCTCTTCTGTATACATTTGCTCTTGGGTTGTCCCATGACTTAAATACTGCCTCAATAGCAAGCTTTAACTGCTCTACAGGGTCTGAAGGGAAATCCTGTCCTAACTGCTTCTTGTACTCAGCCTTAAACTGACCTGCAAGCTCCTTAAGGTCATCTGCTGTAAGTTCAACGTCAAACTTAACACCCTTCTTCTCTTTCATCTCGTCGATAAGCTGCTCAAAATACTTCTTACCAACCTCCATAACTACATCAGAGAACATCTGGATAAATCTTCTGTAGGAATCATATACGAAACGGGCAAATGCCGGATCCGGGTTACCCTTAATCATAGCGTCTACCACTTCATCATTTAAACCAAGGTTAAGGATTGTATCCATCATACCAGGCATAGATGCTCTTGCACCTGAACGAACGGAAACGAGAAGCGGATTCTCAAGGTCACCAAACTTCTTTCCGTTTACCTCCTCCATCCAAGCTACACCTTCCATAGCCTGTGCCATAATTTCGTCATTAATCTTACGACCATCTTCATAATACTGAGTACATGCCTCTGTTGTAATTGTAAATCCCTGTGGTACCGGAAGACCTATCTCAGTCATCTCAGCAAGATTTGCACCCTTACCACCAAGAAGATTACGCATGGACATGTTACCTTCCTTGAAAGTGTATACCCACTTATTTGCCATTTAGTTATACCTCCTAAGTATTTTTTGTATTATTTGTAGTTTAGAGTCTGGCAGACTCCACCACACTGTCAAAAATTATATCATAAATTTAACAATTGTTAAATAGATTTTTTCTAAAATTTGTAAATTTTGCACATGTTTTCCTCATAAAAAATATCCACTGTATAGGATGCCCACTTTTGCTTATTTTTTTCACGTTTTCATACATCAAATTTTCAAAAAACTGGACACAGTTAAAAATAAGGTGTAAAATGGTAGCATATTTTGTCGTGGAGGTTACTATGCGTATACAGGATTTTTTTGATGTCAGCAGATTTGACGGCATACTGAAAGATTGGTCAGATGCCACTGGACTTGCCACCATTGCTGTAGACAAGGAAGGAAATTATATATCAGGGGAAATAGGCTTTACCGATTTTTGTATGAAATACACCCGTGGCTCTGAGGAAGGCTGCCGCCGTTGTGTTCACTGTGATAACACAGGTACAGGTACATACTTCTGCCATGCAGGGCTTATGGACTTTTCCGTTGATATTGTTGTTGAAGACGAAGTTTTAGGAAAAATAATCGGAGGGCAGGTTCTTCCTAGTGAACCGGACGAAAGCAAGTTTCGCGAGCTTGCCGTTGAGCTTAAAATAAATCCTGACGATTACATACGTGCTCTCTCAAAGGTTCCCGTAAAAACCGAAAAAAGCATCCGTGCTGCTGCACAGCTTTTGGGAAATCTCATAAACATGATTGTAAATCTTGAATATCAAAAATCAAAAACAAACAACCTTGTTGAACACATGGATTCCGATATATCCTCTGCTGTTGAGCTTATCAATGAAATAGATAGAAAGTCCGCAGACTTAGACAAGATTGAAAACAAACAGCGAATCCTGTCCCTCAATGCTTCCATAGAAGCTGCAAGAGCCGGCGAATACGGAAGAGGCTTTAACGTCGTTGCAAATGAGGTTGGAAAGCTTTCCTCAAACTCTGCCGAGATAAACAAATCCATTAAAGTTTCCATAAGGGAATTAGACGATGTAATCAAACATCTTGACAGTTGCAGATAAAATCATAAACAAAAAACTGCCATCCTAAGAGCTTTCGGTATGAATTAACGATAACCAAAAACTCTTAGTGTGGCAGCTTTTTATTTCAGCAAAAAGTCAGCAAGTATTACATTGCTCACATCAATTCCCATATCTGTAAGCAGTATTCTGTCACCTACCGTTGCCATGTATCCCTGATCCACATATTTGTTAATCACAGGTGCATACACCTCGTATACATCCTTGTTGAATCTCTCCTGAAAGTCTTCCCGGCTTATTCCACACATCATGCGGAGCCCTAAAAACATAAACTCCTCCATACGGGAATCTATATACATCGGAGTTATATTTTCCCTCAGCTTTCTTGTGGTATCATTGTATAATGTCTCAAGATTATCCGTCTCAACAAACTTGTCCGAGGTCTCCTCCATAAGCTGGATATATTTAAAGATGTCACGCATGTTATTAAACCGCTTGCCCTGAAAATAAGAAGATGCCCCAAGTCCAAGCCCAATGTACTCGCCGCCTGTCCAGTATACCATGTTGTGCTTACACTCATATCCCGGCTTGGCATAATTGGATATTTCATATCTGTCATATCCGTTTGAGTCAAGAAGTTTTTTTGTTATCTCATACATTCTTCTTTCTATCATATCAGGCGGAAGTGATTCCAGTATGGACTGGTCACCTGCAAAAGGTGTTCCCTCCTCTATGGTCAGTGAATAGGCAGAGATATGCTCAGGCTTATAATCTATAACCTTTGTCAAAGTGTCCACATAGGAATGTATGGACTGTCCGGGAAGCCCCGACATAACATCCACATTAATGTTATTAAAGCCTGCTCTCCTTGCCGCCTTAAAGCTTGCCACAAACTGGTCATAATTATGAAGTCTTCCTAAGCGCTTCAACATATTATCATCCGCGGACTGTAACCCGATGCTGATTCGGTTTACCCCCGCAGTCTTATATCCGTTCAGTTTCTGGTGCCTTAATGTACCCGGATTGGCTTCAATCGTAACTTCCGCATCCCGCTCCAATGTAAATGTCTTCTTGATAAAAGCCATGATATTTACAATGAGAGACTCATCCAGCAAAGACGGTGTTCCTCCTCCGATAAAAACCGACCTTACAATATATTCATCAGCGATTGGCTTGTACAGCTTTATTTCCTGACACAGGCTGTCCACATACCGAAGCATGGTTCCATAGCTTTCCCCGTCAAATGACAGAAAATCACAATATTTACATTTCACTGCACAAAACGGAATATGCACATATAAACTTACATATTTCTTCATAGGGCATCATTACTCCTCATCCAATTTAAGCACACTCATAAACGCCTTTTGCGGTATCTCAACATTACCAATCTGGCGCATACGCTTCTTTCCTTCTTTTTGCTTTTCTAAAAGCTTTCTCTTACGGGTTATATCACCGCCATAGCACTTGGCAAGCACATCCTTTCTGACTGCCTTTACGGTTTCCCTTGCTATAACCTTACTTCCGATTGCTGCCTGTATCGGTATCTCAAACAAATGTCTCGGTATTTCCGTCTTAAGCTTCTCACACATTTTTCTACCCCTCTCATAAGCAGTATCCTTATGAATAATAAAGGAAAGTGCATCTACCTCCTCCTTGTTAATCAGGATGTCCAGCTTAACCAAATCCGATTTTACATAGCCCTTAAGCTCATAATCAAAGGAAGCATACCCCCTTGACCTTGACTTCAGTGCATCAAAAAAATCATATATAATTTCATTTAAAGGCAGGTCATATTTCAAAAGTGCCCTTGTCGTTTCCATGTACTCCATGCTCTTATAGACACCACGTCTTTCCTGACAGAGCTGCATAATGGCTCCCACATATTCTGTCGTAACCATAATCTCCGCTGCAACAAAAGGCTCCTCCATGTAATCAATAGTTGACGGGTCAGGTAAATTTGACGGGTTTGTAAGTTCAATCACCTCACCGTCTGTTTTATGAACCTTATATACAACACCCGGTGCCGTAGTTACAAGGTCAAGATTATATTCCCGTTCCAATCTTTCCTGAATGATTTCAAGATGAAGCAGACCTAAAAATCCACACCGGAAACCAAATCCAAGTGCGATTGACGTCTCAGGCTCATAGCTTAATGAGGCATCATTTAGCTGGAGCTTTTCCAGTGCATCCCTCAAATCAGGATATTTTGCACCGTCAGCAGGATAAAGACCGCAGAAAACCATCGGATTCACTTTCTTATATCCCGGAAGTGCCTCAGCACACGGGTTATCAGCATCTGTCACGGTATCACCCACAGTCGTATCTTTTACGTTTTTTAAGCTTGCCGTTATATATCCGACCATACCTGCACTAAGCTCATCACAAGGTATAAACTGCCCTGCACCGAAGATACCAACCTGAACAACCTCAGCTTCCGCCTGTGTTGCCATCATTCTTATTTTTGTTCCTCTTGCAACGACACCATCAAAAACTCTGCAGAATATAATAACTCCCTTGTATGCGTCATAAAGGCTGTCAAATATCAGTGCCTTAAGCGGACTGTCCACATCACCTGACGGAGCAGGTATTTTTGTGACTATCTGCTCAAGAACCTGTTCAATATTTATCCCGTTTTTTGCCGAAATCAAAGGGGCATCCTGTGCTTCTATGCCAATCACATCCTCGATTTCATTTATAACTCTTTCAGGCTCCGCAGATGGCAGGTCAATCTTGTTAATAACCGGCATGACATCAAGGTTATGGTCAACTGCAAGATATACATTTGCAAGGGTCTGCGCCTCGATTCCCTGTGCTGCATCAACTACAAGTATTGCACCCTCACAGGCGGCAAGACTTCTAGATACCTCATAGTTAAAATCTACATGTCCTGGTGTATCTATAAGATTAAAAATATATTCCTCACCATCTTTTGCCTTGTACACAATACGCACTGATTGTGCCTTAATTGTAATTCCGCGCTCTCGCTCCAAATCCATATTATCAAGAATCTGATCCTGCATTTCCCTGTCCGTAAGCAGACCTGTCTTTTGAATAATCCTGTCTGCCAATGTTGATTTACCATGATCTATATGTGCAATAATGCAAAAATTTCTTATCTTCTTTTGATTTAAATGAGACATTAATTTATCCTCGCTACCTAAAATATAAATTATATACAAACACCGTTAAAGTATATCATATATAACGAGGCTATTACAACTATTAAAATCCCTGTCAATTCCTTTTATTATTACCGCTCAGTACATCATTTAATATTGCTGCCAATGGTATCATTGCATTTTTTGCCTCCTCGACTGTATTTGTCTGGGCACCTACCTCAATTAATGACGCACGTGGAAGTATATCAAGATTGTATCTGTATCCGCTTATGTATATTCTACGCATTAAATCGCCATACATTTTTTTACCGGACAAATGAAGCTGAAGGCTAAATGCCAGATTATCTATTTTATTTGGGTTATACATGGATTCCACATCACCGTTTACATTCAGTCTGCTAACACCGTTAAAAAACATAATCTGTGCAGTCGGCCTGCCATCAATCACCCGCACTAAATGTAAATCCTCCCTAACACCATCTCTATGCAGGTCAATCACAACCTCAATAGACGGATGTTCCTCAAGTATTTCACGTGCCGCTGCACCTGAAAGGTCATATGCATAGCTTCTGTCCAGCTCACCATCAACCATATCATATACGGTTCTGTCATGATACACGCTGATTCCATAATCATCCTCCAGTATTCGTGTAAGCTCATCGCCCATGCCAATAACAGTATCCTCCGTTACCCCTGAACGACTGTCAACAAAACTCTCACTGCCATGTGTATGATAAATCAGTATCTTGTAATCTTCGGAGTCAGTATCAATACTCATATCCTTTGAAAGCAGATTTTCCGCATTGATTTCATCAGGATTAACACTTGTGGATTTGTCCACGGTGTAACAGCTATCAATCAAAAAATCATAATCCATAAGCTGATCCATGCTGTATACAATCCCTTGGTTATTTGGTATTGCAACAGCCTCCGTTGCATCTTCCCCTGCAATATCTATTTTATCACCATTACTTTTATTATTCTCCTCTGTATTTTCCTGTTTGTCAGAATTCTCCTGTTGCTTCTCATCACTGTCTGTTGCTGACGCAGTCATATCCCCCTGGCCTATGCTTATTGTTGCAAAGCTATCATTATCCTGTGGGTCATAGTCTATCGCCAGTATTGGCAAAAACTCAGTCACAAACCACCTTTCCGTCCCCTTAACATTATTTGCATTAACCATCAGTTCGTCCTTACAATCCATAAGCACTATTTTTGATATATCATACCGGCATAGGAGCATGTATGTTGCCAGCCCCAGCAGTATGAAAATAATAATGATACCTGAATGTGATTTTCCCATATTAAAATATATGCGTTTTGTTTTTTTATAATTCTAGGAATTTATTTATTGCCTCCGAAATGGTGTAGCTGATACGTTTTACTGCTTCATCAATATTTTTGGGAGTTACAAACATTGCAGCAAGTTCAGGTGATGACAGCTTACTTACAAGCTCGTATTTTTCCTTATCTGAAAAGTTCATGGCATAGTGGTGTTTATCATCACTTGACAGTTCATTTACCATAGCCTCCATCGCCTCACTGATGATTGATGTTACTGATATTACCGTAGGTACCCCTACAGCTATAACTTTTACTCCAAGCGTCTCCTCATTTAAGCTTAATCTTCTATTACCGACTCCGGAACCGGGACTTATTCCTGTATCACATATTTGTATCGTAGTATTTAACCTTGACGGTTCCCTTGCAGCAAGTGCATCTATAGCTATAATGACATCCGGCTTAATCTCCTTACACAGACTTTTTAATATGACGGATGTTTCTATTCCTGTCTGTGCCATAACACCTGGACATATGGCAGACAGCTTTCTCGCATTTTTTACGATTCCCTCACTTACAAGATGTCTCGTTATGAAAATATTACTTACCACAAAAGGTCCAAGTGCATCAGGGGTTACATCCCTGTTTCCTATCCCCACAACCAGCAGATTTTCTGCATCCCCCACCATCTCTTTCAGACTTTCATGCAATGCCATAACAAACGGCTCATGTATTCCCTCGTCACATTCCATAAGTGCCTTATTTTCAAGTGTGACATATGTTCCCTCAGGCTTACCCAAAACTTTTGCCCCGATACTGTTTTTAACCTCTATTTTTGTTATATTAATTCCATATTTCGAGTAATTTTTAACACTTACACCGTCTATTTTGCACTCGTCATCTAAATCTTCCTTAAGCTCCAGTGCAAGGTCTGTTCTTATCCGTCTATCCATAAAAAATACTCCTTATCTAATTTGTCAGATAAGGAGTAGGTTATGCACTTATTCTCTTTTAATACATGAATACATAGACTAAAGCTTAAGGCTTATATACGTTTTTATCAAATCATCGATTGCCTCTGCATTTTTTTCCGACACTACCTCGTCAAGGGCGCTAACAAATCCCTTATCGTCACCGTCAAGCTCGATTTTCTTAAGCTTATCAACGCATTCCTGCAAAAGCTCAAACTTTCCTGTCTTTGCATTTTCCTGCATATTTTTAAGCAGTTCCATGTCAAGTCCGTAATTTACTTCTGATTCAGGCTCATCTTGACTTTGTTCCCCTGATTCGGCATCCGCGGTTGCTTCAATATACTCAAGGTACTCTTTTATAACCTCTATCAGCATGGCAAGATTATCTGCAAAATCTTCCATATTCTTTTTGACATAATCCCTATTGCCCTTGCTTATTGCTGCCTCAAACCTTGCCGCTTCCTTTGAAAATTTAAAAGCACCAATATTTATACTTGTCGTCTTGATTGTATGAATTTTTGCCTTAAAGCCACGCATGTCATTTCCCAGCTTGTCATACAAATCCTCTACTGCATTTTTATTTTGATTATAGTATGCCGTAATCAGCTTATTAAATACATCTACATTTCCGCCAATTTTGTTGATTGCATCCATTGCATCAATATATGGTTCGAGGTTCTTAAGCCCATCCCTGTATTTTGAAGCTTCAATGTAATCGTTTCCATCCCCAGGCTTTTCCTTAATCTTATCCTCTGGAAGACAATCCTTTAAAATAGCAGCAACTCTCCTTATATCCAGCGGCTTAATCAGAGTATCGGTAAAGCCTGCTTCAAGCAGAGTCTGCTTGTTGTCCGCAATGGCATTTGCATCCATTGAAATAATCGGCATAAAGTTGTAAACATCCCCGTCAAGCTCTCTTATTTCTTTCATGGCATCCATTCCATTCATAACGGGCATGGACAAATCCATAAACACAACATCATAGTTATTACTTAAAACCATATCAATTGCTTCAAAACCTGATGTTGAAATGTCAATCTTCACGTCAAACTGTCCCAAAACATTTACTGCAACATCACGGCTCACCTCGTCATCATCTACAAGAAGTGCCGTTACATCAGGCAGCCAAAGCTTTGATGCAACGTCCTTTGTGACGGTTTCCTCAACCTTTGACGCATTTAATGCCGTGCTTTTTGTATCTGCAACCGTCTGGTTGATTGAGAGTGTAAAGGAAGAACCTGCCCCATATGTGCTCTCTACTTCAAGCTCTGCTCCCATCACATCGGCATAACCCTTTGCTATGGCAAGACCCACGCCGTATCCGTAGCGGCTGTTGTTTTTCATATTACCTGTTATTTGGGTAACTTCAAATACAGTTTCAAGCATATCAGGCTGTATACCGATTCCGGTATCTGATACAGTATAAACAAAATTGACAGCATTTTTGTTTGCCCTGTCTGCATACTCGTAACAGTCAACGGAAATAGTAATTGAACCTTCCTTTGTATACCGTACAGCGTTATCCAAAAGTCTTAAAAGAATGTCCTTTATTTTTTCTCCATCACCAACAACCATATCAACGATATTGTCACCAAGTTCAACAAAAAACTTGACGGTTTTATCACCAATAAGTCTCATGGTAAGCTCTGATATTTCATACATCATTGTAGTGACAGAGTACTTATCATTTACCACATCAGACTTTCCCGCCTCAAGTCTTGCAAGCAGAATAATATCATCAACCTTTTCAAGTATATTATTACTTGTCTCATATATGCTTGCAATATTATCCCTATATTGTTCATTTGTTTCAGGGAGCGAAAGCAGCTCATTCGCCTTTGCCATAATGGCATTGATTGGTGTCTTTATCTCATTACTCATATTGGCAAGATAGTCATTTTTTGCACTGCTTGATTTGACAGCCTCCTCATGCTGCTTCGAAAGCTTTTCTATCTCCTTGTTATTGGATAAGAGTATCTTTCTTACACGCAGACTTGCATATACTATCATAACCGCACCCATGATAATAATGAATAGCAACATAGCTCTTGCCATTGGTCTTTCAATCAGCTTTTTTTCCTTTTCAATTCTAAAGGACAGTTCCTCATCGCACGACTTTCCGTCACCGTTATATGCCTTTAATTTGAAGCGGTAATCTCCGCCATCCAAATTTGTGTAAACTGCTTCCATGTTACTGCTGCCGTCAATCACGATAGGTGTTTCATCAAAGCCCTCCAGAGAATATTCCACAGAAATATTTTCTCTGTTTGTAAAGGAAAATACAGCAAAATGTATCGTAATTCTGGATACATCCTTTCCAACATTCAACCCGTCTGCAAGGTCGTCCAATTCATACAGAATTCCATCCACATCTATAGCCGTAACTTTAACCTTTGGAGCAACCGTATTGTATGGAATATTTTTTGTATCCAAGGTACATATTCCCGTATTACAACAGATATAAAGCACACCCTCCCTGTCCATGGCAGAGTTACATATATTGTTGATATCCTTTGTAAGCCCATCATTTTTGTCAAGTGCCCTGCTAATCATTCCCTGACTGCTTAGAAGCTCCTCCTCCGTTGTCCAAAGAACACCCTTTGAACCTATAATCCATACGGATGTATCATTGACAATCAGCTCATATATATTATTTGAATAATCTATGTTACTAATCGTTCTGAATGCATCATTATAAAAGCACAAGCCATTGTCCGTACCTATCCACAAGCCTTCCTTACCCTCAGCCATTGATGTCACAACATTAGAATTCAGACCGCTTTCCGTATCATAATTTTCTATTGCCCCGCTTTTTAAATAGATTTGGTATAACCCACCACCATCAGTTCCACAGAGCAGATTTCCTTCCCCATCTTGATACAGGCACAGCACATTTTCATATTCCATTCCATTTTGGGCATTATAGACGCTATATATTGCTCCGCTTTTTTCAACAATTGCAACACCACCCTCAGTGGCAACTGCAATTCTTCCGTCCGCAAGCTCAAATGTAACATTAACACCATAGCTTGGAAGCCCGTCTGTTCTTGTTATATTGGTGATAGTTCCATCCTTTGCAACTCTTACAATACCATACTTTCTGTGGGTACTAATCCACATGTTTCCGGCACTGTCTTCCATAATGTGCCTTATACTGACACCCTCTAACATCTTGGTCAGGTCACTGGAAACCAACTCATTTTTTCTGTTGTATACTACCAATCCATCATCTGTACCGATAAATTTATTCTGCCCCCTTAGATATACGCAGTTAACCATGGACTCTGACATTCCAACATTGGTATTAAAGTCAATAAACTTGCTTTTATATAAGGCTAAAACACCCATACGTGTGGAGGCAACCCAAAAGTTTCCCTCGTAATCCTGTATAATATCCGAAAGATAATTATCTACCTGACAATCATTTAACTGGTTAAAATTCCCCCTTTTATTAAAGAAACCGATTCCGATATCAGAGCATGCCCAAACCCTGCCCTCATTATCAGCCATCAGTTCATTGATTCCCTCAATTTTTGCATTCAGGATTGACGCACTTCTTGCATTTTTATTTTTAAATACAAGAACATTACTGCCTGATGTTCCCACATACATTCTTCCGTCAATCTGGCTTAAGCATCTTAACTCATCACGGACAAGCTCTGATGTATCTATAACATTTTCAACACCAAGGTCACCCATAATATATAGTTTATCAGAACCATAAATACCCCATATTGAATCATTAAATGCCTCTATTTCAGTAAATTTATAGTTTGCGACAGCGTTGTTCATGTACGGCTCGAGAACCATACCATCACCGTTTTTTTCTCCGGATACACAAAGATACAAACCATTCGCTGTGGCAACATATATATTCCCGTTATCTGTTTCACATATATCAAGTATAGTTTTTACTCCGTCATAATACTCATCCTGAAGATGATACGTTTCTCCCTGTTCTATGTAAAATAACCCGTAGTTATCCGTCCCTATCCACATTCTGCTCTTCGTATCTTGAAACATGCAGTTTATGGAGTATACATCCGTTCTGTCAGTATCCCATAGATTGACAGGTGAAAAACCGGCACCACTTGAACGGTACAGTCCCCCATCCGTGCCAACCCAGATGTATCCTGAGGTAGATTGATACAGACAGTTGACCTCATTGCTTCCTATTCCGTTTTTCGTGTTATACACTGTCTGTACATATCCTGCCATAAATGAATCCTTTGCAAGGATGAGACTGTCCGACACTACAAAAAGGCACACCAGAAGGAGTGCCGTAATGAGTATCGATATAATATTTTTGAATTTCTTTAAATTCATAGGTGAGTACCTTATGCCTCCCTCAAAAATACCTTATATCCTTTTAATGTTTCGTAAACATCTGCTTTCGATGTTACTTCCCAAGGTGCATGCATATTAAGGACTGCAACTCCGCAATCTATAACCTCCATACCATAAAGGGAAAGTATATATGCAATGGTTCCACCGCCGCCTACATCTACTTTGCCAAGCTCAGCAGTCTGATAGCATATTGAATTGTCATCCATCATGTTTCTTATTTTTGCAATATATTCTGCATTGGCATCATTTGAGCCTGATTTTCCTCTGGAGCCCGTAAATTTGCTAAATACCATTCCACGTCCAAAATAAGAAGCATTGTTCTTTTCAAATGCCTCGGCAAACAAAGGGTCATACGCTGCATTTACATCTGATGACAGCATACAGGAAGATGCCAGACATCTTCTTAGGGAAATATCACTGTATGTTCCCATTGCATTCATAATCTCAGCAACCGTATTTTCAAAGAATTTTGACTGCATACCTGTTGCTCCTACGCTGCCTATTTCTTCCTTGTCTGTCAGAAGACAGCAGGTAGTCTTCTCCACATTGTCAACCTCAAGCATTGCAAGAAGTGATGTGTAAGCACATACTCTGTCATCCTGTCCGTACGACATAATCATACTCTTATCCAAGCCCGCCTCTCTTGCCCTACCGGCAGGAACGACCTCAAGCTCTGCTGACATAAAATCTTCTTCCTCTATGTCATACTTATCCTTAAGCAGCACAAGAATATTCTCTTTTACTGCATCCTTATCTTTATCCTTGAGTGGAATGCTTCCAACGAGTATATCAAGCTTTTCACCCTCAATGACCTTGTTTGCCTTCTTCTCAAGCTGTTCTCCCGCCAGATGAATCAACAAATCAGTTACACAAAATACAGGGTCACGTTTATCCTCTCCTATGGATATGTCCAATGTACTTCCATCCTTCTTTACAACGACTCCGTGAATTGCCAGTGGAAGCGTAACCCACTGGTACTTTTTAATTCCCCCGTAATAATGGGTATCAAAATAGGCAAAATCCCCATTTTCGTAGAGTGGATTTTGTTTTACATCCATACGCGGTGAATCAATATGTGCACCTAAAATATTCAGTCCGTTTTCAAGCTTTTTCTTACCTAAATTGAACATTGCCACAGTCTTATTCATGCATATGGCATAAACCTTGTCTCCCGACTTCAGCTTCTTCTTATCTTTAATCACATCTTTAAGGTCTACATATCCGTGCTCCTTTGCAAGAGACTCTATTACCTTGACACATTCCCGTTCAGTTTTTCCGTTATCAAGAAAATCCATATATCCGCTGCAAACCTTTTCCAGCTCTGTCAATTGCTTTTTATTATATGTTGTCCATGCATTTACTCTTTTCATTCTATGCTCCTTTTCTTTCCATCAATGTCAGTATATCCGCCAATATGGTCAATAAAACATCATTGTACAGATAACCCAAAGCCGCTTAATCAACTATATTATATCCAGTTTATGTAAAATAATCACATCAAACCCTTTACTACCCTATCCAATATTTCATAGGCAAGCTTACATTCTTCCTCAGTCACATTAAGCGGAGGTACAAGACGTATGGTGTTTGGTCTGACTGCCGTAATGAGCAGTCCCTCGTCAGAGCAGTTATACTTTACATCAGTAGCGATATCTTTTTCGAATTCAACACCAATCATAAGACCTTTACCGCGAACCTCCTTTACGCAAGGAAGTTTTTTAAGCATCTCAGAAAAAACGGTTCCCATTGCAGCAGAATTTTCAGGCAGCTTATTTTCAATTATCTCATTTATCTGTGCATATGCTGCGGCACAACATACAGGATTTCCCGCATATGTGCTTCCGTGTGCACCTGGACCAAATGTAAGTGCCAGTTTGCTGCTCGTGCACATTGCACCAATTGGCATACCGCCTCCCATTGCTTTTGCCATGCTGACACAGTCAGGCTTTACACCATAATCCATAAATGCCATGAGCGAGCCTGTTCGTCCCCATCCTGTCTGAACCTCATCAAACAGCAACAGCATATCCTTTTCATCACAAAGTTTTCTCAGCCCCTGAATGAATTCCTTTGTTGCTGGAATAACTCCACCTTCACCCTGCACAGGCTCTACGAGAATTGCAATTGTGTCCTCTGTGCATGCCGCTTCAAAGGTTGTAAGATTGTTATACTCTGCATATTGGAAGCCCGGGATAAACGGGTCATAGTTATTTTGTATAGGCGTACCCGGCTGCCCTGTTGCCGCAAGTGTTGCAAGCGTTCTTCCGTGAAAGCTGTTGTATGCGGTGACAATATTATATCTGTTTGCACCATAGTTGTCTTTTCCATATTTTCTTGCTAACTTAATCATTGCCTCATTTGCCTCAGCTCCCGAATTTTGGAAATAAATCTTTTCCATGCCTATGGATTTGCATATCAGCTCTGCAAGCTTTGCCTGAGGTATTGTATAACAATAATTTGATGCATGAATCATAGTTTCACATTGTGTTTTGATGGCATCCACAACATTTTTGTTGCAGTGTCCTGTACTGTTTACTGCAATCCCTGCCATAAAATCCAGATATTTGTTTCCTGATTCATCTATAATATAGGATGCTTCTCCATGCTCAGCAACAAAATCAAACCGTTTAAAGGTTTCATAAAAATATATGTTATAGAGGTTCTCAAGCTCCTCCTTTGTCATGTCAAAATCTTTCAGTTTCATAATATGTTCACTCCTAAAATAAAATCTATATGGGGCTGTCAAATAAATGACACCCCCACATTAAGAATTTTTTATTCTATCCCTTATCCGTATATCTGACCTGCAACAAGACCATCGAGTATACTGACAAGCTGGCCTATTTCCGGTTTACTGATTTGTGCATTTGCTCCTAAAGATTCACCCTTTCGTTTCATATCATCATTTATCAGTGATGAAAATACAATAATAGGAATATGCTTCAGTCCCTCTGTATCTCTGATAAGCTTTATCAGTCTGTGTCCGTCCATCTGTGGCATCTCAATGTCAGTGATAACACATTTTGCCCCGTATTCAACACCATTATTCTTTTTCAGTTGCGTAAGGAAATCCCAAGCCTCCTGACCATTGTTCTTCACCGTAAGCTTCGTGTATCCTGCCGTATGAAGCGAATCTTCAATCAGCTTACAAAGCATATGGGAATCCTCAACAACCAAAACAGGAATGTTGTTTCTTTCTCTTGTCTCAAGACCTGTAATCTCTGAAACCTTAAGGCTTGTCTCAGGACATATCTCCTCAACAATCCGCTCAAAATCAAGTATAATAATAAGGTTATCCTTGTTTTTTATAATACCTGTCGCAACTCCTACACCCGGACCACTTACCGTCTGGTCAGGTTTTACTACCTCAGACCACGAAATCCTTTGTATGCCAAGAACAGCTTCAACGTCAAAGGCAATATTGAGATTATTAAAATTGGTTACAATAAGAAAATTATTCCTATCCTGTCCACCCGAAAAACCAATTGCCTGTATTAAATCAATTACAGTGATAATGCTTCCACGGGGCATAAATATACCCTCAATGCAAGGATGGGAATTAGGCACTGGTGTTATGTCCTGAAACGGAAGAATTTCCCGAACCTTTTCCACGTTAATTCCGTAGTGGTTTCCGTTTATGACAAACTCCAGTATTTCCAGCTCATTCGTTCCAGTTTCCAATAAAATATTAGTATCCATATGTGCCCTCCCTGTTATTGCAGCTGCATCACTTTGTCACTGCCATTATAAGATATCTTAAGCTTTAAATCACTGATATCATCAACTGCTTTTTCAGATATCTGATACAAAAGAACTGCTTCTTCCCTGACACTTCCGTCTATTCCTTTCTGATACGTATACATATCATCCATAAGAAGCGTAAGCATCTGTCTTGCACTCTTTGAATCATTTACGATAATGTTATACTTGACATCCTTAGAATAAAGGTCTATGTCATGGTGTTCATTTGTTTTGTTTTCGATGCTGAACTTTAATACTAACAGCTTGTAGTCCTCTGGAGCCTCAAGCTCTATGTATACTCCATTTTCATCATATGACGGGTACTTGTCAAGCAGCATATAATACTCATACCCAATTGCAATATTGTCTTCCCCTAAAAAGGAGGCAATATCAAAGGAAGAATCTTCATCGGCAACAACACCACTTACATTTTGTTCTTCACCAACCTGTACGATAACTCCGTCTCCGATAGGCTCTTTGTCTTCTTCTGTTGTCGGCTTTTTTTCCGTTGTAGCATCATTTTTTGCATCCGAGCCTGTAGCAGTTTCGTCTTCCCTTACCGTCACATCCATAGACGCTGTTGTAACTTCTGACTCATCATATTTAAAATTAGTGTTCCTGTCATATTTAAGTAACAATTGTCCCGCATACTCTGCAATCATCTTACTTTCTTCGTCCGTTAAATCTATTGTCTTCTCACATCCAACGGCAAAAAGTGCTAAAATAAATATGCAGCCTGTAATCAAATATTTTTTCACTTTCATCCACCACGCTTTCAAACATAAATCACATATAATTTTACCACTTTTTTTCTTTATCAGCAAGGCATATTCGCATCTAAATCAAAATAAAATACAACTCCGTCAGAAACATTATTTACTCCATACTTCTTTCCATGTGCTTTCATTGCTGCCGCCACTATGGAAAGACCGATACCGCTGCCTCCATATTCCCTTGTTCTCGCCTTATCAACCTTATAAAATTTTTCAAACAGTTTATCGATATCCGTCTCAGGTATCTGTTCACCACGGTTATATACACACACCCTCACGTCGTTATCCATTTTTTCGAAAAATACCTTTATCTCTCCGTCATAGCTTACATGATTAAGTGCATTTACGAAATAATTTGTAAATACCTCCTCAATCATATACTCGTCAGCCCAAACATAAACCGGTCCTTCTTCATCAAATATAACATTTACCTCTCCGTCATCAACCAAAATTTTTGATGCGGAAATAATCTCATTGATAAACTCTACAAGTTCAAACCGTTCAATATTTAAAGGAGCTGTTCCAAACTCCAGTTCATTCAGATTTAACAGTTTCATTACAAGAGTGTTCATTTTCTTCGCCTCATCTATAATGACATCCGTGTAAAATTCCCTGCTTTCCTCATCATCCATAAGGTTATCCTTAAGTCCCTCAGCATACCCCTGTATCAGTGCAATCGGTGTCTTGAGTTCATGGGAAACATGAGACAGGAAGTCTTTTCTCATATCGTCAATCTGTTCTCTTTGTTCTATATCCTGCTGAAGCTTTGCATTGGCAGACTTTAATTCCGATATTGTTGTCTCAAGCTTGCCTGACATTTCATTCATGCATTGACCAAGCTCACCAATCTCATCCTTTGTCGCGATTGGAACCTTGACATCAAAATCCAGGTGTGTCATACGTTTTGCCACATTGCATAACTTTTTGATTGGAAAAACAAAAATATTGCTGAATACCAGCATGAAAAGAGAACCAAACGCAATCAGCCCTATGGCAATTTTTGTAAATACGTTCTTTACAACAACAACTACAGAATCAATTCTTGACACAGGGCTTCTGACAATTATGTCAAATCCGTTATCCAAATTTCCTATCAAATCATAATAGTCAGCGTTTATTACATTATCATGATTTTTTATTATAACGAAATTAGTATATATACTCTTTGACACTACATCCGAGCCATTAGTTGTCTGAATTAAGCTATAAAGACTGTCCATCATTTTTCCCTGATCATTTATGGACGTATATATATTGGCATTTTCCCTGTCCAATATCAGAACTATGGAGTCAGAGGGATTATATATGCTTCCATATAAATCGGCATTCAATGTACCGTCATCAGCAACATTTTCACTAAAAAAAGCATTACAGGACTCATAGGTTGCCTTTAAGTTTTTCTTGACATTATAAATAAAAATATCTTCTATAAAATACTTGCTGAGAATCCATGATGTACCAACAATGATTCCTGAAAAAATAACAACCATGAATGTAATTTTTGTTCTCAAAGAGCTTCTCATGTCTAAACCTCAAACTTATATCCCATTCCCCAAATGGTTTTAATGTAATCACCCTTGCTTCCAAGTTTACTTCTAAGCTTCTTAACATGTGTATCTATTGTTCTTGCATCACCAAAATAATCATAATTCCATACATTGTTCAGTATCTTTTCACGGGAAAGTGCCACTCCCTGATTTACAAGGAAATAATTAAGAAGCTCAAACTCCTTATAGCTAAGCTCAATTTCTTCATTGTCAACCATAACCTTATGTGCTGATATATCCATATTGATTCCGCCGCAGCTTATGGTATTTTCTTCCTGCCCCGACATACTTCTTCTAAGCACCGCCTGTACACGTGCCACAAGTATTTTAGGGCTGAACGGTTTAGTAATATATTCATCTATTCCAAGCTCAAAGCCATGTATCTCGTCTCTCTCACTACTTTTTGCAGTAAGCATTATAATAGGAACCTTTGATATTTTACGAATCTCCTCAGCAACACCGTATCCGTCAAGCTTCGGCATCATCACATCAAGTATAATAAGTGATATATCCTTGGTTGACATAAATATATCAACTGCCTGTTCCCCATCCTGGGCCTCCAAAACAGAAAAGTTTTCCTTGACAAGAAAATCCTTGACCAGTTTTCTCATACGGCTCTCATCGTCCACGACGAGAATTTTAGTTCCTTCCATATGCTATACCTCCTATCTCAAACAAAAATAGCATAAGCATATTGTATAATTATATTATGGAGAAATTGTGAAAATCGTCTATTTTTCTATACTTTTTTCTGCCTCTTTTATTTTTTCTTCCCTGATGTTCAGTTCTTCCTCACGCTTATCAAGCTGCTCCTGCCAGGTGGAATATTTGTTTAATACCTTTTCCTCAGCTTTAAAAAAACCGACATTGTCGTTTGTCATCACTATAAATATCATTCCTATAATAATAACCGCCATAGCAACAACCGCAATAGTCAGCCTGCTTTTTATCATACTTTGACGGTCAAACTGGTCTTTTAATTTCCTATACTCCCTCTCCTGCTGTTCCGGTGCTCTCATTCTGACTGATGGAACGACAGGAATGTAAGGCATACTTGCATTTTCCTTACCCTTAAGAACAGCCTGCCTGAGGTCGTGAAGAAAAGAAAGCCCCACAGGTGTTTGAAAATATTTTTTTGCAACAAGCTTACTGTACAGCTTTATAATTTCTTCCTCATTGTCCATACTTATGTTTTCCATTATATTATGTACAGTTTCATATTCTTTTTTTGCACGCTCAAATTCTTTTTTACTTCTGAAAATATATCCGTCAACTACAAGCTTTGCATCGTCAATCACATATATCCCTCCCTATCAATGAACAAAGCGTCTTTGTCACCTAAATTTACATCAAATAAAAGAAAATAAAGGCTGCGTCACAAGGTTTACATAATACCCTCATGTTTGCAGCCTATCATCCTTTTTACTCAACCTCTGTAGAAGCATTTGTCCCTGAAAATGTTCCATTTATATTGATACCGTTATCCACTGCCAAAAGCTGAAGCTGTGCTTCATATTCTCCAAAATATGATTCAGACTGTTTTATCATTTCTGATGCCTCTGTGAGATAATCAGGGTTTTCTTCCTTTATTGCAAGCACAACCTTATTCATTGCATCAAGCTGGAACTGTGCCCCAAGACTATAAAGCTCCTTTAAGTTTTCAACCTCATCTGTTCCTGTTTCTATGGCATTTAAATCTTTCATATACTCTTCCATGCTCGGAATTGCAACACGCTCCATGTCAGATAAAAATATATCAAGATTCACTTTTTTATCAGAAAAATAGGAATTATATACGTCCACTGCGGAGCTTCTCTTTTCATCTATTGCTGAAAGCTCCTCGTTAACAAATTCTATCACATCAGCCTTGACATCCACGGTCTCATTTTTTCCTTTTTTGCCGCATCCTGCAAAACTAAAAACCATAACTGCTGTAATGGCAAAAATATATAGCTTCTTTTTCATAAGTACTCTCCTCATTAAAAATAAAAATATCGGACATTGGTCACTTCGCCTTCGGCTCGGACATTGGTCACTTCGCCTTTAGCTCGGACATAAGCCGCTTCGCCTTCGGCTCGGACATATTATACATCATTCAACAGCGCAATACAAGAAATCATTTTATTTATTATCATGCTCTTTCACATATTTCTCGTACAAATCAGGCCTGCGTTCCTTTGTTCTTAGCAGTGCCTGCTCATGTCTCCATTTTTCTATGTTCTTATGGTGTCCGGATAAAAGTACCTCAGGCACCTTCACACCCATGAATTCTTCCGGTCTTGTGTACTGGGGATACTCAAGCAGACCATCGTAAAATGATTCGTAAACTGCACTTTCATCGCTCCCCAAAACACCCGGAACAAGTCTTGACACCGCATCTGCTATCATCATTGCAGGAAGCTCCCCGCCTGTTAATACAAAATCTCCTATGGATACATGATCTGTTACTATCATATCCAAAACACGCTCATCTATGCCTTCATAGTGACCGCAAAGTAAAATAATGTCATCCTCCTTCGAAAGCTCCTCTGCCATTTTTTGGTCAAAACGCTTCCCCTGAGGTGTCATGTAAAGTACTCTCGGCTTTGTCACTGTTTCCTCAACAAATTTGTACGCCTTATAAACAGGTTCCGCCTGCATCAGCATTCCTGCTCCTCCGCCATAAGTATAATCATCCACATGCCCGTATTTATTTCCTGCAAAGTCTCTTATATTTATGGCATTTATATTTATTAAGCCTTTTTCCATTGCACGCCCTGTTATACTTTCCTTAAGACCTGACATAACCATGTCAGGAAACAGGGTTAATATATGAAAATTCATCTAATCAAGCATTCCTTTCATTAACTTTACAACAACTGTTTTTTCCTTAGCATTTATTTCAAGTACACAGTCATTTATAACAGGCAGGAGAAGCTCCTTGCCGTCCTCCATAGAAACAACAAATACATCATTTGCACCTGTCTGGATAACATCCTTTATTTTTCCGAGACCTTTCCCTTTTTCATCATAAACATCTGAATCTATGACATCCGATATATAATACTCATCCTCCTTAAGAGGAACTGCATCTTCCCTTGTAACATATATATCACAATCCTTAAATACTTCAACATCATTTATATTATCAAATTCCTTAAAAGCTAAAATAACCATGTTTTTAAAGAATTTACAGGACTTTTTTTCAACATGAATATCACCTTTTTTTGTCCTGATGAAGCATTTCTTCAGATTTTTAAATCTGTTTACGTCATCAGTTGTCGGGTAAACCTTTACCTCTCCCTTTAATCCATGCGTTCTTGTTATAACGCCTATTCTAAATATATCCTCCATATGTGCTCCTAAATACTCCACAAAATAAACATACAAAACAAGGTTTATTTTTTAAAAGAATAAAAGGACTGTCCACACGTGACAGCCCTTATACAAAATTACTTAATATCTACAATTACCTTCTTGTCACCCTTTGACGCTGCTGCCTTAACAACAGTACGAATGGATTTAGCTATTCTTCCCTGTTTACCTATAACTTTACCCATATCATCTGGTGCAACCTTTAATTCAATTGTAATAGTATCTTCCTCGATGGTTTCATTTACAACAACCTCATCAGGGCTATCAACAAGAGATTTTGCTATAAATTCTACTAATTCTTTCAAAAAAATGCACCTCCCTTGTATTACTTCTCGATACCTGCCTGCTTCAAAAGCTTAGCTACTGTTTCTGTAGGCTGCGCACCGTTTGCAAGCCACTTCTTTGCTGCATCTGCATCAATCTTTACAGCTGCAGGTTCCTGATTTGGGTCGTAAGTACCTATCTCATCGATAAATCTACCATCTCTAGGTGATCTAGAGTCAGCTACGATTACTCTATAAAAAGGATGCTTCTTGTATCCCATTCTTCTAAGTCTGATTTTTACTGCCATGTTTTCACCTCCTTGAATTTAATATTATCTATAATAGTTAAATCTATTATCATAATCCAAACGGCAGCCTGAAACCGCCTTTCTTCTTTCCACCCATAAGACCCGACATCTGCTTCATCATTTTTCTTGACTGTTCAAGCTGCTTAATCAGCTTGTTCACCTCGCTTACAGGTACACCTGCACCGTCTGCAATCCTCTTTTTTCTGCTCGGATTGATTATGTCAGGATTACTTCTTTCCTGTGGTGTCATGGAAAGTATGATTGCTTTTGGCATGTTCATTGCCTTATCGTCAATTTCAATGTCCCTTAGCTGCTTATTTGAGCCAAATCCTGGAAGCATATTAAGCAAATCCCCTATGCCTCCCATTTTCTCCATTTGCTCCATGTTATCTAAAAGGTCGTTGAAGTCAAAGCTCGCCTTTTTGAACTTCTGCTCCATCTCCCTTGCTTTTTCTTCATCAATTGCATTTTGCGCCTTTTCTATGAGACTTTCAACGTCTCCCATTCCAAGAATACGGCTCGCCATACGGTCAGGATAAAACTGTTCCAAATCCTCAAGCTTTTCTCCCATACCTGCAAATAATATAGGCTTTCCCGTTACTGCCTTGATTGACAGTGCGGCACCGCCTCTCGTATCACCGTCCAGCTTTGTAAGGATTACCCCGTCAATGCCTATCTTGTCGTTGAAGCTTGTTGCCACATTTACTGCATCCTGTCCTGTCATCGCATCAACGGTGAGTATTGTATGTGTGACCGAAACATTTTCTTTTATCTCAATCAGCTCGTTCATCATGTCCTCGTCAACATGAAGACGTCCTGCCGTATCTAAAAATACGAGATTGAGACCATTTTTTTGTGCATGTTCTATGGCTGCCTTTGCTATATTGACAGGCTTATGACCATCTCCCATTGTAAATACGGGAACACCAACCTTTTCTCCATTGATTTCGAGCTGCTTAATTGCAGCAGGTCTATATATGTCACAAGCAACCAGTAACGGTTTCTTACCCTTATTCTTGTATTTTCCTGCAAGCTTTGCAACCGTAGTAGTTTTACCTGCACCCTGAAGACCGCACATCATAATAACGGTAACTTCATTTGACGGAAGAAATTTAAGCTCTGTGGTCTCTGAACCCATAAGCTTATCCATTTCCTCTTTCACTACCTTTATGACCATCTGACCAGGATTTAGTCCTTTCAGAACTTCCTCACCAACTGCTCTTTCGCTTACTGAATTAATAAACTGCTTTACAACCTTAAAGTTAACATCAGCCTCAAGAAGTGCTCTCTTAACCTCTTTCATGGCTTCCTTAACATCAGCTTCCGTAAGCATACCCTTGCTTCTAAGCCTCTTAAATACATTTTGCAGTTTGTCCGTCAAACTATCAAAAGCCATGCAATACCTCCTAAAATATAGTCATACTTTACCCATTCACATTTCGTTAAAACTCATCTAATAATCCATCTGTAAGTTCACCCAGACAATCAATCATCTCTTCTAAATCAGGATTTGTATTTTGTTCCTTAATGATAAGTACCTTACTTTTTATGTTCTCGGCTTTTTCTCTTGCAGCAGCAAACCGCTCAACCAGTTTAAGTTTCGCCTCATAATCCTCCAGTATCTTATCACAGCGTTTTATCATATCATAAACGCCCTGTCTGGATATTCCGTTCAACCTTGCTATCTCGGAATAGGATAGGTCATTCATTGCCACATCCTCGTATATACTTTTTTGATGCTCTGTCAACAGTTCACCATAAAAATCATAAAGTAACGACTGCCTGACAATCTTTTCCATATTCCACACCACCTGTAAAGTTATTTTGCTTTACAAATCTTCTGTATCATAAACCATCGAAAGGACAATGTCAAGTATTTTTTCTTTACATCTATTACAACAAAGTTTCTCTGTCATAATAGTGCAGATATTTTCAGGTGCCAGTTAAAACAAAATGCCATATTATGATTTCTTGTCATCCAAGGCATAGCTTTGGTCTATTCTTCGAAACAGTTCATCATTTGGCACTGAGCCATCCAAAATAATCGTATACCAGTGTTTCTTGTTCATATGCCACCCTGGAAAATAAAGCTCCCTATCAACCAGTTCTTCCAGCTCCTTTGGTTCCGCCCTAAGGTCAACCACCTCCACAATCTCCAGTGAGTCAATGCCAAGTTTACACCTTGGAATGGTAAGAAGAACACCATACCATTTTTTATTGTCTTTTCTTCGCCATATGGCATTGTCAGGTGACGATGGCCACAAAAATTCAAGTTCATCCCCATACGTTTCCCTGACATACTCTATCAGCATTTTGGACTGCTTTGCCTTAAATATCTCAGGACTGTAACATTTATCCGAAATATCAAGTAAAACCTCTTCAATTTTAAGCCGCACCTCACCCACAAATGCACCAAGTGCATTTGTCTTGTAAAGTGTGTATTCCTCGCCACTTTCTACATCCGTCAACGATGTATCGGCCATACCTTTTTTATCAATGGTGATATACAGCGAAAAGCTGTCGTCCATAATGCTTGTTTTATATGTATATGTTCCGTCTGCATGCTCAAAACCATATGCAAGAAGCTTTGTTACATTCAGCTTTTTTCTCTTAAATATTTCTTCAAACATTAGTTACATCTCCTCGTGTCGTTATCTTCTACAAAACTTTTCTAAGAAACAGTTCCATAGGTTGGTCAAAAGGGGTATTATTCAATACCAATCCTCCACAATCTATATATCCTAATTTTCGATATAAATGTTGTGCTTCTTCATCAACCTGTGTTGAAACTAAAGTCATTTTATAGCCTTGCTGCTTCATATCCTCTTCCCAAAAAGCAAGTGCCTGCGAAGCAAATCCCCTATTTCTGTATTTTTTGTCCACAAATATAAAATTCAAAAAGGGAAGATTGTCCCATATAATGCTGTAATGCAGCAACCCTATGGATACATTTTCTTCCCACATTATATAACCTGTTTTTGTATAAACATGCCTATCATACCCAATATCACTTACATGCTTATCAATGCTTATCACAAAGTCCTTATCCTGTTTCTCCATATATTTCATTATCATATTGTTGCTCCTATTACCGGAAATTAATAAAAATCCCAATCCGACCTAAATAAATTTTCATTTATTATTTGAGAATATAGAATCCCCAAACGCAGTTATTAAACTCTCCTGCCACAAATTTCTGTTCCTGCCCATTGATAATAACTGTATAAATGTCAAATTGATACTCTTGCCCATACAAAGGGTCATTCACCTTAACAACTTCATTCGTACTTTTCTATTCTACCATAAACGCACCTGCTATTCTACCAAAATAACATCTACAACGGTTTTAGATTTTTATATTTCAATCATTCACTCACATACATTGTTTCTCTTTGGATATACTATCTCTGACATTGACTGCAAAAGCATCCCATGTACCTATATAAGCAATATCGGAGGACTACCACACAAGAATATGAAAAAGAATAAAGACAAAACAATTTTTCCACAACTCAATTGCCCTAAGAATAAAACATTTTTCTTCCTAATCTCCCAAATGGTATTCTTCTTTTTCCTTGCCTCTATTGGCGGATTTCTCTGGGAGGTTCTGATTTTTTTATTTAAGGATGGACGCTTTTGCAACCGTGGCTTTCTTTATGGTCCGTGGTTGCCCGTTTATGGGACAGGTGCTGTTCTGTTCTATCTTTTGCTTGGAAATCCTCTACGGCGTATCTCTCATTCCGCACCAGTCAAAAAGCATCATCCTATTACCATCTTTTTCCTTACTATGCTAATTGGAACTCTTTTGGAATTAGGCATTGGATATTTTTTAGATGCAGTTTGGGGACTCCGCTACTGGGACTATGGTGGATACTTTTTAAATTACCATGGTTATATCTGTCTGGCATCTGCTCTGGGGTTTGGCATTGCAGGCACTGTCTGGATTTGCTTTCTGTCTGATTTTATAACCAGACTCTGGCTGAAAATTCCTCGACCCATGCGAAATATTATCAACATAATTTTGCTTCTGATTTTCGCAGCAGACTGCGTGGCTGCCCTGATTATCCCAAATGCAGGAAAGGGAATTACCTTCTCCCTTTCTTTCTCTGCAAAAAATGCATAAACTTTATATATTGAATGAACCAATTGTGAAGCTGTACATTAATAATGAAGCTTTTTTAGAGCCTTGAAAAGTGCTCATGCACTTAATAAAAGTTCTAAAAAAGCTTCAACACATGTAACTAATAATTTACAAAAATAATTTCAGATAACGAGCACTGCGACTTTTGATTTCTTGGCATCTTTTAAGACACTATTAAAAAAAGCGGTTATTTCCTTATCGCTCATGTTTTTAACTAGATCCGATTCATGAATTGAATCAATCACAATCAAATCAGATTCCTCTGAATTGACAAACTTCTTGGCAGCGACTAATGCGTCCCCTGAATCGCATTTCACGACATTAAGGTAATTATGAACTATATCATGTGCTTTTGCCTGTGTTTTCGTGTATGCATTTGCGCCGTCAAGATACATAATGTTGGCTCCGATTATTTCTTGCTGTAAAGATGCAATAACCGTAAAAGCTAATTGTCTGCTATTCATACTTATACCTCCTTAATGTTAAATTTTACCTATTTATAATATTCCCTGTTTTTCAAATCGTCAATAGGAAGTAAAAAGAATTTTTCGGTTCTTATCATGATATAAAAATAATCTCCTTTGACATTTTTATTCTCCGCAGGCATATAATATAACAACGTCATTTCAGGATTAAATATATGGATTCAAATAACATTGATACAGGAATGCTGAGGATAAATGTTACAGGAGAAAGTGGTGTTGTCCCTATAGAAAATGCAACAATTGAAATTGCAAATACAGGAACACCGAATACCGTCCTTGAAACTTTAGAAACTGATGAAAGTGGAAATTCAGAAACAATTGACCTTGCTGCTCCACCTATTGAATACAGTATGGAACCTACTGACAACCAACCCTATTCCGAATATAATATCAGGATAACCGCTCCAGGATATTACGAGCAACTGATAACTGGTGTACAAATATTCTCCACACAGACAGGTGTGCAGAATATTAAGCTGATTCCAGATGTTACACAGCAATACATATACAATCCAACCGTTATCGGCGGACACACATTATGGGAATATTATCCACCTAAGATTGCCGAGGCGGAAATAAAACCGATTAACGAATCAGGCGAAATTGTCCTAAGAAGTGTTGTTGTTCCCGAAACAATTGTTGTCCACAACGGAACACCAAGCGATTCAACTGCTACCGACTACTATGTACCATATCTCGACTATATCAAAAATGTAGCAAGCTGCGAAATATACTCAACATGGCCCGAATCGACAATACAGGCAAATGTTCTGGCAATTATGTCGTTTACGCTAAACAGAGTTTACACGGAATGGTATCGCAATAAGGGATATAATTTTACAATCACCTCATCCACTGCTTTTGACCATAAGTGGATATATGGAAAAACCACATACGAAAGTATAGAGCGTGTCGTTGACAGTCTATACAACAATTTCATATCGCGTCCGAACATAAAGCAGCCGATTCTTACCCAGTATTGTGACGGAAAACGTGTTTCCTGCCCGAACTGGATGACACAATGGGGTTCAAAGGCACTTGGAGATGACGGCTTTTCTGCAATAGAAATTCTAAGATATTACTACGGAGATAACGTATATATTAACTCTGCTGAAATTATATCAGGAATACCTGCATCCTATCCAGGCTACGACCTAACTATAGGCTCAAGCGGTGAAGCCGTATTGCAGATTCAGGAACAGCTAAACCGTATTGCACAGGTTTACAGTGCAATACCGACAATTGCCGTTGACGGAATATATGGTCAGGGCACCGCAAATGCCGTAAAGGTCTTCCAGAGAGTATTCAACATGCCGCAGTCGGGTATCGTTGACTATCCTACATGGTATAAAATATCACAGATATATGTGGGTGTAACAAAAATCGGTGGATGACAAACAAATTCCTATGCCTAATCTCATGTTAGGTATAGGAATTTTAACTTTTTGTTATCTTTCTGATATCCATTTTATATATCTAATTACACATATTAAATTTACTACGCAAAAAGCACTTACACTTCTTTTAATATTAATATGTAATCATCTATCGTTTTATCTACTAACGCTTTTGCCTCCCACAATTTTGGAAATAACCCTGTATAGGTAAGTCCTATCAGGTGAGTTAATGCCAAAAGCCTATAACGATTTGCTTGTACTTTTGACGTTTCATTTAAGATTCTATCCTGTTTTGCCGCATACTCATAAGTAAATCTATTTCTCCGCTCGATTTCTTCCTGTTCTGATAACGGAGAAGATTTCCAATACTTATCCATAATTTTAATTCTATCTTCCGCCTCAACGTTTTTTCCATTTTTCTTTAATATATAAACCTCTAATCCCCACACAAGCAAAAGATAATCCCATACATTAAATTTTCCTTTGCCTGGAAATTCAACATCGTGTGTAATTTCACATAGAGCGATTACCGCATCTTCATAGCCATAGACATATAACCAATATGTCAAATTACAAAGATTCCGGGCACATTCGCCACTGTTAAACGAACATTTTTTAAGCAATTTTCTGCTGTATGCAATAATATTTTTTTCTTTATGACAATTTAATATTTCTTCAAGCAATTTCTGAATATCCATACTTACCCATTCCTCAAACATTTAACTTTATCATAATGCATTTTATCATAATAGATTTTACATTTCCATACTATCTTCTTAAAAGCTCTTGCAATTTTTACACGCATATGGTAGTATCCCTTTAAAGCATTATTATAGTATTTTCTTTCACGGTTAAAACCAGTTCAGACATTCAAAGAAAAGGGCACATCTGTGCTGTAATTCAAGTCTAAACAAAACAAGTTACTTCGATGCTTTATTCCATAAAAAAATGGCAGCGAAGAAGCTGTTTTGGAAATTGGTCTGAAACCGAAAGTGAAAGATAGATTTCCACTTTTCTTCCTGCCACACATAACAAGGAGGAAAAGACAATAAAAACACAAAATAATTATGCAGATACATTAACTGCTAACAGACACCACAAGGATACCGTTTTTAGGATGCTGTTTTCGGACAAAAAGGAGTTACTTACGCTCTACAATGCCGTAAACGGAACAAGCTATGACAATCCTGATGAACTGGAAATCACAACTTTGGAAAATGCGGTTTACATGGCGGTCAAGAACGACTTATCCTGTGTCATTGACATGAGACTTAACCTGTACGAGCACCAATCATCTGTAAACCCGAACATGCCGCTTCGGAACTTGGAGTACGTAACACACATCTTCAGTCACTTTTATGCGGGTAAGGATGTATATTCTACAAGGCTGATTCATCTTCCTAATCCGAGGTTTGTCGTATTTTACAACGGTGTGGACAAACAGCCCGAACGGAAAGAATTTAAGCTTTCAGATGCATATACACACATGGAAGAACATCCAAGCCTTGAGCTTGTGGTTCTTCAGCTTAATATCAATCCCAGCTATAATGATGATTTGATGCAAGCCTGTCCTACTCTGAGGGAATATATGTTGTTTGTTGAAAGGATACGAAAATACAGTCAGAATATGGATACTAACACTGCGGTGACCCATGCCGTCAATGACTGTATAAGCGAAAACATACTGTCTGACTTTTTAAGAAAGAACAAAAGGGAGGTAATTGCCATGAGTATATTTGAATATGATGCGGAACTTCACGAAAAAACCTTGCAGGAAATCGGATATGAAAAAGGGCGTGACGATGGCATTACCCAAACAATTTCAACTATGGTGTCGCTCCTAAAAGAAAACGGTTTCTCAAATGTGCAAATAACTGATGCCCTTATTAAAAATTTCAAGTTGTCTGCTGAGGAAGTAAAAAAATATATTTGAATATTTTATAATTAGTTGCATCCGCATAGTGTCTATGAAATGTGACGTAACGCTTGCAATATTTATTCTCATGCTTTCTTCACTGTGTTTATTGTGCCTGAAAATAAAAAGGTAGTGATTTCCGTTAAGACAAATCACTACCTTAAGTAAAATCTATTCCATTATACAAATTTTACACATATCAGATATATTTAATAACAAATAATATCTCTTTCTACTTCTGCAATTATTTCTTTTGAAATAGATTTGGTGTCAAGAAGAATCCACCAGTATCCGAATCACTCTGCCAAAAGCACTTTGTTCACCCACTACATCTTTAACCAACTGAAAACATATTTTCATTATTACGTTATAAATTTCTTAACACAACATCCCTTTACAACCGCACCTATTTTGACAAATCCGTATTTCTTACCTGATTTCTCACTTTAAGTACAAAGCCTGGTGATACGGAAAGCTCATCAATTCCCATTCGCAGGAACTGCTCTGTCAATGTCGTATCTGCTGCGAGCTCCCCGCAAATTCCTATCCAGGCACCATGTTTATGGGCATTATCTGCCGCCATTTGAATCAGCCTGAGTATCGCCTCGTGGTGTGTATCACAAAAGCTTTCAATATTTGGATTTTGTCTGTCACATGCAAGTGTATACTGTGTCAGGTCATTTGTTCCCACACTGAAGAAATCAACCATTGGTGCAAGTAAATCACTGATTACCGCTGCTGCCGGTGTCTCTATCATAATACCAAGCTCAACATGTTCCGAATATTTAAGCCCATCCGCATCAAGCTCTTTTTTCACCTCGTCACAGATTTCAAGGATACGGCTGACTTCTGACACACTAGTAATCATCGGGAACATAATTCCAAGATTACCATAAACCGATGCCCTGTACAGTGCCCGAAGCTGTGTTTTGAAAATCTCAGGTCTTGTCAGGCAAATTCTGATTGCCCTGTAACCAAGTGCAGGATTTTCCTCCTTATCAAGGTTAAAATAATCCACCTGTTTGTCTGCACCAATATCAAGGGTTCTTATAATAACCTTTTTCCCTGCCATGCTTTCAAGCACTTTCCTATATGCAGCAAGCTGCTGCTCCTCAGTAGGATAATCACTGTTTTCAAGATATAGGAACTCACTTCGGAACAGTCCGATGCCGCCGGCATCATTTTGCAGCACCGCACCTATGTTGGCAACTCCGCCTATATTGGCAAAAACATTTATCCTCGTACCGTCTATCGTTACATTTTCCTTGCCCTTGAGTTCCAGAAGAAGCTGTTTCTTTTCGTTATCCTCATTCTGTATTTTCTCCATCTCTGCCAACGTATCATCATCAGGATTTACATACACCTCACCCTTAAATCCGTCCACTATGGCAAGGTCTCCATCCTTTATCTGCTTAAGGAATTCTTCACCCACACCTATAATTGCAGGTATATTCATGTTTCTTGCGAGTATTGCTGTGTGTGAGTTTGAGGAGCCTTTGGCTGTTACAAATGCCAAAACATTATCCTTATCCAGAGACACCGTCTCACTAGGGGCAAGGTCATCGGCACATACTATCATTTTGCCTGTAACTGCACTCTCCTCGTTGCTATCTACCGACAAATTTTTGATAATGCGGTTTGAAATGTCCTTAACATCCGCAGATCTTGCCTGCATATATGCATCATCCATGGAGGCGAACATTTCCGCAAAATTATCTGATGTAACAGCCACGGCATATTCAGCATTTACCATCTGAGTCTCTATAATGTTTTCAATTGACTCATTGTAGTCCTCATCCTCAAGCATCATCATATGAATTTCAAATATTTGTGCATTGGTTTCTCCAACCTCCTTAAGTGCTTTCTCATAAATTTCCGAAAGCTCCTGATTGGAAAGCTCCTTAGCCTTTGCAACCCTCTTCTTCTCAGCATCAGCATCCTGTATGCGGACACGCTTTACAGTTGCTTCCTGCCTTTTGTAAACAGATATTTTACCTATCGCAATCGCACTATATACGCCTTTCCCTGTATATTTGTTCATAAGCAAACTCCTCTTCCATTGAACATCAGCCCATTTGGGTTACTCTCCAAAACCAGTTTCAAAAAGCTCCACAGCCTTGTTAAGTGCCTCCTGCTCATTTTCACCTTCAGCCGTTATTTCTACTTCTGAACCGCATTTGATTCCCGATGCCATAATCTGCATAACGGCAGTTGCCTTTGCTGTTTTATCCCCGCATTTAAGCGTTACATTGCAATTTGGAAACTTTTTCATTTCCGCAACCAGCATTCCTGCCGGTCTCATGTGAATTCCCTGCTCATTTACAACCTTAATCGTTTTCGTTACCATACTCTTTTCTCCTTTCAACTACAATATATTTATTCACTCACTTTTTTCTTTAACAGTGCCAAAAGCAACATGCCAACCAAAGAGCCGATTGCAAGTGACAAAATGTACATAGGCCAGTTTCCGACTACTGCAAATACGAACACGCCTCCATGCGGTGCCATAAGTGTACAGTCAAATGCCATGGAAAGACCGCCTGCTGTGGCAGCACCTACAAGACATGCTGGGATTACCCTAAGCGGATCCGCAGCCGCATAAGGAATTGCACCTTCTGTTATGAAGCTGAGTCCCATAATATAGTTTACAGGCCCATTCTTTCTCTCCTCATCATTCCATCTGTTTTTGAAGAATGATGTAGAAAGTGCTATCGCTATCGGAGGAACCATTCCACCTATCATAACTGCCGCCATAATATCATAGCTGCCAGCGGCAATTGCTGTTATACCAAATGTGTATGCCGCCTTATTAAACGGTCCGCCCATGTCGATTGACATCATGCCACCGAGTATGCAGCCAAGAACTATCTTACTGCTGTCTCCCATGTTGCTTAAGAAATTTGAAAGACCTGTATTCAGGTATCCCATAATCGGATTTATCGCACACATAATAACCGCTATAATACCAAGTCCTATCAAAGGATATATGAGAACAGGCTTAATTCCGTTTAATGCCCTTGGCATTTTATCGCAAAGCTTTTCAATACCAAGCATAATGTAACCACCTACAAAGCCTGCAAAAAGTGCTCCCAAAAATCCTGACGGGACATCTCCGCCTACATTTGCAAATGTAGAACCTGTCGTTGCCAGGTATCCGCCTACCAAACCTACCAGAAATCCTGGTCTGTCCGCTATACTCATACCAATATATGCCGCAAGTATAGGAACCATAAAATTAAATGCATAACCGCCTATGGTCTTAAAAAAGCTTGCTGCCGCTGTATGTGTTCCGAACGTTGCATCCTGCGGTGCTCCTGCTATTGTATCTATCAGGAATGCCAATGCAATGAATATACCGCCTGCAACTACAAATGGAAGCATATTTGATACACCGTTCATCAACTGCTTGTAAATCTTTCTTCCAAAAGTTTCATCATCACCTGAGCCACCATCGGCAACCTCACCGTCATGGTGATATACAGGTGCATTTCCCGAAACAATTTTATCAATCAGTTCCTCAGGAATTTTAATTCCGTCCGAAACCTTCGTCTTATACACTTTTTTGCCATTAAAACGGGACATTTCCACTGCCTTGTCTGCCGCAACTATGATACCGTCACATGTTGCGATCTCATCCTTGGTGAGAACATTTTTTGCTCCGCCTGAACCATTTGTCTCAACCTTTATGGAAATTCCCATCTTTTTTCCTGCTTTTTCCAGTGCCTCTGCCGCCATGTATGTGTGGGCGATACCTGTCGGGCAGGCTGTTACGGCAAGTACCTTGTATGAGCCATCATCCACTGAAGCTGTGGCAGGCTTCTCGTCCGGATACTTTTCCTTTTCCATCTCATCAATTATGCTGATGAATTCTTTTTTATCCTTTGCACTAAGAAGCTTTGCCCTGAAATCCTCATCCATCAGTATGGTCATAAGTCTCGACAATACCTCAAGATGTACATCTCCGTCCATAGGTGCCGCAATCATAAACAAAAGATTTGACGGCTCATCATCAAGTGCCTCGTAATCCACACCATCAGGAACTGTCATTGCTGCAAGTGACGGTCCCTTGACTGCATCGCTCTTTGCATGCGGTATTGCAATTCCTTCTCCAACCGCTGTTGAACCTTGCTCCTCTCTTGCAAGAATTCCCTTTTTGTACGCTTCCCTATCAGCTATCTTTCCTCCTTTAACCTGGAGTTCAACAAGCATGTCAATTGCTTCCTGCTTGCTTTTCGGTGAAGCATTTAACGAAATACTGTCTTTGCCAAGTAAGTCAACAATTCTCATAAACACTACCTCCCTTACAATTGTTTTATTAGTTCATACACAAGTTCCTTTTTTGCCAGTCCATCTGAAAATGCTGTTGCTCCGCCTGTTGCCGTTCCCAGCTTCAACGCATATTCATAATCCCCCTTGTCGCATCCTGCCAAAAATCCTGCTACCATTGAATCTCCAGCACCTACTGAGTTCTTTACCTTACCCTTGCAAACTCCGCATTTATGGATATTTCCATTTTCGTCAAGAAGTATTGCCCCGTCACCTGCCATAGAAACAAGTACATTTTGTGCACCCATTTCCTTTAGCTTGCCTGCATATTTAACGATATCCTCATCAGCCTCAAACTTTACGTCAAACATTTCCTCCAGTTCAAAATTGTTTGGCTTTACCAGAAATGGTTTATACTTAAGTACATTCATAAGTAAATCTTTCGTTGCGTCCACAACAGCCCTGATGTTTTTATTTTGAAGTCGTTCCATGATTTTCTCGTAAATATCAGACGGCAGTGAATTCGGAATGCTTCCTGCCAACACAATTGTGTCGCCATCCTGTAGTTTGGCAAGCTTTGCAAAGAGCTTTTGTATATCCCCCTGTGAAACTTCAGGTCCCTGACCGTTAAGCTCCGTTTCCGTTCCTGCTTTGATTTTTACATTAATTCTTGAAAATCCTTTCTCAAGCTTTACAAAATCAGTTTCAATTTCATGTTCCCGCATACTTTTTTCAATTGCCTCTCCCGTAAAGCCTGCTATAAATCCCAATGCCTTGGATTTGACACCAAGCTCTCTTAGAACAAAAGATACATTAACTCCCTTGCCTCCAAAATAAATTTCGTCACCCTCGGAGCGGTTGACTGTTCCCAACGAAAAATTATCAGTATGAACAACATAGTCAACAGCCGGGTTAAATGTTACGGTATAAATCATATCTTCACCTCCTTTACATATGTAATTTCCTTGTATTTTTTATCAACAGGTCCATCTGAAATGAAACCTGCTTCTTTTATGCCGGCAAATGTAACTCCCGACACCTTGTCAATTTTGGAATGGTCAGACACAATATAGGACTCAAAACTGTTTTCAATCACAGTACGTTTTACAATTGCCTCATTTTTATCAGGAGTTGAATATCCACCTGTTAAGGAAATACCGTTTACCCCCACAAATGCCTTTGTAAAATTGTATGCCTTTAGATTGAGTACACACTCAGCTCCTACGATTGCTTCCGTGGATGCCTTAATTTCACCGCCTGGAATAAAAACCTTATATCCCTTTGCCGCAAGTCTCTTTGCATTTATAAATCCTGTGGTAACAAATGTGACATTATGGGCTGTAATGAAATCAACCATTTTCTCTGTTGTCGTTCCTGCATCAATGAAAACCAAGTCATTGTCCTTGATAAGAGACGCTGCATATTTTGATATTGCAGTTTTTTCCTCTGTGTATAATATGGACTTCTCCTCTACATTATGTTCAATAAATGAAAAATTATCATCAATTGCAATTGCTCCGCCGTGAACCTTTACAAGCTTTCTCATATCATGCAGGGCATTTAAATCTCTGCGTACAGTTGAGACGGATGCATCGAGAATATCACAAAGCTCTGTAAGCTTTATGCTTCTCTTTTCATTCACAATCCCTAAAATCTGTGCATACCTTTCTTCTGTGAGCATCTACTAACCCCCTTTCTCTAACCATTGAATCATTTTGAACTCTTTTGAATTATTTTGATTAATAATAGCATAACTTCCAAAAAACGTCAAGTATAATTCCAAAAAAAGTCAGAAAAAATCAAAAAAGAAGATAGAACAAAGCATCTTTAATGCTGAAGTATATACATCATCAGATTCTATAGAAACATATCAAAGGAAATGAAGTTTCCTATTAGATTAAAATAAAAACTGCCATGCTTTCACTACTTATAAGCATGGCAGTCTAATTTTTATTTTATTTATCTGTAATTAAAATCCGGATTATCATATGTATCAATATGTATGTAATAGTATTCGCCCATTCCTTTTTTCAGTAAAACAATGGTCATTTCAGTCTCAGACCTTACCGAAACATTCTCTCCCAATCTTTCGGCAGTACCATTCATAACAATGGTAAGCTTTATGGCTCCCTTAATATTGGCAGTCTTTGAAGTCTGATACTTGATTGAATCTTGAAGTTCAGTAATCTCCGCCTGCCCAAGTTCCTCTTTCTTTGATATGTTATAAGAGTCAATGTGGGCACTCTTCATATCTGCAAGCATCTGCTCAGCCTTTGCATGTGTGTCACCCAAATATGCAGGCATAATCAAATCCAGTTTATCCGCATCAGCATTGTTTATTGCTTCCATGTAAATATCAAGAAGCTGTTCCGGTGTTTCCGCACCCTTCTCCTTATTCATTACAGTTGTAACAATAAAATAAGCTGCAATCACTAACACAAGTACCAAAACAAGCCTAAATACATTCTTTTTAATTCTTTTATTTTCCTGTCTTGTTTTATAATCGTAATCATCATCAATGACGGTTTTGGCAAATGACAATGGTATGGAACCGCCTGACAAATCATCCTCAACATCCTCCCCATCGTCATCGCCTCTAAGCAAGTCAGTCAGACCTGAACCTGTACTGACAGTCATTCCCATTGGATTAGAAGCTTTCTTTTTTTTGGGAGGTTCCTGTGCTTTTAGTGACAGCCCTCCTGTTGCAGCCACTACTGTCGCCCCACAATCAGGACATATCAGTTCCTTGTCATCTACCTGTGCACCACATACATGACATGTTTTCATAGACATAATCTCCTTCCAAATTTTATTTGATTTAATAAGAAATTGTGTTTAAACTGAAACGTCTTTATAACGCATCGATATCATCATCCTCTATATCATCTCCAGAACCGCTGTCATCGACAATAAATTCCTTGCTTGTAACCCTCTTTCGCGAACGTTCTTCCTCAACATAAGAGGATATAAGCTCTTTGACCTCACTTGGCTTTTTTATATTTTCGATTTTAAATATGCCCATCGTCTTATCTGAAGAATGACACGTAATGGTTCCTAACCCAAACAGGCGCTGCCAAAATTTTCTCTCCAGCGAAACATCCATTATCCTGTATAACCTGACCTCATTCTCACCTAGATTAAACAATCCCGTTTCAATAAAAATTCTGTCTTCTGATAAACCATACTTTGTAAACGTCCAGGGAAGACCGAAAATTATTCTTTTTCTATCATTCCAAACTACATCAACCATACCATCCTCCAACAGCATATAATTAAGGAAAACAAAGTTTCCAGCAAATGAAAATCAGCCTTATTATATAATATATATGTTACACTTTCAACAAAAAAATACAATTTTCAGTGGTTTTTTATGCAATACCACAAAATGTAGTGGTTTTATTTCTCATTTTGGCTGCAATCTACCATAATTTTATATGTGAAAATTGTAAAAAGTATAATATATAAAAAAATTTACAAAAAAAGCTTGCAATTATTATTAACCTCTGTTATACTGACAAAGGTTCAAACGTGGTTCGTTGGTCAAGCGGCTAAGACGTCGCCCTCTCACGGCGAAAACAGGGGTTCGATTCCCCTACGAACTGCTCTTACAGCTCAGAAGATATTTTCTTCTGAGCTTTTTATTTACTTAATCTAAAACTTTGTTCTTTTTATTTTTAATATGTGACCTCAAGAATATTATTGATACTATTTCTGCATGTACACGCATCCGATTCTTTTTGCACAAGAATGTAACGTTCCGTATGCCCCTTCATATAATATATTCCATTTTCTTCCACATATTCCTCGACGAGTACCTGGAGGCTTTCACCTTTAAATGAGCACTCGTACTCCTCCTTATGCCTTTTCGCCATGTCTATGAGGATGTTGCTTCGCTCCTCCTTATCCTTGTCAGACACCTGATTTGGCATGGAGTATGCCACTGTACCGTTTCTTTTGGAATATTTAAATATATGCATTTCATACAGGTTTATCCGTTCCAGATTCTTTCTTGTAATGTTAAATTCCTCCGTTGTCTCCCCTGGAAAGCCCACTATAATATCCGTTGTTATTGCAGGTCTGTCATAATATTTCCTAATTAGTCTGCACTTTTCCTCATATTCTTCTATCGTATATTTTCGGTTCATTCTTTTTAAAGTCTCATTACAGGCACTCTGCAGGGACAGATGAAAGTGAGGGCATATTTTATCCTGCCTGCTTATCTCCGCCAAAAATTTTTCAGTTATAACCCGCGGCTCCAAAGAACCCATCCTTATTCTGCATAAGCCTGATATATTACATAAATCCAAAAGCAGCTCCAAAAGTGTATTCCCGTTTTCATCCGCGTATGATGACAGATTAATTCCCGTAAGAACAATCTCCTTAACTCCTGATGACACAACTCTTTTTACCTCTGTAATAACCTCCTCCTTTTTTCTGCTTCTTATTCTTCCTCTGGTGTATGGTATAATGCAGTAGCTGCAAAAATTATTACAGCCGTCCTGTATCTTTACATATGCACGGCAATGCTCATTTGGCTTCACAAGAACCATATGCTCATATTCATTCGTACTGTTAATGTCTATAACGGTATCATTCACACTGTGTGTTTCAATAAATTCATCAAGGATTTTTGCTATATTACCCTTTCTGTTGTTTCCCACAATAATATCGATATGTTCATCCTGACGGAGGCTGTCCTCTGCCGCCTGAACATAACATCCTGCCGCCACTATAATTGCATTTTTATTCTTTTTCTTTGCCCTGTGAATAATCTGTCTCGATTTTCTTTCCGCCATATTAGTAACGGAACATGTATTTATAATATAAATATCTGCCTTATCATCAAAAGGAACAATACATGCCCCCTCAGCCTCAAGCATATTCATCATACTATCCGACTCATACTGGTTAACCTTGCATCCTAATGTATATATGGAAACTTTCTTTCCTTTTATATTTACAAACATTTTACTAAAAATTCTCCCAACGATTATTGACTTTTGTGTATATAGCTTATATTATAGTAACATACATATTTATGAAATGTAAACAAGGAGGTTCTAGAAATGATAGAAGTTAGGGTATCACTGAATTCAATTGAAAAGGTAAAGAGCTTTGTAAATGATATAAGCGCATTTAACGCTGAGTTTGACTTGGTTTCCGGCAGATATGTAATAGATGCAAAATCTATAATGGGAATATTCAGCTTAGACATATCCAAACCAATTGATCTTAACATACACACTGAAGATAATGACGAAGACATTATGGCTGCTATCAAGCCATATTTAGCAGATTAAACAATCTAAAAAAGGCTGATGTTAAACGCATCAGCCTTTTTTAGGTTAAATCAGGAAACTTTATCTTCCCTTAAATACTGTATCATTCCCGGTCCCAAAGTTTCCGTAGGTCTCGGCACAAAACCATGCTTTATGTAAAAGTTCTCACGACCCTTTGCACACATCAGGCAAAGCATCATTGTGGTGTCCTTTTCCCTTATCGATTCAACATACTGTATGAGCCTCTCTATTATCATTGAGCCGACGCCCTGTTTTTGCACCTCAGGAATCACAATCAAATCCTGAATATACGAAATAACCGCACCATCACCTACTATTCTTCCCATACCAACTACATTTCCGTCATCATCAACTGCCTTTACATGAAACAGACAATTTTTTATGGAAAGCTCTGACTGTTTTCTTGAAATAGGGTTCCAGCCCACCTTTTTCCTAAGATATAATTGTTCCTCAACAGTTAAAGAATTTTCAACTAAATGTATCATAACTATTTTCCAATCAAATTAAAGTCTTACAGGAATTCCCCTGTCAGCAAGGTATCCCTTTAAATCCATAATCTCAAGTTCTTTGTAATGAAACAGCGATGCCGCAAGTGCTGCGTCCGCTTTTCCTTCCGTAAGTGCATCATAAAAATGTTCTTTTGTACCTGCTCCTCCTGATGCAATAACCGGAACAGATACAGCTTCAGCTACAAGCCTTGTCAGCTCTGTATCGTATCCTGCCTTTGTTCCATCACAATCCATGCTTGTAAGCAATATCTCACCTGCACCAAGCCTGTCAGCCTCCATAGCCCACCAAACAGCGTCTATGCCTGTATCGATTCTTCCCCCATGCTTAAAAATATTCCAACCTGAGCCGTCCTGTCTTTTTCTTGCATCGATTGCCACAACAACACACTGACTACCAAATTTATCAGCCGCATCACTTATCAGTCTCGGATTGTCTATTGCTGCAGAATTTACGGACACCTTATCGGCACCTTCCCGCAATATCTCCTTAAAATCTTCAATGGTTCTTATTCCGCCGCCTACAGTAAACGGTATAAACACCGTTTCAGCAACACGCCTTACCATATCCACAACGATATTTCTTGCATCTGATGATGCAGTTATATCAAGAAAAACAAGTTCATCCGCCCCAGCCTTATCATAAGCAGCGCCTACACTTACAGGGTCTCCTGCATCCTTTAGATTTACAAAGTTTATGCCTTTAACAACCCTGCCGTTATTTACATCTAAACATGGAATAATTCTTTTCGTATGCATAAAGCTCTCCTTTTATGTAGCAATTTTAAAGCTACAATTCTAAAAAATTCTTTAAAATTGCAAGTCCCGTCGCAGAGCTTTTTTCAGGATGAAACTGACATGCAAATATATTATCCTTTTCCACGGAAGCGTGTATTTCAACACCATACATTGTGCTTGCAGCAACATCCTCATAATTTGCAGATTTCAGATAATAAGAATGTACAAAATATACATAAGAGTTATTTTCGATTCCCTTAAATAACCTTGCCCCCTCATTGATATTGAGGGAATTCCATCCAATCTGGGGTATTTTAATATCCGGTGCATCTGGTATTTTCCGTATTTCACCATCAAGTATTCCAAGCCCGGTAACACCTTCGCTCTCCTCACTTGTCTTGTACAAAAGCTGTAATCCGAGACATATGCCCAAAAATGGTTTTTTTAAATCACACACATCATATATAACCTTATCTAAGCCGTATCTGCGCAGCTTATCCATTGCGTCTCCAAAGTTTCCCACTCCTGGCAAAATAACCTTATCCGCTGAAATAATCAAGTCCCTGTCTCTCGTTATAACTGCCGTATCACCAAGGTACTCAACAGCCTTTTCAACACTTTTTATATTGCCTGCATCATAATCTATAATAGCTACCATAATGTCTCCATTCGTAAATTCACAAACTGCTATTGTTTAACCTTTGAGGAAATCTCCATTAACTTAGAGGAATATGCCTGCCCATCAAGAGAAATAATCTCATATGCTTCCTCCTCTGACAGTCCATAGGTCTCATTCAGTGCAGCTACTATCTTGCTCTTACAGGAATCAATGTCAGCAACAATATTAAGTGATACCGCTTCCTGATAATGTAAATCATACTTCTCCAAACCACGTATGAGTGCATCCAAAGCTCTGTCAGGATGTCCTATGGAAATGTTGTTTTCGTAAGACTCGTAAAGTCGCTCCACATACATAATCGTATATATCTTGTCGCGCAGTGTCTTATCATCTTCCTTAATCTCTACACCAGACACCTCATCATATGCAAGTCTGTATCTCTGTCTTTCAAAATAATCTTCTGCTTTCTTGACAGCCTGTGAATAGCTAAATATCTTTGAACCAAACACCACAAGTACGCAAAGCACAGCAAATAAAGAAAATACAATCGCAACAACTGCCACTGATACTTTCTTTTCGTCTTTCTCTAATTCCAGCTCTGCACTTATCTCTGCAAGCTTTTCCTGTTTTTCCTGTTCCTTTGCTTTCTTTTTCTCGGAATTGGCTCTTTGCTTTAATGCTTGCTTTTCCTTCTTTTGTGCTTTCTTTTCTTCCTTTAATGCCTGTTTCTGTGCCTTTTCTTCTGCTTTCTTTGCCTCAAGTGCCTTGTTTTCTTCTTCTTCGTCCTCATCAGGTTCACCAAACAAAATGACGGATAACGGTTTCTTCTCGCCTTTTTCCTTTTTTCCCCGCTTCTTAGACTTCTTACCACCTGCATCTTTTTCTTCTATTTCTTCTATATCAGAAATATCCCCATCCTCAAAATCAAACTCTGAAGATGAATTTATCAAGTCATCAAGCTTACCCTGATTTGCCGTATAATCTTCCTCATCATCTGACTTGTCATCGTCTATTCCAAGAGCAGAAAATAAGTCATCCAAATCCATCTGGTCTATTTCCTCGGCAGTTTTCGGTGTAGTATCTTCAGCACCAGCAGGTGCACTCTGTGAAGAAACAGCCTCTGCACTTTTCTCCTCATCCATAACCATACCCATAAAGTCCTCATCAAACTGCTGTGCCGTTTCCGCTTCCTCAAAAACACCGCCATCGGCACCTGCAAAGCCATCAGGCACACCTGTATCAGCATACCCACCTAAAGCATCCGCACTTGGATATTCTTCAACCGCCTGCATCATATCAGCAATGTCCTCAATACTTTGTGAGGCCATATCCTGCATATCCTCCTCATCCTCAAGAAGGGCACTCATGTCAAAATCCCCCGGTTCATTAAATGAGTTTCCCGAAGCAGGTATGGAACCACCATCAAGCTTTGTGACATCAACATCATCAAAATCTATGTCATCAAGCTCAAGGGAAGATAAATCTATATCATCAAGCTCATCAAGCTCATCAAGGGAGATATCCCCAAGATCCGATAAATCTAAATTTACCCCTGAGTCCTCTGATATGTTTATATCTATATTTTGTTGTTCTTCTTCATTTGATAAATCATTTAATAGATTGTCAAGATAATTCTCGTCCATTTTGTACCTCCGCAGTAGTACCGGCAGTTTTTGCAACAGACCATCGCACGGCTAATTATATCATATAACACTTTAATTAACAAGATTTTTTGAAATTTGCTCATAGCGTACACATTATTATATAGTTTTTGACCAAAATTACACTCTTTTTCGACAAAAGCTTATTATTGCTTTTTTCACAATAATGTTATATCATTAGTACTGTTAGATTAAAATGGTCTATTAAATGAAAAATATATAAGGAGGTACAGTACATGAAATCATCTTTCTATATTGAATATTATGGAAAACAAATTGATGAAGCATCATTAGTTAAAACGGCAAAAAATATATGGACAAAAAGTGGAAAAAAAGCTGCTGATTTAAAATCTTTAAGCCTGTATGTAAAGCCTGAAGAAAACGCAGTTTATTATGTATTTAATGATGATGAATCAGGAAGCTTTACAATTGAAGAATAAAAACATGAAATCAAAATAAAAAACCAGTCCCTGGACTGGTTTTTTATTTACGAAAACACATTAATCATAATATTCATCGTAATCGTCGTAATCCCCATTTGCATACGAACGAGTGTAATTTACATTATTCGCCCTCTTAACCTTAGGTTGTGGTCTGCTGCTTTCTTTTTTTCGACTCTGCTTCTTTTTAATTGACTTTTGTTCCTTTTCAAGACGAAGCATAGTCTTATTTTTGTCCGGCAGCGTTACGCCGGTTTTGCTTTCTTTAGGCTTGGACGGTCTGCTCCTCCTGTTGTTATCATCGTCATCCTCATCCTTACCTGAATATCTCGGCTGGTATTTTGAATTTCCCTGCTTCGGTTTTCGGTTAGAATATCCACCATTCCTTGCCTCAAATGCATTTCTTGTTCCGGCATTTCTTGAACCGTTAAACTTATCCTTTGCCCTGTTCATACCGGAACCTCCATCATTTGTTCCTTGCGTTGCCACTTTCGTATCTCCTTTCATCACGCGTGCATCTTGTATTCTATGCGTAGCTTATCAGCGATAAGTGCAATGAATTCGGAATTTGTAGGTTTTCCTTTTCCTGCACTGACTGTATAGCCAAACATTTCCTCTATAACCTCAATCTTTCCTCTGCTCCAAGCTACCTCTATGGCATGTCTGATTGCCCTTTCAACGCTGCTTGAGGTAGTTTTATATTTCTTTGCAATGCTCGGATACAGAAGCTTTGTAATATAATTGAGCATGTTCATGTCATTTATAGACATTATTATACCTTCACGTATATACTGATATCCTTTTATATGTGCTGGTATGCCTATTTCTCTTATGATTTCCGTAACGTCATTTTCTATTGTACTTAGCTCATGTCCTCCCTTAATTTCATCCTCTGCATCATCGGTCTCAGCTTCTTTTGCCAGACCTGCAATCTGCATGATTCTCTTGCATAAAATATCAGGATTACATGGTTTCATGATATAATAGTCTGCACCAAGATTAAAAGCCATGCTTATAATTCTTGGAGAGCCTACGTTGGTTATAAAAATAATACTTGTTCCTGCAAGTTCTTCATTAGCACGAATTTGCTCAACGACTTCTAAGCCGTCTACATTTGTTATAAATACATCTATCAGTAACACATCAGGTTTGAAATTAGATACAATATCATAAACCTCTGCGCCATCTTCAGTCGTTTTTACAACATCGATTGCTTCACCACTTTGAACTTGTAACTGCCTTGATAGGATTTCATAGCCTGCATCTGCAATTACAACCCGAACCTTTTGTTCAGTCATATAATCTCCCCTTTAGCTATTTCTCCATACCAATCAAGATAACCATATGGAGATAATATAATTTCATTTTTGCATTGTCAAGTCGAATTCCAAGGATTTTACCACAAGAGTTCGACAGCCTTCGACTTAGGCACTTTTCATCTTATTGTCCAGTCTTATTTTATCCGCAATCAGTGCTATAAATTCGGAGTTTGTAGGCTTCAATTTTCCCTGACTCATTGTGTATCCAAACAGCTCATTAATTGTATCTGTTTTTCCTCGTCCCCATGCAACTTCTATCGCATGACGTATTGCCCGTTCCACTCTCGAGGAGGTTGTCCCATGTTCCTTCGCAATTGACGGATAAAGCTGCTTTGTAATCGAATTAAGTACATCCATATCCTTTACTGCCATAATAATGGAGCTTCTTAAATATTGGTATCCCTTAATATGGGCAGGAACCCCTATCTCGTGTATTATTTCTGTTACATTCAACTCAAGAGCACTTTCATATGCCTCATCTGACGACTCGTAAACATAGATACCCTTAAGCTTCGTCTTACTTGCATTTATCACCTCCTGGCATATATCAACATCATTGGCAGATTCATCTATAATACTTATGTATACATTATTAAGCTGCCCTTTATATACCCTTTCAACAAATTTTATCTGATTCGCATTTGCTTTTACAATAAACTTCAGTCCTTTGTCACCATCCTTATTTAACTCATCCATAATTGCAATTCCATCCATGTTCGGAAGAAGTAAATCAATGATAACAACATCAGGATTATTTTTTGTAATTGCTTTCATACCCTCCTGTCCATCTGTCATACAACCGCATACACAAAACTCACTTTTGGCCTCAAGCATTCTTTTTAATTCATTCGCACTTCTAACATCATGCTTAATGACAAGAACCTTTATCCTCATAATATCTTCCCTCTTTCTATAATCTTTTTGTTGTTCCTTGTCATTATATAATTGCAATATTTGAGGAACAAGACCAAAGAGGTCGCAAGTTGCGACACTAGCGTTTGACAACATTTTCAGTCATTTTTTTATCGACATATTACCCTCTAAACACTCAGCAAATTCACAATTTTTTCAACACACTCCTCTATTGTTGTTCCGTTACAATCTATGGTAATATCAGCATATTGATTATACAAAGGAGTTCTTTCCACATAAACATCCTCAAGCGATTTCCCCTTTTGCATTGCAATGCCTCTTGTTGTAATGTTATTGACTCTCCTTACAACCTCCTCACAGGGCAGTTTTAAATATACAATCGTCCCGTTTTCCTTAAGATGTCCCATTGCTTCTGTTCCAAATACTGCACTTCCGCCTGTTGCAATCACCATTTTATCTGTATCGACATTTTTTATAATATCATTTTCAATATTTAAGAAACCATCTATGCCATTTTCCTCTATTATCTGAAAAAGCAATTTTCCTGTCTTATTTTGTATTATTAAATCTGTATCAATAAATCCATAATTCAATGCCTTGGCAAGTAGAACCCCGATTGTACTCTTTCCTGCCCCCGGCATGCCTATCAGCACTATATTACCCATGTAACCATAACCTCCAAGCTCAAGTTTTCATAGAAAACTTGACACAACTCCTTACATCTGTTTTCTTACCACACTATATTCGTCCCCATACTTGTAGTATGGACAATTAAAAAATGAGTCCGACATAAATCTGGACATTTCATCCTCATCAAGATTTACATCGCACACATAACATTCATAATCATCATCGTACATAAAATATGCACACGACTCACAACACGATTGTCTTTCCTTTTTATCTGCCATTTCATCCACCTCATAAAAACCGTTGCATCTTTGCTGTAGAAGCTTAAATTATATTTAATAATAAAGCTGCTACGCTGAGTTTCTGTCTACCATAGCTTTTGATAACAGCCCCTCACCATAACAGCCTTATTTTAATCTAATATACGTTATATGTGCAAGTCTTTTATGCTAGTTTTTCAATCAGCCTTCCAAGTACAGGCTCAAATTTCGCACCATACCAATGTGACTCATCGCCGATTGTTTCCTTGATACAGTCCACTACATAATCAGCAGCGATAACCGCGGAAGCATATGCGTCTTTCCCCTTCATATAGGAACCTGCAAATACAGATGCAAATATATCTCCCGTACCGTGACAGCCCTTAGTTATTTTCTGATGCTTGTAGTACTGTTTCTTTTTATTTTCAAATACCATAACACCTGTGCTGTCATCATCAAATGAAACTCCAGTAAGTATGACTGTTTTGTCGCTTTTTTCCGTCAGCTTTTCAAGAAGCATTTCAATATAGTCCTCGTCATATTTTTCCATATACTCAGACTTGGTTATAAAACATGCTTCCGTAATATTCGGCAGAATGATATCAGCCTCTTCACATAAGCTTCCCATTGCCTCCGCAAATACCTCATCAAAACCCGGATAAAGCTTTCCACCATCCGCCATTGCCGGGTCAACAATCTTTACACTTGTGTCTTTTCCCACATTGTTCATAACTTCCTTAACATAGTCAATCTGTTTTGTACTTCCAAGATAACCGGTATAAAAGCCGTCAAAGCTTATTTGCTCTTTCTTCCAATGAGTTAAAATTTCAGGCATATCATCTGTTAAGTCCCTGAATGTGTAACCTGTAAAGCCGCCTGTATGTGTTGATAGCACTGCTGACGGAAGTACACATGTCTCAAGCCCACATGCTGATAAAATAGGAAGTGCCACGGTAAGTGAGCATTGTCCCAAGCACGATATATCCTGTATTGTCAAAATTCTTTTGTATGCCATTATAAAAATCCCTCCTAAAACGCTTTAAGCTTAAATTGCTTTTATACCTTACCTCTTTTTGGCAATATTATAAATTGCCATTTTAGTTATTTTTTATATGGTCAGTTTTTCATCATATCCTCAACAAAGGTTCCATACCCCTTGGCTGAATCCTTCAAAAATACATGTGTAACCGCACCTAAAAGCTTTCCATCCTGAATAATCGGCGTACCGCTCATACCCTGTACGATTCCACTTGTAAGCTGCAAAAGCCGTGAGTCTTTAATTGTAATTTCCAAACCCTTATTACCGCTGCTGTCACTGATATCCACACCTGTAATCTCAATTTCATAGTATTCAGGCTTACCTGATACCGATGATAAAAGGAGGGCTTCTCCGAGATGTGCATCCTTCTTATGCGCAATCGGCATCCATTCACCTGAAGCAAGATAATCATATGCATTTTTTGTCATATATCCCTTTATTCCGTATAACGTATTGTTTTTTACACGTCCTATTACATTAGACGACGAATAATTGATTATCCCCTCAAGCCGACCCGGACTCTCACCATCAGATTTCACTATATTTACAAGCTCCGTCTGATAAATAGCTCCATCTGAAATATCAAACAGCTCCCCTGTATCATTATCATTTATGCTGTGTCCTAGTGCTCCGAAACCATTTTCATCTATATAGGTTAAGGTTCCTATTCCTGATATATCATCCTTTACCCATAAACCAAGCATGTATTTTTTGTTTGACGACAAAATGGGTGTTACGGCAACATTTATTTCATTACCTTTTCTGTTTACCTTCATAATGATTTCCTTATCCTTACTTGCCTCTATGGCATTAATCAGTCCCTCCTTGTCGTTTACTTCCGTACCGTTTACTTCCATAATGTAGTCACCAGTCTCAATCAGGTTACGGCATGGAGAAACATCATTACCCTGAAGGGTTTGTATTTCTCCCGTTCCAATTACCATTACGCCCTTTGTTTTAACATATATTCCAATCGGCTGTCCCGACGGCATAACCATATGAACGGCATTATCTTTTTCATCAGTATTCTCCTCACTGACTCCCTCTGTTGATTCAGCGGCAATGATAGGATTCATATCAGGTTCCCCTTCATTGATAGAAATGCTTCCTTTTCCACTTACCGTTGTATTATCATAAAACGAACTTACATCGTTATATACTGATACAAATATTAAACTGCATATTGAAAGCAGCATTGCACATAAAATATTTCTATAATATTTAACGCTCATATATATACCTCCTAAACCTGAACATCAGCCCATTACTTAGCAGGTTCCTTTAGGAACGTGCCTATGGGAAACTGCGTTTCCCATAAACCCAAATTTGCTTCCAGCAAATGGGGCAGACGCTACATGTCAGGTTTTCATCAAACCTGACACAAATATAAAAAAGAGTACACAATTTGCATGTACTCTTAGTATCAAAAAAAACAGTGGTATATAATCAGTATATTTTTGTTTTATTTGCCAAATCCTTCATTTCCTTAGCATTTGTAAGTGTTGCTTCGGTAACTTCCTCACCGCCCAATAATCTTGATATTTCTTCAATCTCTGACGTTTCATCCAGCTTCCTTATATTGGTTGTTGTTTTATTATTTTCCACCTTTTTTTCTATTATAAAATGCGAATCCGCCATAGATGCTATCTGTGGAAGATGTGTGATACAGATTACCTGATGCTGCCTGCCTATGATTGAGAGTTTTTTTGCAACGCTCTGTGCGGTTTTACCGCTGATTCCCACATCAATTTCATCAAATATAAGGGTTGGTGTGTCATCCTCATATGCTATACATGACTTGAGTGCAAGCATAACTCTTGACAATTCACCGCCTGATGCAACATCAAAAAGCGGTCTTATTTTTTCTCCCACATTGGTAGATATCATAAAATACGCCTGATCATTTCCATTTTGGGTAAACTTATCCAGCTTTGTAAATCTCATATCAAACTCAACAGATGTAAAATTAAGCTCGATAAGAGCTTCCTTAATCATGGAACAAAGCTTTTTTGCCGTATTTTGCCGGGCAATTGTAAGTTTATCACACTCAGATGTGAGACTGTCTTCTAATTTTTTAATTTCTTTATTTAGCTTTTCCATTTGTTCATCATATAATACAAGACTGTCATATTCCGTTTCAAATTTTTCAAGTGATGCTAAAATATCAGAAATTGTTCTTCCGTATTTTGCCTTTAAGGAATTAATGATATCCAGCCTGCTTTCTATTGATGCGAACTGTTCATCATCAAATTCCATTGACTGCATGTAATCCGAAAGTTCACGGTTAAAATCATTTAACATGGAATCAATGTCAATCAGACTACTGCAAAGAGAATCCAGATCCGTATCTAGTGCCGAAAGCTGCTTCATCTGACCTAAGGCATGACTGAGTAAGTCCGCTACAGATGCCTTGCTTCCATACCCTGTTGCATCGTATATTTCCGAAGCAGTGGAAAGTATTTCCTTTGCATTAACAGCCTTTTTATATGCTGTCTCAAGCTCCTCATCCTCTCCAGGAACCAGCTTTGCCGCACTTATCTCCTTGATTTCATATTGCAGAAAATCCATCTGTCTGTTTTTTTCATTTTCATCTATGGACATTTCTTCCATGTCCTTATTAAGCTTTATGTATGTATCATATAAATTCTTAACAGAGGCTTTTATCTTCGCTATATCCTCACCGCCGAATCTGTCCAGAATTTCCATATGCATGGACGGCTTTAACAAAGTCTGCTGCTCATGCTGTGCATGTAAATCAATCAGTACCCCTGCAACTTCCCTAAGCTTTGCAGTTGTTACGGTATTGTCATTGATTCTGTTTATTGTTCTTCCGTTTTTGTTCAATCTCCTTGCAATAAGAAGTTCGTTATTCTCATCAGGATAAACATCCATTTTTTCAAGCTGTTTTCTTATCCCTGTCCTGTCAATGGAAAATGTAAGCTCCACAATTCCATCCATCGTATCATCACGGAGAAGCTCCTTTTGAAATTTACCGCCAAGGCATATTCCAAGTGAGCCGATTATAATTGACTTACCAGCTCCCGTCTCTCCTGTCAAAATGTTTAAATTGTCATCAAAGCTTATATCTATATCATCAATCAAAACAATATTTTTTATGTGCATATTTAGTAGCATTTTTTTATACTCCCAATTATTTCATCCGCCCTTTCAGGCTTCTTTATCGCTATAAACAGTGTATCATCACCTGCAATACATCCCATAATATCCTCTTCCTTAAGACTGTCAATGACTGTCGCAACCGCCATCGCATATCCTGCTGTGGTTTTGATTACAATAAGATTCCCTGCATGGTCTATTGATAAAATATAATTTTCAATTATATGTTTACCTGATACATCAAAGCGGTTCGTGTTTCCCGAACCCACAACATATTTATGCTTGTTTCCGTCATAAGAAAGCTTTGTTATGTTTAACTCCCTGATATCCCTTGACACTGTTGCCTGTGTCGTGTCAAATCCGCTGTCATTCAAATGTTTCAAAAGCATTTCCTGGGTATCTATGTTATTTTCACTTATAATTTTGATAATTGCACTTTGTCGTTTATCCTTCAAAATGTCAACCTCCTATTTTATCCCGGAGCACACTGTAAAAATTCACATCATACATCTTGATAAGCCTGAGAGTACGCGCAGATGTACGGGCCGTTACTATATCTCCCGTACCAAGTCCAATGCTGTTTTCACCGTCAAATGATACGATTGCCTCGGTATCCTGGGTTTTACGCTTTTTTATTATCTCTATTTTAATTTCATCAAGACAATCAAAAACAATACTTTTTGATGTAAGTGAATGTGGGGATATTGGGGTAACCACAATAACCTTTGACTTAGGACTTATGATAGGACCCCCTGCGGACAAATTATACCCTGTGGAGCCTGTAGGTGTTGCCACAATGATGCCGTCTGCCTCATATGTATCAAGAAGTTGTCCGTTTACATATACATTAAGACCTATGACACGTGAAAACCCCGCTCTCGTAATTACAATGTCATTGAGGGAATGATACGTTTTTCCGCCAATGGTTCCCTCAATCATAATGCGGTTTTCAATGATATAGTTATCGCTAAGCAATCTGTCCAATGCCTTAAAAACATTGGTCTCCTCAACCTCTGTCAAAAAACCAAGGGTGCCTAAATTAATACCAATCAATGGAATGTCATACGCTCCTATCATTCTTGCGGCACGAAGCATTGTTCCGTCACCGCCAAGCACAATAACTGCCTGAACACCATCTAAAAGAGTCTCCCTTTTTTTCTCGCTGTCCTCAATAAAATCCAGTACAATTGCAGCTGTTCCGCCCCTGCTTATGATATATTCCGTTATTTTGTTGCTCAGTGCAAGTCCCAAGTCCTTGTCCGTATTTGTAAAAATAAGAAATTTATTCATGTATTTGTTCCTTATCCAGTGTAGTATGTGACTCTGCCACAATTTCCTCTATATTAATTGAAAGGCTTTGTGCTTCTTTCTTTGAAAGATACAGGAGATATTCTATATTTCCTTCAGGTCCCTTAACAGGTGAAAAATCAAGCATAAGCGGATATAAATCAATGGACCTTGCATAATTTACAACCATGTCTATAACCTGACTGTGAACCACCTTATCCCTGACTACACCCTTTTTACCAACCTTATCCCTGCCTGCCTCAAACTGTGGCTTTATCAGGCATACGATTTTACCGTCATCCTTCAAGATATTTTTTACAGGCAAAAGAACCTTCGTCAGCGATATAAACGAAACATCAATGGACGCAAAGTCCACTTCCTCACCAATATCCTCAGGTGTGACATATCTTATGTTTGTCTTTTCCATGCAGACAACCCTGTCATCATTTCTAAGCTTCCAGTCAAGCTGACCATGTCCAACGTCAACAGAAAAAACCTTTATTGCCCCATTTTGCAGCATACAGTCTGTAAAGCCTCCCGTAGACGAGCCAACGTCCATGCAAACCTTTTCATTTAAAACAATCCCAAATTCATTTATGGCTTTCTCAAGCTTTAATCCGCCCCTGCTCACATACCTTAATGTATTTCCACGAACCTCAATCCTCACATTATCAGGAAAGGTTGTCCCTGCCTTATCCTCTTTCACATTGTCTACATATACGATGCCCGACATAATAACTGCCTTTGCCTTCTCTCTTGAAGCGGCAAGCCCCCTGTTCACAAGCAGTATATCCAATCTTTCCTTTTTCACCTTTTCCTGCATACCAAATCCTCTTTATTATTTCCAATCGTAACTCTTATGTATTTTGTTTAAAGCAGTTCCTTTATTTTTGCAAAAACTGAGTTTGCGTCTATACCAAGCTCCTCACGCAGTCTTTTTATGGAGCCCTGCTCCACATATCCTTTGTCAATTCCGCAGTTTAAATGGACAAATTGTTCAGGTGTCTTTATTCCCTCGTCCAAAATACAAGCATCGACAAGCTCTCCATATCCGCCCTTTATAATATTTTCCTCCATCGTTACCAAAACCGAGTGATTGCTGCATATATTCTCAAGTAATTCACGGTCCGCATTTGACACAAACCGTACATTCACAAGTGTGGGATCACATCCTTCTGCCTTGAGCATATCGGTCAGCCTAACTGCCTCCTCCACCATATTACCGCAGGCAAGGATTGCAACCCTGCTTCCTCTAAAAATAACCTCACTTTTTCCAAGCTCAACCGGTGCGTTATATTCCTGAAGCCCTTTATATGCATCACCTCTCGGATATTTGATGGCAACAGGGCCGTCATAAGATACGGCAAATTCCATCATACTCTCAAGCTCATATCTGTTTTTCGGTGCCATTACGGTCATCCCCGGCATATGTGACAGAAAGGATATATCATAAATACCCTGATGCGTCTCCCCATCCTGTCCCACAATACCCGAACGGTCTACTGCAAATATTACATGAAGTCCCTGAAGACATACATCATGCAGTATCTGGTCATATGCCCTCTGCAAAAATGATGAATAAATTGCAACGACAGGAATCATGCCTGCGGCTGCCAGTCCTGCGGCAAATGTAACTGCATGCTGCTCTGCTATCCCTACATCAAACATTCTTTTTGGGAACTGCTCCTGGAACCGGTTTAAGCCTGTTCCTATGGACATTGCCGCCGTAACAGCTACAAGCTTATCATGTTTTTCTCCCATGGTTACCATATATCTTGCAAATATGTCCGTATACGTTTTACATTCTTTCTTTACAAGCAATCTTCCCGTTAATTGGTCAAATGCAGCGATACCATGAAAATAATCCGGATGTCTCTCTGCATGTCTGTAACCCATTCCCTTTTTTGTTTTAACATGTATAATAATCGGTTTATTTAACTTAAATGCTTTTCTAAAGGTGGAAACCATTTCATTGACATTATGCCCATCAACAGGCCCTACATAGGTTACTCCAAGCTCCTCAAAAAACATTCCCGGTACAAGAAACTGCTTTATAGTATCTTTGGAACGTTTTATTGTCTTGGCAACCTTCTCTCCTGCCTTTGTACTAAGCAGACTGTTTTCCACTCCCACCTTAAGCTCATTATAAGCAGTTCCGACTCTGATGCTATTTAAGTATTTGGAAAGTCCGCCAACGTTTTTGTCAATTGACATTTCATTGTCATTAATTACAATTACACAGCCTGTTTTTGTCTGTGCCAGACAATTTATCGCCTCATATGCCATACCACCTGTAAGGGAACCGTCACCAATAACTGCCGCAACCTTTTCATTTCCTCCCTTTAAGTCACGTGCCACTGCAAACCCCATGGCTGCTGATATACTTGTGGAGCTGTGACCTGTGTTAAACACATCACAGTCGCTTTCCCTTGTCTTTGGAAAGCCGCTCATGCCGCCATAGGTTCTTAGCGTATCAAAGTCATTCTTCCGTCCTGTAAGAAGCTTATGTGTATATGCCTGATGTCCCACATCAAAAATGAGCTTATCCTCAGGGAAATTCATAACAAGATGAAGTGCCATCGTAAGCTCCACACAACCTAAATTAGAGGCGAGATGTCCACCCTGCCTGCTGACCTTATCAATAAGAAACTGCCTGATTTCATAAGCAAGTCTGTCATAATCACTCTTATCAATACTCTTTATATCATTTTCCTTTAAAATTCTATTCAGTAATGCCATTTATTTGTCCCTGTTAATCAACATATTCACCAGTTTAACCAGCTCAGTCCTTGCATCTTCGTTTGTCACCGTAAGCTCACGAATGATACATTCCGCCCGTTCTGACATATCCTTTACATATGCAGCCGCATGCTCCATGCCGTAAATTGATACATAGGTTGTTTTATTATTTTTTTCGTCGCTAAGTACAGGCTTCCCAAGCTTTGCCTCATCACCTGTGATGTCCAGTATGTCATCCTGCACCTGAAACGCCAATCCCACAGCACGCCCTGCCTCCTCAAGCTTTTGTACCGTTTTTTCATCAGCACCCCCTAAGGTTGCACCAATCGCCATTGCACACTCAATCAGTGCCGACGTTTTATTCTCATAAATATAGTTAAGCTGCTCCTTGTCAAGCGTCTTTCCCGACATAACAACATCTAAGGTTTGCCCGCCTATCATACCATAGATGCCAGGTTTTTTTGCAAGATACATATATGCCTGCTCAACGGCCGTATCCGCAGGTCTTTTGATAAATGCCTCTGCCGCAGTTTCATAGGCAAGATTCAGCAGCCCGTCACCTGCCAGTATTGCAATATCCTCTCCGAATTCAACATGAACCGTAGGCTTTCCTCTTCTCATCAAATCATTATCCAATGCAGGCAGGTCATCATGTATCAGTGAATATGTGTGAATCATTTCAATGGCAGCCATAAATACTTCCAGTGCCTTATCATCATCATCGTTACAAAACATATCATGGCAAAGCTTCATCATAAAGGGTCTTAATCTTTTTCCCCCTGCCATAAAGGCATAATTCATCGCTGCTATTACGTCTTTCTGATACCCCTCACATTTCGGAAGATATTGATAAATAATATCCTCCATATCCTTCGCACTATATTTCATTTAAAACCTGTATCTCCTTTTCTACACCCTCAAGATTTTCCCTGCATGCCGCCACAAGCTTAACGCCCTCACCATACAGTGAAAGGGCATCCTTAAGACTTGTCTCGCCAGACTCAAGACTTTTGTTAATCTCCGCCAGTCTTTCAAATGCATCTTCTATTACAAACTTTTCTTCACCCATAATTTTCTCCCGATTATTTTTCCACAACCCTTGCATTGATTGTACCGTCATGCAGGGTTATTGTAAGACCTTGTCCCACACTTACATGTTCCACACTTAATACGGCATTGCCATCACTCTCAATATATCCAAAGCCGCCAACAAGCTTTGCCGTGGGAGAAAGTCCGTTGAGCCTTGCCGTATACACATCAAGTAAATGTTTTTTATCACTTAGCCTCCTGTCCATTGCAAGTTTCATTTTATCGTATAAATCAGCCAAATACTGGCTTTGCTGTTCCAGCTTTGCCGTAGGGTTTAATGCTGCAAGCCGTATAAACAATGCCTCAAGCTTATACTGTGCAATACTTACCCGGTTCTCCATATATGCCTGTATACTCTGTTCCAGCTTCTTAAGCTCATTTACAGCCGTCATAACATCAGGAACCGCCAATTCACATGCTGCTGACGGGGTAGGTGCCCTTAAGTCAGCCGCATAATCAGCTAATGTTATGTCAACCTCATGTCCTGTTCCCGATATGATAGGCGTTTTTGCCGCATATATGGCACGTACCACCTTTTCCTCATTAAACGGCCACAAATCCTCTATAGAACCACCACCTCTGCCGATTATGATGGTGTCAAGTCCCATTTCATCCAGTCTTTTTATGCCTGATACAATGGTATCTGCGGCACCCTCACCCTGAACCTTTGCAGGACATAATATAAGCTGCACATAAGGATTTCTTCTCCTTGCTATGTTCATAATATCCTGTATGGCTGCTCCTGTTTTTGCTGTAACGATACCAACCTTTTTCGGATATTTGGGAATCGGCTTTTTTAAGTCACAGTCAAACAACCCTTCCTCATTCAGCTTCATTTTGAGCCGTTCAAACTCCTCGTAAAGTCTTCCCACACCGTCAAGGGTTATTTTATTTGCATATAACTGGTACTTCCCATCACGCTCATACACACCCATACTTCCCGACACGACTACTGCCTGTCCATCCTCAAGCTTAAACCCAAGCCCTGCTGCTGCATGCTGCTTAAACATAACCGCAGGTAAAGAGCCTGTTTCATCCTTCAGGGAAAAATAAATGTGCCCCAGGCTATGATACTTACAATTTGAAATCTCACCTTTGATTGAGATATTCTTCAGCATATAGTCCTGGGTTATTATATTTTTTATATAATTGTTTACCTGTCCGACACTAAATATCTTCAAGCCTGTTTTTCCACCTTTGCAAGCAGTGCATTTACAAAGCTTTTTGCATCTTCACTGCAATACTTCTTTGCAAGCTCAACTGCCTCGTTGATTGCTACCTTATACGGTACTTCCTCATCGTATTTCATTTCGTAAATTCCAAGCCGCAGTATTGTAAGCTCCGCCTTTCCTATTCTGTCAATATTCCATCCTGATGAGACAGATGATATAATGTCATCTAAATCGGTTATTATTTCAATTATTTTTTTTGTTTTGTCAACAATATACGCCCTGTCACTGTCATTAATTCCGGTAAGTGAGTCCATTGAATAACCAATCTGCTCATCCATCTCATCAATGGAATTAAACTCGACCTTAAATAAAATACGAAATATATTGTTCCTTTGTTCTCTCCTAGTCATATGTTACCTACTTCTATTATTTTTCCAGCTTAATACCTGATATCACTACATTCACCATGCGAACCTTAAGACCCGTCATGTTTTCTATAGCCTGTTTCACCTTAACCTGGACTTCCTCTGATACCTTTTTAATACTGTTTCCATATTCAAGCTCTAAAGATAAATCAACGGTAACGCTTCCGTCTGCTATGTCAACCTTGACGCCCTTTGACAAATTTTTCTTTCCAAGCTTTGCAACAAGCTCGTTTGAAATATTTCCTGTAAGCTTTGATACGCCTTTAACCTCAATAGCTGCGATTCCTGCAATAGAAGCAACAACGTCGTCAGCAATACTTATTTTACCTATTTTGTTTTCTGTCTCCTCTACAATTCCATCTGCTATTTCTCCCACAAAGCATGCCTCCATTCATAAAATATATGGTGTAATTATACCCAATATTTTGTGATAATGCAACACTTAGGGATTTTTATTAAATCATTACTCACTGACTGTCGTAATTATTATTTCACTGACCTGACAGCCTGTTTTTCTCACTAATATATCCTCGATTCTTGCCTTGTCGGTATCCGTCAGTGCAGCAGTACATACGATTACATCAACACTGCCCTCCGATATGGATACAATCGAATTTTTAAATCCGTTTACATCAAGCAGTGTTTCAGCCTCTGCTTCCTTTTCCATATCCTCCGTGAGTTTGACGTATGCGTCTGTTGCGGAAGCAACTGCTGCCTCATCCATACCATCATTATTTATAATATCCAGATAGTACTCCTTTGCCTTTGACCTTACCTGTTCCCTATTCAGCTTGGAATTCACAAGGCTGTTGGAAGCCGTGTCTGCTGAAGTAAATACCGCCTCTCCTATGTCATCCTCATCGGAGTTTAACTCAATATTTTCTCCTGCTTCCATATCATATGTTGTTATCTCACCGTCCAACTGGGTTTCCGCAAATGCTGACTCCGTCTTTTCCTTATCTCCCGCATCATTTGCAAGATCCAGCGTATTCCCCGAAAAGTTAATGTATCCTGCCACTCCAAGCAACAGCGTAAGGGCGGCAATAATTATTTGATTTTTTTTAATATGCTTCTTCATACAACCTCCTATTTTTTAATCATCACCGCCACCTTGTGTGTCGGCAAACCGAAAAGAGCCGATACGGCATATGTAATATCAGACACAGCCGTTTCATTTTTCACATCGGCCACAATAAGTACCCCGTCTACAACAACCTTATTCCCTGACTGGCCATATAATCCGCCAGAGCCCTCCTCCTCGGACAAATGTACCATTACCTCCATGGTGCCCGCGCCGTAGGACTTTTCCAATATGGCATCCAGCTTACTTTCATAATACTCGGAAACCTGACTGCTTTCCTTCTCCGTTTCATCGGTGACGTTTGTTTTGTCTACCGTTGCATTTTTTGTAGGTGCAAGAACAACGAGTACCAATATGCCCAGAAGAATAATTGTTATAAACTTATCTGCCTTAAGACCTTTTAATTTTTTAAAATCAATCCCCATTTACATCACCGTTTTACTATATTTATACTATCCTTTTTCAAATAATAGACTTCAATTAAGCGATTTTTTATTTCATCTTCATCCACATTATTACTGCTTTCATTTAAAATGATTCTAACACCCAGTATATTTTTATTCTCATCTGTCGTAATGCTTACATCCAAAACCTGATATCCAAGCTCCTCCACTGACACCCTGATGGAATCCCTTACTCCCATGTCATAATAATCGTACATATCGTCGCTGTCCGAAAGTATTTTGTTATTTTCAAAATACCGCTCCATGCCATACGTTATTTTTTCCAAATCACCGACACTGAACTTAAAAATCATGGTGAGCGGTTTTGCCAGTATGATAACCACAAGAAGTCCCGTAAAAAAGGATATATATTTCTTGTAGTTACCCGATGGTGTCAGATTTAAAACCATGCCTGAAATAATAAGGTATATAATCAGACTTTTCATCCATCCATATAGCATTGAAAACCTCCTATCCGTTACTTGCAAATGCCATGATGGCGATTGTCAGCATAAAAAGTGCCGCTGAGCTTCCAATTGCCTGGAGCAAAAGTGACATCCCCTGTGCCAGCGATTCAATACCGTCCACATAACGTTTTTCGCCTATGGGCTGGAGCATAGCCGCTGTAATCCGAATCATAAACATCACAAGAAATGTTTTGATGACAGGCGTCAGTGTGACAATTCCGATAATCACAATTCCCGCAACACCCACACTGTTTTTAATTACCATTCCTGCTTTTAGAAATGTTCCCGTAATTACCGCTCCCATACCGCCACCCGGAATTGCGGAAATAAACCTGCCGAGGCTGTGTTTCCCAAGTATGTCCATCTGAGGTTCCAGAAGACTTTTAATCAGGCTCAGCCCCGCAATAAATACTATGATTGTCTTAAGCAGCCATCCTACAATGTTGCGTATCAGCTTACACAGCTTTGAAAAACTGTCTTCCTTATTAATATTATTTACAAGTGCAACAATCACATAAAACTTAATAAGCGGCAGTACCACTCCTGCAATAACAACCTGGACAATCCATATTCCCAGCATAATAAGCTCATACATGCCCACTGACGTTGCATTGCTGCCTATAAAATTCATTGACAATGCATATACGGGTACTATAATACTGACTAAATCAATAATATGGTCAATTGCATTGCTGACCGTATCAAGACTTGTAAGAAATGATGAGAGTAAAAGGGATGTAATCATAAGATAGGTAACATAAAAGCCCTGCTCTCCCACAAAGCCGTTTCCAAATGTACCTGCAAGCCTGACAAATATTGAGCCAAGCAACGCAATTATAATTAGCTGTAAAAGAAATTCTTTATTCAGAAGTATGTCCTCTATGGTAATGTTCCTGATTATCTGGAAAATACACTGTCTGACATATGTCGTGTCACCGTTTTTTATTCCGGTAAATATATCTGTAAGGCTTACGTTATTTATGCCTGTCTGCTTTAACAGGTTGTCCGCCTTGTACAAATTAATCGAATTATAAATGTCGTTGTATGTCTCATCAGGGATGTCATAATGATACTGACTATAGTCTTCCGTACTGTTCCCACCATTTTCCTGTACTTCTTCCTCCTGTGCTGCATAGCATTTTCCCCCAAAGCAAAGGACACATGCAATTACAAGGATAAGAACAGCCAAACCCTTTCCCTTACAACCACACATACCTTTTCCCTCCTACTTAAACGTCAACCCCTTACCAATCTACAAAGCAAGTATTGTCTCAATAACCTGTATCAAAACCGGAAGTGCCACCATAAGCATTGTAAGCTTGCCAAGCAGCTCAATTTGTGAGGACACCGCACCATATCCTGCATCCTTGCTTATTCCTGATGCAAATTCACATATGTAGGCAATCCCCACCAGCTTAAGCAAAATGACAAGGTAAGCATATTCAACCTTTATGTGTGATGCAAGCTGCTTTAAGGTATCCACAATAAGACCTATCCTGCCTATGCTAAGAGCAATGATTGCAACACATATTGCCAGTGACACAACACTGCTTATTTCAGGATTTCTCGTTTTAAGGCTGAGTGAAAGAATAACCGCTATAATAACAAGTGCCATAATAGAACCAAGATTCATATAATACACCCCATTTAAAAATCAAACAGTCCGTTAATGTCCGAAAAGAGCTGATAAACATATGGTATAATCCACGAGAGTACGATAATCAGTCCGGCAAGGCTTACAAGATATGCCTGGTCGTCTCTGCCCGAATGCTTGAGCACCTGATTTAACAAAGACACGATTATTCCTACGGCGCCTATCTTAAATATGATTTGTATCGTCATATTGCCTGTCCTCCCTTTTGGAACGTCTTTTATTCCTAAATTAATAAAATGACAATCATCATGCCTCCAAGCGTACCCATAACAACGGAAACCTTCATTTTGTTTGCCAGCTCCATATCCGCCTGCCTTATTATGCTTTGTAAATTTTCCTGTTCCAGCTTTAACGACATCTGCTGTGTATTGATATCCAAATATCCAAGAGCCTGTCCAAGTGACTCCATAATATGTATGTCATTTCCCTTAAATTTTGTATTTTCCCGTATATAATCAAGGGATTTTATCCATATGCTTACAAATGATTCAGGCATGATTTCCAGTTCACTGCATGTAAGCTTGTCCCCCAAACCAGCAAGCCACGTATCAAATGGTGGCTCGCATTTTGAAGCGGCATTTAAAAAGACTTCACCGAGAACAGCATGGCGGTACGTGATTTCACCTGCCATATAATTCATGATTCTCTGAAGCTCCTTTAAATTGTCTATCCTTTTTTTCATTGACAGGGCATAGCCAACCCCCAGTGCCCCACTGCATAATATAATGAGAATACAGGCTGTCAGTTTGCAATACACAGCGAATGTATAAATAGCTCATTACCCCTCTCGTCAAATATGTTCTCAACACTTCCAATGCTGTTTCCAAGCACAATATAGCGGTCAAAAACCCTCTCATCTATCAGCTTTCTGAGTGTCGGTCTCGTCCGTATCTCATCTACCGACTCTCCGTGAATGGTTGCTATGATTGCACACCCACAGTTAATGACATAGGAAATGGCATCAACATCCTCCCTGTTTCCTATTTCATCCACTGCAATCACTCTGGGATTCATGGACCTGATAAGCATAAGCATTCCTTCTGCCTTTGGACACCCATCCAAAATATCCGTCCTGATTCCCACATCATTTTGAGGCTCTCCCATGTAACATGCACCTATCTCTGAACGCTCATCAACAACACCCACATTCATCCCCTTACAATAACTGCTGCCGTTTGATATACAGCGTACAACATCCCGAAGCAGCGTGGTTTTACCACCACCCGGCGGAGATATGATGAGCGTTTTCAATACTCTCCCATCCTTGATTATGTAAGGCAGAACTGTCTTTGCACAGCCCTTTATCTCATGTGACACCCTGATATTAATAAAAGAAATATGTTTCACGTTTTTCACTCTCCCATTATCTAAGACAACCTGACCTGCCAACCCGACACGGTGCCCTCCACGCACAGTGATAAAGCCCTGTCTGACATCCCCCTCATATGCATAAAGTGAGTAATCAGACACAAAATCTATGGTAGCCCTTATATCCTTTCCTGATACACAATACGCTTTATCCGTATCTTCTGTAACTTCACCGTCCTCAGACAAAAAATATTCCCCAAAGGAGAACATCAGAATCAGAGGTTCATTTATCCTCAGTCTCAGTTCCACCAGATGTTCCATGTCAAGCCTTATATTATCAAGCAGACATCTTATGTCGGTGGATAATAATCTGTAAATTGTATTTTTCAAAGCTTCACCCCTTATAGTATTTATATGCCCGACAGGTAAAAATATGATTATGATATTTAACTTTATTTGTTATATTTTTTTGTCGACAGAAAAAATGGTTGAAAAATGGCACCATATATAATAAAATAAGGCATATGTGATTTTTAAGGAGGATAATTATGATATCAGCAGGAGATTTTAGAAATGGCGTTACAATAGAGCTTGAGGGTAACGTATATCAGATAATCGAATTTCAGCACGTAAAACCAGGTAAAGGTGCAGCTTTCGTAAGAACAAAGCTTAAAAATATAAAGAACGGCGGTGTAGTTGAAAAAACTTTCCGTCCTACAGAGAAATGTCCTAAGGCACACATTGACAGAAAAGATATGCAGTACTTATATTCTGACGGTGAGCTTTACAACTTCATGGATGTTGAAACATACGACCAGATTGCTTTAAATGCAGATGTAATCGGCGATTCCCTTAAATTTGTTAAGGAAAATGAAATGTGTAAAATCAACTCACACAACGGTAACGTATTTGCAGTCGAGCCACCTTTATTCGTTGAGCTTCTCATCACTGAGTGTGAGCCTGGCGTTAAGGGCGATACTGCTACAGGTGCAACAAAGCCATGTACTGTAGAGACAGGTGCAACCTTGAACGTACCTCTTTTCGTCAATCAGGGTGATACAATTAAGATTGATACAAGAACAGGCGAATACCTTTCAAGAGTATAGAAACCAAAAATCGTTTTAAGACGTTGCTACTTAAATGGGGCTGTCGCAAAATATGTATGCGACAGCCCCATTTTTAACGAAACCCCTTCTAATAGAAATCTGCGATGCCAAATGCACTTTGTTTTATACATACAAATTAATAGCCGAGTTCTGTCGCCTGTATGCATCGTTATCTCTTTGAATTAGTGTCAAGCAATATTTTTCCATTGTTATCTGTTGTTACCGTATTTCCATAAATGCTGCTGTTAATGTATTCAGTTGTCAAAAATATAAGTAACATGGGACTTAGAATCATAAGTGCGTATTTTGTCCCATCTGTCTCGTCACTCCGAAAATATTTTTCTATCATTACATAACAAAAAACGGACATAGCAAGTGAAAAAATACTGCCACCCCACATAAAAATCAATCCTGTACTTTGAAGACTTTTCATTGGAACCGAAATGCAGCACACGGATAATAAGGAATTAACAATTCCAAAGCACAAATGCATAACCGTCACTGTTATAGCTGCATACAGCAAAGAAAATGCACATTTCACCTTTTCAATAAAAATACCACTAAACATAAATAAAATGATATATGCAATAAACATAGCGGCACCGCCTGTACGGGTAACTGCCATGATTTATTGCCATTTAAATCACTAATTTTATAGTGACTGTACCATTTGCTTCAGACATTCTATACTGCCCCATTTTCCAACTCACACAAATAATCGTAAATCTGTTTTATCAGACTATCCGCAGATGCATAACATTCTGCATCTTTATAAAACGGCATGATGAATACACCTGACCAGCAATCATAAGACACAATAATACCATGCCTTTTCAACTGATTTCCAAACTTCTTTTCTAAAATCGTTTCTATATTACTAATCTCTGCACTCTCAAGCTTTAAATTTTCACATGATAAATGCCCTTCTGTAATTGTTATCAAACTCCAGTTATTTTTTTTCATATTGGCAACCTTTCATCTATGCGTTATTGCTGTTTCCCTACCAGTCCAAATCCCAGTCATCATAGCTGTCATCCCAATCATCATAACAGTAAGTTGTCCACTTTACCACAGGAATATGATTGATTTTTTCACATTTGCTATAGTCTTTTATTAATTATATGGATAATTCTTACATTTTGTGGTAAAGTAATCTGTGGTAAATTTTTATTGTTTTACAAGAGGACACAAGAATGAAAAAAACACTGCGTTTTAGATTTGCACTATTGATAGGGAAAGCAGCATACAGAATGGGGAAACTTCTTAAAATGAATGCAAGCCACTTTCCCGGAAGACTTGCCATAAATATATGTCCAGACTTTCTCGGACGGATTGATAAGCCTGAAAAAATAGTCTGTGTTACGGGGACAAACGGAAAAACAACAGCATGCAACATGATATTAGATGTCCTGAAGGACTGTGGATATGATGTTTTAAATAACAGGGCAGGTTCCAACCTAAATGCAGGTATTGCAACTGCTCTTCTTTCCAATTCCACAATCGGGGGCAAGGTCAGGAAAAAGCTTGCACTGTTTGAGGTGGACGAGCGCAGTTCAAAGCTAATTTACCCATTTATACATCCTGACTTTGCCGTGTGCACAAATTTGTTTCGGGATTCCCTGCAAAGAAATGCACATACGGAATATATATTCAACCTTATATCGGACCATATTCCAAAGGATACCCATATGATACTGAATGCTGACGATGCCATAAGTGCAGGACTCGCACCGTCAAATGACAGAACATATTTTTCCATTGCCCGCATGGACACTGACCATGAGGAGGATTTGAACATTATAAATGATGCACGGATATGTCCGAATTGCTATCATCTTCTTAAATATGATTATTTAAGATACCATCATATCGGACATGCAACCTGCCCCAATTGCGGATTTACCTCGCCAGAAAGCGACTATAGCACACTCCCTGACTTCTCGGCAAAAACACTTACTGTAACACATGATGGCAACACGGAAGTATATCCGCTTATAACGGACAGCATTTTTAACACATATAATCAGATAACTGCCATTGCGGTACTGCGTGAGCTTGGACTTTCACCCGATGAAATTCAAAAATCCTTTGGCATGGTAAATGTACTGGAATCCAGATATTCCAGTGCCAAGGCAGGTAATCTTGAAGTGATTACCCACCTGTCCAAAGGATTTAACCCGATTGCCTGCTCCTGCGTGTTTGAGTTCGTAAGCAAACAGGAGGGCAACAAAGAGGTAATACTTATGTTGGGGGACATTTACGGACACTCCCACTCTCCTGAAATCGTCACATGGATGTATGATGCTGATTTTGAATATCTCAATCAGACTGACATAAGCCACCTGATTGTCTGCGGTGAACGATGTGAGGATTACAAATTGAGACTGCTCCTTGCAGGTGTTCCTGAAGAAAAAATAAGCTGCGTCCCTGATGAGAAAGCTGCCCATGAGCATTTATGGCTTGACAAAACTGAAAAAGTATTTATACTTCATCAGGTATACGCTACCTCGGCAGCAAAAATTGCACGTGACAAAATAATAGAAAGTTTGCACTAAAATATAGAGGTAAAACTATGGAAAACAATATAATAATAGAAACTCTGTATCCTGAATTTGCCAACTTATTTGGTGATTTAATGAACACCGGTTATTTGAAAAAATGCATTCCTGATGCGGTGTTTGCAGACACCCATCTTTTTGAGGAGCCTGCATTTGTCAGCCAGGATGTCTCTATGGTTTTTATGGGAGCAATGTCAGAAAAGCAGCAGGAACTGGTAGTATCTGCCCTAATGCCCCACAAGGACCGCATAACAGAGCTTATTGACAAGGGCTGTATATTTCTTATGACAGGAAATGCAATGGAAATATTCGGACAATATATTGAAAATGAAGATAAAAGCCGTATAGAATGTCTCGGACTATTTGATACATATGCCAAGCGGTATATGTTTAACCGACACAACTCCTATATATTAGGTAATTTTGAGGACATGAAGCTTCTTGGCTTCAAATCCCAATTCAGTCACTCCTACGGTAACAATACAGACTGCTATTTTTATAAGGTGACAAAGGGCTGTGGCATCAATCCTGCGTCAGACCTTGAGGGTATCAGAAGAAACAACTTTTATGGCACATATACAATCGGACCTTTTTTGATATCCAACCCGCTGTTTGTAAAATACCTGATGTCCGTTATGGGCATTGAACATCCAAAGCTTGCATTTGAAGACACTATTATGAGTGCTTATAACAGCAGACTAAAGCAGTTTGAAACATTTAAACCATCACATTGACACTTATAATTTATGCATTGGAATTTCCAACGCACACACAATTTTTAATATAATAGGACATTTCGTCCTATATAAATTTCACCAGGAAAAGAGGAATAAATCATGGAAATGAAAGAAGTTTTTGAAACATATGAATCGAATGTACGCTCTTATTGCAGAAGCTTTCCATCTGTATTTGCAAAGGCAAAGGGTTCCATTATAACGGATGTTGACGGAAATGAATATATAGATTTTTTCTGCGGAGCAGGCGCAGTAAACTATGGACACAACAACGATTACATCAAAGCAAAGCTTATTGACTACCTTGCAAATGACGGAATACTGCACTCTCTCGATATGATGACAAATGTAAAGGCTGATTTTATAGAATATTTTGAGGAAAAGGTATTAAAGCCGCGTGGACTTGACTACAAAATAATGTTCCCTGCCCCTACAGGCACCAATGCAATTGAAGCAGCATTAAAGCTTGCAAGAAAGGTAAAAAAGAGAACCAATGTCTGGGCTCTTATGGGATGCTTCCACGGTATGACGCTGGGTGCACTTTCACTTACAACTGACAGAACAGACCGCAACGGTGCTGGTGTTCCGTTAGACTATGTAACCCATATTCCTGCACCATACATGTTTGAAAACTTTGATACAATCAACTATATGGAAACCCTGTTAACGGATGACCACTCAGGCATTGATAAGCCTGCTGCCTTTGTAATAGAAACAGTACAAGCTGAGGGCGGTGTTTATATATTTGATAATAAATGGCTTCAGGATGTAAGGGCATTATGCGACAGACATGATATTCTTCTTATTATTGATGATATACAGGTTGGTTGTGCCCGTACAGGAACTTTCTTCTCATTTGAAAGAGCAGGTATTAAGCCTGACATGCTGATAATGTCCAAATCCATAGGCGGCTACGGTCTTCCTTTTGCTCTCACACTGTTTTCCCCTGAGCTTGATATATGGCTTCCTGGAGAACACAACGGAACATTCCGCGGAAACCAGTTGGCAGTCGTCGCAGCAAAAGCAGGCTTAGAATTTATGCTTGAAAACAATATTGAAGCTGAAGCAAAACGCAAGGAGAAGGTTATACGCGACTACCTTGAAAACAATGTCGCACGTGATGGAATTGAAATCCGCGGTATCGGATGTATATTTGGAATCGATGTTGGAAGCGGTGAAAAGGCATCCGCCATATCCAAGGCATGCTTTAAACGTGGTCTCATCATAGAGCTTGCCGGACGGGATAACTGTGTCGTTAAGCCTATGCCTGCACTCACCATCCCTGACGAGACATTACTTAAGGGACTTGAGATTATAAAGGAAGCTGTGGATGAGGTAATCGGCTAGACTGAATTTGTAAATAGGAAACTTCGTTTCCTATTTACAATACCAATGCTTTTTTAGGACAAAATCCAGAACATTTGCCGCATCTTATACACTTTTCATAATCGATTTCAGGTGCGGCAAATCCTTTTTGGCTTAATGCCCCGACAGGACAAACCTCCACCGCCGGACATTTGTGGTTTTGTGGGCAATTTTCGATTATAATTTTTAATTTTCTATCCATATTTTTTCTCCTTTCAGAAATTACAAATTTATATGTAACATTACAAAGCAATGCCTACATCATACTTATCATCTATGAGAATATATTCATTTTTATATTTCCTGCACATTTCTAAATTATATAAATTTTCTGACACCAATTTTTCTAACTCAACACAGCCTTTCTCTTTCCTGCATTCAATTACATTTTCATATTCTATAATATCTTTATAGTTATCCTGAATATATTTTTCTGTCATAATCAGACATACATATCGTATTTCTTTTAAATACCCCTCACTAAAATCATGTTTCCAGTTAAACGGTATATAGCAACCCTCTATAATAATATTTTGACTATTTTCAATATTTGTTTTTACTATTTCCTTTACTATTTCCCACAAATATTCTGTTAGTTTTTCATCATCTTCTACTGTTAAATCAGTATTGTTACTTCTAATCAATCCCATTTTTAAATGGTCGATTGAGACGTATGGATAATAATATTTCTCCAATAATCTTTGTGCCAAAAATGTTTTTCCTGTATGTGAACTTCCTGCAATTAATATGACCATTGTTTTTTAAAATTTTTCCTCCATGTGATAAATTAACTATCACATTGTATTATATCATTAAAATATCAGATATAGAATGTAAATAATAAAATTTAAAAATAAAAGCTGCCTCACTAACATAAATAGTGGGGCAGCCTCTGATACTTACTCGGTCTGGTCTGTATTTCTATGTGGTGCATTCCCGACAATCCCGATTGCCTTTTCAACAACTACCGTAACATCTACATCACTTTGTGTCTGCTGGGATGCAAAACGGTACAGCACCTTTCCCTTTAAGGATTGAACATACTGTGGCGGCAAACGGTTTAACGCATAGGTTGCTATATCCATACGACAGCTTTCACATTTACAATATTCTGTATTTGTCCATAACTCGTCAATTTTGTTAAATACCGTTTCTTCCATTAAATTAACTAATTGCGTCATAACTATCCCCATTCTTTATGTAATCTTTTTATCCCCAAACATAAATACCGACTTTACTGATTATTTCAATAATAACCATATATATTTTTCAAGTATCTGGATAAATTATAAACTTACAGGATAATTTTTACAATAAAAATTTTTTACATATGTATGTTCCATTTTATAGATAAATGCATAAAACATAGTTCGGGCTGATTCAGCAAAAAACTATTTTCTCAAATACTCCTCTGCGTAATCAAGCTCATAATCCTTTCCATCATCAAATATTGCCTTTACGGCATTCTCGTCAAACGGAATTTGCACATCCAATTGCACCGTTGCTTTTCTTGACACATCTGCATCTATATAGATTGTTCCATCCTCATTAAGGGTTGGAACAGAAGAAAACTGCAACGCTCCCTTCTCAAATTCCACACCCCTAATTGCCTGTCCTGAACAGTTTGAGCTTGTAAATCCCATTATTGTCACATTATCAAGTGCACTCATCAGTCGGGTAAAATGATCACCTGCACTTATGGTAGCCATATTGACCAAGAGAATAATCTGACCGTCACCCCACACATTTTCACCTGTATAAGTAATTTTATTTCCAACAGCATACTTTCCTGTCTCCGTATTGTATGCAAAATCTTTTTGTTCCGCATCCCACACACCACTGCACGCATAGATAAATTCCTTTTCCGGAGATAACAGCTCTGCAATTGCAATTATAAAATTGGGGTCTCCTCCCGCATTACTGCGAAGGTCTATAATCAGATTTTTAATACCTGCCCCTTTTTTCTCAAGCAGACCTGCCTTAAGCTCATCCTTCATACGTGCGTAATCACCTGAACCTGCTGCATTTGAGTCATACATCATCCGGGTAAGTCTTAACACTGTTGTTTCTCCATTTAAGTCATGCCACGTCATATTGTCCGCCTTTATCCCCGAATATAAAATATTTGTTGTATCTCTAAGCCGTTTTGCATATGCGCCAAGCTTTGCCACACTTACACTCTTTTCCTCCCCATTTTCATCAATAAACCCGATGGAAACCGTGTCGCCTCCCATGCCTGCAACAAGCAGTGCACTGTTAAAATCATCATTTTCTTTTACAGGATTGTTAGGCAGCCACACGATTGGAATATCATTCGGCTTACGTTCATCAACGGCCTTTCCGTCCCATGCTGTTACAATTGTTCCGTTTCGTATTCCTGCGGCATATACTGCGCTGTCTTTTTGAACATTTACTGCAACAGTATTACCGTCAGATAAGGTAATAAGTGATAATCCGTAATCATTGCCATACATTTTTTCCACTGCTGCTTCCACAACCTTGTCATCAGCATAATATGCCACGTGTCCATCATGCATACTGTTACAAAGCTCTGTCCAAAGAATGTAATTTCCCACCGCATCATGGTTTTTTTGTACTTCCTTGAACTTCGGCAAATATGCATTATATAAAGCGTCCCAATCAATATCCTTATATTCCGTCATGCAATAATGCTCTTTCATTGACGCAAAACCGTTCTTAAATTCAGTTGCAAAATTTGGCATACGATAGCCTGAATAAAGCAGACACACAGGGATTGTTATAATTGCCAGCAAAACAGTACAAGTTGACACAAGACGTCTTATCTTTATATCCTCTTTTATAAATCCAATAAACAACAGCACACATCCTATGTAAACACCCAATAAGGATACCTCAAACCCTGAAAGTGCCACAAATAATATACATACAATCAAAGGAACAACATAACACAGCTTCCATTTCGGACTTAATACTTTCGCAGCATAACCAGCCAGGGCATAGAGCCCCAGTGAAGCTCCAATTATCAAAACTATTAAAATTACATCCACATAAATCATTTTCCCACCTCAATTTCTTGAACATCAGCCCATTCCAAATTTACTTTCATCCCTAATTCAAATCATCTCCACAGAAATATCTGTACCCAATAAACAGAAATACTCCGCCAAACAGAACCGAGCTAATAATCGTTGATATGATATCTCCTGTACTTAATGAAGCATCATACACCTTTATCATATCTACCGTATTGTCCAAGGTATATGTACTCCATGACTCATACGTCCCAAGCTTCATAATATTTGTCATTCCCAAAAACACGGATGTTTCACTGGAAAGCAGCTCCACCAAGGATAAGCCTATCGAAAATACAAAGCATGAGCCTGCCATGGTAATATATTGATTTTTTACCACATACGTTAAAAAAATGAATTCACATATAATTCTTGCAATTGGAAGTAGCATAAACAGATATCTTATTACTGCTTCCTTTACCAAAATGTCTGTTCCCCATCCATATGCCTCACTTAATACAACCACAGGAGCAACGATAATAATAAACTCTCCAATGACTCCGCCAACAAGACTTATTACCGCTCTGCTGAAATAAACCTGTTTTCTTGTATGACCTGACATGAGCTCATAGTTTACTGTCTTATCAGAAAAGTCCCCACCGCATACACAGCCCGTAAAAATGGTAGGAAAAACTAAACTCATGAAAATCATTTCCAGACTCATGTCAACAATATATGTGCTTGCACAAAATCCGCTTCCGCTGTAAGAAATTTCACCGATGATATTAATAAACTGCAAAAGAAAAACTGCAATAAACACAATGAGCACGAGCCTGTTTTTCTTAAGCTGATATAGCTGTGCTTTTATTAAATCCTTCAAATTACCACCCTCTTTTATTTTTATAGGACTTTTTGCCCTGTTATTTACATATCTCTCTTTTTAAATACCACATATCCTGCCATAACACATACGACGGCTACAACTATGGAAACGACAATGGAATTCGTGATTTCCGATGCGTTAAGTGCCGCATCAAACACAGGTATAAGCTCGCCATTTACAAGCTCCAGCTTTGTGTTTGTGATTTCCGACAATGACATCATATTTATTGACGCAAACGGGAAAATAAGTGTGATATCCGCTGCTTCATATACTATCATCTGTACGATTAACACTACTGCATACATGACCCAGCCCATAACAAGGGCAATATCGCTGTTTTTGACAAGAAACACGACTAAGACAAGCTCACACATCCACCTTATGTAGGGACACAGCATCACCAATGCCCTTATAAGCATATCATAAACGGCAACATTTTCTCCCCATCCCTTTATCATTGTTATCACAGCTATTGGTAACACCATTACAATGATTCCTGCAACAAGTGTATATACAATACTCATAAGCACTCTGCCAAAATAAATCTGTCCTCTGGAATGACCGGATAAAACTTCATAATTGATTGTTTTGTCATTCATATCCCATCCGCAAATTCTTGATATCAATACAAGCGATATAATCAAAAGAGCAATTGGAAGTGTGCCAAATGCCGAAACGGCAAACAATCCTCCTGTCATATCACCCATATCCGTGCCGTCAAAAAATATCGGTAAAACAGGGATAAGAAGTGCTGCCAAAATTCCATATATTATAACATTATCACCCTTTATCTGATACCTTTGTGCTTTCATTATGTTCCACATTCTGCTCACCTACCATGTCCATATAATATTTTTCAAGATTCGCTTCATTTACCTCAAGTGTAATTGGGATGACACCACCCTCATAAAGTGCTCTTGAAACATCAATCAGATTATCCATGTTTTCATATAGGCGGATGCTTCCATCCTCATTAACCTCATAATCAGTCACGCCAAGCTTTTCTTCCAGAATTACCACTGCCCGCTCATCATTATCCGTGTGAATATGATAAAATTCCTTACACAGCTTTTTCAGCTCGTCAGAGGACACCGACTGTATAATCTTGCCATGATGAATGAAAATGTAATCGGTGCAAAGCAGGGAAAGCTCACTTAAAATGTGTGATGAAATAATAATTGTAATGTGCTCCTCCCGATTAAGCTTAAGCAGCAGCTCTCTGATTTCTACAATTCCCTCAGGATCAAGTCCGTTTATCGGCTCGTCCATAACCATAATTTCAGGCTTTGACAAAAGTGCAATGGCAATTCCAAGTCTTTGCTTCATGCCAAGCGAAAAGTTTTTCACATTCTTTTTTCCCGTATGTTCAAGCCCAACTATCTTTAAAACCTCATCCACTCTCTTTTTGTCTGGGATTCCCTTTTGCAACCGCTGCTTTTCAAGATTTTCCTTTGCACTCATTTTCTCTTTCGCATACGGAACCTCAATCATAAAGCTCATACGCTGTCTTGCCCTTGCAAGCTCCTGCTCCGTACTACCTCCGTATATGGAAATACTTCCGCTTGTGGGAAGTACGAGCCCTCCAAGCATTTTCATAATCGTAGTCTTTCCCGCACCGTTCGGACCTATCAGACCGCAAATCATGCCCTCCTTAATCTGAAAGGAGGCATCATCCACTGCCTTTTGTTTCATATACTGCTTTCCCAAATGTTTAACATCTATAATGTTATCTGACATTTTTCTCCTCCTTATTTGAATATCACACTTAGACAATTGTGAAACTCTGTCTTTGCAAACGTCCGTTGTACAACATAGACAAATCAACACAGGCACACTTTCGCTGCTTGTTGTCCCAAACGACGCCAAGCGCGAATGCCGCCAAATTTATGTATTATATCCATAATAGAAAAAAAACATAAAGAATTTCTTAAATAAATGAAATTCCTTATGTTTTTATGTTTTATACTATTTTAAAAATCATGTGTGTTATAAGTTTGCCGTCTTTTATTTCTGCATAAACAGATGCATTTTGTTTTTCGGCAAGTAGCTTTACGATATAAAGCCCAAGCCCTGCTCCCTGACCTGTTCTTGCACGGCTGCCCCTGTAGGTACGCTCAAACATAGTATCAACATCAATCCCATCCATATCATCAACAATATTCTCAAATACGATGTGGAAAGAACCATCTGCCCTAATGTCCGTACAAATACTGAAGCTGTCCCTTGCGTACTTCATTACGTTTCCAAGCATATTACCAAGCATACGGGTCAGCATCTGTTCATCAGCCCTGATACATACCGTTTTTTCCAAAAGCCTTATATCAGGTGTCAGACCATGCTCCCGTATCACAGCTTCGTTATCAACAACAAACTGCATGAGCAGCTTGATTACATCTATGTCCTGCAATGCCACATCCGCACTATCGCTCTCAAGCACCGACATTTCAAAAAAATCATCTACCATATTTTTTAACACATCTGCCTTTTCCCTACATGTGTTTAAATACGCCTTTTCCTTTGGCGTATACTCATTGTTCGGGTCAAGCATCTGTAAGTTACCCTTAATAACCGTAAGTGGTGTCCGAAGGTCATGGGCTATATCTGACGCTGACTGCTTCATCCTTGTCTCGGATAGTGCCGCATCAAATTTGAGCTGCTTTTGATATTCAAGATTATCATTTATCTCTGCGGCAAGCTCCGTCAAATCCCTATCAAACAAAGAGATTGTAAGCTGCTTGTTATAGTCCTGCTCTCTTGTACATACCAACGCTTTTCTTATCTGCCTTATCTGCCCTTTTAACGCAATCATGTAGCCAACGTATACGATACAACAAATAAGCAGCACTGCACAAGCCACAAATAAGAAAATACTTATCCTCATCCATTTATCCATTCTAATTCTCCCGCATGCGGTAACCGATTCCCCACACCGTTTCTATATAATCATTTCCTGTTGCCTTTTTCAGCTTGCTCCTCAAATTGCTCACATGCACGTTTATTGTGTTATCCTCATAATAATATGTGTCGTTCCACACCGATTCGTAAAGATTCGCTTTCGTAAATGTTTTCGTGGGCTGCTCCATCATAAGCTTTAGTATTTGAAGCTCCTTGGATGTAAGGGGAATATTTTTTTCCTCATACTCCACCCTGTTTTCCCTTGGAAAAAATATAATATCTCCAACTGCAATCATGTCACAGCCGTCACCCATTTCATTTTTTGCCTTTGCACTTCTTCTTAAGACAACCTCAAGTCTCACTAATACTTCGTTTAAGTCAAAGGGTTTTAAAATATAATCATCCGCTCCCATGCGAAGAACTTCAAGCCTTGTGTCCATTCCTGATTTTGCAGACAGACAAATCACAGGTGTATCCGAGTGTTCCCGCAGCTCACGAATAATAGAATCACCACTTTTGTGGGGGAGCATCAAATCCATAAGAATAATATCGTATTCCTTATTCGAAATACACAAGGATGCACTGCGCCCCTCATAGGCACACTCCACCTCATAGTCATGTCCGCTTAAAAAATCCTCCAGCATACTGCTGATATCCTTATTGTCCTCCACAATCAGAACCCTTTTCATATATAATACTCCCTTTTGAACATCTACCCATTCCAAACTTGCTTTCAGTAAATGGGTTGTCACAACCTCTTAAACAACAGCCTGCCAAACATAATTGGTCATATTTCGACAGCTCATCTATATTTCATCATGTTCACGATTGTCTCCATCAAAATGCTAATTGGTATATTTCACTGCACACAAATGTCCTCTGTAGCTTGAAAGATTAAAGCCTCTCACACTTTTGTTTTGATTATATTCACTGTCAATCCGTGCAAAGTATCTGTCAAATTTCAATTTTGCCAGAGCCGGCATAGCATCATGCCATTCCAGATATTCATTAATTGCAGGTGCCGCATCACTGGAAAACTGGGACAGATACCTTGCATCAAGCCCTGTTTCATCTACATACTGTTCTACACCTGACACCGACAAATTATATCTTGCTATTATATATTCCGGATGAGCGAATGCCAACAAAATATATAATACAGATGTGACAGCAATAAAATACCGCATAAGCTTAAACTTTTCCCTGTATATGGATATTATAACACCCATCATCAAAATTCCTATCAGTAAAAGTGCAAAACATACAAGCAGTCTTAAATAGGTCAAATCATATGTCTCGATATACATGAACATCCGTACTGCCGATGAGGCTATCATAATATATGTACAGGTACACATTACCGTAAGTACAATTTTAAGTGCCTTATGCTTGGCAAATATGGCATTGCACACAAGAATGACAACCAAATTAAATGCAGCCACGAACAGCAGTTGGAAAAATCCCTCTCTTGCATAATTTGCATAAGAATATCCGTCAGGGAGCATACTTTCGCCCAAAAACGGACTTAAAATCTGTATAACTGAAAACAACAGATACACCGCCGTCAGCATACCCGTAAAGGCTATACCAATTACAGGCTCCAATTTACTTTTCATATATGATCCATTCCCTGCCCCATATACTGACAGCTTATACAAAAGACAATAACAATAAACCATCACGATGCCTGTCAGTAAAAGAAATCCTGCCACGTCCCACGATATCGTTATCTGTCCAAGAACCGAATTTACCATATTTCCAAAAATTACATCCGCACTTCCCAAAAGTCCTACCACAACGATGAGAAACGGCATGGAACATACAATTCCAATCAAAGCATATTTGAGCTTTTTATTCTTTTTTGGTTTCAAGGTTTTTCTTATTACGCTCCCATCCTTAAAAAAGCGGTCAATATATACGAGCGGGGATGCACATGTTTCAGCAATTGCGATGGCATATCTTCCCACACCCCAGCTTTCTTCATCACAAAAGAAACGAATCAGTGCCGACATGGCAAGCAAAATCATACCTGCATAGCTGCACATGATAATAAACAAATCCGCCGTCATAAAGATTGAAATACCAAGTAAAACAATTCCTACAAAATACGGAATCAATTTTCTTATCTTAAGCTTTCCGTTTTCCTTATCCTCTGTAAGCTCAGGGAGCACAAGATAAAGAAAAACAACCGTTGCTCCTGCAAAAACAGGTGTCATAATACCTGTTAAATTTTTATAAAGACACACACTATATACAAATGCATAAATCAATGTTTTAAGCGCAATACGCCCTTTATTCTTCTCCATCGCTATCCTCCTTATCCGGCACATAAATTAAAATATCACCCGGCTGGCAGTCAAGGGTTTTACATATCGCCTCTAACGTGGAAAACCTGATAGCCTTTGCCTTGTTATTTTTTAATATTGATAAGTTTGCCAAGGTGATATCAACATCCTTTGCAAGCTCAGACAGTCCTTTTTTTCTCTGTGCCATCACAACATCAAGATTAATCATTATCGCCATTTTCATGCCTCCTTCAAATGGACATCAACCCTATTACTTCACTGATTTCTAAAATTCACTTTCCGCAAATGGGCTAACGCATCTTAAATAGTAAAATCATTTTCTCTCTTATATGAGACTGCCTTGTCAAATACAATTGCAAGCACTCTGGAAAACAATCCTGCTATCAGAAACACAATCACAATAATTGAAACGGACGGCGTAAAATAAATAAACAGCCGAAACAGTGTCACAGCCACAATTGCAAAGCTGTATATGCTCATACGTTTTAAGCTTATGACATTACTTTCCACAAAGCAGTCATCCTTTAGCACCGTTGAAAACATTTTCCGAAGTTCTCCCAATATAAGAATGGCAAAAACTCCTGAAATAAAAAATATAATGACAAGTTGAAAATAAAATTTTTCAAAATAATCATTATACTTACCAAAAAATTTAAAGCTTAACGGAATGGTAGCCGCAACAATAATACCTGCAAAAAACATAATATCCAGTAAAAGCTTTGTCACTCTTGTTATTTTATTATTTTCCATACTATCCTCCTTTTGAACATAAACCTCTAAAAATTTGCCTGTCATAAAAGGCTTATGCTGCATGTCAGTTTTTATAAAAAACCTGACATGCCAACAAAAATGTTTCTGTAAGGATAATACTACCTCTTATATTGAAAGTCAATATATTTTTATTGTTTTTCGATAAATTTTTATTGAAAAAGAGAAAGTAATTCCTACTCCTCCATAAACTCAACTGCATGCTTTCTCATCCATACTGGAAACATGTTTCGCTGACACGCCTTATTCTTTCTCTCTTTTATGGCTATCGCATCAAAAAATGATTTCCACATGTCCGTGTATTTGTCCTTATAGTTCTCTGAATGGGAAAGTGTCTCAAACTCAGTATCCGTAAGGTATCTTAAATAATTGTCACTATCCTTTGGATGCACTGCCGCAAGTCTTCTGTTATCATCTATAATCATCCAATGCTCCGATGGCATCCTGTCTGCAAAATGATTGCCTACCATCATAACCACGTTGCTTTTGGGTTCTATATGGCATACATACACCTTGTTGTCCAATGAGGTAAAACGGGCAAACTCCCTAAAGTAATGGCTCTCATTTCCTACTTTTCTCTTAAGTTCCACAATTCTCATAACATGGGGATTGCCATACATGGAACACACCTGTCCTCCTACTGCAAAACCAACCCTTAGAAAGTTATACATACTCTGCAATGCATCCTCCTCCGATGAAAGGGATGCATAAAAAATATACAGATACGCCTGATTGGAAATCTGTCTTTTAATTGAGCGGATAACCTTTTCAACTTTTTCGCTATCAGGCTCAACATGTACATATTCATCAAACAGTGACTGCTGGAACACAGGCTCCCTCACCAGTCTCACATTATCGTGCCCTTTTTGAAGGGCAAAGCTCCAAGCATCATATATACATGTCAACATATCCTCAAATTTATCCTTGCAACAAAATACCTTCATAAGCTTACCCTATCCCATAATCAAAAAGTGACATCTGCTGATATGTCATGTTACTGTTTGCAACTTTCCAGTTGTCCCGCCTGTTTGTGTCCGTAAGCTGCCTCTCTATAAAGTGCTCCTCTATAGGAGTATTGTACATCTGCTTGCCATTGCAGATAATAAAATAATGTGCCCTTTTTAAAACGACTCCCATTTTTTTGAGGCTTTCAAAATCCAAGCTCCCGTACCGTCTTGCATACATAATTCTTCCTGCGGACTTAGGTCCTATGCCCGGCACTCTTAAAAGCAAATCATACGGTGCCTTTTGAACGTCCAAAGGAAAATACTCCAAATGCCTCAATGCCCAGTCACACTTAGGGTCAAGCTGTTCATTAAAATTAGGCTTCTCCTCCGACAAAAGCTCCTCTGCCGAAAAACCGTAATACCGAAGCAGCCAGTCTGCCTGATAAAGCCTGTGTTCACGCAAAAGAGGGGGTGGTGTCCCAATAGCAGGCAGCACACTATCCTCATTAATCGGTATATAGGCGGAATAAAACACACGCTTTAAATCATAGCTCTGATAAAGCTTCTGTGTCGTTTGAATCAAAGTATAGTCGCTTTCACCTGTAGCTCCTATAATCATCTGTGTACTCTGACCTGCCGGTGCAAAGCTTCTTGTAAGCTTGCCCATTCCTGACGGAACAAGAGCCTTTTCACCTGATACCCGAATTTCATTGTTACTTTCTTTTGTGACAAGCCTGTCCTTTGAAAATATACTGTTTTGAAGATATTTATTTCCACTGCTCCGCTCCATATGCGGGTCTTTTCCTATGGCAGCCCTGTGACTTGCAATCGTGTCACTCACCTTTCCCATAGGGTCAAGAATTGTTTTAAAACTTTTATTTGGTGCAAGCTTAGACAGACCCTCCGCAGTTGGAAGTTCAAGGTTTACGCTTATTCTATCTGCAAGGTAGCCCGCTGCTGCAAGCACCTCATCCGAGGCACCGGGAATTGTTTTGACGTGTATATAGCCATTAAAGCAATACTTGTTTCTGAGCAATAAAAGAGTCTCACACATTTTTTCCATTGTGTAAGTTGGATTTTTCAGAACACCTGAGCTTAAGAAAAGCCCCTCGATATAATTTCTTTTGTAAAATTCGATTGTCAGCTCACATATCTCCTCAGGAGTAAATGTGGCTCTCGGAATGTCGTTACTTGCCCTGTTTGCACAATACTTGCAATCATAAACGCAATGATTTGTCATAAGTATTTTTAACAGCGAAATGCATCTGCCATCTGCCGCAAAGCTGTGGCATATGCCGCATGCACTTGCGTTACCGAGAAATCCTTTCTTTCCTCTCCTATCCGAACCGCTTGATGTGCATGCAACATCATACTTCGCTGCATCTGCCAGTATCTCCAATTTTTCCTGAATTGTATAACCTGTCAAAATCTCGTTCATATATCCATTATACGAACATTTGTTCTATTTTGCAAGTCTTTTTTTAATTTTTTATTCTTCCTGCATTTTGCTTAACTTTGCTGCCTGGTCTGCCGCAATGCAGGCATCTATGATTTCCTGTATATCCCCGTCCATAATTTTGTCGAGCTTATACAAAGTAAGGCCGATTCTGTGATCTGTCACACGTCCCTGTGGAAAATTATAGGTACGTATTTTTTCTGACCTGTCACCTGTTCCTACCTGGCTTTTACGAAGCTCTGCCTCCGCATCATGTGCTTTTTGCTGCTCAATATCATAAAGCTTTGCACGAAGAAGTGCAAAGGCCTTTGCCTTATTTTGAAGCTGTGATTTTTCAGTCTGGCTGTACACGACAATTCCTGTAGGGAAATGTGTCAGCCTTACCGCTGAATCCGTTGTATTTACACACTGACCACCATTACCTGATGCACGCATAACATCTATTCTGATATCCTTATCATCAATCGTTACATCAACCTCTTCTGCCTCAGGAAGCACAGCTACACTTATGGTGGAGGTATGAATACGTCCGCCTGACTCTGTTTCAGGTACACGTTGCACACGGTGAACACCACTCTCGTATTTGAGCACAGAATATGCACCTGAACCTGTAACCATAAACGAAACAGACTTCATTCCTCCTATGCCAATTTCCTCAACCTCAAGAGTCTCAACCTTCCAACGTCTTCCTTCCGCATAATGTACATACATACGATATATTTCAGCAGCAAAAAGAGCTGCCTCATCACCGCCTGCACCTGCTCTTATTTCCACAATAACGTTCTTATCATCGTTAGGGTCCTTTGGAAGAAGCAGAATTTTCAAATCATTCTCACACTGCTCAAGCTGCTGCTTTGCATCATTAAGCTCCTCCTTGGCAAGCTCCCTAAGCTCCTCGTCGCTCTCCTCGTCAAGCATTGTCAGACTGTCCTCTATGGTCTGTTTTGCCTGCTTATATTCATTATACTTTTCAACAATAGGAGCAAGCTCACTCTGTTCCTTCATAAGCTTTCTGAACCTGTTCTGGTCACCAACTACAGACGGGTCACTGAGCAGATTTTGAAGCTCCTCCAATCTTGCAACTAAATCATCTAACTTATCAAACATTTTATAATCCTCCTTTAAATGTCACGGTGCACAGAAACAACGTGACACCTCATCCCTGCTTTTATTTAAAATATAGCCATAAGCGAAACACTATTTTTTCAGACATTTGTGTACAACTATATTCCATAAATAATATGTTTTCTCATCTTGCTTAAAATACAGTCGTTAACACAATTACATTTTAGCAATCATACATTTCTGATATTTACTTACGGCATGACACAATTCGAGCCAAGCCTGCATAATCCGCAGTAAGCTCTATATCCCTGTAACCGTTATCTACAAGGATACCCTGAACTTCATCGTATTGATTATATCCGATTTCACAAAGTAAATGTCCACCATCACGCAGATAATTCCCCGCTTCCAAAATAATTTTTCTGTAAAAATACAGCCCATCATCACTTCCATCCAAAGCAAGCCTCGGTTCAAAATCCCTGACTTCCTCCATCAGGTCATCAATTTCCTTACTCCTTATGTATGGAGGATTTGTCATAATTAAATCATACAAGTCATAAACTTTTTCAGGTGACTTCCTAAATTCAAACAAATCGCTCTTTATTATATCACATTCCAAATTGTGACAAAAGCTGTTCTTTTTTGACAGACCAATGGCGGCATCTGAAATGTCAACCATAGTAAGTTTGTCCTCTGTATACCCGTTCTGTTTCCTTCTCAAACTATAGCTAATTCCGATACAGCCTGTTCCACAGCACATATCAAGTGCATTACAGGACGCAACAACATCCGTAAGCCTTAATGCCTGTTCCACAAGAAGCTCAGTCTCAGGGCGGGGTATCAGGACATCAGGTGCCACATGAAACGTATAGCCCATAAACTCTGTTGTACCGATAATATACTGGCATGGATAATGGGTAGCTCTCTTTTCAATAAGCCTGTGGTACACTGCTTCCGTTTCAGTATCCACCTCGCTGTCCAGCTTCATAAACAGCCCCGTATAATCAAGCTCCAAAACATGCATGGCAATCAGCCTTGCATCCTGCTCACCATTTTCAATCTTACAGCTTTTGAGCTTATCTATTCCCTTTTTTAACATTTCCCTTAACAGCATATTGTAATCAATCCTCTGGCATATAATCTATACTTATGATATGCTTCTCCATTACATAGTCTGTGTACACTTCCATATCAACTAACAAATATGCATATCCTTCCATCATATCATCTATAATGGCTTCTATATAAACTACAAATGTACTTTCTCCTATAGAATAAAAGCTACGATTGTGTCTCTCTTTGTTCTTCCAAATATTTCCGCCAGTCCAAAACACCTTCCACCGCAGTAATTGCCACCTCTACCATGTCAGCATCCGGTTCCTTCGTCGTAAAACGCTGAACCCAAAGTCCTGGCTTACTTAGAATATTTGCAAATGCCGACTCGCTTCTTCCTGCAAACTTAATAAATTCATAGGAAATACCTGCAATTACAGGAACAAGCAGCACCCGGTATAAAAGTCTTAACCAGACTGTGTCCGTCTTAATACACATAAACACTAAAATACTGACTAACATAACAATAATCAAAAAGCTTGTTCCACATCTTTTATGGAATCTGGAGTGCTTCAGTACATTTTCTACCGTCAAATCGTCCCCATGCTCCAGACAATTTATGCATTTGTGCTCTGCCCCATGATACATGTATGTTCTGTTTATTTCCTCCATCTTAGAAATAATAAGCACATACGCCATAAATATAGTAAGCCTGACAGCTCCTTCAATCAAACCAAGAAAAAAATGGTTTTTTACTACTCCGTCAATCAGTGACACCAAAAATGCAGGGAGCAGCATAAATAGTCCTATTGCAATAACTATGGCAATTGCAACAGTTCCAAACATAAGTAAATCATCTGATTTACTTTTCTCTGCTTTCGATTCTTTTCCGCTGTTTTTCAAATCAGCATCCACCAAATTTTTATCAGGTTTTGCATCATTTACTGATTTTACATCGTTACCTGCATCTGCCTCATTACCCAAATTTCCCTCATCGCCTGAATTTTTCTCATTAACACTATCTTCTTCCTCCTCAAGAAAATCTGCGGAGTATGTCAGTGTTTTGACACCTATCACCATTGACTCAACGAAATTTACAACGCCTCTGATAATAGGAAATCTCAAAATGGCACTTTTCTTTCCGGCAGGCTTGTACGTCTCTATTTTTAATTCAATTTCTTTATTTGGCTTTCTTACGGCTATTGCATACTTGTCATCATTTTTCATCATAATTCCTTCAAGTACAGCCTGTCCGCCAATGCTTACTCGTCCCATATTACACCTGTCCTTTTCATTTATGTGTTTGGAACGGACAAAACCACGCTATTACAGTGACATGATTTTGCCCATGTCAATTTATGTTTCATAAGTAAAAAGGGCTGGCACAAACATGCGACAGCCCTTATATATACCTTATGTCAATAACTATGCCTGAGAAACGCCATACTTACGGTTGAACTTATCAATTCTACCACGTGCCTGTGCAGCCTTCTGCTGACCTGTATAAAATGAATGGCACTTTGAGCAAATCTCAACGTGAATATCACTCTTTGTAGAGCCTGTTACAAACTCGTTACCACAGTTACATACAACCTTTGCCTGAAAATATTCCGGATGTATTCCTTCTCTCATGTTTTTCACCTCTCTATATATAATAATACATGATTTACCTAAGTTATCACGCCCACAACGATAGATATTTTATCATAGCAGTAATATAAATTCAAGTCTTTTTCTAAAAAAACTGACTTTTTATACATAATCATAAATCTATGGTAATCTTGTGGATTTTAATCCCAACAAGATGATGTAATAACAGTAAACATATAGTTTTACAATTTTATCTTCTGAGCAATGTTTTCTTTATATATTCTACAAATTCTTTGTTGTTTCTCGTTCTTACAAACAGCTTAAGTACATCCTCTGTCATCTCGTCAGCCTTTGAGCCTGACAAGCCCTTATGAATACCATTTACTGCCTCCTGCTCCTCCTTTGTGAGAAGTAAATCATCACGTCTTGTTCCCGATTTCGCTATATCAATAGCTGGGAAAATACGTTTCTCAGACAACTTTCTGTCGAGGACAAGTTCCATGTTACCTGTTCCTTTGAATTCCTCAAATACGACATCATCCATTCTGCTTCCCGTCTCTACAAGAGCTGTTGCAAGAATTGTAAGACTTCCACCCTCTCTCATGTTTCTGGCTGCACCAAAAAACCTTTTTGGCATATGAAGTGCTGCCGGATCAAGACCTCCTGAGAGCGTTCTTCCACTTGGTGGAACAGTAAGGTTATACGCCCTTGCAAGTCTTGTGATACTGTCCAGTAAAATAACAACATCCTTCTTATGCTCAACAAGCCTTTTTGCTCTCTCAATCACCATCTCCGAAACTCTCTTATGATGTTCAGGCAGCTCATCAAAAGTAGAATAAATTACCTCGACATTTTCTCCCTCTATAGACTCCCTGATATCAGTAACTTCCTCTGGACGCTCATCAATCAGAAGAACAATTAAATGCATGTCCCTGTTATTTCTGCTTATACTTTTAGCGATAGCCTTCAAAAGTGTTGTCTTACCTGCCTTAGGAGGTGAAACAATCATACCTCTCTGACCTTTACCAATAGGACTTAACAAGTCAACGATACGAATTGCTACAGGTGCACCGTTTGTATCAAGACTAATTCTTTCATTCGGGAAAATCGGAGTAAGATCCTCAAACGGAACTCGTTTTGCCGCCTCAGAAGGTAAAAATCCATTGATACTCTTTATATAAAGTAATGCACTAAATTTTTCACCCTGTGTTTTGAGCCTGATTGGTCCGCTTATAATATCTCCTTTTTTGAGTCCAAATCTTCTAATTTGAATCGGTGAAACATAAATATCCTTGTCACCTGGCAGATAATTGGCTGTTCTAATAAAACCATAACCATCTGACATTACTTCAAGAATACCATTTGCCTCATCACCGCTGTCAAGGTCCCTGTTGTATTCCTGTCCGTCAAATGTAAGCATAACCGGTTCGGATTTTGCTTCCTGTATGCCGTCTTCCTTTTTTATCTCGTCACGCGGCTGCGTGGACTTTGTATAAGTTTTTTGCTCTGGCTTTCCTGTCTTTGCCTGATTCGTTTCAACCTTGCTTTCCAGCTTACTTTCTGATTTTTTTTCAACTTTACTTTCAGGCTTTTTTTCAACTTCCCCCGATGTCGGTGCCGATGTAGCAGCATCGCCTTTTTTTGATGTCATTTTTTCTACATTCTCTAACAGTTGAGCCAGCTCACCCTTTTTCAGTGTTGAAATATTTCGTATTCCCTTTTCCTTAGCATATGCCCGAAGCTCCGCTAATGACGCTTTTTTAAAATCCATACAATCTCCTTTTTTTACTCATGTAGTACATTTATTACATATCTTACAAAAATTTTCTAGGGTATTTAAATCGAATACTGAAAATTTGACAATGTTACACGTCTAAAGACTAATAACATATTAACATATAATTTTATAAGAGTAAACCATAAAATAATATTTTCTTGATTTTTTGTAATTAATATCGTATATTGAATGAAGTATACTTTAGGAGAAAAACAATGTCAGACGGACTTCTTTTATATAAATTAATCATTTTGTTTATGCTGGACAGAACTGATTACACAATGACCAACAGCCTTATTTCTAATTTCATAATAGACCGCGAATACACAACCGTATTTAACCTGCACGAGGCATTAAGCGAGCTAATATCCAATAAATTTATTTCTACCGACACCATAAGGGACACAATACACTATAAGATTACCAACTCAGGCGAAGAAGCCTTGTCTTTGTTTGAAAACAGACTCCCATATGCAATTAAACAGGATATATTGGAATATCTTGAAAATGAGAAAATAAATGTAAAAAATGAATCTGAAATATACGCGGACTACTTCTATAACGACAAAAACTGGTATACAGTTTCATGCGTCATAAAAGACCGCCGCGAAACTCTTGTAGACATAAAATTTGACGTTCCGACCAAATCACAGGCTGAAACCATATGCAACAACTGGCGTTCAAAAAGCTCGGCCGTATATGATTATCTGATTAATCAGCTATGGTCGCCTGAATAACGTCCCAAATCTCCTCTTTTCCCTGTTTTGTAACAGCGGAAAAGGGGATTATTTTTGTTCCCTTTTCCACTCCCAGGGAATCTCTTATTACCTTAATGTTTTTCGCCTGCTGGCTTCTCTTTATCTTGTCGAGCTTAGTACATATAATGATAGGGGTATACCCATTTGCTGATATCCAATCATACATGGTTTTATCATTTTCACCTGGTGCATGACGTATATCAACAAGAAGGAAAATAACCCTTAGCTGACTTGACGTGTGCAGAAACCTCTCTATCATTTTTCCCCATTTATTTCGTATTTCCTGGGAAACCTTTGCATACCCATACCCTGGTAAATCAACAAAATAAAGTTCTTTATTTATATTGTAAAAATTTATTGTCTGCGTTTTTCCCGGTGATTGGGATGTTCTTGCCAATGCCTTTCTGTTTAACAGTCCATTAATCAGTGAAGATTTCCCCACATTTGACTTACCTGCAAAAGCAATTTCAGGCATCATGTTATCTGGCAATTTACTTGTAATTCCACACACAGTCTCAAGCTCAGCGCTTTTTATAATCATAACTTACTCCATACCTTACGCTATACTGTCCTCGTTTCTTCTTATGTGCTTTCTAAGCATAGTCTTTTTTGTTCTTGGCTCCTCTGAATAAGTTATAATCGGAGCAGCACCCTCTGTCACAACTGCCTCTGTCACGACACATTTTTGCACATACTCATCCGACGGAATCTCATACATGAGGTCTAAAACAACCTTTTCTATAATGGCACGGAGACCTCTTGCTCCCGTCTTTCTTGCATTAGCCTCTTTTGCAATAGCACGAAGTGCATCTTCCTCAAACTCAAGTTCAACATCGTCTATCTCAAAAAGCTTTTTGTACTGCTTACATATTGCACTCTTCGGCTCTGACAAGATTCTTATCAGTGCATCCTCATCAAGCAAATCAAGCGTAACAGTGACAGGAACCCTTCCCACAAATTCGGGAATCAGTCCATACTTTATAAAGTCCTGAGGAAGAACCTTCTCCAAAAGCTCACCGATATTATGCTCCTTCGTTCCCACGACATCTGCATTAAAACCAATAGACTTTTTACCAATTCTGTTTTCAATCAGCTTATCCATGCCCTCAAAAGCACCACCGCAGATAAATAAAATATTTGTTGTATCTATCTGGATAAGCTCCTGTTGCGGATGCTTACGTCCTCCCTGAGGCGGCACAGAAGCCATTGTACCCTCAATGATTTTCAACAATGCCTGCTGAACACCCTCACCAGATACATCCCTTGTTATTGAAACATTTTCTGACTTCTTTGTAATCTTGTCTATCTCGTCAATATAAATGATGCCGCACTGTGCTCTGTCTATGTCGTAATCCGCAGCCTGAATGAGCTTTAAAAGAATGTTTTCAACATCTTCACCAACATATCCTGCCTCCGTAAGAGTAGTAGCATCTGCAATGGCAAAAGGCACATTCAGTAGTTTTGCCAAAGTCTGTGCAAGATAAGTTTTACCGGAGCCTGTCGGCCCTATCATTATAATGTTACTTTTTTGCAGTTCAACATCAAAATCTTTCTCTGCAAGAATTCTCTTATAATGGTTATACACTGCTACTGATAATACTTTTTTTGCAGATTCCTGACCGACAACATAATCGTCAAGAAATTCTTTAATCTCTTTTGGCTTAAGCAGGTTGATGTCTGTATCAACCATATCATTATCAAGCTCATCCTGAATAATCTCAGAACAAATGTCTATACACTCATCACATATATAAACATTAGGTCCCGCAATCAGCTTTCTGACCTGTTCTTGGCTCTTATTACAAAATGAACATCTCAGTTTTTTTCTATCGTCAGTACGATTAGCCATGTAGACACCTCTTATTTATTCTCTATTTGTTGTTATATGGTCAATAAGACCATATTCTAACGCTTCCTCCGCACTGAGGAAATTATCTCTTTCTGTATCTCTTTCAATAACTTCAAGCGGCTTTCCTGTTGCCTCACTAAGTATTTTATTAAGCTTAGACCTTGTCCTTATAATATGGTCAGCATGAATTTTGATATCTGTTGCCTGACCCTTTGTTCCGCCAAGCGGCTGATGAATCATAATTTCAGAATTAGGCAATGCATATCTCTTTCCTTTTGCTCCACCTGCCAGAAGAAATGCACCCATGCTTGCTGCCATACCTACACAGATTGTTGACACATCACACTTAACGTAATTCATGGTATCATAAATACCCATTCCGGCACTTACTGAACCACCCGGACTGTTAATATAAAGACTGATATCCTTTGTTGAATCTTCTGCCTCCAAAAATAATAACTGTGCAACAACGAGACTTGCCGTTGCGTCATTGACCTCGTCTGCTAAAAATATAATTCTGTCTTTGAGCAGCCTTGAGTAAATATCATAGGAACGCTCTCCTTTACTCGTCTGCTCGACTACCATAGGTACTAATGCCATTCACCTATACCTCCTTACAATTATCTACTAAGAATGTAAGAGCCTTTCTTATTGCAATGTCCCTCTTTATTGAATCTTTCTCGTCCTCTCCTACTAATTCCTTCAGCTTGTCAATCTCCATCTGATATGACTCAGCCATCTTAGTAAGTTCCTCGTCGAACTCTTCATCACTTGCAGTTATGCCTTCTGCATCAACAACAGCCTCGAGAACAAGACCGCTTTTAATTCTCTTTATTGCATCAGGCTTTATCTGCTCAAGCATCTTTTCTTTGGTCATGCCCATAACAGCCAGATACTGATCTATATTGATTCCCTGATACATAAGATTTTGAGAAAACTCCTCAATCATCTTCTCCTGATTATACTTAATCATCGGCTCAGGTATATCAATCTCTGTCGCATCAGCAATCTTAGCTACAATTGCTTCCTGCTTCTGTGATTTAACTTCTCTTTCTTTCTTTACCTCAAGTACCTTCTTGACATCCTCCTTGTACTCAGCAAAGGTATCAAAGGAAGAAACCTCCTCGGCAAACTCATCATCAAGCTCTGGAAGCTCAACAGCATTAATTCCAAGAAGCTCAACCTTAAATACTGCCGGCTTTCCTGCCAAATCAGCAGCATGATACTCCTCAGGGAATGTTACATTTACGTCAAACTTATCTCCTATGTTCTTTCCTGCTATCTGGTCCTCAAATGTATCAATAAATGAATGGGAACCAAGCGTAAGCTTGTGATTTTCACCCTTACCGCCGTCAAAAGCCACACCATCTATAAATCCTTCAAAATTAATCGTAACCTCATCGTCCATTGCGGCTGGTCTGTCCTCAACAGGTATTGATCTTGAATTTTCCTTCTGGGTCTTCAAAATTTCAGCCATAACCTCATCGTCAGTTACCTCTGAATCAATTTTCTCAATCTCAATTCCCTTATACTCGCCAATCTTTATTTCAGGCTTAACAGCTACGAGTGCTGTAAAAATAAATGACTTTCCTTTTTCAATCTGCTCCACATCAATTTCCGGATTTGAAACTATGTCTTCCTCGCAATTTGCAAGCTCCTTTGGATAATATTCGTTTATAAGCTTGTTTGCTGCATCCTCATAAAAAATAGAAGCACCATACATCTTCTCAATATAATTTTGAGGAACCTTACCTTTTCTAAATCCCGGCACTGAAAACTTACTTTTATTCTTATTGTATGCCTCGGTAATCGCTTTTGTAAACTCCTCAGCCGGCACTTCTATAGTAAGCTTAGCCATACTACCTTCTAACTTTTCAACTGATAAACTCATTTTTTGTTTCTTCCTCCTTGTAACTTACTCATTTAATCCATGAGCACTATTCGTTAGATTATATCATATGAAAGTAATTTCGTCCACATTTTTAATTCATAAGTTTCCTATTAAAAAACAAAGTGCTTTTGGCACTCTTTATACCGCCACTATTTTTATGGTTCTTTGGGCGAATCTTAGCAGGATTTTTAATCCTGACTTATAGGAAAGCACGGAGGACTTTCCTATAAAATAAAAAAACAGGCTTGTTTATATATATGTGAATAATATAGACATTATCACTATTATATAAACAAGCCCTTATCATGTTATTTAATTTTTTGCTGCATCAGATATTCATAATTCATCATTTAACATTTAACGATTGAATTACTTTCCAGACATCTGCTGCTCCTGTCTCTGGATCATCTGTCTAACCATCTCTCCACCGATTGAACCACTCTCACGAGAAGTTAAATCTCCATTGTAACCCTGCTTAAGGTTAACACCAAGCTCATTGGCAACCTCCATTTTGAACTTGTTCATAGCGTCTTTAGCTTCAGGTACACTTGTAGTGTTTGAATTCTTCATAATATTTACCTCCATTTAATTACTAGACATTTTCTGTCTTAAGCATATTATCTGGAGAAATTCCAATATTATAAGTGGAAATTAATGTATTTTCTTCTTTTTAATTATAACAACTACTCCTGCCAAGGAAATGGTCATAATCAGTCCAATCACCACAATTGGAGCCTCATCTCCTGTGTTCGGTGACTGTGTGGAACCCAAGTACGGATACTGTGGATCCTGCGGTGGTTTCACCACTGGTGGGTTTTCTGTCGTTCCCGGATTTTCCGTTGTTCCTGGATTTTCTGTTGTTCCCGGATTTTCTGTTGTGCCAGGATCCTCAGTTGTTCCATTTTGCTTACGGTGTGCCGTAAAACGTGCTGATATTATTGTGTCTTTTGTAATATTCTTATAATCAGTATCCCAGCTTGAGAATGTGTAAGTATACCTTGATGTCTCTGACTTTCTTGGTGTCTTTGTAGGAGGCGTTGCTGATTTTCCTTCCTCCACACTCTCAGTCTTCATCGTATTTCCATCGCCGTCTTTCCATGTAACTTTGTACTTTTTGACAACTTTGTTGGTCTTATACAAAGCATAAATTGAAAATCTGTCTGTCGTAATTGTCACATAATTTCTTGCAAGCACTGCTCCTGAGTCATTCGTCCAATTTCTGAAATCTGACACATTTCCGTTTTGATGAAGTGATGCAACACTGATTCTTTGTCCTGCCAAGTCTCCCAATGGGAAAGCTATCGTAATAGGCTTTACAAGTCTTGGTATATTGACAGGCGTACCATTTACACATACTCCGTTCTCATCCGTAACCTTCTTTACAACATAAAGCTCAATATATCTTACAACCTCAGAGCCTGCTCCAAGTCTGTCCTCAAATACTCCCTGAACAGTTGAACTGACATCTGAAACATTCAGGTAACCTGCATATAATGTTATGTCTATATTTCCGCCAGCATCATATACAGCCCAATCCTCCTCGGATATAACCGCTGTATAGTTTCTATCAAATATAGACTCAAGCTGGTCAGCAGTAAGTCTGACTGTACCATCCTCCAAAACTACATGTGTGGAAAGACCACTTAAGATGAAATTAATACCTCTGTTTGAAAGATAGTCCGAAGGATATGACACTCCTCCATTTTCAATTGTTACAGCCTTGGTCTGCGTAAACTTTCCGTTTGTAGCTGAAACAATATAATTTCCGTCAGCTATGTTTGTAAAGTTGTACTCTCCCTCTTCATCCATAAGCTTTCCAGCTATATGTATGTTACCTTCATAAATCGCAACATAGATAGGAGTTGTTCTTTGTTCATCAGGAACACCCTCCGCATAATTCACGGAGCCGTATACAGTTCCTGTTGACTTTCCGTCACCTGTCTTAAAGCTTCCCTCAACGACTTTCATTTCCTTTGAAACCTTAGTCACTGCATACACTCTGTAATCATATACCGTATTTGGTGTAAGACCTGTAAACTTATAATCTAAACTTATTCCGTAATCCTCTGTATGTCTGTTTGCAGGGCAGTTTTCGTAATACTGTGTTCCTGCTTTTCTGTACTGAATATAGTATTCTGACAACTCATATGTTCCAACATAAATTTCAGCACTTAAATCTGCTCCTGATGATGAAATATTTGAGATAGGCGTAACGTACATATCAAGTGGATCAAATTCAAGCGTTCCTATATTTCCTGCCTTATCTGACGCCTCTAACGTATAATGTCCGCCTGCAACAGTTTTAAAGCTTCCTGTCACAACACCCAAATCATCAATGGCAACATCCAGCTTGGTACCATTTAATAAAATGTTGTTTGGATCTACCCCACTTATATCATCAGTAATTCTGAAATTAATAATTGCATTTCCATCTTCATCTGCCGCTGCCTCGTCCATTGTAATAGACGGTTTTCCTAAATCAACTTTTACGACAGAAGTCACTTCATTACTCTTACAATTTGCACCGCTCATTGCATATGCCGTAATTGTAATGATACCCTCATCTGAAAGCTGGAATTCATGTTCTCTTGTGGTAAATGTTCTCTCTGTCTCCTTGTTTCCAACCTTTACGCCGTAATTTGTCGTTACCGGTATCTTATCATTTGGAGTTTCAATCGTCGAGCTTATTGTTATATATGGCTCATACTCTATATACCATCCGTTTGATCCCTCATGACCATCCACAAGAATTGCTGGATCTGTAGGATTTTCTGTAGAAATTCCTCCAAAGTTTACAACATAAACACCAGCGTTGCCTGCATGGTCAGTTGCAACAACCTTATATTCTCCATTTGATTTGATATCATAACTGTACTCGCCTAAATCACCCCAAACCCTGAGTTCAACGTCTCCCGAAGGAGTCACCTGATAAAGTCTTACGGAAGCCACCTGACTTTCATTTTCACCCTCGGCAACAGTAAATGTAAATGTACGTCCTGCAAGGAAGTTTCCATCTGCATCATCTGTTGTATCCGTAATGACAGGTGGTTTGTTATCAAACAGGAAATAACCGACTTCTGCAAGTCGAGCCCTGTTTCCTGCATTGTCAAAAAGTTCTGCCCACACTGAATACGCTCCTGGTTCAAGAACATCATCATCTTCTAACAATGACGTTCTAAAATTGTAGGAAATCACTTTTCCGTATGCAGTTGCATTTCCAATCTTGGCATCAACGTTTTCCCTTGGTGAATACGTACCGCCCGGAGTGTTTACATGCCAGTCAATTCTGTTAAGACCACTTTCGTCATCTCTTGCTGCCGCTGTAAAATCAAGATGGTTATACCATATGGAATCTGACGGAACTGCTGTTTTGCCATTACCATCGGTAACTGTGATTGCAACAGCTTCAATTGTGTTCTCAACCATCCACTCATAATAATTATTTGCATTTTGATTTTTTTCATCAAATTCATCAATATCCGTCAGCTTAATTTTACTCTTTGCTGACGCATTTCCTGTGGTATCTGTTGCATATACAACAAGCTGTCCGCTTGCACCTGTTCCGATAACAACAGAAGCCTGATAAGTTCCCTTCGGATTTTTCGTCATCAATACATCTCTTATGATATCACCCTTTGGAGAACCATCCTCGTTGGCAAAATAATAATGGAGCATGCCGCAGTCACTGCCCTCTGTCTGATATTCGATTGTAATCGTAACGCTTTCTACCCAGCTGTCATTCACCATCTCTGAATGGTAGTAAGAACCAAAACTAAATTCATTAAAATATGTAATGTTTGGTGATACGCTGTGTCCGACTATCACCGGTCCCGATGTATCAATGTTTAAGCCTGTGATTGTCTCTATTGTTGTAATTGCTCCCGTGCTGCTGTCTAACATCTGGAAAGAAATTGTTCCATTCACCATATCAGGAAGTACAACCGCATTTCCAAATAATTTTACCACATCCGCTTTTGATGCATTTTGCGGAATATCGCCCTCACCTACGGCAAGTAATCTTATCTTGTCATAGGAGCCTGTAGCGGTGATTGTGAGTCCCGGATAGAAACCATTTGAGCTCATCTCCGTACTGAACTTATAGTTTACATCTTTTGCCGCTGTGTCTCTTGACACCCTAAATGAAGCTGTCGGAACATTGTTTAATGTATAATTGCAATTGGTGGAATCAAATTCAGGAATAATCATATAATCACCAATCGGACTATAAATTTCCCTTGATGTATTCCATCCTACAAATCCCAGTTTATTTTTCATAAACGCTTCAAACTGAGCATCAGAAGCATATGACTCATAAGTAATTCTGTCACTTTCTATGAGCTTTGATGAGTCAGTTACCCTGATTGTATATTCTGGTCTGTTCTCACCAAATAATACAGTATTATCCGTCTCCCCGGAGCCTAACTGAACCGTGATATCAAGCGGCCTTCTTGTTACCTCTGCAATTCCTTCAAACCTATATCTGCCTGATGTATCTTCTGGTGCTGCAAGCTCATACTTCCTAAGCACTTCATCATCACCTATCAGGGTTACGTCGCTAAGGGTAACTGCCTTACCCTGTCCTGCGTTTGCATCATCGAGAACCGCTGTACTGTTAACACTTACTTTTATATTATCCTTTGCAATGGCATTGATAACTCCAACTTCCGGGTATATGCCGATGCTTGTATTTCCGTCATACATTTTGCTTGGTGCATCAGCACCGCTGGCATTTCTGATTGTTGACGGGTCAATACTGATTACTCTCTTTCCTGACACAATTGTAATGGTACGTGTAGAAACATTATCTGCCTGCTTATTGCCGTCTGTAACGGTAAGCGTAGCACTGATACCACCCTCAGGTGTTGTATCATTTAATGTTCCTGTAATCGTATAGGAACGGACAACTCCACCGCTATCCGTGTTTGCCCTGACACCAAGACCATACTGTCCGATACGCTCTATATCAGCCTGACTGATTTCATAAGAGAACTTTGTACCGTCCATGCCGTCAACCTTATATTTTGCAGTGACCGTACAGTCAATGACATCACCGTAGTTACCTCTGACAGCAATACCATTATCTGTTACAAATGCGTTACTTCCTGTACCGCTAAGTGCCCAGTCCTTATATCTCCATACGGCTGAAAGCATCTGTCCCTCTACGTTAGGGTCATCCTCTATATTGCCTAAATTTTTATAAAGTGAGCTTATGGTTACAGTTGAACCTGGCTCATATGTATTTCCATTTTCATCAGCCCATGCGGCAACATAATATGCTTCGTTTCCTGCCCAGCCTTTCATGGCATCGTTGTCTGGAAGCACTATGCCAGCATTATAATTCACCTCTTTTGATTCACGAACCTGCTGTGTGCCCGGCACCAATGTAACAACATCAGGGGTACCGGTCGGAATTGCATCATACTTAAGTTTTATCTTCATCGGCTCCCACACGGAAGTCATAACAACCCTGTCAGCATCAACGTCTGGTGTAAAGCTTGCAGTATCACCAATTTTAAATTGGCTGGTTCCTACCCTGAGTCCACTTAATCTATATCCTCTTTCATACAGGTTATAAGTTGCTGCATCAGCCACCTGATATGAAATTTGAAGCGGATTTCCTGATGCTGTCAGTATAACTCCAGTATCAACACTTTCATTTTTCATATTGATGATATATAACGGATACTTCAGTCTCTTTGCTGTGTAGTAAAGATTAATTGTCCTGCTGTCACCAAGATCTGTCTCTTGTACAGTTTCTCCTGCATTTACAACATCTTTACATGCCACGTCACGGCAAAGTCCCGAAAATTGTGCAATATCCTTATCAGCTACACTATATGTAAGCGATGCCAGCTCAACATCTGATTTCCAAGGTAATGTATACACACCTGAACCTGAACCTACTTCATTTACCGTAACCGTATCCATCTGAATGGTCGCACCCGTTGTTAAGACTCTGTGAATATTTACCTGAATCTGACCTGCACCCACGTCTCTTGTGCCATCATTGTAAAGATTTGCACCATTTGAGGTATCATTTACTGAATTATCTGCATCTGCTTCTTCATCCAAAATGATGTCATTTGAACCGTTGCCATCATCGGAATACTCACCCGAATCGTCATCGGAATAAAGACTTTCATCTTCATAATAATCATATGATGCATCAGAGTTTGACGCTATGTTTGGTTCCCCTGCATCTGAACCGTTCCCTGCTGAAGATGTAAGGAATAGAGACTGGGTGATAAGCATAACCATAACCATGGCAGATGCAACAAGTTTCTTTCCGTTGCCCTTACCCCAGTAAACTGCATGAGAAATAGCACTGATAACAGCAATCAGTGCAAGTGTAGGATATACGAGTATCCTATGTTTTTTACCAGCATCAAGTAACTTCCTAATTAGCCTGTCCTTTAAATTCATCATTTCACCTCATTAATTATATTCCACTTGTGGGTTATTCTATATAATTGACCTGTGCATGCCTTTAAACAACACATAATTTTAATTAAGACATAATTACACATACTACATCTTATTTTACCACATATATTGGAAATGTAAAATGTTTTTTACGCTAAATTTTTTTATTATAGAATATGCTGAAATTATAGGGGCGTACGTCTTATTTGAACCACATATTATATACAGTTTGTTTCCAAAGCGGCATGTAATTGCCATTGTAAAAGGAATCCAAATTATTGTTTAGATACTGCAATTCCTGTCTTGCCTCAAACTCACTCATTCCCGCATGATAAAAAGGTTGTTCCTTTATCCATGAATGGTTATAGTCATTTTTATATTTTAAATCCAACTCCGCTTTCGGAAAATATTTTTCCGGTCCAGACCGTTGACAGTGTCCTGCTCCTGATGAATGTCTTTCATCCATAATAAACGCCTCCCCTTAATCCGTTTCAGTATACCTTTCACTTAAGAAGGATATACCAGTCTTGTTTCATCAATGTCAGTAAGTACCTCTTTTAAAAATCTGTCACTTATATATCTTGCCATAGGCAGATTCATATCCAGATAATTTCCACAATCTCTCGCACATGCTCCCGGAACCTCATCATCAAATGCTGACATAAAGGCAAAAAGCTCCTTTATAAGTGGAACGATGTCCTTTGAGTCATAATCGCCTGCCAATATTAGGTAAAATCCTGTCCGGCAGCCCATAGGTCCAAAATAAACAACCTTTTCTCCGTAATCGGCATGATTTCTTAAAAACGTTGCAGCCAGATGCTCTATCGTATGAACCTCCGCCGTATTCATAACAGGCTCATAGTTGGGTCTTGTAACCCTGATATCAAAGGTTGTTACAATGTTGCCTGCAACACTATCCTTTCTTGAAACATACACCCCTGGCAAAAGTTTGGTGTGGTCAATTAAAAAGCTGGCTATTTTTTCCATACTGTTCACTCTCCTATCTATATTTTCCCACAAGCTCAACCATAAGATTTACGCTGTGTTCTATTGCCTTTGCCTCAAATGTCGGATAATCCTCCGTGGCACTGTCGTCTGCCTTATCTGATATGGCTCTCACAATAAGAAACGGTATATTGTTAAGATATGCCGCCTGTGCAATTGCCGCTCCTTCCATCTCAGTGCAATAGCCTGCAAATGTATCGTGTATATATTTCTTTTTTTCCTTATCTGAAACAAACTGGTCTCCGCTGACCACCCTGCCGCAAAATACCTTTATATCCGTATTGACTCTCTCACAGCACTCCCTTGCCAGTTCACGAAGTTCTTCATCTGCTGCAAAAACAGATGTTTCCATTCTTGGAATAACACCTGGCTCATATCCGAATCCTGTTGCATCCATGTCATGCTGAAGCGTATCCGTAGCAAGAACAATATCTCCTATATCAATATCTGCATTCAGGCTTCCTGCAATTCCCGTGTTGATGACTGCTGTGACATTATAGTTGTCAACAAGTATCTGCGTGCAAATCCCTGCATTTACCTTACCGATACCTGAACGCACAACAACAACATCCTTGCCCATAAGCTTTCCTTTGTAAAAATCCATAGATGCCTTACTGCTTATGGTAACATCCGTCATCCTTTCCTTCAGCCTGCTTACTTCTTCATCCATCGCACCAATTATTCCGAGCATTTTCAGTCCTCCTTTATAATATATTATTTGTACATGTCCTATATAACTTTCGAACTAGCTCTATAAAATAATAAACTTGAAACTGGTTCGGACATAGAACCATGCAGAATTTAACATTTAACCTTTAGAATCGAACAGAACTTACTTCTCCAAAAAGGATACCATACTATATCCTCAAATGCAAGTTTTAAATTGTTAATTTCGCATTTTTCAACACTATTTCGACATAATTCTACAAAAAGCTTTGACTATGCAAATTTATTTATATATAATATTTATGTATGTTAATTCAGAAGGGGTGAAACAACATGAAGAAGCGCTTAAATATAGGTCTTCTCGTTGATGACATTGATGCTGTTTTTACAAACGAATCGTGTAAAGGCGCCGTTCTGGCTGCCCGTTCCATTGATGCAAATATGTTTATATTTCCGGGGGGATATTTAGATCCAGAGGATATTTCCGATGAACACTTAAAGTATGAGTATCAGTACAATACTTTATTTAGCTTTGCCTGCAACAGGCATTTAGATGTACTCTATGTTATGATGGGCATGATTGCCGGACGGGTTCAAGACAACGTAAAGCTTTCATTTCTTGAGCAATTTCTTGGTATTCCGGTTGTAGCCCTTTACACAAAAATGGATGGCTATATCTCTGCCACCTTCGATAACCGCATCGGCTTTTCCAAAGCAATCAGACACCTCATTGTTGAGCATGGTGTTAAAAAAATCGGATATGTAAGCGGTCCTAAGACCAACGTTGATGCAATGGAAAGAATGGATACATTTAAGCAGGTGCTCACGGAGGAAAACATACCTATCATTGAGGACTACATAATATACGGTAATTTCGAGGAAAGCAGCGAAACAATCATACGCAGGCTTGTGGAAAAACATCCTGAAATAGAAGCACTCGTATTTGCAAACGACAGAATGGCACTCGGCGGATATCGTGCGTTCCAAAAGATGGGTCTTCGCGTAGGGGATGATATCCTTGTTGTCAGCTTTGACAACTCTGTCTTTGCTCCTACATTAAATCCTCCTCTTTCAACCGTGGAGGCAAATGCCGCTGAGCTTTCATACCAGGCTGTATATAACACAAAAAATTTTCTTAAAACAAAAAAAATGGAGAGCATGGAGGTAAACACTCATTTTATAAAGCGTGCGTCCTGTGGTTGTAATAAATTTGATTCAGAAGGAATATCTGACCTTCTTGGATTTGACCATACAACAAGAAAGGAAGACATTAACCTTGATGCAATACACAATTATCTTTTCGGTGCATATTTAAGAGGGGGAAATCTGCAACAGATAAAGGATGATATAGCGGTTCTTGTAAAGATGCTATTTGAGATAAACGACAATACAAGCTTTGCCGTATACCAAAAGGATTTGGAAATTTTGTTCATGCAGCTTATTAGCAGCTCTCTCCTGCAATATACAACTGTTGAACTGTTTTTTAACTTTTTAATTTACATGCAGCAGGTTCTAACTAACAGAATCGATAATTCTGACGGAAAACTCCTCATTGTCAATACATTTTCCAAGATGTACCGTGACCTTGCAATGTCCAACTGTCAGGTCGTGCAGGAACGTCAGCAGGGCTTAGACCGTATATCCCACATTATGAATAACATGACAGCAGGCATGTTTCTTATGGAAGCAGATTCTGATATTCCATATGAAATTGCACTGAAAAATTTAAGCAGTATAGGAATTCATTCTGCGTATCTTTTCACATATTTGAATGTAATCCATCATCCGCGGCAAAAGGAGTGGCGCAGACCTGGAAAGCTCCTCTTTAAAGCATACTGTGACAGCCATGATGTTTATAGCATACCGGAAGACCAGCAGCTTATATCGACGGATAAGCTGTTTAACAATCCATATATTATTACAGACCGTGCCCGCATTATGGTTTTATCTCCTCTCTTCTCCGGTGAGGATTTGTATGGAATTTTATTCAGCGAGGTTGATTTTAAGGACTTTGGAAACATAGCTTCCATAAGCTTTCAGATATCAGCCGCACTCAAGTCTCTTTTAATTTTGGAGGAGCAGCATGAAATACAGACAAAAATGGCAAATAATTTAAATCAAATCAAGGAAAACAACCAAAAGCTAAGTGTCATTTCACAATCTGACGAATTAACCGGTCTCTACAACAGGCGGGGATTCCTTGAACACGCACAAAGTGTCATTAATAATAAGAGAAATCACGGAAAGCGTGCACTTATTATCTATGCTGACATGGATAACCTTAAGATGGTAAATGACAAATATGGTCACGATGAAGGCGATTTCGCCTTAAAGGAAATTGCATCTATATTGCGGGATGTATTCAGGCGTTCAGATATTGTGGCTCGTCTCGGCGGTGATGAATTTACTGCCCTTGCACTTACCAACATTGAGGACTACCAAAACATCATGCACCGCAGGATTAATGAGATTACCCTTCGTCACAATAAGGCATGTAACAAGCCATACCCGATTGAAATGAGTGTGGGCATATATGAATTTGTATGTGACCAAAAAACAGATATATATGAGCTGTTATCCAGCGCCGATGAACTGCTGTATGCTGAGAAAAAAAGAAGAAAAGGACTGCCCCGCTAAAAATTCATATGGCAATATGAGTTTTCCAACAGCGGCAGTCCTGTTTAACCAAATACCAGACTTTATTGTTCCGTGTTTTGTGTGACATTGTGGATGATTTCAATCAGTTCCTGCGGCAAAAATGGTTTTACAATATAATCTTCCACACCCATTTTCTGTGCTTTTTCTATCGTCTCCAAGTCCTTGTTTACGGACATGAATATTACAGGTATATTTGTCTTGTCACGCAACCTTGAATAAACCTGAAATCCATCCATGTCAGGCATCTGAATATCAAGAAGCATGATATCTATATCATTTTCAGTAACACTCTTTAATGCACCTGTTCCTGTACTTTCACAATAAATTTCATACTGTGGTTCATCTTTCAGTATATACTTTATAAAATCAATATCCATCGGCTCGTCATCCACAATCAGAACCTTTTTCTTAAATTCCGTTTTCTGACATAAGGTATATTCTGTATCCTCATCAATCATTTCTATCATAATTTTTACAATGTCAGGGTCAAACTGGGTTCCTGCACCCTTGACAAGCTCCGCTCTCACCGCTTCCTGTGGCAGTACGTCACGATAGCTTCTGTACGATGTCATTGCGTCATATGCATCTGCAACGCCGATTATCCTTGCTATTTCAGGAATATTTTCGCCCACAAGACCATTTGGATATCCGCCGCCGCCATATCTCTCATGGTGCCATTTTGCTCCCTGTGAAATAAGCGGGTTATCCTTCATGTCCTTCAGAATATGGAAACCAGCGATTGGATGAAGCTTTATGTATCCAAACTCTTCTTTTGTAAGACGTGATGGCTTGCTTATGATTTCATCAGGCACATGTATCTTTCCAACATCGTGCAAAAGTCCTGCATAATAAATGTCCCTGACCTCACTCTCGGCTTTCCCCATTCTCTTTGCAATTTCCTTTGCATATTTTGCAACTCTCTGGGAATGACCGTTTGTGTATCTGTCCTTTGCATCTATGGTTCTTGCAAGTGCCTGCATAATTAATTCATTCAGTTTGTCCTTTTCGGCACGGCTCTCCTCCAGCTTTTTCATATGCCATCTGAGCCTGTAAAACGTTATGGAACAAAATACCACAATAATAAGAAAAACTATGACACTGACAATCACATCACGGCTAATCATTTCCCTTACATCATGGAACAGCTTTGTATTGCTTACAATCATGGCAACATACCAGTCATCCATAATAACATCCGTAAATACGGTACATCTTTCTCCATTGATTGTAATATCAAAGGCATCGCTTTCCCCTTTATATATGATATCTGTCAGTTCACTCATATCTGACTGTTGCTGGTAATTTTTACCCTTTTGTTCCTCATCTGAGTGGGCAACAACAAGTCCTTCCTTATCAATGACAAATCCATAACCCATTCCGTCGAAATTGATATCTTCCGTCAAAATCTGAATTTCATCCATAACAATATCAAGAGATATAACACTCTCTCCATCATATAAGAGCTGGCTTACCGATACCATAATCGTATTTGTCTGTGCATCTAAATATGGTGATACAACGACCGGCTTGCCGTTTCCCTCCATAGCGGAAATGTACCATTCTCTCTCCTGCGGAACATAACCATCGTCTGGCACCCAGCCAATTCCATCAATATAATCACCATGAAAAAAACCATAAATGCCTGTAAAATTTTGATCAATATCTTCCTTGTACCGCTCCGACTGCTCAACAAGAAACTCCTCAATTTCCTTTGCGGATGCTCCGCCTTTCATCATATATTCCACGGATATTGTAGTCACCTGAAGGACATCCATACCTTTTAAAAGATAGTTGTTTAGCTTCTCCGATTCCTGACTTAAGTTGCTTTTTCCCAGTGCAATCATGTCAGCACTGGCTTTGTTGTAAAAGGACACAAAATTAATTGCCACCATAGACACAAGAGCAACCAGTGTGATAACGATTGTAAATATAAATTGTTTTCCTATCCTGTTTTTCATTTTATGTATCTTCCCAATTAAATAATAATGTGACTGTTACTGATATTTCTTTCAAAGAATAAAGAACATGAGTCTCGACATAATTATGCCGATATCTAGTTTACATTATATATTATATAGGACTTACAGGCAATTAAAAATTATATTTTTCTAATTTTTGCCCTCTGTATTTATATGTGACTCTGGGTATGACATATGATATATTTTACTTTTATATTGATTTATTTACCTTGTGCCATTAATATAGTTACAAAATAACAATTTATGAAGATGAGCAAAACGCATTATCACCAAAATACAATTATACAAAAGAAAGGTTTTGCTCATAGCTATAACAGTTTGTTTTAGGGGGAAACCGCTGATGTTAAAAAAAGAATATGTTTATCAGGAATACATACGCCGCGAAGAAAATATTTTACGGGCACCATATAACCCTGAGCTTGAGTTTTATTCCGTCATAAAATCAGGCAATGTGGAAAAAACAAAAGAGCTTTGCCAAACACCTTTTAGCAGCAAAAAAGGGCTTGGGGAATTATCCCGAAGCCCTATTCAAAATCTTAAATATCACTTTGCAATTACGCTTGCCATGCTTGCAAGATACTGTATTGAAGGCGGACTTGACATATCCACCTCCTTTGGCGTAAGCGATTTTTATATCCGTAAAGCTGATATGGCATCTTCTTTTACAGAAATAGACGAGCTTCATTACACCGCATGCATGGACTATGCCGTGAGAATGAGAAACCTGCGGAAGAAAAAAATAACTTCCAAGCCTGTGGCTAAATGCATTGACTATATTGCAGACCATCTTCATACAAAAATAACCCTCACTGCCTTAGCCTGCCATGTTGAGCTGAACCCATCATATCTTTCACGTCTCTTTAAAAGCGAAACAGGCATGACGGTAAGCGAATATATACAGATGACTAAACTTGATACCGCCAAAAACATGCTCATTTATTCCGATTATTCACCTGCTGAAATTGCTTCAATTTTAGCTTTTTCAGACCAGAGCTACTTTACCGAGGTATTTCATAAATATACCGGATTTACCCCGAAGAAATACCAGTCCCTCCATCTTCGGGAAAACGCAATCGGTAAATAGCTTTCTATGACATGTATAAGGTTACCTCTGTGTTTTGCGTCATTATTTCGCAAGGAATGTAGTTATCCTGCATTTCCTGCCCGTTTACCACCAATTTGACACAGCCTGACTCAGCGTGTCCCGGATTTTTTACCACAATATGAAGGTGCTTTCCCCTGAAATCCTTATCAATCTCAAACGCATCCCACTCCCTTGGAATGGATGGTGACACCCGCAGTCCGTAAAAGTCAGGACGCATACCGAGAATTCCCTCAACGCAACCTACCATTACTGTTGAAGCTGTACCTGTAAGCCAGTGTACATGGGAACGTCCAAAGTGAGGACTGGATTTACCCTCCGTGAACTGACCATAGCAGTAAGGCTCAAGCTTTCTAATATCTGCTTTTTCATTTTGTGCCGCAGGAGCATTTTCCATAAAGTAGCCAAATGCCCTGTCTCCATGTCCCATGAGTGCCTCTGCAAGTATAATCCAACCCTGTGACTGGGAAAAAATTCCTGAATTTTCCTTTACGCCCTGATTGTAAATAACTGCCAATGCACCATCAAAGGCATGCTCGTGGTATGGCGGGTCCATAAGCATGGCTCCAAATTCCGTATTCAGTCTCTCATACACACTGTCAAGTGCCTTGTCTGCCTGTTCCTTTGTGGCAAGTCCGCTTATCACGGACCAGCTTTGTGGATTTAACCACATATTTGCCTCAGGGTCCGTTCTTTTTCCTATGACCTCGCCCCGCTCCGTAAATCCGCGTATAAATCTGTCCTCATTCCAGCAAAGCTTCTGAATGATATCTCCCATCTTGTCCTGCTGCTCATCCAGATATTTTATATAGGCATCATCCTTCTTGTACCCTGCAAATTCCTTCAAAATCCTGATACCCATATAAAATTGCAGTGCCACAAAGGTTGACTCTCCTGCTTTTCCAAGTCTTAAACAGTCATTCCAGTCAGCGTAAAGTCCTGCCGGCATGCCGTGAGCTCCAAGATGATTGACAGAGAAATCGATTGCCCTCTTAAGATGGTCATACACCGTTCCCTCATCCTTGTTTGCATAAGGGATAACCTCATCCAAAAATGCCATATTTCCCGACTCTGTTATATATTTATACACTGTAGGAAACAGCCAAAGTGCATCGTCTGCACGATACTCAGGATGTCCCGTCTCCCTGACATAGGATGCGTCATCAGGTGTATCCTCATGTCCCGCATTGTGCGTAAATTTTACAAGTGGAAGTCCTGCGCCGTTGTCAACCTGTGCAGAAAGCATAAACCTTATTTTTTCAACAGCCATTTCAGGTGCAAGATGGATGACTCCCTGTATATCCTGAACCGTATCCCGATACCCATATCCGTTTCTTAGACCGCAATAGACAAATGATGCTGCCCTTGACCATATAAATGTCATAAAACAGTTATATGCATTCCACGTATTAATCATCGTATTAAAGGCTTGGCTTGGTGTCTTAACCTGAAAATGTACCAGCCTGCCGTGCCAATGCTCCTTAAGCTCACAAAGTTCATCACTGCATACCTTGGCAGGATTTTTATATGCATCCATGATTTGTTCTGCCTCATCATTTTCCTTAAGGCCAAGTATAAACACAATTTCCTTTGTCTCATTTGGTGCAAGCTCCAGTACAGTGGATAACGCACCACAGCTATTTTCGTTATAGCTTAAATGGTTGCCCAAATCCCCATTTACCACTCCGTCAGGATTTCCATAACCATTGCAGCGTCCCAAAAACTTTTCCTTATCTCCGCAATACGAAGAAACTTCTGCTCCTGCCAACCCGAATATTCTGTCTGTAGCCCTCTTGTCATCAATCTTTTCCTCCTCAGGGAGTGCATCAAGATTTCCATGTATCGTCTGCCTGATTCTGTTTTTTTCAAATGCAGTCCGTGATATAAACAAGGAATACTGCAAATTAACCTGATCCTGCTCATAGTTGCTGTTATTTGTAAATTCTGCATAACCTGTAACCGTAAGGCTTCTCTTTACGCTGCTGCTGTTTGTAACCTTAAGATGCCACACCTCATGGGTCTTGTCTAACGGAACATAGTAAATCACTTCTGAATTTATTTCGCTGTAATCTGCCACAAGTCTTGTATAAGCGGTTCCGTGGTGGCACCTGCTTTTATATTCCTCAAGATTTTTTCCTACAGGCTGCCATGATGCAGACCAGTAATCCTTACTCTCGTTATCCCTGATATATACATAACGTCCCGGCTGGTCAAAATTATTAAAAACATACCGTAAAATTCTTCCGTTGGCTCCCGACTTTGCAAAGCTGTAGCCACCTGCATTATTTGAGATAATTGCCCCATATTCAGGTGAACCCAAATAATTTGCCCACGGTGCCGGTGTTTTCGGGTTTGTAATCACGTACTCCCTTTTTTCATCATCAAAATATCCATATTGCATTTTGCTTACCTCCTTTTCGTTGAACCACTGCCATAATTCTTCCATTACCTTCCAAGTGTGATTATAATTTTATTTTCTTCTAAATTCAACTTCATTATTTCTTCTGCCCCAATCACGGCTTTATTATTCTCTACCAAAAGTTCTCTACCGTTGCAGACTGCCCCCGCAAGCCTGTATGTGCCATAATCAAGTTCCTGTTTATTTTCAACCACAATCTTAAATTTCTTTCCTGCAAAGGCAAGCTTTAGAACCGCAATTCCCTCATTGTCAAACTGCTCTTTAACAAGCCTCGGTGATATTGTCAGGTTTCCAAATTCACCCCTGACATTGAATACCTCTGTTATAAATGCAAGCATATACCAGCTTGCAGCACCTGTAAGATAATGGTACATGCCTCTGCCGTTTCCGTCGAAATATTCAGGAATTCCCGGATAAATTTTGCTCACCTCAAAATTCATGGCATTGTCTGCCAGCGTCTGCAACGCTTTATATCCCTCTCTTACAAAACCCCTGCGGTATAATGCTGTCGCATACATAACCGTCATATGTGAAAATACCGCACCGTTCTCCTTTTCACCGTATGCAAAGCCAAACATTCTGCCCAAATCCATTTTATCCTCATGGAAATTTGTATTGAGACTATAGCCTCCGATATCCTCTTTGTAAAGGTAATGGTCTGCTGCCCTGCATATCTGTTCCACCTGAGGCAGGGATGCCGTACCGCTCATAACTGCAAACACCTGTCCTGTGAGCATCATGCGGACCTCACTTGGGAAATATCCCTCAACCTGTCTTTTATGATTATCGTAATAGCTGTTAAACCAGCCCTCCTGCTCATTTTCGCCAGTGCCCTGTATCCACTCCGTATTTCTTATGTGCTCCATCATCCACTGGGCTTTGTTTCTGAGGTTTTGTGCAAGTTCTGATATACTGATTGAAATTTTTCTTCCAGACACATTATGCCTGCAACATTCTGTATACTCTTTCAGCAGTGCCCTCTTAGCCACGATATCGTCATAAAGTGCAGTATCATCCTTAAGGAGTATTTCCATTTCCTCCAAAATATCTACATCAGTCCAGTTATAGTTTGCTTTAATATTGTCAAGCAAATCTGCGATATTCTTTAAATTTCCTGCATATGCACATGTAAACGCAACACTTTCTCCATATTCAGGAGCCATATCGAGGGCATCGTTCCAGTCCGCACCCCTAAGCCTGATATGGTTATGCTCACCAACCTCATAAAATGCGCATAGCTGTTCAAGAAGAATGTGCTCAAGGATAGTTCCATAATACACATCGCCACCTGACGTTCTTTGGCGTACTCCGTATTCATCAACCCATTCCCTGTCGAGAGCTGTTCCCCGCTCTGCCTGTTCATCCTTAAAATATGATTCATTTTCCTTTAAAATATCCACATCGCCTGTCTGGTTAATATAAAGCTCTGTCGTCATATACGGCCACACACCATGGTCCATCCAAACACGTGCAATGCCATTCCTGTCTGCAATAAAATTGCCCTGACCCTCACCGATAATCGTGGCATTTGTTCCATCAATGCGGACACCGCCGTAATTATCCAAAATCATCTGCCTTACCCCGCTTGGGTCCATAATAAGCAGGGAGAGACAGTCCTGCCACAAATCACGCCAACCGCGTCCGCCACGTCCATAGTCGTGATGTGGAAGAAATGAACATCCGTATATTCTTCTTAAAAAAGGCTGGAAGCTCACCCATTTCATAAAGCCGTCAAATTCCTTATTTCCTGTATGGTAGCTTACATTAACCTCTCTGTTCCAGTATTCTTTTACCTTTTGTAACGAACCTGTCACTTTATCCTCTGATGAAAATGCATCAAGTGCCCTGTCAATGTCCGACTCATATTCCGTGGCACCCATAATAACAGTATAGACAGCCTCATCACCCGAAGCAAGGGTGATTTCCTTAAAACGCAAGCCACCCAAAGCCTCTTTACCCTCTATTGTATTTCCAGCAGGAACCCCACACTTATCCTCTCTTATCATGCCAGGATTCGTGAGCGTACCGCCCTCACCGATAAAGCTCTCCGTTGTAGGGTAAAATTCCTCAGGCTTTTCTCCGCCGCCCGTAACGCCACACACAAAGTATGTAAGCTCATTTTTTCTGTGACCACGCTCATCAAAGGATAGTGTAGGCTTAACCAATACACCACTTTCCACCGTCTTTATCCTGTGCAGAAGAGATGTCACATGCCTGTGGTCCCTAATATTATCTGCACTTCTTGCAAACAGGGGAATTGCTGCCACAGGTCTGATTGTCACACTGTCCGTCCCCGCATTCTTTATCCTGACATACATGATTTCTACATTGTGCTCACGTGGTACAAATGTAACGACCTCAGCAGAAAGTCCGTATTTCTTCGACTTGCGCCGTGCACTGTGCCACATAAAGCCTGCCGTAACATCACTGTCATCCTGTCCGTCCGTAAATTTATCAAACTCCTGCCCTGCTGATGCACCGACAGCGGACCATATGCCTTTCCCCTTTATATGGATCCAAAAATTTCTGCAACTGCGATTATTATGAAGATTTTCCACACTGACCGGCTCAAGCAAAAATGCATTTTGGTTAAGCTTACTGTCCCCTCCCAGATTAGGGGTCACGGAGCTTTTTATACCCTCAACACCTGCAACCGGAAAATAAAGATAACTGTAGTTTTCAGGTCTGTTAATCCGAAACTCACCCTCATCGTTTAGAAAATTAATTGTTCCCATAAAATACCTCCTTATTTTTAGTACATAAAGTACCAAATATGTTCCGCTTTTCTATAGTTTATTTATAGCAAAGCATGAGGTTTATTTATATGGTTTATATTACTTTTTTATGGGTATATTTACTCGTATCTATTCCCATAGATTCTTTTTGCTTTTTCCGTATACTTTTGAACAAATTCTGTTTTTGCATTTGTATATCCGTCTCTGTTATGTTCATATTTTTTCCATAACTCTAATTTCATTTTTTCATACTCGTGTGCCACATCGGGATGTTCTATAAGATAATCCCTAAAATACAATTCATCGTTATCCCCAGTATGCCTTAGATGCAAATGAAATACTCTTGCCGCAAATCCATTTTCTGTATATCCCTTGTTAAAAGAAATCCTATCTGCATTTTGTGCCATACAAACATAACCGCTATTTACAACCAAATCCTTATAACCTGATAACTCAAATTCCTTCGGAATTTCTACAAGAATATCAATAATTGGTTTTGCCCAAATAAAACCAATCGCTGTACTTCCTATGTGACTGATTCTTATGACTTGCGGCATTGCCTTTTTCAAAAATATTTCTTCCTCGAAATACCATTCTTTCCAACAACTTTGATATTCTGTCAAAAAGATAGGAAACATCTGCCACAATTCTTCCAAACTCATTTCTAATAATTTTTTATCCATTGAACTTTCCTTATGTTATTCATAGAAATATCCCCTTTCATCAAACCTTGATTGCCTGACAAAAGGGGTATTTCCATTGGGTTTAAATTAAGTTTTTTCTATGCCTGGTTTTCCTTTGCAACAAGCCTGTCAGCCCCATAAATTTTGCGAAGCTTTGTCTTTTCTATCTTGCCCGTTGCATTTCTCGGAATTTCACTGAAAATAATTTCTTTTGGGCGCTTATATCTTGGCAGTCCCATGCAAAATTCCTCCACCTCTTCCGTGGTGCACGTCATGCCGTCCTTTATTTCTATAATTGCAGCAGTCTTCTCACCTAAACGTCTGTCAGGCATACCGATAACAGCCACATCCTTAATCTTGTCATACTTCCTAAGGAAGTCCTCTATTTGGACAGGATATATATTTTCACCACCGCTGACGATGACATCCTTTTTCCTGTCCACAAGGAAATAAAAACCATCCTCATCCTGCATTGCCATATCGCCTGTATAAAGCCATCCGTCCTTTATGGTCTCGGCAGTAGCTTCCTCGTTGCGGTAATAGCAGGTCATAACGCCTGGTCCCTTTACACAAAGCTCTCCCACATCTCCCTGTTTAACGACAGCTCCGTTTTCATCTACAATCTTACATTCCCAGCGATAGCCCGGAATTCCAATTGCACCGACCTTATGTATATTTTCAACGCCAAGATGCACACACCCCGGACCTGTTGATTCCGACAGACCGTAATTTGTATCATACTGATGATTCGGGAAATATTCTTTCCAACGCTTAATCAAAGACGGCGGGACAGGCTGTGCACCGATATGCATCAATCTCCACTGGTCGAGGTCATAATCTGAAAGCTTAATATCACCGCGGTCAAGGGCATCTAAAATATCCTGTGCCCACGGTACAAGAAGCCATACAATCGTACAGTGCTCCGATGATATCGCCTTTAAAATTGTTTCAGGCTTTGTACCTTTCAGTAAGATAGCCTTGCTTCCTGCCACAAGACTGCCCATCCAGTGGAACTTGGCACCTGTATGGTACAGCGGCGGAATACAAAGGAAATTATCCTCCCTGTTTGTTCCGTGATGCTTCTGCTCCATTTCGGCAGCCTGTATCAGGCTTTGATGTTTATGTAATATTGCTTTTGGAAATCCTGTAGTACCTGAGGAGAAGTATATTGCTCCAAAGTCCTCCTCTGCAATTTCCACCTCAGGAGTCTGACTTGAACAGTCAGCAACAAGCTCATGGTAGTTTTCTGCAAAGCTTGGACAATTGTCACCCACATAAATAAGTAGCCTTCCCTTACAAAGACGCTCCGCATTTGCCTCAATACGTCCGATAAATGCAGGTCCAAACACAATCATATCCACCTCTGCAAGCTCTGCACAATAAAGAATTTCATCCGCATCATACCTGAAATTAAACGGTACGGCAATGGCACCTGTCTTTAATACTCCGAAATAAATCGGGAGCCACTCCAAACAATTGTAAAGGAGAATTGCAACCTTATCTCCTTTTTTGATGCCTCTGCCCATTAACATGTTTGCAAAACGATTTGCCTTTTCGTTAAACACACTCCATGTAATTTCCCTGCGGTAAGGTTGAAACCTGTCAGGCTCAACAAGCTCAAATTCCTTCCATGTAATTCTTCTTGTATCCTGCTCGTCAGGATTCAGCTCCACAAGGGCAACCTCGTCCGGATACATCCTTGCATTACGCTCTAACAACTCTGTAACTACCATAATTATAACTTCTCCTACGCATTTTCTTTTACACTTTACACTTTTAAACCGTGCAGTTATATTTTAATTTATTATCAGACTGTTTACAAGTATATTTTCAAAATTAACAATTGTTGTCTTTACATTCCAATTAATGATGAAAACTCACTCATTGCCTCAGATATTTTAATCTGCTGAGGGCATACCTGCTCGCAGCTTCGGCAGCCTACACAGTTTGCAGGACGCCTGCTTTCCTCCATACTTCCCACTGCCATCGGCGCCAAAAATCCTCCGCCTGTAATTTTATGCTCATTGTAAAGTGCAATAAGCTCAGGGATAGGAAGCTCCTTTGGACAATGACTGGTACAATAATGACATGCGGTACAAGGAAGCCCTCCCTTTTTTATCTCATTGTCAATAAGCTCAACAATCTTATTAAACTCCTCTTCCTTTAAAGGCTTCTCTTCCTTGAATGTTTCTATATTTGCCTTTAACTGTTCCATGTTTGACATACCCGAAAGCACCATTGTAACCTCTGGGATTGCCTGTAAAAACCGGAATGCCCATGCAGGAACAGTCTCATTCGGTCTCATCTTTTTAAGCTCTGCTGTCATCTCATTGGAAGCACTTGCAAGCTTTCCGCCGCGAAGCGGCTCCATAACCCAAACAGGAATTCCCATGTCTTTGATAAGCGCAACCTTTTTATCACAGTCCTGGAAATGCCAATCCATATAGTTTAACTGAAGCTGACAAAATTCCATGTGAGGTCCATATACATCAAGAAACTTTTTCATTACCTCCACTGAACCGTGTGCTGAAAATCCAAAATGTTTGATTCTTCCATTTTCTTTCTGCTTTAATAAATATGCAAGTATTCCATGTGCAGGATTTAAGTATTCATCCACATTCCCCTCATAGACATTGTGAATTAGGTAAAAATCAAAATATTCAGTCTGGCATTTTTCCAGCTGCTTCTCAAAAATTTCCTCTACCTTATCCATGTTTGAAAGGTCGTATCCCGGGAATTTTGATGCAAGGAAGTAGCTGTTCCTCGGATATTTTGAGAGATATTTTCCTGCCACAAGCTCTGAATTACCATCATGATAGCCCCATGCAGTATCAAAATAATTGACTCCGTTATTGTATGCATAATCAATCATTTCGGCGGCAGCTTTCTCATCCACAACAGCATCATTTCCGTCAACCACAGGAAGTCTCATCATTCCAAGTCCCAGTGCTGACAGCTTCTTGTCCTTAAAATCCTTTAAAATCATATATGTAACCTCCTTAAATTAATTATTGATTCCTACATTCATGCTTCCCTGTCTGTATCCTCTCAAATCAAGGGAAACAAAATCGCATCCATAGTCTTTAAACTCTTTTACTACCTTATCCCTTACATGCTCCTGCATGATTTCCCCAAATTGCTTGGGCAATATTTCTATTCTTGCCATTTTACCATAAAGCCTTACTCTTGTCTGCTTAAATCCCATGGAAATAAGCAAATTTTCACCACGCTCCACCAAGGAAAGCTTTTCCTCCGTTATATGGTCTCCATATGGAATCCTTGTGGCAAGACATGCATATGCAGGTTTATCCCACGTTTCAAGACCATATAGTTTTGACAATGCCCGTATATCCTCTTTTGTAAGTCCTGCAAGGAGCAGCGGGCTTTCTATGGATAGCTCCTTTATGGCAGCCATTCCTGGTCGGTAATCACTGACATCATCCGCATTGGAGCCTTCAATAACATGGCTTAAGCCCTTTTGTAATGCCACTTCAGTTATTTTAGAAAACATCTGCTTTTTACAAATGTAACACCTGTTACCAGGGTTACAGGCAAACTCTTTATGTGTCAACATATCAAGCTCACATATAATCTGCGTTATCCCCTCCCGCCTGCAAAATTCTATAGTCTCCTCATATTCCCGCTTGGGAAACAGATTCGATGTTACAGTAATTGCAACCGCCTTTTCACCTAAAACATTATGTGCAAGCTTTAGCAGGAGCGTAGAGTCCACACCGCCTGAAAAAGCAACACCGACACTTCCCATTTCATGAAACATCAAAGACAGCTTATCAACGCATTCCCTTAAATACTTATCCTCTATATGCATTTTGTCACCTCTTTTTTAATCTCAATTTAGCCATGTCTGGCACTAAGCGGAAGCTCCAATCCGTTTTCTTCCATTAAATTTTTATTAAAAAGTATATCTTTGCTCCTGCCATCCGCAACAACAGTTCCATTATGGAGCAATATTGTCCTATCACAGGTATCCATGATAAAATCTAAATCATGGGATGCAATCAGCTTCGTCTGTGGCAGCCCGTTTAAAACATGGATCAGATTTCTTCTGTTCTTGGGGTCAAGAGTTACGCTCGGCTCATCAAGAAGCACAATATCAGGCTTCATTGCCAGTATCGTGGCAATGGATGCAAGCTTCTTTTCCCCGCCTGACAGCTCATAAATGGAACGTTCCCCAAGATGCACTATCTTAACTGCTTCTAAGGCATCCTGTGCCATCCGCTTCGTTTCTTCTTTACCATACCCATAATTCAGGGGACCAAATGCCACATTGTCATATACATTTGACAAAAACATCTGACTGTCCGCATCCTGAAATACATAGCCGATTTTTTTTCGTATATCAACAAGGTTTTCTTTCACAACCTCCTTGCCAGCCACATAGATGCTGCCCTCATATCCGTTTTCAAGTCCCACAAGCAGCCGAAGCAACGTTGATTTACCCACACCGTTTGCCCCGACAATTCCAATCTTCTCACCGTGTGTAACAGCAAGATTTATATTTTCTAAAACAAAATTTCCTTTTCCATACCGAAAGGAAACATCCTTTAAGCTTATATGATTTTCCATGTTATTACGGTTCCTTTCGGGACTGTCATACCAAGAACAATCTGTACAGATTATGCTTTCTGGTATGACAACATCACTTATACTCTGATTAATAAACATAATTTGGAACAAACCTTAGTGCAGCAACCACAATGCACCAGCCAAAAAGCCATACGGCATCTCTTGCCTTAACCGTGTACTTACTTTTATAACCCTGATTTTTCACATTCCACTCATAGCCTCTTACATTCATGCTGTCATATACGGTATGTGCCTTGTCCATGCTACGAAGCATAATCTGTCCTGCAAATTGTCCCCACACCTTGATATGTACTCCCTTTTGATTCGGTGCAAGCATATAATACGCCTCGGTCATTCTTTTCGTTTCCTTAAGCAATATATTTGTATAGCGGTAAATAAGCAGAATGACCGTGACAAGAATTTCAGGCACCTTTATCATTCTGAGTGCATTACAAATGTCCTCTATCCTTGTTGTCACTGCAAGAATATATACCGCAAATACACTTAAAACTCCCTTGATAAACAGGCACAGCATAAGGATAAGTCCTACCACAACGGTTTTGGCAAACAACAGATTGCCAATTCCCAAAAGAAAAATTGCCGCAAGTATAACCTTAATACGCTTGAGACAGTTTACAAATGATATGTCCCATATGATAAAAACCGCAAGGGGATAAATCATCATAAAGATAAGTCCCCTTACATCATAGTTTGGTACGGAGATGGTAAGTGTTACATACCAGACCGTAACAAAAAGCTTAAAAAGCGGATGTATGGAATTTATACTTCCATCCTTTCCCGCTTCCTTTTCCATGCTGCACATTTCATGTATTGCCTTATCGATATTACTCATAAAATACCTCTTATGTTCTCTGATTCAATTAAATGAAGTCTTCGTTTCCTGCCAGTACAATTACACGAAACCTGCTAAGACTCAAACAAGAACGTTAAATACGTTTTTTTCTTTTCCGCACGATAACGCAAAACAGGGCACATACACCTGCAACGGCAAGTGCACCGAGAATGCCCGAAAATGAAGTTCCCGCCACAGACTCTGAATTTTTAAATGCATAGTCAGGTAAAAGTGCCAGTGTTTCCTGCACATTTGCAAATGCATCGTAAATCTCACCTGAACGGCTAAGCTCCGTACTTCCTGTCACCTTTTCCACAGACCACTCCAGCCCGTCAGGATGGGAGGATGCCATAAGTGATAAAAGACCTGCCGTAGCCAGTGCCACAACAGCCAAAACAGACATGACTCCTGCATAGGATTTTCTGTCTGCCTTAACCCTTGACTCTATCCCCCAGAGAAGCTCTGCCCTTGTCTCATAAACAAAGCATAAAACGGCTGCCGTTATAGCTCCCTCCACTAAGCCTATCGCCAAGTGAATCGGCTGCATAAATGCTAGAAAAGTTTTAAAAGGAAGCTCTGTAACTCCTGACGCCATTGTCTCCAACGTGACAAAAAATGCACCGAGCTGTAAGGTGACAACACAACCTATTACAGACGCCAATATTATCTTCTTTTTTGACGTTCCTTTTTTCATAATTCCGCGCCATATCACCGCAGCTCCCACAAAGCATCCAAAAAAGGCCATGTTCCATATATTTGCTCCCAGTGCCATAATACCGCCATCCGCAAACATCAGACACTGGATTGTCAAAATACCTATCATTGTGAGAAAGCCTGCATGAGGTCCAAGCATAGCAGAAAGCAACATTCCACCACACAAATGTCCGCTTGAGCCTGTTCCTGGAATAGAAAAATTAATCATCTGTGCGGCAAAAACAAAGGCTCCCATAATTCCCATCTCAGCAACCTTGATCGGCTCCTCCGACTTTTTCACCTTATGTATGCTGTATGCAGCACCTCCCACAGAAAGCACATACATGGAGCCTGCTACAATATGATTTAAAAGTGCATCAGCCATATGCATAAGCTTAGTCCTCCCTTATCTCTTTGTTTACAGCATCAATTACCTCCTGAATTGACAAATTGTTTTGCCTTGCAATATTTGCAATGTCCTCATACTCAGCTTTTACCCGTTTCACTCCATAGCCGCTTGAACGCTTCACCCTTACATCTCCAAACCCTGTTTTTAAAAGTTCCTCTCTTCGGTTCAAAGTCATCCGCTTTTTGCTAAGTTCCCTGATTCCTATGGTTGTTGTATTCTTAAAAATAATCTCTGCCATGTCCATTTTGTCCTCATCGGTACAAAGTACAGTAAGCAGTATTCCCGGACGGTTTTTCTTCATTGTCACCGCAGTTGTAAATACATCCCTTGCCCCCTTCTTCAAAAGAAGCTCAGTAACATACCCGATTTGCTCGCCTGTAATATCATCCATATTACAAGAAAGCTCCACAATGCTGTCCTGTCCGTCCCCACTGTGTCCAACTATGGCACGCACAACATTTGCTGCCTCAAAATCTTTTTTTCCCGTTCCATATCCCACCGCCTCAACTGTCATAAGCGGCATATTGGAAAATTCATTTCCGTAGTAGCCTAAAATTGCTGCTCCCGTAGGCGTACAAAGCTCTCCCTTAACATCCCCTGCATAGGACGGAATATTCTTTAACAGGTTTGCCGTTGCAGGTGCAGGTACAGGTAAAATTCCATGTGCACATTTCACGGTTCCATACCCCACATTTATAGGTGATACGACCACCTTGTCAACCTGAAGCAATTCAAGCAGCATAGCACAGCCTGTGATATCTGCTATGGCATCCATCATTCCCACCTCGTGAAAATGTATCTCTGAAACAGTCGTTCCATGCACCGTACTTTCTGCAAGAGCAATCCTTTTGTATATTTGTTTTACATCTTCCCTGACTTTGTTAGAAATATCTAATTTGTCTATAATTTCTTCTATATCACGCATGGACGAGTGTACATGGTGATGATGGTGGTCGTGCTGATGCCCACGGTTATGGTCGTGTCCATCATTCCCATGTTCTTCCCCCTCCGAGGCACCACCAATCAACACTTCAATATGTTTTCCCGTCACGCCGCATTTCACATCATTCTGTATAGTAACCGTCACACCAGGAATTCCAATACTATTTATTTTATCTGCAAAATATGACTGCTGTTCCTCCGTGAGAAGCGACACAAGCGCTCCCATAAGCATGTCACCTGCTGCTCCCATACCACAGTCCAAATATAATACTTTCATTATATACCTCCTGATACATGATTGATTAGGCTCGCCTGATACCCTGCCCCAAAGCCGTTATCAATATTGACCACGCTTACACCGCTTGCACAGGAGTTCAGCATAGAAAGAAGTGCAGAAAGCCCCTGAAAACTTGCACCATATCCCACACTGGTTGGAACCGCTATCACAGGGCATGACACAAGACCACCCACAACACTTGGCAAAGCTCCCTCCATACCTGCCACAGCTATGATAACGCTTGCAGTCATAAGCTCGTCCAAATGATGAAACAGCCTATGTATTCCTGCAACACCCACATCATATATTCGCCTGACATCATTTCCAAGAGCCATTGCCGTAATTGCCGCCTCCTCTGCAACAGGTATATCGCTGGTTCCCCCTGTCACCACCACAATTACCCCATGACCTGTAGCTTTCGGAATAGTTCCCAAAACACATATCTTTGCTTGTGGCTCATAAAGCACATTTTCTATTTCAAGATTTTTAACGACATAATCCTTTGCTTCCTCGCACATTCTTGTTATCAGTATCGTCTCATTTCCTTTTTCAATCAGTGTCTTTGCAATTTCCAAAATCTGTTCCTTAGTTTTTCCCGCTCCGTATATTACCTCCGAAACTCCCTGTCTTACTTTACGGTGAATATCTACCTTGGCAAAATCCAAGTCAACATAGGGCTCTTTTTTAAGATTTAAAATGTCTTCATCCGAATATTTCATTTATGTATGCTCCGTCCCTTATAATTTAATTTTAAACAATTTTGTGTATTTACTTGATTTTTTTCCTTCAAGAACTTATTATGTCCATTATATCACAATGAAGCACCTGATGGTGCGCAGGTCATTAACCTAACAGTTAATGATATAATACATTTAAACGAGGAAAATTATCATGCAAACATTTTTTATTACACTTATCGTTACTTTTTTTGCAGGCATGGGTGCAGGCCTGGGAACAGGCTTTGCAGGCATGAGTGCCGCTGCGGTAATCAGTCCCATGCTCATTACATTTTTGGATGTTGACCCTTATATGGCAGTGGGCATAGCCCTGTCCTCAGACGTGCTTGCAAGTGCAATATCCTCTTATACTTACGGTAAAAATAAAAACTTAGATATTAAAAACGGACTTGTGATGATGGCAAACGTTATCGTGTTTACTGTTATCGGAAGCTATGTTTCCAGCCGTATTCCATCAACAACGATGGGCAGCTTTTCAGTATTTATGACATTCCTTCTTGGAATAAAATTTGTAGTCCGTCCTGTTATGACAACAAAGGAAGACATGGCAAAGGTTTCTGCCAAAAAAAGAATCTTCCAATCTATCATTTGTGGAATGATTATCGGTTTTATATGCGGCTTTATCGGTGCCGGCGGCGGAATGATGATGCTGCTCATCCTTACTTCCGTGCTCGGTTATGAGCTTAAAACCGCCGTCGGTACAAGTGTATTTATTATGACATTTACAGCCTTAACAGGTGCCTTATCACACTTCACAATCGGAGGGCTTCCCGACTTTAAAATCCTCATTTTGTGCGTGATTTTCACCCTGCTTTGGGCAAGAATTGCCGCAAAATTTGCAAACAAAGCCGAGCCGAAAACACTAAACCGGGCAACTGGTGTTGTCCTTATTATTCTTGGCATAGCAATATTTGTCTTTTCGAAAATAAAGTAGAACTGTTTACTCTTTTCTGCTTTTCATTTTCAGTTCAGGTATATGTACGGAAACCTTTGTGTTTGGCGGAATTGATTCCGTCACAAAGGAGTTTCCGGCAACAACTGAATTTTTCCCAACCACAGTTTCTCCACCGAGCACTGTAGTATTTGCATATATAACCACGTTATCTTCTATTGTAGGATGTCTTTTCACTCCCGACAGAAGCTGTCCGTCTCTCGTTGAAAGTGCACCAAGAGTCACTCCCTGATACAGCTTCACGTTGTTTCCGATTACCGTAGTTTCTCCTATAACAATTCCCGTTCCGTGGTCGATAAAGAAATATTCTCCTATGGTTGCTCCGGGATTAATGTCGATTCCCGTCCTGCCGTGTGCATATTCCGTCATAATTCTCGGAATAAACGGTACATCCAGCTTATAAAGCTCATGTGCTATCCTATATACAAATATTGCAAAAATTCCCGGATAGGAAAATATAATTTCTTCCTTGCTGCTTGCTGCCGGGTCGCCGTCAAGCTCTGCTTCAACATCCTTATACAAAAGGGTTTGGATAAGCGGCATCCTTTCAAGAAAGAGGCAGGTAATACGCTCCGCATCATCTTCTGTCTTGTCATCTTTTCTCTGATAGGAAAGCGCAATTAAAATCTGTTGAAACAGTTTTTCATATATCACTGCAAGGGTGTTGCCCGCAAAGCTTGAAAGCGAAACATATGCCGTATTTTCCGTTCCAAAATAACCTGGAAATATCACCCGTCTAATTTCATTTAAGACCTCGATTATTTCTGAACGCTTCGGCATTTGACCAGATGCTTCCATGCCAAATATACTTTGCTCCAGATAATTTCCATTTAACTGGTCAGCCACACCTGCAATTTTATTTTTTATATCCTGCCTCATAATATCCTCCAATAACTTACTCACCATAGCCATCAGGATTAGACGACTGCCATCTCCATGAATCCTGACACATTTCCTCTATTCCATACTCTGCTTCCCAGTCAAGCTCTTTCTTTGCAAGGGCAGCATCCGAATAGCAGGTCGCAATGTCTCCCGGACGTCTCGCCTTTATTTCATATGGTATTTCTTTCCCACATGCTTTTCCAAATGCTTTTATGACATCAAGGACACTGTATCCCTTTCCAGTTCCTAAGTTATAAACCTTAACACCCGGCTTTTCATTAATTTTGTTAATTGCCTTCACATGTCCCTTTGCAAGGTCAACAACGTGAATATAATCTCTTACCCCTGTTCCGTCTGGCGTATCATAGTCATTTCCAAACACGCCCACCTGCGGCAGCTTACCTATGGCAACCTGTGCGACATACGGAAGCAGGTTATTTGGAATTCCCTTAGGATCCTCACCTATAAGACCACTCTTATGTGCTCCAATCGGATTAAAATACCGAAGAAGAATTACATTCCATTCATTATCTGCCGTATTTAAGTCCGTAAGAATCTGCTCAAGCATATGTTTCGTCCAGCCATAAGGGTTGGTACACACTCCCTTAGGACATTCTTCCGTTATCGGTATAAATGCAGGGTCACCGTAAACCGTTGCTGATGATGAAAAAATAATATTTTTACAGCCGTTTTCTCTCATTGCCTTACACAGATTAAGTGTGCCTCCGATATTATTTTCATAATACTCAAGTGGCTTTGATACTGATTCTCCCACTGCCTTAAGCCCCGCAAAATGTATTACGGTATCAGGCTTTTCTTTTGCAAATATACGGTTCATGGCATCATAGTCCCTTATATCCTCCTTATAAAATACAAGGTCCTTTCCTGTTATCTTCTTCACCCTCTCAAGTGCCTTTTCACTGGCATTATAAAGATTATCAATTACAACTACATCATATCCGCAGTCAAGAAGCTCCACACAGGTATGGCTTCCGATATATCCTGCTCCGCCCGTTACTAAAATCTTCATTTTTCATCCTCCTATTCTTTGCTCATTCCTTACAAGCACCTTTTGAAGCATTCTGTTCTCCAGACACCTGCTTACCAAAAATAAAATCTCCAATACAATCAAATTCTATTTGTTCACATAGTCAATAAATCTTAAAAAACCATCCTGTCCTTCAGCGTCCCTCTTGTATACTCCTGCACACTCCAGCACCTTTTGGAACACATTTCCAATTTCATTTTCCAAAATACTCATGATATCCTGCTTTTCTATATTATCATATTTGTCCTTAAATGTATCTACCCAATCCGCATGTTTTGCTATATCCTCGTCTGCCCTTATGTCCCTTTTATTTGCTATTGCATCTGAAAGCTTTTCCATTTCCACCTTGAGACGTGACGGCAGCACGGCAAGTCCCATAACCTCAATCAGTCCGATATTTTCCTTTTTAATATTATGGTACTCCTCCCACGGGTGAAACAGTCCCAACGGGTGCTCCTTCGTTGTTATATTGTTTCTTAAAACAAGATCAAGCTGATACATTCCCTCCGACATACGTGCAATCGGTGTAATCGTATTATGGGGTTCATCATCTGTTTTTGCAAATATGCTCAAGGTCTCATCACTATAGCCTCTCCATGCATGTAATATTTTATCTGCCAAAGCAATAATCCGTTCCCTATCTGCTCCTGTCAGCCTTATCACAGACATCGGCCATTTGACAATCCCCGCATCAATATCCTCATAACCTGAAAATTTCACCTGTTTTTCTATTGGTGCCTTTGCCATTGCAAATGTATAATTGCCTCCCTGAAAATGGTCGTGACTTAATATAGACCCCCCAACGATTGGCAAATCAGCATTTGAACCGACAAAATAATGAGGAAATAGGTCTATAAAATCGAACATTTTTACAAAGGTATCCCTGTCTATTTTCATCGGGACATGCTTACCATTAAATACAATACAATGCTCATTGTAATATACATACGGTGAATACTGGAAGCCCCATTTATCCTTGTTAATCTCTATCGGTATTATTCTATGGTTTTGTCTTGCAGGGTGATTGATTCTTCCTGCATAGCCCTCGTTCTCCACACAAAGCTGACACTTCGGGTAGGATGATACCTTTGCAGTCTTTGCAAGTGCAATCATCTTAGGGTCTTTTTCAGGCTTAGACAGATTTATTGTAATATCCATATCTCCGTAAGGGGTATGCGCCATCCATCTTCTATCCTTTTTTATCCGGTATGTTCTAATATAATCTGACGCCCTTGAAAGACCATAATAATAATCTGTTGCCTCTTTTGCAGATATGTCATACTTTTTCCAAAACCTTTTTATAATTTCGCTTGGCCGTGCCATAAGGGTATTCATTATTTCCGTATCAAACAAATCCCTAAGGACAATCGAATCTTCTTTTATTATCCCATTTGATACGGCATAGTCAAGTATTCCTTTTAATGTACATTCCAAATCCTCAGGTGTTTTTATAGGAGCTACATCTGACGGTTCCTCATAATCATCAAGCTTAAGCTTTGAAAGAAGACTATTTGTTGTGTAAATTTCATCATCCTGTTCCAGCAGCCCATTTTCCAAACCGTACATTACAAGCTGCTTAATATAAGTATTTACCATGCAATTCCTACCTCCTAAATTTATTAAAGTACCTTTATTCCTCCATAAGGTCTTATCTTAAGTACGTTACAGCTATCCTTGCCAAACACAGCTTCAATGGCAGCCTTATAACCGGCAACCGCCTCGTCTTTTACAAATGCCTGTATCGTTCCTGCAAAGCCGCCTCCATGAACCCGGCAAACTCCTGCATTTCCTATAACACTTTCCGATACTGCAAGTGCAACCGTCACATTTTGTGTATCCACATCACGTGGACTGTATATGTTTTGAAGAAACTTTGCAGATGAATCGCCGCTTCTTCTTATGACTTCCAAAAAGCCTGCATAGTCTGATGCCTTAAGCATATTAAATGCCTCATCCACTCTTTTTTCTTCCATAAAGAAATGGATTGCACGGAGCACCGCCCTGTCTGAAAGCTTCTTTCTAAGTGCCGGTATGTTTTTATAAAACTTTTCCTCAGAAACATCTCTTAGCCGTTCTTTTCCAAGTGATTTTGCCACAAGCCCCATCTCATTTGGCACGGCAGCATAGTCAGGGGTAAGGTCTGCATGGGAACCTTTCGTATCAACAATACACAAACTTAAACCTGCCTCCTCAAAATTACTTTCCACTGTTTTTACAACAGGCTTATCCTTACAAAAGTCAATGTAAATCATGCCGCCCACACAGCATGCCATCTGATCCATAAGACCACACGGCTTACCAAAATACTTATTTTCTGCATACTGTCCTATCTGTGCAATTTCTTCAGAGCTTACACCCATGTCATTGTAAAGCCCGGATAAAATCGTTCCTATCAGCCCCTCAAATGCTGCTGAGCTTGACATTCCTGCCCCCATAAGAACATCACTTGTCACATATGCCTTAAAACCGCCTGTTTTATAGCCTGCCTGCTTTAAGCCTGCCACAACACCCCTTATCAGGGATGTTGTTGTTTCAAGCTCACTGTCTCTTTTTTCCACGTCATCGACATCTATGACTTCCATAGGAAATTCACCGGATACGAGACGAATGGCATTGTCATCCGTCTTTGCAACAATGGCTATTGCATCTAAATTAATTGATGTCGCCAGCACAACTCCGTTTTGGTGATCGGTGTGGTTTCCACACACCTCACTTCTGCCTGGTGCACTGTATATCTCAATTTCCTTCTCCTCAGGGAACAGACCTTCAAAATGTAAAATGGCATTCACATACCGTTCCCTGTTGTACTTTACTCTGTCATGGTCAACATAAATTGCCTTAATTCTCTCATCAAACATTCCATTTGAGAGTTTATCCTTTACTTCATTAATATTGTTCATATTAACTCTCCTGTCGTATTAATATTTATTCAACTATTTTACATTCGAATTGTAACAGCTCTATGCCGTCAGTTATTACAGTTCTTTCATTATGGTTTATATACATTTTTATCTTTTGCTTTTCGTTTCCTCTTGTGACAATCTCCACCCCATCCTCTGAATATAGCTGAGTTATTCCGTTTTCTTTCATAACCGTATCCATAAGCTTTGCCAAAATACGCTCCTCAAGACTACATCCAATGTAGTAGACACTTCCCTTGCCGTTTCGTTTTCTTGTAACCGCAGCATATCCCTTATAGAAATCATCATCATAGTTAAACAGTGTTTCTGCATCCTCCGCCTCAATCATATCCCTGAAAATTCCGCCTTGACCTGTCACATCCTCAAACTCTCCGCGTCCGATAACAGGAAATGCATAAAGCTCTTGCAGACTCTCCGTTTCAACAATGTTAATTCCCGTAATATCATTATAATTTACAGGCATTGTTTTTCCAAACGGAACATTGTTGTCGGCATCCTTAACCGCACACCGGTAGGTTAATATAACTGTACCACCGTTTTCCACAAATGCCTTAACCCTGTCCTCCATCTCCTTTTTGGTAATGATAAGCTGTGGCAGGATAATTATCTTGTACCCGTCAAACGACCTGTCCTCAGGAATAATGTCAACACCTACATTTACATCAAAAAATGCTTTGTAAAACTTCTGCATTTCAGCCTGATTATCCAGAAGCATACTCTGTCTCTGTATACGGAAAGACGCAAGTGAGTCATAATCATAGACAATTGCCACCTCATTTTTTACAGGTGCATGAAGTGCCTCACCGTATTTTGAAATGTCGTTAAAAAATGTCTGTACCTCGTAAAACCTCCTTCTCTTAATATTGTCCGCATCCAGAATTCCGTAACAGAACTGCTCCGCACCTTTGGTAGCCCCGCGATACCTGAAATACATCAGTGAATCACAGCCATGTGCCATTCCCTGATATGACCACATCTTCGCCTGATTCGGGCGGGGAAGGAATCCAGTTACATCATGTCCCTGCGCTCCCATAATTGCCTCTGTTATCCAAAAGTTCTTGCCCTTTAAACCTCTGATATAATCAAGTCCAAAGGCTATCTCATGGGGTGGCAAAGGTTCCTTTTGACCGCCCCACACCGGATAATTGTTGTAGGCAACCTGGTCTATTGTCTTTGCAACCTTTGAGTAATCCACATGCTTTGTGAGCCCTCCTCCTGGAAAATCATGCATGACTACAGCATCCTTATCAATACCTTTAATCAGTCTTGCCTGAAAATCAATAAAGTCAACAATAAGCTTACTTCTGAATCTTTCCCAGTCAAGCCGGAGTGCAGGATTGTGGGTTGTTATGGTTTCCATTGGTGTTGGTATCTCATCAAAGGAGTTATACTCCTGTGACCAGAATGTTGTTCCGTATGTGTCATTTAACTTAGCTATATCACCGTTAAATTTCACATTCAAGAAATTCTGAAATTTCCTTTGGCAATTTTCACAAAAACACACATCACTTCCTTCATGTCCTATTTCATTATCTATCTGCCATGCAACAATTGCTTCTTCGCCCTTGTAGTGCTCCACAAGTGCTTTTACAATTTTTTCCGAATATTCATACATGTGTGGGCTGCTAAAGCAAAATACATGTCTTCCGCCAAAGCTTCTCTTTTTTCCTCCCTCAAATTCTGAAAGAATCGTCGGATGTTTTTTTGCAAGCCAGGCAGGAATAGTTGCCGTAGGTGTACCCATAATCACCTTTAAGCCTTTTTCCTTCGCCTTTGAAATTACATTATCAAAAAAAGAAAAATCAAATTCTCCTTCTTTCTTTTCCATTAGATGCCATGAAAATTCTGCTATTCTTATTACATTGCATCCAAGTTCAACTATCGTATCAAGATCTTCTTCAAGCATACCTATATCCCACTGCTCAGGATAATAGTCAACTCCTAACCACATATCATCACCTCCTAATTTATTATGCTTCCTTTTGTCTGTTTATATCTATCGTCTCTCGTACTTCCCTGTAAAAATCAGGTGTAAGTCTGTAGCCCTTAATATAAATCAAAAAACATAACGCTGAAAGTAATGCTGGGATAAGGAACATGATAACCCTCATACCATTTTCTGCCATAACTGTCTGTGCCTGATTCGCCTTGTATCCTATAAGGTCAAGTCCTATACCACTTAAAAATCCACTGAAAGCACCTGCGAACTTAACCACAAATGTCTGCATGGAAAATAATATACTTTCATTTCTTGTTCCAAGCTTATACTCACCATAATCAACAACCTCTGAGAGGAATACGGTTATAAATACAAGCATAAAACCAATTCCAACATTGATTATACCACTGCATATACCTACTGCAAGTGCATTTTTCGGTATAAAATAACCGAATATCCATAGAAGGGCAAAGCCCACTACAGGACAAAAGCTTGCCATGAAAAATGAAACTTTTTTTCCTATTTTCTGTGAAAGAAATGGCAGAACTGCCATTGAGCCCATCTGTGCAAAGCCGGCAACAGCGGCATAAACAGGGTAAAGTATACCGTTTCCCGGGTCATCATACGTCCGCTCTGCCACATATTTAAAGTAAAACAAGGCAAAGCTGTTTGAAAGCTGATAGGCAATATTAAAGAATAAGGCTATGCCAAGAACAATCTTAACCTGATCATTCTTAAACAAAACATTCATCATTCCCTTGATGGATGTTTTTTCAGCACTTGGTGTAACAATCTGCTCCTTACATGTAAGACATGTAACAATTGAAGCAAAAATAAAAACAACAGCTATAATAGTAGCAAGTATGGAAAATCCTCTTACATCATTACCGTTTCCAAGCTTTGCAACCATTATAAGCCCAAATGAATTTATTACAAGCCATGCACAGCTTGCAAATATACGTGGGATTGCTGAAATCTGACTTCTCTCATTTTCGTCGTCAGTAAGTGCTGGTACTAATGACCAATATGGAATGTCCATAATCGTATAGGTCATACCCCACAGTATATAAAAAACCGAGCACCATACAAGATAACTCTTTCCCTCAAGACCATTATCCAAAAACAACAGTACAAGTACAATTGCATTCAATATTGTACCAATAAGAATCCAAGGACGGAATTTACCCCATTTCGTCCTCGTATTATCCACTATCATCCCCATAAATGGGTCGTTAAATGCGTCCCATATTCTTGCCACCATAAAAAGCGTTCCCACAAAAGCAGGTGCCACACTACGGTAATCTGTCAGGTACATCATCAGATAAGTACCTACAATCGCATAGACCGCATCCTTTCCAAAAGCACCGATACCAAAGCATATTTTTGATATCCAGCTTAATTTTTTGTTCATAATTTTAACCTCCGCATATTTAAATTTAAATTAAAAATAGAAATACTTAGATTTAAAAAAATAAAATCCAGTCGCCTTTTTATTATTGTATAAAAAAGGCGACTTTTTATTTATATTTTTTTAATTTTTTTAAAATCAGAACATTTTTTTATTTATTTCTTAATCTTTACCACCTTTCGCACGCTCCAGTCTGAATAATAATTTTTACCCTTGACTTTCCTGTATGCTCTCACCTGTACATAATATTTCTTACCTTTTTTCAAAGAGGAAATAGTCTTTGTTTTCTTAGAACCACCCTTTACCGTAACCGGTTTTACCTTGGAAAGATTTTTATTCAAGCCATACCGAATCTGATATCCGCTTGCCTTTTTAATGTTCTTCCATGTTACGGTCATCTTTTTGCTTGATTTACTCTTAGCAGAAGAAATCGCCGGCCTGCTTACATAAACGGTCTTCAAATACTTTGATGTTGTATATTTGGAACCATTAACCGCACGTACGGCATAATAGTATACCTTTCCGTTGCTTTTCGCTTTCTTGTCAATATACGAAGTGCCGCTTTTGACAGATGCTATCTTTTTGGCTTTTCCGCTGCCAATTTTTCTGTACACATCATATCGTTTTGCATTTGCAACCTTGCCCCATGTAATCTTTACTCCTGAAGCAGTATTTTCAACCTTTTTAATTTTAGGCTTGCTTAACTTAATAACAGGCTTTGACGGTGCTTCTGTGGTAGTTGACTCTGTTGTCTTATCATTCTCGGTTGTCTCTGTCGAGCTGCTTGTTTTGTCATCTTCGGTTGTCTCTGTCGAGCTGCTTGTTTTGTCGTCCTCCGTTGTCTCTGTCGAGCTGCTTGTTTTGTCGTCCTCCGTTGTCTCTGTCGAGCTGCTTGTTTTGTCGTCCTCCGTTGTCTCTGTCGAGCTGCTTGTCTTGTCATCTTCCGTTGAGCTGCTCGTCTTATCGTCCTCCGTTGTCTCTGTCGAGCTGCTTGTTTTGTCATCTTCCGTTGTCTCTGTCGAGCTGCTCGTTTTGTCGTCCTCGCTTGTCTCTGTCGAGCTGCTTGTCTTGTCATCTTCCGTTGAACTGCTCGTCTTATCATCCTCGGTTTTTTCAGTTGACTTATCATCACCGCTTGTCTCGCTTGAACCTGTTGTCTTATCATCAGGATTGTCAGGTGTTGTAGTTGTATCAGGTCCTACAGGTGCTGTTTCTCCTACATGGTAATAATCCCCATCCAGATACTGTGTTGTCTTATCCGTGCAGTTTCTGCGGTATAATGCCGCTGCCGCTGCAACCAACGTTGCATTATAATCGATTGCAACTTCATTACATGTATAATCACTGGCTGAATCAGTATAGCTGCCATTTGTCATCGGTCCACCAACAAGAGCACCCAAAAGTACATGTGCCTGTGGTGTTTGTCCCTTATCACCGCCTGTATAACCAGAAGCAGCCCTGTGATGTGGATATTTCGCACTTAATGAATTGTATCCTGCAACAAAGCATGTACGCGAGTTGTTATTTCCAAGAATACAGCTCATTTGTTTTTTCGCCCAAGTCTCATATGTATTTGAATGATTCAAATCATCATAGAGAAGGCCAATATACTGCATAGATGTATTATATCTTGCCGAACCCCAGTCACTTAAGCATCTGTATCCGTCATTCAAAGTTGTTCCATCATTTAAATTCATCACTGCATTTAAAGGTGCTGAGTTGTTGTTATAATATGCAACAGCAGGACCTACATTATCCCATCCAAGCGGCCAGTATCCTTTTTGTGCATTTGCATTTGAAGAAAGTACATTAAATTTGGAAAGGTACATCTCCTCTCCTGTTACCTTATAAAGCATAAGTGCTGCTAAACAGTAGTCATCCTCCCATGCTGATGATATATAAAAGGTACTTGCCGACTTGTTGACAGCTTTCGTGTTTTTATCTGCATAATCAAACAGCTTCTTTGCCGTATCCAGATATTTGTCTCCGCCAAAATTCTTATAATGCATGGCAAGTGCCGCAGAAGAAAGACATACAATATCCGTTGACGGATCGCTTGCACTTGTGAAGAAAATAGGTCTGTTACTGTTTCCCTGATTTTCAGGTGCTCCCCAATATCCGTGGTCGTACCCTGAACCACCCTGTCCTACCTGACAGCAAAATGCTTCAACTGTTGTTCCGTCCGCAGAAAGAACTGTACATTTCACAAGATAATCTGCGAAATACTCCGTTATACTCTGTAAATGTCCCACCTGACCTGCCATCGTATAGGCAGCCTTATCCGTGTCATAGCTCATTCCAAGCACAAATGCCGCATATGCCTGTGGTAGTCCAAATTTTACATGGTCACCTGCATCATGGAACCCACCTGTAAGGTCAACCGAAACAGTTGAGCCATCACTTCTTTGATATGTAGTCTTGTCACCTGTGTGGCAATCACCACGCCAATCTGCAAGACTTGTTTCATTCACTTCCGTACCACACATATTGGCATCATAAAAATAAAGTGAATACTGGAGAAGCTTCGCGTAATTATTTTCTATGTCTCCGTAATCGACCTCTCCGCCCCCGTTGCCGCCACTAGAATAATCTCCCGTCGCGTCAAAATAGATGGAATTGATACTGTAGCTTACAGTACTTCCCTCTGCCAAATTTGTAAACTGAATACCCAACTTTCCAACCTTACTTCCTGACCCCCAGTTTACCGACGTCATATCAAACGTAAGGTCAATGCTGCCGCTTGTTGTAAGTGCAGCCCAGCTATTCCCGTCATTCCATCCATAATCCACATCATCCTGCAAAAACAAAAGTGCCCCTGCCGTCTCTCCTGCACAGGCACTAAAGCCTGATACTGATAAATTCACATGAAGCTTTCCTACTCCAAGCGACTGAAACTCTGATCTTTCATCCATGTCTGATGGAAGGTTAATCAATACTGACGCTGACGGATTGTTGCTTCCGTATGCCGTTGCCGTCTCAGATTTACCCGACATGCTCACATAAGCTGATAAGTCTATGTTACTGCCTGCATACGCAATATTCACAGGCATGTTTATCATGCTTATGGAAAGAGCTGCCGCAACAGCACCCGCAAAAAAGCGTTTCTTTAACCTCTTTGTAAAAAACTTTTTGTACAAAACCCTATTACCCCCTTGTAACTTAACACAATCAATTGAAACCCCTTGCTACATTTATGCCCGTTATTATAATTGGTTTTATACTACCATATATAACCAATTTTATCAATTCCCGAAGTAATATGTTCCGTCACTTTTTTATAATTTTTTAGTTTTGAATCCTTATCTGCTGCCCTGTAATAAGCTGGTAAATTATCAGCTCACTACCATCAAGATTTTCATTACGCATTGACACTCCACTTATTTGGCTGTTGTCGTATGTGGTGTAATAATAGATTCCATTGTCCACATCACAGCATGAACTGTAAACCGTCACCTCATATTTATTATTTCCCATACATACACAGCCACGTGGGTGTGACACCGCATTCAATATATGAAAAAACTGACTTAAGCCCTGCGTCCCCACCTTGCTGCACACCGAATTTAACTTAATAAACGTTGCCCTTATAAAACGTGACATGGAGGAAAAATCTCCCGGAAGACCGATTCCACCCATACCTCTGCTGTATGTTTTAAGGTCAATCTTATCCGAAAACAAATTTACGGGTATGCCTGAGGTCACACTCATATAATTATTTAAATTAAAAATCTGCATCTCAAAAGGCGGACTGTTTGTAAGGATTCCTATTGCATTGTCATATATCTTTAATCCATCCTCAACCGCTTCAACCGTTATTGCACTATTTCTGTCTGCAATAATCCAATGAAGTGTCGCAAGCGGAAGTGTATCATCAAACAAATCATCCGTAATATTAATATTATCAAGTAGCTTTTTAGCCTCAGACACATCTTTACATTGACCTACAATCCACTGTATCAGTTCAAAAGTTGCAATGTTGTCCTTTCCCTCCTTCGGACGGTTATATTTTGCATAATCCGGAAAATTAAGTGATGCCATACTAAGCCCCATCTCATTTGTTGCATCATAGTATAGTGGGTATCCGTCCATAACGTATGCCATTCCAATCATCGCATAATGTTGGTTCACTGTTTTTGTTCTTCTGAAAACAAAGGGGTAATTTCTCGGTGTTATAGTGACTGTCTCATTATAGGAATACTCCAAATCAAGATTTCGCCCAAAATAATGCACATCTGTGCTATAAGTTAGTGCTGTACACATATCATACATCTCCTTTTCGTTTTACTCTTTATAATTTAAATAATGACATATGGTATCTTAATCAATCTTAGATACCATATGTCATTTATGATTTAATTATGTGCAATTTTATATAATTTTACATAGATGCTATAGCATCAAAATCTTCTTTCAAATTGTTTGCTATATCACCTACCATTGCAGCACTTGCAGCAATTTCCTCTGAACTTGCCGCCAATGTACTGATACGTCCGTTTACCTCGTCTACAATCTCCATAAGTCTTCTTGATTCTTCATTCAACTTATCCATTGCAGAGACAATCTCATCCTTGTTACGGTCACTGTCTAACGCAGTATTTCGGCTGGATTCACTGAGCCCTTTAATCTCAGATGCAACAACTGCAAAGCCTTTTCCTGCCTCTCCTGCACGTGCCGCCTCAATTGATGCGTTCAGCGACAAAAGATTGGTCTGTGCAGCAACAGATGTAATATTCTCGTTATTTTCACCTAGCTGTATCAGAAGCTCATTAATTCTGTCAAAAGATACTTTCATATTTTCACAGAATGAAACAACATCCGCCATTGCAGCACTTATGTTTCCCGTCTCCTCAGCATTGTTGGTATTTCCCGCCGACATTTCGTTAATGGATGCATTCAATGTTTGGAACTTTTCATTAACATCAAGAATCATATTTGAAATATTTTCGTTCTTGTCAAGGATTTTCTGGTTTTGCGTTTCCATCTCAGCAGACATTCTCTCAAGCTCTATTTTTTCATTTTCCGCCAAATCCTTAACATAATGGATACAACTGCTTTTTGTGTTGCAACCATTATAAATTGCCGTTGCCATATCACGACACGTATCGTATCCACACGCACTACAATTTATTTTGGTCTTTACCTCTGTGGTCTTATTCATATCGTTGAAAATATCTGCAATCTGATTGCGGTTCGGCATTTCTATCTTGCAGCCTGCTGATTTGTCCGTATACCGCCTAATAAAATCATTAATGTTCAGATTTGCGAACTGGCGGTTAAGATTCTTCAATCTCCTTTCAGGCGTTGCGCCTTTCGCCCATGCACTCTTCGGATTTTTACTCTTGCTTTCTTCCTTTATTTTTTGTAGCTCATATAAGGTATCGTCCGTCTTTGTCTTTTCTTCCTCAACACCCGTACCATATATACAGCCCTTGGCACAATTCAGTGCATCCACCATAAAAGGAAGCGGTTTATTTTTTAATACTCTTTGTTTATAATCCTCCAGAAAATGATATGCATGCTTTTCACCCTCTATCTGACGGATGAACATATCCTCTCCGCAGAACCAGTACACATTTTCTTTCAAACCACCCGGCATCGGATAAATGGAACCAAGTCCATACTCAATTTCATTTGCAGCCGGTTCTGCCATTATATTATTTTTTCTTGCATATTTGACAAGATGGTCAAATGTTACGTTGTAGTTTATGTAACCATATGTATTTGGATCGCTTATCTCGGATTTTTTTGCGATACAAGGGCTTATAAACGCCAGCTTGTCCGTAAGATGCATATATTTTTTTGCATATATTGCCGCACACATCATCGGACTGTGTACAGGCACGAGCTTTGGAATCAGCTCAGGTATATAGTGCTCGATGTAATTTACTATGGCAGGACATGGCTGTGATATGCCTCCCATAAAATTGTTTTCCGTAATATACTTGATGTATCCCCATGTGGTAATATCTGCGCCAAAACTGACACTGATAATCCTGTTGACCCCAAGCCTTTTCAGTCCTCCCAAAATTCTTTTGTACTCATTTGGATAATTTGCTGCAAATGCAGGTGCCCACAACACCGATATCCGCTCGCCTTTTGCCAGGTCAGCAAAAAACTGTTCCGTATCGTCCCTGAACTCTCTCGCCTCATGCTCGCAAGAATCAAAGCAGGCTCCGCAGCCCACACAATTATTGCCATCAACATATATTTTCTGTCCTCCGTCAATTTCCACAGCCTTGTTGGCTGTTATAACCGGACAACTTGAAATACATTTGTTACATCCTATACAATTGTCATTTGTAAAAACCAACCCACCTTGTACAATTTCTGACATTCCACACCCCATT
>CANTEG010000004.1 GCA_947652735.1 uncultured Lachnospiraceae bacterium | reverse complement strand
ATCTACATTAAATTTTAGATATTTCTTCTGTCTACTTGACAAGGTGCATATCACACAGGCGGGCGTTTTTTGTAGAAAGGAATTCAAAATGAAAAAACAATTTGTATTATTCTGATTGTGGCGTTTGCTGTCCTGTCTGCCCTTGCATTCATGTATTTTAGCAACAAAGGAAAGCACTTCGCTGTTCCACTCGTAATTTGCCAGCTTTGTAAAATCAAAAATTCTCATGGGAAACCCCTTATTTGAAATAAGTTCATCCATTCTTATTTTTTTTCGTCCACATTATGGTATATAGTGGAGAAAAGTCAAAGAAGCGGACGAAAGGCTCTTATGATACATATTTATATATTATTGCCCCGATGAGAGAATAAAAATAGCGGACGATTGAAAATTTAACATTTTCATGCTACACTATACAAACAGAAAACAAAACAGAGCGGCTGATTCAAGATTGATTTTCATGTGTTTCATTGCTGGCTATGTAAACATCACCGTATTTTTACGCCAAATCAGAATATGCTGATTTATGGAAGAAATCCATTTATAATTGCCGTAGCCGTAATTCTTGATATCGGTCATATCGGGATTCATTTAGGGAATATGGAAGAAATTTGGTAACACAAACTGCACGATGAGATAGTGAGGAAATTAGATATGAAGCTATTATTCAAACAGCGGTTGTTCTCATGGTTTGACAGCTACGATATTTATAATGAGGCAGGCGAAACAGTGTATACTGTGAAAGGACAGCTTTCATGGGGACATTGCTTAAAAATATTCGACCGAAACGGATATGAGGTCGGAACGGTCAAAGAGCGGGTATTGACTTTTCTTCCCAAATTTGAAATGTACCTGGGAAATACATATATCGGCTGTATCAGCAAGGAGTTCACCTTTTTTAAGCCAGAATACAACATTGACTGCAACGGCTGGCATATTGAGGGAAACTTTTTTGAGTGGAATTACAGTATCATTGGAAACACAGGACAGCACATTGCAATGGTGTCCAAGGAACTGTTCAACTGGACGGATACCTATTCCATTGATATCCATAATCCACAGGATGCACTATATGCTCTGATGCTTGTCCTTGCCATTGATGCGGAAAAATGTTCAAGAAACGATTGAAAGGAGCGTGACATCCTATGGCTGCCCTAAATGCCTATTTTGGCACGGAAGGGCTTTTTTGATTTTGTGGTTAAGAAATCTATATCAAAGAAATAAAGTCGAAATAAAGACTAATTGCGTATATAGAAAAGGGTATGTATTTATGTAGATTGTCAGCGTATTTGTAACAGTTTCTTTTTATTTTAGAATATTTTGATACAGCCAACATCATATCAAGCAGGATTTTATTTTTACACAGGATATAAAGCTGTGCTATAATTTTTAAAAATAGACTGGCAAATGTCGGGGCTTATGGAGGAGAATAATCCAATGAAAAATATACTCATAATACAAGGTGGAGGCAGAGCAAAAGGAAATACTGCTCAGCTTATAAATGCTTTTGTGACAGGAGCAAAAGAAGTCGGACACTCTGCTGAGGTGATTTCCCTTATTAAGAATGAAGTAAAAGGTTGCTTAGGGTGTAATGCGTGCCGATATGGGAAACCGTGCATTCAGAAAGATGCGTTTAATGAAATTGTACCAAAAATAAAAAATGCAGATTGTATTGTGTTTGCTTCTCCGCTTTATTTTTGGACAGTATCTTCAAGAATAAAAGCATTTATTGAAAGGTTTTATTGTATTGCTGAAAAAGATTCAAATCCACCAGTGGGCAGATATGAGAAATACCCAATAAAAGACTGTGCCTTACTTATGACTTCCGCAGATAATTTCTTTTGGACTTTTGAGCAGGCGGTATTTTATTACCAGTTTGCGTTGGTTAATTATATAGGATTTAAAGATAAGGGAATGATTTTGGCTGGTGGTTGTGGAGATACGAACGGAAAACCACAAATAGATAAAACTGATTATTTAGAAAAAGCGTATATATTTGGAAAAAATTTATATTCTTAGGCAAGATTTTTGATTTGTTGATTCCCATACTAGCGTTGTCGGAAATCGAAATAAATTGGATGTTAATGTGCATATTGACTTTAAAAAAATTATGTATATAATATTCTTATAATTAATGATATTGTTCGCAAAAGAGGGAGGAATGAAGAATGGTAAAGAAAAAAGTAATATCAGCCATTGTATTTGTTGCGATTGCGATGGTATCAGGCGGGATAGTCTCAATTTATGAGATGAATAAACATTCAGAGGAAGTCAAGGGTGCAACACAGATGGAGGTTGCGGACACGGCACAGCCAGAGAACGAGAAGACGGAGCAGGCAGAGATTAAGGGTGCGGTTCAGTCAGACAAAATGACGTTTTCCTGCGGGGTTTCGGGTTGTACACGGACGGAAGTACACCAGCATGGTCTTTGTGGAATTGACGGATGTACGCAAATTGGGGAACATAGTCATGCCAGATGTGATATAGCAGATTGTACGGAAACAGAGGTGCATATGCATAATGGAGAATACTGTTATCCCCACAGTGTGGATGATGGGCATGCATACCATACTTGTGGGATGCTGGGATGCACGCAGGTGGAGAGCCATATACATAATTCCTGTGGGGTAGCAGGATGTACGCAGATGGAGAGCCATACACATAACTCCTGTGGGGTAGCGGGATGCACGCAGATGGAGAGCCATACACATAACTCCTGTGGGGTAGCGGGATGTACGCAGACAGGAGAGCACAGTCATGGTGGAAACAGCGGAGGTCATCATCAGTCAGGTCATGGCGGAGGTCATCATTGAGGGTTAAATCCATCTGGCTTTACTGTAAGGGAAATCATGGATGCTGATAATGTGTCTGTAATTTCTGTTATGATATTAAAATAACCAAAAAATTTGCTGGGTGTCGTATATTTTTGCGGCACCTTTTTTCATTTTATAGGAAAGTCCTCGGAACTTTCCTATAAGGCAGGATTAAAATCCTGCTATAAAGAGCCATAAAAGTAGTGGTAGCATAAAGAGCACAGAAGACACTTTGTTCCTCCCTCAAAAAAAGTTTGTAACGAATTCCAATTTAAAGTAACATATAGTATGAGGTGTTAAAATGGACAAGAAACAAATTGAGGAGATGTACAATAAGAATTTGCAGACTGTGTATAAGTTTTTGTACAGTCAGACAAATAACATGCTGCTTGCCGAAGAATTGACCCAGGAAACCTTTTATCAGGCGATTAAGGGGATTGACAAGTTCAGGGGCGAGTGCAGTATCTCTGTCTGGTTATGTCAAATTGCAAAAAATCTGTGGTACAAAGAGCTTTCAAAGAGAAAAAAGCGGGGAGAAGATTTTCTGCATGAAAACATTACGTCAGGTGATAATGTGGAACAGACATGTATAGATAATGCTGAGAAAGTGGAACTGTTCCGTCTTATGCACAATCTTGACCCGACAACAAGGGAAGTAATGTATTTAAGATTGTCGGGAGATTTACAGTTTTCGGAAATTGCCGACATATTAGGCAAAACGGAAAATTGGGCGAGAGTAACCTTTTATCGTGGAAAGCAAAAGCTTGTGAAAGGAAGAGAAGAATGGAACAAAAAATAGAATGTAATTATGTAAAAGATTTGTTACCGTTATATATTGATGAAATTGTCAGTGATGAAACAAAAAATCAAATAACGGCGCACTTAGAGAACTGTGATACATGTAAAGCTGTATATCAGAATATGCAAGGGGAAATTGTGGATGTCAGGCTGAAAGATATTGACACCCAAAAAAACTTTGTCAGGCAGACAAAAAGAAGGCTTGTTTTAAACATTGTAAACATACTGCTGGGGCTGGCAATTGCCATCTGCTATATTGTAAATCTTGCAGTCAATCATAGATTTACATGGTTCCCAATTGCTGCCGCTTCTATTTTGTACAGTATTGCGATTTTGAATGTGTTGGCAAGGAGCAGGCGGCATAAAATTTTTAACTGCATGATTGCTGTTTCCGCCGGACTGCTGATATTATTAGCGACAATCCAATTTTCTAATTATTATTTGTTGGATAAGCCGAACTCCTGGTTTTTTAAATTTGGACTGCCGCTTGCTTTTCTGTGGCTGGCAATCGTGTGGATTCCTGTGTTGCTTGGCAGGTTTTGCAAGGTTGGGGCATTTGACTTATTTGGAATTTTGTTTTTATTATCAATCGTTGGCAATTATGTTACAAAAATAATTTTGGGCGATATTGCCAGTCGGGAGGATTTGCTTGACGGAACATTATTTTTGCAAAATGGTTTGGGACTGTTTATAGGTGCAGTGGTTTGTATTATTATTGAGAGAATTAGAAAGTTGATTAAGAATAGAAGTAAAAAGATTGAGTAAAAATGAAAAGAATGAATCAAAAGTGTGACCATACAAAGTGTGGTTACACTTTTTTCCTGTGGAACCTGCTAAGATACAAACTACGGCATTTAAGACGACTTATTTTTTTATATGAAATACGGTTTTTATATTGACATTAAATAGTATAAATTATATAATTAGAACACTTGTTATAAAACATTTGTTATAGAAAGAGGATAAACAGTATGCCGCCAAAAGCGAAATTTACAAAAGAGGAGATTACAAGTGCTGCTTTGGAGCTTGTCAGAACAGACGGCTTTGAGAGTTTAACGGCAAGGGCACTGGGAAAAAAGCTGGGTAGTTCTTCGTGTCCCATTTTTACCGTGTTTGAAAATATGGAAGAAGTCCAGAGGGAAGTGCTGGAAGCCATTAAGGATATTTATAAGGGATATGTTGAAAAAGGATTATTGGAAAAGCCTGCATTTAAAGGAGTAGGCACACAGTACATTTTGTTTGCAATGAGAGAACCGAAGCTGTTCCAAATTTTATTTATGAGTGAGCAGTCCGAACAGCCTGACATTAACCATGTACTGCCTGTCATTGATGAAAGCTATGATAAAATTCTTGCATCTATTACTGGGGAATATGGAATGAATGAAAAAGATGCTGAGAGGTTATACAGGCATTTATGGATTTATACCCACGGAATTGCTTCCCTATGTGCAACGAAAATGTGTCATTTTACAGGTGAAGAAATCAGTGGGATGATGACAGATGTATTTATTGGCTTATTAAAAAGGGTAAAAGAGGAAAAAAAGGATGATTGAATTAAAGGAGATAAGCAAGTTTTACGGAAAAGGGGGAAGCCGTTTTCAGGTGCTGAAAAATTTGAACCTTAAAATAGAGGATGGGGATTTTGTCGTTATTTTAGGGGCTTCCGGTTCGGGTAAATCTACCCTGCTCAATGTCATGTCAGGTTTAGAGCGACCTGAAAATGGTCAGGTTATTTATGATGGTGCAGATATCACGGAGCTTTCTGATGACAAGCTTACGGCGTTTCGAAAGCATAATATCGGATTTATTTTTCAGCAGTATTATTTACTTCCAAATATGAATGTCATAAAAAATGTAAGGATGGGTGCGGACTTAGCCGAAAATAAAGAGTTTGAGGCGGTTATTGAAGCAGTGGGGCTTAAGGATAAAAGGAAGAAATATCCGAGTGAGCTTTCGGGCGGTGAACAGCAGAGGGTGTCGGTGGCAAGGGCTTTGGCGAAAAAACCAAACGTATTGTTTCTGGATGAGCCGACAGGTGCCCTTGATGAGGAGACAGGCAGGCAGGTGCTTGACTATGTTTGCAAACTGCAAAAACAGTATGGATTTACGATTGTGATGGTAACCCACAATTTAAATATTGCGGAAATGGCAAGAACCGTCATTAAAATGAACAGCGGAAAAATTTCCGAAATCTATACAAATGAGACGCAGAAAACTGCTTATGGGATTGGATGGTGAGTATATGGTTATCGGAATAAAGGATTTGGCAAAGCTGTTTGCAATCACAATCGTGAGCTGTTGTGCGGTTTTTGTGTGTTCCTTATTTTTAAACTATAATATTGATGTTGCCGATATAAAAAATGCAATAACCACAGAGCAGGGGCTTGTCATGTATGATGCATTGGTTGCAAGCGGCAAGGTTACAGCGGGTGTTTCCGGAGGCTGTCTCGTAATTACAACAATTATTATGCTGATTTTCTACATAAAAAATTACATTGACAGCCATGGAAAAGAACTTGGAATTTTGAAAGCCCTTGGCTGGTCAAGATTAAATATCGCCAAGCATTTTTGGATATTTGGCATGAGCGTATTTGCAGGCACGCTTTTGGGATATATCGGTGCCATGGCATATATGCCGATCTTTTATGAAATGCAAAATGCGGAGGAGCTTTTCCCGCAACTATCACCACAGTTGCATTTTGGACTTGCCATTTTACTGATTTTGCTGCCAACTTTATTTTTTATGCTGTTATCCGTAGCATATGCATATTTGAAAATGAAAAATCCTGTGCTCCATTTGCTTAAGGAAGTGCAAAGGGTGAAAGTGAAAAGCAGTAAATGTGAAAATGAGGATTTGCCATTTTTGGCGGATTTGAGAAAGAGCACAGTAAGAAGCAGAAAGATAGTGGTATTTTTTGTTTCATTTTCTGCCTTTTGTTTTTCGGCAATGACCCAGATGTCCATGTCCATGAAAGACCTGGCAAGTGAGTCATTTGCATGGATGATTATTTCAATTGGGCTTATACTGGCATTTATGACGCTGCTCATGTCGCTCACGAGTGTAATAAAAGCGAATACAAAGACAATTGCCATGATGAAAGTGTTTGGCTATTCGCAAAAAGAATGCAGTCATTCCATTTTAAATGGGTATCGCCCCATTTCTTATATAGGCTTTGCTGTTGGTACGATATATCAATATGTGCTGCTTAGAATTATGGTAGATATTGTGTTTGCTAACTTATCCGATATGCCTGAATATAACTTTGATTATAAAGCGTTAATTGTTTCACTTGTGGCATTTGTTCTTTCGTATGAGCTTATTTTATATTGTTACTCAAAAAAAATAGGCAGACAGTCGGTGAAAAGTATTATGCTGGAGTAGAGGAGGAATGGGATAGCTATAGATTGAAACTGGAAAAGGGTTATCAGGACACATTTTTTGTTCCTAAGAAAAGCACTGCACCATAGGAAAGGATATAGCTGGATTGGTCTTTTGTTACGCAGGTGTCCCTTTATAAATAGGAATTTATCTGACATTATTAAAAATTTCAAAACCCAATATTTCTATAATAATACCTTGGTCATATGGTGTGAGTTTTCCCTCTTCTTTCATTTCTTCTTCGGAAATTAATGTTTTAACGTCTGATACTTTATATAATATTGCTCTATATTCAACAGTGCCGCCATCTTTTAGATGCGTTTTAATTGGAAATAATAAAATCAGTAAGATGAAAATGACTGCACCAATTTTTACTTTCTTTTTCATAAATACCTCCAATTTTTACGTATATCAATAAGATATATGCTTTTCATTTTCAGCGTCACCAACAATATACCATATCTTTCTGTATAATTCTATAGTAGCAAGAAGATTGAAACAATTGCCGAACTATGTTATTGTCATTTTGGGACTACTAAGATGGTAGGCGGTTAGCCCTCTCTGGAGAGACTGCTACCCTCCGTTTACATAGGACCCCATAAGGGAATCTGGAAAAGGAGATAAATTTTTCAATGGGAGAGAATAAAAAAGTTGGTCGATTTTGCAGTTGAATGGTTTGAAAAAAATAGGGTGTAGAATAAGTTGATTACAAATCTTGACACTTTTTTGATTTTTAAAGGTTATTCTCTAGCCATGAACAAAACTTGCTATTTCTAAAAAAGTAGTTGTGCAATATAGACAATATTACAAACAAGACATTGTGGAGCCGTCGGTACTTAGATGCTGTTTTTTAGCATCTTACGTACCGCTACGTGCGACGCATAGCGAAAGCGTGTCTTGTGGTAATTTGTCTATATTGTACAACGGACATTTATAAAAACAGACTTTTGCACATGGCTATTTTTCTCTTTCAAGGAGGTGTTTGGATGAAGCATAAAATTTTAATTGTGGACGACGAAATGATGATGACCGAGCTGCTTTCGGATTATTTAGGGGATGAGGGATATGAGACTTACACTGCAAACAGTGCAAAGCAGGCCCTGACGCTGCTTCCGAAAAAGCCTGATTTGATTATACTTGATATCAATATGCCCAATATGGATGGACTGGAGCTTTGTAAGACGATACGCAACCATGTTTCCTGCCCCATACTGTTTTTGACTGCAAGAATTACCGAGCAGGATAAAATAAATGGATTACAGTATGGTGGGGATGATTATATAACAAAGCCATTCAGCTTAAAGGAGCTTGCGGCAAGAGTGTCTGCCCATTTAAGGCGTGATGAACGTGTCCGAAGCGGTTCCACATCGGTACTAACATCGGGAGAATTGCTTGTAAATCTTACAGAGCACCGTATATTTTTCAGGGATATGGAAATTGAGGTTTCAAAAAAAGAGTTTGAATTAATTGAGTTTCTTTTAACAAACGCGGGTCAGGTATTTGACCGGGAACGCATTTATGAACGGATATGGGGCTATGATGCGGAGGGTAGTGCAGACGTGATTAAGGAGCATGTAAGGAAGATACGTGCCAAGCTTCATGCAGTAACAGGCGAGGAATATATTGAAACGGTCTGGGGGGTAGGATACAAATGGAAGCGTTAAAAAAGAAATGGAGCGATTTGCCGTTAAAGCGTTTTCTTATGCTGACCGTCCTGTTTTCCGTGGGGATAGTGGTTGTTTTGTCGGCGTTGATTATCGGAGGATGTGTTGCATTTCGGCATTGGCTGTTACCGAATCCCAATCAGGTATATCTTACAATGGAAGAAACCTTTGCAAATGGAAATGTTACAGTGAGTTCTTACCTTTTGGAAATTGGCGGAGATTTATCAGCCGTGCCGTCTCTGGAAATGTACGATAATGATGGTGAGATTTTAAATAATATAAAAGAAACAAAGTACTCCATACAAAAAATAGAAACAGGCGCAGACTCCCTTACACCAAAAAGAAAGCTCGCTTATAAGCTGTGTGGAATCATAATGTTTGCTGCACCTACAATTTTGGCATTTGCAGCAATTTTTTTGTGCAGCATCTATTTTTACAGGCGAAAGCTGAGGCAGCCTCTTCATTTGCTGGCAGATGCGACAAAGCAGATTGCAAAACAAAATCTTGATTTTGAAATTACTTACGATTGTAAGGATGAAATGGGGAATTTGTGCCACTCCTTTGAGGATATGAGGATGGAACTTTGCGAAAACAATAAAGAAATGTGGAATATGCTGGAAGAACGAAGACTGCTGCAGGCTTCGGTTGCCCATGACCTGCGTAATCCCATTGCCATTATAAAAGGCTATACGGAGTATCTGGAAGCGGGACTTGAACACGGGGAAATGAGTAAGGAAAAAACAAGGCATATCGTTCACAATCTTGGTGAATCGGCAGAGCGGCTGGGGCAGTACACAGAATCAGTGAGGCTGTTAAACCAGCTTGAAGAAATGCAGCTTGCCCGAAAGACTGTGACAGCGGCTAAGTTTGCAGAGGATATTTCAGAGGATTTGGAACTTTTAGCTGAGAAAAAAGGAATAACGCTGCATGCGGCTAATCATTTGCCAGATAAGGAAATACAGGTTGATACTACTGTGCTTTACCGAATCTTGGAAAATCTGGTAAACAATGCAATACGGTATGCCAAAAAAGAAATACAGCTTGATTTTTCTTTGCCAGATACAATGCTTTTTGTCAGCGTGACAGATGATGGAGGCGGATTCACCCCGGAAATTCTGAATGCAAAAAAGAAAACTATGCTGATTGCCGATAAGGATGGACATTTGGGTATCGGGCTTTCCATCAGCAGGCTTTTGTGTAGAAAGCATGGCGGCGATATGGAGCTGTCAAACACAGAAAAGGGTGCCTGTGTAAAAATTTCTCTTTTGGTTTGACTATTTTTTGACGTTTCTATTTTAAGATCTTCTTGTACAAAAAACAAGGAGGTCTTTTTTTATGAAAAAATATTTACTTTTTATGATGGCAATGATTATCTGCTTATCGTTTTGTGCCTGTGGCGGAAAAACAAATGCAGAAAATACAGTACACAATTCTGAACTGCAAAAGGTAACAGGCATAAGCGACAGCGTCTCAAAGGGTGAGCTTAAGCTTTTGAATAGCAAAAATGGCGAACCATCCTGCAACACCGAGGAGGGGTATTATTACATGCCGTTTGAAGTTTCCAAGCTGAGTGACGGAAATTATGGAACACATTTAATGTACATGGATTTTGCATCAGGACGTGAGGTTTATCTATGTAGCACAGCAGGGTGCAAGCACGATACGTTAGACTGTCCTGCCGTACTTTCCTATGATGATTTTCCAATTCAATCTAGCAAGCTATTTGTATTTCAAAACAGCCTGTATATCTTAAGTCGTGAATACGATGATGACGGTTCCCTGTCCCAAAACGTTGTAGCCTTTGGTGATGGAAATGAGGTGGAAAGCAGTCCTGCCGCGTTGTACCGTGCAAATCTGGATGGAACTGAGCGGAAAAAAGTCTACACCTTTGACTCAGATTTAACGATTGAAGATATGGTAATTGCAAATGATGAGGGAATTTATCTTATTACCAAAAAGCTTTCAACGGACAAGATGGAAGGGGCAACGTACACAACATCCCAGGAACGGAAACTGGTATTTTTAAATCTTACCTCGCTTCAGATGCATGAGGTTTGTCCGATGGAGTTTGACGATAACATTTCATGGCGTATTATCGGATGCTGTAAAAATGATTTTATACTGTATGGTATTGATTTTGGACGTGAAATATCACGGGAAGAAATGTGGGACGATGATGTATATCGGGAATTGTATAATAATTCTTCAACTGTATATGCACGTTTAAATGAAAATGGCGGACAGTTGAAGGAAATTTACAGACAGTCCAACAAGTATGACAGCTCAATGGAACTGAATGGTGACAGTATGTATTTATCATCAAATGAAAATGAGAATATTGACGTCATTAATTTGGAGACAGGTGAGAAAAAAACACTTTGTGCACTGCCGCAAAATCTTATTATGTATACTTTTGAAAATACGCTGTGCTGTAGGGAATGGAACCTTGGAGGAGACCCGACGTGGTATTTTGTAAACACGCAGACAGGGGAGATAACCAAAACACCGCTTGTCAATAAGTGTAATGGATGGGCACTGGAATTTTGTGGGGAAACGAAAGAGGATGCTTTATTTATCTATGATTATGATGCTACAAGTTATGAGGATGGTTCCTATGAAATTCATCAGTATAAGTATGCATTGATGAAAAAGGAAGACCTGTTTTCGGGAAAAGATAATTACCGCAGTATTGAAATGATTGGACCAGGCAAGTAAGGAGGTTTTCGGGGATGCTGGAATTAAACCATATTACAAAAAAATATAAAGAAAAAACTGCACTGGATGACGTGTCAGTTGCACTTGATTGCGGCATTTATGGGCTGCTTGGTCCAAACGGTGCAGGAAAGTCTACCCTGATGAACATTATTACGGGAAATATTAAGCCTACAGATGGAACTGTGTTATGGAACGGCACTGAAATCTGTAAACTGGGAGCAGAGTTCCGCAGTCTGATTGGTTATGCTCCCCAACAGCAGGGACTTTACAACAGTTTTACAGGCAGGCGGTTTTTGGCATATATGGCGGCACTGAAAGGGATATCAAAAAAGGATGTAGGGACGGAATTGGAACGTGTCCTGTCTTATGTGAATATGCAGGAGGTAGCAGACAGGGCAATAGGCGGATATTCAGGCGGAATGAAGCAGCGGATACTGATTGCCCAGGCAATTTTGGGAAATCCAAAGCTGATTGTATTAGATGAGCCAACGGCAGGACTTGACCCTAAGGAGCGGGTTCGTGTCAGGGAGCAAATTAAAGAACTTGCAGGAGATAAAATTATTCTTGTTTCTACTCATGTGGTATCGGATATCGCACCGATTGCCAGTGAAATACTGCTTATCCGCAGTGGAACCATTGTTGACAGGGATACGGTGGAAGCCCTTTGCCATAAATATGGGGAAAGTCAAAATCTGGAGGAAGTTTATATGTACGTGTTTGGTGAGGAGGGGTGTTATGCTGCGGCTGATTCCATTTGAGCTTGGCAAACTGTTAAAGAAGCGGAGCTTTATATTATCTGTCTGTGTTTTAGTGTTTATTCATCTGTTTTTACTGTGGTATACATCCCTGCCGTATGAATGCACACCATCTCTATCTGCATATAAAGCAATACAGACGGAGCTTTTGGGAAAGGATGAGACAGAAAAAGGAAATTATATCACAGGGCTTAAGGAGAAAATAGACGGCATCTTATTTGTACGTGATATTTTTTCCATGCAGTCTTTTCAAAATGAGATGGGTAATGTTTTGGCAGAGCAGGAGATGCAAAATAATCCGGGAGTATTTGAACAATATTATGAATTGTATCAATCGGGAAACTATCTTGAATTTACGGATTCACTGGAACAGGAGCAATGCCTGATTGATGAAATATATGACGAATGGAAAATGGTTTCAGGCTATGGAGAGTATCTTGCGTCCATTCAGGAAAATAAGGAAACCTTAAACGGAATATCTATTTTTGGCGGTGCAGACAAGGATACCTTTAGCTCTAGAAATTTGCAAAAAAGTGCGGAGGATTATGCGGAGCTGACAAATCAGAATATACGGTTTATGCCAACAAAGGGAATTGTTTCTGCAATGGAAAGTATATGGGTGGATATTTTGCTTTTTCTTGGAATAATGCTCTTTGTGGGCAGTATGATTGTAGAGGAAAAGGAGAAAAAACTGTTTTTCATTACGAGAAGCACGAGACATGGTATCATGGACAGCATTGCATCTAAACTGGTATCACTTTTTATCTACTGTGTATTTTTGACAGGCTTGTTTTATGCGGTAAGTATATTCTTTTTCGGGTGGGGAACAGGCTGGCTTGATTTTACAGCGGGATTACAGTCCATTGCAGAATATACGGAAAGCAGTCTTTCCATCAGTATTTTAGGATATATATTCCTTTCTGTATTTACAAAGGCTTTGGTGTTGTTTGGAATTGGTGCAGTGCTTACGATTTTTTGTATATTGTCAGAAGCTGCAGTGTTGCCATTTTTGGCGGGAGCACTGTGCATTGGTGGAAGTGCACTGCTTTATTACCTGATTCCAGCAGGCTCTTCATTATCAGTATTAAAATATGTGAATTTGATAGGGCTGATGAAGACAGAAAATATTTACGGCGGTTATTTGAATTTTAATTTGTTTGGATACCCTGTGGCAAGACTTGGACTGTCACTTTGGCTTACGTTTGTTATTTGTTTGATTGGCATTGTGGGAAGCTTATCTGGCTTTTGCCGAATGAAAAGTTTTGAAGTGAAAAAGCTTGCACTGCCATTTTCCATACCATTTAAACCGCATACCAACATTTGGCGGCATGAGGGATATAAAATATTGATAACGAACAAAGCACTATTTATTGTTTTGTTATTTGCAGTATTGCTGATATACAACAACGTTGACCAAACCTATACACCCTCCGTTGGAGAACAGTATTATCAAAGTATTATGATAGAGCTTGAGGGTGGACTGACAGACGAAAAAGAGGCTCTTGTATTATCTGAAAAGGCGAGGTATGAGGAAGCACTGCAAAAAATAGAGGAAATCAATGAGAGGATTGCTGCGGGTGAAATCAGTGAGGATGCAGGCGATTCTTTAAAATCCCAGGCAAATATGACGCTTGCTTTTTATCCTGCATTTTTGCGTGTTGAGAAGCAGTATGCACATATAAAATCAGAGGGTGGCAGCTTTGTGTACGATACGGGATATCTGTATTTGTTTGGTATTTTGGAAGATGATTTTTCCACCAGTCTGCTAATATTATCCATTGGTATTATTCTTGCAGTAAGTGGTGCGGTGGCGATGGAATATCAAAACGGTTCGTTGGTTTTGGTTGGTGCAACAAAGGCAGGAAAAAGAAAGATACTGGTAAGAAAGGCTTTGATTTGCAGTATGGTGGCAGCAGTCCCTGTCATTGCCTGTGTTGTGAGCAGGATGATTCATATTGCTTCTGTCTATTCGATGCATAGTCTTGGTGCAGATATTACAAGCGTTTCCCATTTTGCAGATTTTCCTGTGTCCATGACAATCGGATGCTTTATCCTGCTTTTTGTACTCTCCCAGCTTTTGGCAGCAGTTCTTATAACGCTGGCAACAATAGGAATATCAATATGGAGAAAAAATCAGGTGCAGACTGTGTTTTTTGCCCTGCTCATTTTGGCTGTTCCTATGGTTTTAAATCTGCTTGGTTTTACGGTGGCAAAATGGTTTTCAATTTATCCGCTGTATAGCTGGACGGGGATGATTTAAAAACTGTTTAAGATGTTCCATCAGTATATTAGCAGCAGGAGTAAATACCTGATATTTGTTCCATATGATATACATCTTATTTTCAAGTCTCGGATGTAACGGACGAAATACCAGACCATTTTCCTTACTTGTATTGATAAGATTATCAAAGGTCAGCGTGATTCCGAGACCTTCTTTTGTAAATATGGATGAATTGTATGACAGATTAAAGTTTGCAATCATATTCAGCTTTTCAGTTTTTTCTCCACACCAACGGGGTAAATCAACAGCATATGACTGTCGGGAAATGAAAATCGGATAAGGAATAAGGTCATCTACTGTAACGCATGCTTTTTGGGCAAGGGGGTGTGATGTCGGGACGACGGCACCCCATGTATCCGTCTCAGGAATCTCAAGGTAATTATACTGCGACAAATCGGGTGGTTCAACGATAAAGGCAAAATCATAAAGTCCTTTTCGTAGTTTTTCCGTTACCTGCTTTGTATCGCCGCTGGTGATGCGGTATCGTATATCAGGATATAATTGATGCACGTTGTTTATTGCACGGGCAAGGTACTTAACGAGATGTGACTCAGCACAGCCAATGTAGATTTCACCACTGATGGTCTCATCATTCATGGAGCTGAATTCTTCTGTGATTTTGTCTGCCATTTCAAGCAAATCCTCAGCCCGTTTCCGCAAAAGCATTCCTTCCTCTGTCAGATGGATACTGTAATTGCTTCTTGTAAAAAGCTGTTTGCCAAGTTCCTCCTCCAGCTCTTTCATGGTTCTTGATAGTGTGGGCTGTGAGACATGGAGCTTTTCAGCGGCACGCGACATATTTTCTTCTCTTGCAATTTCTAAAAAATAACGTAGTGTTCTAATTTCCATATATAGCACCTCAAAAATTTGTTTTATTAGTTTAAAGGTACACATTAAAGTGTAATATTTATATTTCAATCAATCATATTCGGATAGAAGCTATAAAGGTTATATCCCCATAAATTATACGCAGATAGAAAATATAAATATCATATCTGTTCAAGTCATACGCAGATAAAAAGCTAAAGGCATTATTTTTATCAAAATATCCGAAGCAGTGTTCAAGTAAATTTTAACTTGAACAGATATTCGTGTCAAGAATATCAGGATATAAGTTATAAGTATTTTGAAATAACTGCGAATGTTATTATAATTGAAGTAGAGATAAAGTACAAAGGAGGTGGAACATGGCACAGGCAAACGATATTGATGCCATCTTGTTGGAAAATCTGGCAGATGCAGGCTGTGATGATGACGAGGCAAAAAATATACTCGGACATATAAAAAATGATGAAGTACCTTTGGCGTTATCAGTGCTGGCAGCACATAGAAAAAAGTTGTTAGGCGAAATTCACGATGACCAACATAGAGTGGATTGCCTTGATTATTTAGTATTTCAATTGAGAAAAGGATTATGACAATATGTTTTATTGAAACCTGCCAAATTAAGGGCAGGTGTTAAAAAAGGAGGAAAATCAAATGGAACATTTAGAACTAACACAGGAATGGGATAAGGTATTTCCAAAAAGCGATAAGGTAAATCACAGCAAGGTAACGTTTCATAACCGCTATGGTATCACACTTGCGGCTGATATGTATGTGCCGAAAGATGCGGAGGGCAAGCTTCCTGCGATAGCTGTGTGCGGACCGTTTGGGGCCGTAAAAGAGCAGGCGGCAGGTTTGTATGCACAGACTATGGCGAAGCGGGGCTTTCTCACCATTGCATTTGACCCGTCTTATACAGGGGAGAGCGGAGGCGAGCCACGCTATATGGCATCACCTGATATTAATACTGAGGACTATCAGGCGGCAGTGGATTTTCTTTCAGTGCAGGAGCAGGTTGATGCAGAAAAAATCGGTATTATTGGTATTTGCGGCTGGGGCGGAATGGCACTTAATGTGGCAGCACTTGACACCCGTATCAAAGCAACCGTTGCTTCTACCATGTACGATATGACACGTGTAAATGCTAATGGATATTTCGACTCTGAGGCTTCCGCAGACGCAAGATATGCGAAAAAGGCCGCCATGAATGCACAGAGAATTGTTGATTATAAGAATGGTACTTATGCATTAGGCGGTGGTGTTGTAGACCCGCTTCCTGAGGATGCCCCATTTTTTGTGGCAGATTATTACGATTACTATAAAACGGACCGTGGCTACCATAAGCGTTCCTTAAATTCCAACGGAGGATGGAATATAGTTGGCTGTATGTCCTTTATGAATCAACCGATTTTAAAATATAGCAACGAGATACGGAGTGCTGTTCTGATTATACATGGTGAAAAGGCACATTCCTGCTATTTTGGCCGTGACGCATATGCAGATATGATAAAGGATAATCCGTACACGGATAACAAGGAGCTTCTCATTATACCTGAAGCTGTCCATACAGATTTATATGACGGAGGCGGAAAGGATGCCATTCCATTTGATAAGCTGGAGCAGTTTTTCAAAGAGTATCTTTGATTTGAAGATTTGGTATGTTTCTGAAACAAAACTATCTGCAATGCAACAGTAGAAATTGTGGGAAATGATTTCAGAAAAATTGGAGGTATGTGATGAAAAAAATAGTATATTACCTATTGTTTTTTTCGGCTGTGCTTTGCTTGGCGGCATGTAAAGATAATACTATATCGGAACATGAGAATAACATAAAAGATGCGGGTACGGAGTTTGCCGTATCACAGGATGGCAATGAGCAAAATACGGAGACACAGAACATGGGAAAGGATAACACGGAAAATCAAATAACAAAGCAGCTTCCATATGATGGGATTTACCCAGGACATGAGCCTTACGGTAAGGGAGTTGGCGCTATGCCGGGGCGTGTCGTATGGGCACATGACCCATCGTCCGTTACATGGGATGGTAATGGTTACTGGTGGGAAACGGAACATTTTGACGAGGCTGTGGTACAGCGTATGGTTGACGAGAGTATTGCCTCCCTTGCAGACAGGGAAAATGCAAAAGACGGTTGGGATACATTGTTTCAGGCTCATAATGGAGGTGGTGGCTACAAGCGTGGAGAGAAAATAACGATTAAGGCTAACATTAACGGTTCGGGTGTATTTGATGATGATACGTCAGGAAAAACAAATATGAGTTATACAAATCATATATTGCTAAAGGCACTTCTTGTGTCACTGGTGAGGGAAGCGGGTGTTGCACCTGAGGATATTACGGTGTATGACGTATCCCGCCTGTTTCCTGATTACATGGTGGAGCTGTGTACAAAAGGGGAATTGCGGGGTATACAGTTTGTCGGAAGAAACAATGGTGTGGCAGATGAAACTGCACCGATTTACTGGTCCTATGCCTTTAAAGGGGCAGTAAATTATCTGCCTACCTGTGTGACGGAAAGCAAATATGTTATTAATCTCGCCAATTTAAAGGGACACAGCTATGGTATTACACTCTGTGGCAAAAATCATTTTGGCTCCTTTATTAATGGAAATGCAATGCGCCCGCCTGAAGGTGCTAATTTGCACCAATGGCTGACCAAAAGTGAGATGGGTATTTACAGTCCTCTTGTAGACCTGATGGGAAATTATCAGCTTGGAGAAAAAACGGTTCTTTATATGCTTGACGCTTTGATTTGTGCACCATCGGAGGGAGCTTCTATAACAAAGGAAAATTCCATATGGCAGCAGGCACCGTTTAACGGCTCTTATACTGCAAGCGTTTTTGTTTCACAGGACCCTGTGGCGATAGATTCCGTAGGGGCTGATTTCCTGACAAATGAGCCGACCGTCACAAAAAATAACAGCTCTGTGGGGGATTCAAGTAATGAAAACTATCTGCACGAGGCAGGACTTGTTGGTAATGCACCGTCAGGAACTGTCTATTCTAATGGAAATGGAAGCCCCCTTGGCAACTTAGGTGTACATGAGCATTGGAATAATTCCACAGAAAAGAAGTACAGCCGAAACCTTGGTAAGGATGAAGGAATTGAGTTGATATATATTGGAGTGAAACTATAATTGGAAACTTCTGAAAAAAATCATTGACATTAAGTAATAAGCTGATATACTAATATCAAATATAAAAAACCTACCAAACAACTAGGAAATAAAAAGGAGGAAAAAAGTATGTCAGAAATAAAAAAAAGTGCATTGGAATTAATCGGGGAAACACCTGTGGTAGAGCTTTCACGTTATGGTAAGGCAGCAGGTGTGGAGGGAGTAACCATTATAGCGAAGCTGGAATATTTGAACCCTGCCGGTTCTGTGAAAGACCGTGTTGCACTTGCAATGATTGAGGATGCAGAAGAAAAGGGAATATTGAAAGCAGGTGCAACGATTATTGAGCCAACCAGCGGAAATACGGGAATCGGACTTGCGGCAGTTGCTGCTGCAAAAGGGTATAGGGCAATTCTTACCTTGCCTGAGACCATGAGTGTAGAGAGGAGAACACTGCTTAAGGCATACGGCGCAGAGCTTGTACTTACAGATGGCACTAAGGGAATGGCAGGAGCAATTGCAAGGGCAGAGGAGCTTCAAAAGGAGATTGATGGGTCCGTTATTTTGGGACAGTTTGTAAATTCTGCAAACCCTGCGGTTCATAAGAGGACGACAGGACCTGAGCTGTACAGACAGCTTGATGGTAATGTGGATATTTTTGTTGCAGGAGTCGGAACAGGCGGAACGATTTCAGGTGTGGGCGAATATTTAAAGGAACAAAATCCTGACATTAAGGTCGTAGCTGTTGAGCCAGCAACAAGTCCCGTGTTGTCCAAGGGAACGGCAGGTGCACACAAAATACAGGGAATTGGTGCAGGCTTTGTACCTGAAACGCTAAACACAACGATATATGATGAGATTATTACCATTGAAAATGAGGATGCTTTTGCCGAGGGAAAACGGTTTGCTATGTCAGAGGGTATATTGGTTGGAATTTCATCGGGAGCGGCACTGAAAGCGGCAACCATTTTGGCGGCAAGACCTGAAAATAAGGGCAAAAATATTGCTGTTTTACTGCCTGATTCGGGAGACAGATATTTGTCTACACCGTTATTTGCGGATTAGAATGCAAAAAAGTATAAAGCATGATTATGTCACGGAGAACCTATAATGAATAAATTAAAAACAATCAGAAAATTAATAGCATGTAACTGGAAGCCCCTTGTAGGCTTCCAGCTTATTTATAAGACGGCATCAACCCTTGTTTTTGTGCCAATTATTTGGGGACTGTTTGATGTTGTAATGAATATAAGCGGATATTCTTATCTGACGGTGGAAAATATCGGAAGCTTTCTTACAAATCCGTTTACGATTGGTGCGCTGGTACTGTTGCTTTTTCTTGCAACCTTTTATGCCATGATTGATATAAGTGCTGTTGTATTTACCTTGGACCAATCATTTCAAAATGAAAAGGTACATTTATGGCAAATTATTAAATTTTCAACAAAAAATGCATGTCATGTATGGAATCCGAAAAATATTCTTTTGATTGTTGTTGTTTTACTTTTGATGCCTTTTTTAAATATGGGAATGGCATCAGGCTTTATAGCGACCATTTCCGTACCTGAGTTTATTATGGATTATATAAATAACAGTCCAGTTTTATCGTTATTGTTTGCAATAGCGGTTGTGGTTTTATCCGTTTTAATGTTGCGGTGGATGTATGCCTTTCATTACTTTACACTGGAGGATTGTACATTCAAGGAGGCAAGAAAAAGGAGCAGTAAACTAAGCCGTAAAAAAAGAATGCGGGATTTTCTTTTTATGCTTTTGATGCAGACTGTAATCGCATTTTTAAATATTGCATTTATTTTGCTGCTCGTTGCGTTGGCAGGTGGGGTAAGCAAGATTTTTTCAGGGGTGTTCGTTATCCGCTGGGTTGCCTCAACGGCAATATGGCTGACGCTTCTACTGTCGCTGGCGGTTATTGTGGCACTTTCCATGCCAATCAGCTACAGTTGTGTCAGTGTGTTGTATTACGTCAGAAAAGAAGCGGCAGGAGAGAAAACCATTCATGCAAAGCCACCTGAATATATAAGGGATGAAAAGAAAATTCGCAGAATTCATAGGTTCAATATTGTGTTTGGCTGTCTGATTGTGGCAGGCAGTCTTGTTGTTGGGTATTTTTTAAGTTCAGGTAAGGCGAAGCCGCAGATTGAATATGTGCGGACGATGGAGGTGACCGCCCACCGTGGGGCATCTGCTTTTTATCCTGAAAATACGATGGCTGCCTTTGAGGGAGCCAAAGAGCTTGGGGCGGATTGGATTGAGCTTGACGTCCAGCAGACAAAGGATGGCGAAATCATTGTACTCCATGATACGAACTTAAAGCGGACAACGGGTGTGGATGCCAACACATGGGAAATGACTTATGAGGAGATAGCAAAGCTGGATGCGGGCAGCTTTTTCAGTGCAGACTACGCAGGGGAAAAAATACCGCTGTTGTCGGAGGTTGCCGTTTTTGCCAAAAAAAATGGCATAAAATTAAATATCGAGCTGAAGCCGACAGGATATGAAACGGATTTTGAGAAAAATGTAGTTGACATAATAAAACAATATGAGATAGAGGACAAATGTGTCATAACTTCACAGGTATATGATGTTTTGGAACATGTAAAGGCATATGATGAAACGGTTACAACCGTTTATGTAATGAGTATTGCATATGGTGACATTAACCAATTAACAGCGGCAGATAATTTCAGCGTGGAGGCTACAAATGCCACCATAAGCCTTGTGTCCCGTGTCCATAATGAGGGAAAAGAGCTTTATGTATGGACGGTCAACACCAAAGAAGGTATAATGAAAATGGTGGAGCTAAATGTTGACAATATCATTACCGATGATGTTGAACTGGCACAGCAATGCATTTATGAAAGTAAATACAGCGATTTGCTGACGGAGTACCTGAAGCTGTTTCAATAGGAGAAGATTATGTTAAGGCAGATAAAATATTTTCAGGCGGTAGTGAAAAATAACAGTTTTTCAAATGCTGCGGCAGAGTGTAATATTTCTCAGTCTGCCATATCACAACAAATAAAATCACTGGAGCAGGAATTAGGGATAGAATTGCTGGAACGAAAAAACAGGAAATTCAAGTTAACTCCTGCGGGGGAGCATTTTTACAAGAAAAGCTTGGTTTTGGTTGCTGATTTTGAGCAGGTTTGCAGGGAAACAAGCAGAATTGCCCACAAGGAAAATGAGGGAATAAGGCTCGGTTACCTGAGATGCTACAGCGGGCAGGAATTTCAGCTTGCATTGGATATTTTTGCACAAACATATCCCGATATTCCTGTGGAAATATATTATGGAAATCACGATGAACTGTACGACATGCTGCGCAAGGGGGTTGCAGATATTGTTTTTAATGACCAGCGGAGGGCATTTTCGGACGAATATGTAAATCTTCTGCTCACTACATCGGTAAGTCATGTTGAAATTGCATCTAGAAATCCATTAGCGGGTCTTGACAGGGTTACCGTGCAGGAGTTAAAAAATATGCCGTGTATTCTTGTTTCCTCCGAGGCGGAACGGGAAAAGGAACAGGAATTTTATCAAAATGTTATAGGCTTTCAGGGGGAAATCATTTTTGCCGACAACATGGAGGAGGCAAGAATAGCCGTCATAGGTGGGAAAGGCTTTATACCCTGTGAGGGGACACCTATTTTGGGAAGTCTCGGAACAAATATAAAGCGGATACCATTGTATCGTGGAAATACCCCTGTAACGAGAAATTACTGTGCATTTTGGAAAAAAGAAAATACAAATGCTTTTTTGGAAGAATTTGCAGAAATTTTGAAAGGCAGGTTTTAAGAAAACACCATTTTAAGTTGTGAGGGCTTAGAATGGTGTTTTTGTAATGAGGGTAATTTATTATCCAGATTTTCATATAAGAAAAGCTTATCAAATACCTCCAAAAGTCGAATTGATTAATAAGAAAATAGTACATATAATTGTATAAAACAATTGACTAGATATGAAATAAAAATGGAAGGAGAAAGACAATGGCAGAATTAATTTTATATTTTTCAAGGGCAGCAGAAAACTATTTTGGTGGCTCACTAAAGTATATTGACAAAGGAAACACAGCAGTAGTAGCTGAAAAAGTGCTGCAATGGTGCTGTGATTAAAAAGGGACTTGCAATTTAGGGAAGCAGTGTTCAAAGATGTGATGATATGTTAAAAAAATGGTTGAGTGAATAAGCTGGATATGAAATGTTCAATAGGTTGGTTTGGAATGGACTGACGTTCAAAAGGAGGATGTTTGGTTATGAAAAAAGAGGTTATGGTCTGGACGGGAGCAGGACAAATAGGGATGGCGATTGCCAGACGTATGGGTTTTGGAAAAAAGATTATGGTTGGAGATAAAAAATTAGAAAATGCTAAAGCAATTTCAACAATAATGAATGAGGCAGGGTTTGATACGGAGCCTTTGGAAATGGACCTGACATCCAGAGAGTCTATACGGGAGATGCTTACAAAGGCACAAGAGTATGGAGAAATTACCCAACTTGTAAATGCAGCAGGTGTATCACCAAGTCAGGCATCAATTGAGACAATACTCAAGGTGGATTTGTATGGAACAGCGGTACTTTTGGAGGAGGTTGGGAAGGTGATTTCGAGAGGTGGCACAGGTGTGACAATTTCCAGTCAGTCAGGGCACCGCATGAAACAGCTTACGGCAGAGGAAGATGAGCAGCTTGCAACAACACCAACAGAAGAAATTTTGTCACTTTCGATTTTACAGCCTCAAAATATAAATGATACACTCCATGCTTATCAGCTTGCGAAGCGTTGCAATGAAAAACGTGTTATGGCAGAAGCGGTCAAGTGGGGCGAACGGGGAGCAAGGTTGAATTCTATTTCTCCTGGCATTATTGTCACGCCGCTTGCCGTCGATGAACTCAACGGTCCAAGAGGAGATTTTTATAAAAATATGTTTGCAAAGTGTCCCGCGGGAAGACCGGGAACGGCGGATGAGGTGGCAAATGTAGCAGAGCTTTTAATGAGTCCTCAGGGAGCGTTTATTACAGGGAGTGATTTTTTAATTGATGGTGGAGCTACTGCGGCTTATTTTTACGGAGCACTTAAGCCATGATTAACCGCAGGAATATTTGAAAATATGTAAGCCATTGTTATTCAGGTGTTGAATATTGCTTTGGGTAAATGACGCTGAAAATGTGAAAAAGAATGCTATTTATTTCGTTTAGTGGTATAATTGTTTAGATTAAGCATTAAGCTTCATAATAGTTACAGGAAAAAATAATCTGACAGGAGAAAATAAATATGAGTGACTTTTGCATCAATACGGAACGCCTGACCATAAGAAAGTTTAAAGCAACAGACTGGAAAGACCTTTCGGAGATTTTGACGGATGAAAATGTGGTTTATTTTGAACCATACGATGCGTTTACTGTGGAAGCCTGTAAGTCGGAGGCAGAGAATTTTGCCAACAGCAACAATTTTTTTGCGGTTGTGCTTAAGTCTGAGGATAAGGTAATCGGAAAGCTTTATTTCAACCATGAGGGAAACCATGGTACTTATGAGCTTGGTTACACGTTTAATGCCTCCTATCAGGGACATGGGTATGCAAAGGAAAGCAGCAGGGCACTTATGCACTATGCTTTTGAAAATATGGATGCCCGCAGGATAGTCGCGTTTGCAGATGCTGCAAATGAACGGTCATGGAAATTACTTGAAGCACTCGGTATGAGCAAAGAGGGCAAAATGAAAAACTATACGTTTAAGCACAGGGACGAAAACGGCGAACCAATATGGCAGGATATGTTGATGTATGCGGTATTAAAAGATGCAAAATGACAAGAAGCAAAACTCAGAGAAGGTGACGATGCTTATTATTTGGAGAGTAGTAATGAGCTTGTGATTGTATCCACAGATGGTTATATCAGGACTTATTTTAAGCCAAATGATGGAATTGCTTACTACAACAGAAAATAGAAATCAAGCCACTAAATGGATTGGGGGCAAGAGGTATGAAAAACATTTTCATAGAAGGAATTCAGGGGATGGGGAAATCCACGCTGTTAAATAGAATTTCAGGGGCATTTCCAGACCTGTATATTTGCCGTGAGGGTGATTATTCACCAGTTGATTTGGCATGGTGTACATGGATGTCACAGGAAGAATATGAGGAAATACTGAAGCGTTATGCACCTCTTGAAAATGAAATAGTGGAGAATACAGTTCGGGAAGATGGGAATTTTGTCATTTCATATACAAAAATTATTACGGATATTCCAAATTTTCATAAGCGGTTAGAGAGCTTTGAGATATACCACGGAAAAAAATCCTTACAGGCATTCAAAGAGGTAATCATTTCAAGGTACGGAAATTTTACGGGAAATGGTTATTTGTTTGAATGCTCTTTTTTTCAAAATATTATAGAAGAATTGATTTTGTTCCAACAGCTAAGTGATGAAGAAATTGTAGCGTTTTATCGGGAACTGTACGATATGGTTGATAAGAATTATTTTTTATTGCTGTATTTATATAGTGATAAGCTGGAAGAAACGATAGAATTCATAAGAAGCGAACGCTCTGACAATATGGGAAATGAAATGTGGTACCCCATGATGCTGAAGTGTCTGACACATTCCCCATATGGAGAGAAGTATGGATACAGTGATTTTAAAGATATGGTAAAACATTTCAGACACAGGCAGCAATTAGAATTGCGTATTATAGAGGAAATCATTGGTGACAGGGCTGTTGTTCTTCCTGCAAGGAAGTGGAAGCCTGAAGCGGTTGAATCATTGATAAAAAGGCCGTTTGAAAAAGAGAAATGCGATGAATAAAAGGATAGTATAATTTACTCATATTAGAGGAGATGTATAAATGACACAGATTACACCATATTCAAATCATATAGATGAATATTTAAAGCATGACGATGTGATTGATTACAAAAACGAAAATATTATGGAATTGGCTGATGCATTGTTTCAAAAGGCAAATAGCGAGATTGATTTTATTAAACTGGCATACGAATTTGTCAGGGACAACATTGACCATTCGGCAGATATAAACGAAGATGAAATTACATGTACTGCTTCAGAGGTGTTAAAAGCAGGTCATGGAATTTGCTTTGCAAAATCTCATTTACTGGCTGCTCTATTACGCTGCAAATCGGTTCCGACAGGCTTTTGTTATCAAAAGTTGATTTTGGATGATGAAACGGCACCAGTTTTGATATATCATGGACTAAATGGTATATATATGAAAGATTACAGGAAATGGATAAGGCTTGACGCAAGAGGAAATAAAGCAGGTGTGAATGCACAGTTTTCAATAGAAACGGAGCAGCTTGCGTTCCCCGTACGACCGAACAGGGGTGAAGAAGATAACCTTATGGTATATCCCAAGCCTGATATCAAGGTATTGGAGACGCTTGAAAACAGCAAGACAAGAACAGAGCTTTGGGATAATCTTCCTGATGAACTTGGTTATAGCACTTTCCTAATCAAGGAACCGACAAATTGCTTTTAGTAGTACCGGAAGTCAATATATAAATTAATCCCCCAAATAAGCTTAACTAAATGGTTAATGGCTGTTAATGATTAATGCTTGTTGACCGATATATTACATAACAGGCAGATTAAAAACAGAAGCATTCAGTTAAGTAAATAATGAAAGGAAATTTTAACTATGGAAAAGGAAGAAATTACACCAAGTGAGTGGCAGATTATGGAAATACTTTGGAATAGTGAATCGCCTTTGACGTCCTCTGAGGTTTACAAAAGGATGCAGGGGTCCGTTGACATGTCACAGCGAATGGTACGCGTGTTGATGAACCGTTTAAGCAGCAAGGATATTTTGGGGTATCAGGTGGATGAGCATGATGCAAGGGTTTACCATTACTATGTACGAAAAACAAAAGAGGAATGTGTAAAGGAAAAAAGCAGGAAATTTGTGGACAGCTATTTTTCAGGCAGCGGAACAAATGCGATGGCTGCATTGTTGCAAAGCTTTGTGCTAACTGATGAGCAGATAAAGGAGTTAGAAGAAATTTTGGAAAAGAGCAGGGAGCAGGGAACCAGAGCTTCGGATAAAAAGGGTGATTACTATGATTGACTGGTCACAATTTAGCGGCGTAATTGATTTTTGTGTCGTATATTTTACGACTCAGCTCGTGCGGTGCGCAGCGTTTTCGTTTGTGCTTATCGGGTTTGTGATGCTGCTTCGGAGGCTGCTTTTTTCTAAACAGGTATTTATAAGGGGAATGCTGTGGAGCCTGTTTTTATGCATTCCGTTTCTTGGGAAATTAAAACTGTTTTATGAAAATGAAACAGTGGTTAGGAAAACGTGGCAGATTACACATGTGACCATGAAATATATTTGGGTTGACCGTATTTATATGGCAGGTATTTTGGTGACCGCATTATTTTTGTTGGGAAAGCGTTTGTACCTTAGGAAAATTGTTGCAGGAATGGAACAGTCTGTTTTTGAACATGTGCAGATTTATGTCACGGATATGAACATTACACCATTTACGTCAGGGCTGTTTGTACCTAGAATTATCTTGCCCCGTGCAATGCTTGAAAGTTACGGTAAGGACGAGTTAAGAGCCATTGTGCTGCATGAGCAGACACATATCAGGCTGGGGCATTTATGGTATGGCTTTGTGTGGGATATTCTGCAATGCCTGCTGTGGGTAAATCCGTTTTTTGCAGTTTGCAGAAAGTACTTGTGGGCGGATTTAGAAGATATATGTGACAGGGTATGCATACAAAAAAGCGGGAGAACGGCACACGAATATGGTTTGGTGCTTTTAAAAAGCCTGAAGCTTCTAAGTGACGGACAGGAGAATATACCGACAACGGCTACTTATGCAGGAGAAAAGGAATTTGCAGATATGAAAAGAAGAATGGGGGAAATCGCGGATTTTCGTCCCTACAAAAAAAGGCTGTGTGTGTTTACAGCAATTGTAACATTTATGACAGTTGTAGCTATATTGTTCGTGATACATATCAACTCTTATGCACGTTACAGTGAAAGCAACGACATTATGATTGGCAATTACGATGGTGAGGCGACTATAGTTTCAACGGACACGGAAGAACTAAGCAGTATGATTTCCTATGATAACAGCTATGTGTACGTGGACAGGGAAGCTTTTGAGGATTTCTTATACCGAAACAATGCCAATGGTGATATTTACATTGTTTTTGGTGGATATTACAAGCTGCCCGGTTTGGGAGGCATGGCGGAGGGCTGTGTTTATGAACGAGGTTCCACAGACAAGATAGTGAGGATTCCATATGAAAGCATTATGGATAATTGGGCACATAGATTATGTAAACTACTGTAAGGGGAAACATTCCAAAAGAAGTATGAAAATGAAAAGGATTTCTAACAATTTATAATCAAGGAGGATGATTTTATGACAATGGAGATTTCAGGAAGCTATAACAATTATGCATCACAGTACGTGATGGAAAACAAAACGACAGGGAACACAAGGAAAAAGGAATCATCAGAACCGTCGAAAAGCAATAAGGCGGAAACTGGTGCGGTAAGCAGCAGTAAACCAAGCAGTACTACGGACTATATGAATACACTGAAGAAGCTTGCCCCAAGCGTTGAATTCAGGACAGGGTGTACCCCTGCCTCGGATAAAAGCGGAAAAACTTTGACCATTAACCCAAAAGCTCTTGAAAAAATGCAAAGTGACCCTGAGTTTGAAAAAAAGATGAAAGAGCTGATTGGCGGCGTTGAAAAAATGGAAAAGATAGCGGAAAGTTTTAATAGAGCGACTGGCTGGACAACAGTATATCGGCACAGCTACATAGATGAAAACGGCAATTATTGCCACATCGCCATGACTCGAAATGATTATATGCTGAATTTGAGTGATAAGCTTCGGGAAGAACGACGTGAAAATGCTGAAGAGCTGATGGAGAAAACGAAAGAAAATTCAGCAAAGAAAAAAGAAGAATTAGAGGAAGTGCTGGAAGAAAAGAGAGCAGAAAAGGCAGAGAAAGAAAAGGTTGACGAAAGCGAAGAAAATGCTGCCCCTAAACCTCTTACTAAGGCGGAACAGTTAATTGCAGAGAAAATAGAAAGCTCAAGTGACGGCAGGATTTATGTGGACGACTCGGAATTTAGAATCTTTCTGGAGGCGGTAAAGGAAGAAAGCGAAAGCAAAGGCACTGTGACAGAGCAAAGTATGATTGGTACAAATCTGGACTTAAAAGTATAAAATAGCAGGTTTTTCGTTCAAAAGGTAAAGGAGGTCAGGTTATGAATATAAGCAGTAACAATAGGGAATGGTTTTATCAATATTCCCAGATAGATAAATCTTATCAGAAGAAGGATAAAGCTGTATTACAGGCAAAGCAGGCGACAAGTGCTCTGCTTGCAAATAATTATGATAATGAATTGATAAAGGAAACCGAAAAGCTCAAAGGACAAAAAGGAAGCACATACACATCTTCGAAGCAGGCAAAGGATTATGTCAGGGCATATGAAAAGCTCCGTGACGAAATCGTACAGGGCTATAAAAATGGCACAAGAGAGCGTTATGTAGAAGATAAAACCTCTGAAACGGGTTATAGGAAAATGACGATGGAGGAAGAATTAAACGGACTGAAACAGGCATTTCAAAGGGCGGCAGACAAGTCAGGAATTAAGAAAATGATTACGGATGAGTTTAACAGACTGTCATTGAAAGCAGGAAGCAACAGGACGGAAAGCAGTACGGTAGACCGCAGCAAATTAAATAGCACCACAGGCTATATGAATACACTGAAAAAGCTTGCCCCAAGCGTGGAATTCAGGACGGGATATTCCCATGCCACAGATAAAAGCGGAAAAACTTTGACTATCAACCCAAAAGCACTTGAAAAAATGCAAAGTGACCCTGAGTTTGAAAAAAAGATGAAAGAGCTGATTGGCGGCGTTGAAAAAATGACAAAAATTGCAGAGGCTTTTGATAAGCAAAGAGGTGCAACCTGTGTCTTTCGGCATAGCTACATAGATGAAAACGGAAATTATTGTCATTACGCATATATCAAAAAAGACAATACATGGAACAAAAAGCTAAGGGAAGAAAGCAGGAAAAAGCAGGAGGAACTGATTAAAAAGACAAGAGAAAATTCAGCAAAGAAAAAAGAAGAATTAGAGGAAGTGCTGGAAGAAAAGAGAGCAGAAAAGGCAACAGAAAAGGCGGAGGAAGAAAAGATTGACGAAAGCGAAGAAAATGCTGCCCCTAAACCTCTTACTAAGGCGGAACAGTTAATTGCAGAAAAAATAGAAAGCTCAAGAGATGGTAGGATTTATGTGGACGACTCGGAATTTAGAAGCTTTCTGGAGACGGTAAAGGAAGAAAGTGAAAGCAAAAGAACTGTGACAAATCAAAGCACAGATAAAACAAAGCATAACACTGTTGGCGTAAACCTGGATTTAACTGTATAAAGAACACATATATGGGACTGTTGCATTGATGCGGCAGTCCCTTTTTTACTTTATGGGAAAGTCCTCTGTACTTTTCTATAAGGCAGTGGCAGCATAATATTAAATAGACAAATCTGACATAAGAAGGTATCATAAGTATGGAAGATTCAGTACGGCAAGAATAAAAGAGTGCAATCGCGTCAATGCTTTTGCAGGATTGGATTTAAAGCTATATAGATAATTGCGAAATGTTATATTATTGAAAAGTAGTTGTACGATATAAACAATATCGCAAGCAAGGTGCTTTGGAGCCGCCGGTGCTTAGCAAGGTATTTTCGAGCTTAGCACCGTTGCGAGCGACAAGCAGCGAAAGCGTGCCTTGCGGTGATATTGTTTATATTGTACAACGGACGTTCGAAAAAACAACATTTTGCAATTGCCTATTTTAAAACTATTATATTATGGAGGAGACTGCCATATGCTTGTGCCAAAATATTATGAAGATTTAAATGTGCTGCATGATAATACAATGCCTGCAAGGGCATATTATATCCCTGCTTCAAGAAGAATGAATGATTTGGTTATGCATCGTGAGCTGTCAGACCGTATACAGCTTTTGAACGGGACATGGAAGTTTAAATATTATGAGAGCATTTATGATGTGACGGAAGAATTTTATGCGTCAGGCTTTGACACGTCACAGTGTGATGATATTGAAGTGCCAGGCACGTGGCAGATGTCAGGCTATGATTCCCACCAGTATACAAATTTTCGGTATCCGTTTCCGTTTGATCCGCCGTATGTCCCACAGGACATTCCCTGCGGGGCATATGTGTATGATTTTCAATATGAGAGCGATGGGAATGCACCAATGGCATATCTGAATTTTGAAGGTGTGGACAGTTGTTTTTATGTATGGCTGAACGGCAAGTATGTGGGGTACAGTCAGGTGTCCCATGCTACAAGTGAATTTGATGTAACATCTGTGATTAAGGAGGGAACGAATACTATTGCAATATTGGTACTGAAATGGTGTGATGGTTCTTATCTGGAAGACCAGGATAAGTTTCGGATGAGTGGTATCTTTCGGGATGTGTATATTTTGAAAAGACCGAAGGAAGCAATCAGAGATTACAGGGTGACGACAAATATTGCAGATGGAAAAGCAGAACTTAAGCTTACGCTTACCTTTTCCCAAATGACAAAAGTTAACATAACTTTGGAAGACAGGGAGGGCAATGTGGTTGCACATGCACCGTGCTCTAAAGCAGAACAAGTATTGCTTACGGTGCCTGAGCTTAAGCTATGGAATACGGAACACCCCTATCTGTATACATTGGTGCTTGAGACGGAACATGAGGTGATTATAGATTATGTGGGCTTTCGGACAATAGAGATTATCGGAAATGTTATTTATTTTAACGGTCAGAACATAAAATTCAGGGGTGTAAACCGCCACGATTCGGACGGAAGAACAGGCTGTGCAGTCAGCCTTGAACAAGTTATGGTTGATTTAACAATGATGAAACGGCATAACTTTAATGCCATCCGTTCCAGTCATTATCCGAATGCACCATACTTTTATCAGCTATGTGACAGATTTGGATTTATGGTAATCAACGAGGCAGATGTGGAAGCGCATGGACCATCTATTCTTTATTATCAGGATGACACGGAATACAACCGCTTCAAACGCTGGAATGAGTATATCGCGGATAACCCAAAGTGGGAAACACCGATTTTGGACAGAGTCAAGCTGATGGTTGAGCGGGATAAAAACAGACCGTGTATTGTTATGTGGTCCATGGGAAATGAAAGTGCTTACGGGTGCAACTTCGAAAAGGCACTGGAATGGACAAAGGCATTTGATAAGTCACGTCTTACACAGTATGAGAGTGCAAGATACCGCAACTATGATGTGACATACAATTACGAAAATTTGGATTTGTACAGCAGAATGTACCCGTCATTTGAAGAAATAAAAGAGTATCTGGATAAAGATGCCAGCAAACCATTTTTACTGGTTGAGTACTGCCACAGCATGGGAAACGGGCCAGGTGATTTCGAGGACTATTTTCAACTTATACAGAAAAATGATTTGATGTGCGGAGGTTTTGTCTGGGAGTGGTGTGACCATGCCATTGCATCAGGAATCACAGAGGACGGAAAAACAAAATATCTTTATGGCGGCGACCATGGGGAACTTATCCACGATGGAAATTTCTGTATGGATGGTCTTGTTTATCCTGACAAAGCGCCTCATACGGGACTGCTTGAATATAAAAATGTATACAGACCTGCAAGGGTACTATCATATGACAAGGCAGGCAGAAAACTAAAAATTCATAATTATATGGATTTTGACAACCTTGCCGATTATGCGGAAATTGGGTATGAAGTGACCTGTGACGGGGCATATGTGGAATCAGGTAAGATAACAGAATGCTTTGCGGCACCGCACAGTGATGCAGAAATAGCTTTAGATATCAACATTCCAACGGCAGGTAAGGTTTATTTGAAGGTAACCTATTATCTGAAGAAAAACATGGCTCTTATTCCAATCGGGCATATACTGGGCTTTGATGAGCTTTTCATTGAAAATGAAGATGCGAGAAACCAGACAGCCGTAAAATTGTTGGAATCGGCAGAAGATGGCACAGGGCTTGAAGTACGGGAGACAGATTGTCTGATTATAGTAAAGGGTGAAACATTCACTTACACGTATGATAAGAAAAATGCAATGCTGAAGCAGATTAATTTTGCAGGTATAGATTACCTTAATCACCCTATGGAGATAAACATATGGAGAGCACCTACAGATAATGACATGGTTATAAAATCCGAGTGGATGAAAGCACATTATAACGAAGCATATATAAGAGCATATGATACCGTGGTTTGCCATGAAAAGGACAAGATTGAACTGAGGAGTACGGCATCAGTGGTGGCTGCAACGGTTCAAAAAATTGTATCCGTGGAAATCATATGGAGCATTGATGCAGCAGGTGGAATCACGTCAGATATGAAAATAGAAAAAAACAATGAATTTCCTGTGCTGCCAAGATTTGGGGTGCGGTTATTCCTGAACAGGGAGCTCATAAATGTATGCTACTATGGCATGGGACCATATGAAAGCTACTGTGATAAGCACAGGGCATCCGCCCATGGCATATACCACACGGATATAGAAGAGCTTCACGAGGATTATATCCGCCCGCAGGAAAACGGAAGTCATTATGATTGTGATTATGTGGAGCTTAGAAATGAAAGGTTTGGGTTAACGGCAGTGTCGCCGAAGCCATTTTCTTTCAATGCATCATGGTATACGCAGGAAGAACTGGAACGGGCGGCTCATAACTTTGAATTGGAACCATCCGATAGCGTAGTGCTGTGTCTTGACTACGCCCAAAACGGAATTGGCTCAAATAGCTGTGGACCGACAGTATTGGAAGCGTATAGATTTGATGATGAACGCTTTGAATTTTGTTTTAAACTGATTCCGTTCGTAAAGGAGAAGGCTTAGCAAAACAGCTTTAGCATTTGCTGCATCAACAAACCTTACAAAATCTGTAAGTGGTATTCAAAATTTCCTGCTGTTATACTGATAGCAGAAAGCAGATAGGAAAGGAGAATTTCTATGGATACAATAAATAGAATTTTACAGGTGGAAGAACTTACCAAGACATACGGAAAGGGAGAAAATAAAACAGAAGCATTAAAGGGGATTACCTTTGATGTGCTGGAGGGCGAATTTTTGGGAATCATGGGTGCCAGCGGTTCGGGCAAGACAACGCTTTTAAACTGCATTGCAACAATGCTTCGCCCCACATCAGGAAAAATTATACTGAACGGATTGGATATGTCAGGCTTTAATGGCTCCAAGCTTGCAGACTACAGAGGAAAGGTAATCGGATATCTGTTTCAGGAGTTTGAGCTTCTTGACAATCTGACTGCAAGAGAAAATATAACGCTGCCCCTTTCACTGCATGGTGTAACTGCAAAGGAAGCGGAGGGAAAGATACAGGAGCTTGCTGCCATACTTGACATTACCGAGGTATTAGATAAATTTCCGTCCCAGATGTCGGGTGGACAAAAGCAGCGTGTTGCGGCAGCAAGGGCACTCATTTCATCCCCTGACATCGTGCTTGCGGATGAGCCGACAGGAGCACTTGACAGTAAGAACTCAAAAACGCTTATGGATAAACTCTCGGCAATCAATGAGAAACAGAAAAAAACAATTATGATGGTAACCCATGATGCCAATGCAGCAAGCTATTGCTCCCGTATCATGTTTATACAGGACGGATGTATTTTCCATGAGCTTCGCAGAAATGTGAATAAGGAATCAACTGCCGACTTTTATGACAGGATTGTAGCCGTTATGGCGCAACTGGGAGGAGGTAGTGCAAATGTTCTTTAAGCAGGTATGGCGGAATGCCGCTAAAAACAGAAAGGGTAACGGATTGTTTTTTTCTTCTCTTGTGATAGCCATAGTCGCATTTTACACACTGCTCTCACTGAGTAAACAGGATGTTATGCTGTATCTTGCAAAGGTGGAAAGCGACGCGGTAAATAAGCTGCTTAAGCTGCTTCCGATGGTTTATGTCATTTCCCTGTTCTTTGTATTTTTTCTTGTGTACTTTGCATGTAAATACCAGACGGACAGTCGGAGACGTGAATTTGGAATGTACCTCATGCTTGGCATGAAACGGAGCAGAATGTTTCTTATGTTATTTTTTGAAACATTGCTGAGCAGTCTGGTCTCATTGCTTATCGGTATTCCCGTTGCACTGCTCCTCACAGAGGGAATCAGTCTTGCCACGGCAAAAGTAGTAGGTCTTGGTATCATAGGCCACAAATTTTCTTTTTCCATGTGTGCAATTATTTGGACCGTGTGTGGCTTTGTAATTGTCCAGATGCTCGCCATGTTTATTATTTGTATTGGGCTCGCGAAAACGCAGCCCGCAGATTTTTTAAGTGACGGGGCACAGGAAAAGCAGGTATCCATATCTGTTGGAAAGAGCAGTGCATTGTTTGTAACAGGTATTTTGTTTTTACTTATGGCATACTATCTCGGCATTTTTCGTATGCATTCATATGATATCAGAGTATTATTTGGTATTTTTGTATTTGGGACTATGGGAACATTTTACCTTTACAAGGGACTTGGGGGTTTTATTGGAAAAATAATCAAAAGAAAAGCACCAGGTGCCGTGGGACTTGAGACATTTACGTCAAGACAGGTGCAGGAAAATGTACTTTCCCAGCACAAGTCTCTTGCCGTTGCATCGCTTTTGCTTCTGATGGCACTCGCCTGTGTGTCCTACGGTATTGCCATGGGATTTGGAACGAAAAGTGAACGTTCGGCGGATTTTACCCTGTTTGGTGATGGGCAGCAGATAGAAAACATTTTGGCAAAGGAAGACGTAAGCGAAATGGTGAAGACTTCCTACCCTGTGTACCTTTCCATGAAACGGGAGGAATATTGGGATGGAGAAGCAAAGGAATTTGACCTGTCAAAATTTGCTGATGCAATTGCAAATGTTGAAGAACCGAAAGATTTGGTGGAAAATATTCTGGAAAATCTTCATGTCGATTATTTAATAGCCGAAAGCACATATAATCAACTGCTAAAGTCTATGGGTAAGGAAGGAATCAGTCTTGACGGTACTAAGGTGGCAGTATATTCTTCTATGGCAAGGGAAGGAGATTTTGGGCTGGTAGTGGAACAAGCGTTACAGAACCATGCATCTGTTGGAATAAACGGCAAAGAATATGGGATTGAATCTACCCTTTATTATGATAATATTGTAGCAGACAGGTCGATTACCCTTTATCTGGCATTTATTGTGCCTGACGAGATTTTTATGGAGCTGGCAAGGGAAACTGGGGTATATGGTTATAATGTCCGGCTTAAAGATGAAGTGGTAGATGAAATGGGTCTTATGCAGGCAGTTTCACAAATGGATGAAAAAATTGCACAGTCAGGAATTGAGTATGACAGTTTTCTTTCAGGTATTGGCAGAAACCTGTTTTATACGGTGTCGGCAAGCTACCTTACCATATATCTTGGGATTTTGTTCCTGATTATAGCAAATACAGTGATAGGACTGAAGTATCTTATCCAACAGCGTCAGACCAAGCACAGATACAGGACGCTTATCATGCTGGGTTCAGATATGGAGGAAATGGAGCTTTCCGTTAAAAAGCAGATACAGACATTCTTTATGATGGTCCTTACCGTTGCGGTAGTAAGTAGTGGGGCGGCAATCTATACTATGTTTACGAGCTTTACAAAGCTTCCGCTTGGAACGGATTTGTATAAGGTTATCATCACTTCGGCTGTTGTACTGGCTGTCTTTGTACTGACAGAATTTATATATATCGCAGTAGTTAAGCGTATTGCGGGCAGGGAGCTGCGTTCGATTGACGGATAAACAGGAGGTATGTTGTGTTTGAGATTGTTGTTGTTGAGGATGATAGTTATTTACGTGATGAACTGATACATGTATTTAAAAAGGCGGGGTACCCAGTTTATGGGATAACATCCTTTGAGCATGTGGAGGAAGAACTATATGAACGGAAACCACAGCTTGTCATATTGGATGTTAATTTGCCAGGTAAGTCAGGGTATGAGCTGTGCAAAAATCTCAAGGCAAGGGCATCCTTTCCAATCCTGATTTTGACGGCCAGAGATACCCTTTCGGATGAGCTTACTGCACTTGGACTTGGAGCCGATGACTTTTTAACAAAGCCGTGCCACCCTGACCGTTTGTTGGCAAGGGTGGAGCGGCTGCTGAAAACATACGATAATCTGAAGGGAATGCTCAAGGTGGGTTCTTTGTCCCTTGATGTGGACACATACAAGCTTATGTTCCAAGATGCGCATGTGGTTCTTGCGGAGACGGAGGGGAAAATCCTGCAAATACTGATGGAATGTTACCCTGCCGTGGTGGGCAAGGGAGAACTATTTGCTGCTGTATGGGGAACGGACGAATTTGTTGATGAAAATATATTACAGGTCAATATGAGCAGATTGAGAAAAAGTCTGTCACAGATAAACTTAGGCGATATCATATTAAATAAGCGGGGACAGGGATATGTCCTGAAAGATGTTTAAGAAGAAGGAAAACAGGACATGAAAAGATACTTAAAACAGGCAGGAAATTGGATAGGGTTGCTTTTACTGACAGATTTAGGATTTATTTTCGTTATCTGGATTATGCGGCGTGAGGCAATGAAATACATGGTGCCGTTTATTATTTTGTTTACGTTGTTAGTGTGTGTTATGGGTATTTTCATGGACTACTACCGCAGACAAAAGACCGAACGTATTCTGATGCAGTTTTTGGATACGCCAACTGAACGGGTAAGGGACGAGCTTGTGACAAGACTTGGAGAAAGTTCAGTAATTGATATGGCTTATAAAAAGCTTGTGGAGCAGTCGGCCATGATTAATGAAAAAACGGTGGAGCTTGCGTCTTATCGTGAATATATTGAGTCATGGGTACATGAGGCAAAAACTCCCTTAGCCTTGTCTACGCTTGTTCTTGATAATCATATGGATGAAATGTCACCATATGTGTATGCACGGATGAATTATATTTCGCATCAGTTAAATGAAGATGTGGAAAGAATATTGTTTTATGCAAGGTTGCAGACAGACCACACAGACATTAAATTTTCCAAATTTTCATTGGATGGATGCATAATGGAAGTGTTGCAGGAATATCAGCCATTTTTTGAGGAGAAAAAAATAAAGGTCAATACGGGGATAGCTCCGATTGAGGTAGTATCTGACAGAAAGATTGTTTTCTTTATGCTGTCACAGCTTATAGATAACGCGGTTAAATATGCTGATGAAAAAGAGGGGGAACTGTTTATCTCGTTAAATGGTGTGGAAGATAAGGTGCACCTTGGCATTTACAACAACGGCGAGGGCGTGCCGCCTGAGGATACTCCGTTTATATTTGACAAGGGCTTTACGGGCGGACACCCAAACAGGCAAAAGGCTACGGGAATGGGGCTTTATCTGGTTCGTCAGTATGCGGAAAAAATATGCGTGCAGCTTGGTTTGGATAAATACATACCATACGAAACCGGGTTTGGGATAGAGCTTATCTTTTCGTTGTAAAGAAAAAGGTTGAAATGTAACGACATAAGTATTCACCAATAATTGTCATATTTTAGTTGACATTATAAACCTATTATGATAGTATGAAAATAGATTTTAGAAATCAACAGGAAAATATTGTAAGAAAAGAGGAAACCGTTATGAGTAATTACAAATTTGAGACACTTCAGTTACATGTGGGACAGGAAGAACCGGATCCGGCAACGGACGCACGTGCAGTACCGATTTACCAGACCACTTCCTATGTATTTAAGAATTCTGCTCACGCGGCAGCAAGATTTAATCTTTCTGATGCGGGAAATATTTACGGAAGACTTACAAATTCTACACAGGATGTTTTGGAAAAGAGACTGGCGGCACTTGAGGGCGGCGTGGCAGCACTGGCACTTGCCTCAGGGGCAGCGGCCATTACATATACAATTCAGGCATTGGCACAGGCAGGCGATCACATTGTATCACAGAAAACAATTTACGGTGGAAGTTATAATCTGCTTGCACACACACTGCCACAGTATGGTGTATCAACCACATTTGTGGATGTACATGACCTTGAGGCGGTAAAGGCGGCAATTTTGCCAAATACAAAGGCAATCTATCTGGAAACTTTGGGAAATCCAAACAGCGATATTCCTGACATTGATGCAATTGCGGAAATTGCCCATCAAAACGGACTGCCGCTTGTGATTGACAATACATTCGGAACACCGTATTTAATCCGTCCGATTGAGCATGGAGCAGATATTGTTGTGCATTCTGCCACAAAGTTTATTGGCGGACACGGCACAACATTAGGTGGAATTATTGTTGATTCGGGAAAATTTGACTGGAAAGCAAGTGGAAAATATGGACCAATAGCAGAGGCAAATCCAAGCTACCACGGTGTATCATTTGTGGACGCGGCAGGTCCTGCTGCATTTGTTACATATATTCGTGCTATTCTGCTTCGGGATACAGGTGCGGCAATATCACCATTTAATGCATTTTTGCTTCTTCAGGGCGTGGAGACACTTTCACTGAGATTGGAGCGTCATGCAGAAAATACAAAGAAGGTTGTGGAGTTTTTGGAAAAGCATCCGCAGGTGGAGCATGTCAACCATCCATCGATTGCGTCCCATCCGAACCATGCATTATATGAAAAATACTTCCCGAACGGTGGGGCATCCATATTTACATTTGAAATTAAGGGCGGTCAGGAGGAAGCTCACAAATTTATTGACAATTTGAAAATTTTCTCACTGCTTGCAAATGTGGCTGATGTAAAGAGTCTGGTGATTCATCCTGCTACAACCACCCATTCCCAGCTTAATGAAGAGGAACTTGCGGATCAGGGAATTAAGCCTAACACCATACGACTGTCCATAGGAACAGAGCACATTGATGATATATTAGCAGATTTGGAGAACGGTTTTAAAGCTGTCTTGTAAACTGACCATAATAAAATTATATAAAATGGATATTTTAATAATGCCACAATCGGACTATACTGGTTTCACTATATTATAAAGAGACTAGGAGGTCCGATTTTTTATGGAAAACAGATACGAATTAAACAAACAGCTTGCACAAATGTTAAAGGGTGGGGTAATTATGGATGTAACAACCCCTGAACAGGCAAAAATTGCAGAAAATGCGGGAGCTTGTGCGGTTATGGCATTAGAGCGTATTCCTGCCGATATACGTGCGGCAGGTGGGGTATCAAGGATGAGTGACCCGAAAATGATACGTGGAATTCAGGAGGCAGTTTCCATTCCTGTTATGGCAAAATGCAGGATAGGACATTTTGTTGAGGCACAGGTGCTTCAGGCAATTGAAATTGACTACATTGATGAGAGCGAGGTACTGTCGCCTGCTGATGATATATATCACATAAATAAGAGGGAGTTTCAGGTTCCTTTTGTGTGTGGTGCAAGGGATTTGGGAGAGGCGCTGCGCAGAATTAATGAGGGTGCTGCTATGATTCGTACAAAGGGAGAGCCGGGAACAGGAGATATTGTTCAGGCGGTACGTCATATGAGAATGATGAACAGTGCCATACAAAAAATTACATCTATGCGTGAGGATGAGCTGTTTGAGGAGGCAAAGGAGCTTAAGGTGCCATATGAGCTTGTAAGCTATGTACATGAAAACGGAAGGCTTCCTGTTGTGAACTTTGCGGCAGGAGGAGTTGCAACACCTGCTGATGCTGCACTTATGATGCAGCTTGGTGCGGAGGGGGTATTTGTCGGTTCAGGTATTTTCAAATCGGGAAATCCTGAAAAACGGGCAAATGCAATTGTCCAGGCGGTTACAAATTACAGGGATGCCAAAATGATTGCAGAATTATCAGCGGATATTGGGGAGGCTATGGTGGGCATCAACGAACAGGAAATCCAGCTTCTTATGGCAGAGAGGGGCAAATGATGAAGATAGGTATTTTAGCTGTACAGGGTGCGTTTGTTGAACATGAGGCGATACTAAAGGGGCTTGGAGTCGTGTGTAAGGAAATCCGTTGCAAGGAGGATATAGAGGAACCGTTTGACGGTCTTATTCTCCCTGGTGGGGAGAGTACCGTTCAGGGAAAGCTGCTTAGGGAGCTTGGCTTGTATGAACCAATGCTTGGCATGATAAATGATGGTATGCCTGTTCTTGCAACATGTGCAGGTATGATTTTGCTGGCTGGGAAAATTGAAGGACAGGAGCAGACATATTTTGCAACAATGCCAATCACCGTAAGAAGAAATGCCTATGGCAGGCAGCTTGGCAGCTTTTACACGGAAAGTGCATATGATGTTTTGGGCAATGTTCCAATGACATTTATACGTGCTCCCTTTGTGACGGTAGCAGGTGCGGGCACTTTGGTTCTTGCTTCGGTGGATGACCGCATTGTGGCTGTGCAGTATAAAAATCAGATTGCATTATCCTTTCATCCGGAACTAAATGATGACACTAGAATTCACGAAAATTTTATAAGGCTGTGCAGGCAACAAAATATTTGACACAACTCAGCCCCAAAATATACCCATTGCATTAATCAAACTGTTGACAGGGATTTTTCCAATTGTTAATATATCATTATGGGTTCTTTTATCTGAAAGACAGAAATTTAAGATATATGAGTTATTTACAGTAAGATATAGGAGGCATTTGGGGTTATGTATAATTGTCGGCTTTGTATATTTTTAATAGGTGATTCGTGTACGTCATTTGATGTTATTAAGAAAATTAAACCACTGGAACATTTTACCCACAATTTTGTTGAAAACAGGATATTGGATGAAAAATTATTGGCGGATGCAGACGTTGTTTTTGTAAATATGCAGAATATGACTGATTGTGATGCAGTGCGAAGTTTTATAAAAAATAAAAGCGAAAGCACGCAGCTTATTTTATTGGCGGATAAAACTATGATTCATGATTTGTCAGACAGCATATCATCGGTTACGGATATATGGACACTTCCAATGACAGGGGAAGAAGCAGAATTCCGTTTTGTAAGATGGCAGCAGACTTATAAAATGAGTACGGACTTTTGGCAGACAAATCAATATTTGGAGGCAACGATTAACAGTGTGCCGAATTTGATTTGGTATAAGGATAAAGAGGGAATACATAAGAAGGTCAATGACAGTTTCTGCAAGACTGTAAATAAAACAAGGGAGCAGGTAGAGGGCAGGGACCACTATTATATTTGGGATGTGGAGCCGGATGACCCTGAAAATGAAGGAAATGACTGCATGGCGTCGGACAGGGAGGTAATGGAAAAACAAACTGTGTGCGTATCCGAAGAAACTGTGAAAACAGGGGATGATATGCGGCTTATGACAACCTACAAGGCCCCTTTGTATGATTGGGACGGAAGTGTAATGGGAACATCCGGGGTCGGTATCGATATTACACAGGAGCGTGCTTATGAGGAAGAAATTGTAAAAAAGAACCATACGCTGGAAACGATTTTCAATACATTGGAGTGCGGCGTTATTTATCACACGGTAGATGGCTCGCGTATATTAAGTATCAATCAGGCGGCACTAAACATTCTTGGATATGAAACTTTGAGTGAGCTTGTGTCCGATGGATTTCAAATGGTAGCGTCCACAGTTATGGATGAGGATAAACCGATTCTTCGGGACTGTATGAGTAAGCTTAAAAAGGCGGGGGACAGTGTAAGCATAGAGTATCGGGTATTACATAAGGCGGGAGAAATCCTTCATGTTATGGGAAATATTGAACTGCTGGAAGAAAATGGGGAAATGTTTTACCGTCGTTTTCTCTTGGATGTAACGGCACAAAAGCTGAAAGAAGAAGAAAATGAACGACACCAGAGAGAGCTTGTCAAGGCTCTTAGTATAGATTTTAAACTGGTATTGTACTTCGCTCTTGACACGGAAGCGGGCACGATTTTAAGAGTGGATGAGGAGAGTAAATACGCATTTGGAAGTGACTTTACAGATGATATTTCATTAAAGGAAAGCATGGGCAGTTATATTGAAAACTTCGTCCATGCGGATGACAGAGAATTGCTTTTGCAGGTATGTTCAAAGGAAAATATTAAAAAAGAACTGGAAAGACGAAAAACATTCAGTGTAAATTACCGTGCACTTGTAAATGGTGAAATAAAATACCATGAAATCAAGGTGGTTCGTGCAGGACAGGGTGAGGATAGCCACAGCATTGTTCTTGGTATCCGTAATGTTGACGAGGAAATACGAAATGAAATGGAGCAAAAAAAGCTTCTGGAAAATGCTTTGGCGCAGGCAAATATGGCGAACAAGGCAAAAAGTGCATTTTTGTCAAATATGTCACATGACATAAGAACACCTATGAATGCAATTGTGGGCTTTACTTCACTTGCACTCAACCACATTGGGGACAAGGAAAAGGTGCAGGAATATTTAGAGAAAATCACTTCATCAGGAAATCATTTGCTGGAGCTTATCAATGATGTGTTGGATATGAGCCGTATTGAGAGCGGAAAGATGCAGATTGAGGAAGTGTCCTGCAACATAATCGATATTGCACAGGAGTTAAGTGATATTGTCCAGCCAAATATAAATGAAAAACGTCTCAACTTTATTGTGGATACTGCGGCAGTATCGGATGGAGAGGTGTATTGCGACAAATTAAGACTGAATCAGGTTCTGTTGAATATAATTAGTAATTCCATTAAATATACAAATCAGGGCGGCACAGTACATCTGCGTATAGAAGAAAAAACAGGGGCAAGTGCAGGATATGCCGGTTATCAATTTTGTGTTGAGGATACTGGAATTGGTATGAGCAGGGAATATTTGAACCGTATTTTCGAACCGTTTGAGCGTGAAAAAAATACAACCATAAGCGGAATTCAGGGAACAGGACTCGGTATGGCTATCACAAAAAATATTGTGGATATGATGAATGGCTCCATTGTTGTGGAAAGTGAACAGGGAGTCGGCACCAAAACCACCATATCATTTACGTTCCGACTGAATGATATGGCAGGGGAGGAGCAATCTGCACATGGCATTTCAAATTGTTTTTATTCAGATGTCAGTGCAACAGAAAATCAAGCACCGAATGCTGAAAATGATGTAGAACGGTTTAAGGGAATCAGAATTTTGCTGGCAGAGGATAATGAGCTGAATCAGGAAATTGCTAAGGAAATTTTGGAGAATGCAGGATTTGAGATTGATATTGCAAATAATGGACAAATTGCAGTTGATATGATAAAAGCATCAGAACCAGGACAGTATAAGCTTGTACTTATGGACGTGCAGATGCCTGTAAAAAATGGTTATGATGCGACAAGGGAAATCCGTGCATTGAATAATAAATGTCTGGCGGCTATACCAATTTTGGCAATGACAGCGAATGCGTTTGAAGAAGATAAGGAAAATGCATTAAAGAGTGGAATGAACGGACATATTGCCAAGCCGATTGACGTGAAAAAGCTGTTTGCGGCATTGGCGAACATTCTTGGCTGATTCATTGACTTTATATTGTATTTTACTTATAAAGGAGGATTACATGAGACTGCTGAAGACTGGAAAAAGAAAAATATGTAACAACATATATATAAAAAGCATAGTAACCTTTTTGGTTGTTTGTTTGCTGGTTTGTTCATATCCTTGTAAAAACGTACAGGCAGAAAGTGTAGCAACAGAGGATGCCAAGGATGATGAGTCAGGCACGGAAGGAAAGGTTGTACGTGTTGGATATTACCATGATAATGTTGGTCAGGTTGTAAGTGATAATGAGAGAAAGCAGGGATATTCATATGAGTATTATCAGGAAATTGCAAAATATACAGGCTGGATTTATGAGTATGAATACGGAAGCTGGGATGAGATATACCAAAAGCTTTTAAATGGTGATGTAGATATTATGGCAATGGTTACAAAGGACGCAGGCAGGGAGTCTTCCATGCTGTTTTCTGAGTATCCGATGGGCGGTGAAACATATTATATATATGTGCCAAATGACAGCCCGATAAGTTTAGAGGGAAGCCCGGAGGTGCTGGACGGAAAACGTATCGGTGTAAAGAATAACACTTATATGTCCAAGCTGGTAGAAAAGTTTGCCAAGGAAAATGACATTACATGTGAAACCATTTCCTATGAGGGGCTTGAGGAGCGAAAGCAGGCAGTGGAAAATGGTGAGCTGGACGGTATCGTCACCGTGGAAAATGACGGAATGGAGGGGTACAGTAAAGTATTTAATATCGGTACGTATGATTACTATTTTGCCGTTAATAGGAACCGAAAGGATATATTGCAGGAATTAAATGCGGCACAAAGAGAAATATCGTCTGATTTTCCTTTCTATATTTCAAGGCTTGAGGATAAGTATTATAACAGGAGCACCGTGCAAAGGGACTTAAATGAGGAAGAAAAGAAATGGCTTGAGGAGCACAATGAGATAAGAGTAGGATATTTAAATGAGTATATGCCGTTTTGTGATAAAGATGAACAAAGTGGTGAAATGACAGGAATACTTCCAGAGCTTTTAGATTATCTGTCAGAATATATGGGAACGAGCTTTACGAGTAGAAGCTATGATGATTATGATGTTATGATACAGGCATTAAAGGATGGAGAACTTGATCTTATATTTCCGACCTTTGGTGATTTATGGTACTCAGAAATCCAGGGCTATACACAGACAATTTCAATTGTAAGTACACATGTAAGTGTAGTATATAAGGGAGATTACAGCAAGGACATTTATGAGCGTGTTGCGGTTTATAACGGAAGCCCCCAGCAGTCATTTTATCTGTCTGTAAATTATCCGGACTCTGAGCAATATGTATATAAAAGCTGGAAAGAATGCCTTTCGGCAATTCAAAAAGGCGATGTGGGATGCATGCTTGTAAACAGTGATGTTATACACAGATACTTAAATGAGCATGATGAGTTTTCAGATTTGCATGTGGCGGAGATGGAGGAAATTATAGATTTCTGCTTTGCCGTAAACCGCAGTAACAATACACTATATTCTATTATAAATAAAGGTGTAAACAATATTGATGATGCCCTAATCAGAGATTCGCTTGTCAGAAATTCTTATGTTGAAGCAAACTATACATTACGGGATTTTCTGTTTGACAATATTGTGCTTGCTTTGGCTTTGGTAATAGGTTTTATTCTGCTGTTGATTTTATTTTTTGTGATGTATAGAATACGTGCGAAACGGGATTGGGAAATGCTCCAAAAATCGTATGAACGGGAAAAGATGGCACAAGTTGCACTTCGGGAGGCATACGAAGCGGCAAGCAGTGCGAATCAGGCAAAGTCAAATTTTTTGTCGCGTATGAGCCATGATATACGAACTCCGATGAATGCAATTATAGGAATGACATCGATTGCGGCAGCACACATGGATGATAAGGAACGGGTAAAAGATTGTCTGGAAAAAATTACATCATCAGGCAAGCACCTGCTTACTCTTATTAATGAGGTGCTTGACATGAGCAAAATCGAATCGGGTAAGATGGAGCTTGCAGAGGAGGAATTCAGCCTTCAGGAGCTTGTTGATAATATGCTGAATATCGTCCAGCCCCAGATTGAGGCAAAGAATCACGAATTTAAAGTGTATATTAAGGATATACAGCATGATGATGTGATAGGTGACAGTCTGCATATTGAGCAGGTGTTTCTTAACATTATGGGAAATTCCATTAAATATACGCCTCAGGGCGGAAAATTAAATCTTTATGTGACGGAAAAAGAAACCAATCAACAGAGTGTGGCATGCTATGAATTTATTTTTGAGGATAATGGTATTGGCATGTCAAAAGAGTTTATTGACCATGTGTTTGACCCGTTTTCCCGCGAAAATGATACGAAAGATAACAATGTGCAGGGAACAGGGCTTGGGCTTTCCATCGTGTTAAATATTGTCCGCATGATGGGCGGAGATATCAAGGTTGAAAGTGAGCAGGGCAAGGGTTCCAAGTTTATTGTGACCATTTATCTCCAGATTCAGGATGACCATACGGTATCCTTTAAGGAGTATATTAAATCACCTGTTCTTGTTGTTGATGACAATAAGGATGCCTGCGAGAGTACCTGTATGATTTTGGATGAAATGGGAATTGACAGTGAGTGGGTGTTGAGCGGCCAGGAGGCAGTTGAAAAGATAAAAGAGGCATGTGACAAGGACAAGCATTATTTTGCTGCCATACTTGACTGGAAAATGCCTAAAATGGATGGCGTTGAGACGATAGATGCTATTCGTGAAATTGTTGGTGATGACATTGCAATTATCATTCAGTCTGCATATGACTGGTCTGAAATTGAAGAAAAGGCAAAGCGGGCAGGAGTCAGTGGTTTTATCAGTAAGCCTGTGTTTAAATCAAGACTTTCGTATCTGTTTAAGCGGTTGATTAACGGGGATGGGGATGGCAGCAGCAGTTATAAAGAGATTGTCGGAGAATCAAGGTTTGACGGTAAAAGAATTCTGCTTGTGGAGGACAATGAAATCAATGCAGAAATTGCCAAAGAAATATTAGAGAGTATGGGGCTTCTTGTGAATCATGTCTGGGATGGCAAGGAAGCGGTAACGGAGCTTATGGAGACGGAGCCAAACCATTATGACCTTGTGTTTATGGATATCCAAATGCCGATTATGGATGGCTATGAGGCGGCAAAACAAATCAGAGCTACGGATGACAGGGAGGATTTGAAGGACATTCCGATTATAGCATTAACTGCAAACGCATTTGCAGAGGATGTACGGTTTGCGATGAGGGCAGGTATGAACCATCATATCGCAAAGCCGTTAGATATAAAGCAGGTTATAGCAACGCTGAACAAGTGGCTTAACGTGTAAATATGCCATAAAAATTTATCAAAATTCAGAAGCTTTATTTTAGAAATTTCATACAAAAAAGGTGTAATTTTCTACCCTTCCGTCCGATATATATAATAGAAACGTAGTGCTTTTATATATGTCTACAGACGACGGAAGGGAGGAGATTAAAGCAGACTACGGAGCTAGGGAATTCATGAGAGTGGCGTTCGTTGCCCCGGTCTACATGAATCCAAAACAAAAAAAAGAAGAAGACAGCAGGCGACGGAAAAAGAGAACCTTATCGTTTGAGCAGGAGCTTCGGGAAAGAGAATATAGGGAATTACCTGAAGACAGTACAGTAATTTATTACGCATAACATGTTGGAGGCAAAGGATGAATTTAATAACATCAAGATAGACCTTGAAATGGAGGCAACCGTTTCAAGGTCTTATTTTTTGTTTAGGAAAATTCGTTGGTGATTGGCTGCCCTTGGTCAAATATGTAAGAAGTGTTTTAAGGCATTTTTTTTAAGATTTATTTAAGGTACTTTTATAATCATTTTAACTATATTGACTCTGTTTTTTGAAGTGTTATAACAAATATAAACAACCACATTTTACCATATGATACAAAAAAGATACATTTGCATGTTAATTTGTATATATGGAAAAATAATTATTATGGCTTGGTAAAGTTCAAATAATGGAGGAGTGAATATGGAAAAACGTAAGAAAATTATTCTTTTATCAATCGGAGCATTGCTGTCGGTAGTCATTGTAGTGATGTGTGTATCTTTTTTGAAAAAGGGAAATTGGGAAAAATTTTCTATCTCGAAAGGTGAGTTAAATATAATGAAACTTGATAAAAATATTGATAACAATACCCAGAAAATAAATTTTACGGATACAGGCAGAAACGGGTATGAATATTACATAGACGGAAGTATAAATATAAAAGGCGGAAAGGCAAAGGTAGTTTATTACCAGAATGGAAAGACTATAAAAGAAATAGAATTTGAAAAGGGCGAGCACAAATTAGAACAGTATGAGTGGGACGGAGAAAATGGTGCGGTATCCGTAAGTGTACAGTCCACCTATAACGTTGATGGTGAATACAATATTAATGCATATAAGAGAACATCTAAAATAAGAAGCTGGATAAATAAAAATATCCTTGATTTTTAAAAAGCAATGGAATTAATGTTATATAAATGTTAAAATAGTAACATAATTTAGTTTAAAAGGGAGGTAAATTATGTTAAAAGGAAAAGTTGCAGTAGTAACAGGGGGAACAAGAGGAATCGGTTTTGAGATTGTACGCAAGTATTTGGCAAACAATGCAAAGGTCGTATTATTTGGTTCAAGACAGGAGACGGTTGATAAGGCAATTGCAAAGCTTAAGGAGGAAAATTCAGCTTGGGAGATAGATGGTAAATTTCCAAAGCTTACTGACGCGGCAGAGGTGGAAAAGGCACTTTCCGAAGTAAAGGAAAAGTATGGCAGGATTGATATACTTGTGAATAATGCAGGAATATCACAGAATACACCGCTTTATGATTACACGCCTGAGGAATTTGACAAGGTCATAGACTTAAATGTAAAGGCAGTATTTTATGCAATCTTACCAGCGGCAAAGATGATGAAGGAGCAGGGCGGCGGATGTATTATTAATACAAGCTCTATGGTAAGTATTTCAGGACAACCTGCCGGTGTAGGATATCCGGCAAGTAAGTTTGCGGTAAACGGTCTTACGATTTCTTTGGCAAGAGAGCTTGGAAAGGATAATATCCGTGTCAATGCAGTTGCTCCGGGTGTCACAAAGACAGATATGGTAGCAGCGTTACCTGAGCAGGTGGTACAGTCAATTTCGGCAAAAATCCCACTTGGACGTCCTGGTGAGCCTGAGGAGGTTGCAGATGCATTCTTATATCTTGCAAGTGATATGGCAAAATATGTAACAGGTGAAATATTATCTGTAGATGGTGCAACGAAAGCATAGGTAACGAAATCGCAGATATAGATAGGTCAATATAATTACATCAAAAACGCTTTGAAAATGTTGACATTTAAAATGCCGGTCTAAGATATCTTACGTGGGATTGTCTTAAACCGGCAATTTTTAATACTATAATATTTGAAATTTTACTTATCATCAGGTAAAACGATAGTGTTTTCTCCTACATTTACATCTGCGTATGAAAATGCTTCCGATGATTCAAATAATACGTCACGTGCCATATCGAAGCAGTGTAATATTTTTGGAGAAAATACACCACATTCTCCGTCGTGAATCATTCTGACAGCTACATCAGCAGCATAAGGAGTCTTGTAAACTCGTTTGCTGACAAGAGCATCATATACGTCTACGATTGAAACAACCTGTGCCCAAATCGGAATGTCCTCACCAACAAGACCGTCAGGATAACCATTTCCGTCATAACGCTCATGGTGATATCTACATATATCATAACAATATTTGTAAAATTCACTGTCATCCTGCCTGAAGTTTTCAAGAATGTCACATCCATAAACAGTGTGCTTTTTCATCTCAGCAAATTCTTCTTTGGTAAGCTTTGCAGGCTTCAACAATATACTGTCAGGAATTGCAATTTTGCCTATATCGTGGAGTGCTGAAGCATTTACTATCAAATCAATCTTATCCTTGGTAAGCTCATATTCAGGATAATATTTTTTAAGATAATTAAGGAAAATACGTGTAAAAAATTTAACTCTCTTTATGTGTTCTCCCGACTCAAGGCTTCTGAACTCGACAACAGAGCTGAGTGCGTTTATCAGGAATTCATTATTTTTCTCAAGCTTTTCACGACTTTCCATAAGCTGTTTTGTACGTTTCTCAAGCTTCTTTTCCATATGTATTCTGTTTTCGTAAAGCTCCATGATGTTCATGGCACGCCTGAGTATAACTTTTGCGGAAAATGGCTTGTATATAATATCGGAGGCACCGTACTCATATGCTTTCATATCGGTCTCTGCCGTAGATTCTCCGGTAATCATAATAACAGGAATGGTATTCATGTAATCCTTCTCAATCATATGTTCCATTACCTCAAGACCTGTTTTTTCGGGCATAATCAAGTCAAGAAACAACATTGAGATATCATCATGTTTTTCATCAAGAATCTCAATTGTTTGTAAACCGTTTGCTGCTTCCAACACATCAAACTGTCTTTCGAAAATCATTTTTAATAATTCGCGGTTTATCTCCGCATCATCTGCAATAAGTATTGTTTTTCTTTCTGCATCCATGACGTATTGCTCCTTTCGTAATTTCTCGGTACGCAAAACCCTAGTTATTTCCTATTATATATAATTGTTTTGTAATTGTAAAGGGATTTTATTTTGGATGAGCGTAAACCGTTCAAGTAATTAATTACAGGGTTAAATATTTACGTGTGTAAACCGATATAATAAATGAAATATTTATGTTTTGATAGGAACTACAGTGCTAAAGGTACTTTATTCTTGGAGGTTAATATGGCAGAGGGTATACCAAGTGAAAATGAATGGATGATTATGGAGATTGTGTGGAAACATAGAGGACCAGTGACTGCTTCAACGATAATTAAGGAGCTTGAGGGTGTTACGGATATCAGTAAAAAGACAATCAGGGTTATGATTAACCGCCTTGTTACAAAGGGCGTTTTGACGTATACAGTTGATGCCAACGATGCAAGGGTGTACCATTATAGTGCAGCGTGCTCCAAAGAGGAATGCCTGGACTTAAAGAGCGAAAGATTTGTGAAGCATTATTTTGGCGGAAATGCATCTCTTGCAATTGCAAGCTTTCTGTCAGGTGCTAATATCACCGAGGAGCAGCTTGAGGAATTAAACACTATATTGCTCAATATGAAAGATAGGAAAAAGAATGGATAATATTTTGGGTACGATTATTAATTTTGGGACATTTTTTTGTCAGTACGGTATGCTTAAATGTATGAAAACCCTGATTATGGGGCTTGTTATGGTGCCGTTTATATTGATTATCCGCCTGTGCAACAGGAATAAATATGCAAACATAGATTTTTATGCCGTTTTACTTGTTTTGCCAATGGCATTTACGGGAATGGGCAAATTTTTTTATATCCCGCATATATATTTTTTGACTGGCACCCTATATAAAATAGCAGCAACAAACGTAGGAGTAATATATTTTTTCGTAATGTTTGTATTGCTGATTGGCTTTCTACATAAGAATAATAAACTGAGACGCTGGGTCAGAGGACTGGGACGCTTTAATGATGAGCCTATGCGTGTAAAGGCAGTGGAAAAGACGTTGGGGCATGACTTGGCTGATGGTAAATGTTGGTTTGGAAGAAATTGTATTGCAGGACCATATTTAAACAGAGTTCGCATATACGTTACTGATAAAGAGATAAGTCCGTTTTCGGGCGGAATTTGGAGCCCTTATATTGTAATCCCAAAGCATTTATTTAATGATGCTTCGGAGGAAGAACAGCTTATGATGTTGAGCCATGAGCTGATGCACGTAAGGTCGGGACATATCGTTTGGCTTTTCGCATTTCGGCTGCTTTGGATTTATTGGTGGATAAATCCCGTTATGTTTTGGTTAAATAGTAAGCTGCGGGATGATATGGAACGGATTTGTGACGAAAAATGCATCGGTTACACAAATACGGAACCTTACAGCTATGGGGCAGTACTGCTGTTTGTTGCAGGAAGCATGTGTAAAAATGCCGAAGCGGATATGGTGTCCTTTGTGGGCGGAAAGGATTATAACAAGATTAAAAAGCGGATTTCATATATTGAGCTTGCGGGCACAAGAAAGTGTTTTTTTAGAAAGCTTAGAACCCAGACGTTGGCATTTACGCTGGTATTTGCTGCCTTGGCAGTTGGAATATGGAAGGGCTCATATCCCAGATATTCTGTTATAAAAGGGTTGTTTTTATATGACGAAAATGTTAATTCGTGTGAGTGTGACACGGAGGAACTGCAAGACGCAGTAAAGGTTTATGATGGCAGGTTGATTATAGACAATGATAAGTTTGACAGCCTGATAGAGAAAAATGGCATATCGGGAGATTGTGTTTACATCGGCTTTGATACCATTACCAAAGTGCCTGGTTGGGGCGGAGGTGGAAATGTAGGTGTGGTTTCCCTTGACAATTATGATGATATTTATTATTTGAGCAAGGATTGTTTACTGAATGATGTTATGGAATTCTGGCTTAAGTATTTGATGTAAAAGAATTTTTCAGATAGATAATGTAATAATCAGGCCATAATTGTTTACATATGTAAATAATTATAATATAATATTAACAAGCACATAAAACGTGCGGCTGTTATTGGTTTTTGCCGATAGCAGGTATCATATCAAGGAGGATGATAGTATGGCAGTTAAGGTAGGCGACAGCTGGGTATCACAGGAAGCATATAATTATGCGAAAATCAGAGTTGACAATGCCCAAACACAAGGAAGTGGAGCAGACAGTATTTTAGATGATTTGTCAAAACAGTATAAGGACATGAATTTTTCTACAAATACGCAGCCGTTTAGTTCAGGCGGAACAAACAACATCGCAATCTCACCAAGTATTTTAAGGAAGATGCAAGAGGATCCGGATGCACGAATGGAGTACGAAGCACTTATATATGATTGTGTTCAGGTAATGAAAAATGAGCCTTTGCAGCATGGCGAATTTACAACTGTGGCAAGAGGAATGATTATTAATGCAGACGGTACCTGTGGCGGATGGTCCATTAGCCAGTGCGGCAAGGAGAAGAAGAAGACATACAAGAAGGTAGACGTTAAGGAGCAGCAGGAGCGGATTAAAAAGCAGAAGGAAAAGAAGGCAGAGGAAGAAAAAGCAAAAAAGACAGATACATATGAAAAATCTGATTCTACTGCCCCAAAGGCAACCTATTCCGTAACAAAAATGAGTGCCGAGGACAGGGCAAGGCTGGTGCAGCAGTTAAAGGCAGACGAGGAGGCAAGGCAGCAGAGCCTTACAAACCTTGTCAGGAACATGCTGGGTAAGCAGGCAAAAGCCTATGGTATTGCCAAGGGTGGAGATGCAATGTGGAAGTTCATTGCAAGCGGAAACTATACAGTGGATGCCGCAACAAAGGCTCAGGCACAGAAAGATATTTCCGAGGATGGTTATTGGGGCGTAAAGCAGACCTCCCAGAGATTATTTGATTTTGCTAGTGCACTTGCAGGGGATGACGTCGAAAAAATGAAAGAAATGCAGGCTGCAATGCATAAGGGCTTTAAGCTGGCAACGAAATCATGGGGACGGAAGCTTCCTGATATCAGCAATGCAACGCTGGATGCGGCAAATAAACTGTTTGATGATTATTATGCATCAAAAGGTCAGATAACCGAGTAAAAGCGTTTTGTATTACCATATTAAGACACCCATAGGTCTGTGTATCTATGGGTGTCGCTTTATTGTTTAATAGGAAACAATTTCATTGGCATCTTGTGTTGACATATGGGATATTATTTGTTATAGTTGTTTTGCCACTTCAACGTGGTAAAGAGTTTGAGCGAAAGGATGCATAGTATGAAAGAGATTTCAGAGCTGTTAGGCTACAGGGAAAGTATTAAGGTTGTTGATGCAACACTTCGTGACGGAGGTCTTGTCAACGATTTTTATTTTACGGATGAGTTTGTTAAAAAATTGTATCAGACGAATATAGATGCCGGTGTTGATTATATGGAGATGGGCTATCGGGCATCAAAAAAGGTGTTTGATGAGTCAAAGTTTGGCAAGTGGAAGTTTTGTAATGATGACCATATAAGAGAAATAGTCGGCGATAACGACACAGACCTTAAGCTTGCGATTATGGCAGATATAGGAAGACACGATAAAAATGATTTTGACCAAAAAGCAAATTCGCCTGTTGATCTTGTCAGGGTTGCAGCATATATTCATCAGATGCCTGAGGCGATTGACATGATTGAGGATGCAGCCAAAAAAGGTTATGAGACAAGCTGTAATATTATGGCGATATCACATGCCAAGGATGAGGAAATAAGGGTTGCACTCGACATGGTTGGAAAGACACCTGTGGATGTTATCTATATCGTGGACAGCTTTGGTTCCATTTATCCTGAGCAAATGGCAAGAATTGCCGATTTATACCTTGATTTTGCGGCAAAATATAATAAAAAGGTTGGCATTCACGCACATAATAACCAGCAGCTTGCATTTGCTAACACCATTGAAGCATGTGGAGACGGCGTTGACTGGCTGGATGCGACATATCTTGCAATGGGCAGGGGAGCAGGAAATTGTGCAATGGAACTTTTGTTAGGTTTCCTTAAAAATCCAAAATACAATGTGTATCCTGTATTCCGGTTTATAGAGGATTATATGATTAAGCTTCAGGAGGATGGAATTGTGTGGGGTTACGATTTACAGTACCTTATGACAGGACAGTTAAACCAGCATCCTAGAACAGCGATACAGTTTACAAAGGACAAGCGAAAGGATTATGCGGAGTTTTACAACGAAATATATCAGTAAAAGCTACATTTGCGTTCCGTAACAGGGCAGTGAAATAATATTATATAAAATAGTCAGGCTTCCGATAAATATTATATGAAAGATGTCACATTGCTTGTGGCATACATAAATTATAAATCGAAGCTAAGGATAGCGACAGTTTCCACGGATGGATATACAGGGGAGCATGTCGCTATTTTTATTTATTTAAATGGGAGGAAGCAAATATGAATTATTTTAACACAAGCCTGTACCAATTGGGGATGTATCAGACCATGATACAAAAAAACTACAACGCAAAAAAGGTGCAAACAAATGGTAACGTAGCAGCAACACAAACTTCTTCAACGGATACTGTGAAGTTTTCTGATACTTTGAGAAACAAAGCTTCGCAAAAAGAAAGTGTCGTGGATGAATACAAGAAGAATCATCCGAAGGATGCATGGCACGTTGAAAATCAGGTCAGGGCAGGACAGCGGGTTCTTGCAAAAAATAATGCTGAAGGTATTTCAAGGGAAGATATGACGATGGATGAATATAAGCAGTTTTTTACAAAGCTTATGGATAGTATACCATATGACGTATCCCAAAAAAATGACGTGAACGTTTGGAGCATATCGGACAAGGGATGGGAGCAGATGAAAAATGACCCGTTATATGAGGCATGGGTGCTCGGATATACTTCCGAAGACAGGTCAGTACATAATCCATTCGCATCCATGATGGGATACTCCCCTAACTATCATACCGAGAGATTTGGGGCGTCCATTGAGGAGCATTTAGGTCAGTCTGGTCCTATGGGTGGCAGTATGGGAAGAAGAAAAGTAAAGGATGATGACGAAGAATCATGGTGGATAAGACGTCGCAAAATGATGGCACTTGCAAATCTTAGCAGGGTTCGAAATAATTTGTTCAAGACAATGCTTTAACACACAGGTCTGCAAGATAAAAGGATAAAGATATGGAGACACAAAAAGTAAACAGGTACAATATGAAATTGATGAGAACGAATATGAGACAGTAAGTGAATTAACAGAATAATATTTTTATTTTGTGTGTAAAATATTTCAAGGTGATGAAATGTTTTATATTGAAAAAGGAAATATTAAGCTGTCGGCTTTTCAAATTATAATACTGGGCTTTTTGGTTGTGATTTTTGCAGGAACACTTTTACTTTCCGTTCCTGCCGCAACAAAAGCAGGTACAAGTGCGGACTTTATGGACGCACTTTTTACATCTGTGTCCGCTGTCTGTGTCACAGGGCTTGTTGTGCAGGATACAGCAACATATTGGTCTTTCTTCGGACAGTCGGTTATCGCTGTTTTGATACAGATAGGTGGGATAGGTGTCGTTACAATTGCAGTTGCAATTGTTATGCTTATGGGACGAAAAATAGGTTTGATGCAGAGAAGCACATTACAGTATGCTATTTCTGCACCAAAGGTGGGTGGAATTGTTAAGCTTATAGGTTTTATCCTTAAGCTTACTTTTTTCGTTGAGCTTTTGGGTGCCGTTTTGATGGCACCTGTTTTTATAAGATTATTTGGAGTGAAAGCAGGAGTGGGTTATGCAATATTTCACTCCATATCAGCATTTTGTAACGCAGGATTTGATTTAATGGGCGTTGTTGAGCCCCGTTCATCATTTTTGGCGTTTGTGGGTAAGCCATTCATTAACATTATCGTTATGTTACTTATTGTAATAGGAGGAATTGGTTTTATTACATGGGATGATGTGAGAACCAACGGAATTCATATAAAAAAATACCGAATGCCCTGCAAGGTCATTCTTTGTTTTACAGTAGGTTTCATTATAGTTCCTTCATTATATTTTTATTTTGTTGAATTTGGTAAGGAACAATGGGAATATTTATCACAAGGAGAAAAAGTATACGCTGCTGTTTTCCAGTCGGTGGCACCGAGAACTGCGGGATTTAACACGGTAGATACATCGCTTTTGAGCGATAGCGGACAGGCAATTACAATTATTCTTATGCTGATAGGTGCAGCCCCCGGTTCAACTGCGGGAGGAATGAAAATAACAACTGTAGCAGTTCTTCTGGCTTCCGCAATATCAGTAATCAGGCGAAGGGATGATTCGCAGTTTTTTGGAAGAAGAATAGATGAGCATGCGGTAAAGGATGCAGCAGCAGTGTTAATCATATATCTGCTTTTATTTTTAACAGGCGGAATTATAATAAGTGAATTGGAGGGACTTGCATTATCGGCATGCCTGTTTGAAACAGCATCAGCTATAGGGACGGTAGGTCTTTCACTGGGAATAACATCAGGATTATGTATGGCATCCAAAATAATATTAATTATATTGATGTTTTTTGGCCGCGTGGGAGGTCTTACGATTATGTTTGCAGCTGTTACAAATAAAAATGCAGGAGGCTACAGACTTCCGAAGGAGTCAATCGTAGTGGGCTGATGTTCCGACGAGATAGAGGAGAATATAACATGAAAAGTATTTTGTTAATCGGAATGGGCAGATTTGGACGCCACATTGCAAAAAAACTATATGGAAAAAAGCATCAGGTTATGGCTATCGATAAGGTTGAAAACAGAATTGATGCAGTGCTTCCCTATGTGACAAACGCACAGATTGGGGACAGTACAAACAAGGAATTTATGAGCTCTGTGGGAGTGGGAAATTTTGATGTCTGTATTGTTGCAATAGGCGATGATTTTCAAAGCTCGCTGGAGACTACCCTGCTGTTAAAGGAACTTGGCGCTTTGTTTGTTGTGTCACGGGCAGCCCGTGATATACATGCAAAGTTTTTGTTGCGGAATGGTGCAGATGAGATCGTATATCCGGAACGTCAGCTCGCTTCATGGGTGGCAATCAGGTACACTTCGGATCATATTTTGGATTATATACAGCTTGATGAGGAGCATGGCATATATGAAATACCAACACCTGGACATTGGATAGGAAAGACAGTAGGAAATCTTGATGTGAGGAAAAAATATAAAATTAATATTATGGGAATAAAGACTGACGGGGACATGAATCTTGCCGTCAACCACGAAACAATGATTGAAGAAGACACGACACTGCTGGTGCTTGGGAAACCGCAAAACATACACAGATGCTTTAAAAGCTAAGATGGCTTGGAATGAAATGGAAATATAGAATATTACTATATAAAAATTTGAGCAGGTACTAATGCTTTATAATTTAGAATGTGTGTGATATGATATATTGTGAAATGCGTTGATAGAACCAATGGTTTTAAAGCTCGGAGGATTTGCAAATGAAAAAGGTATCAATTGGAATTCTAAAAAATATATATCGGTTGCTGGCTGCCACATTGTTGTTTGAGCTTGCAAACTTTTATTCCATGCATAGGATGGGACATTCCATGTGGGTATTACCACTTGTTGTGGTATTTTGCATCTTTTTAAATGTATACCCGTCACCGTTTAATCATTCCTTGAGGGGGAAAAGGCTGCGGATTGCAGGTGACGGCTGTGAGCTGCTCATTATGTTTGTACTTTCCACAACTGCAACAGCAGTATATTCCCTGCTTGGCATGATGGGAAAGTTGTCTGTGGGAGGAGTAAAGGACGAAACAAAGCTTTGGATTATAAATTCTGTTATTGCTGTTACCCTGCTTGCCATATGTTTTTGGAATGGAATTATAAGAGTATATGCAACATCGGTTCAGCTTGGTGTAAAGAAAAGGGTAATCGGTGTTGTGGTAGGTTGGATTCCAATCGCGCATTTGGTTGCACTTGGAAATATTATTGTCACAGTCAGTAAAGAGGTAAGTGTTGAGCAAAGAAAGGCAGTTTTAAATGAAAAACGTGCAGAACAAAAGCTGTGTGAAACAAAGTATCCGATACTTATGGTTCATGGGGTGTTTTTCCGTGATTTTAAATATCTGAATTACTGGGGCAGAATACCAAAGGAGCTTGAGGATAACGGTGCAGTTATCTATTATGGAAATCATCAGTCTGCCGCTTCTGTAGAAAGCTGCGGTGAGGAGCTGGCAGAGAGAATAAAATATATCATTAAAGAGACAGGTGCCGAAAAGGTTAATATCATTGCACATTCTAAGGGTGGTCTTGACATCAGGTATGCCCTTTCGGAGTGCGGAGTCAGCAAATATGTTGCATCGCTGACAACAATCAATACGCCCCACAGGGGCTGTGAGTTTGCAGATTATCTTCTTTCCAGGATACCTAAGGCACAACAGGATGTAATTGCCACTACATATAATACAGCACTAAAAAAGCTGGGTGACCCAAATCCTGACTTTATGGCAGCGGTCAGCGATTTGACGGCAACAGCGTGTAATAAGAGAAATGAGCTTATCCACGATGCGGAGGGCGTATATTATCAAAGTGTAGGGTCGAAGCTTAATGTTGCAAGAGGCGGAAGATTTCCACTCAATCTTTCCTACAAACTGGTTGAAACTTTTGATGGACCGAATGACGGTCTAGTGGGAGAAAAATCATTTCAGTGGGGCGAGAGCTATCAGTTTTTAACCGTTGAGGGCAAAAGAGGAATTTCTCATGGCGATGTCATTGACCTGAACAGAGAAAACTTCAAGGGCTTTGATGTAAGGGAATTTTATGTGGAGCTTGTAAATGGGCTTAAGGAAAAAGGGTTTTAAATGGAGAAGTGGGTGATTGTATTGTGAAAATCCCTATCAGGAATGATGGGGATTTTTTATTATTGTCAGATGATTTATTAAAAAGTATATGGTGGAATGTTGTGATTGTACTAGAGAGTAGTACAAAAACGCCCAAAAGTAGGACAATGAGGGGAGGTGACAGTGGGGGCATGATGCATTATAATTATATATAGAATTTAAAATCATATATGTCAATCATAATTTTAATAACATATATTTTATTTGAATTATAAAATTGTTTCATGATAGAGAGAGCGGTATTGAGATGTTCTTAAAATGCTGTGACAAGATATAGTTTGCTATTTTGTAATGGCAGTAAACGGGGGATGTAAATGGCAAAATCTTATTAAAAAGGGGATGATGCTTTACACCATAATGTAATAATGTAGTTGCAGGGAAAATTAATTAAAAGGTAAGGAGAAAATGTTTATGACAAAGAACAAAACATACAACAAAAATGATACAAAAAGAAAATCCAACAAAATCATGGTTGGTGTTGTAACGATGATGCTGGCATTTTGTATTTTGACAAATACAGATAATACGTTTGCGACAGCTGAAGATACCCACTGGACATATAATGTTTCACCAAGTAACACCAGTTATCAATATTCTGAGAATCGCAAGAAAGATACAAACAGTAAATTTTACTTTAAATGGGACCGAAGCCTTAACGGGGTATCAAGTATATATATTTCACCGGTGGGTGAGACTGGTAGTAGCACTAAAAATCGTGTTCCGTGTACGTCAAGATTTACTGTATCTGGTACGGGGCAGTACAGAGTGACAAATTATGTTTATGAAAATGGATATTCTTATGCAAATCTTGGGGTAAGATCATTGGTGGGGACAGGAACAGTTACGGGAGATTGGAGCCCGGATACCCAGACCAATTATCCTGTTATCCCGTAGTGAAATGATATTTAAAAGAACCGTCGGAGTAAGACTCTGGCGGTCTGATAATAAAAAAGTGAGTGGCAAAATTATGAATAAAAGAAAAGGTATTTACCTGATTGCAGGAATAATTTCATGTATTTTATGTGCAGTTATTATAAGCGTGAATATTGATAAAAATAAAAGTGAGGACAAATCAAGCTCTAATATAACAACAAATGAAAATATTGAAAGTTTAAGTGGTGATTCAGTCAATAGCAGTGCTTCAACAGAGGTGGATGATGCATCATATTTTGCAAATTTACAGGACAATGAGGAAAAAGACAAGGAATATGAAACGGGACATGGAAATGAAGTGACACCGTACGAATCATTCGAAAAGGGCGGTGTAAAATATACGTTTATAGATATAAGATGTATAAGTGATGTGGATTCAATACCTGATATTATACCTGATTATAACGAAAAATATAGAGTTGATACGGAGCTACATATGAGCAGACCATTAGCAGAAAGAGAAAAAGAAGGAAAGCTGGTCATGATATGCTATGTTTTTGAGGTTGAAAATACGGGGAGTGTGGAAATAGAATATAATCCTTTTTGTACTGTAATGTTAGATGTGACAGATGAAAATGGTTATATTGTAGGCGGAGTAAGTGAAAAATTTTATTTGAATGGTGATGATGAAAAATTAAATACTAGTTCTGCAAGCAAGATAAATCTGAAACCAGGTGAATCAAGGGAACTTGTGTTTTGTATGTATGATGATACTACTGATGCGTGGGAAGGACAGGAGGGGCAACAGGTGTCGTGGGATGACCAACTCGTGTTTTATGTCTATGTGACGAGTATGGGACAGGCAGTAGATGATGTAAACATAATCCAGGAAAAAACAGGAATAAGATATTTTGAGATTTTTAGGGGAAGTCTGAATGAATTTTCAACGTATTCCAGAACAAAAGGAGAGATGTAAGGTAAGGTACCATGAAAAAAAAGTTGTTTTTAATCTTTAGTTAATATATTTTAAGGTGCAAATATGAAAATAGCAGGGGAAGCTGCATGAAAGAACTGGCAATAAAAAGATATATATTGGCAGATTGCACATGGGGGGAAGTTAAAATGAAAATAAAATATCATAAAATATTTGCAACTGGTTTGTGTATCATTTTAATAACATTGTCAGGATGTGCAAAAAGGGAAAAGGTGGATATGTCTGATATTACATCAGAGGGAACAGCAAGTACCATAGGCGATGCAGAGTATAACGTGTCTACTGACAAGGGACACATAAAAGAAAGTCTTGGGGTTCCTGATGTATGGCAGGAGGATTTGACAACATCTGATGGAGGCGGTGCAACCGTAAGGATTTATGCAGAGGTAGTTGTGCCTGACGTGGCAGGTGTGAATGTAATGGAAACAAAACCCAAGGAAGTGAATGGAGAATTTTGGGAGGAATATATAAATAAAATGGGTTTTGATGAGGCATATCCATATGATATTGAAAAGGCAGAGGAACTGTTTACTTCAGATGAGTTGGAAGAATTGGCTTACAAAGGAGACGGATATTTGGCAACAAGAAATACTGTTCGCTATGTTATAAGCTGCTATAAAATTTCGTACGGAGAAAAAAATAACGAAGTCCTTGAATGTGCACCATTTAGATTCAGAGAGTTTATAAGAGACAGGGAGGTAGAGGGGGTCGGCATAGGCTTTGACGATTACAAAAGTAATAGTGCGGTAAACAGATGCAGTATACCAGAGGATAAGCTTGAAGAAACTCTTTATGGCGAGCTTGATAAGCTCGGAATATCAGATATGGGTATCTCAGAAATAACACAACTTCATTGGGATATTACCGAGGCTGATGGAACAGAAGAAAATTATCTTGATGGTTATAGTGTTTTATTTTCTAGAAATATTGGTGGGATTGATGTCGTTGAAAGAGACTCATATTTTAACAATATTTTTGATTTCAGAGAGGATAAGGATACACCTGAGATAAAGTATGTGGATGAATATTTTCACGAATATGTGAGAATTTACATAAATGACGAGGGAATTATATACATGGAATATAATAATCCTCGTTATATTTCAGCTGTCAAAGCAGAAAATGTTAAGCTTTTAAATTTTGAGCAGGTGAAGGATGTTTATAGAAATGTTATAGCCAACAGCGAAGTAGATAGAGAAAGCATAGTTCTCCTAAAAAAGCTTGAGTTTGCGTATTTTGCACTTCCAAATGAGGATGATATAACGGTGCATACTATTGTTCCTGTATGGATTTTAAGTGACGGGGATGCTCAATCCGAGAGGTTTATCATTATAAATGCTATCGATGGCAGTGTTATACAGTTGTTGTAGATGAACGTGTATCGCACCATGCAAATATCATAATAAGGGAAGAACTCATAATAAACATTCGGAGGAATCTTGAGTGAAATTTAAGAAAATCAGAGAAAGCAAGTTTTGGATGATTATATTATCTCTTATTGCGTTGGCGGCAATAGTATTATATGTAATAAGGGTATATAATGTAAATAAGAATGCACTTCTGCCTGAATATCAAGTGTATAGTCAAACTGAACAGGTAGAATATAAGGGAATAAACTACGGGATTCAATCTGCAACAATGATGAATTATAATGAATTTTTCAAGAAAAATCCCCAGTATGTTGACTATAGTATACCTGATGATGGAGAAAGAAAAGTTATTGTGGTGGAATATTCAGCTGAACTTGTCGACGATGGGGCACGGCTTGAGACATATATACCAATAAAGTATCTTTATGTTTTTAACAGCTTTGACCCTATGCTGTTTGACGATATGAACCCTTCGCTGGCAAATGGAAGCTTCAAATCGGGAGATACATTTACCATCGTTTACGAAATATATAAAAATAATTTATCCGAAAAAGAGTGGAAAAATATAGAAAATACCGAATACAGACTGATTTTTGGAGCATATCCCGTGAGAAAGGAAATTGTGCTTTCTGATATAAACAGAATGTGAGTAAGTCTGGTTATTCGGTTTTACAATTCCAAAGGGATGATAAGGCGGGCAGGGTAGTGAAAAATATATTTAAAATTGAAATAAAAAAAATGCTCAAATCAAAGGGCTTTTTAATAAGCATAATTTTAGGAATTGTTATCGTACTATTACATACAAGATGGGTTTACGTTAATTTATATGTGCCCAATCAAGAATTGTTGGAAGTGAAACTTCAGTCACAGGAGTATGGAGTTTTGGATGACTGGTTCGAATGCGGGATACTTTTAGGGTGGCTTGGGAATGATGGTTTTTCACTGTATAATGCACTTTTTTATTTTGTATTTCCAATCATTTCGGTTATACCCTACGGAATGTCTCTTTATAATGACATGAATTCAGGGTATATTTCTTCTGTTCTTGCAAAGTGTTCACGCAAGGATTATCTTGTGTCAAAATATGTCGTTACATTTATTTCAGGTGGAATCGTGGTAGCTGCACCACTTATACTCAGTATAATGACTGCCGCCTGCTATCTTCCGGCGGTAGGCATTGATTTGCTTGCAATGAAAGGCGGAAGCAACACGGCATTGTGGCATGGACTGTTTTATGAACATCCTGTTTTATATGCAGTGTGCTTTACTGTTCTGAATTTTATATATGGAGGGATTTTTGCCCTTATATGCGTGACTGTTTCAAAATGGTTTGCAAACAGGTTTATGGCAGCTATTTTCCCATTTATTTTAAATAATTATACAACAAAGGGCTTGGGAAATGTGTTTGACGAAATGCTGCGTTATACACCGGGGTATTTTATAAATTCGTCTTTGAATGTAAATATAACGATGGCAAGTGTAATGATTATAACGGTAGTTGTATTGGGTTTAACGACATTTATCTATTATATAAATTATCGCAAATTGGAAACACTGGAATAATATATAATCGTTATTATAGTTCAGTTATCAACAATATTTGTATCTGTATGATTTTTTATGGGTAACAAAATTTCTTTTATCATCAATGAACTTTTTGCTTGTAAGCAATCAATAAATCGGTGGAAGTGAATCCTTGAAACGTTTTAGCTTAAAAATATATTTGTATTAAAAACAAGATTTTCAGACAAAATAAGTAAGTTGCGTATAAAAAGACCTGCAACTGGTACTATGCACTAAGTACTAGGACAATGAGCTTATTGACAATCGGGTTTATACGAATATACAATTTACATATGAAAAGTTACAAATAACAAGCGAATTAAAACATGGCATTGAAAACGATAGGGGAGGATAAGTGTATGTATGATAAGATTGAATGTGCAAAACGTCTGAAGCATCTTCGTATGATAAAAGGAAAAACGCAGCATGAGGTGGCAAAAGAAATGGGAATTTCGGTTGATACAATCCGTAAACTGGAGCAAGCAAAGAGAATACCTTCTATTATTACTGTTGACCGTCTGAGAGAGTATTACAAAACGTCTTCAGATTATATCATATCGGGCATTACGGCGGGGCAGGATGGGTTTTTATGCAAGGATAAACAGGAGATAGTGGAAGCGGTTGTTGAATGTGTGAAGAAATTGATTGTGTAGTAAACACCTACCCCAAGAGAATCATACATTGCTCTGTGATAAACACAGCGAGACATGCCAACAAAGCTACGGTAAGCAGACTTTTTTCACGGTAGGCTGCAATCAGAGCGACAATGAAGCCTATCACGGCAGAAAACGTACTTGCCGTGGAGGAGAGTATGGCAGGAAATGTCATCGCAGCCAGACATGCATATGGCATATAATATAAAAATGATTTTACAAAACGGTTGGTAAGTTCCTTTTTTGAAAGGAGTAATGGCAGCATACGAATCAGGTATGTAACTCCTGCCATAACCAATATATATACATAAATGTTATACTTCAATTTCTGTATCTCCCTTTGTTTATTTTTCATCCTCAATCGGACGCAGTAATGCTGCTACACATGAAACCAGCAGTGTTACAATAATAATTACGAAGCCTGAGGATATCTTCGAAAGTAATGGTGTTATGCGAAATAGCCCACTTATTATCATAGCGGAGGCTACCACTGCTAAAATGGTAAGGTTCTTTTTTGCAGGTGGTATAATGATGGCGAGAAACATACCGTAAATTGCGACATTAAGAGCACTTAGTACAATGTCAGGCAGTATATTTCCAGATATGGCACCAATTAACGTTCCCATTACCCAGCCCGGAATGGCAATACACATACAACCATAATTGTAAAAAGGACTGATTTTGCCTTCCTTTGCCGCACTTAAACCGAATATTTCATCGGTAACACCATATGACATCAGGCATCGGTGGTACCATGAAACCTGTGGTTCGAGTTTTTGTGCCAGTGAAAATGACATTAGGCTGTAGCGTAGATTAATTATCAACTGCGTGAGTGCCATTTCCAGATAGGAACCTCCTGCAGCAATGATGGAAAGACCTGCAAATTGCCCGGCAGATGTAACATTTGTAATTGAAATAAGCACTGCCTGCCATGTGGTAAGTCCCCCTAATATTGAGGCAATGCCAAAGGTAAACGAAACGGCGAAATATCCAAGTGCAACAGGAATTCCGTCTTTTAATCCCTTCTTGAAGCTTTCGGTATTCATGGAAAGCCATCCCTTCTTTTTCTTTAATTTATGAGAAAGTTCTTTGAAAACGGTTCTAATAAGCTCCGCTCGCAGTTACGATTTACTATTTTAACATTATGTGGGCGGTATTTCAACGGTAGTATGTTTATTTTTCCTTTAACAGGAAACAGAAATAGGAGATATTCTAATAAATATAGAAACAGACAATTGCCAGACATAAAAATATAGCTTTGCAACTGGTACTATGCACTAAGTACTAGGACAATGAGCTTATTGACAATCAAAATTGCCAAATATACAATATGTGTATAAAAAGTCGAAAAATAAGTATATATAATATGACATTACAAGAAAGGAAAGCAGAAACTAAGTATGATAAAAATCAAAAACCTGAAAAAACAGTACGGAACAGATAGTGCGGCATGTATCGTATTAAACAAAATAAACCTAGAGCTGCCGGAAAAAAAGTTTATCGCAATTACAGGAAAAAGCGGTAGTGGGAAAACAACGCTGATAAACATGATTTAAGAGAATGATGAGGCTATTTTGCATTGATATAAAGCTCGATACTATCGTATTTTAAGTTTTTAAAATGAAAGTAAAACTGCATGATTTTCAATCCTTAAAAATTCCCCCAATTTTTTAAGAAAAGAATGGAAATAATATGAAAAGTGTGATATCATAAATTTGGCATCAAATGATGCTGTTAAAAGAGTATGAGATTGATGGTGACATACCAAGCTGTCAATTTATGTACAAGTGTTATTTCGGTGAATGCACAAACAAAAGTGGTACATTTCAAAAGGGGAGTTCGGAAGTACTGCTGTTAAATTAAGAACGGATTATTACAATTCTTGGGGAGTATTGTGAAATATTGATTGAATATATGTTGGTACATATTAAAATTTTGACATTGCTATGTCCTATCCGTCTCATGCTCAAAAATTAATCATATTATATCTAATATTCTTATCAGATTTCCAAAATGACAATTAAATTATTATTAGGAGTTATTAGGTGAATGCAGAATTATTGAGTTCTTTTTTTTAGGATGTGACAAATATACCTATTGCGTTTTATGACTAGGACAAAGAGCCTAGTGACATTGAGATGAAAATGTATTATAATACAAAGTGAGAGCATGAGATTGATGGTGTACATGTCGGACTATGAGGTTATGTACCAATATGAATCGGTCAAATGTTTTGGGCAGAACATTTCTAAGGGGAGTTTGGAAATGCTACTGTTAATAAGAACGGGCTATTACAATTCTTGGGGAGTATTTTTAAAATATTGACAAAACATGTGTTGATACATACTAAATAGCTCTGATATTGTTATATTCATCATCTTATGCTCAAATAATAATTATATTCCATACACAATCACTTATTAAAATATATAACTGAAAATCAGGAAATGACTGCAATTATTGGGAAATGTGTTGCCGCCTCTTGATGTCGTAAAATCCAAGGCATTAAACCGAAGGAAACTTGCGGAACAGGCACTCGCATCTGTTGGGACGGAGGCGTTTAAAGATAAACCTGTAAAAAAACTGTCAGGAGGGTAAAAACAAAGGGTGGCAATCAGCGACGCTGAGAGATTTACAAAGCTTGCATAGAATAAAAAATAAATGTATTTAAAAAGGGAAATGCCCCGCAAGGAGGGTGTTTTCCTTTTTTGGCTGAATAGGAATTAGGTGGCTGAAAGGATGATGCAAAAATGATGCATTTATGTATTATAGTGACATAATAATGATGAATATACATATGTAATTTATATTCGTTCGAGTAATATTTAGGAGGGGATATTGGTGAAAATAGTGAAAACGGCAAAAGGTATACGTGGGGGCATCACAGTTGCCATTTTGAGTATTATGTTTTTATTTTCTGCGTGTGGAAAGGCCAAAAAGGACGATATAGCAAATGATTTGTGGGGAAATGCAGGCATGGATGCAAGTGTCGGAAATGCGACAGAGGAAGGTAAAGTTAATGAAATACCCGACACGATTGCCTATATGGTTGAGGTAGGGGGGCGAATTACAACTGTTGATGCCAAAATATATGCGGAAGGGTATGGGAATGTTCCTACTTTTACGGTTGAGGAGTATGAGAATAAAGATGAGTTTGTATTAAAATATGCCCAAAAGCTGTTTGATAATGGTGAGTTTGATAATGGTGCGTTTGACAATGTTGGACCTTATGAGATACTAAGCCAAGAGAAGCTTGAGGCAGAACTCCAATTTTACAAAGAAAGGTATGCAGAAAGAGAAGATAGCAATACGTTGTATTTGGAATGGCTGCTCGAAAATTATAATGAAGATAATCATGAAAAATATTCGGATGAAACGATTGTTTATACAACAACCGATGGAGATGATGACTGGGTTTTCACATATGAGAAGGCAAAGCTCAGAGGGTATGTGGATGGAAGACTGTGGGTTATGGATTATTCTGATTCTTATAATGATATTGTGGAAGGTGAAGAAATATATCACAATGATGGTATAGCATATTTGAATGCATATTGTATAGATGAGGAATATGTAATTGAAGGCGTCTTGGGAATGGATGAAACGGGTGTAAACAATCCTTGTAATCGTGAGAGCGTTGAAGCACAGGCAAAACAATTTCTGGAAAGGCTTGGTTTTGACAACATGGAGCTTTTGCATACGGTACATAATAACATAAGGATATCAGAGACGGAAAGCACCGTGGATGGTTATACGCTGATTTTTGGTATGTCAGAAAATGGTGCACATCTTTTGTTTGCATACAGTCCCATGCGAACTGCTACGGAAGCTGATACGCAAAATTTTGTTGCAACACAGCCCTATGTGATGGTACGGGTGAATAGTAACGGTGTGTATGGTATTACCATTCATGGAAATTATGCAGAGCCTGAGGTTGTGTCAGAACAATCACAAATGCTGTCTTTTGAACAAGTAAATGAGATTGCTAAGGCAGAATTTGAAAGAATGATAAATCAGGAATTTGCAGCTTATACAATAGGCAGTATAGAGTTTGGATATGTATATATCACGTATGATGAAATTTTATATGCTGTTGTACCAGCATGGCGTTATTATGATTTGAGAAGTGAAAGAGACACAACGAAGAAAACAGCTGTTTTAACAATATGTGCTTTAGACGGTTCAATCATTTACAATGTCCTAGGCGATGGCTTGTATGTGGGTGGAATTCCGTATTAATTGACACATTCCCCAATCCGTTTCACCCTCCGCTATTTACAGCCTTTTGCGTACTTCTGCAAAAATACTCTAAACATCTAAACCTTACAAAACTGTAAGAAACATTGTCACGCCTGTGTAATATAGCCGCTGTATACTGGTTATATTACATAGGCGTTTTGTTTTTAGTTATTAGTTTTTCAAAAAGGATATTTAAACGCTTTAGAGGAGACGGGAGGGATTTTATTGGAACGTTATAACCAGCTTTCAAAATTGTATCTTAGGTATCAGAAAAAACGTACATTACTCACAATTTTGGGAGTCACTTTGGCAGCAGGTTCATTGTTTGTTATTTTAACCTTGTATTTTAGTAACTTCATAAACAATAGGGACAGGGTGCGTGAATATGCAAATTATGAAATAGTGATGTTTCCTGAGACGGAGGAGCAGGCAGCCGATATTGTCAATCAGGAATTTGTAAAGGACGCGTACGTGGGAGATTATTATGCGGCATACAGCAATGGCTCATACATAAGCAATGCCCTGTTTATTAATACAAAAAATCCGTACAGACTGAACAAATATTTTGATGTGCTTACAGAAGAATACGGAATCGAGGGAAAAATAAACGACTCCCTTGCCTCTTATTATTTGCAGGGATTTGCAGGTGATACGGTATACATTTTATTTATTTTGTTCTTATTTTTATCTGTGATATTTGCAATTATCGGCGTTGGAATCATACGAAATTCCATACAGCTTAACACATTAGAACAGGTGAAGGATTACGGAATACTAAGATGCATCGGTGCTACGAACGGACAGCTTAAAACTATTATATTTTTAATGGGATTCATGCAGGAAATTTTGGGGGTGGCACTTGGCATGTTGATTGGCTTTCCGGTTGCTGCCATCATAGGAGCATTTTCAAATATAAAAGTGGGAGTTCATATTGCTCCAATTTTGTTTGTGCTTGTGGCATTTATCGGTGATTTGTACTTCGTCATGAAGGAAAATGGTAATATAGTCAAAAAAATATCTCCTGTAGAGGCAGTTCGTGGGAACTTCAATATAAAGAAAAAGAAACTGAAAAAGAGAGGAAAGAACATCTTCGGGCTTATTTTTGGCGTGGAGGGTGATTATGCCTATAAAAGTCTTATGGGAAATAAGAGTAGGTTTCTTAAATCAGTGGCAACCTTTACACTTGGAATTGCGGCTTTTATTATAATTTCGGTAGTGTCAAATTCTGTAAATGGCATGATTGAAAGAACCTTAGAAGATTACGGGGAATACCAGTTTTATTGTTATGCTACAGTAGGGGGTGGAGTAGACATTGATGCGGCAAAAAATAATATGCCGTCATATGAAGTGCTGCAAAAAATCAGCCGAGACCCCAATATTGAGGATATTAAGCCTATGTATGTGGCAGAGTTTTCCGTTGCTGACCATGAAAGCTTATATAATAAATTTAATGATAAGTATTTGGACGAAACAGCAATTGGTTCACATATAAAATCGAGCATGTCGAAACGTGAGGAATACAAAAAAATATATTCAGGCACGGTTAGTATTGTAGGATATGATGAGGTGGGGCTTAAAAAGCATGAGCCACTCCTGGTGGACGGAACACTTGATGTAAGTGATAGGGGATTGATAATAGAACGACAAAAAAAGGCTTACCCGAAGATTGATTTTGATGAGTTGGATCCATCGGAAATGCCATCGAAAGAAGAATTATTTGGAGCGTATTGGCAGGAAAATAACTATGAGGTGGGAGATACGATTGAACTCGTTGATTTTGAAAAGTTCAACAAGCTGTTTGATGAGAAGTGGAAAGCAGTTCCAGAGAAAGAAAAAGGGACTGATACCCATGTAAGTGTTTACTGGAAATGCTGGAACGAGCTGGTAAAGGAGGGGGCCTATGAAACTTATACGGTTGAAGGAATCGTGTAGTATAATGTGGAAAAGCTTAATATATTCGGTATATCGGCAATCGTTCCTTTGGAAAATTATTATGCAATGACAGGTCTTTCTGAGGAAGATAGTAACGGACTTAAATATAAGGTAAAGAAAAGCGGTTTGTCATCAGATACGGCAGATTTGCTTCGCAGTGACGAATATTGGGATAATACGGAGGCATTTACATCAGAATATGGATATGATGTATCTGCAATGACAAGCATGCGAAAATCTGTGAGATATATTGGTATGTTTATCGCATTTATAGTTGTAATGACGTCAGTAAATATTATAAATACAAGTGCGAGCAATTTGTATTTAAGAAGAGGCGAACTCGCACAGTTAAGAGTAATAGGAGTATCCAAGAAAAGGCTTTGTTATATTGTTATGCTGGAGGGAGTTATTACCTCTTTGCTGGCAAACCTGATTGGATGTGTGGCAGGATTTGTGGGACTGATACCGCTGAAGCCGACAGTGCTGTATTTATTTCATCTTGACATGACATATCCTGTTACTGCGGCAGTGATAGGAGTTATCGTTTCAACCCTGATACTTTGCGGTTCAATTTACTTTCCGATTATACGGATGAGTAATGGGGTACTGGACGATTTAAATGCAAGTGGAGATTGATGTGATTTAAAAATGCTAAATATAACGTAGCAGATCATTTGTTGAAAGCAAATATGGGTTTATGGAAATCTGCTGAGTAATAGACTGATATTGAAAGAATTGGAGGAAAACATATGGAAATCGTGAAAATGGAACATGTGACGAAAATATACGGAGCGGGAGATACAAGAGTGTGGGCACTCGATGATGTGAACCTTAGCATAAATAAAGGGGAAACACTTGCAGTTGTAGGAACATCAGGCTCAGGTAAATCAACCCTGCTTCATGTCATGGGCGGTGTGGATACACCGACCAGTGGAAATATAGTCGTTGACGGAAAGGATATCACCACTCTTTCTGATGATGAAATGTCCGTATTTCGAAGAAGAAAAATAGGGTTTGTTTTTCAGGCATACCATTTGATACCAGTGCTTACGGTTGAGGAAAATATAAGCATGCCGATACTTCTGGACCATAAAAAGCCCGACAAGGAGTTTATCAATAACATAATAGAAATGCTGGGGCTGAAAGACAGGAGAAAGCATTTGCCAAATCAGCTTTCAGGTGGACAGCAACAGCGTGTTGCAATTGCAAGGGCACTGGCAAACAGACCATCGCTGATACTGGCAGATGAGCCGACAGGTGCCCTTGACTCAACAAATGGTAATGAAGTTATGGCACTGTTACATGACTCGGTAAAAAAATTAAATCAGACATTAGTGCTGATTACCCATAATATAGACCTTGCAAGAGAATCGGATAGAATTATAAAAATCTCGGATGGAAAAATTGTGGAGTAGGAGGAGAAATTATGTATGCGGTAAAAAAAATAAAAAACGTGTATATATTTATACTTATATTTGTGCTTGCAATAGTTTCATTTGTGGGTATACAGACGAAAGCTGCTGAGCCAAAGGTAATGGTGACGGATTATAAAATAAATCCGACAACTGTTGTTTCGGGAGAGAACTTTCAGCTTACACTGACATTAAAAAATACGGCATCTAAGAGGGTGAAAAACCTAAAGCTTACGGTTTTGTCAGAGGCGGGAGAACTATTGCCTGCAAAAGGAGCGGGCACGGAATATATCAGCGAGCTTTCCGCAGAACAGGAGCTGGATATTATATTTGACATGATGGCGGCAAAAGGTCTTGAGGAAAAGGCATATAAGCTTACAATTAAGTCAGAGTACGAGGACGTAAACGGATATTCTTATACGGTGGAAGATAACATTTTCATTCCAATTTCTCTGGAGCAAAGGCTGTCAATCACGGACGTTTTAAGTGAAGATGCGGTAAAGCTTGGCGATGATGTTGAGATAACAGGAATGGTAAACAATTTAGGTGAGGGCACGCTTTACAATGTTTCCGTTAAGGTTGAGGGGGAGAATGTAAGTGAACAGACAAGCTATATCGGAAATATAGAATCTGGTAAGAGTGGAAATATTGATATTATAACAAAGACTACTCATTCCAACGAAATGTCGTCAAAAAATTCCATGACTATTACATATGAGGATAAGCAGGGAAAAAAATATGAGAAAAAGGAAGAAATATCAATTAATGTTGAGGCAATAGACTACAGTAATCTGACAACCCTTAAGGAGACAAAGGAAACAGGACTGTCAAAAACAGTAATCATTACAATTGCTGTTGTCGTGTTACTGATTATTATCATTGTACTTTCTGTGTTGAAGCATAGAAGAAAGAAAAAAATATTGGAGGAGTTCTGATGGGTTGGATGATTCGGTTAAGCCTTATGAACATGAAACGGAGAAAAGCAAGAACGGTTCTTACTGTGCTTGGTGTAACGATTGGTGTTATATCCATCGTATCTTTGCTTGCTCTTGGCTTTGGTGTAAAAAAAGAGCTTTTGTCCGAGTTTGAAAATGAAAATACGGTTAAAACCATTACTGGATCGGGTGGAGAGTCATACAAGGAAAAAAGCAAGCTGTTAACTGACCGGACACTGGAAAAATTCAGGGAAATCGAGCGGGTTTCTTATGTGTATCCCCGATATGAAATCGGTGCTGTCGTGAACATTGGAAAATACACAACATATACCAATATTGTCGGTATACCGACGGAACAGCTTGAACAGTTAAAGCTTTCAGAAAATTCAGCACTCCAAGGCTACAGTAATAAACCAGGACTCATTTTTGGAAATTCTATGGGAATGTTCTTCTATAATAGTAAGACAGGGCTTTCATATTCTAAGGGGGAAGGTGAAAGACTGGATGCACTTGTGAATACATCTGTCAATGTGGATTTTGGCTATGGTGATACATCTTTTTCAACAAGGCTTAAAGTGACAGGTGTTCTTGAAGGTGATGAGGATGATTACTCTGAACAGTCACAAAATATTTATTGCGATTTGGATAAGCTGGAACGATTTTTAAAGCGTAGCAGTCAAAGTAACGATTTATCCATACAACCGACAGATGCAAACGGAAATTCATACAAGGAATGGATTTATACCAGCGCAGTTGTCGTTGTGGATGATATCAAGGATGTGGATTTTGTTGTGAAAAAGCTTCAGGACATGGGCTTTGAGACATTCAATGCAAAGGAATATCTGGAAAGTGCAAAAAAACAGATGAAAATGATTCAACTCCTGCTTGGAGGAATTGGAACAATTGCACTTGTTGTTGCCGTAATCGGAATCAGTAATACGATGACAACCTCTGTTTATGACCGTATTAATGAGATAGGGATGCTTAAAGTGATTGGCTGTGATACAGATGAACTTCTTGGCATGTTTTTGTTTGAGTCAGGCGTTTTGGGATTTGCAGGAGGACTGTTTGGCGTTGGCATGTCATATGGCATAAAGGGTATTATCAACAAGGTTGCAGTAGCATTGCTTGATTTTGAAAAGGGAGTGGTGCTTGCGGTTATTCCACTGTGGCTTGTGTTTACGGCTATTATTTTATCCACCATTTTGGGAATTTTGGCGGGCTATATACCTGCAAGATGGGCTTCAAGGTTAAATCCGCTGGAGGCTTTGAGAAAATAGGTGCCTTTTTTCCTGTGATGGGTTACAATATAGGGAGCTGATTGATTACAATGTGGTTGGGTGGTTGATTATAATATGGCACATAGAATTTTAATGGTGGAGGATGATTTTGCCCTTGCCATGGGAACGGAATATGCACTGCAATCGGATGGATATGAGGTTGTGCGTGCGGGAAATCTTGAGACGGCACGAAAGCTCTACGATAATAATATAGACCTGATACTTTTAGATGTCATGCTGCCTGATGGAACAGGATTTTCCTTTTGTGAGGAAATCAGGAGTAAGGGAAGCCGTGTACCTGTCATTTTTCTCACCGCCGTGGCGGAGGAGGCAAATATTGTTCAGGGGCTTGAGCTTGGTGCAGATGACTACGTGACAAAGCCGTATCGTGTCAAAGAGCTTCTGTCACGTATCTCGGCAAATATAAGACGAAATTCTTATATGACAGATAAGGATTCAAATATATACTCATTTGGAAGTCACAAATTCCATGTGGATGCGTTTACACTTTTTAAGGACGGCAAGATGGTAGAATGTACCACAAGTGAACTTAAGCTGCTTAGGATTTTACTGATGAATGCGGGAAATGTTTTAGAACGGCGGACCATGCTGGAAAAGCTTTATGATATTGACGGAGAGTTCATAGATGACAACACCCTTTCAGTTTATATGAAGCGTCTGCGTGACCGTTTGGGGGAGGATAGCAACTACATAGAAACAGTACGTGGTGTTGGATATCGATTTAAAAAGCTTTCGCAATGAGGCTAAGGTAGTTTCAAAAAAGAGGTTCGAATGAAAAATAGCTACGAGTTAAGAAAATTTAACAAATATTATATAGTCTGGGGAAGTTTGCTGTTACTGGGATTTTCTGTGGCTGCGTATGCTGTTTTGCATGAGTTTACCGCAAGGCTTTGGATTATGATAGGGGCATGCTTCCTTGTGGAAGTAATGATATATGTGATTGCAATCATGGAGCTTAGGCATATATGCAGGGATGTGAGACAGGCCACTGATATTATGATAAAGATGGTAGACAATGATGATATACCACCGGAACCTTACGAACAGGGCGAGTTGGGAGAACTTTATTCCAATCTTTATAAGCTTGTGGGAGCGCTTAGGGACAGTAAGGACAAGGAACAGCAGGAAAAGAAATTCTTAAGGGATATTATGTCTGATATATCCCATCAGCTAAAAACACCTCTTGCTGCGCTTGTTGTATTTATGGATTTGCTCTATGATGGCAGAGTGATGGAGGCAGAAAAAAGAAAAGAAATCATAAATGAGTCCAAAAATCAGCTTACCCGAATGGAGTGGATGGTACTTTCCATGCTTAAGCTTGCAAGAATTGAAGCGGGTGCAATCCAATTTGAAAATGTATCATGTAATTTGAAGACACTGCTTTACCAGTCTGTTGAGAGTGTCACGTATCTCACAAAAGAACGGGGTCAGAGCATACACATAAGCTGTGACGATAACGAACAGCTTGTATGTGATGGCGACTGGCTTGTTGAGGGCATAATCAATTTATTGAAAAATGCATCTGATTATTCACCGGAAAATGGGAAAATAGAAATAGAAGTTGAAAAGACGTCCATGTACACAAGAATATACGTTAAAGATAACGGAATGGGCATTCCTGACGAGGATTTGCCAAACATTTTTAAACGCTTTTACAGGGTAAATAAGGAAGTAAACCCTAACAGTGTAGGAATCGGACTATCTCTGACAAAATCCATAGTGGAGGGGATGGGAGGAAAAATAACTGTCCGCAGCCGCTTGGGAGAGTACACACATTTCATCTTGACGTTTGTACACTAAGTGGACACCATGCGTAAACTGCCTTCACAATAGAACATATGCAGTAACCAAAAACACGCTTTCGCTCGATGAGAACGTAACGGTACTAAAAATTGCCGGTTTAAGATACTTTAAAGTATAGATATCTTACACCGGCAATTTAAGTGCCGACGTTCTCATAACGGTTTTTTTATTACTACATATGTCCTATTGTGCAGGCAGCTTAATTACCGCAGTCCATGTCATTTGTTCTTACAGCCTGCAAGATGAAATGTGTATTACAATTCCTCTCCGTTGGTTGCAATTACATTTTTGTACCAGTAGAAGGAGTCCTTTTTGTAGCGTGCCATATCCTTGAGGTCGAATTCGTCACGATTTACATATATGAAACCGTACCGTTTGACTATGCCCTCGTGGGTTGATATCAGGTCGATTGCAGACCACGGGCAGTAGCCCATCATTTCAACTCCTTCCGATACTGCCAGTTTGATTTGTTCAATATGCTTTCGTAAGTATTCGATACGGTAATCGTCGTGTATTTTTCCGTCATCAGTCAGTTTGTCATACGCACCAAGACCATTTTCGGTAACAATCATTGGAAGATGATATCTGCTGTACATTTCGCGGACGGTAGCCCTGAAACCATCAGGATCAATTTCCCAGCCGAACTCGGTGTGAAGCAGGTTAGGATTTTCAAAGTTTTGGTAAATACCAGGTTCGCTTGAGCCCGTCTGTTGATTTCCCGTAATTGCAACACCATCTCCATTATTCCACTCAACCGTGGCGGTGGAATAGTAGTTAAAGCCTATAAAATCAGGATGTCCTTCTGCCATGATGTCCATGTCACCGTCTTCAATGTGAGGAAGTGCATCCCGCTCCTCTAAAAACTGCCATGCTAAATTGTTGTAGCGTCCGTAAACAGCCATATCGAGGTAAAGCCAGTTACGGATTGCATTTAAGTTTTGTGCTGCCAGCACATCCTTTGGCTTACAGCTTGCAGGATAAATCAGGGATATATTTGGGGCAGGACCTATTTTGGCATCAGGGAGCATGTCGTGGCAAAGCTTCATAACCTTAGCTTGTGCAAGAAGCATATGGTGGTTTTCCTGATACAGCTTTTTATATTTGTTTGCTACACCATCAAGATTACATGTGCCGATAACGTCACCCACAAGGGTGAGCATGTTTTGCTCGTTTATGGTAAGCCAGTATTTTACCCTGTCACCATAATTTTCAAAAAGGATTTTTGCAAAATTAACAAACTCATCAATACTTTCACGTCTTGACCATCCGCCTTTTTCCTCAAGTGCCTGTGGGAGGTCAAAATGAAACATTGTAACAAGAGGTTCTATATTATATTTTAAACATTCATCAATGACATTACCGTAAAATTCAATGCCTTTCGGATTAATTTCTCCCGTTCCGTTTGGAAGTATTCTTGTCCATGCAACAGAAAAACGAAATGTTTTAAAGCCCATTTCAGCCATGAGAGCAATGTCTTCTTTGTAGCGGTGGTAGAAGTCAGCGCATACGTCAAGCTCACTTGTTCCCTGGGGTACGGTTTTGACATCCTGAACACTTGGACCTTTTCCATCAATTAGGTTTGCACCCTCGACCTGATAGGCACTGGTAGATGCTCCCCACAAAAAATTTTCAGGAATTTTTTTGCTTTTTGTAATAATCATAAATTACCCTCCTATTATTAAATATTCATTTGGATGAAATAATTAAACATTTGTGTTATTCCTTGTAAAGCTGTTTAAAATTCATTACGGCTCCGAATAAATTAGAACGGTTTCGGTATTTACATACATCCACTTTTAAATTATTTAGTACATAGGTAAGATTTTTCAGCTTGTCCACATATTTTTTAATTCCTTCAATAAATAAAGGCTGTGCACTGATACCGCCGCCGATTAAAATGATGTCGGGGTTAAAAATGCAGTATATGTTCACACAAGCTTTGGCAATTTCAAAATACCAGTCCTCAAGGACATCTGCTATTTGGGCGTCTCCTTCGGAAGCCCACTTGTAAATCAGCTCTCCGCTTACATCTTGTATATCCATGTCTTTTAGCTTTGACACCTTGTTGCATATACCCCCGGTAGAGCATCGTGCAGACATTGAGTAAGGCATGCTGTCTAATGTTGCACGAAGTCCTTTAATAGTTTCAGCAGTTTGGATGGAGTCAACCTGACTGCGGTTCATGTTGTCAATAGCGTACGAAACTTCACCTGCCATAAAGCTGTTTCCATGGTGTACATGATGGTCAATTATCATTCCGCCACCAATGCCAGTGCCTATAACGAGTACATATGCATTTTCCACATCACTTGCATTGCCGAGCCAAGCCTCGCAAAGTGCAGCACATTTGCCGTCGTTTTCAAGAGATACACGAAGCTCATCGCAGCGCTCGCTGATAAGTTCGCCAAGATGAACCTTATCAAGGTATTTTAAAATTCCGCCGCCGTAGACAATGCCGTTTTCAATATCAATTTGCCCTGGTAATGAAACTGCAATCCCTTCTATATTATATTGTGTTTTAAAACTTCGGTATTTGTTTTCGATTCCGTTTAAAAGATCATTTACGCCATGCTCCGCACCAACGGGAGTGGGATATTTTTCATTTTCGAATATGTTGCCATCATCATCCATAATGGCATATTTGATAAAAGTTCCGCCAATATCAAAGACAAGATACATAATTCTTCTCCTTTCAGATATAATCATCTGTATAATAGCTATCTTATATAATAAAGGATTCATAGTGTTTGGGCAAGAACTTTTAGGAAAATATCCCAACCATTGACATTTATGGAAGCATATGTTAAATTTTTATCACTATATTATTAGTGCCATTGAAGGATTGATGGACGCAAAAAAGGTTGTACAAGTGGCTGTCTCTTAATGTGGCAGCTTTATTTATTTTTTGTGTCAAGTTTCCTGTAGGCACGTTCCTAAAGGAACCTGCTAAGTAATGGGCTGATGTTCAAAAAGAATACAAGAGGTATGGTATGAATTTTTTTAGACCTAAATATATAAAAAAAGGGTTTAACTATATAGCCGAAAACGGCGTGGGGGCTTTTAAGGAAAAACTCAAGGCTATTTTGTATGGTATCAATTATTATTATCCTGGCTGGTTTGAGGAGCATAAGGCGGATGATGCCGAACTTATCAGGCAGAGCGAAGAAAAACTGTCATATAATCCTCTTATCAGCGTTGTTGTGCCAACGTACAATACACCGGAAAAGTATTTGCGTGAAATGATAGAGTCAGTGATGAGCCAGTCCTATCAAAACTGGCAGCTTTGTATTGCGGACGGGAGTGATGTGAGTGACAAGGCGGGTGCTTTGGCAGTCAGCATTATTAAGGAGTATGTGCAAAAGGACAGTAGGATAGTATGCAGGTTTTTGGAGAAAAATGGTGGAATATCCGAAAATACAAATGCCGCGTTAGCACTTGCAAAGGGAGAGTATGTGGGACTTTTTGACCATGATGATTTGCTTACGCCTGATGCACTTTATCACATTGCAAAGGCACTGAATGAAGAAAAATATGATATCCTTTACACGGATGAGGATATGATGGATTCCAAGGGAAAGAAGCTGATGAACCCGAAGTTCAAGCCTGATTTTTCCATGGATTTGCTTATGGTGCACAACTATATTACCCATTTTTTTGTTGCGAGAACGGAATTGTTTCACAAGGTGGGTGGCTTTGACAAAAACTTTGACGGTGCACAGGATTATGATATTATTTTAAAATGCGTGGAACAGACAGACAGCATAAAGCATATTCCGAAAATGCTTTATCACTGGCGTGTCCACAAGGCATCAACAGCAGGAAATCCTGAGAGTAAGCTTTATGCATACGAAAACGGAAGAAAGGCACTTCAGGCACATCTTGACAGGTTGGGCATTAAGGCTACAGTTGAAAATACGGATATGTGGGGGCTTTATGATGTGAAATATATCATTGATGAGCCGCCTTTGATATCAATCATCATACCAAACAAGGATCATATTGATGACTTGGATAAATGTGTAAGCTCAATCTATGAAAAAAGTGACTATAAAAATTTTGAATTTATCGTAGTGGAAAACAACAGCACAGAGGATGAGACATTTAACTATTATAGGGAAATGGAAGCAAAGCGCGAAAACTTCCATGTGGTTTACTGGAAAAAGGAGTTTAATTACTCCGCAATAAACAATTATGGCGTAACCTTTGCGAAGGGGGACTATATCCTTTTGCTAAACAATGACACAGAGATTATGTCAACCAATGCTTTGAGCCGTATGCTTGGAATATGTATGCGTGACGATGTAGGTGTTGTGGGGGCAAAGCTTTTTTATGAGGATGATACGATACAGCATGCAGGCGTTGTCATAGGCTTTGGAGGTTATGCAGGACATGTATTTAACGGTATGAAGGACAATGAACTTGGATATATGATGCGTGCAAAAATAAACAGCAATTTTAGTGCTGTCACTGCTGCCTGTCTGCTTACCAAGAAAAGTGTTTTTGATGCGGTAGGTGGACTTTCAGAGGAGTTTGTCGTTGCATGTAATGACGTTGACTATTGTCTTAAGGTCAGGGAACAGGGATTACTTGTGACTTATTGTGCTGAAGCAAAATGGCATCATTATGAATCAAAGTCAAGAGGCTATGAGGATACACCGGAAAAAGCGGAAAGATTTGCAGGAGAAGTAAGTCTTTTTCAAAAGAGATGGAAGGATGTGTTGGAAAACGGGGATCCGTTTTACAATATTAATTTTCCCGTGTCACTTCCTCCATTTACATTAGCCCAATAGATGAACGAAAGGGTGTGTTCGTTATGGAACAGCAAAAAAGACTTCTTGGCGTAGTGTCCAACTTTTTGTTATGGCTGTTTGAGATTGTTGCATTTTCATATGTTTGGTTTTGCTGTTACGATATTTCGGCTGACAGCCCTTTTTTCAGGCATGGACATATCATTGTTATAGCAATGTATGCCATATTTATTTATATGCTGACCAAAACCTTTAACGGATATAAAATAAGTTATATGAGGGTGCCTGATTTAATTTTGGCACACGGATTTTCAGAATTATTGTCCAATGTGGCGGGATATTTTTTTATATGTATGATGTGGTCGGAGTATATGGAGCTTGTACCGATGGTGATGTTATCCCTTGTGCAGATAGGTGTTTCGTCACTGTGGGTAATACTGGTAAAGCAGATTTACATGAAAGCGTTTCCGCCGAGACGGGTTATAATTATATATGGAAAGTACCCCTTGGAGCAATTTTTAAAAAAGCTTAATTCACGAAATGACAAGTATGTTGTAAGTGAAATATTGAATTACGAAAAGGGATATGAAAAAATATGCAGTGAGGTTTTGGATTTCGAGGGTGTATTTTTATATGATTTATCCGCGGAGGAGAGAAACAGCATTATAAAATATTGCTATAAGCATGGCATCAGAACATATGTGGTTCCGAAAATAACCGATATTATTATGCGTGGCTCCGACGATTTACATTTGCTTGATACGCCCCTATATTTGTCAAGAAATCAGGGGCTTTTTGTTGACCAGAGAATTGCCAAAAGGATTGTTGACATAGTTGTATCCATCATAGGAATAGTAGTGCTTGCTCCGTTTATGCTTATTGTTGCGGCGATAATCAAGCTGTATGACGGCGGACCTGTTTTTTACAGGCAGGAGAGACTTACACGTGACGGAAAGAAATTTGTTATCTTTAAATTCAGGAGCATGAGAACGGATGCCGAGACCTCAGGAGCTTGCCTTGCAAGGAAGCACGATGACAGGGTTACGCCTGTTGGCAGGGTACTTAGAAATTTTCATATTGATGAGCTTCCGCAGCTTTTTAACGTTATTGCAGGTGATATGTCGATTGTGGGTCCGAGACCGGAACGCCCTGAAATATTTGAAAAATATTCAAAATCCATTCCTGAATTTGATTTCAGACTAAAGGTCAAGGCGGGAATAACAGGTTATGCACAGGTGTATGGCAAATACAATACCGTGCCAATAGACAAGCTTAGAATGGATTTGATTTATATACAGGAGTATTCCCTGTGGCTTGATATAAAGCTTATGCTGCTTACCGTACGCGCCATATTCCGCAAGGAAAACTCGGAGGGGGTAAGGGATGGACAGACAACTGCACTCGTGAATGACAGAGCTTCAAAAGAGGGGGACAAGGCATGAATATAGCAATTATTATCGCAGGCGGCACGGGACAAAGAATGGGTGAAACTATACCGAAGCAGTTTATCAATGTGTACGACAGACCTGTGATTGTGTATACGCTTGAAAGCTTTCAGAACCATGAGCTTATTGATGCCATTGAGGTTGTATGCATAGATGGCTGGCATGATATTTTGTGGGACTATGCAAAGCAGTTTGACATTACAAAACTTAGATGGGTTGTGTCAGGCGGAAGTTCGGCACAGGAGTCCATAAGAAACGGAGTGGAAAACCTTAAGGATAAATGTGACGGTAGCGACAACATTATTATACATGATGGAATAAGACCTTTGGTAGATGCAGAGGTTTTAAATGATGTTGTGGAAAAGTGTAACAGATATGGAAATGGAGTTACATCCCTGCCCTATAACGAGCAGATATTTGTTGTGGATGATGATATTTCAACCACAAAATATATTCCGCGGGAGACTTTAAGGCGGGTGTCAACACCACAGGCTTATAAAATGGATAAGCTTGTGTGGGCATATGAAAAGGCATTTCGTGAGGAAATTGGAATATATGGTTCGTCCTATACAAATACAATGATGGTAGAGCTTGGAGAGCGGCTTTATTTTGCAAAGGGCTCCGATAAAAATATAAAGCTTACCACTAAGGATGACCTTGAAATTTTCAAAGGTTATATAACAGCAAAAAAAGAAAATAGTAATCATGTGGATTAAAGTGCGTATGGTTGGGGGTATTTCGGATGACATTGTACGACTGCAAATTATATATGGAAGATGTTGAAAAAATTGCCACCCTTGATTATACATGGGATAGATTTAAGGACAAAACTCTGGCAATTTCAGGCGGTACGGGAATGATTGGCAGCTTTCTTGTGGATGTTTTCATGTACCGAAATGAAATGTTAAATCAAAATACCCAGGTTTATGTGTTGGGAAGAAATAGGGAAAAGGCGGAAAAACGCTTTGGAAAATACATGGAGCAGGATAACCTGAAGTTTTTTTGCCGTGACATAAACAATTCTATAGCAGACCTTGAACTGCCTGCTGCCGACTATATTATTCATGCTGCAAGCAACACACACCCTGTAGCATATGCAGGTGACCCTGTGGGCACCATTGCGGCAAATGTTATCGGAACGGACAATTTGCTTAAGTGGGCATCCGCTGTTAAATGTAAAAGGTTTGTTTTTTTATCTTCTGTTGAGGTATATGGTGAAAACAGAGGTGACACGGATAAGTTTGCAGAGGACTATATGGGATATATTGACTGTAATACGCTTCGTGCAGGATATCCTGAGAGCAAAAGAACGGGAGAAGCACTTTGTCAGGCATATAGGAAGCAGGGCGGCATGGATATAGTAATACCAAGACTTTCAAGGACTTACGGACCAACCATGCTTGCATCAGATACAAAGGCAATTTCACAGTTTATAAAAAAAGGTATTTCGGGGGAGGATATCGTTTTAAAAAGCGAGGGAACCCAACTGTATTCTTACTGTTATGCTGCTGACGCTGCTTCGGCAATCGTAAAGCTGTTATTGGATGGAGAAAATGGGGAGGCATACAATGTTGCATCCCATTCCTCGGACCTTATGCTTAAGGAACTGGCACATGTGATTGCAGAGTATGCAGGCAGCGGGGTTATCTTTGAATTGCCTGATACATTGGAACAGGCAGGATATTCTAAGGCGACAAAGGCTGTTCTTGACGTGTCAAAGTTTAATGATTTAGGCTGGTATTCCCTGTATGACATGCAGACAGGACTTAAAAGAACAATGGATATTATGAGGAGTATGGCATGAATAATTTTAAATTTAAGGTGAAGCAGCTATTTAAAATGATTTCACAGCATGTTATATTTCCACTCATATATAATTTAAACCGTGGGAAGAAAATTGACAACCGAAAAGTCATATTTGCAGATGCCCACCATGATACTTGTCCGCCTCACATGGAGCTGCTCAAAAAACAGCTTGCCATGTCAGGACTTCGCGTGGAGGAACAGTTTTTTGACTTGGCCAGCCTTGACACTTTTTCAGGCATGAAAAAAATGATGGGCTTTATGAAGCAATATGCAACAGCAAAAACGGTTATTTTATGTGATAATTTTTTACCTGTGGCATCCTGTAAAAAAAAGAAAGCTACAAGAGTGATACAGCTATGGCATGGCTGTGGTGCATTTAAGCGTTTTGGATATGATTCAGCGGATGATATACCTGAGGGCTACAAGGGCAGTGTATATAAAAATTATGATTTGGTTACGGTCAGCGGAACGGCATGCGTTCCTTTTTTCTGCTCTGCCATGAGGCTTGGCAGTGATATTGTAAAGCCAGTTGGGGTGTCTGCAACCGATAAGCTGTTTATAAAAGATTACATGGATGAGAAAAGGGCACATTTTCGGTATATGTTTCCTGATGCTGTCGGGAAAACGGTTGTTTTGTATGCACCCACCTTTCGGAATAATGCGGCAAATGCATCCGTTGTGGGAGAGGAAGAAATAGATAAGCTTATAGAGTGCTGCGGTGATGACTTTTACATAATAAAAAGCTTTCATCCCCATATTATTACAGGGACTGGGAGGAAAGAGCTTCCCATGACTACAGAGGAGCTTCTTTGTTGTGCGGATATATTGATAACGGACTATTCGTCTGTTTTTTTCGAATTTTTATTGCTGGATAGACCTGTAATATTTTTTGCACCAGATTACGATAAATATGAGAGCGGCAGAGGATATTATCTTGATTACGATAATCTGCCGGGGCAGATAATAAAAAATGTTACGGGTGATGAAGCTGTTCTTGCCCTCAAAACGGCACTTAGCACATCTGATGGGCAGAAAGCGGCGAGGAAAGCATTTTGTGACAAATACATGGAGGCATGTGACGGACACGTGACTAAGCGGCTTGCAAACTATATAATAAAGTTTATGATGAAAGAACAGGAAAGTGTGGAACGATAAAAACTATGTTGACAGGATGGAAAAGAACAGTATACAAATCAAAAGGGTATCAGATGTTTCTCAAGGCAGCAAAAAGAATGTATAGGTTTTATTCCCTGCGGATATTGTATCCGTCGATTTACAAAAAACATGCCAGGGAGAAGCTTGACAGCAGTAAGGTTGTATTTATTGAGGTGAGAATGCCTGAGATAAGTGACAGTTTTGAACTGGTATACAATAAATTGAAACAAAACTATAACTATAAGTTGAATATACATTATCTTCGCATGGGCTTTTCAGGCTGGCGGGAATATGAAAGATTATGCAAGGCAATGGTTGCAGATGTCGCAACCGCTAAATATGTGTTCTTGAATGATTCATCAAATGTATTTAGTTGTCTGAGGCTAAGAAAAGGAACTGTGGTTACACAGCTATGGCATGCATGTGGTGCATTTAAAAAATTTGGAATGAGCACGGCAGAACTGAAATTTGGAGATGACAGAAAGACGTTGGAAAAGTATCCATATCATGGAAATTATACCAATGTGACGGTAAGTTCAGCGGAGGTTGTCTGGGCATATGAGGAAGCAATGATGCTTAAGCATGAGGACAATATCGTAAAGCCTGTGGGAATTTCAAGAACGGACGTATTTTTTGACAAGGACAGGAAAGAAAGGGCATACGAGAGGCTTTATAAGGAATTTCCAAATGCGCGGGGAAAGAAGGTGATCCTTTATGCACCAACATTCAGGGGTAGGGTTGCTTCCGCAAAAACACCTGATAAATTTGATATGTATATGATGAGTGCTGAGCTTGGTGATGAATATGTCATGTTGTTTAAGCATCATCCGTTTGTAAAGGCTCGCCCTTTCATAGATGAACAGTTTTCAGAATTTGCAAAGGATGTCACGGACACCATGACAATCGAGGATTTACTCTTTGTCAGCGACATATGTATTTCAGACTATTCATCCCTGGTATTTGAATACTCACTTTTTGAAAGACCAATGGTATTTTTTTCCTATGATTTAGATAATTATTTTGACTGGCGGGGATTTTATTACAAGTATGATGAGTTTGTGCCGGGACCAATATGTGAGAGCGGATATCAGGTAATGGATTATATTAAGCATATTGATACCCGCTTTGACAAAGAACAGGTAAGGAGCTTTAAGGAAAAATATATGAGCGCCTGTGACGGTCATTCAACGGAGCGTATTATAAAGCTCACAATGGGAGACACATTAGAGGAAATGAAAAAATGAATCATACAGAGGTGACTTATGAAGGATATTCTGGTTTCGGTCATAATTCCTGCGTACAATGCAGGAAACTATATATTTGAGGCTGTGGTTTCCGCATTTTTGCAGGATGTGTCAAAGGAAATTATAATTATAGATGATGGGTCCATATGGGATTGGGTGACACCTTTGGTTCATCGGTTAAGGAAGAAATACGATATTGCTGAGTCGGAATACAGTAAGAAAAGTGTCGATGGCAGCATGCTGCTTAAATGGTCGGTCAGGGTGACAGCCCCAGAACTTAAAAACAGTAAGTTTTCTGTATATATTTTTAGAAATACCATAAATAAAAATGTGGCGGTAACGAGAAACCGCGGAGTCAGGCTGGCAAGAGGCAGATATGTTGCGTTTCTTGACGCAGATGATGTGTGGCTTAAGGGGAAGCTGGAAAAACAGCTTGCACTTATGGAGCGTGATGGAAAAGCACCCCTTTGTACAACTGCAAGGAGAATTATGGCTCCTGATGGTAAACCCCTGAACAAAATGATAGGTGTGCCTGAAAGAATTACACTTAAGGATTTAGAGAAAACAAACTATATTAATTTATCTTCCGTTTTGGTAAGGAAAAGCGTAATGAAAAAATATCCCATGAGGCACAGTGATGCTCACGAGGATTATCTCACATGGCTTATGCTGCTAAAGGATTACGAGTATGTCATAGGGTTAAATGAACCTTTGCTTTTATACAGAAAAGCGGAAAAAAGTAAGTCGGGAAATAAGCTTAAATCAGCAGCAATGACATATAAAACTTACAGGTATGCAGGCTTTGGATTTGTAAAGTCACTAAGCTCCTTTGTATTTTACATTTTAAATGGGGTGAAAAAAAGTTTATAACCTCTTTACTTTTGGGAATAATTATCATATAATCTGTGCATATATTGAAAAAGGCTATGACGGAGACTGCCTGTAAAAGGACATGACAGGGAATATAGTCGCAGACTGAGAGCTATAGCATGACACCCTACATGGCGGAACACTACCTGAGCTGATATATTGAAGCCTCTGATGAGGTCTAGGTATATTCGGAGTTCCCACGTTAAGGGATAAGAGAGAAAATATAAGTTTACATAACTTGTATTTTAATGCGGGTGGTACCGCGGATAACAGTTGTTTATTCGTCCCGGGCAAATCATATTTGCTCGGGATTTTTTGATTGAGGCAATTGCCTGTGATGAGAAAGGGAGAAAAAGATGAATTCAAACATTTACAGAGACATGACAATGGAAAACATGGGTGAGGAGCTTGTGGGAAAGGAAATACGTATCGCAGGCTGGATTGAAAATATCCGTGATCACGGTGGGGTATCATTTATCGACCTGCGGGATATGTATGGAGTTATGCAGGTGGTAATGAGGGACACAAGTCTTTTAGATGGTCTTACCAGAGAAGAATGTATATCTGTAGAGGGGCTTATCCAGCACAGGGATGAGGAGACCTACAACCCTAAAATTCCTACAGGTACGATAGAGCTTGAGGCACACAAGGTAGATATCCTTGGAAAAGTGTACCGACAGGTTCCGTTTGAAGTTACAACCTCAAAGGAGGTTCGTGAGGAGGTAAGGTTAAAGTACCGTTACCTCGATTTAAGAAACCGTAAGGTAAAGGATAATATGATTTTCAGGTCAAAGGTTATCAGCTTCTTGCGTGAGAAAATGACAGAGCTTGGATTTCTTGAGATACAGACCCCTATCCTTTGTGCTTCGTCACCAGAGGGAGCCAGAGATTACATTGTTCCGTCAAGAAAATATAAGGGTAAGTTTTACGCACTTCCACAGGCACCACAGCAGTATAAGCAGCTTTTGATGGTGTCTGGATTTGATAAGTATTTCCAGATTGCACCGTGTTTCAGGGATGAGGATGCAAGGGCTGACCGTTCACCGGGAGAATTTTACCAGCTTGACTTTGAGATGAGCTTTGCAACCCAGGAGGATGTTTTCAAGGTCGGTGAGGAGGTTCTTTCCGCGACCTTTGAAAAGTTTGCACCGAAAGGGTATTCGGTTACAAAGGCACCGTATCCTGTTATTGGCTATGAGGAGGCAATGCTGAAATACGGCACGGACAAACCTGACCTTAGAAATCCGTTAGAGATAATTGACCTTTCAGAGTTTTTTGAGAGATGTACATTTAAGCCGTTCCACGGAAAAACAGTAAGGGCAATAAACGTTCATTCCAAGCTTTCCAAGGGACAGCATGAGAAAATGCTCAAGTTTGCAACAGCAATTGGAATGGGAGGACTGGGATATCTTGAGGTTCTTGAGGACAAGACCTATAAGGGACCAATAGATAAGTTTATACCTGAAGATATGAAGAAAGAGCTTGCCGATAAGGCAGGACTTGATGTGGGAGACACAATCTTCTTTATCGCTGACACAAAGAAGCAGGCGGCAATATTTGCAGGACAGATAAGAAGTGAGCTTGGAAGCAGGCTTGATTTGCTTGAAAAAAATGCATACCGCTTCTGTTATATCAATGATTTTCCTATGTATGAGTATGACACTGAGACAAAGAGTATCGGGTTTACCCACAATCCGTTTTCTATGCCGCAGGGAGGGCTTGATGCATTAAATGAAAAGGATCCACTGGAGATACTTGCATACCAGTATGACATTGTGTGTAATGGTGTTGAGCTTTCGTCGGGGGCAGTGAGAAACCATGATATGCAGGTTATGGAAAAGGCATTTGAGATAGCTGGCTATGACAAGGAGGTTCTTGAAGCTAAATTCGGGGCACTTTACAGTGCGTTCCAGTTTGGTGCTCCACCACATGCAGGTATGGCACCTGGTGTTGACAGAATGATAATGCTTCTCAGAAACGAGGAAAATATTCGTGAGGTAATACCATTCCCTATGAGTGGTACTGCACAGGATTTAATGTGTGGTGCACCGGGAGAGGTTACGGAACAGCAGCTTCGCGAGGTTCATATTAAGGTTCGAAGCTAACAGGCTTAAGAAAGGGTATAAGGAGGCACTTATGGTTATTACTGACGAGACAATAGAGTATGTAGGTATTCTTGCCAAGCTTGAGCTTAGCGATGAGGCTAAGGAGCAGGCAAAGAAGGATATGTCTGATATGCTTGATTATGTAAGTAAATTAAATGAGCTTGATACAGATAATGTACCTGCCATGAGTCATGCATTTCCTGTGAACAATGTGTTTAGGGAAGATGTAGTGACAAGCGGTGATACGAGGGAACAGCTTTTGTCTAATGCACCAGAGCAAAAGGATGGTTGCTACAAGGTGCCAAAGACGTTTGATTAGGAGGTGTGTAAGGTGGATGTTATGAAGCTTACAGCCGTGGAGCTGGGAAAGAAAATAAAAGCAGGCGAGATAAGTGTGGCTGACGCTGTACAGTCATGTTTGGACAGAATCAAAACGCTTGAGAATGATATCAATGCATTTGTAACTGTGGATGCCGAGGGTGCCATGTTACAGGCGGAGGAGATACAAAGAAAGATAGACAGTGGTGAGCTTACAGGTCCTTTGGCGGGAGTTCCTGTGGCAATCAAGGATAATATGTGTACGGAAGGGCTGCTTACAAGCTGCTCATCCAAGATATTAAGTAATTTTATACCAACCTACACCTCAGAGGCTGTTTTAAAGCTTAGGGAAGCAGGGGCGGTTATAATAGGAAAGACAAACATGGATGAATTTGCCATGGGAAGTACGACAGAGACATCATTTTATGGCTCAACCCAAAATCCGTGGGATGTAAGTAAGGTTCCGGGAGGATCTTCGGGAGGTTCTGCTGCTGCGGTTGCTGCTGAGGAGGTGCCATATGCACTTGGTTCCGATACAGGTGGTTCCATCAGACAGCCTGCTGCATTTTGCGGTGTGACGGGAATCAAGCCGACCTATGGCAGGGTGTCAAGATATGGTCTCATTGCCTATGGGTCATCCCTTGACCAGATTGGACCTATAGCAAGGGATGTTACAGATTGTGCAACTGTCCTTGAAATCATATGCGGACATGATGATAAGGATTCAACATCATATGATGCGGACAGAGATTATGAAAAGAATGGAATTACAGACACAGGAAATGATTTTACAAGTGCACTAGTTGATGATGTCAAGGGCATGAAAATCGGAATACCGAGAGATTATTTCGGAGAGGGTATTGATGAGGATGTTAAGAAACATGTTCTTGCAGCGGCTGACGTGCTTAAGGAAAAGGGAGCAGTAGTGGAGGAGTTTGACCTTGGAATGGTTGAATATGCAATACCTGCGTACTATATCATTGCATCCGCTGAAGCGTCATCAAACCTGGAACGGTTTGACGGTGTAAAATACGGATATAGAACTTCTGAATATACAGACCTTCACAATATGTACAAGAAATCACGTTCGGAGGGCTTTGGAGATGAGGTTAAGCGCAGAATCATGCTTGGTTCATTCGTTTTAAGCTCAGGATACTATGATGCATATTACGTTAAGGCACTTAAAACAAAGGCACTCATAAAAAAAGCCTTTGATGATGCATTTGAAAAATATGATGTTATACTTGGACCGGTTGCACCTACAACCGCACTTGTGAAGGGTGAGTCACTCTCTGACCCGCTTAAGATGTATCTGGGAGACATTTATACGGTATCGGTAAACCTTGCAGGGATTCCTGGAATATCACTGCCATGTGGATTTGACAGAAACGGAATGCCAATAGGTTTGCAGCTTTTGGGACAAACCTTTGATGAGAAATCAATCATAAGGGCGGCGTATGCGTATGAGTGCAGCAGGGAGTATAAAAGACCTGAATTGCTTACGGAAAGGGGGCTTTAAGAATGTCAAAAACCTATGAAACAGTCATTGGACTTGAGGTTCACGTAGAGCTTGCCACGAAGACAAAAATATTCTGCGGCTGCTCTACGGAATTTGGCGGTGCTCCCAACACACATACCTGTCCTGTGTGTACAGGTATGCCAGGGTCGCTTCCTGTGTTAAATAAGGGTGTTGTGGAGAAAGCGGTAGCGGTTGGTCTTGCGACGAACTGCACCATTACGCAGAACTGTAAATTTGACAGAAAGAATTATTTCTATCCTGACAATCCGCAAAATTACCAGATATCACAGCTATATTATCCGATATGTCGTGACGGAAAGGTTGAGATAGAGGTTGACGGAAAGAAAAAGTTTGTGAGAATACATGAGATACACATGGAGGAGGATGCAGGTAAGCTTGTACATGATCCGTTTACGGACAGTTCCCTTGTGGACTTTAACCGCTCAGGTGTTCCGCTTATAGAAATCGTCTCAGAGCCGGATATGAGGTCGGCAGAGGAAGTTATTGCATATCTTGAGAAGCTTAGGCTTATAATACAGTATCTGGGTGCATCGGACTGTAAGCTCAACGAGGGTTCCATGAGAGCAGATGTTAACCTTTCCGTGAGAGAGGTTGGAAGCAGTGAGTTCGGGACAAGAACAGAGACGAAAAACCTGAATTCCTTTAAGGCTATTGCAAGGGCAATAGAAAATGAGAGGGAGCGTCAGATAGACCTTATTGAGTCAGGTGAAAAGGTTGTTCAGGAGACAAGAAGATGGGATGACACAAAGGAATATTCTTATCCGATGCGTTCTAAGGAGGATGCACAGGATTACAGATATTTTCCTGATCCTGACCTTGTACCGATTGTCATAAGTGATGCGTGGATGGAGGAAATACGCAGGAGCCAGCCTGAGCTTCGTGATGAGAAACGTATCAGATACAAGGAAGAATATGATATTCCTGATTATGATATAGACATTATTACAAACTCAAAGAAAATGGCGGATATATTTGAAGAGGCAATAGCCCTTGGAGCCGCACCGAAAAAAGTTTCCAATTGGCTTATGGTTGAGACTATGCGTCTTATGAAGGAGCACTCTGTTGACGCGGATGACCTGTCATTTTCGGCGAAAAACCTTGCAGCACTCATAGCGCTTGTGGAGTCAAAGGCTATTAACGGAACAGTTGCGAAGGAAGTCTTTGAAAAAATATTTACGGATGACATAGAACCTGAACAGTATGTGGAGGAACATGGTCTTAAGACAGTAAATGATGCAGGAGCACTCACCAAAACAATTGAGGAAATTGTTGCGGCAAATCCAAAGTCTGTTGAGGATTATAAGAGTGGAAAAGAAAAGGCAATCGGCTTCCTTGTGGGACAGACCATGAAGGCTATGCAGGGGAAGGCAGACCCTGGCGAGGTAAACCGTATCTTGAAAGAAATATTGTCGAAGTAGCAGATAGGGATAGTATATTGAGGAGGAAGTATTTTGAGAACTTATTTGGTAACAGGCGGAGCCGGCTTTATCGGTTCCAACTATATTCATTACATGTTTAAAAAGTATGATAATGAAATAAGAATTATAAATGTAGATGCCCTTACCTATGCAGGAAATCTTGAGAATCTGAAGGAGGTTGAGGGCAGGGACAATTATACATTTGTTAAAGCAGACATATGTGACAGAGATGCAATATCAAAAATATTTTCTGAAAATGAGATAGACCGCGTTGTGCATTTTGCGGCTGAGTCACATGTTGACAGAAGTATCAAAAATCCTGAAATATTTGTAAGTACAAATGTGCTTGGAACAGCAACGATGTTAAACTGTGCAAAGGCGGCTTGGGAGCTTCCTGATGGAAGCTTTAAAGAGGGCAAGAAATTTCTGCACGTCTCAACGGATGAGGTGTATGGTTCACTTCCTGATGATGAGAATGCATTTTTCTATGAGACATCACCGTATGAGCCGCACAGTCCGTACTCTGCAAGTAAGGCGTCCTCTGATATGCTGGTAAAAGCATATATGGACACATACAAATTCCCTGCAAATATAACAAATTGCAGTAACAATTACGGACCTTACCAATTCCCTGAAAAGCTGATTCCACTTATTATAAATAACGCACTTTCTGGAAAGAAGCTGCCTGTATATGGTGACGGAAAAAATGTGCGGGACTGGCTTTATGTGGAAGACCATGCAAAGGCAATCGACATGGTTCAGGAGCAGGGAGAGCTGTTTGAGACATACAATATAGGCGGTCATAATGAGAAACAAAATATTGAAATTATAAATATTATTATAGAGACGCTTCAGGAAATGCTTCCTGAGGATGATCCAAGGAGAGCACTTGTATCAAAGGACCTTATCACGTATGTTGAGGACAGAAAAGGACATGACAGACGTTATGCCATCGCTCCTGACAAAATAAAGAAAGCGGTAGGATGGTATCCTGAGACTATGTTTGCAGAGGGAATCAAAAAGACAATAAAATGGTTTTTTGAGAATGAGGAATGGATGAAAAACGTAACCAGCGGTGACTACCAGAAGTATTATGATGACATGTATTCTGTAAAGTGATGCTGTGACTTGTCTATATGATACAATGGACAACTGAGAAAGCAGAGTTTTTCTCAGTTGTTGTTTTTCAATATATAGGAGGAGCGCGATGAAAGGAATTATACTTGCCGGAGGCTCCGGCACAAGATTGTACCCACTGACAAAGGCTGTATCAAAGCAGATTATGCCTGTATACGATAAGCCTATGATATATTATCCTCTTTCTACGTTAATGCTTGCAGGTATCAGAGAGGTGCTTATTATTTCCACACCGAGGGATTTGCCTGTGTTTTGCGAGCTTTTTGGCACAGGAGAGCAGATTGGCATGCAGTTTAGCTATGCTGTTCAGGAGACGCCGAGAGGGCTTGCGGACGCATTTATTATAGGTGAAGAATTTATTGGAACTGACAATGTTGCGCTTGTTTTGGGAGATAACATATTTTATGGACAGAGCTTTTCGGCAGTTCTTAAAAATGCTGCACAGCGGGAAAAGGGAGCAACAATATTTGGTTATTATGTAAAAGACCCAAGAGAATATGGGGTAGTCGAGTTCGATAAGAATGGAAAGGCGCTTTCTATAGAGGAAAAGCCTGAAAAGCCAAAATCAAACTATGCTGTTCCAGGCTTATATTTCTATGACAATGATGTTGTTGATATTGCAAAGAATGTAAAACCGTCGGCACGGGGAGAAATAGAAATAACGAGTATCAATAATGAATACTTAAGACGTGGAACACTCATGGTTGAAACATTAGGACGTGGATTTGCATGGCTTGATACAGGAAGCCATGATATGCTCCTTGATGCGGCGGATTTTGTTGCAGCATTTCAAAAGAGGCAGGGTATGTATATTTCCTGTATAGAAGAAATCGCTTACAGGCGAGGCTTCATTGACAGGGAGCAATTGCTTGCTCTTGCCGAGCCATTGATGAAAACGGCATATGGGCAGTATCTTGTTGATGTCGCAAATGGACTTTAGGAAAGATGTTGGTACTAAGAGCTGCTAGATAAAAATACTATAATAGTGCTTTAAAAGGATACTGCCATATGCGTGTATGGAATGCAATGCTTTTATGACAAGAAAAATAAGACTAAGTACGAAAAAGCGTCTTCAAACGATAGAATCGAAGACGCTTTTGTTTCTACAGCAAATGCGATATATCAAGATAGTTTGGTATACCTGCTTCATATTCGATTGGAACCTCACCTAAGATGAGTGGTGCTAAATAGGCGGCCATTTCTTCTGTTACATTATTATTTTCTTTATTTATCCAACTTAACGGAACTGCTTTTGCTTTATTGGCAACCTCGCATACAGGCACTGAGGTAAGTTCGTAGTGGTAAGGCTTGTTGCATGTACGGTTTAGTGTTGTCATAAAACCGGTTTTGCCGTCTTGTACAAGTGCCACAGCTTTTTTACCAAGTTCAAATGATTCGTCCAAATCTGTTTTTGATGCCATATGACCTGCACACCTTTGAAGTACGTTAACTTCTACGGAGCGGACCTTTATACTAAGTCGATTCTTTACAAGGTTTTCAAGGTATTTTCCTGCACCACTAAGCTGGGCATGTCCAAACTTATCCGCAGCGGCAGAGGTGGCGGATAAATAAACACCGTTTTTGTCATGTATGCCCTCTGATACGGCTACAATTATATTTTGATGTATTTTGATTAAGTCTTTTAGGTCTGATAAAAAGGCATCTTCGTCAAATGCGACCTCAGGAAGGTATATCAGGTGCGGAGCAGCATTTTTGCCATCTCGTGCAAGTACGGAGGCTGCTGTTAACCAGCCGGCGTCCCTGCCCATGATTTCCACTATGGTGACACTTTCAACATCGTATATGTATGTGTCATAAGCAATTTCGCGTATGCTCGCTGCAATGTATTTGGCGGCGGAGCCAAATCCCGGTGTGTGGTCGGTACATACCAAATCATTATCAATTGTTTTTGGTATGCCTGCAATTTTTATGTTGCTGCTTGTAGCAAAAGCATATTGTGACAGCTTATCCACGGTGTCCATAGAGTCATTTCCACCGATATAAAAAAATGCACCTACATTCATTTTTTCAAAAATATCAAAAATTTTCTTGTATGCATCTGTATCATCTTCCATTGACGGAAGCTTAAAGCGGCATGAGCCTAAATACATGGCAGGGGTACATTTGAGACGGTTGATAAATTCAGGTGTGCTTGATGTCAAATCCAGAAACTGTTCTCTGATGACACCTTGTATTCCATGAATGGAACCGTATATATTTTCGAAGCAGTCGCTTTCCATAATTCCCTGAACTATGCCTGCAAGAGAGGCGTTGATGGCAGCAGTTGGCCCACCGGACTGGGCAACGATACAATTTTTTTTCATAATAATCTCCATTGCATTATCTGTAAATCATCATTTTCAAACGTGTAATATCAATAAATATATGATAATAATTATTGACAGATAAAGAATAGCATACTCTAAAAAAAATAGCTACCGTTACTTTGATGAAAATAATTTTATAAATATAGCTAGCAACTGCAATCATAAAATTCATATGCTGTATTTATTCGCGTAGATACTTCCATTAATTTCCCTAATATTTACTTGAAAATAGCATACAATTATTATATAATTAAAGAACTAAAACAGTTATTTACATATATATCTGGGATGCTCGACAACTCCTGTTTATTTTGAACCTACATTTTCTTTAAACGGGATTCCTATAGCGTAGCCCTATGTCAGGCCTCCGATTGCAGTGGAAGACAGAAAACTACGTGCGGTTGCCCACCTAGCTTTGCTAGGAGTCAAAAGGCAGGAACCGGCATTCTGGATATATATTTTTTTGGAAAATATGGAAGAAATCAATATATGAAAAGAAAGATTTATTTATTTCTGGGGCTTTTTTTTACCCTGGCAGTCATTTCTATAATTTCAAAAGAAATATCAAGAATAATTAAAAACAAGGCTGACAAAAAGCAGTCGGTGCAGACCGAGCTTGACGCATCTTCAGAAGAAGCAGGAAAGGCTACGGATACTGATGCAGATGTTGTGTGTTATTCTTATGATGAGGTTGAAGATATGGTGAAATATCTCTCAGACTCAGAAGATACCCTGACACAGCTTGCAAGACTTGTTGATCCCTTATCAAAGAGTAATAAAATCACCGTTTCGTATGTAAAAAATGTTGCACGAATTATAGAAGTGCCGGATACCGTATACACTGACTGTATTGGCAGCAGAGATGATGATGCATTTGTAAGCTGTGAGGAATTTGACATAATATACCACAACATGGTGGATACGGATGTAGTAAATGGTCTTGACAGAAAGAATATACTTATATTTAAGACGGACAATGTGGATGGAACGGTTGTTGTAAATGACGGCTATGGTCAGTATATATTTGAGACTGACTATATGGAGGAGTTTGAGAACCGTCTTCTTGATGTTTATGTTAAAAATGACGTTATATTTAAGGTTAACGGATTTGCAACAGGAAATGTTATTCTTAAGCATGTGTGGATTAATGCTGTTAAAGATGGCACATGTACATTTGTTTACAGGGGAATAGAAAAGACATATCCGCTTGACAGTGCTGCTTTAGAAGCAAAGAAAGAACGGATAGCCACATTATACATATCTGATGCAGGAATAAGCCGTGTGGACATGAAATATACAAGTATAGAGGGAAGAGTTATTTCGGCAGATGAAAAAATTCAGATGCAGGACAAAACGCCTTACGAAATTGATGATGATTTTGCCATATATGATACTTCTTCTGATGCGTTATATGAGGAAAGCCTGGAGCTTTTAAAAGGCTATCCGGAGATTAAACTGGTGCTTAAGGATGGAAAGGCATGTGCGGCAATTTTAGATGGTGAGAGGGCAGAAGAAAATATACGGGTAATATTATCAGACAGTGATTTTGTTTCCTATGAATTTGAAAATGTGACGGTATCCTGTGAGGGCGATTTTAAGGTTATATATCCTGATGATGAGGAGATAGATTTCGGAAAGGGAAAAACGGTTACAATAAACTATGAGGATTACGATAACAAAGATAAAATTATAATAAGTCCTGTTAACCCTGAGGATGGTATCATACTTGAGAGCATTGTAAGGGAATGCGGTAAGCCTGTATATGAGGGGACAATTGAGATAAATGTAAAAAGTGACTGCATGCATATCATCAATGAGCTGCCGTTGGAACACTATTTGTATGGTGTTGTGTCAAGTGAGGTTCCAAAGGATTTTGAACCGGAAGCACTCGCGGCAATGGCAATTTGTGCAAGAGCCTACGCATACGGAAAAATGCATGACGGAAGCTTTAATGATTATGGAGCTGATTTGGATGATACTACATTTTGCCAGATGTATAACAATGTGTTAAAGACAGAGGAAAGTATAAAAGCAGTAAAGGATACATACGGAATCGTTCCAACATATGAGGGAAAGGTTATATTTCCAATGTATTTTTCAACATCATGTGGGATAACGTGTACGAATGATGAAATTTGGGGTGGTATATCATACGATTATATGGTATCTAACATTCAGGATATTAAAAAAAGCCGCGAGGACCTTTCTGACGAAGAAAAATTTGAGGAATTCATCAAAAATGGTCTGGGATATGACATGATTGAAAAAGAACTGCCATATTACAGGTGGGACATAAAATATACGAATGAGGAGATTACGGAAGCGGTCAATAATAACCTCAGTGACAGAATAAGCATGTCACCTGATAATATAAAGGTAAAAAATGACAAGAATGAATTTGTTAAAAAAGAAATAAAAAAAATAGGTACTGTGAAAAAAATTACAGTGACAGAGCGAAGCAAAAGCGGAATTGTACTTGCTTTGGAGATAGAGGGAAGTAAGGAGACAATCAGGGTTACGGGACAGACCAATATTAGAAATCTTATTTCACCGATAAAACAAAATATTGAGAGAAATGACGGCTCTGTTGTGGCAGGCTGGACATCACTGCCTAGTACATTTTACTATGTTGAAAAAACAGATGACGGATTTACAATACATGGCGGAGGTTTTGGACACGGTTCGGGACTTAGTCAGAATGGCGCAAATGTTTTGGCACAAATGGGGTATAATTATAAGTATATCATCAGATATTATTTCTCCTACGTTGACCTTGAGATGATATATGACGTTTCGGATGCCGGCGAGGAGGAGTAATTGCGTAAAGTAGTTAACGGTATTATAAAAATTATTAATAAAGGAACAGAGGACAGTCTGCCGGCATACGCTGCCCAAACGGCATTTTTTGTTATGTTATCATTTTTTCCATTTGTCATAATGATAATCATGGCAGCGGCACATATGCCTTTTGCAAGACAAAATATAGTAGCAGAGCTGCTTGATATTTTACCGGATGAATTCCACTCGTATATCATGTATCTTGTAGATGATATTATGTACGGGGGCGGAGGTTCATTTACAATCATAACCGTACTTTTGACCATGTGGTCTGCCGGAAAAGGTATACAGGCAATCACATATGGCTTAAACAAGGTATATGGTGTTGAGCGTGCAAGGGGATTTATTCTCACAAGGCTTATAAGTGCATTATATACAATCGTTTTTATGGTTATCTGTGTTGCACTTATGATTTTAAATGCATTTGGAAATGACATAGCGGCCAAAATCGTATTTTCAAGACCTGAGCTTGCAAACGCTACTGCACTTTTATTAAGTGTAAAGGGCGTGCTGACATTTATGATTTTCTTCGTATTTATACTGCTGATATACTATCAACTGCCGAACCGTAAGGGACGCTTTAAGGATGAGGCGTTCGGCGCCATATTTGCCGCATTTGCGTGGATGGTGATGACAAGGGGCTTTGCCGTTTATATGAGATTTGCGACGAAGGCATCCTACATGTATGGAAGTCTTACATCCATTGTTGTCATACTCATCTGGCTTTATGTAGGGATGCAGATAATATTGTATGGTGCCGAGTTTAATTCTCTCAGACCTGAGTTTTTCAAAAAAGCTGAAAAACCGGATGGTATTGACAATGATGTTGTGGTATAATAGGCACGGATTATTTTTTGGAGGTAAAAGGGAAATGTACGATTTTGATGAAATAAAAAATTTTGATGCTGATGTTGCAAAGGCAATGACCGATGAAATTAACAGGCAGAATGACAATATTGAGCTTATCGCTTCTGAAAATATTGTTTCAAAGGCAGTTATGGCTGCTATGGGAAGCCCGCTTACAAACAAGTATGCCGAGGGATATCCGGGCAAGAGATATTATGGCGGATGCGAGCATGTTGATGTTGTTGAGGATTTGGCAAGGGAGAGGGCAAAGGAGCTTTTCGGATGTGAGTATGTAAATGTGCAGCCGCATTCAGGAGCACAGGCAAACATGGCGGCATTTTTTGCCATCATGGAGCCAGGCGATACATTTATGGGTATGAACCTTGCTCATGGAGGACATCTGACACATGGTTCACCTGTTAATTTGTCAGGAAAATATTTTAACGTTGTTCCTTACGGAGTAAATGATGATGGATTTATAGACTATGATCAGGTTCTTGAAATTGCAAAGGAGTGCAAGCCTAAGCTTATCGTGGCAGGTGCTTCTGCATATGCAAGAGCAATCGATTTCAAAAGGTTTAGGGAGATTGCTGACAGCGTGGGAGCGGTTCTTATGGTTGATATGGCTCATATTGCAGGTCTTGTTGCAGCAGGAGTACATGAAAGCCCGATACCTTACGCACATGTTACCACAACAACTACCCATAAAACCTTAAGAGGACCACGTGGTGGTATGATTCTCTCAAGCAATGAGGTGAATGAAAAATATAATTTTAACAAGGCTGTATTTCCGGGAATTCAGGGAGGACCTCTTATGCATGTTATCGCAGCAAAGGCGGTTTGTTTAAAGGAAGCCCTTACCGATGAGTATAAGCAGTATCAGACCCAGGTTGTCAAAAATGCAGCAAAGCTTGCACAGGCACTTACGGAAAGAGGTTTTAAAATCGTATCGGGAGGTACTGATAATCATCTTATGCTTGTTGATTTACAGAACCTCGACCTTACCGGAAAAGAGGTTGAAAAGCTTCTTGATTCGGTACACATTACATGTAACAAAAATACAGTTCCAAACGACCCGAAATCACCATTTGTAACCAGCGGAATCAGACTTGGTACACCTGCAATCACAACCCGTGGTGCAAATGAGGAGGATATGATTACCATAGCGGATGCCATAAAGGCAGCAGTTATAGATAAGGATAATGATAAGGCTATGGCACTGGTTAAGAGTATTACTGATAAGTATCCTTTATATAAGTAATATATTATGAAAATGGGCTGTTAAGGTAAGGAAAAATACTGCGACAGCTCATTGTTAATTGGAGAGATGTATGGACGATAATCATAATCAGAGTAACAATGAAAACAGCAATAATGGAAACAATACAAATAACAATGATAACAAAAAGAAACCGTCGGCAACGATTATTGTTTTAATATTGTCGGTGTTGCTTACGCTGGCATTTTGGCAGGCGTACAGTAGATTTAAGGATTCAGGCAAGGAGAAGCTTACCTATGATGAGTTTCTTACAATGCTTGAGGACGGTAACGTACAAAATGTTAAAATTTACGGCAATGAGATAACCTTTGAGCCTGCATTAAAGGATGAAAACGCAGTGCATGAGGTGTCTTACAGTGTTGTGAAGGCAGATGATTATAATTTAGTGGAACGGCTGGATAAAGCAGGGGTAACCTTCGAGGAGATAGATGAGGGCGGAAGTATTATCATAAATACTATACTGTCTTACGGAATTATGATAGTTGCCTTTTATGTTTTGATGATGCTCATTATGAAAAGTGCCACAAAAGGCGGCGGTGTAATGGGTGTTGGAAAATCTAACGCAAAAATGTATGTCCAGACGGAGACGGGAGTCACATTTAAGGATGTTGCAGGTCAGGAGGAGGCAAAGGAGTCTCTGACTGAGATGGTTGATTTCCTTGAAAAGCCTGAAAAGTATCTGCAAATTGGTGCTAAGCTTCCAAGAGGAGCCCTGCTTGTAGGTCCTCCGGGAACAGGAAAAACACTTCTTGCAAAGGCAGTTGCAGGTGAGGCAAAGGTTCCGTTTTTCTCACTTTCAGGTTCAGATTTTATCGAGCTTTATGTGGGTGTCGGTGCGGCAAGAGTAAGGGATTTATTCAGACGTGCAAATGCAATGGCACCGTGTATTATATTTATCGATGAGGTTGATGCAATCGGAAGAAGCAGGGATACAAGGCATTCGGGAGGAGATACTGAGCGGGAACAAACCTTAAATCAGCTTCTTTCTGAGATGGACGGCTTTGATACGTCCAAGGGTATCGTCGTGCTTGCGGCAACAAACAGACCTGAGGTTTTGGATAAGGCACTGCTTCGTCCGGGACGTTTTGACAGAAGAATTATAGTGTCAAAGCCTGACTTGCAGGGACGAATTGACACCATAAAGGTTCACATGAAGAACGTAAAAATAGACGAGACGGTCAACTTGAGGGAGCTTGCCCTTGCAACAGCAGGTGCAGTGGGAGCCGACCTGGCAAACATTGTAAATGAAGCGGCACTTCTTGCCGTTCGAAACGGAAGGGAATACGTTTCACAGGCAGACTTACTTGGCTCTGTTGAGGTTGTTTTTGCAGGTAAGGAAAAGAAAGAAAAGCTGCTCAGCAAAAAAGAAAAGGAAATCGTTGCCTACCACGAGGTGGGACATGCACTTGTGTCTGCACTTCAGAAAAATACCATGCCGATACAAAGAATTACGATAGTTCCAAGAACGGGTGGAGCTTTGGGATATGTATGGCAGGTGCCGGAGGAAGAAAAACAGCTTGAAAGCAAGAAGGAGCTTGAGGAAGAAATTGTTATCTGTCTTGCAGGACGTGCAGCGGAAGAACTAAAATTTGATTCCGTGACAAGCGGTGCCGCAAATGATATAGAAAAAGCAACAAAGATAGCAAGAACCATGATAACCATGTACGGAATGTCCGACAAATTTGGTATGGTACAGCTTGAAAGCATAACGGGACAGTATCTTGACAACAGGCGTGTGTTAAACTGTTCATATGAGACGGAAACAAAGGTTGATACAGAGGTTAAAAATATGATTAAGGCGGCATATGAGAAAGCACTTAAGCTTTTGAAAAAGAATATGTCTACCCTTGATGCTATAGCAAAAACCCTGTATGAAAAGGAAAATATTACAGGCGAGGAATTTATGGAGCTTTACGAAAAGCATCAAAAAGTAAAGCTTAAGAATACGGCAGATTCAGGAGCAAAAAGTAATGGAATATAATTTTTATGCCACTGTTTCAAGGATGAAATATATTGAAAGATGGGCATTAATGCGAAATACAAGGGCAGAAAATTTGTCTGAGCATTCCCTTGAGGTCAGTATGATTGCCCATGCACTGTGTATTATCGGAAATGAAAGGTATGGAAAAAGCCTGGATGCAGATTATGCGGCACTTGTAGGTATATATCATGATGCATCGGAAATTATTACGGGAGACATGCCGACACCGATAAAATATTATAACAGGAGCATAAATGAGGCGTTTAAGTCAATTGAAGATGAAGCAAACCGGAAGCTGCTTAAGCAGCTTCCGGAAGATATAAGCAAGCATTACGAAAAGTATTTTTTCAAGCCTGAGGATAAGGAATATGAATGGCAGCTTGTAAAAGCAGCAGACAAAATCTCAGCATTGATAAAGTGTTTAGAAGAAGAAAAAACAGGAAACAGAGAGTTTGTTGTGGCAAAAAACACAACGGAAAAAACAGTTTCAAAGCTTAGTGAAGAACTTCCAGAGGTTCGTGATTTTATATCGGAGTGTATGGATGCGTTTACAAAAACCTTAGATGAGCTTGGTTAGATTATACACCAAAAATTTACAAATAAGATACAAATTTGATACAATTTATTGTTAACATGGAGGAGAAAAGAATGTCACTGCATATGGTAAAAAGCGTACCAAGTCCTGAAGAAATTAAACAGGCACACCCTATGGAAAAGGAACTTGTCGACATAAAGGCGGCAAGGGATGCGGAAATAAAAAAGATTTTCACGGGGGAGTCTGATAAATTTATTGCAATTATAGGTCCTTGCTCCGCAGATTATGAGGTATCGGTTCTTGATTATCTTTGCAGGCTTGCAAAGGTTCAGGAAAAGGTTCAGGATAAGATTATGATTATTCCGAGAATATATACGAACAAGCCAAGGACGAACGGCTCAGGCTACAAGGGAATGTTACATCAGCCAAATCCTGAGAATAAGCCTGACTTTATAGAGGGTGTAAAGGCAATCCGTAAGATGCACATTAAAGCGATTAAGGAGACTGGGCTTACTGCCGCTGACGAGATGCTATATACTGACAATTGGCCATATCTTGAGGATATACTGTCATATGTTGCCATAGGTGCAAGAAGTGTGGAAAATCAGGCACACAGGCTTACGGCAAGCGGTATTGATGTACCGGTAGGCATGAAAAACCCTACAAGCGGAGATTACAATGTAATGCTTAATTCCTGTGTTGCAGCACAGTCAAAGCATACATTTCTGTTTGCGGGATATGAGACGAAAACAGACGGAAATCCGCTTGCACACTGTATTTTAAGAGGTTCGGTTAACAAGAGTGGACAGTCTATGGCAAATTATCACTATGAGGACTTAAAGCTTTTGTCAGACATGTATGAGAAATTTGATTTGGCAAATCCTGCATGTATTGTTGATGCAAACCACAACAATTCAGGTAAACAGTGGAACGAGCAGCCTAGAATCGTGAATGAGATACTTCACAGTATGAGACATTCTGCAGAGGTTAAAAAGATTGTAAAGGGTGTTATGGTAGAAAGTTATATTGAGGATGGAAACCAGCCTATCGGAGGCGGATGTTATGGTAAATCCATCACTGACCCATGCCTTGGCTGGGAGAAATCGGAGGAACTCCTTTTATCCATGGCTGAACAGCTATAAGGGCATGTCAAAATTGGCATAAGGAGGATACTGCAAGATGAATATATTTAATATACTGATTCCTAAACAGGATCTTACATATTTGAACGGAAGTGATACTATGGACAAGGCTGTGGAATTTCTCATGGCAAGCGGATTTAGTGCAGTGCCCGTAATTGATGAGGGTGGCAGACTTGAGGGCGTAGTCAGTGAGGGAGACTTCCTGCGTGTGGTTATGGCACATGGATGTGAAGGACTTGCAACAATGACAGTTCGGGACATCGTTCATTTAAGTGTGGATGATTATGTTTTTAATATTACGGAAGCAGAAAAGATAATGGAAAAAATACTGGATAGAAATTTTTTGGCAGTTATTGATGACAGAAATATATTTATCGGTATTATAACAAGAAGAAGCGTAATGCTTGCTCTTAAAAAGTAGGATTTTCTATGGAATTTCAGATAGGTCAAAAAATAAAACTGAAAAAAGCTCATCCTTGCGGGGCAAACTGTTGGGAAATTCAGCGTGTAGGTATGGATTTCAGATTGAAATGTACATCATGCGGACGTTCGATAATGGTTCCCCGCAAAACGGTTGAGTCTTCTTTTAAAGGCTTTCTGGTATAATAGGAAACTTCGTTTTCTATTGGCACGCTCCTACGGCACCTGCTAAGACTCGAACTACAGTGTCGAATGCACTTTGTTCTTAAAATATTATCTGTTTAAAAATTCACGAATACTTTTGTTTAAAATTTTTGCACTTTGGGAATAATTGGAATAACATGTTGTAAAAAAGTACAAAAAGCCCCCCTACAATAATGAGCAAAATGCCAAAAATGATTTTTGAAGGTGATTGACTCTTACTTTAACGAAAAAAATTTGATAATATAATAGTGTAGTTATAGGTAAATTAGGAAAAGGAGGAAGAAATGTTTGACATTGGAGATTACATTGTGTATGGCATTAACGGAATATGCCGTGTAGCCGATATTACACATCCGGAAATTTCAGGAGCAGATAATAGCAGATTGTATTATGTTTTAATTCCGGAAAAAGAGAGAAACAGTAAATTGTTTTGCCCGGCAGATAATGACAGGATAATGATTAGGAAAGTAGTTAGTAACGAAGAAGCCCAACAGATTATTGAGGAATCTAAGGACATAGAGCCTCTTGATATACCAAATGAGCGGATGAGGGATGACAGCTACAAAAGTGTTATGAAAAGCGGAGATTGCAGGAAGTGGATTCAGATAATAAAAACACTTCATATCAGAAAAAAGGAACGTGAGGAAAACGGAAAGAAAATAACCGCAACCGATGAGAGATATCTTAAGATGGCGGAGGAGGATTTATACTCTGAGCTGGCTCTTGCTACAGGAAGCGATAAGGAACAGATAAAAGAAATTATTTTAGAAAGTATCTAAAGAATAAGTCGGTGATGTTCACTGAAAAAAACCTGCCACATTACAGCAGGTTTTTTTAGTTTACAGGTAGAAAAAGGAAATAATATCTGCTATAATTTTTGGATGTATGATATATAGAAAAATATGAGTAATGATTTACTTTCAGATATAAGGAGGAATCTGGATGGGGAAAAAATGGAATAAAAATATCATAAGAGTGGGCGTGGTATTTACTGTATCCATTTGCATATGTATTTTATTCGGTGAGCTTTTAAAACAGTGGAAAACACTGGTTATTATCTTGGGAAAAATATTTTCTGCACTGACACCTATTATAATAGGTTTCATATTCGCATTTTTATTAAATCCAATTATGATTTATATCAGGCGGGGCATGGCATATATTTTCTCAAAGATATGGAAGGACAAGGAATATAACGTTTTATACCACAAAACAAAGGTTCCGTCCCTTATCATTACCCTTTTGGTATTTATTGGAATTATAGCAGGATTTTTATGGATGGTAATACCAAGAATATATGACAGCCTTAAGGTATTGGTTGATAATATGCCGGGATATCTTGATAATGCACAGGCATGGGTTGAGAAAATGTTTGCCAAAAATGAGATGCTTGAGGGAAGATTTTCAGAAATTATAAACTACATTGAGAACAATGTAATGACAATTGTGGAAGATAAAATCATGCCGAACATTGATACCATCGTACTCCAAATCTCATCAGGAGTTATGGTTGGTGTAAAGGCAGTTTTGAATTTCTTTGTAGGACTAATTGTAACGGTATACCTGCTTGGCAGCAAGGATGTTCTTCTTGCACAGGGCAAAAAGATAGTATACTGTATCTTCTCCAAGAAGACAGGCAATAAGATTTTGGAGGGTTGTTCCTATATCAATTCAGTTTTTGGAGGATTTATAAACGGAAAAATACTTGATTCCATCATAATTGGAATTATATGCTTTGTATTCACCAGTGTGATTGATATGGAGTATGCCGTACTCATAAGTGTTATCGTCGGATGCACCAATATTATTCCGTTCTTTGGACCGTTCATAGGAGCCATACCGGGTGCGCTGCTTGCACTTATGGATGCACCGATTATGTTTGTTATTTTTATCATTTTCATACTTGTACTGCAACAGTTCGATGGAAATATTCTCGGACCGCTTATACTTGGAGATTCAACAGGTATATCGGGTATATGGGTTCTTATCGCTATTCTTGTCGGAGGAGATTTATTCGGCGTTACGGGCATGATACTTGGAGTTCCCGTGTTTGCATGTATTTACGCATTTTTTGCTGTTCAGCTTCGGGACGGGCTTCGGGCAAAGGCGTTGTCTTCTAAGACAGAAGATTATTTCAGGCTGACAGGTTTCGACGATGAAACAGGAGAGCCAAAGTATGCGGAGAAGCTTTATGGAAGAAGGCCGATTAAAAACAAGAAGAAAAATTTCTTTCAAAGAATAAAGGCAAAGAGGAATGAAGCAAAAGAAGATATAGTTGACCAAGATGAAGCAAATGACAAAAAAGAGGAGGAGTAGATATGGCAAAAGGAAGCTACACAACCGGACAGATACTTGATTGGATGGGGTATTTTTCAAGAATGATGGAGGTTAGTCCTGAAAAGATAAAACTTTTGGACATTTGTGGAAAGATAAAAAATGTTATCCCCCTTGTTGAAACACACAAGAGAATCATTATATTTGCAGATGAAATGCATGAGGATTTATTTTATGAATTTTGGGAGGCTGGCTTTGGAGAGTACGACATGTGGTACGGGGTCGGAATAAAGGAAGAAGGACAGGTAAGACATGTTAAGATTAAAGAGGTTATAAACAGAAAGATAACCGCACCGACTGTAATATTCATTTTAAATGAAAATACGAGAGAGTCCTATAGGATAGGAATGAGAAATGACATGTTCTCAAAGGGACCTATCAAGTATGTGGGTAATGAGATAAGAGCTGTTATCATGAGCCTTCTCGGTGTTGACTCTCAGGATACCATATGTCTTGTAGATGCGGAAAGTATTGCAATAGAAGCCGCATTTGTGGCAGGTGACGGAACAATTATCTGTGTGGAAAATGACAATGGGGCAAAGGAGACAATGGAGGATAATGTGCGGCAATTTGGCGTCCACAATGTAACAATTATCCCTGATTTGGATAAAGAATCAATGGACAGTATCCCTGTTCCCAGGCTGTCATTTATAGTTGCAAATAAGCATCTTGAGGAAGATATTGCGAGACTGTTAAAGAAAAACCCTAAGATGCAGTTTGTAATATATACGCTCGAACTTGATATTTTATCAGGTATTAAGGGGCTGTTTGAAAAGTACGGAATAAGCAATATGGAGGTTATCCAGATATCGGTTTCAAAGACGGACAAAAACAGTGTGTTTGTGGCACAGCCTTCACCGTGGCTTATAACAGGCGAGGTGGTATAGATGGCGATAGGGGAATTGCCGAATGATGCAATGATGCTGTTAAGCTTTGTAAACACAAGAATGAGGGACGATAACATAAGTCTGGACGACCTTTGTGCACAGTTTGAAGCTGACAGGGTAAGGCTTGAGGAAAAGCTTGACAAAATAGGATATACTTACAATGAGGAGTTAAAGAGGTTCGTATAGAATCTTACATGAAAAATACATTTTTAAATTATATGCTGACTGGAGGAAAAGAAAAGCATGGCTAGTGGATATAATCATAAGCTGATTGAGGGGAAATGGCGTAAAAAGTGGGAGGAAAATCCCATTAATGTAAATGATGGGAAAAAACCGAAATATTATTGTCTTGATATGTTTCCGTATCCGTCAGGAAACGGTCTTCATGTAGGACATTGGAGAGGGTATGTGATATCGGATGTATGGAGCAGATATAAGCTGATGCAGGGACATTATGTAATACATCCGATGGGTTGGGATGCATTTGGGCTTCCCGCTGAAAATTATGCGATAAAAAATGGTGTACATCCAAGTATATCTACAGCAGCCAATGTGGCAAATATCAAGAAACAGATTAATGAGATAGCAGCTATTTATGATTGGGATATGGAGGTAAATACTACCGACCCGGAATATTATAAGTGGACACAGTGGATATTTGTACAGATGTTCAAAAAAGGACTTGCATATGAAAAGCAGATGCCGATTAACTGGTGTCCGTCATGTAAGACAGGACTTGCTAACGAGGAGGTTGTAAACGGCAAATGTGAGCGATGTGGAGCTGACGTTACAAAGAAAAACCTCCGTCAGTGGATGCTTAAAATAACTGCATATGCGGAAAGACTTTTGGCTGACCTTGAGGGTCTTGACTGGCCGGAAAAAGTTAAAAAAATGCAGAGCGAATGGATTGGAAAGTCCTACGGTGCAGAGGTTGATTTCAAAGTTGACGGAATGGATGAGTCCATCACCATATATACGACCAGGCCGGATACCCTGTACGGCGCAACATTTATGGTGCTTGCACCTGAGCATGAGCTTGCAGCAAAGCTTTCAACGGATGAGACAAAGGAGGCAGTGGACAAATATATTTATGATGCTTCCATGAAATCAAATGTTGACCGTATGCAGGATAAGGAAAAAACAGGTGTGTTTACGGGAAGCTATGCCGTAAATCCTTTAAATGGAAAAAATATTCCGATATGGCTTTCGGATTATGTTCTTGCTGACTATGGTACGGGAGCAATTATGTGTGTACCTGCACATGATGACAGGGACTTTGAATTTGCAAAGAAATTTAATCTGCCTATCGTTCAGGTTATCGCCAAGGACGGTAAGGAAATTGAAAATATGACAGAGGCATATACGGATGCATCGGGCATTGTAATAAATTCAGGCGACTGGAATGGCATGGAATCTTCCGCTCTTAAAAAGGAAGCTCCTGCCATGATAGAGGAGATGGGTTACGGAAAGAAAACCGTTAACTACAAGCTGCGTGACTGGGTATTTTCACGTCAGAGATATTGGGGTGAGCCGATTCCAATCGTTCACTGTCCTGACTGTGGTGCTGTGCCTGTACCTGAAAGTGAGCTTCCGCTTCTTCTTCCTGATGTGGAGTCATATCAGCCTACAGGAACGGGAGAGTCACCGCTTGCAGATATAACGGAGTGGGTAAATACAACCTGTCCATGCTGTGGAAAGCCTGCAAAGAGAGAGACAAATACAATGCCTCAGTGGGCAGGTTCATCATGGTATTTCCTGCGATATGTTGACAGCAAAAACAAGGACGAGCTTGTAAGCAGGGAAAAGGCAGATAAGTATCTTCCTGTCGATATGTATATCGGTGGTGTGGAGCATGCTGTGCTTCACCTGTTATACTCAAGATTTTATACAAAGTTCCTTTATGATATCGGAGTTGTTGACTTTGAGGAGCCATTTAAGAGACTGTTTAATCAGGGTATGGTTTGCGGCAGGGATAAGGTTACAGGCGCTGCCACAAAAATGAGCAAGTCACTTGGCAACATTGTATCACCGGATGACATAGTGCGTGATTATGGTTGTGACACATTAAGAATGTATGAGCTGTTTATCGGGCCTCCTGAGCTTGACTCTATATGGGATGACAGCGGTATGGAGGGTATATACAGATTTATAAACCGTTTTTATACAATGTTTACATCCAACCTTGACAAAAATGCACCTGAGACAAAAGAGCTTGTCAAGCTTCGGAACAAGCTTGTATTTGATATTACACAGAGACTTGAACAGTTTAATTTAAATACTGTTATTTCGGGATTTATGGAATACAACAACAAGTTTATGGAGTTGACAAAGGCAGGCGGTGTTGATAGGGAGACACTGAAAACCATGGTTCTTTTGATTGCTCCGTTTGCACCTCACATGGGCGAGGAACTTTGGGAGATGCTTGGCGGTGAGGATTCCGTATTCCATCAGGCATGGCCGACCTATGATGAGTCAGCCATGAAGGATGATGAAAAAGAAATTGCCGTTCAGATAAACGGCAAGACAAGGGTAACAATTAATATTTCAGTGAATGACGATAAGGACACTGTAATTGCAAGTGCAAAGGAAGCCTTGGGAGACAGACTTACAGGCAACGTCATAAAAGAAATATATGTTCCGGGCAAGATAGTAAATATAGTTATGAAATAGACATGAACGATTTAATCATTTGAAACTTTTGTCGTTCGGCAGGTGAAAGCGACTCCTCTATGGCATCTAGCAGGAGTTCGCTTTCATTTTTCGTGAAGCTCATTTGGCGGCGGTTTAATTCCTGGTTTATTTTCATAATTTCAGGCAGAAGCTCCTCCATTGATTTGTGTTTACTTTGCTCCTTTATCTCCATTATGATTTTTATTTTCAGTGGGTCTATATTTCTCAGCTTAGGATTGTTTTCAAAGGAACCGGAGTTGTTGTTACCGTTATTGCTGTTATTAGAATTGCCGTTATATCCGTTGTTGCCATTATTGTTGTACCCATTATTATCGTTATATCTGTTATTAACAGCATTAGCATATCCGTTATTATTGTTGCTATATCCGTTGTTACCATTATTGTTGTTAGAGTTACCGTTGTATCTGTTGTTATTGCCGCTATATCCGTTATTGTTATATCTGTTATACATGTTTATTCCCTTTCATTTAATATTGACATGACACTATCATACAAATTTTGTGAGCCGCTGGAGCCTTCAAATGGTTCCGTAAAACGTTCTTCCTCATGGGGAGGAGGGGGCGGTTTTGGCATGGAATTCATTACTTCCATCATCTGCATCATCTGTTTCATTTGTTTAAAGGTGTTTGCGTAATCGCCGGGAAGAATGCTGCATATACTGCCAAGCATTTCTTCAGAGCTTGTGGGGTGGCAGTCAAAACCACACTCGGATATATATGCCCTGTCATTTAGGCTTTGCATTATCATCGTAAGCTCACGGTATTTTATGTAAAAAATAAGAGGGAGCTTGTATTGATAGTCTACAAAAGGAACCATAGCTTCAAGGAGAAAAAGGGAATCGTCGTTTATTAATTTGTCGAGAGGGTGAATACGCATCGGACGATTCATATAATATCCTCCGTTTTACTATGATTATTATTAAATATTATATGCATAAAATATAAGGCTGATGCCCATTTGCGGAACAACAGCCTTTTCTTTCCTTTGGTTGTAATATATAAGATGTTACTTACAAAATATTAGCAACCACAGCCACAACTGTTGCCGTTTCCGCCACAGCAGAAAAGAAGGATGAGTATAATCCAAATCCATTCACAGCTATTGCAGCCACAGCCGTCTCCACCGAAGAAGCTACCGCTGTTACCATTTCCGAGGAATAAGATAATTAAAATAATCCATATGCAGCTACAGTTATTTCCTCCGCTGAAAACATTTCCGCAGCCACAACCACACTGAGTTGCTGATAAATCGCTCATGGCATACCTCCAAATTTTTCTTATGCTTTATACTATTCATTCTCTTTCAAGTTGTTAAAAATGTTTTTGTGAAAATTAATTGAGACTATTGAAAAAAAGAGGTATAATAAATAAAGTATGCGTTGATGTGAGGATATTTGTATTGACAAGAAAAAGATTTGAAAGTCTCATAATGAAAAACACGCTTGCTGTTGCTATACCGGCTTTAGCTGTTTTTGTTGTGCTTGTTTTTATGTTTTTAAGATATCCGATTTTGGAGAGAATCAGCAGTCAAAATATCGATAATGCCGTTAATCTGAATGAAACACTTTCTGCATTATATAAAAATCATACGGGAAATGTCACATATCAGGTTGATAATCTTAGGTATACAGGGCTTGACTATTATGTGGATGGCAAGCTCAAGGGAGCCTATTACTATTATATGGCAGACGGAAACCTTGTGTTCTTTCTTTTGAGGACGGATAAACCTGAAGCGTCAATTGGCAAAAGGGTAAAAGGGACAATTGTAAGGGATAATGTGTCTGCGGACTATATTATAAATCAGCTCTCAGTTGAAGCGGGGCTTTCCGATGATTTGTTTAAAAATTATACAAGTGAGTACATTATAAGTGAGTTGGATTATCCGTACCTGTTTATTTTTATGGTCTATTTGTTGTTTCTTACACCTATTATCATTTGTGCAATTATTCTCGGTTATACAATGTGTGTGTGGGCAAATCCAGCCATGCATCCGCAGTCAAGGCAGCTTTCGGCATATGGCACGCCAAAGGCGGTTATTGCTGAATTGAATAACCAATTGAGAAACAGCCTGATATATAAATCGAAAAATATTTATATTACGATGGAGTACATGGTAGTAAGCTATCTCACAAAAACTGATGTGGTGAGGCTGGATGCCATTAAATACTTATCGAAAGATATGGTTGAAAAGAAAAAGGGAATTGGCAAAAAGAGAGAGGTTTTCAGACTGACAATGGCCAATCCCGATAAAATATATTATGAGGTTGATTTTGCAAATGAGGAGATTACAGATATTGTCATAGAATACATTAAGGATGTAAATAAATATGGGGTATAAGGTTAAAAATTACTTGACACATAAAAACATTGTGCTAGAATACCATTATGTGAATAATTAGAAGCGATGATGGTGCAACAAGGATTTATCATATGCCAACAGAGATGAAAGGTCATGGGCTGGAAGCCTTTCTTGGATTAGTGGGAATCTCATTTTCACACCGGAGCTATGTGCTTGAATTATAAGTAGGGCGCATCGTTTTATGTACGTTACACATTGCAAAGAGCAGTCTGTAAAGACTGAAATCGGGTGGTACCGCGGATTATATTCGTCCCTTATTTTATAAGGGATTTTTTTATTGTTTTTAAGTAGGAGGAAAGATAATGAAAGAAAAGCTGCAAAGCATCAAAGAGGCGACACTTGCAAAAATTGAGTCGGCGCAGGATGCAAATATGATTAATGAAATTAAGGTGTCAATACTTGGCAAAAAGGGAGAACTCACGCAGGTTCTTAAGGGTATGAAGGACGTTGCACCTGAGGACAGACCAAAGGTGGGACAGCTTGTGAACGAGGCAAGACAAAGCATAGAAAGCAAGCTTGAGGAAAAGCTTAAGAACATTAACAATGCAGTGAGAGCCGAGAAGATGAAGCGTGAAACGATTGACGTAACACTTCCAGGCGTGAAGAAGATTCAGGGACACAGACATCCGAATCAGATAGCGATTGAAGATTTGGAGAGGGTGTTTATCGGTATGGGCTATGAGGTTGTTGAGGGTCCGGAGATAGAGTACGACAAGTATAACTTTGAGCTTTTGAATATACCTGCAAATCACCCTGCAAAGGATGAGCAGGATACATTTTATATAACAAAGGATATTCTGTTAAGAACCCAGACATCACCGGTTCAGGCGAGAATTATGGAGCAGGGAAAGCTTCCGATAAGGATAATTTCACCAGGCAGGGTGTTCCGTTCTGATGAGGTGGATGCAACACATTCACCATCGTTCCATCAGATGGAAGGGCTTGTAATAGATAAAAACATTACCATGTCTGACTTAAAGGGAACCCTTGACCAGTTTGCAAAAGAGTTCTTTGGTGAAAATACAAAGACAAAATTCAGACCACATCACTTCCCATTTACAGAGCCATCGGCAGAGGTTGACATAACCTGCTTTAAGTGTGGAGGTAAGGGCTGTCGTGTATGTAAGGGAAGCGGATGGATAGAAATTCTCGGATGTGGAATGGTTCATCCACATGTGCTTGAGATGTGTGGAATAGACCCTGAGATTTATTCAGGCTTTGCATTTGGAATCGGTCTTGAGAGAGTGACATTACTTAAATATGAGATAGACGACATGCGTCTTCTGTATGAGAACGATGTAAGATTTTTAAATCAGTTTTAATTTGTGAAAGTAGAGGTAAAGCATATGAATACACCAATATCGTGGATAAAAGCATACGTTCCTGATTTGGACGTGGAGATAAATGAATTTGTTGATGCCATGACTCTTTCAGGCTCCCATGTAGAGGGCTATGAAAAGAAGGATAAAAATCTTGAAAAAATAGTTGTGGGTCGCATTGAAAAAATTGAAAAGCATCCGGATGCAGACAAGCTTATCATATGTCAGGTTAATGTGGGAAGCGAAATGCTGCAAATCGTAACGGGAGCACCAAATTTAAAAGAGGGAGATGTTGTTCCTGTCGTTCTTGACGGCGGTAAGGTAGCAGGTGGACACGATGGCTCACCACTTCCTGAGGACGGAATTAAAATAAAAAAGGGAAAGCTCAGAGGTGTTGACTCTTATGGTATGATGTGCAGCATTGAGGAGCTTGGTGCGTCGAGGGATTTGTACCCTGAGGCTCCTGAAAACGGAGTTTATGTATTTCCTGAGGAGGCAGATGTTAAGCCGGGTGATGATGCTGTTGCGGCACTAGGACTAAATGATGCGGTAGTTGAGTATGAGATTACGTCAAACAGGGTTGACTGCTTTTCTATGATAGGTATGGCAAGAGAGGTTGCGGCAACCTTTGATAAAAAGTTTATTCCTCCTGTTGTTACCGTAAAGGGCAGCGGTGGTGATGTAAATGATTATGTATCTGTTGAGGTACAGGATACGGATCTTTGCCCGCGTTATACGGCAAGAGTCGTAACGGACATTAAGATTGGACCGTCACCAAAGTGGATGCGGGAACGGCTTGCAGCGTCAGGCATTCGCTCAATTAACAATTTGGTTGACATAACTAACTATGTGATGGAAGAATACGGACAACCAATGCATGCATATGACCTTGATACGATTGCAGGAAATAAAATCATTGTAAGACGTGCAAAGGATGGAGATAAATTTACAACCCTTGATGGTCAGGAAAGAACGATGGACCATGATGTTCTGATGATATGTGATGGGGACAAGGAAATTGGTATCGCAGGTATCATGGGTGGTGAGAACTCCATGGTCACAGACGATATAAAAACTCTTTTGTTTGAGGCCGCTTGCTTTGACGGAACAAATATAAGATTGTCTTCAAAGAGAATCGGACTTGCAACGGATGCAGCAGCTAAGTTTGTAAAGGGGCTGGACCCGAACCTTGCAATAGAGGCAATGAACAGGGCGTGTCAGCTCATTGAGGAATTTGGATGCGGTAAGGTGGTGGACGGTGTTGTAGACGTGTACCCGAATCCGGTTTCTGCCATAAAGCTGCCGTTTGAGCCTGAAAAAATGAACAGGCTTTTGGGAACAGAAGTGCCAAGCGGACAGATGCTCGGTTATTTTGAAAAGCTTGGTCTTAGCTATGATGAAAAGACAAATCTGCTGACAATTCCTACATTTAGACAGGATTTAAAGTGCATGGCAGATTTGGCAGAGGAAGTAGGCAGATTTTACGGCTATGATAACATTCCTACTACGCTTCCAAAGGGAGAGGCAACCGCAGGTAAACTGCCTTATTCGGAAAGAATTGCTGACAAGGTGAGAAATATTTGCGAGAGCAATGGATTTTCAGGAGCAATGTGCTATTCATTTGAAAGTGCAAAGGTTTTTGATAAGCTTCTGCTTGCTGATGATGCCAAGGAAAGAAATGCAATTGAGATAATGAATCCTTTGGGTGAGGATTTCAAGATAATGAGAACACTTCCTTTAAACGGAATTCTCACATCAATTGCAACAAATTATAACAGAAGAAATAAAGATGCAAGACTTTATGAGCTTGCAAATGTATATCTTCCTAAGTCGCTTCCGCTCACAGAGCTTCCAGATGAAAGGATGAAGCTTGCAATGGCGATGTACGGGGCAGGTGATTTCTTCGATTTAAAGGGTGTCCTTGAGGAAATGTTTGATAAGCTCGGATTTGGCAAGGATATTACTTTTGAGCCTGTAAGCAGCCATACATTTTTGCATCCGGGAAGACAGGCTGATATTAAGAAGGGCAAGCTTGAGGTCGGATATATGGGACAGCTTCATCCTGAGGCTGCTGACAATTACAATATTAAGACAGAGGTATATGTTGCAGTTCTTAATATGGATGTTGTTACTATGCTTTCCACCTTTGACAGGAAATATGAGGGAATCGCTAAATTCCCTGGAATGACAAGAGATTTAAGTCTTGTTGTGGATAAATCCATTTTTGTGGGACAGATTGAAGCAGTTATAAAGAAATGCGGCGGAAGTCTGCTTGAGTCTGTGAAGCTTTTTGATGTATATGAGGGTGAGCAGGTGGCAGCAGGCAAGAAGTCTGTGGCTTACAGCATGACGTTCCGTGCAAAGGACAGAACCCTTGAGGATGCTGAGGTTAGCAAGCTGATTGACAAAATCTTAAGTGAGCTTGGCAAGATGGGCATTGATATACGTGCATAAAAATTTTAAGGAAACAGAGGGGCAGTTCTCGGAGGTATTTATGGAACAGGAAATTAAGTTGAGTGATTTTAGTTATCAGCTCCCACAGGAGCTGATAGCCCAGGACCCGCTTTTAAAGAGAAGTGATTCAAGACTTATGGTCTTGGACAGAGAAAAAAATTCCATAGCACATAGGCATTTTCACAATGTCATTGATTATCTTAACGAGGGGGACTGCCTTGTCATTAATGATACAAAGGTTCTTCCAGCACGTCTGATAGGGGTAAAGGAGGAAACAGGGGCATCAATTGAGGTGCTTCTTTTAAAACGTCTGGATGATAAAGCATGGGAAACACTTGTGAAACCAGGGAAAAAGGCAAAACCGGGAACAGTTATATCATTTGGGAACGGAAAGCTTACCGGTAAAGTGAATAGCGTGGTTGAAGAAGGAAATAGAATAATAGAGTTTAGCTACGACGGAATATTTGAGGAGGTTTTGGACGAGCTGGGACAGATGCCGCTCCCTCCTTATATAACCCACAGGCTGGAGGATAAAGACAGATACCAGACCGTTTATGCGGAGCATACAGGGTCGGCAGCAGCACCTACGGCAGGACTTCATTTTACCAACGAATTGCTGGATGAGATAAAAGCGAAAAATGTGCGTGTGGCACGAGTAACACTCCATGTTGGACTTGGCACATTTCGTCCTGTTAAGGTTGAAAATATAAAAGAGCATCATATGCATAGTGAATACTATGTCATAGATGACGAGGCGGCAAGGCTTATCAATGAGACGAGAAAAAATGGCGGTAAAATCATAGCTGTCGGTACCACAAGTACAAGGACGCTGGAGTCTGCAGCGGATGACAGTGGATATATAAAACCATGCAGCGGCTGGACGGATATTTTTATATATCCGGGATATAAGTTTAAGGCAGTGGACAGACTAATTACTAATTTCCATCTGCCGGAATCAACATTGCTTATGCTTGTTTCTGCCTTTTATGAGAGGGAACAGGTGCTTTATGCATATGAACAGGCAGTGAGTGAAAAATACAGATTTTTTTCTTTTGGTGATGCCATGATTTTGTTATAGTACTGCGGAAAGAAATGAAAGTCTATTTTAGAAAGAGTTATAAGACATATGAGATCGTTAAAAAGAAGTTTAAAAATGTTCCGCTATAATGTGGCTGCAATTATTTTATTTGAGCTGATATATAAAATATTATCTTTGGCAATTTTGGCGCCGCTCATTTATTATCTGTTAAATTATTCTGTCAAATGTGCTGGCATACCATATCTTACAACCGCAAATATGAATTTATATTTGCAGGCACCGTCGACATACGGAATTTTGTTTTTGATATTATTGGCTGTTTCCATGCATATTCTTGTGGACATTTCAGCGCTGATATATGCTATGGAGGCATCGCACAGGGAGGACAAAACGAACCCTTTTGAATTGCTTTTGAAGGGTTTTTTTAATGCGATACGAATTATTAATCCCAGAAACATGCCGATTATTCTGTATATTATGTTTGTGCTTCCGTTTATCAATACGGTTTTTATTTCAGGTTCCATTGCAAGCATTAAAATACCTGAGGTGTTTGCAAGGTTCATTTTGCAAAATAAGACATTGATAACATGTGTGGGTGTCGTTTATTTGGCTGCCTGTATTTGGGCAATGTTTTATGTTTTTACCCTGAATTATTTTGCGATTTACAAGGTTGGCTACAGGGATGCTGTCAGAATGAGCAAAAAGACAGTCAAAAAACACAGGTTTAAGGTTTTATTTGGAATTATAGTTTGGAACATGGTTATAACAGCATTGCTGTTTTTACTGGAAGGAACATTGGCATCTGCTGTTTTGCGCTTATTAACTCCAATTATTTCTTATAAGCAGCTTTATTTTGTGTTCCGAAATATTGTAAGAGTAAGCTTTGTAATTTTATATCTTATATTTTCACTTTTGTCTACACCGCTGATTTATGCATACATTTGTAACAGCTTTTATGAGATGGAGGGAGACATTGGTTTTGAGGAATATGAAAAGATACTGAAGAAAAGAGAAGAAAAATGGGACTACCCTTCAGTTGGGAAAAAGAAAAAGTTGACTGCTGTTTTGGTTGTTATCCTTTCACTTGCTTTAAATGGCTTTTATGCGTATTTAAGTCTTAGTAACAGGGTAGGGTTAAGAATCGCATATCCGACAAGGGCAAGCGTTACTGCCCATAGAGGAGATTCTGAACATGCACCTGAAAATACCATGTCTGCAATTGCCCTTGCAGTTGAAAATCAGGCTGATATGATTGAAATAGATGTGCGTCAGACAAAGGATGGCCAGTTTGTTATTATGCATGATGAAAGCTTAAAGAGAACAACGGGTGTAGATAAAAATGTCGAGGATGTAACCTTTGATTTTATACAACATTTGGACGCTGGAAGCTGGTATTCGGATGCTTATATTGGTGAAAAGGTACCTACACTGGAGGAAGTTCTTGATTTTGGACAGGAAAATGATGTTTTTTTGAATATAGAGCTTAAGCCGGAAGATACCAACGTAAATTATGCACAAGGAGTCATGGCACTGATAGAACAGTACGATTATGTTGGTAACTGTTATGTTGCATCTGCGAATTATGGAATACTGCAAGAGATGAAGCAGATTAATCAGGATATACAGACATTATATATTATGAAAATGGCATTTGGAGATTTTGGAGATATGCAGGATATCGATGCATTCAGTATCAGGCATAACTTTATAAGCAGCGAAATCGTACGTGACATACACAAACAGGGAAAGCTTGTGTATGGTTGGACAATAAACACGGAAGAAAGCATAAAAAGTTTATTGCTGCTGGATGTGGATGGTGTCATAACGGATGACCCGTATGAGACAAAGCAGATAATATATAATGCAAATGACAGTCTTCTTACGGATATCATGCAGCGGCTTATCAAGGAATATTAGTCGGTAAAGTATGCGTTTATAAGCTTGGCGAGTTCCATATAGTCATTTTTGTGTATCAGCTCACATGCAGAGTGCATGGCAAGCATAGGTATTCCGATGTCTGCTGATTTAGCAGGGAGGTAGGAGGATAAAATAGGGCCTAAGGTTTGACCACCTGCCATTCCTGAACGGTTTGCCTGACGTTGAAGCTTTATGCCATTGCTTTTGCACAGGGCAGAAATAACGGCACCTGCCTCACTGTCTGTAACATATCTTTGGGAAGCACTGCTTTTTAAAACAATGCCATCACCTAAAATAACATTGTTTGTCACATCACTTTTTTCCGTATAATTTGGGTGAGTCGCATGGGCAACGTCGATTGATAATGTAAAGGAGCCTGAAATATCAGGTCTTTTACCGTTTATTTTTTCTATGATTTCTTTTAATAAAATGGAGTCTGCACCCTGCTTTGAACGGCTTCCGATTTCCTCGTTATCAAAAAATGCCGCGACAGCAGTGCAGTTTGGTTTTTTACATGATAAAAGAGCATTGCAAATTGCACTTACTGAGGAAATGTTATCAATTCTCGGGGCAATAAGCAGTTCATCATTGATTCCTGCAAATTCAGGGGTTCCGTATACATAAAGGTATAGGTCATAGTCTAAAATTGCTTCAGGGTCTATATTTTCTTTGTCTGCAATATATTCAAGTAACGGATTTGCAGATGTTTCATCAGAAAAAGAGGAGAGAAGCCCGGTTATTGGTATCAACTCCTTTTGCACATCTGTTTCTGCGTTTTTCTTATCCCGTGACAGATGCGGTGCTAAATTTGGTATGACAAAAAGCGGCTTTTCGGAGTCAAAGAGACGAACCTCAGGTGAAAATACAGTTTCACCTGCAAGCACAAGCTTTCCTGCTAAACCAAGTGGTCTGTCAAACCAGCTTGCAGTTATTAATCCACCATATGGTTCTGTATTTACCTGAAGATAGCCATTTTTTCTTATAATGGGATTGGGCTTCAGCTTAAGCATGGGGAAATCTGTGTGTGCGGCAGCTATACGCATATTGGCACTTTTTTTATTATAAATAAAAGCCACAAGCATGGAAGAATAAGGAGACAGCATATATTTTCCGCCGTCCGTAAGATTAAATTCACTATCCATGTCGAGGCTTTCAAATCCGTTTTCGGCAAAAATATTTCTACATTCGTTTACTACATGAAATTGCGTTTTTCCGTTTTCAAGAAGCTTAATAAAGTTATCCATTTTCTATCCCGCTTTTCTATTGATTTCTTAGACACCGTTTTATAAAGTCATAAATGGTCTGGGTGGTTTTCTCGTCATAGTGAAGACCGTCATTTGTAGTATACCCATTCGTCGTCAAAAAAGTATAGGTATCAATTATTTTTATGCCGGAACCGTTAAGTCCCTCAAGCATTTTCGTGTTGAAGCTTTCTATGGCAGCATTTGTAACAGGGTATCCGATTCTGGCACATTTTGCATCATCTACAGGATTTACCAGCATGTAATATACCTCTGCATCAGAATCGGTGTTAAGCTGAGTCAGTGCTTTTACATAGCCGTCATTTCCTGCACCGACATCATTTACGCCCAAGCCTACCACAATTCTCGTATTACTGTCTGCTTTTGCAATGATATCATTCATGTGGCTGTTTAAATAATAAAGCCCTACACCGTTCTCGCAAAAAAATGTATCTGATGAACTGCCGCATTCTGACATGGAGACATATCTTGAGTCTCCCACAAATATGTAAGTATGAGTATCCGGCATTTCCGTATCCTCCCCTGATAAATCATCTGAAATGTTAAAATCAGCATCTGTTGACAAAATTAAATCACTGTAATCAGTTTCCGTTGGTGTTGCCGTATTTTCGGCTGTCTTGCGGTTATCCTCATATCTTTTGTAGAGTAAAACCTCTGTGGTGCCAAGTAAAAGAAAGACAATCAGCAGAAAAATCCATATTATATTATCTGATTTCATAGTTGGCGCTCCAATCTTTTTGTTAATCGCCATGGGTAAAGCTGTATCGTTTCAATTGTCCATCGCCTGTATTGGACAAACAAATAACCGCTGCACTTGGCTTAAGGCTTGTTCTGAGGTGTCTGCGTAGCAGACGGAGTCCTTAGGACATATTATACCATATATGGATTTAAAAGTTAAGAGATAAGTTGTGGGGTATCAGTGCGCAACAGGAATGGGATAAAGTATTAGATTTTTGTTCTGATAAACATATGAACGGTAAATTTACATTGCCAACCATAATGTATCGTTGGTATAATATGCATATATCACAACTATACATTATGGGAGATACAATATGAAATTTAAAAGAATAAAGAGTATAAATGGAGAACTGACAGTTTCGGGAGATAAATCCATATCACACAGAAGTGTTATGTTAGGTTCACTTGCGAAAGGCACAACAGAGGTGACGGGATTTTTACAGGGTGCAGACTGCCTGTCTACTATATCCTGCTTTAGCAAAATGGGCATAGATATCATAAACAAGCAGGATGGAACGGTTGTCATTTGCGGAAAAGGAATGAGAGGACTTGAGGCACCAGGAGATACGCTTGATGTTGGGAACAGCGGAACAACCACAAGGCTTATGTCAGGCATCTTGGCAGCACAGACCTTTTCGTCCCGTGTAAATGGTGATGCGTCAATACAAAGAAGACCAATGAAGCGGATTATGACACCACTTGCCATGATGGGAGCGGATATACGAAGCGAGCTTGGAAATGATTGTGCACCTCTTATTATCAAAGGCACAAATTTAAAAGGAATCAGCTATGTGTCACCTGTTGCTTCGGCACAGGTGAAATCAGCTATACTTTTTGCAGGGCTTTATGCTGAGGGGGAGACATCGGTAACGGAACCTGTTTTAAGCAGAAATCATACGGAGCTTATGTTGCAGGAATTTGGAGTTGACATAAAATCAGAGGGGACAATGGTAACAATAGCACCTGCGAAAGAGCTTCTGGCAAAAAAAGTAAATGTACCTGGAGATATTTCTTCGGCAGCGTATTTTATGGTAGCAGCGGCAATTACTCCAAACTCCTGTGTAACGATAAAAAATGTCGGAATCAATCCGACAAGAGACGGCATAATAAGAGTTATGAAAATGATGGGAGCGGAGATATCCGTTGAACATGTGTCAAAAACAGGAGAGCCAACAGCAGATATAACAGTCAGGACCTCAGAACTTAAGGGCTGCGTAGTAGGAGGGGATATAATTCCCACCCTGATAGATGAAATACCTGCAATCGCTGTTCTTGCATGTTTTGCGAAAGGTGAAACTATAATCAAGGATGCGGAGGAGCTAAAGGTAAAGGAATCAAACCGTATAGATGTCATGGTGTCCAACTTAAAAGCAATGGGTGCAGATATAGAGGAGGCAGAGGACGGAATGATAATAAATGGAGGCAAATGTCTTCATGGTTCATACATAGACAGCAAGCTTGACCATCGTATTGCAATGAGCTTTGCGGTTGCGGCAATGAATGCTGACGGCGAGACGGAAATAGGCGGATTTGAATGCGTGGATATATCGTATCCTGCATTCTATAACGATTTAAACAGGTTAGTTGTAGACTGATGTTGAAAATCTCAATAGGACAAAGAAGCTTGATATTATAATAAAAACACGCTTTTGCTTATATCAGTTGGCAAAAGCGTGTTTTGTTTTTAAACGTCTATCGTAGGTACATCATCAGCTTTGTTGTCATCAGCCGCAGATGCTTCAGTATCCTTTGGAACTTCAGTATCTTCAGCTTCAGCTACTGCCTGTTCTTCCTGATTGATTGAAACATAATCTCTTTCAACAGGAGTGATATCTTCGAAGAATATTTCATCCTCCTCCACAAAATCTTCCTCGTTTTCATTTGATATTGGAAGCTTGTCCTTTATTGCAGTAGTAACCTTTTTAATTTTTTCATCAACATTATGTTCCTGATATACCTTTGATTCCTTAATTTTGTCCTTAAATGCATAACAAATGCCACCGACTGCGGCTGCAGCAACAGTGACTTTGAGCAACCTTTTTACTACTTTTCCCATAATAAATCTCCTTTACAGTTATATTTTACGCAAGTAAACTGTTTATTATTCTAATACATAAAAAACTAAAAATCAAGCAGGACTAGAATATTCAGAAATTTCTGCTGCCAATAATTTTCCTGCTTTGAGCAAGTTTGATTTACATACGTACAATTCCCATTTCTTTAATATATGCTTAAAATGCCGTTCAAAGTAAGTTCTCAACTAACATTGTTATAAAAACAAAAGTGTGGTATACTATGCCCTAAGGTGGCTGCGAAGCAGACGGATTCCTTAGGTATAGTTAAAAATTAGGAGGCTTAAAATGAATAAACATTTATCAGCGGCGGCAAAGAATTATATTGTTTGTGGTGTGCTCATGGTTATTGTGGGTATATCACTTTTAATTATTGGGAAATCTTCATTTGGCGTAGGGTGTATTATTTTCGGGGTACTGTTTTTTGCGGGTGCGGCAGGTATCATAGCATCAGGTAAAGGCTTTGTGTATACCTATGACAAAGAGGATGATGGAAGCAAAGAAAAGGAAGCAAAATCGAAAAAGGAAAGCCCTGACAAGGAGAATAAATAGCAGATATGTATATGGAACGGGAGTTTAATCATTACACAACGAAGAAAGCTCGTCTTGAGGAAGATAAGAGAAAACTTGAGAGGAGCTTTTCTTATATTTCAACCATGCGGGTAATTACTTTTACATTGGGAGCAGGGCTTACAATAATAGGCTTGGCTGATAACAAGAGTGTTGCTTTGGCAGCAGGGGTACTGTTTCTTGTTTTATTTTTTGTATTTGTAATAAAACATGGGACTGTATATAGAAAGCAGCAATGGACAAATAACAGACTCAAATCGGTTGAACGGTATATTGGTCGTTTTAACGAGGAGTGGAGAAGTTATGGCGATACCGGAGAAGACTTTATTTGTAAGGAGGACACTGTTGCATGTGATGTTGACCTGATTGGAGCAAATTCATTATATCAGCTAATCAGTGTTTGTCATACTGATACAGGAAGGGCATTGTTGGCCGAAGAATTAAAGCTAAAGAAAGATATGGCAGATAACATGGAGGAACGGAGGCTGGCTGTACGTGAGCTTGTGGAAATGCATGATTTTGCCATCGAATTTGAGGCGGCAGGAATGCAGCAAAAGGAGAATAAAAGACTTTTTGATGCATTAAACTTTTCAGAGTATTGCAGGGATAAGGATGCAGGGATTGTGCCAAAGTGGGCAAGAGTTTTTTGCATATGTCTGCCATTGATGGAAATTGTGCTGCTTGTACTGTGGTTGTGCGGTGCAGTTCATTATGGATATCCCCTTGTTGGCTTTATAGTAAATCTAGCAATTACATGGGTGACGAAAACAGTTACAGACAGGATTATGTCGCCATTTTACCATATGAGTAATTCCATAGATGGATATATAAAAATGCTTGACGTTATGGGAAAATATAGCTTTGAGGCATCTTTGTTAAAGGAGCTTAAGGATAGTGTGTGTGGGCAAAACGGTGCGTTACAGGGCTTTAAAAAGCTTGGCAAAATCATGCAGGCGTATAATGTATCGTTTAATCCGCTTGTCCACCAACTGTTAAGCGGATTCATTCTTTGGGATTACCAGCTTGCGGTTATTATTTCCAAATGGAAAAGGCAGTATGGAGAAAATTCATGCGGATGTTTTGACGTAATTGCTAAGGTGGAGCTGTTATTAAGTCTTGCGGTTATCGGCAAGGTCAGAAATACATGTGAGGCTCATGTGGAACGGTGTATGGACGGTAAGGTTGCCTTTTATGGTGAAAATATTTATCATCCGCTTATAAAACCTGAAACAGTTGTTGCCAATTCTGTGTCATTAAATGGAGGAGTTACCATAATAACCGGCTCAAATATGTCCGGCAAAACAACGTTTTTAAGAACCATTGCCATAAATCTCGCACTTGCATATGTAGGTGCTCCTGTTTGCGGAGAAAAATTTAAAACAAGCTACATGAAAATGTTTACCTCAATGAGAATCACTGACGATGTTGCAGGGGGAATTTCAACCTTTTATGCGGAGATACTGCGTATAAAATCAATGGCGGATTACAGGAAAAATAATGTGCCGATGATTTGCCTGATTGATGAAATATTTAAAGGTACAAATTCTGCTGACAGAATTGTTGGTGCGACGGAGGTTATCAGAGGACTCGGCACGGATAATTGTATGACAATTGTTTCCACACACGATTTTGAACTTTGTGAGATAAGGGACAAATCCGGTAAAGAGGCAGTGAATTATCACTTTGAGGAATATTATAAAGAGGACACATTAAAATTCGATTATATGATAAAAAATGGAAGATGTACAACGACAAATGCAAGGGCAATTTTGAGAATGGCAGGTTTCGATGTGAAAAACTAACAAAAAAAGATAGAAAACTTGTTAAATAAGCATTGTGCATTATGCATAATGCCAATTATATGAAATAACTAAAATCCTAGTTGACTTTGAAAATGATTTGGGTATAAAATAAAGGAGGTGAATTATATGATAAGGGGGTAAGTGACCTATGGCATTACCAGCAAATATTACTACCGGCTCAGATAATAACGTATTGTCAATAGCAGCTTCCAATAACAAAGGACTGCTGATAAGGTTTTTGAATGAGCAGGTCGAAGATGGTTTTTACGCATTGGTTATTGACTATTTAAAAGATAGCAATTTTGATTTATCAAGTATGATGGTTGACGAAGATGTCAAAGCTCAATGCACAAAGTTGTATGAGTTAGGAGAATTTGTTGACCAGAATATCAAAGCAACAGGCAGGTACGAGATAGAAGAGTGGATTGAACCGTTGTTCAGATTTGTGTACGGTGACATTTCACCGTCTGATATTGATGCACCTATCAGTACGACAGGCTTGTATCGTTACAGTATTTGGCTGATATATTTATATCAAAGAGAAGGCTTCGCGGACGCTATGAGGCTTATCGGTGAGAGGATAGCTCCATTGCTTATCAATGTCAGCTATCAGATTCTTGAGGATGATGACAGACCGAAAAATTATGATAAGGCTGTTATGGGATATCTTGACCTCATCAATGTAATTATGGAGATGGGTATTCCGGCTGAAGGACCAAACGCAGATGCTTATATGAACAATCTTGAAGTATTGTTTGATTATGTAGTTGAAGATCCACATGTGGGAAATGACTATAAGATACAGTTCAGTATCGGATTGTTTAATACATACATAAACAATAAGGATTACAATAAGGCATTCGAATTTTATGGACTTAATGCTGAATATATCCCGATTGATAACATGGCGGTTTATGAGAGCTTTAAAGAACTTATTAGAAATACGAATTCACCACAGAACACCACTGTTTTGAGCAGAAGCGTTATAAATGCAATATCAAAGCAGGAAATATATAACAAGAGAATTGATACACTTATAGGTGAGGTTTCATCATTTGTAAAGAGAGTTTACCAGTATGTTGAAAATGAACCAAATATGAAGAAAAATCTTCAGATTCTTGGTGCAGGTGCCTCACTTAAGGACAAGGCAAATATTTTTGAAGGATTGTATGAGTATAATCTTGTATTTTATGAGTGCGGAATCAAGGAGCTTGTAAATCAGGATATCAGCAACCGTTCATGGGAAGAAAAGTATGAAGTGCTTGAACTTCTTTACACAACTTTGAATGTTATATTTGATGGCTACAATGTTTATGAAATTTCAAACAAAATAGAGCATCAGTACGTTGAGCTTACATGGATTGGAAATTATGTAAATGCTAATCCGACACTGCTTAAACTGTTCTTCAGTGTTAAGGAGAAGATTAAGGCATTCAAGGTGAGAAAGAATTCCATACTTGAAAAGTCAAAGACCAACTATGAGATAAAGAAGCTGATTGATGACAGACAGAAAGCACTTGTATTTATGTCTGCCGAGGATATGATTGCAAATGGTCTTAACAGCGGAAGGGTCAATATCATCAACAACAATTATGACCCTAAGAAGGCTGAGCGGTATCTGATTAAAACTTATGCAGAGATTCAGGTGCCTGCTAAGTATAAGAAGGCTGAGGTGCCAACCGGAGGAAAGCTGTTTGGAAAGAATTCAGCACCAGCTATGGATTCAGACCTTAAGAGACTTCTTTCGGATACTAAGATTGAGGAGATGCTTCTTAAGTCAGAGTGGCTGTGGTATCAGTATGAGGACAAGGGAGCTGATGTACAGACTCCTGAGGAGAGTACATACAGTGCAGTGTGCCTGATTAAGGTTGTTGAAAAACTCCTTGACAAGAAAGCAGCAGGCTCACAAAGAACAGAGTCGGCTCCAAATAAAAAGGTTATTATTACAAAGACAGGTAAGGTTATTGAGCTCTCTGATGAGGGAAGTCAGGCTCCTGTGTCAAACACAATAGCATCACCTTCAATTATTGAGAGCATTGAAAACATTATTGTTGCTCTTAAGAATAAGTCAGATGAGAATGTTGCATATGTTAAGTCATATGTAAATGATTGGCTTGAGATGATAGTTGGAGTAAAACTTGACAGAAGCACGATGCTCTCGTTGTTCGAGGCTGAGGAGCTTAGAACAAAGACCCTTCAGGTTATCAAAAAGCTGAGAGCAGACTTATTATAACAGCCACAAAAAAACCTTTATCATAATTGGAGGTATCTTCAAAGATGCCTCCTTTCTTTGTATAATTAAGAACTATGAATCAGGTGGTGAGAACGAGGATGGAAGAAAAAAACAATTTTGATATTGAAGAAGAATTAAAAAAGCTTCCTAATTCTCCAGGAGTATATATTATGCACGATGGGCGTGATGAAATATTGTATGTGGGAAAAGCGGTTAATCTCCACAACAGGGTAAGACAGTATTTCAGAAATGGTCATGGTCATAACAATTCTCCTAAAATTGCCAAAATGGTAGAACAAATTGCGTACTTTGAGTATATCATTACATCCTCGGAGGTTGAAGCACTTATATTGGAGTGCAATCTTATTAAAGAACACAGGCCGAAATACAATACAATGATGACGGATGATAAAGGATATCCTTATATAAGACTGACAGTGGAGGAGGAGTATCCGCGACTTCTTTACAGCCATACAATGAAACGGGACAAATCAAAATACTTTGGACCGTTTACAAGTGGAAAAGCGGTTAAGGATACGATAGAGCTGTTAAACAAGGTATATAATTTGAGAACCTGCAATAAAAGACTGCCACAGGAAATCGGCAAAGACAGACCTTGTCTTTATTACCAGATTGGGCAATGTAAAGCACCATGTAACAGTTATATTTCATCAGAGGAATATAAAAAACAGGTGGAGGGTGTTATATCGTTTCTAAATGGCAATCATAAAGACATTGTTAATAAAATAAATGCAGATATGAAAGCATATGCAGAAAATCTCGAATTTGAAAAGGCGGCAGAGTGTCGTGATTTGCTGGAAAGTATTAAATTTATAACGGATAAGCAAAAGGTGAATTCTCTTGGTGGGGATGACAGGGACATTATTGCTTATGCGGCAGGTGAAAAAGACATAGTTGTAACTATATTTTTTGTGCGTGACGGTAAGCTGCTGGGCAGGGAAAACCATCATATGAACGGAAATGCTGAGGATGCGCCAGGAGAAATTTTGGGAGCATTTATAAAACAATTTTATCTTGGCACGCCGTATCTGCCAAAGGAGATTGTTGTGCAGACTGATATTGATGATGTTGTTCTTATAGAGGAGTTTCTTGCCAAGAAAAAGGGCAGTAATGTAAAGATAAGTGTTCCGAAAAAGGGTGATAAGAGCAAAATGATTTCTCTTGCAAAGGATAATGCGGAACTTGTCTTAAAACAGGATATGGAGCGGATAAAAAGACAGGAAAAGCGTACTGTAGGTGCCGCAAGAGAGATAGCAAATGCACTTGGCATTCCATCAGCGGACAGAATGGAAGCATTTGATATTTCCAATATATCGGGTACATTATCCGTGGCATCCATGGTTGTGTTTGAAAAGGGAATGCCTAAGAGAAACGGTTACAGAAAATTCAGATTAAGAACTGTAAGCGGACCTGATGATTACGCATCGATGAAAGAAGTGTTAAGCAGACGATTTACGGATGAAAAGCTGGATGTTATGCCAGATGTTATAATGATGGATGGAGGTAAGGGTCAGGTAAACATAGCACTTATGGTTTTGGACAGCCTTGGACTTGATATACCTGTGTGCGGTATGGTGAAGGATGACAGGCACAGGACGAGGGCGCTTTACTACAACAATGAGGAAATCCAGTTTCCAAGGGGAAGCCAGGCTATGCTGATGGTTACATCACTCCAGGATGAGGCACACAGATTTGCCATTGAATACCACAGACAGTTAAGAAGCAAAAATCAGGTCAAATCTGTTTTGGATGATATTCCAGGGGTAGGAGACGCCAGAAGAAAGCAGTTGATGAAGCATTTTAAGGATGTGGAAAACATTAAAAAGGCAACTGTGGATGAGCTTGCGGAGCTTCCCGGCATACCGGAAAGTGTGGCAAAAACAATATATAGTTTTTTTCATTCATAAAAGAAAATATTTTTGAAACTGTTACTGATATAGATTAGACAAAGTGAGGACACGCTATATGTTTAAAAATTTTTATCCAACTGAATACTATGACTCTACCTACTCAATTGATTTTGGGAAATATTACAGAAAAGGTTACCGGGCAGTTATATTTGATATAGATAATACCCTTGTGGAGCATGATGCACCGTTGGATGAACGTTCAAAAAGGTTGATTAAAAAGCTGATGAAGCTGGGGTATTCTGTGTGCTTTTTGTCCAACAATGACGAGGAACGTGTCTCAAAATTCAACAAAGAGCTTGGGGCATATTATATTTATAAAGCAGGCAAGCCGCTTCCGTCAGGATACTGTGAGGCAATGAAAAAAATGGGGACGGATAAAGAGCATACCCTGTTTGTAGGAGACCAGTTATTTACTGACATATGGGGGGCAAACAATGCAAAGCTTCACAGTATTTTGGTAAAGCCCATAGCAAAACATGAGGAAATACAAATCATATTAAAGCGAGTACCTGAAAAGCTGGTGCTGTTCTTTTATTTAAGAAAACATAAAATGAAAAGCAGAAAATAAAAAAGGCTGCTGCACGATGTCTGCGTGCGGCAGCCTTTTTTAAACCTGCGTTAGCGTGAACATTTGAATAAAAGTTCTTCCCAACGGCGGTCAACCTCCTCCTGATATTGAACGAGAAGCTGTTCATTTTCAGGCTTAAACAGATGCTTAAAACGTCCCTGTGTTTTAAGGAAATCTTCGATAGGAAGCTTTTTCTTTGGCTCATAGTTTAATATCCACTTGCCTTCAACAACCTCAAAGAGCGGCCAGTAGCATGTCTCAACTGCAAGCTTACATATATTCATAATATCAGGCGTATCATACCTCCAGCCTCTCGGACATGGAGCCATAACATTTAAGAAAGCTGCTCCCGGAGTGTAGATAGCCTTTTCAGATTTTTCGTACAAATCCTTCATGGTTCCGATGAGTGTTGACTGCGCAACGTACGGAATGTTGTGGTTTGCAATGATTGCGGCAAGGTCCTTACGGTTTTGCATTTTACCGTTGGAGTGTGAACCGACAGGTGTGGTTGTCGTGTCTGCATACATAGGAGTTGCAGAGGAACGCTGTATACCTGTATTCATGTATGCACCGTTATCGTAGCATACATAAACTAAATCGTGGTTTCGCTCCATTGCTCCTGAAAGAGATTGGAGTCCTATATCATAAGTTCCACCATCACCGCCAAAGGTTATAAATTTATAATTTTCAGAAAGTTTGCCTCTTTTCTTAAGAGCATGATATGCAGTCTCAACTCCTGAAAGTGTGGCACCTGCATTTTCGAAAGTATTATGTATATAGCTGTCCTCCCATGCAGTGTACGGATACATAAAGGAAGATACCTCAAGACATCCGGTGGCGTTGCCAATAACAGCCTTGTCTTCAGGCTTTAATGCACGAAGAACTGTTCTTACAGCAATCGTAGCACCACAGCCGGCACACATTCTATGTCCGGGTGCAAGTCGTTCCGGTTTATTCATTACTTCTTTAAAATTAAAAGCCATATCCTTTTCCTCCGTTTACTTTCTAAGACCGATATATTTGAAGTTTTCAATGTCAGCAGTGCCGGAAACGTAATTGATAAGATCCTGATATATCGCTTTTGCATCGTTTACAGTGTAATCACGTCCGCCTATTCCATAGAAATAATTTACGGCAATTGTTTTTACATTAAAATCAAATAATGCAGCCTTAAGTTCTGAGCCTATAGGACCTCCGCATGCTGAAAAGCTTTCTGCCCTGTCCATGATTGCCATTGCTTTCACATGCTTCAATGCATTTACAATAGCCTCGTCAGGAAATGGTCTGAACACCCTTATTTTAAGGAGTCCTGCTTTGATACCCTGCTCCCTCAGTTCGTCAATGGCTTCCTTTGTTGTTCCTGCTGCCGAACCGATAATCACTATGGCGTAATCTGCGTCTTCGAGCTTGTATTCCTCAAAGAAACTGTATTTTCTTCCTGAAATCTGTTCAAATTCCTCTGCAACTTCAAGTATAACTTTTTTTGCATTTTCCATGGCAAGCCGTTGGTTCATCTTTGTTTCCATGTAGAACGGGGAGTTTGCATAAGGGCCTACAGCCATTGGCATATTAGGGTTTAAAAGATAATTTTCAGGCGTATATTCGCCTACAAAGCTTTTAACCTTATCGTCCTCTATAAGCTCAATATTTTCAACTGCATGGCTTATGATAAATCCATCCTGGCATGTCATAAGAGGAAGTCTTACATCAGGATGCTCGGCAATTCGGAATGACTGTATAAGATTGTCATATGCTTCCTGGTTATTTTCTGCATAAATCTGAATCCATCCGGAATCTCTTGCACCCATACTGTCCGAGTGGTCACAGTTAATATTGATAGGTCCCGTCAGTGCCCTGTTTACCAAAGCAAGTACAACAGGAAGCCTGTCAGAAGCCGCAACATAAAGAAGCTCCCACATATATGCAAGACCACAGGAGGATGTAGCGGTAAGTGCTCTTGCACCCGCAGCATTTGCACCCATTGTGGCACTCATGGAGCTGTGTTCAGACTCCACAGGGATAAATTCAGTATCTATTTCACCGTTTGCAATAAATGTTGATACCATTTGCGGTATTTCTGTTGAAGGGGTGATAGGAAATGCCGGCATAACATCAGGGTTAATCTGTTTGATAGCGTAAGCCGCCGCCTCATTTCCTGACATTCTTTCACGAATAGACATATTACATACCCTCCTTCATCGTTATTGCACCAAAGCTGCAAACTTTTTCGCATATTCCGCAGCCCTTGCAGTGGTCGTAATCAAAATCCTCACGTCTTCCGTCTGATACGGGTATTGAGCTGTCTGGACATACAGGAGTGCACAAAAGACAGTGGGTACATTTGTCCCAGTCTATGACAGGGGTCTGGGTACGCCATTCACCCGTGTTAAATCTACGGGAACCACCGCCGCCGTAAATTTGATTTCCCGGCGTAATGTCATAATAAGGACTGTGTTCATTTATTTTAGTTATATCTGTTGCCTTGGACATTATTTCACCTCCTGAAATGCCATTTTCAGGGCATTCATGTTGCCCTCAATAACTTCTGGCTTTTTAGCAAATTTGTGCTGGTAGGATGCTTCCATGTGTGAAAGGAAAACGTCCTGCTCCATAATATCTGCAACCTTTACAATAGCAGCAAGCATAGGCGAATTTGGGAAATACCTGCCAAGCGTCTGCATGGATACATAATGTGCATCAATGGTATATACATTTCCCTCATATCCATTGAGCAGAGGAATAATTTCTTCTTTTGGTTTGGTTGTGTTAATTACAATTCCGCCCTCTACACTAAGCCCCTTAGTCACATCTACGGAATGGAGCAGTGTCTCGTCAACAACAACGACATAATCAGGTTCATAAATGTTTGAGTGTACCCGTATGGAAGATTCTCCGATTCTGTTGTATGCTGTTATAGGTGCACCCATTCGTTCAGGTCCGTACTCAGGAAAGCCCTGAACATGCATGCCTGTGGAAAATGCAACGTCAGCTAGTAGCAGGGCTGCTGTTTTGGTGCCTTGTCCGCCACGGCCATGCCATCTGATTTCAATGTTTTTTTTCATAAATATTACTCCCTTGTAAAAACAATCGTATAAAAATATGATGTAAATAATCCTTAAAAACCTAAACTATTATATCATTCCGACAAAAAAAGTAAATACCAGCAAACAAAAAAACACTTATTTGTACATATTTCTTGAATATGTTTTTTGAAGTTGGTATAATGATATGGATTTTGTACTTGATATGAGATATTTAATGGGAGTTAAAGATGAGTAAGAAATGTTGTGGAAAGATTTATCCTGATGATGCGGAAATTTGTGATATATGTGGTCTGCCAATTGCACAGACATCAGACACGGAGGATGAGGAAGAGCTTCTTATGATGCTTATGGAGCAGGATGCGGCAGAAGATAAGCCGGAGGAGGTTCCAGATGATGATGTGGAAGATGTCCTGAGGGAAAGGAAAGATATCCAGATATCGGATGGAAAAGCCCCAAAAGGATTAAAGATGGCAGGAATCACTTTTTTAAGCTTGGCTGTTATTGGACTTGTTTTGGTCGGAGCGTTCATATATTTTATGGCTATTTCACCATATTATGATAAAAATGATAAGCGTTTTGATTTGAATTATCCGCAGCTTGCGTCAAATGCTGACGCAGATAAAATCAGGGAACCGCTTGTAATGATGGCTACACCGTCAGATGCGACAATTTCCGATGCTGCCGCGGAAGAACAGGAGGTGGAATAATGAAAAAGACATGGAGAAAATGTATTATTATTTCATTTGTCCTGATTACACTGGAGCTTGTGGGAAGCATTATTTTTCTTAGTCCGTACTATAAGATACGGCGTGTGTTTGACAATATAGACGCAGGGCAGTGGCCAAAGGCACTGGAATACTATGAAAAGCTAAATGATGACCAGAAAGAGGAGGTTATGTCATACCTTGATTCTTATGCGGCATCCATATGTCAAAACTACATAGACGGCAAAAAGAGCTATGAGGAGGCTGCGGCAGGACTTGATGCGATAAAAAGCATAGAAAAGACAGGCGTGATATTTGATAAGTACAGTAAGGATTTAGACCATAACGAATTAAAAAAAATTATGACGGAGTATTGGCAGGCAGTGTTGAACTATGATATTGAAACTGCCCACGATACGAATACCCGTTCCATGAACGTACAAAAACGAATGAAAACGGTTGATAAGGAACAATATATGATAGAGCTTCTCAACGAAAAATATCAGGACTTTCTGGATGAGAAGATATCATATGACGCCATCGTTTCCATGTCGGTGCTTATAACCAACTCGTCCTACTATGACGCATATGAATATTCAGGTGTGATATTGAATAACGCACTGTGTGTAAACGTATACAGAGATCATTATGATAAGCTTGTACAACTTCGGGATAATAAAAAGTATTTACAGGTTATGAGAGCATGCAACACAGCGTTGATTGACCCGACAGACACAAATTATAAAAATAAATATAAGGCATTATATGACGATGCGTATAAGCTTGGGATACCTTATTATGAGGATGTGCTGTCTGAATTAATCTCAAATGACAAAAAAGAGAAGGCCTCGGAGCTTATGAATGAAATTGCCAAGGTTTATGGTGATGATTTTGATTTGGAGTCGGTAAAGCGTTCCATGCTTAATGAGTGGCAGCTTGCATATCTGGATGTTGTGGAGGATATAGATGGAAAGCTTAAGTCTGACCTTGCAGGTTCCGATACGGGAAACTATATACTGGAAAACAAATATGAACAGTTGAAACCGGATTCCATTTTACTGCATGATGTTAACGGTGACGGAGTTGCCGAGATGTTTTTATTTAACTCTGCTTTTGTGGGAAATGACTATGTGGGATGCTTTGTATATACATATGATGGCAGCAGGGCGGTATATGTAGGCTATGCAAATGTAAGAAGCTTTTGTACTGACAGCTATCTTTTGACATTCCCGCTTGCTTTTGGCAGAAGCGAGGGAACAGAGTACAGCCTTACCCAGTTTGATGGTACTTCATTATATGAAGTTTCAAGCTGTCAGGATATGGGTGGAACCTATTACGTCAATGGAGCTGAGGCGGACGAGCTTTCATATATGTCGCAAAGGACATCTATTTTGGGGCATGAAAGCGAGTATTCCATCGGTAACTCGAAATACGACAGTATTGCTGATGCTGAAAAGCACATTATGGCATATTAATATAAACAATTTAATGGAGGACTTAAAATGGTCAAATTATATGAAACAGGAGCTTATTTATTAAACGGGACGGAGCTGATTGGCGATAATGGTGATGCACAGGCAGTACTTAGCAGCAAAGGCATAAACATATCGAAAGAAGATGCAGCCAAAAATACAATGGCATATGGCATTTTGGAGAAGCACAATACATCGGGAGACATGGAGCAACTTAAAATCAAGTTTGATAAAATGACATCCCACGACATTACATTTGTCGGAATTATACAAACTGCAAGGGCATCGGGACTTACCGAATTTCCGATTCCGTATGTTCTCACAAACTGTCACAATTCACTCTGTGCAGTTGGCGGAACAATCAATGAGGATGACCACATGTTTGGTCTTTCCTGTGCGAAGAAATACGGTGGTGTTTATGTTCCGCCCCATCAGGCAGTTATCCACCAGTACGCAAGAGAGATGCTTGCAGAATGTGGAGCCATGATACTTGGTTCGGACAGTCATACAAGGTATGGTGCACTCGGTACAATGGCAATCGGTGAAGGCGGAGGAGAGCTTGCCAAGCAGCTTTTAAAGAGAACCTATGATGTTGCCAAGCCGGGAGTTATCGCTATTTATCTTGACGGTGAAGTTACAAAGGGTGTTGGACCTCAGGATGTGGCACTTGCGATTATCGGTGCAACATTTAACTGCGGGTATGTAAAAAATAAGGTTATGGAGTTTGTGGGACCAGGTGTTGACAAGCTTTCAGCAGATTTCAGAATCGGTATAGATGTTATGACAACGGAGACGACTTGTCTTTCATCTATTTGGAAGACGGATGATGAGATTAAGAACTGGTATGAAATACACAAGAGACCAGAAGCATATAAGGAAATGAATCCGGGAGCTGTTGCATATTATGACGGCGTTGTATATGTGAACCTGTCAGAGATTAAGCCTATGATAGCCATGCCATTCCATCCGAGCAATGTTTATACCATTGAGGATTTAAATAAAAATCTTATGGATATTCTTGATGATGTGGAGAAAAAAGCACTTGTATCATTAGATGGCAAGGTCGACTTTACACTGAAAAACAAGGTGAGGGACGGAAAGCTTTACGTGGATCAGGGTATCATCGCAGGCTGTGCAGGCGGAGGCTACGAAAATATTGTTGATGCCGCAGATATTTTACGCGGTCACTTTATTGGTGCGGATGAATTTACATTAAGTGTATACCCTGCAAGTACGCCGATTTACATGGAACTTGCAAAAAACGGAAGGCTTGCAGATATTATAGGAACAGGAGCTATTGTAAAGACAGCATTTTGCGGTCCTTGTTTTGGAGCAGGAGACACACCTGCAAATAATGCATTCAGTATTAGACATTCAACAAGAAACTTCCCGAACCGTGAGGGTTCAAAGGTTCAGAGCGGGCAAATATCATCGGTTGCACTTATGGATGCACGTTCTATAGCTGCAACTGCCGTAAACAAGGGATACCTTACAGCGGCAACGGATATTGATGTTGAATATACGTCACCAAAATATTTCTTTGATAAGAGTATATATGACAACAGGGTATATGACGGAGTCGGAAAGGCAGACCCGTCTGTTGAAATAAAATTTGGACCTAACATCAAGGACTGGCCTGAGATGATACCGCTTACGGATAATCTTCTTCTCAAGGTTGCGTCAGTCATTAATGACCCTGTAACGACGACGGATGAACTGATACCGTCAGGTGAGACATCTTCCTACAGGTCAAATCCACTTGGACTTGCAGAATTTACCCTCTCAAGGAAAGACCCGCTTTATGTAGGACGTGCAAAGGCAGTACAGGAAGTTGAAAGGGAACGGGAAGCAAACGGATGCTTATGTAAAACAAGTGACGAAATGCATGATATTGTCCATACAATAAAGGAAAAATACCCTGAGGTAAAGGGAAAAAATCTTGGATACGGAAGCACAATCTTTGCTGTCAAGCCAGGGGATGGTTCAGCGAGGGAGCAGGCGGCATCCTGCCAGAAAGTTCTTGGCGGATGGGCAAATATTGCAAAGGAATATGCTACAAAAAGATATAGGTCTAACCTTATAAACTGGGGTATGCTTCCGTTTGTTATGGATGAGGATTATCAGTTCGCAGTTGATGATTATGTTTTCATTCCGGGGATAACGGATGCAATAAAAAATAAAGTTGAGATAATTAAGGCATATGTCGTTAATAATGAAATGAGAGAGATATCTCTTAAGCTTGGTGACCTGACCGATGATGAAAGAGATATAATATTAGCAGGCTGTCTCATAAACTATTATAAAGAAAATTAAAAAAATATAATCGTTATTATCAGATGGTAATGGTGTACCTGTTTGTAGTATACTTATATTGTTTGAATCGTAACGTAACTTTTACGGAAAGGAGGCTTTCGTATGGTAACAATATGGTTAATATTTTCAGCAGTACTGGTGGTTGCAGAGATAATATCGCTGGGACTTACGACTGTGTGGTTTGCAATCGGAGCACTTGCTGCGGCACTTGCGGCATTTTTGAATGTGAAATTTAGCATACAGCTTATTATATTTGCAGTTGTGTCTCTTGTATTGCTTGTTCTTATGGGACCGCTTGCAAGGAAGCATCTCATGAAAGAACCAGAAAAAACAAATGTTGAGGGATTGATAGGAAAAATTGGGGTCGTAAAGAGCACGATTGATAATCTCAAGGCAGAGGGAGTTGTAATGCTGAACGGAACAGAATGGTCGGCACGTTCCGAAAACGATGAGATAATAGAAGCAGATTGTCAGGTTGAAGTCTGCTCTATCAGCGGAGTAAAGCTTATCGTTAAAAAAGTTCAAAAATAATGTTCTAAAAATAAGGAGGATAATTTTATGATTTTATCAGGATTTTCAGGAGGACAGGCGTTTATACTGTTTTTAGTTTTCTTAGTTGTCATAGTGGCAGCAAGCTGTATCAGGATTGTTCCACAGGCACATGCATATGTTATTGAGCGTCTTGGAACGTATCAGGCAACATGGTCGGTAGGCTTTCATATGAAGTGGCCTATTATTGACAAGGTTGCACAAAGAATATCTTTGAAAGAGCAGGTTGTGGATTTTGCACCACAGCCGGTTATCACAAAGGATAATGTTACAATGAGAATCGATACGGTTGTATTCTTTCAGATTACAGACCCTAAGCTGTTTGCTTACGGAGTAGAAAAGCCAATCATGGCTATCGAAAACCTTACGGCAACAACGCTTAGAAATATAATCGGTGACTTGGAGCTTGACCAGACACTGACATCAAGAGAGACAATTAACACAAAAATGAGAGCGACCCTTGATGTTGCCACTGACCCATGGGGTATCAAGGTTAACAGAGTTGAGCTTAAGAACATTATACCGCCGGCAGCCATTCAGGATGCAATGGAGAAACAGATGAAGGCAGAGCGTGAGAGACGTGAGCAGATTCTTATTGCTGAGGGTGAAAAGAAGTCAGCGATACTTCGGGCTGAGGGTCAGAAGGAATCACTTATTCTCTCTGCCGAGGCAGAAAAGCAGTCAGCAATACTTCGGGCTGAGGCAACGAAAGAGGCAACAATCAGACGTGCAGAAGGTGAGGCTGAGGCCATCCTCACTGTTCAAAGAGCAAACGCAGACGGTATTAAATTCTTAAATGAGGCTGCACCTGAAACGGCAGTGCTTACCCTTAAGAGTCTTGAGGCATTTGCAAAGGCTGCTGACGGAAAAGCAACAAAGCTTATTATTCCGTCCGAAATTGCAAGCATTGCAGGGCTTGCTTCATCACTTACCGAGATTGCAGTTGATAAGAAGGAGCCGAAGGCATAAGTTATTTTGGCTCCGTAAGGAGGACATATGAAAAGCCTGATGAATTTCTTGCTTGGTATTGCACTTACAATTGTTGGGGCGGTACTGTTTTTGTCAAATATAAAGGTGACGACCTTTAGCTTTTTTTACAGGTACAATAACATCAATGTAACGGCTATTCTTATCCTTTTACTTTGTATATTTTTTGTTGTCTATATTGTATATCCAAATATAGTAACAGGAGGAATACTGGGGATTCTTTTCCTGCTGTTTGTTGTATCAATTATTTTAAGCATGAAGTTCCATATAATGTACATGTCAGCCCTTGAAATCATTCTTATCCTGCTTACATTTTTCGGTGGGATAGGATTGACTTTAAAGGGTATCGTTCACGCTAAGGACGAGGAAGATTAGCAGGAGGTACTTATGGGTAATAAGCTTGAATTGCAAAATGAGGTGTTAAAACAGCTTATAGATTACAGTGATAACATTATTGAGGCTGCAAAGCAGGTTATAAGTGAACTGCGTGGAGCACAAAAGGAAGACACGGAGGAGATGTTTAATCTTGTCATTCAGGGGATAAACTGGGAGATAGAGGTATTTAACAACTGTGAGCAGTTGATAAATAAAGACCATGTTTATGTTGATAAAAGTAAAATGGCTTCAGCAGTAGGAAGACTTGGTGTTGTATTACAGGAAAAGGATGATATTAAGATAGCAGCATGTCTGGAAGTAGATTTTCTTCCATTTTTGGAAGGTATGAAAAAGGCTGGCAATAATGTTGTACAATAAATATAAAAAATGAACAAAAACTATTTAAATTTTTTACTATTAATGCTATAATATAGCTAAATTATGCTAAAAAGGGGTGACATTATGATTAAGAAAGAAATGATAGCTATGCTTTTAGCAGGTGGACAAGGAAGTCGTTTGGGCGTTTTGACTTCTAAACTGGCTAAACCGGCAGTAGCTTTTGGGGGAAAATACAAAATTATTGATTTTCCACTCAGTAATTGTATTAATTCCGGAGTGGATACTGTGGGTGTTCTTACACAGTACAGGCCTCTTAGACTTAATCAGCACATCGGTATAGGTATTCCGTGGGATTTGGATAGAAGTGTGGGTGGTGTTACTGTTCTTCCGCCATATGAGAAGAGTACGAACAGTCAGTGGTACACAGGTACGGCAAATGCCATATACCAAAATTTGGAATACATTGATTACTATAATCCTGAGTATGTGCTTATATTGTCAGGAGACCATATTTACAAAATGGATTACGAAAATATGTTGGATTTCCACAAATCCAGCAAAGCAGACATAACTCTTGCAACATATCAGGTTCCGATGGAGGAAGCAAGCCGTTTCGGTGTTGTTATTACAGATGAGACAGGCTGTATAAAGGAATTTGAGGAAAAACCGGAAAATCCTAGAAGTAACAAGGCTTCCATGGGTATATACATTTTCAACTGGAAGCTGTTAAGGGAAGCACTGGTGGTGATGAAAGACCAAAAGGGCTGTGACTTCGGTAAACATATTATTCCTTACTGCCATGAGAGAGGAAGCAAGATATGTGCTTACGATTATAAGGGATATTGGAAGGATGTAGGAACCCTCGGCTCTTATTGGGAAGCAAATATGGAATTGGTTGACATAATTCCTGAATTCAATCTCTATGAGGAGTTTTGGAGAATATACACTAAGAGCGATATACTGCCTCCACAGTACATTGCGCCTGAAGGTTCCGTAACTAAGAGTATAGTAGGTGAGGGAACAGAGGTCTTTGGTGAGGTAGACAATTCCGTTATTGGATCCGGCGTATCGATTGGCAAGGGAGCAGTTATCAGAAATTCTATTATTATGAATGGGGTTACAATCGGTGATGGAGCTGTTATAGATAAGGCTATCATCGCTGAGGGCGTAGTAATAGGAGAAAATGCTGAACTTGGTGTTGGCGCAGAGACACCAAATGAGCTTGCTCCACATATTTATGCATATGGCTTAGTAACAATAGGTGAGAATTCTACCGTACCTGCCGGTGTAAAGATTGGTAAAAACGTAGCAATCTTCGGAGAGACAACGATAGATGAGTATCCGGACGGATTGCTCAAGAGCGGTTCAAGTATAATAAAGGCAGGTGAGTAAAGATGAGAGCGATTGGTATCATTTTAGCAGGCGGTGGCAGTAACAAAATGGGTGATTTGTCAGCAAAGAGAGCGGTTGCTGCAATGCCTATTGTAGGAAGCTACAGAGCTATAGATTTTACATTGTCAAACATGACAAATTCACACATTCAGAAAGTAGCAGTTTATACACAGTATAATTCGCGCTCACTGAATGAACACCTGAATTCATCAAAGTGGTGGGACTTTGGCAGAAAGCAGGGTGGTCTGTATGTATTTACACCGACAATAACTGCAACAAACAGCTATTGGTACAGAGGAACTGCGGATGCACTTTATCAGAATATTAATTTCCTGAAATCAGCCCATGAGCCATATGTTGTTATCGCATCAGGTGACGGAGTATACAAGATGGATTATAACAAGGTGCTTGAGGAGCACATTGCTACTGGTGCAGATATAACGATTGTATGTAAGGATATCGAGCCGGGTGAGGATGATATAAGCAGATTCGGTGTTGTGAATCTCGACAAGGATAACAGGGTTATAGGTTTCGAGGAGAAGCCTCTTGTTGCAGAGACAAACACGGCATTCATAGGCGTATATGTTGTCAGAAGAAGACAGCTGATTGAGCTTTTGGAAGCATGTGCTGCTGAGGGACGAAGTGATTTGGTTAATGATGTTCTTGTAAGATACAAGAGCGTGAAGAAGATATATGCGTACAAGCTTGACTCGTATTGGAGAAACATAGGAAGTGTTGATTCATACTTCAAAACAAACATGGATTTCCTGAAAAAGGATATAAGAGATTATTTCTTCAGGGAATATCCGGAGGTTTACTCCAAGGTTGAGGATTTACCACCTGCAAAGTATAATGGGGACGCAGTGGTTAACAACAGTCTTGTGGCAAGCGGATGTATCGTTAATGGAACCGTTGAAGATTCCATATTATTTAAGAAGGTTTATGTGGGCAATAACTGTGTAATTAAAAACTCTATCATACTTAATGATGTTCATATAGGTGATAACTGTTATATTGAAAACTGCATAGTTGAGAGTAGGGATACTCTCCGTGCAAACACTGTAAGAACAGGCGAGCCGGACGACATCAAAGTAATCGTAGAGAAGAATTTTAGATATTCCCTGTAGGGACTGTCTATCGAACATTAAAGGGGGTTTAAGCATGCAAATAACTGATGTCAGAGTCAGAAAGGTTACGAAGGAAGGCAAAATGAGAGCAGTTGTTTCAATTACCATTGATAACGAGTTTGTTGTGCATGATATCAAGGTGATTGAAGGAGAGAAGGGCTTATTTATTGCCATGCCTAGCAGAAAGGCTTCCGATGGAGAGTATAGGGACATAGCACATCCTATCAATTCAGAAACACGAGAGAAGATACAGGCACTCATACTGGAAAAATATGAGGAATCTGCTTCTGAGCCGGAAGAATAATAGCATTAAAATGGGTTGTCGCACAATTCGGTAGTCACACTACATTATGTGACTTCCGGGTTTGGCGGCGGCCTTTTTCATTTGGAAACATAGTGGAGGCTTAATTATGGAGGAAGAATACAGCGTAACGGTGACAGAGCTTATAGACAAAATGAAGCTTATCAATCATACACCGGACATTGATACTGATAAAATATTGATAAAGGATCCAAACATGAATCGTCCAGCGGTTCAGCTTGCAGGATTTTTTGAGCATTTCGATGCTGCACGTATTCAAATTTGTGGAAATGTTGAGTATGCATATATTGCAAATATGCACACTGACGAAGAAAACAGGGATATATTTGATAAGCTTTTCGCTTACAAAATACCGTGCCTGATATTTTGCAGGGGGATAACGCCTTATGACTTTATCATAGAAGCAGGGAACAGGCATGGAATACCGATTTTGACGGACACGTGTGAAACTACATCAGAATTTGTACATGAGATAGTAAGATGGCTTCATGTCAAGCTTGCACCAAGGATTTCAATTCATGCAGTTTTAGTAGATGTATATGGTGAAGGCGTGCTTATCATGGGAGACAGCGGTATTGGAAAAAGTGAAGCGGCACTTGAACTGATAAGACGAGGACACCGTCTCGTGTCAGATGATGTTGTTGAAATCAAGAAAGTAAGTGATGAGACACTTGTAGGCTCGGCACCTGATATAACCCGACATTTTATCGAGTTAAGGGGAATAGGAATTATAGATGTCAAGACAATGTTTGGTGTAGAATGTGTAAAGGATACGCAAACAATTGACCTCGTTGTCAACTTGGAGGAATGGAATAAAGAGGCAAATTACGACAGACTGGGACTGGAAGACCAGTATACGGAATTTTTGGGCAATAAGGTTGTAAGTCATTCCATACCGATAAGACCGGGAAGAAATATTGCGGTTATCGTTGAGTCAGCAGCAGTAAACCATAGGCAGAAGAAGATGGGGTACAATGCAGCACAGGAGCTTTATAACAGAGTGACACAAAATATAGCAAAGAATTCAAAATAGCATTTAGGAGGATTACAAGATGGCAAACTATGTATTTGGTGTAGACATTGGAGGAACAACGGTAAAGATTGGTCTGTTTACCGTAGATGGTGTTCTCATGGATAAATGGGAGATTACAACAAGAGTTGACGAAGGCGGAAAATATATTTTGGGGGATATCGCAACATCCATAGAGGACAAGCTGGCGGAAAAAGATATATCAAAGGCTGAGGTTGCAGGTATTGGCATGGGTGTTCCGGGACCTGTAAAGGAGGATGGAACGGTATTAAAGTGCGTAAATCTTGGCTGGGGCATTTTCAATGTGGCTGAGGAATTGTCAAGCATTATCGGTCTTCCTGTTAAGGCGGGCAATGACGCAAATATGGCTGCACTTGGTGAGATGTGGCAAGGCGGTGGTAAGGGATATACCAACATTGTCATGGTTACACTTGGAACAGGTGTAGGCGGCGGTATCATAATAAACGGAAAGATGCTTTCCGGTGTAAATGGTGCTGGCGGAGAAATAGGACACATTCAGGTAAATGAGGATGAGTCGGAGGTGTGTGGATGCGGACGCAAGGGATGTCTGGAACAGTACACATCTGCAACAGGTATTGTAAGGTCGGCAAATATTGCATTAAACAACACTGACAGACCGTCAAGTTTGAGAAATATTCAGTATGTATCATCCAAGGAAATTTTTGATGCTGCACAAAATGGAGATGAGCTTGCTGCGCAGCTTGTGGAGAACCACGGCAAGTGCCTCGGCAAGGCTTTGGCACAGATTGCATGTGTTGTGGACCCTGAGGTATTTGTAATAGGCGGAGGGGTTTCAAAGGCAGGTACAATCATAACTGACACTGTGGAAAAATATTTTCAGGAATATTCATTCCATGCATGTAAGAAGACTAAGTTTACATTAGCAACACTTGGAAACGATGCAGGAATGTACGGCGGAGCATGTGCGATACTGGGCTAGGACATTTAATAATTGTTAAAATAAACGAAGCACAGGCTTTAAACAACGCAAAATTCTACGTTTTGTCACATTGAATTAAAAGAACCGATAATGTATTATAGTAGGTACTGTGGGCATTGTCGGTTCTGTTTTTATGTCTGCAAATATATATTATATAAATGGGTTGGGGTAAACTTATGCATGACAGTATATTTGATTGTATTGATTATATAGAAAATGAACCACTTTCAAAGCACACCACCTTTCGTATCGGCGGATGTGCAAAATATTACTTTAAGCCCAAAAATCCGAAGGAAATATATGACATAATTACATATTGCAAAAATGAAGAAATAAAATACTATGTGCTTGGAAACGGAAGCAATGTACTTTTTTCGGATGATGGCTTTGATGGAATTATTATAGAAATATACAGTGGCATGAGTGATATAAAAATAGAGGATGAAAGAATATACGCAGGAGCAGGTGCTCTTTTGTCTAAGCTTGCGGCTGCTGCAAGGGATAACGGGCTGAAAGGAATGGAATTTGCATCAGGAATTCCGGGCACTCTTGGAGGCGGAGTCGTTATGAACGCAGGAGCATATGGCGGCGAAATGAAAGATATTATTGAGTATGTTGATATTATGGAGCAGGATGGGCATATTAACAGATACTTGTGTGAGGATATGAAATTCGGATATAGAACAAGTATCGTCACGGATGGAAAAATAGTGACAGGTGCCATGTTAAAGCTTGAGCATGGTGATAAGCAGGCGATAACAGACAGGATGGAAGAATTAAAGAAAGCGAGAACAACGAAACAGCCTCTTGAGTATCCAAGTGCAGGCTCAACATTTAAGAGACCTGACGGATATTTTGCAGGAAAGCTGATTGAGGATGCAGGGCTTAAGGGATACCGTGTGGGAAATGCAATGGTGTCTGATAAGCATTGCGGCTTTGTAATAAATTGTGGTGGCGCTGGAAGCAGTGATGTGCTAAATGTCATCAATGATGTAAGTGATACTGTTTTTGAAAAGTTTGGGGTACGGTTGGAGCCGGAGGTAAAAATTGTAAGATGAGATTTGTTATAGTTACGGGCATGAGTGGGGCAGGGAAGTCGACAGCATTGAAAACCCTTGAGGATGCAGGATTTTTCTGTGTAGATAATCTTCCTGTTATGCTAATTGAAAAGTTTGCGGATATAGCACATGATGATAAACTTGAGGTAGATAATGTGGCAATCGGAATCGATATAAGAAGCGGTGAAGCCTTGGGGCAATTATCCCTTTGTCTTGAGGAGCTGAAACGCCACAACTACAATTATGAAATATTATTTTTGGACGCTGATGAGAGGACACTTGTAAAGCGTTATAAGGAGACGAGAAGAAGTCATCCACTGTCAAAGGGCGGCAGAATAAACGAGGGAATTGTAAGAGAGAGGGAAAAGATAGAATTTTTAAAGCATAAGGCGGATTATATTATAGACACTACCTCACTTCTGACAAGAGAGCTTAAGGCAGAAATGGAAAAAATATTCGTAAGGGGTGAGGCGTACAATAATATTATTCTGACAGTTATGTCCTTTGGATTTAAATATGGAATACCAAGAGATTCGGACTTGGTGTTTGATGTGAGATTTCTTCCGAATCCATATTATGATTTGGATTTAAGACCGTTGACGGGAAATGATGAAAAGGTAGTGGAAATGGTAAGCGGATGTGAGGAATACAAGGAGTTTATGGATAAGCTTTATGACATGATAAAATATCTGCTTCCACATTACAAGAAAGAGGGCAAGAACCAGCTTGTGGTCTCGCTGGGATGTACAGGAGGAAAGCACAGGTCAGTAACGGTTGCAAATGAGCTTTATGCAAGGCTTTCTGATTTGCCTGATACCGTCAGAATATATCATAGGGATATAGCAAAGGATAAAATCGTAAAAGGGGAATAATGCAATGTCTTTTTCATCGCAGGTTAAGGCAGAGCTTTATCAGCATATAAGCAGTTCAAGACATTGCCGTCTCGCTGAACTCGGAGCACTTGTTACTATGTCTGACAAGAGAAATGAAGAAAAAAGCAGCAATGGCGATGGTTTAAATTTGGGAGATAAAATAAAAAAGCTTGAAAAACTGCTTGAGCTTGATGTAAATTCCGAGGCGGGCAGACAGGCGCTTAAGTTGAAAGAGCAAAATGGAATTTTTGTGGCAGATCATATGTTAATTGAACGGAGCTGCTGTAAGCAGGCATTTATGAGAGGTGCTTTTCTTTCGTCAGGCTCGGTAACTGACCCTAATAAGGGATATCATCTTGAAATCGTATGCGAAAATGAACCGTGTGCGGAGCTTGTGACATATATTATGGATGGCTTTGACCTTGAACCGAAACAGGTTATAAGAAAAAAATATAGAGTTGTATATATTAAGGATGGCTCAACAATTGTAGATTTTCTCAACATTATAGGTGCACATAATGCTCTTATGAGTATGGAAAATGTGCGGATACTTAAGGATATGAGAAATTCGGTAAACAGGAGAGTAAACTGTGAGACTGCAAACATCAATAAGACAGTCAGTGCGGCAGTCCGGCAGATCGAAGATATTCAGTTTATTGAGGAGACAAAGGGACTTAAATTTTTGCCTGATAATCTAAGAAAAATAGCTGAATTAAGGCTTGAGGAGCCGGAGGTTCCGTTGAAGGAGCTGGGAGAAATGTTAAATCCACCTATAGGCAAGTCGGGTGTGAATCATAGATTAAGAAAAATAAGTGAGATAGCCAGTGAGCTAAGGAGGAAATGATATGATTAACAAGACAGTCAAGGTAAACTTTTCTGCGGATGCAGAAGCGAGACCTGTTGCCATGCTGGTTCAGATTGCAAGCCAGTTTGAGAGCAAAATATTTATTGTAGAAAATGCCAAGAAGATAAATGCAAAAAGCATCATGGGCATGATGAGTATGGGATTTGGAAAAGGTGAAGAGCTTGTGGTTGAAGCTGAAGGAACGGATGAAGAAAAGGCAATTGATACAATTGTGAATTATATTGAGTCAGGTAGCCTTGCATAAGAAAAACCTTTGTGGTAAAATACATTTTAGGGTGTTTAATGTTGCTACGAAGGAGGATAGCAAATGGGAAAGCTTAGCAAATTTTTTGGTAAGATTCCGTTCCTTTCTGGAATAGGAGGCAAGAAAAAGTCTAACAAGAGTAACGTTGAGCTTCAGTATGATAAGGCTATAAATCTGATGGAGAATGGTAACCATGAAGAAGCTGTTGAGATATTTGAAAAAATAGTCGACATAGCGATTGTGGATGGTCAGTATAAGTCTTTTGGTGTTGATGCTCTAAAGATAATGGGAGAGTTATATGAGAAAGGCAGGTATAGTAACTGCCTTGTTGACGTGGACATAAACAAGGCGTGTCTGTATTATGAGAAGTATACCAAGCTGAACAAAGATGGGGAAATGATTTATAAGCTTGCAAAGATGCTTCTGGACATACAAAACTTTTCAAAGGCAATTACGTTTTTTGAGAAAGCCACAGATTGTGGAATTAAGGCTGCCTACATGAATTTAGGAAGCATTTATGAGCACGGCTTAAACAGAATAGACCAGTACGGAAATAAGAGTGATTTCGTTGTACCTGTCGATTACGATAAGGCAATGATGTGGTACAAAAAACTGGCGGACATGGGAGATACAAAAGCGGCATCCGCATATGAGAGAGTGGAGTACGCAAGCCAGCACACGGACAGCTTGGAGTTTGAGGAAAAGGATAAGCTGTATACGGAGATTGCTGAGGCGAGACGGGCAAAGGGTAAGGAGCCGCGTTATAAGGCGATTGAAGCATCAAGGCTTCAATATCAGTATACATACATGCACAATCAGGTGGATGGATATATCCACAAGCTTCCGAAGGACTGGGTGAAGACCATCAATGAGGAAACAGATGAAGAGTACTATGCACCAAGCCTTACATATAAGGATTTTGCAATGTATGTATCCTATGACAGTATACCGAGGGATTCCAAGAAAACACTGGAAAACTATCTGAGATACTGCAATGATGCATTTGACGAGGAGCTTCAGCTTAAGGCGTATATAACAGATTATGCAGATGGTGTATGTACAACCTTTTACCATAAGGAAATGGAAAAGGGCATTGTTACATTTGCATTTTATCAGGGCAAGAGACTTGCATGTATGAAGTTCGTATGTGCGACAATGGAGATTATTGAGCAGTATGAGGAGATTATTTTTGAGACAGCAAACTCCTTTGCATTTGTTGACCCAACACTTGCCAGTGACCAGAGTCTGAACAGAAAGGAAAACCAGTATTACAGTGAGGCTGTTTACTGTTACTATCTTGAAGATTATGAGGGTGCTATGGCAGCAGCAAAGCAGGCACTGAAACTGGGAAGCATCAAGGCAAGTTATCTGTTGATTGAGCTTTATTATGATGATGATTCACCATACAAGGATATTGAAAAGACAATCAGCTATGCAAAACAGTTGTTTGATGCTACAAAGGATCCTGACCTGGCATTCCTTCTTGGAAATATACATGACCAACAGCTCAAGGATTACATGAAAGCATTAAACTGGTATGAGCATGCACACAGGCTTGGTCATAAGAGAGTTGCATTTTACCTTGGAAGATTCTATTATTACGGTGTGCTTAGGACAAAGAGAGACGGTATCAAGGCACTTGAATATTTCAAGGAGGCAGCAGCAAACGGAATACTTGAGGCTGAGGCATACATTAAGGATATAGAGGAATTAAAGGGAGAAGATCTGCAAAGCAGTGTTGAGAAGTGGGAGAGAGCCGTTGAGGCAGGAAGCGGTGCAACCGCACTTAAGATAGCACTTTACAAGCAGAGTCAGGTATTTTATATCGCTAATTCCTATGAGATAGAAAAGGCATTTAACGAAGCTCTGGGACTTGGAAGCTATCAGGCTGCCTATGAGCTTGGTAAGATTTATCAGATTCAGGAAAATGACGAGAATTATAGAGGCGAGATAAAGAGCCTCAAGTATTTTGAGAGAGCCTATGATAATGGCTATGATGGATTTGACAAGGATAATCTTTTTAAGGTTATAGAGTATAAAGCCGGGAAAGCAGAGAGTGATGCTGAAAAAATACAGCTTTATCTTCAAAGTGCAAAAATGGGTTATGTACCTGCCATTGATATTTTGACAGAGCTTGTGCCATCCACGACGGAAGATATTGAAAATCTTTATAACGAACTGATTGAAATAGCAGAGACAGGCGATGATTCAGCGATTATATGTATGAACAAGCTGGAGAAGAAGTACAATGACCTTGTTATAAAGCAGCCTGACGAGGGAGAAAAGATTATAGATAACAAATTCTTCCGCCTTTGCGTTCCGAAGGAATGTACGGCAGTCATCAATGATGAGGGCGGTACCATAAAATTTGCTGACTCCGTTGTTGAGTTTGCAGTGGCAGAGCTTCCTGTAACAGCAGAAGATGAGGAGAGCTACCTTAAGATTTATAAGCTTATCCTTTCAGAGTATCTGCCTGATGAAAATGCAGAGATTATAATTGCCAACTCACGCATGATTGGTTCTGGTATGAGGGATACAAAGAATAATATACATTCCTACAGCATTCTTCTTATAAGTGCAAAGAACCAGTATTTATTCAAGCTTAGCTCAAGAGACAGACGAGAGATGATGCAGTTTAAGGATAAGGTTCTTCTGATAGCCAAATCGCTTGTTGAGACAGGTGAGATTTATGTGGCGGCAGAGGGAGCAAAGAAGAATATTGGACTTTCATTCCTGTTACGCTCGAATGAAAGTGGTTTCCTCTCCATTGGTAAAATGGACTAAAACAACTAAATACATACTTCGGGGCAGGGTGAAATTCCCGACCGGCGGTATTTGCATTTGCATGAGCCCGCGAGCCTTATGGCCGATTCGGTGTGATTCCGAAGCCGACAGTACAGTCTGGATGGAAGAAGAATGGTTGATATAATATCACATATATTTTGTCATGTGGTAAAGTTTCTGATTTAATAAAACAGCTCCGAAATTTGGGGCTGTTTTTGTTTATTAATTTTGTGGGAAACTTTAAAAGGAGCAATGTCATGTTTGAAGAAAAGTATATGCAACTGGCGATAGAGCTTGCAAAAAAAGGGAAAGGTGCAGTTAATCCGAATCCGCTTGTGGGTGCAGTTATCGTCAAAAACAATAAAATAATCGGACAGGGATATCACGCGGCATACGGTAAGCTTCACGCAGAAAGAGATGCATTTTCAAAGCTGACGGAGGACGCAGAAGGTGCTGAACTGTATGTTACATTGGAGCCTTGTTGTCATTTCGGAAAACAGCCTCCGTGTGTACATGCTATTGTAGAACATAAAATCGGGCATGTTTATGTGGGTTCAGATGACCCGAATGAAAAGGTTGCGGGAAAAGGGATACAGTATTTGAGAGAGCATGGCATAGATGTTGACACCCATATGCTGAAAGAGCAGTGTGATGAGTTAAACCAGGTGTTCTTTCATTATATAACCACAAAAAGACCGTATGTTGTTATGAAATATGCAATGACTCTGGATGGGAAAATTGCAACATACAGTAAAAAAAGTAAATGGATTACATGTGAGGCATCAAGAAAGCGTGTTGCTGAAAGCAGAAATGAATATATGGGAATAATGGCAGGGATAGGAACAGTGCTTGCCGACAATCCGATGCTTACGTGCAGATTAGAGGGCGGACGAAGCCCAATCAGGATAATCTGTGACAGCCATTTAAGAATTCCGCTTGACTGCAACATTGTAAATACTGCAAAGGATGTAAAAACCATAGTTGCTGTTGCAGGGGTTGATGTCAGGGATGCGAAGTTAAATGCCAAAATGGAACTGCTTAAGAATAAGGGTGTCGAAATAATGGAGGCAGGCGGAGATAATAACAAAGTTGACTTGGGGCTGCTTATGGAGCTGCTTGGTGAAAAGGGCATCGACGGAATTTTACTGGAAGGCGGTGGAACCTTAAATTACAGTGCCATAAAGGCAGACATTGTAAATGAAATACAGGCGTATATTGCACCAAAAATATTTGGGGGCAGAGAGGCATTAAGTCCTGTTGAGGGACAAGGAGTGGAATCACCTGAGCTTGCAGGTATATTTCGTTTAAAGAAAGTGGAACAGATAGAGGATGATATTCTCTTGACGTACAGGAAGTGAGGCAGGAATGAAAGTATGTTGATATAGAATGTGATTTGAAAGTTGACAAGTTTATTTGGTTAAGCTGAAACAGAAAAGGGGAAATAAAATGTTTACCGGAATAGTTGAGGAAATTGGTGTTATCAAGGCGATTGATAAGGGTGCAAAATCTGCAAGGCTTACAATCTGCGGTGACGTTGTTACAAAGGATGCTCATGTGGGAGACAGTATAGCCGTGAATGGGATTTGTTTTACCGTAACATCCTTAAACGGAAATTGTTTTACTGCGGATGTGATGGCAGAGACGATGAGAAGAACGTCCCTTAGCATGCTTGCGCCAAAAAGTAAAGTAAATCTTGAGCGGGCAATGGCATTAAACGGAAGATTTGGGGGACATATTGTTTCAGGGCATATTGACGGCACAGGAACAGTGAGCAAATTTGAGCGAGAGGATAATGCCGTCTGGGTTACCATTGATACAACGGCGGATATATTAAAATATATAATTGAAAAAGGGTCAATCGCCATAGATGGTGTAAGCCTTACAGTGGCATATGTGGATAGTAAATGCTTTAAAGTATCCATTATCCCACATACGGCAGCAGAGACAACGCTGCTGACAAGGAAGCAGGGAGACATCGTAAATTTGGAAAATGATATTATAGGTAAATACGTTGAAAAGCTGATGAAATATGGCGGTGATGGTAATGGGGAAAAGCCTTCGGGATTAAGTGAAGCATTTCTTATGGAAAATGGATTTATGTAATTATATTTGACACGCAGCGTAAGACTGTTTGATGAGAGTAAATTTAGTTTTACAGATGGGTATGGGTTAAAGAATTGGCTGATGTAGAAAGAAGGAGGAATATAGTATGGAATTTAACTCAATTGAGGAAATTCTTGAGGATTTGAGACAAGGTAAAATTGTCGTCATATTGGATGACGAGAACAGGGAGAATGAGGGCGACGTCATTTGTGCCGCACAGTTTGCAACCACAGAAAATGTAAACTTTATGGCATCATATGCAAAGGGGCTTATATGTATGCCAATGGCGGCGGAATATACAGACAAGCTAAATCTTCCACAGATGTGTATCACGAATACGGACAACCATTGCACTGCATTTTCTGTATCGGTGGATCATGTGGATACGACAACAGGTATCTCTGCATATGAGAGAGGATACACAGCAAGAAAATTTGTTGAGGATGATGCAAAGCCTGAGGATTTCAGACGCCCAGGTCATATGTTCCCGCTAGAGTCAAAGCCAGGTGGGGTTATAGAGCGTCAGGGACACACAGAGGCTACGGTAGACCTTATGAAGCTTGCTGGCTTAAAGCCTGTAGGACTTTGTTGTGAGATTATGCGTGATGACGGAAATATGGCAAGACTTGATGATTTGACAGAATTTGCAAAAAAGCATAAGCTTAAAATATCTACTGTTGAAAAGCTTGTCAGGTACAGAAAAGAGCACGAGGTATTTGTGGAATGTGTCGCAAAGGCAAAGATGCCGACCCGCTATGGTGAATTTACAATACACGGATATGTAAATAAGCTGAACGGAGAACATCACGTTGCCCTTGTAAAGGGAGATATAACGGATGGTGAGCCTGTTTTATGCCGTGTACATTCCGAATGTCTCACAGGCGATGCACTTGGCTCGGCACGCTGTGACTGCGGTCAGCAGTATGACGCGGCAATGAAAATGATTGCAAAAGAAGGCAGAGGTGTATTACTTTACATGAGGCAGGAGGGCAGAGGAATAGGCCTTATCAATAAAATACGTGCCTATGAGCTTCAGGATAAAGGCAGGGACACTGTGGAGGCAAATCTTGAACTTGGCTTCCCTGAGGATGCAAGGGATTACACCATAGGAACACAGATTTTAGTTGACCTTGGAATAAAAAAGATGCGTCTTATGACAAATAATCCGCTTAAGGTTTATGGACTGGCAGGATATAATTTAGAGATTACGGAGCGGGTTCCAATTCAAATGGAGCCAGGTGAGTATGATATATTTTATTTAAAAACAAAAAAAGAAAAAATGGGTCATATTCTTGATTTATAAAGATAATAAATTTAATATAAAACCATGCTTTACATTGTCGTAAAATGGTTATAAAGAAAGTTATGTTTTATGTAAAACTGACATTTAAAAGAATTAGGAGGATATAATATGAAAACATTAGAAGGAAAGTTAGTAGCAAACGGAGCCAAGATAGGAATTGTTGCGGCAAGATTTAATGAGTTTATCGTATCAAAGCTCATAGGCGGTGCGGTGGACGGACTTGTGAGACATGACGTAAACGAGGATGATATAACACTTGCATGGGTTCCAGGGGCATTTGAAATACCTGTTGCAGCAAAAAAGATGGCTGAGTCGGGAAAGTATGATGCAGTCATATGTCTTGGAACAGTAATCAGGGGTGCTACAACACATTATGATTATGTGTGCAACGAGGTTTCAAAGGGCATTGCTTCGGTTTCATTATCCACAGGTGTGCCTGTGATGTTTGGTGTTGTTACAACTGAAAACATAGAGCAGGCAATTGAGCGTGCAGGAACAAAGGCAGGAAATAAGGGATACGATTGTGCACTTTCAGCACTTGAGATGATAAATCTTATGAAGCAGATGTAATTTACGGATAAAAGGGGCGGCTTATGAATGACAGGAAATTAAAACAATTAAATATACTGGTTATGTTGGCAGTAGCAGTCGGCATAATATTTATTGGACTTTTTATGTTTGTCTTTAGACCTGCCGAACAAAAAAAAATAGCAACAGACAAGCTTCAGGATTTTAATGATGGATGGATTCTTAGAAATTATCGTGGAGAGTCAGACCGGTTTCTTGATTTGCCTACAAAAATCAAGGCTGACAAGGAGGAAGTAATCGTTATTGTCCATGAGGCACCTGATAATGTAAACCGCAACAGTGTTTTGGTCATGGATACAAAATTTCAAAACATGCTTGTAACAGTAAATGATGAAAAGGTATATACAAATGGTGTTCTTAATGACCAGAAGCTTATGGAAAATGCAGTTCCGTGTATCAATATGATTGACATAAGCAGTGCCATGCCGGGTGACCTTATCACCATATACCTTGTCTCTGCATATGATAAATATAGCGGGGAGATAGGAAGCATAAGTATTGGAACAAAGGGTGATGTTGTTGCAGGTATTATAAAAGAAAACAGTGTAAGCTTTATATTTGCTGCACTTTTGATTATAGTTAGTATTATTCTCATTATTTCAGTATGTTTTATGAAAAACATAAATGTAAATAAGAGAAGGGCAGTCTATGGGTTTGGATTTATTTTTGCAGTTGCACTCTGGAGCATAACATCAAATCCCATATTGCAGCTCATAACCTCTAATACATTTGGTATATATATGGCTAACATGGTTATTATGCTTATTATGCCGATTTTATATATTATGCATCAAAGATGCTTTGTCATTAAAAGAAGATATGGAAGAATATTTGAGATTGGCATATATATATTTGCCATAAACATGCTCATAGGCGTGGTGTTTCAGATGCTTCATGTATGTGATTTTGCAACCTATACAATTTTCACGAAGATATTCATTGTAATAGGTCTGCTGCTGCTTTCAGGGATTATGTATTTAGCGGCTGACACATATGGAGACAAAACGATATACAGTAATCTTTGTGCAAATATGGTGCTTACTGTAGCTGCCCTTGTTGAGGCACTGTTATCCTGCTTTAAGTTTTATATTCCGTATGACGGAGTGGTGCTTACCGTCGGTGTGTATATATTTATGATTTTACTTGTAATATCCGTGGAAAAAGGAATTATAAAGGAAATGAATTACACGACCGAGCTTAAGCAGAATAATATTGATAAGGAAAAAAAGCGAGCCCTAAAAAACATTAATACAAAATTTGTTTACAGCACATTAAATATTGTTGTTAACGATTTAAAGTCCCGTGATTTGGAAAACAGCAGGCTTATATATGATACGTCTGTATACTTAAAGTATAACATTATGGCATCCGCAGAACAAAAAATGGTTCCATTTTCACAGGAAATGGAGTATATTAAATCGTATCTTGGTATGCAGCGTAAAAGAAATGAGGCACTTGACATAGTTGTTGAGGACAAGGTTGTTGATTTTCAGGTTCCATTTAATACGGTGGAGCCGTTAGTGGAAAATGCAGTCGTAAACGGTTCACTGCTGTCTGACTTGGGAGGACGGATTGTAGTGCGAAGCTATGAGAGGCTGGATTGCTTTGCGATACAGATTGTCGATAACGGGAAAGGAATCGGACCAGATAAACGCTTTGAGGGAAAATACACATACAAAGAAATAAAGAAAAGACTGAAAAGCATGTGTGGAGCTGTTATAGAGATAAAAAATAAGCCTGATAAGGGAACAATCGTTACTGTGAAAATTCCTAAGAAGGGCTATGTTGTAAAGGAGAATTAGCATTGACACTTTCAGAACAAATAGTTTACGCAATGTTCAAGCCATCACGGTATAAGGACATGATTAAACTGAAAACAAAAAGGGCAGTTTTATTTATCGTTGTCCTGATGTTTGTGCTTGGCATAGTTACATTTGCGGTGCCTGCGGGAGCATATATAACTGGTTTTGGCGGTTTCGAAAAACTGTTTACCCAAAAGATGGGGAATATTAATTATAAGGATGGCACATTAGCGATAGACAGACCATTTGAAATGGTCATCAGTAATGCACATATACTGATTGACACGGAGACAGAAACGGTTACGGATGAAAAAATGAATAAGGACGGTGCCTATTTTGCAATCGGTGCTAAGAATGTGCGCCTGTCAATTGTGTCTGACAGACGGGTTTCGGATTACAAGACGATTCCACTAAACGGATTGCTGCCTGATGGGCTTGATAATAATATGTTAGTCAGCTACATTCCGGGCATATATGTATATATTGTCATCATATTTATTTCAACGTGTGTAGGCTTTTTTATCAAATATGGCTTTTTTGCACTGGTGTTCAGTATTTGCATAAACTCCATGAATAAGCGTATGGAGCTTGGACTGACGTATGGTCAGGTATTTATGCTGTGTTTTTATGGACAGACACTTGGCATGATACTTGTAAACTTTAATGCCGCAATCGGACTTTTACCTTCCATTATTGTAAGTCTTATAGGTATTTTTATTTCAATCCATATGATAACACTCTCAGTTGCCCTGATTCATCAGGGAAAGCAGGTCTGATATATCAGCTTCGGACATGGAGCTTAATATGCTGTTGTGAAAACGCTCATCAAATGTAACCTCTCTGCCAATATAATCAGGGGGGTTATATTTTTTTGCCGTATCTTCATCGGGAAATTCTATTTCACCCATGATAAGCCCATTCAATAATCCGTCAAAAATATCAAGTTCAAGCGTTAAATTATTTTCAAGTGGTATTTCATACCGGTTTTTGGAAATAATAGTTCCAGACACCTTTTTTGCAAGGCTGTCAAAGGAGCTTTCATCTATTTCAAGTTCGAATTCCTGACGTGTCAGCATACCGTCACCTTTAACGGTGAGAATAAGCTTTTTACCAAGCAGGCAGTCTGCTTGGTATGTAAGTTTTTTTCTGATACGGATGACAGGACGTGTGCATACATAACCCTGCTCAATATGATGGTGCACATATTCATCAAGTTTGTCAGGAAGACGGGTGATTAAGTATTTTTTTTCTATTTCCATATTATTTTTATTCATAAAAAGTAGCTCCTTTCGTTTGTGAATGTCAGTCATTTTAATATTGTATTTCCTAGCTGTGCCGACCTTATATGTTATGTTTTCGTAGATAGCCTGAAGCAATTTATTTATCTATGCCATGGCATAAATGATTTTGACATAAATTGGTTTATGATATATTATATACAATATGGAAATACTTATAAAGACAATTTTATTTTAAAAGGGAACATTGTTTTCTAAAATATTTTTATAACAATATGGAGGATGGCTATGGGCAGAGTTAATGTTTTTTTTGCGACAGGATATGAAGAAGTTGAGGCGCTTACGGTTGTAGATTTGCTTCGGAGAGCAGGCATTGAGACAGATATGGTTTCTGTAACAGGCGATTTAAATGTAACCGGCTCACACAATATTACGGTAAAAATGGACAAGTTGATTGAAGATGTGGATGACGGTGCCGAGATGATAGTTCTTCCAGGTGGAGTTCCGGGAACACCTAACCTTAAAGCTCATAAAGGTCTTGCCGGGCTGATAAGAAGATATAATGACGCAGGCAAATACATTGCCGCAATTTGCGCAGCACCTACCGTATATGGAGAAATGGGGCTCCTTGAGGGAAAAAATGCAACCTGCTTCCCAGGCATGGAGGATGGACTTACCGGTGCAAACAAGCTTACTGATAAGGTGGTTATAGATGGGAATGTAATCACAAGCAGAGGTCTTGGAACAGCAATTGATTTTGGACTTGCACTTGTGGGACTTTTAAAGGGTGCAGGAACAGCGGAAGAACTGGCGAGTAAAATAGTATATACAGTTAAATGCTAAGAGATATAAGGAGTATGACGTGTATAATATAAAGGTTAAGGATATATTAGAGGCAACAGGCGGAAAGCTTCTTGCCGGAGATGAAAATGTTGAGATCAAGGATGTCTGCATAGATTCAAGGGAGATAAAGGAAGGGGATTTATTTGTACCTATTGTCGGAGAGCGTATAGATGCCCACAGGTTTATTGAGAGTGCAATGGAGACGTGTGCGGCAACACTCACGCAGCAGCACAGTGTTGTTGTTATTTCCGATAAGCCGTACATTCAGGTGACGGATACACTAAAGGCATTACAGGACATTGGAGCATACATAAGAAATAGACTTGACATTCCGATTGTGGGAGTCACAGGCAGTGTGGGAAAGACTACCACAAGGGAAATGATATCTACGGCACTTGCAGGCTGTGTTGATGTATACCAGACACTGGGAAATTACAATTCACAGGTGGGAGTACCTGTCACAATAACAAGAACTACAAAGTCAGCACAGGTGGCGGTTTTGGAGATGGGAATGAGCGAGGTAGGAGAGATGAGCAATCTCTCGCGTATCGTGCGGCCTGATATATGTGTCATTACCATTATAGGTGTTGCACATATTGAACATTTAAAAACGCAGGAAAATATTCGTAGGGAGAAGCTTGCAATTACAGAGTACATGAATAAGGATGGGGTATTGTTCTTAAACGGTGATGACCCTCTTTTGATGGAACTTAAGGGCAAGACAGATGTTAAAACCTGTTACTATGGATTATCAGAACAGTGTGAGTACCGTGCAGAAAATGTGCGGATAGAAAATTACAAGATAAAGTATGATTACGTTCACGGAGATATCCGTGTTCCTGTAATATTAAATGCACTTGGGAGACATAATGTAAGTAATTCACTTGTAGGTATGGCAATTGCCGACTATATGGGACTTTCGCTTACTGATGCGGCAAAGGGCTTTGACAGCTTTTCGGGAATCAGGCAGAAGCTGATATCAATTCCAGGCAAATATACGATTATTGATGATACTTATAATGCAAGCCCTGATTCAATGAAAGCAAGTATAAACGTTCTTGCGGATATGGATAATAAAGGGAAAAAAATAGCAGTTTTAGGTGATATGTTTGAACTTGGGGAAAACAGTGAAAAATATCATTATGACGTAGGGCTGTTTTTGGCGGATAAGCCGATTGATGAGCTTGTAGTTGTCGGCGAGATGTCACAGTCGATAAAGCAGGCGGTAGAAGATTCCGATTCCCCTATAAAATGCTATTCATTTAAGGATAACGGCGAGGTTGCACTTTATCTTATGACAGTTATGATGCCTGATGATGTTGTTCTTATTAAAGGCTCAAATGGCATGAAATTAAATGAAATTGTCAGTAATATGAGAGGATAATTAAAAAATTTAAAATGAATATTGACAGTGATTTTTAACTGTGATATATTTGTTTTGGACAAATAATAATGATTATCATTATTAAAATAAAACGTATGTATGAAAGGAGAAAGTAATATGAAGTTTGTATGTGGAGTATGTGGATATGTGTATGAGGGAGAGACAGTACCTGAGGTTTGTCCTGTATGTAAGGCACCTGCTTCTAAGTTTACTGCACAGGATGGAGATATGACATGGGCAGCAGAGCATGTCGTAGGTGTTGCTAAGGGAGTAAGTGAGGATATCGTTGCAGATTTGAGAAGTAATTTTGAGGGCGAGTGCTCAGAGGTAGGTATGTATCTTGCAATGGCAAGAGTTGCATACAGAGAGGGATATCCTGAGGTAGGTATGTACTACGAGAAGGCTGCATATGAGGAAGCAGAGCATGCGGCTAAGTTTGCTGAGCTTCTTGGTGAAGTTGTAACAGACAGCACAAAGAAAAATCTTGAGCTTAGAGTGGCTGCTGAGAACGGAGCAACTGCTGGAAAGACTGACCTTGCAAAGAGAGCAAAGGCTGCAAATCTTGATGCAATCCATGATACAGTTCATGAGATGGCTCGTGATGAGGCAAGACATGGAAAAGCATTTGAAGGACTTCTTAAGAGGTACTTTGGTTAAGCTACAAGCCATGCAATAAGACCAAAAACAGCCTGCAAGTTTACTTGCAAGGGTCTGTTTTTGTCTTATTATACGGCGCCAGCCGTCCATGAAACGCACGTAAGTGCGTGAATGGAACATGGCTTGTGGGTGAACGCACACAAGCGCGTGAATGGAACATGACTTGTGGGTATGTACACACAAGCGTGTGAATGGAGAAAGGCTGGTATAATCTAAACCATAGAAAAATAAATTAAAATACAATAAGAAAAGGAGATGTATGATTATGCAGAAATATTTTTGTAATCCATGCGGCTATACTTATGACCCTGAAAAAGGTGATCCTGAACACGGAATTGCTCCGGGTACAGCATTCGAGGATTTGCCAGATGACTGGGTTTGTCCAAATTGCGGTATAACTAAGGATATGTTCCAGGTTTGTATCGACAACTACAATTAATCAATGATTACAGGGGAACGAATCAAAACTGGTTCGTTCCCTTTTTGGTTTTTATTCCTGTAAGGAAGCAAAGGAATGGTATACGGATACATATTTTATAACATAAAAACGTTGCACCATATGCCAAAAATACAGGTATGGTATACAAAAGAAATGTATTGTTACTGCAAATACCATGTATCAGATATTGGAATAATACAACCCATATGAAATGAAAAATATAAAATGGAAATGAGCTCTTTGACATATAATCTGACACTTTTCCGCTAAAGTCTAAGCAGTCTTTTCCTAATCCAATCATAGCAATCAGCATAAACCATTCTGATACAAATTTAGCCACAGTGTTGGTCATCTGATACTTCATATCTGACCAGATAAATAGATATACATTAACAATTGTTGCTATTATGCCTGTGAATAAGAAAAAATAGTTATGCTTTGATATTTTACATATTATAGCTTCATCTGAAAAAATATAATATCCCATAAGAAATATATATGTATATTCTGCAAGACTTTTTCCTCCGACTGAAAGCAGGTTGCCCAAAATTGGCAATGGCAGACCGAGAAGGGGAATTAGCCAAAAAGGTATCTCTTTTTTACATTCAGGTATTATCTTTTTTTGTAAAGCAATTATACCGATTGATAAAATGGAAATAATAAAGAGATATAAAATAAACCAAAATTGTCCGACTGAAAACCCTCCGTCTGCACCTGTTAAATCCGTAAATTTTGTAAAAAAAATACTATAATGCTGAAATAAATTTCCTTGATAGCCATAGTTTGCTTTATCTGCAATATAAGTCATTACAGGCATAAGCAGTAATGTTCCAGCTATAAAGGGAAGTAGTAATTTTTTAAACCGTTCCAGAATATATTGTTTGGCACTTCTTTTTTGCAATGAAAATTTTGTGCTTATTCCTGCAAGAAAAAACAAGAGAGGCATAAAGTAAGGACTTAAAAATATGATAATACTGCTGATTATCTTATTGCTTTCAAAGTATATATAATTAGGCTCATCCCATACATTCCAAGCCATTGCAGCGTGATACGGAATCAGCAGCAAAATTGCAATCCATCTTAAATTGTCAATATAGTGTTTACGCATATTTTTATAATCGCTGCCTTTCGTGTTGCATATTCAAATTCATATATATAATAATCAGTTTAACATGACAGCACAACCTTAAATTGAAATATGAAAGATAAAATTGATGTTAAAAATTGAATGACGCAAATTTCTTTGATATAATAGGAAAGTATTCAAATTAAGGGAGGCATAATGGATGCATTTTGAGGACGAAAAAGATTATATTATGAGACTGATAAAGGAAATGGTCAGAATATTATTTTCGTTTATGTTCGGGAAACAATCTGTTTCTGTAGAACAGGCAAGAGAAAATGGATACGAGGTATCAGGAAAGGGATTGGATGAATTGTTAAAGATGGCAGATGACGGAGAAATAAATGAAGCCGAAAACCTGATGCTTGATGATATTGATTATCATAATAAAAATGAAGTAGCAGCCGCTGCACTTTTTTATCAGTACCTGTCCGAAAAGGATGAGGATTTTTTGCGGAATAATAATTATTCAGGGGAAGAAGTTCTTGACGGAATTAATCAGTTAATGAAAAAGTCGGGCTATGGTGAATTGACGGAAAATAGTATATAAATGGATGAAAATAGCCGAATGAAGGTTGCTAGTGTAATGGAACTCACATACCTAAATAGATTGAAAGAAAAAAGGAGAATACAAAATGGTAAAGCATGTTATTTTGTGGAAGCTTAAGGAAACACTTAGTGAGGATGAAAAGAAAAAGATACTGGAAGACATGAAAAAGAACTTAGAGGGATTGAAGGGAAAAATTCAAGGTCTTGAAGACATAAAAATTATTATTAATCCCCTAGGCTCGTCTAATGCAGACGTGATGCTTGACAGTGTCCTTGTGGATGAGGAAGCACTTGCGGGATATCAAAGTCATCCTGAGCATGTAAATGTTGCAAATACTTATGTAAGACCGTTTACCGAGATAAGACTTTGTATGGATTACGAGGTATAATGGCAGAAAGAAGTTTATCGTTTCAATGCGGCAGTTTTTAATAAGGTGAATTTGATAAGATAACCAGATAAAAAAGATATTGGCGGTAGAGATATGAACAAGAATGACAAAGAGGCGGCAAGTGCCGCACATTACGATAAAATGGTAAATACTCCTGTGGCAAAGCTTGTTACAAGACTTGCAATACCAACGATTATCAGTATGATGGTCACCACCATCTATAGCATGGCGGATACTTACTTTGTAGGCAAGCTTGGAAACAGTGCAAGCGGTGCTGTAGGTGTAGTATTTGGTCTGATGGCAATCAATCAGGCACTTGGATTTATGTTTGGTCATGGTGCGGGCAGTATTGTTGCAAGGAGGCTGGGAGACAAGGATGCGGATAGTGCAACAAAATATGCTTCTGTAAGTTTCTTTGCTGCCATTATCGCAGGTATAGCTGTTACTGTTTTGGGTCTTTGTTTTATAACACCGCTTATGAAGGTGCTGGGAAGTACAGACACAATACTTCCGTATGCAAAAGATTATGGAAAATATATTTTGATGGCAGCACCTGTATCCATGGGAAGCTTTGTCTTAAATAATATTTTAAGATATGAAGGGAAAGCCTATCTTTCCATGATAGGACTGACGCTTGGTGGAATTATTAATATTGCACTAGACCCAATCTGTATATTTGTGTTTGACCTCGGAATCGCAGGTGCAGGCATATCAACGGCGGTATCCCAATGTGTCAGCTTCCTTATACTTTTAAGCATGTTTTTAAGGGGAAAAACACAGAGCAAACTCAGCTTAAATCTGGCATGTGCCAATGTGGGAATGGTTATTCTTGTTATGAAAACAGGCTTTCCAAGTCTCTTGAGGCAGGGGCTTACAAGTGTATCAACGATGGTTTTAAATAGTATGGCAGGAAACTACGGCGATGAGGCGGTGGCTGCCATGTCTATCGTTAACAGAATCTGCTTCTTTATATTTGCTGTTGGGCTTGGAATTGGACAGGGCTTTCAGCCTGTTTCAGCGTTTAACTATGGTGCAGGAAAATACGACAGGGTAAAAAAGGCATTTTATTTTACATGGATATCATCGGAGATAATACTCGGTATCCTTGCAATTATAGGAATTATTTTGTCAGGAAATCTTGTGGGAATTTTCAGGGATGACCAGACAGTAATAGAAATAGGCACAGTGGCACTTCGGTATCAGATGCTGGCATTGTTTATACAACCCATATCTATATGTACATCCATGCTGTTCCAAAGTATTGGTGAAAATAAAAAGGCGTCCTATGTATCGATGCTAAGGAGTGGTGTGTGTTTTATACCTATCCTGATTTTATTCAGCTATCAGTTTAAACTGTTCGGAATACAGATTGCCCAGCCTGTTGCAGATGTGCTCACATTTGCGCTGACTATGCCACTGGGACTTTCCTACATTCATAAATTAGGGAAAATAAGCGATAAAAAAACGTAAAGGAGATTGATATATGTTAAAAATCGGAAGTCATGTAAGTATGGGTGGAAAGGATATGATGCTTGGCTCGGTCAAGGAGGCACTTTCCTATGGGGCAAACACATTTATGCTGTACACAGGTGCACCTCAAAACACGAGGCGAAAGGACGTGTCGGAGCTTAAGGTGAATGAGGCATTGGCACTTATGAAGGAAAATGGGATTGAGGAGTTTATCGTCCATGCTCCTTATATTATAAATCTTGCCAACACGGTCAAGGAGGAAACCTATAATATTGCCGTGGAATTTCTTGCAGTGGAGCTTGAGCGGACAAAGGCGATGGGGTCAAATGTATTGGTTCTGCACCCGGGTTCCCATGTGGGGGCAGGTGTTTTTGCAGGTATTGCACAGGTGGTAAAGGGCTTAAACGAGGTTTTAACCAAAGATACGGATGTGTATGTTGCCCTTGAGACAATGGCAGGAAAGGGAAGCGAGCTTGGAAGAAGCTTCGAGGAGCTTGCCATGATTTATGACGGAGTTGTGCATAACGACAGACTAAGGGTCTGCTTTGATACGTGTCATACAAGTGATGCGGGATATGACATCATAAATGATTTTGACGGTGTGATGGAGCAGTTTGACAAGGTGATTGGAAAAGACCAGATTGCTGTTTTTCACATAAACGACAGCAAAAATGTTCCCGGTGCGGCAAAGGACAGGCACGAAAATATTGGCTTTGGCAATATCGGCTTTAATGCCCTTATGAATGTTATTACATGTAAGGACTTTGAGGATGTTCCAAAAATCCTTGAGACACCATATGTAAAAGACCCGGCAGATGCAAAAAAATCATATCCGCCATATAAGCATGAGATAGAAATGATTCGAAAGGGCATATTTAATCCTGAGCTGATAAATGATATATTGAAAGAACATGTATAGGATAAAATTATAGCTTTTATAATACAACAAAAACGAAAGCAAAGGGGAATGTATATGGCAAAAGCACTTGTACCAATCATTGTACTGATTTTTGTCGGTGTCTTTTTAAATAAAATACAGTTTGTGTCAAAGGACACGATAGCAGGCATGAAAAGCATAGCTTCAAACGTATTTTTGCCTGTAGTTATTTTTAATGCACTTGCAACTGCAAGCTTCAGCAGGGATACAATATTTATTTTCTGTATTACTATGTTTGTGCTTGTGGCAGGCTTTGGTATCGGATTTGGAATAAAAAAATTTTATAAAAAGGAATACTCTGATTATATACCATATGTCACGGTAACCTTTGAGGGCGGAATGTTTGGATATGCACTTGCGGAGGTGCTTGTGGGAATGGAAAACCTTTACCATATTGCAACGATTGATTTGGCAGGTGCAGTATTTTCATTTACTATTTGGATTACAATGATTGAAAGGCTTGCAGGTAAGTCGGAGAGCAAAGGGCAAGAAAAGAGTCTCATAAAAAGCATGCTCACAACACCAACACTGATAGCGGCGGTTACAGGTTTAATATGCGGTGTGTCAGGACTTGGAACCCTGCTGGTAAATTCAAAGGCAGGGGGTGTATATGACGGACTGGTTGATATGCTTTCAACACCGCTTACGCCTGTGATACTCATAAGCTTAGGATACGGCATGAATATATCAAAGGAAAATATTAAGGATGCAGCACTTATAATCATACAAAGAGCTGTTGTTATTGGAGTATCGTTTTTGGCGGCATTCCTTATTTTTGGAAGATTCATTACATTTACAAGGGAGCTTACATTGTCCATGATTTTGTATTTTACGCTTCCTCCAAGCTTTCTTCTTTCCGTTTATGTCAAAGGAGAGAAGAGTCAGGATGTCATTTCCTGCGTTTTGTCACTGTACATCATTATTACCCTTGCAGTTTTTTGTGTTCTTTTGGCAATAAATTAATGTAATGGTTGACAAGGTGTAGTATAATGCTTTTGGAAAGAAAAATAGGTTTAAATCAGAATTGATAGATTATTAATCTCACTATGAAAGGAAAGATTTTAAAATGGACATGCTTAGTCTTAAGAAAACTGCAAACGAAATCCGTAAGGGAATCGTTACTTCCGTGCACAGTGCGAAATCCGGACATCCGGGTGGTTCACTGTCAGCGGCAGATATTTTTACGTATTTATATTTTGAGGAGATGAACGTTGACCCTGCAAATCCAAAGGATGAAAACAGGGACAGGTTTGTGCTCTCAAAGGGACACACAGCTCCAGGCTATTATTCGGCACTTGCACTTAAGGGCTTTTTCCCGAAGGAGGAGCTTAAGAATTTAAGACATGTGGGAGCAATGCTTCAGGGACATCCTGATATGAAGCATATTCCGGGTGTGGATATGTCATCAGGCTCACTGGGTCAGGGACTTTCTACAGCAGTAGGAATGGCACTTGCGGCCAAAATGGGAGGCAAGTCTTACAGAACCTATTGTCTTTGCGGTGACGGTGAGATACAGGAAGGACAGATATGGGAAGCCGCCATGTTTGCAGGACATAGAAAACTGGATAATCTTCTCGTAATCGTTGATAATAATAATCTTCAGATAGATGGAACCGTTGAGGATGTATGTTCTCCATACCCTCTTGATGAAAAGTTTAAGGCATTTAATTTTCATGTGATAACAATAAACGGCAATGATTTTAATGAGATTGATAAGGCATTTAAGGAAGCAAAGGAAACGAAGGGTATGCCTACAGCGATTATTGCAAATACGGTAAAAGGCAAAGGTGTGTCATTCATGGAAAATCAGGCAGGCTGGCATGGAAAGGCAACAAATGAGAAGGAGTATACTCAGGCGATGGAAGAACTGGGAAAGGCAGGTGACGCATTATGTTAGGAGATAAGATAGCAACAAGGGACAGCTATGGCAATGCGTTAGTTGAGCTTGGAAAGGAACATGATAATCTGATAGTTTTAGATGCTGACCTTGCGGCGGCAACAAAGACAGGAATATTTAAAAAGGCATTTCCAGACAGACATATAGATTGCGGAATTGCAGAGGCAAATATGGCAGGTATAGCGGCAGGCATGTCAACATGCGGATATGTGCCGTTTATGAGTTCATTTGCAATGTTTGCAGCAGGCAGGGCTTTTGAGCAGGTAAGAAACTCGATTTGCTATCCGCATCTGAACGTAAAAATAGGAGCAACCCATGCAGGTATTTCCGTAGGTGAGGATGGTGCGACTCATCAGTGTAACGAGGATATCTCACTTATGAGAACGATTCCAGGTATGGTTGTCATAAACCCATGTGACGATGTTGAGGCACGCGCGGCAGTTCGCGCAGCATATGAGTATGAGGGACCATGCTATTTAAGATTTGGCAGACTTGCGGTTCCAGTTATAAATGATGAAGCTTCATACAAGTTTGAAATTGGAAAAGGTGTGGAGCTTAGAAAAGGAAAAGATATTACGATTATTGCAACGGGACTTTGTGTATCTGAGTCACTTGCCGCAGCCCAAAGACTTTCTGCTGACGGAATTGACGCTCAGGTTATAAATATTCATACAATAAAGCCGATAGATGAAACGTTGGTTGTGGAGGCTGCAAAAGCTACGGGACGTATATTTACCGTAGAGGAGCATTCCATAATCGGAGGACTCGGAAGTGCAGTAGCAGAGGTGCTTTCAGAACAGTGTCCGACAAGACTTACAAGACTTGGTGTAAAGGATACGTTTGGAGAGTCGGGACCTGCACTTGAGCTACTTCACAAGTACGAACTTGACGCTGAGGGAATTTACAGGCAGATAAAGGAAAACCTGTAACCCTTAACCATATGAATATGAAAAAGGAGACCCGCTGATAAGCTGTATTTGGTGAGGCTCCTTTTTAATTTATAGGAAATTCCTCCGAATTTCCTATAGGCAGGTAGTTGAGAACTTTCGATTTTCAAAAAGTAGTTGTACAATGTAGACAATATCGCAAGCAAGGCATTGGGGAGCCGTCGGTACTTAGGTGCTGCATGTCCTAAGGTGGATGTGGAGCAGATGGAGTTCTGGGGACATGCAACACCTTATGTACCGTTACGTGCGACGCATAGCGAAAGCGTGCCTTGTGGTGATATTGTCTACATTGTACAACGTTCGTTCAGAAAAAGGAATTTTGCAAACGTTTATTGAGAAAGGAAAAATAATATGCTTTACGATAAAGATATACGTGAGCCTTTGTTTGAGTATTTGGAGGAACACTTCGGCAGAGTTCGTATACTGGAAGAAAAGAATATGGGAAAATCAAGGGCAGATGTTGTTATGATTACAGAGGATGCATTTGTGGGTATTGAGATAAAAAGTGATGCGGATACATATGCAAGACTTGACAGACAGGTGAAAGATTATGACACATTTTTTGATTATAACATTGTGGCGGTAGGGTCAAGCCATGCCCATCATATTGTGGAGCATGTCCCGGAGTGGTGGGGAATTATAACCATAGACGAGCTGGAGGATGGTGCGGATTTTTACATGCTGCGGCAGATGCAGCGGGCTCCAAAGGCTGATTTAAAAAGGCAGCTTACCTTTATGTGGAGACCCGAGCTTGCACATATTCAGGAGCTGAATGATATGCCCAAATATAAGGAGAAAAGCAAGCAGTTTGTGATAGATAAAATATATGACAGAATAGAGCCTGACATACTGAAAATACAAATGTGCAATGAGCTGTTTGAGCGTGATTACAATTCCATTGCGGAACGTATCAATCAGTACCGTATTGAAAACGGGCAAAAGGCAAGACGAAAACGAAAAAAATGGAAAAAAAGGTAGGTGGGAACAATATGAATACACTGAAAAAATATTTCGGCACAAAAGAATTTTATAAAATGACATTAGGCGTTGCAGTGCCGATTATGATACAGAACGGAATCACAAATTTTGTAGGACTTCTGGACAATATAATGGTCGGACAGATAGGAACGGAGCAGATGTCAGGCATTGCAATTATAAACCAGCTTCTGCTTGTGTTTAACCTTGCAGTTTTTGGCGCAATTTCGGGTGCGGGTATTTTTACCGCACAATTTTACGGAAGCGATGACGAGGAGGGTATCCGGTATACATTCCGCTTTAAATTAATTATCTGTATTGGTATTACGGTGCTTGGAATTGCAATTTTATCACTGTTTGGGGATAATCTGATACAAATGTACTTAAAGGGTGAGGGCAACGGGCTTTCTGTTGGCGATGCCCTGAGCTATGGAAAACAGTATATGCTGATTATGTTTATCGGGCTTGCACCATTTGCCATAGAACAGGCGTATAGTGGAACATTGCGTGAGTGCGGAGAGACAGTCGTATCCATGAAAGCAGGTGTTGTCGCGGTAGCGGTAAACCTATTTTTAAATTGGGTGCTCATTTTCGGAAACCTTGGTATGCCTGAGCTTGGTGTTCAGGGTGCAGCTATTGCTACAGTGATATCAAGATATGTTCAGATGATTATTGTAATTATATGGACGCACAGACACAGTGACAGAATGAAGTTTATCACGGGAGCCTATAAAACAATGTATATTCCGGGCGCTCTGGTTAAAAAAATCATTATTAAGGGTACGCCCCTTACAATCAATGAAGTATTGTGGTCCGCAGGTATGGCATCACTGAATCAGTGCTATTCCCTAAGGGGACTTGCTGCCGTTGCGGCGATAAATATAGCATCTACCATATCTAACCTGTTTAATGTGGTGTTTGTGGCATTTGGAGATGCAATTGCCATTGTTGTGGGACAGCTTTTGGGTGCGGGAAAATATGAGGAGGCAAAGGATACTGACAGGAAGCTTATAACCTTTTCCGTTGTGCTGTGCTTAGGACTAGGGGCAATTATGTTTCTTGCATCCCCTCTGTTTCCGATGCTCTATAACACTACGGATGATGTAAGGCAGATTGCAACCTCTTATATGAGGGTTTCTGCCATGTTTATGCCTGCGTGGGCATTTATGCATGCCTCATATTTTACGCTTCGGGCAGGTGGAAATACCATAGTTACTTTTTTGTTTGACAGTGCCTTTTTGTGGGCGGTTTCCTATCCTGTGGCATATGTTTTAAGCAGGTATACGGCGCTGCCTTTGATTTTGTTATATGTATGTATTCAGGCAATTGACTTAATTAAATGCCTTGTGGGATTTATACTTGTTAAAAAAGGTGTGTGGCTCAATAACATAGTAAGCAGTACGTAAACAAAAATTCCCGGTAAGGGAAGTTTAAGGAAATGAATAAACTATATGGCAGACAATGTATAAAGCCTGAGGAAATGGCATAAAATAAGGAATTCTACGATTCGTGGAGTGCTTTCTACGGAGCATAAGTTGTGAGTTTTTTGCATGTATTGTATTCTGCAACCTGAAAGGAGGATTTTGTGATGGATCAGGTTAAAATTGGTAAATTTATAGCCGAGATGAGAAAGGAACAAAACCTTACCCAGAAGCAGCTTGCCGATAAGCTGGATATCAGTGACAGAACCATATCAAAATGGGAATGCGGAAAAGGCATGCCTGATGTGGGACTGATGATACCTCTTTGTGAGGAAATCAAAATAAATGTCAATGAGCTTTTGTCAGGTGAGCGGCTTTCTGAGGATCATTATTCCAGGAGGGCAGAGGAAAATATGATACGTTTGATTGAGGAAAACGGAAATAAGAAAAAGAAAGAAATCGTGTATGCCATTACATATGGATTTGCAGTATTTATGGTGATTGCCATGCTTGTGGTGTCGCTTCTGACACAAGGGCTTTCCATCATTTATTACCTTGACTTTCCTTCCTTCACTTTTATAGCAGTGACGCTGGTTTTGTTTTTACTGGCAGCAGGTTTGTTAAAGGATTTTTTTAATGGATTTGTACTGGCATTTAAAAAAGAGCAGTATGGCCAGGTTGATGCGTACGAAAGAGCGGAAAATGCCATTTGGCTTGCCATTAAATGTTTCATATTTGGTGGTGTGATGACGTTTTTGTTTTATTTTGTTTTTGTACTTCATGATTTAAGTAATACGGATTCCATCGGTCCTAATTTTGCCGTTGCCATGTTAAGCATGCTGTATGGAGTTTTCTTTGCAACAATTCTTTTACCAATTAAAGCCCGGCTCAGAGTAAAAATAAGTGAGTTGAAATCAACACGTAAAAGAAATTGCCCTCAAAATGACCAAGAGGCAAAGTGGGAAGAAGAACATGAAACGGATATTTTAAAGGATAGCGGGGAGGAAGTATAGTGAGCAAAAAAAATTTTGCTGCTATCACCGGCTTTTTGTGTTGCTTTACAATGATTGTGTACGGAATCATAAGTAATGGCGGTATTGGGACACTGTATCGTTTTTTGCATGGACCATCAGCGGTAATGACCTTTGGCGGTGCATTTTTTGCAGTGATGATAACATCGGATTCCTTTAAGGATTATATTGATGGATTAAAATGCTTTTTCATTGCATTTAATAAAAGTGAGCATAATGCGGATGAAATATCAGAACAGATTATTGAGCTTTCAAATACATCCAGAAAAGAGGGACTGTTATCACTTGAGGAACGGGCAGGTCAGATTGAAAATGATTTGATGAGAAAGGGAATTAATCTCATTGTGGATGGAACCGACCCTACGCTTGTTAAGGATATCATGGAGACAGAACGTTTTCATTATGAGGAAAGAAACCAAAAAAGAATACAGTTCTGGAAAGATTTGGGAGCCTATTCACCTGCATGGGGAATGGTGGGAACATTACTTGGTCTGATTAATATGATGCATGACATGGAGGACCCTGACGGCATAGGGTCAGGCATGGCACTGGCACTGATTACTACATTGTATGGTTCCATACTTGCAAATTGGGTATGCATACCTATTTCAAGAAAGCTTCAAAAAAGCAGTGAGCAGGAAGCACTGATTATGGAAATGGTTACGGAGGGAGTGCTTTCCATTCAGGCGGGAGACAATCCTGCCATTATAAAGGAAAAGCTCAGAGCCTTCAGGGAAAGCAAGGAGGAAAGCTGATTTTAAATTTTTTAAAAAAAGGGATTGACAACCGAAAATTTAGGTGTATAATTCGTTGTATAAAAGCAAAGGCGCTTTAGAGAATATCTCTAAGGCGCTATTTTTTTTGGTTTGGAAATAGGAAGGAGAATGGATATGACAAATGAAATACCCGAATTATATGGAAGTCTTGTTTTTAACGATAAGGTAATGAGAACCAAGTTGCCGAAGGATATGTATAAGGCGCTTAAGAAGACAATTGAAAACGGAACGCATTTGGAGCTTGATGTTGCCAATTCCGTTGCGGTTGCAATGAAGGAGTGGGCAGTTGAAAACGGGGCAACACATTATACACACTGGTTCCAGCCGATGACAGGTTTTACGGCAGAAAAGCATGACAGCTTTATACAGCCTGCGGGAGACGGAGAGGTTATTATGGAGTTTTCGGGTAAGGAGCTTGTAAAGGGTGAGCCTGATGCGTCAAGCTTTCCGTCAGGCGGACTTCGTGCAACCTTTGAGGCGAGAGGCTACACTGCATGGGACCCTACATCACCTGCTTTTATTAAGGACGGAACACTTTACATACCTACAGCGTTCTGCTCCTATGGCGGTCAGGCACTTGATAAAAAGACACCGCTGCTTCGTTCCATGGAAGTGTTGAGTGAAAAGGCGGTTAAGATTCTTCACCTTCTTGGAAACAAGGATGTAACAGGCGTATCCACAACAATTGGCCCTGAGCAGGAATATTTCCTTGTTGATAAGGAGCTTTATAATAAGAGAAAGGACCTTGTGTTCTGCGGTAGAACCCTGTTCGGTGCACCTGCTCCGAAAGGACAGGAGATGGAGGACCACTACTTTGGTTCCATAAAGCCAAGAATTGCAGCATTTATGCATGATCTTGACAGGGAGCTTTGGAAGTACGGTATCCCTGCAAAGACAAAGCATAACGAGGTAGCACCTGCACAACATGAGATGGCACCGATATTTGAAACGGCAAATGTTGCCGTAGACCACAACCAGCTTACGATGGATACAATGAAAAAGGTGGCTGAAAAGCATGGACTGAAATGTCTGCTCCATGAAAAGCCGTTTGAGGGAATCAACGGAAGCGGTAAGCATAATAACTGGTCAGTATCTACAAATGACGGAGTAAATTTGCTAAATCCGGGAAGCACACCGGCACAGAATATACAGTTTCTTGTATTCCTGATGGCGGTTATCAAGGCGGTTGATGATTACGCTGATATGATGAGAATATCGGCATCCTCCGCAGGTAACGACCACAGACTTGGTGGAAATGAGGCACCTCCCGCAATCGTATCCATTTTCCTTGGAGATGAGCTTACGGCAGTTCTCCAGTCAATTGAGAATGATACATATTTCGGAAAGCAGGAAAAGGTACAGCTTGAGACGGGAGCACATGTTCTTCCTCATTTTGTTAAAGATAACACGGACAGAAACCGTACGTCACCGTTTGCATTTACGGGAAATAAGTTTGAGTTCCGTATGCTTGGCTCGGCAGCTTCTGTGTCAAACCCTAACGTGGTTCTTAATACTGCCGTTGCAGAGGCACTTGAGCAGTTTTACCATGAGCTTGAGGGAACAAAGCCTGAGGATATGGAGCATGCAGTGCATGAGCTTATCAAGCGTGCTATCAGAAAGCATAAAAAGGTTGTATTTAACGGAAACGGTTATACGGACGAATGGGTGAAGGAAGCAGAGGAAAGAGGCTTATATAATCTTCCGACAACGCCTGACTGTATGCCGAAGTTTATTGAGGATAAAAATGTTGAGCTTTTCACAAAGCATGGTATTTTTACGAAAGAAGAAATATTTGCAAGATATGAAATTCTTCTTGAAAACTATGTGAAGACCATAGGAATAGAGGCACGTACAATGGCTGATATGCTCACAAAGGACTTTTTGCCGTCCGTTTCAAACTATGCAGGAAAAATTGCGGCAAACGCAGCAGGCAAGAAAGCATTTATGCCGACACTTTCCATGTCTGCTGAGGAAGCACTTGTAAGCAAGCTGACAGATGCGTATGAGTTTATTACTGAAAATGTTGCAGATCTTAAGAAGATAATCGAGGAGACACTTGCAATTGAGGATATGCAGGCGGCAGCAGATGCATGCAGAGACAAGGTTCTGCCTAAGATGGATGCACTTGCAGCACGTGCAAATGAAATCGAGGCGTTGATTCCTGATGAGGAGTTACCATATCCGACCTACGAAAAGCTTCTTTTCGCAATATAGTGAAGGAACGTTCTTGTCTGGAGGATATTATGGAACAGGATGAAAGGATAAAAGAGGCATGCGGTGTATTTGGAATATACGATATTTCAGGTGATGATGTTACACAGCGTATTTATTATGGATTGTCAGCACTGCAACACAGAGGGCAGGAATCCTGCGGTATTGCAGTGTCGGACACCAGTGGACCCAAGGGCAATGTAAATGTACACAGAGGCATGGGGCTGGTAAGTGAAGTATTTCGGGAAAGTACAATGGCTCCCCTGAAAGGAAATATCGGTGTAGGGCATGTAAGATACTCGACAACAGGAGAGACTACCTTAAATAACGCTCAACCGCTTGTGCTTAATTATATTAAGGGAACATTGGCACTGGCACATAATGGAAACCTTGTTAATACGGAGCAGCTCCGTGAGGAGCTTGCAATGACGGGAGCCATATTTCATACGACAACCGATTCAGAGGTGATTGCCTACTTTATAGCGAGAGAGAGAGTAACAACAGCTTCCGTGGAGAAGGCAATCGTTAAGACGGCAGGGAAAATTAAGGGAGCATACGGCTTGGTAATAGCAAGTCCGAGAAAGCTGATTGGCGTGCGGGACCCCTTGGGACTGAAGCCTCTTTGTATCGGAAAAAAGGATGATACATATATCATAACATCAGAAAGCTGTGCACTGACTGCCATTGGAGCTTCCTTTGTGCGGGATGTACGGCCAGGTGAGCTTGTGACGATAACAAAGGATGGAATTGCGTCGGACACATCCCTGTGTCAGAAAAAACAGGCACATTGTATTTTTGAGTATATATATTTTGCAAGACCTGACAGCTACATTGACGGCATTTCGGTATACGATGCAAGACTAAAAGCAGGTGAGGCACTTGCAAAGGCATATCCAATTGATGCGGATCTTGTTGCAGGGGTTCCTGATTCGGGAATCGCGGCGGCACTGGGATATGCCAATGCATCAGGGATACCATATTGTCAGGCATTTTACAAGAACAGCTATGTGGGAAGAACCTTTATCAAGCCCACACAAAAGGAACGGGAGGCAGGTGTAAGAATAAAACTGAGCGTTCTGGCATCCGCAGTAAAGAATAAAAGTATCGTTCTTGTAGATGATTCAATTGTAAGGGGAACAACCATTGCCAATCTGATACACATGCTAAAGAAAGCAGGAGCAGACAAGGTACATGTGAGAATATGCTCACCGCCATTTCTTTACCCGTGTTACTTTGGCACAGATGTTCCGTCAAATAAACAACTGATTGCATCCTCCCGTTCCGAGGAGGAAATCAGACAGCTCATAGGAGCTGATACACTCGGATATATGAAGGTTGAAGATTTGCAGACTATGGTAGGAGACCTGCCGATTTGCAGGGCATGCTTTGACAACAATTATCCAATGGAAATAAAATAAAGTTAATAAGAAAAGTGATGCAATGGGGCATATGATAAAGGTTGAAAATACCCCATCTGCATCACTTTTTTATTATAAGGAGGACAAAATTATGACAGAAGAAATTATGCAGTTTGTATCTGACAACATTTTTGGCGTCTGGTTTTTAATCGGTGCCGCGTTAGTATTTTGGATGCAGGCAGGCTTTGCAATGGTGGAGACAGGTTTTACGAGGGCAAAAAATGCAGGCAACATTATAATGAAGAATCTGATGGACTTTTGTATTGGTACTGTAATGTTTATCCTGATTGGTTTCAGTCTTCTTCTCGGAGAGGATATGGTAGGACTTATCGGTAAGCCGGGCTTTGATATCTTTACGGCTTATGAGAGCTTTGACTGGTCAAACTTCGTGTTTAACTTAGTATTTTGTGCAACCACGGCTACCATTGTATCAGGTGCCATGGCTGAAAGAACTAAGTTTTTATCCTACTGTGTATACTCAGCAGTGATTTCAGGACTGATATATCCGATTGAAGCACACTGGGTGTGGGGCGGCGGATGGCTGGCCCAAAGAGGCTTCCACGACTTTGCAGGTTCAACCTGTATCCATATGGTGGGCGGTATCTGTGCCCTGATTGGAGCAAAAATTCTTGGGCCGCGTATTGGAAAGTTTACGAGAGATAAGAATGGAAAGGTGACGAAAGTAAATGCATTTCCGGGACATAATCTTCCCCTTGGTGCCTTAGGTGTATTTATCCTCTGGCTTGGCTGGTATGGCTTTAACGGAGCGGCAGCAATGTCTATTGGAGAGCTTGGTTCCATATTTGTAACTACAACGATTGCTCCAGCAATTGCGACTGTTGTATGTATGGTATTTACATGGATGAAATATGGCAAACCTGATGTTTCCATGTGTCTGAATGCATCACTTGCAGGTCTTGTGGCAATTACCGCTTCCTGTGATGTAACGGATGCACTTGGTTCCATCATTATCGGTGCAGTGGCAGGTGTACTTGTAATATTTGGTGTATGGCTTTTGGATTACAAGCTTCACATTGATGACCCGGTAGGTGCAGTGGCAGTACATATGATGAACGGTATCTGGGGAACAATTGCAGTCGGCTTATTTGCAACGGATACAGCTCCTGCATTTGCAAGAGGATATGGTGACGGTAAGTTCTTTGGTGCAAATCAGATTGTTGATAAAGGACTGTTTTACGGGGGCGGATTTAAGCTTCTTGGAACACAGCTTATCGGAATGTGTGCAATCATTGCATTTACGGCAATAGCTATCACAATTACATTTTATATAATCAAGCTTATATTTGGGCTTCGTGTAACAGAGGAGGAAGAAATTGTAGGTCTTGATGCTACAGAACATGGTCTTCCGTCTGCTTACGCAGGATTTTCACTTATGGATATTTCAAATATCATGGATGAAAATGAAAACACAGATTTGGGTACAGAAGAATATGAAAATGCATCTCCTGCCCAGATTGATGCCGCAGTTAAGGTGGCACAGGCACCTGTAGCATCTGCAACGGGAATTTACAAGATTGTTATTGTGGCTAAGCTCTCAAGGTATGAGAAGCTCAGGCGTGCCTTAAATGAGCTTGGTGTAACGGGAATGACCATGACCCAGGTAATGGGATGTGGCATTCAAAAAGGTGCAGGCGAAATGTATCGTGGCGTTGAACTTGATGCAACACTTCTGCCAAAGGTTAAGATTGAAGTAGTTGTAAGCAAAATACCTGTGGAGCAGGTAATCGACACAGCAAAGAAAACACTGTACACAGGACATATTGGAGACGGAAAGATTTTCGTTTACAATGTGGAGCAGGTTGTCAAAGTTCGTACAGGTGAGACAGGATTTGCAGCATTGCAGGATGTAGAGTAACTAAGTAAAAAGAATATTTGAATAAGAACCGCCGCATTAAGGAATACCTTGGTGTGGCGGATTTTACGTTTGTGTTTCCACCTTGACATATTACGGTAAAGGATAGAAAATGTAACAGGAGGATTTGGCAAATGAGTAAGATAATGATTATAGATGACGATGTGTATATTGGCGATATGCTGAAGGAAGCGTTAAGCAATGAGGGATATGAGACGGTGCAGGCATATTCGGGAACGGAAGCTCTCCTTTTGCTGGAGCGGGAAAGTCCTGATGTGATTTTGCTTGATTTGATGCTGCCTGGTTTGTCAGGGGAGGAGCTTCTTCCCCAAATTGGCAATGTGCCTGTTATCGTGGTAAGTGCCAAAATCGGTGTGGATGATAAGGTGGACATGCTTCTTGGCGGTGCGGCAGATTATATTACAAAGCCCTTTGAAATCAGGGAGCTGTTAGCAAGAATCAAGGTCCAACTGCGGAAAAAACAGAATAATGTTACAGGCGATGTGCTGGCTGCGGGTGATGTGAGATTGAATTTGGAAAGCCATGAGGCGGATGTTGCAGGAAACACTGTGAAGCTCACAAAGACGGAGCACGCCATTTTAAAGCTGCTTATGTTAAATGAGGGAAATGCAATATCCAAGTCTGTGATTTTGGAGCGTATCAGTGAGGATACGCCTGATTGTACGGACTCCTCATTAAAGCAGCACATAAGCAATCTCCGCAAGAAGCTTCGTGAGGTAAGTCCTGTGGAATATATAGAAGCCATATGGGGAATAGGATTTCGCTTCAAGGGGTAAAAATATTGACTAAATCTTTACTCTTTTCTTGACCGGTTTCTTTACTGTTTGGATGTAGAATACGGTTATTAAGAGTTGGGCTGATGTCCCAATGGAAAGGAGTTGTTTTTATGGAATATTGTTTAGAGACAGAGGGGCTTTGTAAATATTACAGAGACTTCAAAGCGTTAGACGGGCTTAGCATGCATGTACCAAAGGGTGCAATCTATGGATTTATAGGAAAGAATGGTGCAGGAAAGACAACATTAATCCGCTTGATTTGTGGTTTGCAGGAGCCGACGCATGGAAGTTATTCGCTGTACGGAAAAAAACATACAGATACTGGGATTTTTGCAATGAGACGGAGAATGGGAGGTGTGGTTGAGACACCTTCCATTTATATGGATATGACTGCCGAGGAAAACCTTATACAGCAATACCGAATATTAGGGGTGCCGTCCATGGACGGAATCAAAGAACTGCTTGCCCTTGTGGGACTTGCGGATACAGGCAAGAAGAAAGCAAAACACTTTTCCCTTGGAATGAAACAGCGTTTGGGTATTGCTGTTGCACTGTGCGGTTCTCCTGATTTTCTTGTTTTGGACGAGCCTGTAAATGGGCTGGACCCACAGGGAATTGTAGAAATGCGGGAGCTTATTTTAAAGCTGAACAGGGAAAAACAGATAACGGTACTTATTTCCAGTCATATTTTGGATGAGCTTTCCAAGCTGGCAACCCATTACGGCTTTATTGATAGAGGAAGGCTTGTGAGGGAAATCAGTGCATCTGACCTGGAAGCAGAATGCCGCAAGTGCAAGAGAGTCACAGTAACTGACACAAAGCTTTTGTGCAGTGTTATGGATGAGAGGAATATAGAGTACAGTATCATATCGGATACCGAAGCCGACATATATGGTCAAATCAGCGTGACGGAGCTTGTCACGGCTCTTGCAGAGAAAAATTGTGAGGTTTTATCCATTACGGAACGGGGCGACAGTCTGGAGAAATATTATATTAATTTGGTGGGAGGTGGCGACAATGAGTAAATTACTTTCTACTGAATTTCGCAGGTTGTTTAAAAGCAGTTTATATAAATGGTGTATGCTTCTTTCCGGAGTTTTAAGTGCCGTGTTAATCATACTACGATGGAGGGATGTATGCGAAAGTTCTGCAGCATATGCCAATTTGCCGGCAGAATACAGTAAAGCGGATGATATGCTTTTTATGGGTTCTTTGTTTATGCTGTTTGTCATAGCAATTTTCACAGGCATGTTTGCAGGAACGGAGTATTCTGACGGGACAATCAGGAATAAGCTGATTGTGGGGCATAAGAGAAGCAGCATTTATATTTCAAAGCTGGTTGTATGCAGCACTGCAAATATTATTTTGCACGCTATAAGTGTAATTGTGGCATGGGGGCTAGGAAGCCTTTTGCTCGGTGTGGATATGCAGTATGGGGAATTGCTTACAAGAACCTGCATGCTGTTTTTCATTATAATATCCATGACTGCCCTGATGCTGTTGTTCGCTATGTTAATACAAAGTAAATCAATTGGGAGCGTAGCCTGCCTTAGTTTTATGATTATTATGATATTGGCCGCAGGTTATGTACAGAACAGATTAGATACACCGGAATATTATGGCGGATATATTTATGTTGATGAAGAAACAAATGAATATATAGAAGAGGGACAGCAAAAAAACCCTTCTTACCTGTCAGGAAAAAAACGCGAGGTATATGAAATTGTTTTTGATGTTTTACCAACCGGGCAGATGCTTCAGGTTTGTTACAGGAGTCCTAAAAACAGTATCATGCTCTATGACGTTATCATATTAATCGGAGCCGCGTCAGCAGGGATTGTGCTCTTTAAGAAAAAGAATTTAAAGTAAGGATGTTTTAGAATGAATCAATGGTTGTGGGTGCCTGTCGGCATCATGGCGGTGACGATAGCTACTCTTATTATAAAAATAAAACTAATGCAAAAATCAGCAAAAGAAATTGAAACTGCTTTTGCCGACAGACTCACGACTGAAACAAATACGTTGATAGATGTTTCAAGTAACGACAGGTATATAAAAAGTCTGGCAGCAGCCATAAACGTGGAGCTTAAAAAGCTGAGAAGTGAGCGGCACAGGTTTTGTCAGGGGGATATGGAGCTGAAAAATGCAGTGACCAATATTTCCCATGATTTAAGGACACCTCTAACCGCAATATGCGGATATTTGGAGATGCTTGGGAATGAGGAAAAAAGCGAAAAGGTTGAGACATATTTATCCCACATAGAAAACAGAATAGAAAATCTAAAACAGCTTACGGAGGAGCTGTTTCGTTACACGGTTATTCTTTCAACCGAGAGTCTTGAAAAGGAAGCTGTGGATGTGAAGGGTGTGTTAGAGGAATGTCTGCTTGGATTTTACGGTGCAATGGAAGGAAGGGGAATTATGCCTGAAATAACTATTACGGACAGGCAGGTTACAGGATGGCTAAACCGCTTCGCACTTGTCAGGGTGTTCAACAACATACTAAATAATGCACTAAAGTATAGTGACGGTGACCTTAAGGTGTGTCTTGACGATAACGGAAAAATTTCATTTTTCAATCAGGCTTCAGGTTTAGATGAAATACAGGTAGGGAGACTGTTTGACCGTTTCTTCACGGTTGAAGCTACACGCGAAGGGACTGGTTTGGGGCTTTCCATTGCAAGAACCCTTGTGGAGCAGATGGATGGGAAAATAGGAGCTTGGTATAAGGGGCAGACATTATGTATCTGGGTGGAATTCCCACAGAGTATCACTGTTTAAAATAAAAAAGTTAGTCTTGGCTACTTGACAGAAACGGTCATCACAGAGCGTGATATTACAAAAATGTGTGACCAGCTTGACCATTCCATGGGAGCGTATATTATGAGTCAGGTGTGGAAAGTAATGATGGAAGACTTTAACGGTTGGATTTCATTTTACTTTGAGACTGTGGGCTATTTGAAAATGTTCGGCTTTGTTCTTCTGGGATACCTGATAGTTATGATTTTTGACTTTAAGAGAATCAAGAAAATTCCAATGGATGAAGCACTGAAAAATGTAGAGTGACAAAAAAATACCTTTCATGTTAGAATAAAAAATATTAAAGTGAAGGGTGGTCAGATTTGTCATGGAGTACAGAACAAATAAAAAGACTGGTGACAGCTTCAGTGTTATCGGTCTCGGAACAAGTTACATAGCGGATACGGGAGAAAAAGAGGCCGTTCGTGCGTTGCTGCTTGCCTATGAAAACGGAATTAACTGTGCGGATTTGGCAACTGCGGGGGCAAAAACCTTTGAGTACTACGGAAAAGCATTTGGTGATTTGCGTAAAAATATGTACTATCAGGTTCATTTTGGGGCAAATTACGAAACAGGGGAATATGGATGGACTACAAATTTAGATAAGGTGAAAGCACAAATTGATTTTATGCTCTGCAATCTGAAGACCGACTATATTGATTATGGATTTATCCATTGTATTGATGCGATAGCGGACTGGGAGGCATATCAGAATAACGGTGTGCTGGATTATTTACTGGACATGAAAAATCAGGGTGTAGTAAGACATATAGGGCTTTCTACACATACACCAGAGGCGGCAAATAAGGTGTTGGATGAGGGCTTTGTGGAACAGCTTATGTTTTCCATAAATCCGGGCTACGATTATCATCACGGTGAATATGCAAATGGGACTGTGAATGAGAGAATGAGCTTGTACCGCAGATGTGATGCAGAGGGAGTGGGAATTTCCGTTATGAAGCCATTTTCGGGCGGTCAGCTTCTTGATGCAGGAACGTCACCATTTGGCGAAGCACTTACAGATTATCAGTGTATTCAGTATGCACTTGATAAGCCTGGTGTTCTTACTGTTTTGCCAGGTATACGAAATGTGGAGGATGTGAAGCGTCTGTTGGGATTTTTTGATGCCTCACGGGAGGAAAAGGATTATAGCGTTATCGGAACATTTACACCAACGGATGCAGTTGGAAACTGTGTATACTGCAATCATTGCCAACCGTGTCCGGCAGGCTTAAACATAGGCCTTATCAATAAATATTACGACCTTTCAGTTGCAGGGGACAGTATGGCAAAGGAGCATTATTCGAAGCTCAAGCTGCATGCATCTGACTGTGTCGGATGTGGACACTGTGACAGACGCTGTCCGTTTCAGGTGAAGCAGTCAGAGCGGATGAAAGAGATTGCAGGATATTTTGGAGGAGCGGCAAATGACATATAAAATATATGAGAATGTTTTGCCTGTTGCTGCGGAGGAAATCAGACGAAGTGTTTTTATGGATGAGCAGGGGTTCCAAAATGAATTTGATTCTATTGATAATATTGCCGCACATGTCGTTCTTTATAATGGGGAAAATGTGCCGATAGCAACGTGCCGTGTTTTTCTGAATGAAAAATCAGAAGATTATGTTTTGGGACGACTTGCAGTCATTAAGGAATTTCGGGGTAAGAACATAGGGAACAAGTTGGTAAATGCGGCAGAGCAGTATGTCAGATGCAAGGGAGGAAAAACGATAATTCTCCATGCACAGTGCAGGGTAAGCGGGTTTTACCAAAGGATGGGATTTGCTGAATTTGGAGAGACGGATGACGACGAGGGCTGTCCGCATATATGGATGCGGAAGGATGTAAGTATAAAAAGAGACTGTTTGTAGGAAAAAAATATGCTTCTTTCCAGGTAGACAAGTGAAATAATAAAAAATCACTTAATATCTGGAAAAAAGCATTTTCTTTTTTGTTTATACGGGCTCATTCTCTGCCAAATCAGCCAAGGTAATTCCATAGAAGTAATCGTGGGTGATGTCATTATATTTTTGCCACATAGCAATGGTAGGACAGTTATTTTTTCTGCTGCATGGTTCTGCATTTGGAAGCAGGCATGCAACAGGAGCAAGCTGCTCACCTGCCGCCTCTAAAATTTCACCTACAGTATATTCAGATGGGTCACGTGTCAGCTTATAGCCGCCGCCTTTGCCGCGAAGTCCTTTTATCAATTTGTTATTGACAAGTGCTTTTATTATGATTTCCATGTACTTTTCAGAAATTCCCTGACGCATGGAGATATCCTTTAGGGGAACGTAGTTTTCTTGGTTATACATGGATAAATCAATCATTAAACGAAGCGCATATCTGCCTTTTGTTGATATCATGGTTCACATATAATCCAATTATCCTCTTTGAGAACAATGGATTCGTCTCCTTTCTCCCAAATCACTTGGGTATTATCACATGAAAAATTATTACATACAGTATAGCAGACAATAATTAAAAACACAATACCAATAAAACCTATAGATAAGATATGAAAAACTCGGCCGTTATAATATCAATTAAGGAACTGATAATTGTTCCTGTTGTTATTATTTTGATGAAAAAAGCTCTTGCAGCTTGGAAAGGAACAGTTCGGAAGCCTTGTCCAAAAGCTGATATTTTTTCCATACTACATTTAGCTTGGAGCTAAGCTTAGGTGACAGGGGTTTGAAGCATAAGTTGCTGTCTCCTGTAGTATTAATGATGTGGTTCAGGCATAAAGCGTAGCCCATGCCTTCATCTACCATGAGAGAACCGTTGAAAAGAAGACTATAAGTAGCAACGATATTAAGCTCGTCAGGTTCTTTGCTTAACCATTCAAATATTCCTTGTCCTTTTTTCACTGCCTGTCGCGAAACAATCAGTGGTTTATCACACAAATCTTCGGGTGTAATTACTTTTTTCTCGGATAATGGTGCATCTTGCCGCATTAGGACGCCCCATTCATCTGTCGTAGGAATTTGAAGATAATTGTATTCGGATAAATTAGTAGGCTCAAATAGTACGCCAAAGTCAAGAAGTCCTTTGTTTAATTGTTCAAGTACATCTGTGGCATCACCGCTTGAAATGTGTAAACGTATTTTTGGATAGTCTGTTTGCAGTTGTTTGGCTGCCTTTGCGAGCAGACGTATTGTATCTGTTTCTCCTGCACCGATATATATATTACCGCTTACAGTGTCATCTGAAAGTGTTATTTCATCCTCAGTTTTTTTAACCAACTGCATAATTTCTTCTGCCCGTTTTCTAAGTGTCATCCCTTCATTTGTCAAAGTAATTTTTCGGCTGCCCCGGATAAAAAGCTGTTTTCCCAGTTCGTCCTCTAAATCTTTTAGCTGACGTGAAAGTGTAGGCTGTGAGAGATGCAGATACTCTGCTGCGCCAGAAATGCTTTGTTCCCTGACTACGGCAAGAAAATATTGTAATACCCGTAATTCCATAAAATTTTCCTCCTGATTTGAACATCGATACTTTTATACTATATCAAAACAAGACATAACTGTAAAGCATAGAACAGTATTTGATATAAGTATTTGTTATTCTTTGATGCGTTTGTTACACTTTATTTACAGGGAAATACCTGCTTTATTCATAAGCGGTAAACAGAGATTGATATAGGAGTGAAGGTTATGGGTAAGAAAGCATTTGTTGCGGCCATTGTAATAGTTATATTGTCATTTGGTATATTTGGATGTGGACGTAAAGATGATGGGAAATTAAGTTTAACGGAAAACAGTGGCAGTGAGGTGGGAAATGAAATCGTGGATAAGGAAGAGGCTTATACATTAACGGATGGAGTATGGATGGAGAGGTTGTACAGGTTACAGTTGGATTGTCAGCAGTTACGTATGACGGTGATTATGGGTTTGATGAATTTTTGCAGCAGGGTGGTGCATCCTCTGACGCAGAAGTCGTTTCCTTTTTATCAGAACATGTACTTACAGGCACAACGGCCATTTCTTTTGGGGCAATGTCCTTCGGGTGCAGTACCATTTCAGTGAAGAATGCTGATAGTCATTCTTTGTTTGGCAGAAACTTTGACTGGAACAACTGCAATGCCATGATTGTGCAAAACAAACCTGAAAATGGATATGCTTCCATTTCTACTGTTAATACAGACTTTATAAGCATGAGTGGGGTTGAGCTGTCATCTTTGCCTGCCAAGGCGCAGGCAATTATCTGTCTGTATGCGCCACTGGATGGTATGAATGAAAAAGGGCTTGCAGTTTCCGTTAATATGATTCAGGATTTTGCCACCATTTCCCAAAATTCAGATAAGCCTGATATTACTACGACAACGGCAATTCGTCTTCTGCTTGACAAAGCTGCAAATGTGGATGAAGCAGTTGAATTGCTCAGTCAATATGATATGCACGCTTCAATGGGTTATATGATGCATTTTGCGTTGGCGGATACGAGCGGGCGAAGTGTTGTCGTGGAATATATCAATAACGAAATGGTTGTAACCGAGACACGGGTTGTCACAAATTTTTATCTTGCAGCAGGAGAAAAAAATGGTATCGGGACAAAGCAGTCCCACGAGCGGTATGATATTTTAACGAAAGCTTTGTCGGAGAATAGCACGATGAGCATGGACGATGTATGTGTGGCATTGGATAGCGTAAGTAAGGACAACTTTGGTGAATTTGAATCCACGGAGTGGAGTATTGTGTTTAATCAAAGCACAGGGGAGGTACATTATTACCATAGGGAAAATTATAAGGACAAATATATATTTAAAATAAAATAGAGGGAGGTAAAGGATGCAGGATTTAAAATTATTGTGGGATTTATACAAATTAAAAAAGAATACGAAAAAAAAACCGAAACAGATTCAGAAATTACAGGAAAAAAAGTTAAGAAAACTGCTTCTGTACGCTTATACATATTCAGGATACTATCATAAAACCTTTGAGCAGGCAGGGATTACCAAAGAAAATATTGCATGTACACCACTTTCGGAATTTCCGTCAATCAATAAAGCCCTGCTTTTACAGAACTTTGATGAGCTGGTCACAGTATCAGATTTAAAGCAGGAGGAGCTTCGGCAGTTTGATGCCGAAGAAAAAGCTGACAGCGGGCTGTTTAAAGGGAAATATCATGTGGTACATTCTTCAGGAAGCACGGGAAAACCAGGATACTTTGTCTATGATGAAGCTGCGTGGAGTAATATGCTACTTGGCATTATTCGGGCAGCTCTCTGGAATATGTCAATGCCGCAAATATTAAAATTACTTGCTGACCGTCCACGGATTGTTTATATTGCGGCAACAGACGGGCGTTATGGCGGAGCAATGGCAGTTGGAGATGGAATACGCGGTGTTCATGCCGAACAGTTGTATTTGGACATAAAAACACCGCTTAGTGAATGGATTCATAAGATACAGGAATTCAAACCAAACATAATCATTGGTTATCCGTCTGCGGTTAAAATTCTCGGAGAGCTGGTGGAGCACGGTGACGTCAAAACTAATGTATTTAGGGTAATTTCCTGTGGGGAGCCTCTTGGAGTTAACCTGCGTCATTATTTGGAGACGGTTTTTCAGACAGAGGTTATCAACTTTTACGGAGCCAGCGAGTCGCTTTCCCTTGGTGTGGAGGCTGATACAACAGAAGGGATGATTTTGTTTGATGATATGAATGTAATTGAAGTGGAGAATGGAGCAATGTATCTGACTTCTCTTTATAACTTTGCACAGCCGTTGATACGGTACCGCTTAACGGACAATCTGATAATACAAAGGGCTGATAAGGATAGCCGTTATCCGTTTACAAGAGCTGTGGGATTACTGGGTAGAAATGAGGATATTCTTTGGTTTGATGACGGCAATGGTAATCGGGAATTTTTACATCCGCTAGCAGTGGAAGGAATATGTATTGAGGGACTTCGGGATTATCAGTTTCGGCAAATCAGTCAGGCATCATTTGAGATGCTTGCAGAGATTTCAGAAAATGCTTCAAGGGACAGAATACGCTGTGAGGTATTAAACCAAGTGAGAATGATATTGAATGAGAAGAATCTAGGGTTTGTGCGGTTTCATGTAACATTCACAGAAAAAATCAAACCAGATTTGAATACAGGTAAAAAACGGCTGATTGTAAAAGGTGCGGAACGAATGGAGGCGGCAGGATGAAAAAAGCAATTCTTTGTGCAAAAAATCTTTGTAAGTCATTTTCCCAGGGCGGACAGGAAACGCAAATATTAAAGTCTGTCACGGTAGAAATATATGAGGGTGATTTCACGGTAATTATGGGTGCATCAGGTGCAGGAAAGTCCACTCTTTTGTATGCTTTAAGTGGTATGGATGGCATTACATCAGGTGAGCTTACATTCAAGGGACAAAGTATGAACGGAATTTCTGAAAATAAGATGGCTAAGCTGCGTGCGGAAGCATTTGGGTTTGTGTTCCAGCAGACACATTTGGTAAGTAATCTTACTTTGTTTGAAAATGTAGCTGTGGCAGGAGCTGTGGGGAAAAATAAAAACGAAAAAGCAGTGAGGGAAAAAGCACGTAATCTGCTCGTACAAATGCACGCAGATAATGCAAAGGACAGACTGCCATCACAAGTATCAGGCGGTGAGGCACAAAGGGCTGCAATTGCCAGGGCAATGATGAATGACCCCAATCTGATTTTTGCTGATGAGCCCACAGGTGCATTAAATAAGTCAAACAGTGAGGAGGTTCTCAATCTCTTGACGGAGCTTAGCGAAAACGGACAGAGCATTTTGATGGTAACCCATGATATAAAAGCGGCAATTCGGGCAAACCGTATTTTGTATTTAGAGGACGGACAGATTTTGGATGAGCTTTCCCTGACCTCCTATTGCCCTCAGGATGTAAAAGAAAGAGAAGCCAAGGTAAACGAATGGCTTTCCTCTTTACAATGGTAAGGAGGAATTTGATGGAAACGAAGATAATGTTAATGGCAAATCTGAAAAAACATAAGAATGGTCTTGCAGGAATTTTTGTAGTAATGCTGTTGGCGATGACAGCACTTGGAACGGCATTGACGGTATGGTCCAATTCAGATACATATGTCCGGGCAGAGATTGTGCGGGCAGGCTTTGGTGACCTTACCATATGGGTTTCAGGGGTTCCTGATAATTCAAATTTGACTGCTGACATTGAAAGTCTGCCAGAGATTGAACGGGTAGAGGTGCAGCCTCTGATTTATTCCAATTATACGGCAAATGAACAGGAGTCTGACAGTGAGGGGCAGTTGATTCTCTATCACCCTGAGGAAAACCGCTATCATTTTTTTAGGGATGATTTATCAGGATATATGGAAAGTCCTGATAAAATTGCAGAGGGTGAGGTGTATGTATCGCCGTCTATGGTATCTATGTTTGGCACACAGATTGGAGATGAAATAACGTTCCCAATTGCACGTGCTGGCAAAAATCTTACACTTACAGTAAAGGGATTTTATGAGGACCCATTTATGGGAAGTTCTATGATTGGCATGAAAGGATTTCTCATAAGTGAAGCTGACCGAAATGAGGCACTTTCTATTTTACAAAATGCAGGGATAGACGGATTAGCACGGGACGGTGCGATGCTGCATATTTTCCCGATGGAAAAAACAGGGCTGAATGAATCTGAATTAAATAGTCTGATTAACGGAAAAACGCATATCAGCCAATATTCCGAGGATGTTCATGGCAGGAATGCCATTGCAGGCTTTATGGTGATTTTGCAAAATGCTTTTTGCGGTTTTTTTCTTGCTTTTGTATTGATTTTACTATTTGTCGTTATGATAGTAATTGGACACAGTATCAGCAGCACCGTTGAGACAGATACGGTAAATATGGGGATTCTGAAAACGATTGGCTTTACATCATGGAAATTGCGTATGCTTCAGATGTATCAATATTTGCTTCCAATTACAGTGGGGATGCTGCTTGGTCTAGTCATTTCCATACCATTAAGCAGCCTTGTCGCGAATATGACGCTTACAACAATCGGTATAAAGATTCCAACTGATTTACCTTTTATATGGATAATACTGTCATTTACTTTCATTTGGGCTATTTTAATGGGATTTGTTATTGTAAGGACAGCAAGAATTGGCAAGGTTAAACCGATGCAGGCGATTCGCAGGGATGAGGAAAAGGTGTATTTCAATCCTAATCGAACTGTTTCCGCCTTTGGAACGGGATTGCATCTGCGTCTTGCATATCGGCAGCTTACTTCAGGAAAACGCTGGTATATCGGAGCACTTACTGTAGCGGCATTACTTGTATTTTTTGCCTCGGTAATCGGGCGTATGGATGCATGGCTTGGCTCCGATGGGAAAGGTATGATGGATGCTTTCAACCCTGCCGACCACGATATAGGGGTTCAGTCTTTTGGCAGTCTGACACATGAAGAATTTGAAAATACGATTCGGTTATATTCAGACATTACGGACACGTATGTATTGGCGATGCCATCTGTATCCGTAAATGGAGTGAACTACACAGCCAATGTAATTGATCAGCCTGAAAGATTTCATCTGTTAAAAGGTAAGACATGTACTGCTGAAAATGAAATTGTGCTGACTGAATTTGTGGCAGATAATTTCGGTGTTTCCATTGGGGATATGGTAACTGTCAGGGGCGATAGTGGCAGCGGAGAATATATTGTATCAGGTATTTATTCCTGCGCAAATGACATGGGTGATACTGTAGGAATGAATCGTGAGGGTTATCTGCACATTGGGCAGGATCATCCAAATCTCTGGTGCTGGCATTATTTTTTATCGGATGCTTCCCAAAAATCAGCGATTGCAGAGGCGTTGGAGGATGCCTACGGAGGTGATGTCCATGTACATGAAAATACATGGCCGGGATTGTTTGGGATTATTTTGGCAATGCGTTTATTGATGATATTCATGTATAGTATGGCAGCAGTTTTTATATTGATTGTAACCGTGCTGACAGGAAGTAAGATTCTCGTTTCAGAACAAAAAAATTTGGGTATTTACAAAGCAATCGGATTTCAGACAAATTGGCTGCGTCTGACATTTGCACTGAGATTTGGCATAGTTGCTGTTATTGGTTCAGTTATAGGAATAATACTTGCTGCATTTTTGACAGACCCACTTGTGTCAGCAGTTATGAGGCTTGCAGGAATCAGTAACTTTGCTTCGGCTCCAGGGTTGGGAACTATATTGCTGCCGGCAGGAATTGTTATACTATTGTTTATAGCGTTTGCTTATCTTGCATCAGGAAAAATCAGGAAAAGTGGGTTGACAATACTAATTACAGAATAGATTCAAAACAATTCTATGCTTTTTAGTTATATACAAATATTTAATATAGGTATTTGTTATATGACAAAATGTATCATATAATGAAAACAGAAATTGAAACAATAAATTAAGATTGTGCTTTTGAAAAGAGCACAGGAAAGGGGCAGATATGAAAAAAAAGTCTATTATACTTAGTTTTATTTTACTAATGGCATTAACACTAACAGGATGTGGTAAATCCGACAGTAACCGCGACCAAGGTGGGAGTAATTCCCAGATGACGGAAAATCAAGATACACAAAGCAAGGAGAGTGAGCAGGATACCATGGATACAGCTACAAGTGAAAACACAAATACCGATGCAAATTCTAAAGGAATGGCGGAAATTGAAGTTTGCTTCGGAGATGATGGTGTTCCGTTTACTATGCATCTTTATGATAATGAGACAGCGGCAGCAATTGCACATCATGTAGGAACGGCAAACTGGAGACTTCCGATTTATCACTATGATGATTATGACAATTGGGAGGTTATGCAATATTACGATGTTCCTTCCAGATATGAGATTCCTTCAAATCCTGAAACCGTTACAAAAGAAAAAGCAGGAGAGGTTTATTACTCAGAGCCGAACCGTATCGTATTGTTTTTTGGGGATGCTGAGGTGACAGGCGAATATACCAAGGTAGGATATTTTGATTATACGGAGGAATTTAAGTCCGCAGTGGAAAATAATCCTGTGTTGGAGGGATGGGGGAACAAGATAGTATTGATTCAAAGTAAAAAATGAACTGTTAAGGGGAAAAGAGATAAAATTATGAATAACGAAAATGATATGATTCAAAATTTAAAGGATGCAGGCTGCGACGACGGCACCATTGTAGCGTTTATTACTGACCTTAAGGAAAAAAGAATAGCTGACGGGCTTAAGCTGTTGGCAGTACACAGACGGTCCTTGCTGGAGGAAATTCATAAAGACCAAAAGCAGATTGACTGCCTTGATTATCTGGTTTATAACATTGAAAACAATAAAAAAGTGAACGTATAGTATAAATTAAAAGGAGTGGTTAAGATGGTTACAATTATAGGGAAAACTTACGATGAGGAACGGGCATTATATGGTGAGAAGGATATTGTTGTTAAAGAGTGCAAATTTGATGGTTCGGCAGATGGTGAAAGTGCTTTAAAAGAGGGAAAAGGAGTGGCGGCTGAAAACTGTTTTTTTAATCTGCGGTATCCTTTTTGGCATGATGACGGATTAAAGATTACGGAGTCGGAGATGACGGAGAACTGCCGTGCAGCACTATGGTACTCGCGGGATATTGAAATAACGGATACAAAGCTTTATGGAATTAAGGCACTGCGAGAATGCGAAAATGTGACAATGAAGGGTTGTAATATTATATCACCAGAATTTGGCTGGTCGGTTTCAGGTATTAAAATGGAGGATTGCACGATTGAAAGCGAGTATTTTATGATGCGCTCCGAGCATCTTGCATATAAAAATGTGCGGATGAAAGGGAAATATTCTTTTCAGTATATTACGGATTCCGTATTTGAGGATTGTGTTTTTCATACAAAGGATGCATTTTGGCATGCAAAAAATATTACCATCCGAAACAGCACGGTAAAAGGTGAATATCTGGCATGGTACAGTGAAAATGTTACCTTTGAAAATTGCAGGATAATCGGTACACAGCCACTTTGTTATTGTAAAAATTTGAAGCTGATAAATTGTGAAATGATTGATACAGATTTGAGTTTTGAACGTTCCCATGTGAATGCTGTTATAACCTCACCTGTCGTAAGTATTAAAAATCCGTTATCGGGACACATCTGTGTACCAAGTGTGGGAGAAATTATTATGGATATTCCCGATGCGAAAGGAGAAATTATTACGAAAGACCAATGCTGCTGTGCATAAGGATTAAGGAATGGTGGAAGAATGGAAAGCTATTTGATAAAAGGCATTTTAATTGGACTTCTTTTTGGTATGCCAATTGGTGCCGTAGGGGCGATGACTGTACAAAGAACTTATAGTTATGGGTTTAAGGCAGGACTGATGACCGGGCTTGGTTCTTCTGTTGCTGATTGTTTCTATGCATGTGTGGGAGCTTTTGGACTTACTGTTGTATCGGATTTTCTGATGCATTATCAGATTGTCATAAATACCTTTGGCGGCATTTTGATTTTTATAATGGGATTTAAATTAATTGTTGGGAAACATAATGAGGTGCCGACACTGGAAAATCAGGTGTCTGACAGAATCAAAATGTTCCTTTCATCTTTTGCAGTTGGCATTACCAATCCCGCAGCAATTGTAACATTTTTATTTGCGTTTTCTTATTTTGGAATTACGGAACAAACGGGATGGAGTAACGGGATACTGCTTGTGGCGGGTGTTTTTATTGGCACATATATATGGTGGGGCGCTTTATCTGCATTTGTAAACCACATAAAGAATAAAAAGGAAGCTATAAACCTGTATTATATGAACAAGGTATTTGGAACAATTTTAATTCTGTTTGGAGCACTGGTGTTTGTAAAAAACATATTATAGGGAGCAATAGGTAATGCGTAAGGACATTAAAAAGGAGAGGTACAAATGAAACGAATTATTTATGTATTGTTTTTGGTTATGGTGTTAATGTTTGTTACTGCCTGTGGCAGCGGAGATAAGGAAGAAAGCTCCGAAGTGCAATCGCAGACTGACGAAATCGTGTCAGAGAAACAAACCAACAGCCGAACAGATGAAGTAGTGGATGTAAACTCAAAAATAGACACACTGGCTGATATAAAAGTAAATCAGGAAATAGATACAGAGCCTGAAATGAATGTAAATCAGGATATAAATGCAACAATTGATACAGAAACAAATCAGGATACAAATGCAGAAACTGAGGAGGAGCTAAAACAGGAAAATATGCAAACGCAGCTACAGGAAAACAAAGAACAGGAGAAAAATGAAATGGTGATAAATATTCAGATTGGAGAACATTTACTTACGGCAACACTTACGCAAAATTCCTCAACAGAAGCATTGCTTGAAATGCTTTCTAAAGGGTCGGTCACTATTGATATGAATGACTATGCAGGTATGGAAAAGGTTGGAGCATTACCTGAGAGCCTGCCAAGAAATGATGAGCAGATAAACACGGATGCAGGCGATTTGATTTTATATCAGGGAAATTCCTTTGTCATTTACTATGACACAAATTCATGGAGTCTGACCAGACTGGGTAAGATTAATGATGTCACAAAGCAGGAATTAAAAGAAATTCTTGGTGACGGAAGTATAACCGCTGTGTTGTCACTTTCGGAATAACGAGAGGATAACTATCGTGTTATCTGGTTTCACTGGCAGAATGTGTAATGAAAAAATGAGATAGAAATTCAATCTAAACAATGCTAATATTATTTTACAGCATTATAGGAAATTGCGAAATGCAATATTATCTATATTGTACAACGGACGTTCAAACAACGTTTCGCAATTGTCTAGTCTGATGCAATAATAAAAGGAGGTAACAATAATGGCAGTAAAACAAACGGCGGGCAGAGACTCCCTCGGTGAGTTTGCCCCTAAATTTGCACAGTTGAACGATGATGTATTATTTGGCGAGGTATGGAGCAGGGAAGACAAATTATCGCTGCGTGACCGCTCGCTTGTAACGGTAGTTTCCCTTATGTCACAGGGGCTTACGGACTCGTCGTTCAAATTCCATCTGATGAGTGCAAAAAACAACGGTATCACAAAAAGTGAGATTGCGGAGATTTTAACACACGCTGCATTTTATGCAGGATGGCCGAAAGCATGGGAAGCATTCCGAATGGCAAAGGAAGTGTGGGAAGAAGAAGCGGTTACTGAAGATGCAAAAACAGCCCATGAAAATTCCATGCTGTTCCCAATCGGCCAGCCAAATGATGCCTTTGCAAAATTTTTTATCGGTCAAAGCTATCTGTCACCTGTGTCAACCGAGCAGGTTGGTATATTTAATGTAACCTTCGAACCAAAATGCCGAAATAACTGGCATGTCCACAATGCTAAAAGCGGCGGTGGTCAAATTTTAATTTGCATTGCAGGACGCGGTTACTATCAGGAGTGGGGTAAGGAACCACAGGAACTTAATCCGGGTGACGTTGTTAATATCCCTGTAGGTGTAAAACATTGGCACGGAGCTGCACCTGACAGTTGGTTTTCTCATCTTGCCATTGAGGTTCCTGCTGAGGAGGGTTCTAACGAATGGATGGAGCCTGTGGATGATGAGGTTTATGGAAAATTGAAATAAAATAATTGAATTTATAAAAAAGAATATAAGGACAAATCTGTAAAATTAATAGAACACTGATTTTGTCCTTATTTTCGTGTAAAGGAAAGCGGAAATTAATATATAGGGTTAAGGGACATGGTATATATTATAAAAACTTAACTGTTTCAAGTGGAATATTGTAACATAATAAGGTATTACATGAAACATGGGACATATTTTAGAGATTGCCTTGACAGAAGAATTTCTTTCTTTTAAAATTTGTACAAAACCATAGTATTATTGATAGGATTGCTAAAAAAATTTGGTATCATAAAAAATAGTGGGTTCCGTTGTTATTATCTACTGATAAAGAGAATAATCATAAATAGCTGTGGAGGTAGTGTGGGCATGCCAGATATTAAAGAAATTCAAAAAGCTGTTGCACCAATAGCATATTCATATGGGGTAAAGAGATTATATCTGTTTGGCTCATATGCGAAGGGGATGGCAAATGAAGAAAGTGATATAGATTTGTTGGTAGAAAAAGGGAAACCAATGTCTTTACTTAAACTGTCAGGAATGCGGCAAAGGGTTCAAGAGGCATTGGATATTTCAGTCGATTTAATTACCACAACGGGGATTGGTGATGATTTCAGGAAAGAAATAGCAGGAACGGAGATATTGTTATATGAAGAATAAAGATATAATTATTCTCAGAAAGATTTTAGAATATTGTACTCAATTAGAAGAAGCCTGTGACATGTTTAATAATGACTATGGTACATTTATAAATAATTCTGTTTTTCAAAATGCTTGTTGTATGTGTATATTACAAATAGGAGAGTTATGTAAGGTGTTATCAGAGGAATTAAGAATACAGGAAAATACCGTTCCATGGAAAGAATGGTGTGGAATCAGAGATATTTTTGCACATCAGTATTCTAATTTGGATTATGAATCAGCATGGGATACGATACAATATGATTTACCTGAATTGAAGAAAGCAATTGGTAAGATATTGGAGCAATTTTGAAAGACGGTAAGAAAGCTTGAATCAGGTAATTGGACAAAAAGATTATCTGTAATACGAGCAGGGCTATAACCCAAAGGTAATAACTCATTAACGAATCGAGACTTCTCATTGAGTCTCGATTTTTTATAATAAAAGCAGCACTAAAAAAATAAAAAGAAAGGAAGATTACCATGAAAAAAATTTTAACATTGATTTTAAGCTTTACACTTGTTTTTTGTCTCACATCATGTGGCAAAGGAGGAAATGAAAATTCTACCCAATCTTCACAGGAAGACAATAGCACGAAAATGGAAAGCACACAGGAACCATCTGAATCAGCAGAGGTGGAATTAACGGATGAGGAAACAGTAAGTGAGACTTCATCTGAAAGTCAGCCAGAGGGCACAGAGGATGGGAAAATACTTGTAGTATATTACTCTGCAACAAACAACACAAAAGGGGTCGCTGAACATATTGCGACAGAAACAGGCGGGGATTTATTTGAAATCGTTCCTAAAAATCCATATAGCAGTGATGACCTTGATTGGAGAAATAACAACAGCCGTGTTTCCGTGGAGCACGATAATCCTGACCAAAGAGTTGTGGAGCTTGAAAATGCAAACGTGACGGATTGGGATTCTTATGACACTGTTTTTATCGGTTATCCGATTTGGTGGGGGATTGCAGCATGGCCGGTAGACGGATTTATTGCAGCAAATGATTTCAGTGGAAAGACAGTGATTCCGTTTTGTACATCATCAAGCTCTGACCTTGGAGAAAGCGGTAAGCTTTTGGCAGAGGCAGCAGGAACAGGCGATTGGCTTGAGGGTAAGCGGTTTTCTTCTGGTGCCGACGAGGAAACAATTCGTGAGTGGGTAAATCAGCTTGGCATAAAATAGAAAGAAGTAATGTGAAATATCTACAATGGAAGAAGATGTTGTAAAGGAAATAATCTGAAAGAGACAGGCGTATACATATGGACACAAATAGATGAGCCTGTGATTGTCGTGTCACCACAGGTCGAGGATTGGAATGATAAATCAGCAAGACAGACAATTGAACTGACAGAATATTTTCTTGAAAATTACGCCGTAGATGAAAAGCGCGTCTACGGCACGGGATATTCGGCAGGCGGAGAGACAATGTCACGTGTCATGGGAATGCGTCCTGAGTTGTTTGCGGCATATTTACACGGAGCTTCCCAGTGGGATGGGAATATACTCCTGTAGCTGAATACAAAACTGCCGTATATATTTTTATAATTAGTTTAAAGCAACATAAAGATAAGCAAAACCAAAGGGAGGTGCCACCAATGTACAATCCCCAGCTTGAAACTTTTATACGGGTAGCGGATGCGGGCAGCTTTAATAAAGCAGCGGATGAATCATATATTACCCCGACTGCGGTCATTAAGCAGATAAATTTATTGGAAAGCTCGTTGGATGTAAAATTGTTTGAACGGACACATCGAGGGCTTATTTTAACAAATGCGGGAAAGTCTTTGTATCAGGATAGTAAGTATATTATTCAGTATTGCAAGGACTCTGTGACGAGAGCAAAAAATGCCATGCAGGAAAACACGAATGTTATTCGGATTGGCAGTTCGCCGATGACACCTGCCCAGCTTTTAATACAGTTATGGTCTAAGGTTCAGATACGTTGTCCGGATATGAAATTCCAAATTATTCCCTTTGAAAACACGCCTGAAAATGCAAGGGAGATACTGGCAAACCTTGGAAAAAATATAGATGTAATCGGCGGCATCTTTGATGAAACGATGTTGGGTTTGCGTCAGTGTGCAGGTCTTGAACTGTCACGGGAGCCATTTTGCTGTGCAGTTTCCGTGCATCACCACCTCGCAGCAAAAAACAAGTTGAAAATTCAAGACCTTTACGGAGAAAATTTATTGCTGATGCATCGGGACTGGAGCCACTATGTCGATATGCTTCGGGATGATATCTGGCAAAACCACAGTCAAATCAACATTGTGGATTTTGATTTCTACAGCATGAATGTTTTTAACCGATGTGAGAATGGAAATGATGTTTTATTGGCTATTCCAGGCTGGGCTAACGTGCACCCTCTTTTAAAGGTTATACCTGTGGAATGGGAGCACAGCATCCCATATGGGCTGCTTCATTCACCTAACCCATCTGAGCTGGTAAAAAGCTTTCTTGCAGCAGCTAAGGAAGTGTCACAATAAAAACAAGGATATAACGAAAAGGTAATAAGTGATTAACGAATCGAGACTTCTTATGGAGTCTCGATTTTTTTATAATTAGGAAAACAAGATTTCTTATGGGACGACTTATGCATGTGTGGGAACAAATGATGGGATTGCAAACTGGCAGACTATGCAGGCACGGCTTAACGCAATGTCGGCACTTGGTATTCCTACGGAATTTCATGCCTATGAAGGACTTAGGCACGGCTTTGGATTAGGAACGGGAACCGTTGCGGAGGGGTGGCTTAATGATGCGGTAGAATTTTGGCGAAAGCAGATAAAGTAATGATGAAAAGGAGAACGCAGGCTATGAATAATTTTATTTTTGAAAATGGAACAAAAGTTATTTTCGGAAAGGGATGTGTGAAGGAGTACCTTTCTTGCTTTTTAAAACACTATGGAAATAATGTGATGCTGGCATATGGTGGCGGTTCTATTAAGAAAAATGGTATTTATGATGAAATTATGGGGGTTTTGGAGAAAGATGGGAAAACGATTGTAGAATTCAACGGTATTATGGCAAATCCTACTTATGCCAAGGTAACGGAAGGTGCAAAGCTGGCAAGGGAAAATCAGGTGGATGTAATTCTGGCTGTAGGTGGGGGAAGCGTTATGGATTGCAGCAAGGCTATATCTATGGCGGCAAAATATGATGGTGACCTTTGGAGTGACTACTGGGCGAAGCCGGGTATTATAGATTTTGAACCTGTGCCACTATGCGTGATTGTCACGGTGTCAGGAACAGGCAGTGAAATGAATGGAGGAGCAGTCATTACCAATGAGGAACTGAAAGTTAAGACGGGACGGGATTATCCTAAGTGTAATCCTAAATTGGCATTGCTTGATCCAACCTATACGTTCAGTGTACCAGTGAAGCAGATGGTATCAGGAGGCTTTGATTCCCTTTCACATATTATGGAGATTTATTTTAGTGCACCTGATGAACCGAATGTGTCGGATGATATTGCTGAGGCGCTTATGCGTGGCGTGATTCGTGACTTGCGTGCAGCTATTAAAAATCCAAAGGATTATACAGCAAGAAGTAATCTTATGTGGGAGGCGGTTATGGCAGAAAATCGAATCATTAAGCTGGGAAAGAAAACCGATTTTGAGTGCCATATGATGGAGCATCAGCTTGGAGCATTTACTGACTGTAACCACGGTGCAGGACTGGCCGTTTTGCATCCTGTTTATTACCGTCATATTTACAAAGAAGGTATTGCAAAATTTAAACGGTTTGCCATGGAAGTGTGGGGAATTTCTGGAAATGGAAGGGCAGACGAGGAGATTGCACTTGCAGGTATTGATGCACTGGAGAAATTTATTTCAGAAATTGGGCTGCCGAACAAGCTTCGGGATTTGGGTGTGGATGAAAAAACAGATTTAAAGGCTGTAGCAGATTCCTGCACCTGTGTACAGGGAGCTTATAAGGCTATGACCCACGAAGAAATTCATGAAATATTTAAAGAATGCTATTAGGAAAAAAGCAGTATGATAGATAAAATCTACAAAGGGTTCTTTTCATTCCCTAAAATTAGGTGATTCATTCCAAATGACCTAAATACGAAAAATTTTTGCCGATATAACAATTGAATATCTTTACAGAATTTGAGGTGGCGGATTTTGGATATCGCAGTTGTGGATGATGAAAAAGTAATACGGGAGCATATATGTCGTCTGATAAAAAAGCAGAAGCCTGACTGCCATTTGGAAGCTTATGCCGCCGGGGAGGAGCTGCTTGCGTCAGGGAAGCAGTTTGACATTGTTTTTCTTGATATACGGATGGACGACATGGACGGTATTGAAACGGCAAGGCGCTTACGTCAAAAGCAGGATGAGTTTGTCTTGGTATTTGTTACGGGCAACAGGGAGTATGTGTTTGATGCCCTTGACTTATATGCATTCCACTATCTGTTAAAGCCTGTTGACGATGTCAAATTCAAAGAGGTGTTGGAACGGGCAGCAGATGAAGCTGCAAAAAGGCAGGCAAAGCGGGGACTCTTTATCAAAAAGAAAAACCTCACACTTGACATTGATGACATCCTTTATATTGAGAGCAGAGGGAAAAAGGTAGCAATCCATACGATGGGGTTAAGGGGCATCATAGAAATTTATGCAACAATGGAAGAACTTGAGGGGCAGCTTGACGAGGAGTTTTACCGCTGTCATCGGGGCTACATTGTGAATATGGCTCATATCACAGAATATGACAATGACAGCATAACCGTTATAAATGGAGATAAAATTTATCTGACAAAGAAGAAGTACGGACATTTTGTAAAGACATATATGTGGTACTTACAGAATGGAGGGATACCGGGTGTATAGTGCGGTTTCACTGTTGTATCTTGCGTTAGTTGTGTTTCAGGGATATTGCCTGCAATACTTTTTTGGGAGTTTTCTGGAACGAAGATGGAACAGCAGGTGGAGTGATTTTGCCTTAATCATATTTTATACGTTAGGGCTGTATGGGATATCAGGTCTTGTGTTTAATGGTGAAACTGTATCGGTAGATGGTGATGCTGCAAAAAAGCTGATATTGTCGCTGTGCTTTTTATTTTTGGCTGCCCTCATTTTTTATAAGCCATTTCGTCTGATTACCATTTTTGTTGTCACTGCTTTTTTGGCAGTCGTGGAAATTGGCAGATATTTTGCAGTCATATTGATGGATAAGGTGGCTGATGGGTTGATAACCATGTGGAACCGTTTTGTCAATAAGGGGATTTTTACGTCAGACAGGGCACTTACCATAACGTATAGCGGCAGTATTATGGTTGTACAGATAATTCAATATTTTTTAATTGGGTTGCTTGTGTTTGTGGCACTTAGAAAAATTGTCCGTGATTTCAGGGAAAAGGATTATGAAATCAGCAGAACGGAGCTTTTATTTTTGCTCACACCGACTGTAGTGTCGCTGTTTATCAGCGTGCTGCTTAGAATTATCATAATTACAGTGGAGGGTAATGTGCCTCAAATGCTTTATAACAGCTATCCAATTCTAATTGTTGTTATTCCGTCCATTTTGCTTTTGTCACTGGCTTCTATTTTGTATAGTGTGAAGCTGTTTCAGGATATGATTTATACAAGCAGGGTGAAAAGCGAACGGGTTGTGCTCCAAAATCAAGTGAGCAGTATGCAGGAGCACATGGAAGAAATGGAGCGTGTCTACGCAGAGATACGGGGAATGAAGCATGATATGAAAAATACAATTGCCATAATTGGACAGCTTTCTACAGAAGAAAACAGGGAGCTTAAGGAATATCTGGCTGATTTGAACAATACCTTTGACCGTCTGGAAATGCGTTTTAAGACAGGAAACACGGTGGCAGATACATTGCTTAATATGAAATACCATGAGGCAGTACGGGTGATTCCTGATTTGAAAATGGAGACAGATATGCTGATGTTTCCGCAAACTTTGAAAATTCACAGCTATGACATAGGCATTATACTTGGAAATGCAATTGACAATGCTGTTGAAGCATGCAGGAGGGTCAAGGAGGAAGACAGGAATGCAGATACATTTATTCGTCTTGCGTCCGTACAAAAAGGGAAATTTTTGGTTTTGACGATTATTAACAGTTTTGATGGTAAGCTGTTTCAAAAGTCACAGGCGGAATTTCCAATTACAGTTAAGGCTGATAAGGAAAATCATGGAATGGGGCTTAGAAACATGAAAAACACGGTAGAAAAATATCATGGAACAATAGATTTTAAGGTGGAGGGCGGAACCTTTATCCTGTCTGTGATGATGAAAAATGAGCCTGGTTGAATATTTTATGAAAAATTAGAATATGTTATCAGCTCATTTGATAATAAAATATGAATGAAATGATGTTTAAAGGAAAGGGGTAATAAACATGAATAGTGGAAACAAAATTGAAGCAGGACAGTACATGGGGGAAACCTATCAGGAGCGTATCAGCAAAATAACGGATAAAAATGCTGCAAATGCATTTAAGGTGGCTTATGAGAATAAAATGGCAGGCAGCACCGATTATATCTCACAGATTAGTAAAATATTTAATACAGGAAAGGTGGGAGCCACAAATTTCGTGGATGCATTTCCGCAATATAATGTGATAACTCATGTGGGGAATGCCGATATTTCTTCGTCAAACTGGCAGAGAAACGACTTTCCGTTTTGGGAGTATTTTCAGAAAAATACAAGTGCAGATGCATTAAATGACTGGAGACCTGTCGGTTCAAATCCGCCTCAGACCAGAAGCGATTTGCAGAGGAATTACAGTAGTGTAGGCTCAGGACAAATTGCCATTTTAATACCTGAGAGCTTGCAGAAAAAAATGGATGCGGACCCAGACTATGCCAGACGGATTATGGCAAAGGTTCAGGAGTGGAAGGAAGATTATGACCGCTGGGATAACACGGTAGCAGCTTCCCTTGGAATGAATGTGGCAGAGCATCAGGCGGGAAAAAGTTATGTGTTTGATTTGGACGAAAACGGAGATGTACGGAATTGTACAGTTACAGGTCCAGGAAGAATTACGGGACCGTCAAAAGAGGAGCAGGAACAGTTTCGGGCAGAACAGGAAAGAAAAAGAAAACGTCGCGTGAAATACATAGAGATATTAAGGGAAAGTGCTGACAAGAGAAGAACACAGGAACTGGAGGACTTAAGGTTTTATCAAAGCCAGATGGCGGGATATGATTTTTTGCGGAGGAGCAGTGAACAGGCAAATATAATTAACAATAAAAAATATAAAGAAAATTAAAGTGTAAAAAACGAGTGAGGGAAAAATTATGGCAGTTACAGGAATTGGAAACAACTACAATCATGTTTATGAAAAGGCTTATACCTATAAGAAAAATGATGCGGGAAATGAAATACAAACAAGGGAAGCTACAGCTTCGAGGACAAGTAGTGAGAAAAATACGGCAAAAAGTGCTGCATCGGATTATTATTCTTATATTGCAAAAAAGTACGACTGTGTAAGAAACGGAAGTGTTGTGATTTCAAGTGCGTATTTAAAAGAGTGTGCATATAACGCCGATAAGGCGAAGGAACTGGAGGAAAGTCTCGCCTTTTACAAGGAAAGCCGTCAGAGCGGGTATGAAAATGCCAAAGCAAATGCAAGGGCAATCGGTGCAAGACTCACGAATTATTCGGAAAGCTGGAGTATTGATAACAAGGGAAATGTAACTATGCAGACGTCCACAACAGTTGTGTCTGATACGAAGGGCTGGAGAGAGCTGAAAGAAGAACAGGAAGAACGCCTAAAGAAGAAAAAGGAGCAGGAGGAACAGCTGGAAAAGTTAAAGGAAAAAAGGGAAAACAAGAAAAGAGAGGACCTTTATTATTAGGTGGATTAAAATTAATGGTTGTACGTAACCCTCTTTTTTGTGGCAAATAAAATTTTAAGTGACATAAAGGTTCCCTCCCGATAACAAAATAACATAAAATGATAAGCAGTATAAGCAGACTAAGCGTGATACTGCTTATTTTTTATTTTATAGGAAAATCCTCTGTATTTTCCTATAAGGCAGGATTAAAAATCCTGCTAA
>CANTEG010000003.1 GCA_947652735.1 uncultured Lachnospiraceae bacterium | reverse complement strand
TCCCTTGCTTCGCGGGTCTTGTCCCAAGGCATCCTCCCAGCTTTGCTGGGTCCCTTGCTTCGCGGGTCTTGTCCCAAGGCATCCTCCCAGCTTTGCTGGGTCCCTCCTTAGGACATATATTACCATATTTCCCATTGACATAAAACTTTATTTCATAGCATTCTGCCAAAAGGACAAAATCAAGTTTAAGACTTTGTAGGAATCACACCGACAATAAACGAAAGTTCCTATTTAAATAAAAAAGGTTAAAAATTTACAATTATTCTCTTTCACTTTTTATGTTTATGTTATACAATAGGGTGATGAATAAATACCAGGAGGACAAAAATGGCAAAACGGACAGACATAAATAAAATTCTTATTATCGGTTCAGGCCCTATCATTATCGGTCAGGCCTGTGAATTTGATTATTCAGGCACCCAAGCCTGTAAAGCACTTCATAAATTAGGTTATGAAATCGTGTTGGTTAATTCCAACCCTGCAACTATTATGACAGACCCTGAAATGGCTGATGTTACTTACATTGAGCCACTCAATACAAAAAGATTAGAGCAGATTATTGCTAAGGAACGTCCTGATGCGGTACTTCCTAACCTTGGAGGCCAGTCGGGACTTAATCTTTGTTCTGAGCTTGCAAGCAAAGGAATATTGGACAAATATAACGTTCAGGTTATCGGTGTCCAGATAGACGCCATTGAGCGTGGTGAGGACCGTATCGAATTCAAAAAATCCATGAACGAAATCAACATCGATATGGCACGCAGTGATGTTGCTTACAGTGTTGACGAGGCACTAACCATTGCTGACGAGCTTGGTTATCCTGTTGTGCTCCGCCCTGCTTATACAATGGGTGGAACAGGCGGCGGACTTGTTTATAACAAAGAGGAATTAAAGGTTGTATGTGCAAGAGGTCTTCAGGCAAGCCCTGTGGGACAGGTTCTGGTAGAGGAATCGGTTCTCGGCTGGGAAGAACTTGAGCTTGAGGTTGTCCGTGACGCAGAGGGCAACATGATTACCGTATGTTTCATTGAAAATATTGACCCAATCGGCGTACACACTGGTGACTCGTTCTGTTCTGCACCTATGCTTACCATATCTGAGGATGTGCAAAAGGAGCTTCAAAAGCAGGCATACAGAATCGTGGATTCTGTACAGGTAGTAGGCGGAACCAATGTACAGTTTGCCCGCAATCCGAAAACAGGACGCATTATCGTTATAGAAATTAATCCAAGAACATCCCGTTCTTCCGCACTTGCCTCAAAAGCAACAGGCTTCCCGATTGCCTTTGTTTCTGCAATGCTTGCATGCGGACTTACCCTTAAGGATATTCCATGTGGAAAGTACGGTACACTTGATAAATATGTTCCAGACGGCGATTACATTGTAATCAAGTTTGCCCGCTGGGCATTTGAAAAATTCAAGGGTGTTGAGGATAAGCTTGGCACTCAGATGCGTGCAGTCGGCGAGGTTATGAGCATCGGTAAAACCTACAAGGAGGCATTTCAGAAAGCAATCCGCAGCCTTGAGACAGGACGTTATGGTCTGGGTCATGCAAGGGATTTTGATTCACTTTCAAAGGAAGAACTGCTTAAGCTTCTCATTACCCCATCCAGCGAACGCCATTTTGTCATGTACGAGGCACTCCGCAAAGGGGCAACCGTGGATGAAATACATGAGCTTACAAATGTGAAGCACTACTTTATAGAACAGATGAAAGAGTTAGTCGATGAGGAGGAAGCACTGCTTGCCCAAAAAGGCAGTCTCCCTGCTGATGACAAACTGATTCAGGCAAAGAAAGATGGTTTCTCAGACAAATATTTGAGTCAGCTTCTCGAAATCCCTGAGGATGACGTAAGAAATAAACGCACCGAGCTTGGCATGGTGGAAACATGGGAGGGCGTGCATGTAAGCGGAACTGAAAACAACGCCTACTACTATTCTACTTACAATGGTACAGATAAGAACCCTATAACGAATGATAAGTCAAAGGTTATGATTTTGGGCGGTGGTCCAAACCGTATCGGTCAGGGTATTGAATTTGATTATTGTTGTGTTCATGCAGCACTTGCATTAAAGAAGCTGGGCTTTGAAACTATTATAGTAAACTGTAACCCTGAGACGGTTTCCACTGATTACGATACATCCGACAAGCTTTATTTTGAACCGCTTACCCTTGAAGATGTTTTAAGCATATATCACAAGGAAAATCCTGTTGGTGTGATTGCACAGTTTGGTGGACAAACTCCTCTTAATCTTGCTGCTGAGCTTGAGAAAAACGGAGTTAAAATACTGGGAACCTCCCCATCAGTAATTGATTTGGCAGAGGACAGGGATTTATTCCGCGAAATGATGGACAAGCTTGAGATTCCAATGCCTGAATCAGGCATGGCAACGACAGTGGATGAAGCACTTACGATAGCAAAGAAAATTGGCTATCCTGTTATGGTTCGTCCGTCATACGTTTTGGGTGGACGTGGCATGGAGGTTGTTTACGATGACGAAAGCATGGCGGAATATATGAATGCTGCTGTAGGTGTTACCCCTGACAGACCAATTCTGATTGACCGCTTCCTGAACCATGCACTGGAATGTGAAGCTGACGCAATCAGCGATGGTTCCCATGCATTTGTTCCAGCAGTTATGGAGCATATAGAGCTTGCAGGTGTCCACTCAGGTGACTCAGCATGTATTATACCATCCGTGCACATCACGAAAGAAAACGTGGAAACAATAAAAGAATATACAAGAAAAATTGCAGAGGAAATGCATGTTAAAGGTCTTATGAATATGCAGTATGCAATTGAAAACGGAAAGGTATATGTGCTTGAGGCAAATCCACGTGCATCACGTACCGTACCGCTTGTATCAAAGGTATGTAACGTAAGAATGGTTCCGATTGCAACAGACATAATAACATCAGAGATTACAGGCCGTCCTTCCCCTGTTCCACAGCTTAAGGAACAAAATATTCCTTACTACGGTGTAAAAGAGGCTGTATTCCCATTTAATATGTTCCCTGAGGTTGACCCGATTCTTGGTCCTGAGATGCGTTCCACAGGTGAGGTATTAGGACTTTCAACATATTATGGAGAGGCATTCTACAAAGCTCAGGAGGCAGCACAATCACCGCTTCCGCTTGGCGGAACCGCCCTGTTATCCGTAAACCGCAAGGATAAGGCTGATATAGTCGAGATAGCACGTTACCTTAAAGATGACGGATTTAAGATTCTTGCTACGGGAAATACTTATGAGGTGATTACCGAGGCAGGCATTGAGGCAGAGAAAATCAAGAAGCTTTACGAGGGACGTCCGAATATACTTGATGCCATTACAAACGGACAGATTGACCTTATCATCAACTCCCCTGTAGGCAAGGACAGCGTAAATGATGACAGTTATCTCCGTAAGGCAGCCATCAAGGCAAAGGTTCCTTACATGACAACTACCGCTGCTGCAAGAGCTACAGCAAAGGGAATTCACTATGTAAATGAAAATGGTGATGGAGAAATTGCATCACTCCAGGAGCACCACAGCAATATAAACTAGACATAACGGTAATAAAAATTGCCGGTTTAAGACGTTCCAAATAAGGATATCTTAGACCGGCAATTTAATTATCAATGTCTTCAAATGGTTTTCTTTCATCTATAAGGACAAATGATTAGCCTTATGAACTGTGCCAAGTTCACTTGCCAATTCCTTTTTATCGTGATGGTGTCCATGCTTATCATCTGTTGTGTAATGGGCATGGGAATGAGAATGAACAATCGTATGTGTATGCGCGATGCCATCATGGACATGGGTTACCGCATGAACATGTTCATGTGTATGATGCCGCACAAGTGTATCCACCACAACAAGCACAGAACCAATTATCATAAACCCTAGTCCTATCAAATAATTTATCCTGATTTGTTCTCCGAGAAGTAAAAATGCAAGAAAAGAACCAATAAATGGTGCAACTGCATAATATGCACTGGTTTTTGCCGCCCCTAGATACCGCTGAGCACGGATATATGTGAAAATACTAAGTCCGTAAGCAACAAATCCAAGAAGCATTGCAACGAATGCATATTTAAAGTCAGGAGCATCCTCACCAATCATAAAAGCAATTACAATAGAACTTCCCCCAGAACAGAACCCTTTTAAGGTAACAATTTCATAAGTGCTTTTATCAGAAATTTTTCTTGTACAGTTATTTTCAAGACCCCAACAAGATGCCGCCAATAATACAAACAAAGAACCATAAGAAAGCTGAAAACCATCTGAACCATCAAATGCCAAAAAAACACTGGCTATGACAATGACGCCTACCGCAATCCACAATCTTTTTGTTACACCTTCTTTAAAAATGAAAAGAGCAATCAGTGTCGTTGCTACAATTTCGAAATTTCCAAGCAGTGATGCATTTGATGCAGAACCATACTGGATACCAAGCATCAGGAAAATCGGTGCAAGGATGTCCAATAGAATCATGCCTAACGCATAGGGAAAATCACTCTTCGTCAATCGTTCTTCTTTACTCTCTTTTTTATAATGAAACAGGTACATAATCCCTATACCTGTTCCTGCACCCAGATACAAAAGGCCTGCCATAAACGTTGCCGGAACGCTTCGAAGAAGCAGCTTTGAACATGGTGTATTGATAGCATAAAATACCGCAGCCAAAAGTGCATATACGATTGCTTTTTTCTTTTCTTTCATATCTGTCTCCTTCATAAATTGCAATTACTTCAGATACTGTTATGGATATGTTTCATTTATAACATATTATTACCCTTATGTATTCTTTTAAAATTATGTATATTTTATCCATTGAAATATATTTTCTTATAAAGTAAGTAACAGGGACAAGCAATCGTCCCTGTTACTTATTTACAAATTACACATTTGAGAAATATGTCATCTGGTTATATCGAAAAACGGCATATGACCGTCTTTAAACAAATGGCACTTTATTTATTAAAATTACTCACTCATTTCTTCCTGTGTTATTATTCTTACACCCTTTTTCTTCAGAATATTCTGTGCCAACACGTTATCGCTGACCTTGAATATAATGTAGACCTTGTCCTTTTTCCCTGTATTTACATCATACAGGTACTCAAGATTGATGTCCGCCTCATCAAAAATCGTAAGTATATCATAGAGACTTCCCGGCTCATCTGTCGTTGCCACTGCAATCACAGGTGTCAAGGAGAAAATATACCCTTTATCCCTAAGTACGTTTGCAGCATTGTATGTATCATCAACCAACAGGCGAAGAACACCAAAATCCTTTGTATCAGCCAGAGAAATCGCATGAAGACTGATTCCTGCATCAGACATAACCTTTGCAACCTCAGCGAGGTTTCCGACCTTGTTTTCCACGAAAACCGATATCTGTTTTACTTCCATATGTAGCCCTCCTTTTTCTTGAACATCATCCCATTACTTAGCAGCTTTCTATAAAACCAAATTTGCTCTTAGCATATGTTCCGATTTACTTTGTAAACCGAGAACTCATGGGCTGACCATTCTTAGCTTTGATAGAGATTTCTCTTATCAATGACTCTTACTGCCTTACCCTCGCTTCTTGTAATAGACTTCGGTGCAACAAGCTTTACGTCTGCGTATATGCCAAGCATTGCCTTCAGTGCTCCCACAAGCTCTTTCTCGTTCTTTTCAATTTCCGCAACGGAATCAGAGAACATTTCAGGGGTCATCTCAACCTGTACTTCAAGATTGTCGCTGTTGTTTACTCTGGTTACAATAATCTGATAATTAGCAGCATATCCTTTGTTCAGAAGAACCGTCTCTATCTGTGACGGGAATACATTTACACCCTTGACAATCAGCATGTCGTCACTTCTTCCAAGCGGCTTCGTCATCTTTACATGTGTTCTTCCACAGGAACATTTTTTTCGGCTTAAGATACAAATATCTCTGGTTCTGTATCGGAGCAACGGGAATGCTTCCTTTGTAATGCTCGTAAATACAAGCTCACCCTTTTCGCCGTCAGGTAACACCTCACCTGTCTTCGGATTGATTACCTCTGCAATGAAATGATCTTCGTTAACGTGCATACCTGTCTGCTCTGAACATTCAAATGAAACACCCGGTCCCGATATCTCTGTCAGACCATATATATCATACGCCTTTATACCAAGCTTTTCCTCAATGTCATGTCTCATTTCCTCTGTCCAAGCCTCAGCACCAAAGATACCTGCCTTAAGCTTTATCTTGTCCTTTACACCCCGCTCATGAATGGACTCTGCAAGATAAGCCGCATAAGACGGTGTACAGCAAAGAATAGTAGACCCTAAGTCTGTCATAAACTGTATCTGACGCTCCGTATTTCCCGACGACATTGGAAGCGTAAGAGAACCAACCTTATGGGAACCTCCGTTGAGACCCGGTCCTCCCGTAAACAATCCATATCCGTAGCATACATGTACAACGTCCTCATTTGTTCCACCTGCTGCAACAATCGCTCTTGCACAGCACTCATCCCATAAATCAATATCATGCTGGGTATAAAATGCAACGACACGGCGACCTGTCGTTCCACTCGTTGACTGTATTCTCACACACTCACTAAGGGGCTTTGCAAGCAGTCCGTATGGGTACTGTTCCCTAAGGTCATCCTTCGTTGTAAAAGGAAGCTTATGTAAATCCTCTACACCCTTTATATCCTCAGGCTTAACACCCATTTCATCCATACGTTCACGATACATGGCAACATTGTCATACACATGCTTTACCTGTTTCACAAGCCGCTCACTCTGCCATTCCTTAATCTGCTCCTGAGATGCCGTTTCTATCTCAGGCTGGAAATAATTACCCATAAACTTAAACTCCTCCATATTATTTTTTCATATATATAGAATATCATTTTGAAAGGCATTCTTCAACAATTATCAACCGTGTTTATAAAAAATGCCCGCCTTATATCACACTACTGAATTCTGTAGTCCGTAACCCGCTTTGTCTTCTTTTCACTTCTTGGCAGTGTTCCAATAGGCACAACAATTACCTTTGGCGTCACACCAATACGGGACTTAAATATTCCACGTATTTCCTTTGCCATATCCTCAAAGCTTACTCGGCCCTCGCCCTCAACGGTAAGCAGCATGACATCCTTGTTTATATCCTCATCATGGGCTATGGTTACCGTGTACTCGCTTGATGCGCCGTCAACATCGCGAAGAATTTCTTCCACCTGACTTGGGAACATATTAACACCGCGAACCTTAAACATATCATCACTTCTTCCCTTGATAATGTCGATACGAGGATATGTACTTCCACAGGAACACGGTTCAGGAATTATCCTTGAAATATCATGGGTACGGAACCTTATCAGCGGTGCCCCCTCCTTAACGAGGGTTGTAATTACAATTTCTCCCTCCTCACCGTCAGGTAACACCTCACCTGTAACAGGGTCAATGATTTCTATGTAAATATAATCATCCCAATAATGTATGCCTTCCTCATTCTGGCAGTTAATTCCGATACCCGGTCCATAAATTTCAGTCAGACCATAAACATCATAAAGCTCAATTCCCAGTCCGTCCTTGATACGTTTCCGCATCTTCTCACCCCAACGCTCAGAACCGATAATTCCCTTTGTAAGCTGTATCTTGTCTTTCAGTCCACGCTTTTCAATCTCCTCGGCAAGAAGCAGGGCATAGGATGAGGTTGCAGTAATAACTGTAGTTTTTAAGTCTATCATCATATTAAGCTGCTTTTCCGTATTGCCCGGTCCCATAGGAATACACATGGCTCCCAGCTTCTCACATCCATTTTGAAAACCAATTCCCGCTGTCCACAAGCCATATCCCGGGGTAACCTGAATTCTGTCCTTATTTGTTATACCAGCCATTTCATAGCATCTTGAAAACATAACTGCCCAATCATCTACATCCTTTGCCGTGTATGGTATGATGACAGGCATACCCGTGGTTCCCGATGATGAATGAATTCTGACTATCTCCTCCTCAGGTGCCACCATAATTCCAAGGGGATATGCATTCCTTAAATCCTCCTTACTGGAAAACGGAAGCTTTCTGAAATCCTCATTGCTTCCTATCTCGGTGATTCCCATGTCCCGATATTTTTTACCGTAATAGCTATCCCCTGCTGTCATTCTTTTTATCTGGCTGTCCACCTGGGCAAGCTGTGTACTATTTAACTCCATAATTCCCTCCTAATTGAATCCCTGTTAAAAATGCCTGTCTGTTAGCTTCCAAAAATCGTTCAGGCACCGTCCGTTCTATTTCATCCAAAACCTTATCCCTGTCCAGACCTGTACTGCCTGAGCCTACTGCAACACCCAAAATGGCTACATTAAAAAATTTACTGCTTCCAAATGGTCTGCATAATTCTTCTGCATCCACCACAATCAAATTTTTACATTTTGATTTCAGGTAGTCAATCATTACCCCTCCATCGTAATCGGAGTCAGTAACCGGCTTTACAGGAATTCTGTTAACAATTACCACGCCATCCTCTTTCATATAAGAAAGATTTCTGACTGCCTCGGCAGGTTCAAAGGCAAGCATAACAGCCGCTTCTCCTTTTGGTATGAGCGGTGCACCTTCTGCTCCGATTCTCACATGACTGGTCACGGAACCACCTCTTTGTGCCATTCCTATGGTTTCCGCAGAATGAACGGTTTCACCCATCGCCATTGCCGATGCCGCAATCAGCTTTGACGCAAGAACGGTGCCCTGTCCTCCTACGCCGCACAATAATATATCCTTATTCACCGTCGTCACCTCCAATAGCAGAGACAGGACAAAGCGTGGCACAAAGTCCACAGCCTGTACAAAGTCCCTCGTCAATCACTACCTTTTCGTCTATTATACTGATTGCAGGACATCCGATTTCCCTGATACATTTCTTGCAGGAAATACATTTTTCCGAAATATGCAGCTTGTTAAAATTTTTCTCCAGTGCAATACACGGTGCCTTGAAAATAATTGCCTTTACTCCCTTGATATCAGCCATTTTCCTAACTGTATTTATGGCATGTTCAAGTGCAAACGGATTCACAGTCTCTATTGCTGAAACACCCATCGCTGAAAGTATTTTTTCTATGTTGAGCTTTTCAACCATGTCTCCCATCATGTTCCGTCCTGTTCCAGGATGCGGCTGGTGTCCCGTCATGGCTGTTGTTGAGTTGTCCAAAACGCAGAGTATCATATCCGCTTCATTGTATATTGCGTTGGCAACTCCCGTCATGCCCGACGCAAAAAATGTTGAGTCACCCACAAATGCAAAGCTTACCGCATCAGCATCCGTCCAGTGAAGTCCCTGTGCCATCGTAATTCCTGCACCCATACAAAGGCATGTGTCAACCATGTCAAGCGGCATGGCATTTCCTAGTGTATAGCAACCAATATCTCCACAGAAATATGCCTTTCTTCCCGCCATCGCCTTTTTTACCGCATAAAAGCTGGCTCTGTGAGGACAGCCCGCACAAAGAACAGGAGGCCGCATCGGAAGCTTTGGTGCATCCGTAACATCTATACCTTTCTCTGTATCAGCCTCACCCATAAATTTATGTATCACCTGTGCTGCCGTATCAGCACTGTATTCTCCTGATAATATACCGTCACTGGTTCTTTTACCACATATCTCAATGTTAAGTCCATGAATACCCGCAAGCTTCTGGATTTCTTCCTCTATCACAGGACTTAATTCCTCTATACAAAGCACCCGCTCCACGCCCAAAAGACACTCCAAAGCAAAGTCCTCAGGGAACGGATACGGAGTACCGATTTTACAAAGCTTTATGTCCGTTCTGTCCTTCAGTACATCCTTGACATACGCATAACTTATTCCCCCTGTAAATATGGCTGTCTTGCCACTGCCCTCACAGGTGTTTGCCCTATAAGTGGAAAAATCCTTTCCAATTTTAGGATTTCTCTCCTCAATCATTGCATGATTCAGATAAGACAACCGCGGGAATATAACCCACTTCTTTGAATCCTTGATAAAGCCCTCATAAGCTCTTGCAGCAACCTTTTGGGGCACATCAATCGACGCATACCCATGACATATCCTTGTTGTCGGCCGAAACAGTACAGGTGTGCCATATTTTTCTGAGTAGTCGAATGCCTCCTGTATCATAATGTAGGCATCCTCAGGTGAAACAGGGTCGAATACAGGTATTCTTGCGTAGCCCGCAAATCTTCTCGTATCCTGTTCCGTCTGTGATGAAATAGGTCCCGGGTCGTCTGCAACAACGATAACCATACCACCCTTAACCCCTACATAAGCAAGGGACATAAGAGGGTCTGATGCAACATTCAGCCCCACCTGCTTCATGGTAACCATCGTCCGCATACCTGCATATGCCGCTGCTGCCGCCACCTCCAAAGCTGCTTTTTCATTGACTGACCACTCTAAATGTATGCCTCCGTCATTATATTTTTCAATTGTCTCAATTATCTCTGAGGACGGCGTTCCCGGATAACCCGAGACAAGTCCTGCCCCTGCTGCAATGGCACCAAATGCAATAGCACCATTTCCCATTACATATTCTTTTCCCATTGTTACTCCTTTTATAGTTATCGTAAGAAACCATTGATAATCTGTTCCTCAGCCTCCGCCTCAGTAAGCCCCAAGGTCATGAGCTTCATAAGCTGTTCTCCTGCTATCTTTCCGATTGCCGCCTCATGAATCAGTCCTGCATCGGTACATGACGCTGAAAGCTGCGGACTTGCCAGCACATTTGCATTGTCCATAATAATGGAATCACATTCACTATGTCCTGCACATGCGGCATTTCCATTTAAAACGCTGATAAAATGCTGTTTGCTGTTTCCCTTTGCAACCGTTCTGCTCACAATGTTACAACTGCTGCCCTCGCCATTTAAATCGGCAGCAAAATCCGATACTGCATTTTGCTCTCCCTCCGTCAGCACCTTTTCGTGTATCACAAGGCTGGCATCCTTATCAAGTGTTGCAGTTGTCTTTCGGAGAGTATCGTCAATTCCTGAAATCTGGGTCGCTTCCATCTCCATGTGGGCGCCCTCCTCAAGAAATACCTCTGTCGTGGGATTCATCAGACGCTTGCCGCGTCCCTCACCCTCGCCATAATGCTTTTCTATATATCTTACCTTTGCATTCTTCCCTACATGGAATGAATGGATTCCGTCATGTTCACTGTCACCGCCGCCGCAGTTGTGAATTCCGCAGCCTGCTATAATGACAACATCACTGTCCTCACCAATATAAAAATCATTGTAAACACTTTCCTTAAGTCCCGTCTGTGACAGGACAACAGGAATGTGAACGCTTTCATTTTTGGTTCCCGGCTTTATGATAATGTCTATGCCCGACTTGTCCGTTTTCGTTACGATATCAATATTTGCCGTTGTATTTCTGGCAGCGCTTTCGCCGTTTGCCCGAATGTTGTATGCCCCTACGGGAAGTGCATCAAGCTCTGCCACTTCCTTTAAAAGATGCATCTGCAATGTATCCATATTATCACTCCTAAACTATATTATTTGTTGCTGTTCATGAGAGTCGGACAAAATCCGCCTGTACCATTCAGCAGATTCGGGAGCACATCTTCTTTTGCTCCGTACTGTTCCACAACTCCATCCTTAAGATATATAATCCTGTCCGCTATGTTAAGAATCCTTTCCTGATGACTGATAATTAATATGCTTCCTTTTGTCTCCTCATACATTTTTTCAAATACGCGAATAAGATTTTGGAAGCTCCACAAATCAATGCCCGCCTCTGGTTCATCAAACACGTTTAAGGCTGTTTTTCTTGCCAGAATCATGGCAATCTCAATTCTTTTCATCTCACCGCCTGAAAGGCTGTCATTTAATTCCCTGTCAACATATTCCCTTGCACAAAGTCCTACCTCTGAAAGCATCTCACAGCAATCGTCAAGAGACGCATTGTTGCCAGACGCCAGTTTCAGTAAATCCCGCACCCTAAGTCCTTTAAAACGCACAGGCTGCTGAAATGCATAGCTCATTCCCATGTTTGCACGCTCCGTTATGGAACAATCCGTAATATCCGTTCCGTCTAATAAAATACTTCCCTTTGACGGCTTATAGATTCCGACAATAATTTTTGCCAGTGTAGACTTACCGCCGCCGTTTGGTCCTGTAATGGCGACAAACCGATTATCTATCTTCAGGCTTATATCCTTTAGAATTTGCTTTCCATCCTCAGCTTCAAAGCTGATATTCTTAAGTTCAAGCATCGTTACACACTCCTTATGCATATAGTTTTCAAATGCCTATTACATTTTATAAAAGATTATTGGGTAAGTCAATGAAGTATATACTTATTTGGCTGATATAGAGAAATTTTATCAATTATGAAAGCGTAATAACTAAAAGAGGGCACCAAACGGTACCCTCTTTTCATTTTACATAAAAGTTTCTTTATAATATTGTCTTACTTTGTAATCTTGACTGCCTTTACACCTGAATATGCAGATGTAAACGTAAAGCCTGCGGCATTCTTTCCTGTCGTCTTAATCTTATAGTAGTATGTCTTGCCCTTTATCACCTTACTGTCAGTAAAGGTTGTATTTGTCGTAGTCGCTACCTTTGTATACTTTCCGTTCTTGCTTGTGGAGCGGTAAATGGTATACTTTGGTGCACTTGCAACATTCTGCCATGTAAGCGTTACTTTCTTTGCATCTGAGTTTACTATGGATGTAATCTTTGTCGTGCCAAGCTTTTTGTTATACAGGACACGTGCAGACTCATCTACTTGGTAAATATACAAATCATAATTGTTTGCCTTGACATAATAAACATAATTTACACCCGGCTCAATATTTTCATCTACATAATAAGTCTTATCAGTCGATGCAAGGTAAAAGCCGCTATTTTGTTTATTATTATAAGGATTAACCCTGTATACTGTATAGTTTGTTGCTCCCGGCACTGCATTCCAAGAGATTTTGGCACCTGTGCCGCTCTTCTTAACTGTTACCTTTTTAACGGCATCAAGCAGCTTATGGCTGCCATAACCTATAGATGTATAATCCTGTTCCTTCCCCTTAACGGCAACGACACGTATGGAATCATATCCCTTGTTGCCTGCCGTAATTGCTGTAGAAACGGTATAGCTTGTAGCTGTTCCTTTTAAGGTTTTCAGCACTGTTTCTTTTCCGTCCTTTACACCAACGATGCGAATTTTACTTGCACCATAGACTCTGTCCCATTTGATGGTCGACTTTATGATAACTTTCTTGGCTGCATTTGTTGTCGTAATCTTTCTCTTTGCTATGTAGGCAGACGGAGCAGAAAAACCAATAAAGCAGCTTGCCGTATTATTTGTAATATATGTATTGGAACCTGTTCCCTTGATTGCTTTAATTCTGAACCTATAACGGGTGTCATTTGAAAGCTTTGTCACCTTGCAGCTTAAACCAGTTGTTGTTTTGTACAGCTTCCATGCATCGCCCTCAATATCAGATTTGTACCATACCTCATACTTCTGGGCTCCACTTACCTTGTTCCACTCAACCTTTGCCGTATTTTTGCCCGACTGCTTTGCCGTCACATCAAGCGTTCCTAAAACAAGCTTTATTGGCTGGACATCGCTGAGTTTTCCATAGTACTTCTTTCCTGTTGCTGCATCATAATAATATGCTTTTACCCTGTAATAATAGGTTCCGCTCTTGACATTATCCGTATATTCTGCATCTGCGATTGTGGCTATTTTCTTGTAGCCTTTTGTCTTTTTTGTTGAGCGGTAAATCTCATAACCTGATACAAGCCCTCCCTGTTGAGAAATATTTATGGCAACACCGTCAACATATTCAAGGTTGATTCTTACATCTGATACCGTTATCTTATTTGCTGTTTTTGATGTAAGCCACTTTCCTGCCGCCACTGTAACATAGGCGTTTTTAGCTGCGGCTGTACGGATACGGTACTGGTACTTCTTTCCCGGAATAACAGAATAGTCTCTATAATTCCAGTCATCTGTTTCCCCAAGCTTCTTCCACGCACCCTTTCCTTCTTTTCGCCATACCTCAACCTTGATATTACCGGAATCCTTTTGCCATGATACATATCCATATGGAGTTGTGTATCCATTCTCCTGCGTAGTATAACTTGCATATGCGGTCAAATCCGACAGTTGGCTTGCAGGTAATGTAACAGTCTTTGACATAGGAGTTCCGTCCACATCTCCGTTTTCCGACCAGCTGCATGGCACAACCTTAATTGTGTAACTGCCGCCTTTAATCGCCTCCGTAAAATTTACAGAAGCATAATACATGGCAGGAGCTGGATTGTCAGCATTTGCATTGCTGGTATTGTCATATGTATGATATAATTTATTATTTACATAAATCTTGAACTTTGACCCATTGCCTGCAAAGCTTATATTTACGCTGCTGTTCCACTCATATACATTTACATTAAGAGAATCCACTGATGCAGTGGCTGCCCCGTTAAGGTCAGGATCAGTAATCTCATAACCTGCTTCTGTGTCGGCTGCCTTTGCCGGTTCCGCTGCAAGTGCAATACCTGCTTCACCCATAACCATAGCAGCGACAAGAGATAAGCTTAAAATTGTTTTCTTAATTCGTCTCATATATATCCTCCCTTAACTACTTTTTAATCTTTACAGACTTAACGGCTGACATAGCAGATGAAACAGTAAGTCCTGCCGCATTTTTTCCTACTACCTTAACCTTGTAGTAATAGGTTTTGCCCTTCTTAACCTTTTTGTCCGTATAGGTAGTCTTACCATTCTTTACTGTTGCAACCTTTGTATATTTGCCATTTTTGCTTGTTGCACGATACACAACATAATTTTTTGCATATGCAACCTTGCCCCATGTGACAGTTGCTTTTTTTGCAACAGAGTTTGTTGCACTCTTTATCTTTGTTTTGCCAATTTTATGTGTATAAGTTTTTGTAGTCGGAGCGAAGCCTGTCGTTATGTTCAGCTTACTGTTTTTTGCCACAATTTGATATGTATACTGCACACCAGGTGTAACATTTAAATCCTTATATGTGCACTTAGTTGTGGTTCCAAGGTACATATAGTGCCCATAAGGTGAAGTTCTATATACTTCATATTCAGTCGCACCTGCCACTGCCTTCCATGAAACAACACTGCCTGAACTATTTGCTCTCTTTACGGTAAGCTTACTCGTTGGAAGCAGCTTTTTGTAATCATTCCATAAGTATCCAACTGCTTCATCCTTACCGTTAACTGCAACCACCCGAATGTCATCATAACCCTTATTTTTCGTGGTAAGCTTTGTGGTAAGGGTATAGCTAGTAGCTGTTCCCTTTAAAGTCTTAATTACCTTTTCTTTTGTAACAGAATTTCCTTCATTGTCGTAACTATGTGTAATGCCAATAATCTGTATCTTCTTTGCACCATATATTCTATCCCATTTGATAGTTGATTTTATGGTAAGGCTTGTTTTTGCCTTATTTGATGTAACCTTTGATTTCGTTATTGATGGCGATGGTGCCTTAAAGCCGATATAACAGTAGCACTCATTACTTGTATAATAGGATGTCCCGTTCTTTTTCGCCCTTATCTTAAAATTGTAACCTGTATTATTTGAAAGTCCTGATATTTTAAGCTTTGTGCCTGTTGTTGTCGTATACCGCTTGTAAGCATCACCCTTTATTGTTGTTTTATACCATACCTCATAGCTTGATGCACCTGCAACCGGAGTCCACTCAAGGGTAGCCTGACTCGTTCCTGTCTGTTTTGCCCATCCACCTATGACACCAAATATCAACTTAACCGGTTTTGGTTCCGTAAATTCACCATAGTATGTTTTTCCTGTTTCCTCGTCGTAATAATAAGCTCTTGCCTTGTAATAGTAAGTACCACTCTTAACCTTTGTATCTTCATATTCGGTACCTGTAAGCCTTGCAATTTTCTTGTAGCCCTTTGTCTTTTTTGTGGAACGGTAAATCTCATAGCCTGAGCACAAACCACTTCTATCGTAGGACACATAAATTGAAACACCATCGCCAACGCCCTTGTAATTTACACTCATGGCTGCCACTGGTGAAACGCTAACCACAACATTTTTTATGTAAACCCACTTACCTGCAGCAGCCTGCCCATAATCATTTTTGCCGCCTGCATACCTTACTCTGTACTGATACTTCTTTCCAATAACGGCAGTTTTGTCCTGATAGCTTTTGTCACTGGTTTTTGCAATGACTTTCCATGCACCATTGCCTTCTTTTCGCTGTAATTCATATTCAGTTCCTGCTATATCATATGCACTCCATCTTACATTTATACCTGCCGATTTTTGATATCCGTTTTTCTTTTCCTCACCCACGGAACTATATGTTACATTTGAAATTTCAAGTGCCGGCACTGAAACAATACATGAGTCAGCTTTTCCTGCAACAGGTCCGTTTTCGGTATACACATACGGAACCACTTCCACTTTGTAAGTTGCTCCATATAATACATCATAAAAACTTATTCTCTCGTAATAAGTGGACGGTGCCGTATTATATTCATTTACATTATCCGAATTGTCAATTGTCCGGAAAAGCTTGTCGTTAATGTATACGTCAAACTTGCAGCCATATCCAGAAAATGCAATGTCCACATACTCTCCCCACAAAACAGCGCTCAGATTAGTGAGTGACGCCTCGGTTGCCTTGTCCAGATTGACATCCTCAGTTATAACCTCTGATGTATCCTTCTGCGCCTCTCCCATAGTTGCCTGTTCCTGACCTGCCGCGTCAGTAGCAGCTTCTTCCACTTCATCGACAGCTACATCTGCTTCGTCATCAATAATCCCTGAAGCTTCCTCAGTTTCGTCATCTGCCGCTTCTTCTACTTCCTCCCCTGCCGCATCATCTGCTGCTTCCTCCGTGTAACCGACATCTGCACTTATCTCTGCATCCCCTGCCGTCTGGTTTGGTTCGGCTGCAAGCACAGCTCCTGCCTCACCCATAACCAAGGCCGCAACGAGAGATAAGCTTAAAATTGTCTTTTTAATCCTTCTCATACATTTCCTCCTTACCTTGAATACATGCCCATTTCCCAACAAAAACTTTTCCCAACAAAGATTTGTTTTTGAAAATGGACGGTTTCATGCAATAATGCTTATATTATAAACCTAAAATATACCATGTGCAAGGAAAATAGAATAACAATATCAAAGGCTGCCACACTATTTTGCGGCAGCCTTCAATACCGGTTCTGATAACCCGTCAAGTCTTTTATATTCAGTTACTTTTTAATCTTAACCGCTTTCACCTTGGAGAAAGAGGACATTACAGTAATACCTGCCGCGTTCGTTCCCGCCGCTTTAATCTTGTAGTAATAGGTCTTTCCCTTTGAAAGCTTACTGTCCGTATAGGTCGTTGTTTTCACGGTTGCAACCTTTTGATATTTTCCGTTCTTACTCGTTGCACGATACACTATGTATTTACTGGCATTTGTTACCTTGCTCCACTGAATGGTTGCTTTTCTTGCCGCTGTGTTTGTAGCACTCTTAATTTTGGTCACACCAAGCTTGTGGTTGTACGTCACCTGCATTACACCCTGCACGACATCGTGCAAGTACATTGAGCTTACTAAATCATTTTGGGGTACCACGAAATAAATATAATTAACCCCAGGTGTTATATCTTCAATTATATAGGAGGTGCCATCACTGTTTCCCACATATGAACTTATACTGCGCAAATCTTTATCTTCCGTATACTCATATGGCAAGCATCTGTATATGTCATAGCTTGTTGCCCCTGTGACGGCATTCCACGATATTGTCGCACTTGTAGCACTTTTTCTCTTTATGGTAACCTTTGTTGCATTATTCAGCCTGACATAATCTGACGAATATATGGTAGACGAAAATTCCTCATCGCCTTTAACCGCAACCACAGCAATCTGGGTATAGCCCTTATTTTCAGCGGTAACCTTGGTAGTAAGCGTATAGCTCGTTGCTGAACCCTTTAAGGTTTTTATTACCTTTTCCTGCCGTGGAACATATACGCCATCTTCATAATGTGCCCCTGTTGTTGCCACAATCCGTATCTTGTCTGCACCATATATCCGATTCCATTTAATCGTAGATTTAATGGTAAGCGTGTCATTGAGCGTCGACGGAATTATCTTTATTTTCGAGACTCCGGGAATTGGTCTCATATAACCCATAGTGTAAGTGACATCCCGACTAACCACATAAGTTTTTGCTCCATTTCCTTTTATGGCTTTTACCCTGAAATAATATCTTGTATTATCTGACAGCTTTGATACATTGCAACTTACCTTTTTTGTCGTTTTATAAAGCTTCCATCCGTCACCTGACAAATCGGACTTGTACCATACCTCATACTTTTGGGCACCATTTACCCTGTTCCACTCAATATTTACAGTATCCTTTGCCGTCCGTTTTACGGATAAATTGATGTCACCCATCAGCACTTTGACCGTCTTAATATCTGTGAATGCCCCATATATCTTTTTCCCTGTAGCGGTATTATAATAATAGCATCTCGCCTTGTAATAATAGGTACCGCTTTTAACTGCTTTATCTGTATATTTGGTTTCAGAGACAGTAGCGACTTTCTTATATCCTTTGTCTTTTTTTGTAGACCGCCAAATCTCGTAACCCGAGTAAACACCTTGGGAATTATTCCCACGGTCAACATTTATAACTACATAATCCGTATAGTCAATATCCATTGTACAATTTGGAACTGATGCTTTCCCGATTTCCGATGTAACCCATGCACCAGGTTTCACACTTGCATAAGCATTTTTCCCTCCGATAGTACGAACCCTATACTTATATGCTTTTCCTGCACATATTGTATAATCATAATAGTAGTGGTCTCCTTCCCCAAGCTTTGTCCATGCACCCTTGCTTTCTTTTCTCCATATTTCCACCAGCGAATCTGAACCTGACACAGAAAGCCATACATAAGGTTTTTTATACCCGTATTTATCCTGCTGTGACCGCATACTTATGTTAAGCTTTGTAGGTGTCTTCGCAATCGTGCTGACTGTTTTTTCCATGGATGTCCCTGCAACGTCGCCACTTGCCGAATAACTATAAGGTATAACCCTGACTGTATAATCTGCTCCCTGTATCATATTTCTAAAATGTATTTCTCTTGAAAAAAATGGTGCAGGAATATCAAGGTACCCTGGTGTGGGATTATTGTAGGTGTCGTAAAATACATCATTGACATAAATATCAAATTTTGTACCATACCCCTCAATCTCTATACTTAACGCATCTATGCCATCTTCTTTGACAATAAGCTCATTAACTACGGCAACACTATCCTTATTCAGCTTCGGGTCATTTACCTCATACGCTGTCTCTGTATCTGCTGTCATTTCATTTTCAGAAGCAAGGGTAATCCCCGCCTCTCCCATAACCATAAACGCGGCAAGAGCCAGGCTTAAAAGGGTTTTCTTAATTCGTCTCATATATCTCCCTCCATTATTTCTTAATCTTCACCGGCTTATTACCTGACAAAGCGGATGAAATGGTAAGACCCGCTGCATTTTTTCCCATTGCTTTTACCTTATAGTAATAGGTCGTGCCCTTTTTAAGTTTTGTATCCGTGTAGGTAATCTGGCCTTTCTTTACTGTGGCAACCTTTGTATATTTTCCATTTTTGCTTGTTGCACGGTACACAACATAGCTTGATGCATAAGTAATCTTATTCCATTTTATGGTTGCTTTTTTTGCCGCAGAATTTGCTGCACTTGCCACCTTTGGCGTACCAAGCTTATGAGTGTATACCTTAACCTTGTTATTGAATGCCGACGTTATATTTACCGTATCATTTTTTGCCATAACACTGTATGTATACTGTACTCCCGGTGTAACATTTAAGTCCTTATATGTACACTTAGCCGTCTCACCCACAAGCGTACAGCTTCCATATGGTGAGGTTTTATATAGCTCATATGATGTTGCTCCCGGTACCGCTTTCCACGAAATAACACAGCCTGAATGATTTGCCCGTTTAACGGTAAGCTGCGTTGTATCATTCAACTTTTTGTAATTTTCTTCTGTAATGCCCTTTTTTTCATTTGTTCCGTTAACGGCAATTACCTTTATATAATTGTATCCCTTATCCGCTGCCGTAACCTTTTCTGTAACCGTATAACTTGTAGCAGTGCCCTTTAAGGTTTTGATTACCGTTTCCGCTGACGGTATGTACTTGTCACCCTCATAGTAGGCTTTTTTTACGCCGACAATGCGAATTTGCTTTGCTCCGTACACTCTGTCCCACTTGATTGTTGTCTTCAAGGTAAGCTTCGTTTTCGTCTTATTTGAAGCAACCTTTGTTTTCAGGACGTATGGAGCCGGAGACTGAAAGCCTATATGCAAGCTGCAGTCACCGCTTGTATAATACGAAGTTCCTGCTTTTTTTGCCCTTACCCTGAATACATAATTTGTGTCATTTGCAAGCTTTGCAACCTTAAGCTTTGTTTGCTCTGTCGTTTTATAAAGCTTGAATGCATCTCCCTTTATATCTGTTTTATACCAAACCTCATAAGTTGATACACCCTTCACCTGATTCCATTCAAGGAGTGCCTGACTATTTCCTGTCTGCTTTGCTGATACATAAAGGTCACCCACTATGACCTTTATACCCTTAGGCTCCGTAAAATTGCCATAATACGTCTTACCTGTTGCCTCATTATAGTAGTAAGCCCTTGCCTTATAATAATAGGTTCCACTTTTTACTTTTTTGTCCATATATGATTCGCTGGCAATTTTTGCAATTTTTTTATATCCCTTTGTTTTATTCGTTGAGCGGTAAATTTCATAGCCTGAACAAATGCCTGCCGCACCATCAGCAACCTGCAAATTTACGTTGCCACTCAAGCTCTCATAAGTAGCAATCAGGTTCACATCCGTAACATGTAAGCTTATGTTCTTCAAGACGAACCACTGGCTTTGTAATGCTTTTGCATATTCATCCTCGTTGTCATTTACCCTTACCCTGTACTGATATGTTTTGCCAAATATTACATTATTATCCGTGTATTGCCTATCATGTGTTTTTGCGACAGTTTTCCATACACCATTTCCCTCTTTGCGTTGTAATTCAAACTCCATTCCCGTATAGTTCGTTCCATATATATCTCTATCGCATCTCCAACCAAGCGTGATACCGCCTTCTTTTGAATATCCGTTTGCTTTATAATCTGTTTGCTGATTGGTCCACATACCAGAAATATTAAGTGGTGTTGCCGACAAGGTTTTTGTAACAGCTTCTCCTGCAACTGGCCCCGCTTCCGTGTTCACATACGGAACAACTTCTACCTTGTAGGTTGCCCCAGGCAAAACATCCTCAAAGATTACCTGCCGATTGTATATACTTGGTGCAGGATTCGTTTCTGTAACATCTTCAGAGTTATCTATTTCTGTAAAAAATTTATCGTTTATATTTACAGTGAACTTGCAGCCTGTACCGTTAACGGTTATGTATATTTTACCTTGAATTGAATGTTCAGTTACGGATAACCTTGAAATCCCCGCTTCTTCATGACCGACCAAATCAACATCCTCAATGATAACCTCTGATGTTTCCGTCACGGCTTCGTCTGTCGCATTTTCCTCGGTTTCCGTCACGACTTCGTCCGTCATGTTTTCCTCGGTTTCCGTCACTGTTTCGTCTGATATGCCTTCCTCGGCTTCCATCTCAGATTCTGTGCAAGTGACATTCGCACTTATTTCTGTCCCATCCGCAGCCTGATTTGGCCCGACTGCAAGCACAACCCCAGCCTCCCCCATAATCATAGCAGCAATGAGAGACAAGCTTACAATTGCCTTCTTCATCCTTCTCATACATTTCCTCCTCTTTTCTTAACTCTTTTCATCTTTGTACCGCACCATAATACATACATTATAAACGCTATATTTTTGTCACACAAGAAAATATCCTATGAAAAGCAGGCACTTATCATAGGATATTTCCGTCAATTTTTTTATTCAGTTACTTTTTAATCTTAACCGCTTTCACTTTGGAGAAAGAGGACATTACAGTAATACCTGCCGCGTTCGTTCCAGCCGCTTTAATCTTGTAATAATAGGTTTTCCCTTTCTTTAGCTTCTTATCGGTAAAGCTTGTCTTTGTCGTTGTTGCTATTTTTTTATACTTTCCATTCTTACTTGTCGCACGGTAAACCACGTATTTATCAGCATTTGTTACCTTGCTCCACTGAATCACAGCTTTCCTTGCCGCGGGGTTTTTTGCACTCTTAATTTTGGTCACACCAAGCTTATGCTTATACGTCACGACCTTCGGCTCATCTCCAATATAAGTAAAACCATGCTCATAATTATATGCCGTTACACAAAACTTATAATAAGCCCCCGGAGTTACGAAAATATCAATTGAGGTACCCTTCACAGAAGTACCACTCGTATATTCTCCATCATATGGAATTTTTACATCTACGTGATAACCTGATGCTCCAGGCACAGCCTTCCATGATACTGTTACGCAGGTTGCATTTTTCCTTTTCGCCTTAATGCTTTTTACATAATCCAGTTCATGAAGACTATAGTGTTCACTGAACCGCTCATCCCCGTCATTCACTGCAACCACACGAATATAATCATATTTACTGTTTCCGTCCGTATACTTCATAGAAATCGTGTAACTTGTAGCAGTCCCCTTTAAGGTTTTCAGTACTGTTTCTTTCGCAGGTATGTATTGTCCATTTTCAGAATGTCCCCATGTTACTCCTATAATACGGATTTTTTTTGCACCATATACCCTGTCCCATTTAATGGTATGTTTTACCGTCATTGTATTTTTTTGTTTAGAAACCACCGTTCTTTTCGGTGTTTTAAGAACAGGTGCTTTAAATCCCAGTTTAAAGTCTATTGTATCCCTTGTGTAATAAATTTTACTGTTATTGGTTTTAATTGCTTTTACCCTAAAACTGTAAACCTGATTATTTTTAAGACCTGTCACCTTGCAGCTCGTTCCATTTGTTGTTTTTGCACGCTTCCATGCATCTCCCGGCACATTACATTTATACCATACCTCATATTTAGACGCACCCTTGACCTTGTTCCACTGAAGCTTTACCGAACTGTTCGCCGTCTGCTTCGCTGTTACAGATAAATCTCCCAAAATAAGCTTTATCGGCTGAACCGTACTAAAAGCGCCATAGGCTTTCTTTCCTGTGTATTTATCATAATAATAGCTTCTTACTTTATAATAATAGGTTCCGCTCTTTACCTCCTTGTCAGTGTATGTATTTTCTGCAATCGTTGCAATTTTTTTGTACCCCTTTGCCGATTTCGTCGAACGCCAAATTTCATATCCTGAAATAAGCCCCCTACCTGGGCTCATTGTCAAGGTGACATTGTCAATATAATCAAGAGAAACTTCCGTATCTGCAATCAACATCTTCGTAGCTTCTGATGTAAGCCATTTGCCCGCTGGTACACTTGCATATTCATTTTTTCTTGCCTCAACACGTATCCGGTACTGATACTTTTTCCCTGGTACAGCAGTTCTATCATAAAATTCAGTATCACTCGCCACACCAAGCTTCTTCCAAGCTCCCTTTGCTTCTCTTCTCCATATTTCATGTCGCACAAGACCCGTGCCTAAATAGGAATTCTTCCATGAAATCTTTATGCCGCCATACCACATATATCCCATGACAAGTACATCGAAGGTGCCGTACGTTCCTTCTACACCATAGCTTGTGGACATTTGTAAATCCTTAAGCACCACCTCGTCTAAATTACACTGTGTTACCGCTGACCCGCCTGCCACATCTCCATTTGCTGAATAACTATATGACACTACTTTCACCTGATAGGACGCCCCTTGTATAACATCAGTAAAATAATACCACTGTTCTGACAGATATGGTGCAGGTTCCTCAGCACTTCCTCCATTTTCAATAGTGTGAACTAATTTGTCATTTACATAAATTTCAAATTTACTCCCACGTCCGCCACGTACACATATTGCTATTTCATCCCTTTTGTCAATTGTTCTCACACTATCTACATAAGATGCACTTGCAGTATCAAATGACGGGTCATGAATTTCAAGACCTGACGCTGTATCTGTCAACAGTGCCTGCTCCGCTGCAAATGCAGTACCTGCCCCACCAATCAACATAACGGCAGCAAAACATATACTTACTACTATTTTTCTTATTCGTCCCATAAAATTCCTCCCTCCGTTATTTTTTAACCCTGACAGCCTTATATGCTGACAATTTAGATAACACGGTCAGACCTGCCGCATTTTTTGCCTTCGCCTTTACCTTATAGTAATAGGATTTGCCCTTTTTTACCTTTTTATCAATATAGCTTGTCCCGCCCTTACTTATCGTTGCGAGCTTTTTATATTTACCATTCTTGCTTGTTGCACGGTATATTACATAGCTGTCTGCCAGGCTAACCTTACTCCATTTAATTGTAACAGTACTTTTCGCCGTATTTACTGCACTTTTTATCTTTGGGGTACCAAGCTTATGGGTATAAGCTTTCGTAACCACACCAGACTCATCTGAAGATAGCCTCAATTCATCATTTCTTGCCACAATACTATATGTATATGTAACACCCGGTGTTACACCTAAATCCTTATAGGTGCACTTGTCAGTTGTTCCTATGTATATACTATGTCCATATGGCGACTGTCTGTATACTTTATATGACGTTGCTCCCTGTACCGCCTTCCATGAAATAACGCCTCCTTTATTGCCTGCTCTTTTTACAGTAAGCTTACTTGTTTCATTCAGGTTATTAAATCCATTAACATCAGCGGCCAGTTCCTCATCTCCACTGACGGCAACAACCTTAATTTCATCATAGCCCTCATACTTATTTTTTTCTGTTATATTTATGGTAAGGGTATAACTCGTTGCTGACCCTTTTAATGTCTTTAGTACCTTCTCCTGTGGTGGTACGTAATCGCCAGCTAGAAAATATCCGTCTACGACACCAATAATCTTGATTTTTTTTGCCCCATATATCCTGTCCCACTTAATTGTTGACTTTATCGTAACCGCGGTCTTTGCCTTATTTGAGACAACCTTTCTCTTTGCCACATATGGAACCGCTATTTTAAATCCCACGCGATAGCTGCAATCATTACTTGCATAATATACGGAACCATTCTTTTTTGCCCTGACGGTAAATGCATAATTTGTATTATCCGAAAGTCCTGATACCTTCATTTTCGTTCCTTTGGTCGATTTATAAAGCCGATAGACATCTCCTTTTATATCCGACTTATACCATACTTCATAATCCGATACACCTTTTATTTTGTTCCACGTAAGTGTAACCTGACGGTTTCCCGTCTGCTTTGCATTTACATAGATACTGCCTAATGCAAGTCTTATATATTGTGGGTCGGAAAATGCACCATAATACGTCTTCCCCGTTGATGTGTCATAGTAATATGCCCTTGCCTTGTAATAATAAGCACCCTTCTTCACCTTTTTGTCTACATACGTAGTACCTGCAAGCTTTGCAACCTTCTTATACCCCTTTGACTCCTTGGTTGAACGATAAATCTCATAACCTGAAACAATATCTGGTGCATATATCGAGCAAACATTTATACTCACACCACTGCCTGTTCCTTCATAGGAAAGAGACAGGTCCGCATTCGGCACAGTATAATGAATAATCTTGCCTCTATCGTAGTCCAGTATATACCACCACTGGCTCTGCGTTGTCTCACCATAATCGTTTTTTCTGCTGAGAGACCTGACACGATACTGATATGTCTTTCCTAAAGAAGCCGTCTTATCCAGATACTCCGACCCTGATACTTTTGCAATTGTTTTCCATGCACCTTTTCCTTCTCTGCGCTGCACCTCAATTAACGCTTCCTTCATCCAGCCAACATTAAATTCAAGTTTTATCCCCTCTGGTTTACTGTACCCATTTTCGGCAATTGTCGTAGCCCCGGATGCATACATAGATGCATAAAAACGAGTTACTGTCTCTGTATCTGATACGGCAGTACCTGCAACATATCCCGTTTCGGTGTACGCATAAGGGATGACCTCTATTTTATATGTTTCACCATATAAAATGCCATAAAATTTTTCTATGATATCATAATTATAGGGTGCCGGATTATCCACAGATGCTGAATCATTGATTATTTCCTTATATAACTTGCCATTTATATATATATCAAATTTAGCACCTGACCCCGAAAACCTAATAACTATAGAGCTTGGAGACATGATCTTATTTATATACCACGCAGCAAAATGCCTTACCTCTGCCACATTATCTGCCGTATTCATGTCAACATCATAGACGTCAGGCTTATTTCCCCCATAATCGTCTTGTTCACTTAGCATTGTACCTGCTTCTTTTTGCTGCGGTGCGGCAGCAAAAACAGCCCCCGCCTCACCCATAATCATGGCAACGGCTAGAAATAAGCTTACTATTGTTGTTTTTAACCTTTTCATTCCTCTCATACAGTTCCTCCTTTTTTGATGTATTTTCTACCCTTACATAATATATACGTATTATACATCCCAAATTTATGGCATATAATAAAAAATCCCATGAAAAAAATTTATCATGGGATTTTTCCGTTAAACTTTTATATTCCGTTACTTTTTAATCTTAACCGCTTTCACCTTGGAGAAAGAGGACATTACAGTAATACCTGCATCATTCGTGCCCGCTGCCTTAATCTTGTAGTAATAGTTTTTCCCTTTCTTAAGCTTCTTATCGGTAAAGCTTGTCTTTGTCGTTGTTGCTATTTTTTTATACTTTCCATTCTTACTTGTCGCACGGTAAACCACGTACTTCCTGGCATTTGTCACCTTGCTCCATGTGATAACGGCCTGCCTTGATGCAGCATTTTTTATGCTTTTCACCTTTGGTACACCAAGCTTATGCTTATACACTGTTACCGTCGGCTCCTCCCCTCCGCTGCCGATGTTGATGGTAGAATTGTATGCCTCAACATAATACATATAATAAGCACCCAAGGTTACGGATTGTGTAAAAGAAGTATCGGTAGTAGATGTTACATAATCATAACCGGATTGATACGGTGTCTTTGCATACACAGTATATTCGGTTGCTCCCGGCTGTGCTTTCCATGATAATACTGCGTTTTCCGCATCCTTTCTTTTCACCGTAACCTTTGTAGGAGCATATGCCCGTAGATAAATCCGCCCCTGATAGTAACGTTCCTCATTTTTGTCATTCACAGCCATCAGCAATATATAATCATAGCCGTCATTCCATTTTTTATGCCTGGTTGAAAGCGTATAGCTGGTCGCTGTTCCTTTTAAGGTTTTCAGTACGGTTTCCTTGTCCGGTATCCAAACTCCATTTTCCGTATGCCCCATCCTTACTCCTATGATTCGTATTTGCTTTGCTCCATATACCCTATTCCACTTAATGGTCGTCTTTATTGTATACACAGACTTATCTGCCGATACCGTCACCGTTCGTTTTGTCACCTCAGGCTCCGGTACCTGAAATCCCACAGTAAAGCTTTTTGTATCTCTGGTATAATAAATTTTTCCTTTCTTTTTTTTAATTGCCTTCACCCTGAAATCATAGGTCATATTATTTTTCAGTCCTGTAATTTTTACGCTCGTTCCTTTTGTTGTTTTTACACGCTTCCACGCATCGCCCACTGTATAGCTTTTATACCATACCTCATATTGGGAAGCTCCTGCCACCTTATTCCACTGAAGCTTTACCGCACTGTTTCCTGCACGTTTTACCGTCATCTGCAGGTCACCTAAAATAATACTGATTGGATATGCCTCACTAAATGTACCATAACTCTTTTTTCTTGTATTACTATCATAATAATAGCATCTTACTTTATAATAATAAGTTCCACGCTTTACCTTTTTGTCGGTATATGTATTTTCCGCAACCGTTGCAATTTTTTTGTAGCCCTTTGTCTGCTTGGTGGAACGCCAGATTTCGTATCCGGAAATAAGACCGCCAAATTCCCGGTTTATGGTCAAAGAGATATTATCATTATACTCAAAGGAAACCTTACTGATATCTGCAACCTTCATCTGTTCCGATTTCGATGTCACCCATTTCCCCGCTGGTACCGTTACATAGTCATCCTTCTGCTCTGCAACCCGTATCCGGTATTGATACTTTTTCCCCGGAACGACATCCATATCATACATATAATAAGTGATTGTACCAAGCTTCTGCCATGCCCCCGTTCCTTCCCTGCGCCATACCTCACAATCTGACGAGACATCGGCCCATGTCCACCAAATATCGTTATACGGATTTTTCCCATAGCCCTTTTCATAAGTATTACATACTGATTTTACATTTAAATTTAAAATTTGGGGTGCAGGAATGGTAAGCTTCTTTTCAACAGCCGCACCTGCAACATAGGACCCGTCAGAATAACGATATGGTATAACCTTGACCATGTAGCTTCCGCCAGCTATTCCCCGAATCTGTTTCTCCCAGCTGATAGGCGGCAGTCCATCCGCCGTTTCACTTGAACTGAATGTAGTGGCAATATTCTTGCCATTTATGAAAACATCGCATTTTCTGGCATATCCGGTAAATGACATATTGATATACTTCGTTTTCTTATCATATGTCACATCTAAATATATAGATGTCCCCACAGTCGTATCAAGCTCAGGATTTTGAATTTCATAATTTGGTTTTTCACCCGTTTCTGTTTCATGCGTTGCCGCAAATACCGTACCAGTCCCACCAATCGCTATGGCAGCGGCAAGTACAACACCTGCCATTAATTTTTTTATCCGTCCCATACGATTTTCCTCCTTGCCTACTTTTTAATCCTGACAGCCTTGTACACAGACAATGCCGAAGAAACATGAAAGCCTGCCGGGTTTTTTGCCATTGCTTTTACCTTGTAGTAATATGTCTTTCCCTTTTTCAGCTTTTTGTCAGTATAGCTTGTCCTGCCCTTGCTTATAGTTGCAAGCTTTTTATATTTCCCATTTTTTGCTGTCGCACGATACACAATATACCTGTCGGCATATGTTACCTTACTCCACGTTATTGTTGCCGTTTTCTTTGCAGTATTTTTTACACTTTTTATTTTCGGTCTGCCAAGCTTATGTGTATAAACTTTCACAAGCGACGACTCCCAGTGTCCATCAAGACGCACATTTTCATTAAATGCCCTGACATAGTAGGTATATTTTACTCCCGGTGCTACATATAAATCTTTAAAAGTACACTTATCAGTCGTTCCTAAAAATTCTTCATATCCGTAAGGCGACTGTCTATATACCGCATATTCGGTTGCTCCCGACACCGCTTTCCATGAAATGACGCATCCCTTATTACCTGCTCTTTTTATGGTAAGCTTGCTCACACCATCTAGTTCGGCACAATCAGACAGGCTAAAATCCTTATATATCTTATCCTTTTCATTAAACGCATAAATCGTAATTTCTCTATAACCCCCACTTTGTTCGGTCCATTTAGATGTCACTGTATAACTTGTTGCACTTCCCTTCAATGTCTTCAGAACCGTAGAAGTACCACGTTTGGTAGTGCCAACAATCGTTATCCCCTTTGCTCCATATATTCGGTTCCACTTAATGGTCGATTTTATGGTAACCTCTGTCTTCTCCTTATTTGATGTCACCTTCTTTTTTGCAATATACGGATGAATCTCCTTGAACCCCACATAATACTCACAGTCATTACTGGCATAATAGGAAGCCCCATTCTTTTTTGCCCTGACCACAAAGGTATACTTTGTGTTGTTTAACAGTCCTGATACCTTTAGCTTTGTTCCCTTTGTCGATTTATAAAGCTGAAAGGCATCTCCCTGTATTGACGATTTATACCATACCTCATAGCATGATACATCTTTAATCTTATTCCACTCAAGTGTAACCTGACAGCTTCCCGTCTGCTTCGCCAAAACCGTTATCTCATCTAATATCAGTTTAATACATCTCGGTTCTGAGAATGTACTGTAATATACCTTCCCTGTTTCCGTATCATAGTAATACGACCTCACTTTATAGTAGTAGGTGCCTTTCTTCGCTGTTTTGTCCACATAGGAACTTTCCGCAGTTCTTACAATCTTTTTATATCCCTTTTTTTCTTTCGCAGAACGGTAAATCTCATATCCTGACACGCCACCCCATATATCCTCTGACTTGATATCTATTTCCACACCCCGCCCTGTCTTTGGCAAAGAAAGGGCAAAGTTTGCAGGCGGTGTTGTACTTTTAACACCCTTTAAATAAAACCACTTCCCTGCGGCAACCTTGCCATAAGCATTTTGTCCTGCGGCAGACCGAATTCTGTACTGGTATGTTTTTCCGAAGGAAGCTGTTTTATCAACATACACGCCCTGCTTTGCTATTTTATCGATTGTCTTCCATGCACCTTTTCCTTCTTTTCGCTGTATCTCAAATTGTGCTTCATTCAGCCACGCATCACAAGTTAGCCAAAGCTTTATTCCGTCAAATTTTGCATACCCATTCGCTGACCTGTTGCCATTTTGTGAATACGACATCCTTTTCATATTAAAAGCAGGTATCGTAACCGTTTTTGACAAGACAGGACCTGCAACATGACCTGATGCGGTATATGTATATGGGATGACATCTATTTTATATGTCCCGCCATATAACACATCTTTAAAACTGGCATACCCGGATAATTGGGGTGCCGGATTATCTATGGCTGCACTATCCTCCGTTACCTGTTCAACCAGTTTACCATTTATATATATGTCAGCCTTACTTCCATACCCTGACACATGTATTGATAGATAGCTGTATAAATCACTGTTGCTTTGCGTGAGATACGTTGTCTCAATCGTATCGATACCTGCCGTATGAGTTGCCTTGTCAAGGGTAACATCATCAGATTCTGTCTGATTCTCCGCTGCAAGAACAGCCCCTGCCTCTCCCATTACCATAGCAGCAACAAGAAATACACTTAGCATTATTATTTTTTTTAGACTTTTCATAAATTCCATATAACCGCTCCCTTCTTTCATTTTTATCCGTAACCGCTTTTCACTGAAAACGGCATATTCGGTCAATACGTTCAACCCCTAAGCTCACCACTATTTCATGGTACCATTTATTTATCGTATCGCCTCTTATTCTTCTTCTCTCTTACTTCCTAATACATCGATTAAACCACGCACAATCTCAATCGGAATTAGTACCCATCCAATTAGCCCTGCCAGCATGGCACGCATGGTAAGCAAAAAAAGCATCAAGGGAAAATTGTTCGTTACAAGCTGCCCAAAATATTTTCCCAAAAAGGTCCATCCTATTGGCACGCCCATACAAAATAATATCCAAAACCGCTTGTCTGCCCCAAAAGCGGAAAAGCTGCCTATTATAACTCCCAAAATTGCTCCAACAAGTGCCATGACGACTGTTTTAATTACCCTTTTCATTTGAATCCTCCCTTAAGTTTAGTTATAATTGAGACATCTGAAAAAAACTTATGTCCGCCCAAGTTAAACATACGAATTAAAATCCGTCTCCTTTCATAAATATAAGTCGTTAAAAAAATACTATTGGTTTCAAAAAATTACTCATATTGCCATCCATTGGAAAATACTATCCACGGAACCTCCATCTGTCCGGCTGTACCAATTTGCTGCTTATACCATGCATCATATTCATCCTGCTCCAGATAAGACACACTGTTATCAGGTGAAACAAAACGATAAACAATTCCGTCTCCGTCATTATCCACATCATCCAACAAATCATCTTCGTATTGTTCGCCCCACTCGTCACGCGTCCACTTGAATACATATGCCTGTCTTTCATAAATTCCACTGGTTGCATTGTATTTGAATAAATCCTTGCCAAATCTATGTGAATTATCGGAAGGTCCCCATGCGGTCTGGTTATCATAGTATGCTGCACCGGGATATATTGTTAACATACAGGTAATTTCTCCCGTATCCGGATTGCATTTGTATAGCTTCTCCTGACGGGCTGCCATATTATCTGCCGTGATTACCGAAACAGCAAACTCTTCATATCCGTCTTTGTCAAAATCAAACACTGCATATTGCAAGGCCTCCATTATATCCGTGCTGATATACAAATCCGTGCCGTCCGCCCATTGACGTGTCTGACACATTCTATGATATATGTCATGATAGCACCTGCGTAATTTTGTCTGGCGTTCCGGGTCTACTGTTACTGTCTCTGTCGTTGCTTCTTCCGTCGTCACTGCCTCTGTCATTTGCTCTGTCTGCATAGGTTCTGCCAGCTCTGTTGAAGGAGAGCTGCCAGCTTCCGTCGTCGTTATTTCTGTTGGCTTCTCTGTCTTAGGCGGTTCTTCATCCTCTGTTAGCAGCGGGCTGTCTGTTTCCGTATCCGTCACCTGTTCCGTTGTTGTGGTATTTACTGTTTCATCGTTGTTATTCACCATATAGATAATGATTCCTCCCGCAAGCAGCGAAGCCACAATCCAGACGACTAATTTTTTCACTGCAAGCCCCGCCACTTTAGCTCCGACCATCTCAGCAGCCCCAGCAGTGCCAACAGTTCCCACTCCCTGTGACACCATTCCACTACTTATAACACCACCTGAAAGTTGCGGAAGCTGCCCTAAAAATTGTCCCATGGCAGCCCCTACTATTTTCGATATCCCAACTGGCACAGCCGTTGCCTCCGCTTCCAAATGGAACAGCAGCAATAAAATCGGTGCCGCCGAAACAGAATGCAGTCGTATTCCCTGCTCCTTTTCCAGCCTTTCAATGGAATCCTGAAGCTTTTTTCTTGCCCGTGAAAGTCTCGTCTTAACCGTATTTGACGGAATCCCAAGTATCTCTGCAATATCGTCAATCTTACACTCATCAAAGTAATATGCAATAATCACCTGTTTATAATCCTTTGGAAGACTATCTATCATATTACGAATCATTTCCTGCATTGTTTTATTCTCTAAAATATCCTCAGGAAGCCTCATTGTATCCTCCAGTGTACAATCAACAATAAGCTCCATCTGCCCGGCAATTATTTCTTCTTTTTTCTCACTCCTGAAATAGTCCATGGATTTATGATACGCGATACTTTTTATCCAGCCAATTGCAGCACTTACATCCCGTAACGTCTCCAGATTTTCATACATTGCCATATACACCTTTTGCATAACATCTGAGGCGGACTCTTCCGGTACACCATGCTTCGTAATACAGTAATAAACATACTGCTCTGTGTGACGATACAATTCATTAAATGCCTGCTTATTTCCACTCCGTATATCTGTAATGTAATTGCATATCTCCTGTTGCCATTCCCTGTAATGCATGGATGCCTCGTCTTTGAAATTCTCATCATTCATAATGTTTTATCCTCCATCTGCTTCATTTGAACTCAAACTCCCATAATATAAGTCGCAAAAACATCCTTATTGGTTTCATGTTTTCGAGAACAAAGTGCCTTCGACACTTTTTATGCTGCCACCACTTTTATGGCACTTTGGGCGAATCTTAGCAGGATTGTTAATCCTGCCTTATAGGAAAGTTCGAAGGACTTTCCTATAAAGCAAAAAAGCTGCCGCACTAAAAATGTTATATTATTATATAACTTTTCTTAGTACGGCAGCTTCTTAATTTTTCATTAGTGAATATGCACAGAATTCGGACATGTATCAAACTGATATACACCCACACCCTGTTCTTCAAAATAAGCTTTTATATTATATGAATTTTGTCCTTTTTCTGTCTCCATAAAGCCATTTGATGCATCTATAAAAACGGCCTCAGGATTTAATGTATGATATGCCTTCCCATCTAGTACCCTGCCACTGTTGGCAAGCTGAATATACTTTATATTGTAATCATCCGAAATCCCAGATAAAAGCGTTTTGGTCAGCCTGCCTGCAATGGAACAATAAAGCATCGTTTCTTCCCTTCCCGTAAGGGCAAGTGTCATTGCACCTCTGCTTACTTTTTCACCATTTTTTACTATCAAATCACTTAAAATATCCACCTTAAGTCCGTAAATGTCAATTGTATCTCCCTGTTTCAGCTTCTGAACATTGTCCGCCTTTCCGAAAAAGGATTTACATGTTTCATATAAGCTCCACTGCTTTTGGGTGGCCACCGACTTATATTCCTCCTCTGCAAATTCAGGCACATATAAGCTGTTTATATGAATGTCATACTTATCCATCAAATCTGCAAATGCCCCTGCGCTTTCAGGTGCGTAGCTTGTTATAATCCATGCGTCAACATTGCCGCCATAATCCTGTATATACTGCATAAGGGTGGCATCCCCCCTGTCTGTACCTCCATCAATGACAATCAAATGCCCGCCTGCGTCCTCTATCACATATCTGTGCAGCAGCCTGTTTTCTACCCTGTAAGAAGCAAGCTGTGTAACCAGCCAGCCCATATTGTCATCTGGTTCAGGTGCACAATAGTATACATCGTATTTACCATAAGAACCTATCTGGCTGTAACTGTATTTTTCAAGCAGTTCCCCACTTATGGGCTTAATGCTTTCTGCCACAACGAAGCTTCGTTCCTCTGCTCTTGCATAAAACAATATTTTTTCGTAGTCAGGCGATACACTGTCAATACTGTTTGCCAATGCACGCTCTCTTGCTCCCGCACGCATAATAAATCCATAGCAGTCCCTGCCAAACATCGGCTCAATATTTCCATTGTAGACCCTTGCCTCCACGGCAATTTCAACCGGTAATATGCATCTTGGGGAATCGTCATACGCAAGCATAATATCGCACACGCCCTTAGTTGTGTCCGAAAGCTTTTCCATATTTTGAATCCGCACATAGTTTTCATGGCTGTAGACAATATTTCCTGCAAACATCACAGCCAAAACTGACACAAGCCCGATGATTGCTTTTTGCCACTTTTTCCTGCAATCCCGCATCAGTGTAACCGTAGCCGCCGGTATAACAATCACATCTGCAATCACCCAGAACATCCGCTTGTACACAATCTTACTGAATATATATTTGTACAAAATAGGATTGACAATGACTACCGCCATCAGCATGACAGGATAAATAAGCTTTCTCCTAAGCTCCTTTGATGCAAAAAGAAGATACAAAAAACACACAGCCATAAGCAGCAAAATCCGTTTGTCGCCGTAATAGCTGCTCATGGTTTCTCTTATAGGATTTTTAAGTAATTCTATCAATTCGCTCATTTTTTTACCCCAACAAAGCATTCACCGCATAAAAAACTGCACATGGAAATACGGTCAGCCATATACCAAAGCATACCCTGATATTTTTCTTTACAATGCCATATACAAATCCAAGACACCCTGCCATAACAGCACCAATTATGATTCCCATGCCCGACAGGAGACACAGTGCCATTTCACATATCAGCAGCAGAACATAGTATGATTTCTTCTCATATTCCCTGTATATCCACATGCAAAGCAAAAATACAAGCGGGACGCCCACGCCTGCCACAACTGCCTTTCCCTGCCATATTCTGAGCATCGTGTAAGCCTCTGCACTTGCATTACTGTAAAAGCCAAACACCGTCACTAATATGGCAAAGCAAACAAACAGGGAACGATATACCAGCCTGTCACCCACAAGCTCCTTTGACAGCATGAAATAGATACATCCTATCATTATATAAATAAAAATGGGGAGTATCACATGTGCCGTCACGGTTGCACTTACACCCGTAAGCGTAGCAACCCACGCAATAAACACTGCCCACGGTGATGTTACATCCTTTATAAGCTCTCCGCGCCATTCCCCTAACAGCTCTCCCGATGCAGGATTGGTGAGAAACATACGGTTTGTCCTGCATATATCCACGGCATTGGCAACAAATCTTGAATCATCGTTATCCGTGTGTTGTAAAACAACACCGAGCACTACAATGGCAAGTATAAAAATAATCATCACGACAAATCCAAGCTTGTCCCATATATTTTGTATATGAAATGATACTGTGGGATATTTTTTTCTGACAAGTGCGTAGCTTGATATAATAACAAAAACCCCTGAAAGCATGGCAACAACAATTAAAAATGAACCCTTTGCAAGTATGACAGGCACGGAAATAAGCTGACAGATTGCCCACATACTCATCATGCCGATTACATAGCTTTTCCCCCACAAAAGCTCCTCATCACACAGGATACAAATCGTATTTCCCATGAGTATGGGTACAACGCCCAACACTACCACTGTCAATATTATATTTGTTACTGTAAGGTACATCACTTTGTGCCTCCATATATCCTGTTATTTATTTTAAATTTAAGTTTAGACAACCGTTCTTCCTGCATTTCGGCATAATCACGGGTCACCTCATTTACCTCAAATATCATTTCAATTTTGGCGATATTCTCATTCATATCCTTGACAAACATCTGCGGGTCATCAGTCTTGTATGTATCATACCCATGTTTGGACGACACGATATCTGCATAATACTGAAGCGGTATACTTGTTCCGTCATCGGTTTCCCCCACAAGTGACTTTATTTTCACAGCACAAGGACACGCAGCAGGGTCAATCCTTAAATGCCTGCACCCCCTTATATTTGTTATAACTGCATGCCTGTCTCCATTTGCATCAAAAAATGTTTTGACAAGCATGGAATTTTCCTCTGAAAAACCATCGCCCCTATCCGTGTAAACCTGAATGACATCAGGATTTTTTGAGGTGGCAAAGGCAACTGCATCAAAGCTTCTGTTTCCGATTGCCTCATTGATAATTCCAAGGGATGTCTGATTTCCATTTACATATTTGTGAAACTGTGCATCCATCATTCTATACTGCCGAAGTTCATCATCAGCAAGTCCCATATAGCCATATAAATTTTCATCCCACAGATAGCTTCTTCTATCATTCTTATAGGCATAATCAAAGACAGCCCTGTATAATATATAATTTAACGGTACAGGAAAATCAAACGTCCACTCATAATCTATGATTGTCCATTTGTCATTTATTATAATGTTGCCAAATATAAGGTCCACATCAGCCAGTGCTCCCGCCTGAAGCGTCCGTTCAAAGGAAACCTCCCCAAATACCATATTAAAACCCGTTGTTATCTCAAAGTCACTTGTTGGAAATGCAGTATAAACACGTTTTTTATATTCATCCAAAAGTGTATAAAAACGCTTCCTATCCTTATTCCATGCCTCATCCAATGCTGTCTCAAGGGTATTTCCTGAAATATATTCAAATATTACATCATTTCCACTCTGACTGCATTTGTTTATATCAAAGGCTGCTTTGTCTATCCCATCCTTAAGCTTAACGTAGCTGTCATATATACCTCTGACATACGCACAGGAAGCCTCGGTATACGGATGCTTGACAACACTTTTTTTATCCTGTTCTCTTATGATGCTTGTCCTTATTTGTTTCTCCCTGCTTCTTTCCACCGAATATCTTGTATATAGGGCAGGCAGACACTGTTCAGGCTCCCGCCATGCAACCGCCAGAAAAGAGTTTGCCATATCCGCATACATTTCATCCTCTATCAGGCTGTCATATACCTTTGACTCGTTAAAGGTTTTTATCCTGTCGCCATCAAAGAAAAAACCATTTTTGTCAAGACTTCCCTTTGCAGGCATGTACGCTGTTGAAAAAATATCGAGGGGAATCCTGAAATCAGGATACGGATAATAAAAAGTAGTGCTTAAAAAACCACATGCGTGGAGCCTGTTTTCCAGTCCTTTTCTCGTATAGGTTCTTATATGTTTGCTGTTGTTAAAGCCCTCTATTCCCTCATAATATCTTCCTGTATAATACTCCCTGCATCCTGCAAGATATTTTAATCCGTACTTATTGTCAGCAGCTATCACAAGTGCCGCATCTTGTTTCATATAGTTTACAAGGAGATTCATAAGCACATCATGCTCATCAAAGGAATAGCCGGTAATCAAGGCATTATCCAAAGCACCAATAAGAAGTACAAAATCATACTTATCAGTAAGCTTATGGCAAACCGTCTTAAAATCACCAACCATAATAGAAATATTTTCCTGCCTGCTGTTTCTTGCAGCATTTATCAGTGAACGCTTTTTGGATGGTTCAACACATGTAATATGACATCCCCTTTTGGCAAGAAGCTCCGTTATGGCACCTGTGTCCGAGCCAATCTCCAAAACATTTGTCCCTTGCCTTATTGGAAGCCACTCTATGATGTTTTGTCGCACATATGACAGGGAAAAAAGAACATCCCATGATTTTCTTTCTTCAATCTCCCGCTCCATCCAACCACTGTATGACTCATCATCCATATGTTTGTTGAATAGTGCAAGGAGCATATCGTCCGTATCTGTTCCATGCTCCTCATCATAGCCCATATAGCAATCGTCATTCAATTTCACTTTGCCAATAGTATTTGTCATTCATTCTCCACCATTTTCTTACACGTCCGTCCCATCGGATTTCACAATCCGCTTTACCTCAATCTCACTGTTCAGGTCAAAAAATCCAACACTGTCCTTGTGTGAAACAACCGTTACGTTAAACGCATCATAAAGCCTGTGATACACCACAAAATCAACGCCCTCATAATTTGTACATCCAAGGGATACAAGATACTCCCCTGAGCAAAGAGTCATTTTTTGTGTAAATGTAACCTCAACAACCTCGCCTGCTTCCACATGTCCCACATCAGATTTTTCAAACAAGGTGTTTGTTCCCGTCAGCTCGTTTCCCATACGGTCCTTAAAGGAGTATGCAAATATAGGGTCATCCGCTGCCTCATGGAACCGCACCCTTACTTTTATATTAAATATTCCGTTTTTTTCTACACTGTTTGTTATGATACCCTTTGAATCAGTAACACAGAAATCAAATATTTCTGCTCTCCTGTCACCGTAATCAAGAACCGTCGGATTCACACCGAAATTGTCACGCCAAAGAACAATCCCGTCATCCTTTGCCATAGCGGCAAGCTGTTCTAAGCTCGTTCCCTCTGCGTTGCCATAATCGTCATCGTCCTCATCATACTGGTTTACAAGGATTTTCTTGTAGATGTCTATGATTTCTTTCGGATCACCCATCTTCACCATATGTCCCTTGTTCAATAAGACTACCTTGTCACAATAGCGCATAATACTTCCAAGGTCATGGCTGACAAACAAAATGGTCTTTCCGTTATTCTTAAATTCCTCAAACTTACGGAAACACTTGGACTGGAAAAATATATCTCCAACGGAAAGTGCCTCATCAATAATAAGAACCTCAGGGTCAATGTTAATTGCAACTGCAAATGCCAGCCTGACAAACATACCTGACGAATATGTCTTTACAGGTTGGTTTACATAATCTCCTATATCAGCAAATTCCACAATATCATCAATTTTCGTTTTCATTTCCTCCTTGGAATATCCAAGCAGGGTTCCGTTTAAATATATATTTTCAATTCCCGTATACTCAGGATTAAAGCCTGCGCCAAGCTCAAGCAGTGCGGAAATTCTTCCATCCACGCGAATCTCACCCTCTGTCGGTGTGAGCAGTCCTGTAATTAGCTTTAAAATCGTGGATTTTCCCGAACCATTTGTGCCGATAATTCCCACAGTTTCACCCTGTCCAATGGTGAAATTGATATTTCTTAAGGCATAGTGCTCCTTATACCGTTTCTTGCCGCCCGGCGAAAGGGCATCCCGAATCCTGTCTTTTCCGTTGGAATACAGCTTGTACATCTTTGATAAATTTTTAACCGTTACTACATCTTTACCCATCTTTTACCACCAATTCCCGTGTTCTACAATATATCTGCAAAATGTGGCTTAAATGTCCGCATAAGCCTGATTCCGATTATGTCGATAACAATAGTTACAAGCCAGAACCACGCCATCATATAAAAATGATTGAAGAACCATTTACCATCTATGAGTGCCTCTCTATAGCCATTTACAACATAAAACAGCGGATTGAGCAAATATACCCACTTAAGCTTTGTCGAAACTGCATCAAGCATATGATAATCCCACATGATAGGTGTAAGCCACATTACAAACTGCATTACAATTGTGAGTAACTGGCTGACATCCTTGACAAAAACTGTCACAGTTGCCGTTATCATGGAAAGCCCCCACGCAAACATGGTAAGGCACACGGAGAAATACAGCATATCTAAAATGTGCACACCCGGGAACCAGCCATATAGCATGAACACCACAAGAATAATCATATTGTAAATGATGTTCATAATGCAGGATGCCAGTATTTTAACCATCGGAAGAATGTCAACATTAAACACTATTTTTTTTACGATATAGTCATAGCCCACAAATGCACGATTGCTGGATGTCCACGCATCCTGAAAAAAATTCCACGGCATCATGCCTGCCACAAGCCACAAAAGAAACGGTGCATCCGAAACCGGCTGGCTTCTGAAACCCACCTGAAAAACAAACCAAAACAGCAGAATCGTCATTGTCGGCTGTGCAATGCCCCAAAAAGCACCGAAATAGGAGCCTGAGTATCTTCCCCTAAAATCACTTTTTGCAAGAGCAGTCACCTGCTTCCTGCTTTTTATTGTTCCGTTTATCATGCCCATAATTGGCTCTTTATTTAGTTGAAGCAGTACAAACAATATGACAAATGATGCTATGGCAGCAATGAATGCCTCATGCATTCCTTTGTCCTTAGGTGCCCATAATAATGCCAGTCCGAAAACACCCAGACTGACCAGTGCCGAGACACCTGTATATTTTTTATCCATGTTATAATTATTATTCCTTTCTGCCTAAAAGTTTATCTTGAACATCTGCCCATTACTTAGCAGGTTCCTTCTTATATTCTTTGATTCCTGCCCACTTTTTATCCTTATCCGAAATAATAAGCATATCCTTTGTAAAACCACTTGGAAGCGGCCACTGCACACCTATATCAGGGTCATCAAAATAAAGCCCTCCCTCATCATTTGGGTGGTAAAAATCCGAACATTTATAAGTAAATTCCGCACTGTCCGAAAGAACGATAAATCCATGTGCAAAGTTTTTCGGAATAAAAAACTGCTTTTTATTCTCGGCAGAAAGTAAAACCCCATACCACTTTCCAAAGGTTTTGGAATCCTTTCTAAGGTCAACTGCCACATCAAATACTTCACCGCTCACAACCCTTACCAGCTTGTCCTGGGGATAATTTATCTGAAAATGCAAACCACGTAATACACCCTTTTTTGAGCTTGACTGATTATCCTGTACAAATTCCACATCGATACCTGCCGCCTGAAAGTCCTGCTTTTGGTATGTCTCCATAAAGTATCCCCTGTCATCCCCAAAAACAGAAGGACTGATTACCTTTAATCCGTCTATATCACAAGTCTCTACCGTTATTTTGCCGAAAACCTCTTTCATCGTAAAAACCTCCACCTTTTGAACATCATCCCATCCTTGTGCCAGTTCCTTAGAACCGTTCCATATGGGAAATGCAGCCACTTAGCACATTATAGCCTACCCTTTAGCATTATTCAAGAACAAAGTGCCTTCGGCACTCTTTATACTACCACTACTTTTATGGCACTTTGGGCGAATCTTAGCAGGCTACAAATTTCCTATCATAACATTTTGTTCAGCAATTGTTGCATTTTTCTCGTCAATTTCTGCCTATTACTCGTCAATCACCAGTTGAACCGTATTCTTATCCAATATCCTTAATTCCTCAGAAAACATATTCATCACAGACAAGAAATGAGCAGCATGCGTCTAATTCACTTTCTATTTTTCAACATACAGTTTTTCCCTAAATATGTCAAGCGGTATAAATATATATTTCTGCAAAAGTCAACTTCAAGCCCTGTATTAATTTTCAACAAAAACGAACCATCCAAAAGCATCCGCCCCTGAATGGTTCGTTCTTTATATTACTGTATTTACAATTAACTTCTTAACACATGTCATAACATCACATGCCTTACTATAAACATACATTAATGCTTTTTAGTAAGTATAGTAAGTGTAGTATCTCCAGCTCCAGTAATAATCTTTCAAGCCATTATATGTCTTGCTTCCAACCTTAACTGCCGGAACAACATAAGCACAAAGGTATGTATTTGACTTAAGACCAGTTACGTTGTAAGATGTTGTCTTGCTGTTTACTGTAGCAACCCTCTTAAACTTTGAAGAAGATACATTGTAGGTTGAGCTTAAGTTCTTTGCAACATATACATAATACTTCGTTGCACCTGATACCTTAGCCCACTTTATCTTAGCTGTGTTTGAACCATTAATACTTGCTGTCACCTTAGGCTGTGGAATAATCACCTTTCTTGCAGACCATGCACCCCAGCACTTCTTGCCGTTAACCTTTGCATAGCCTCTTGCCTTTACCGAGAAGCCCTTATTCCTAACTGCCTTTAATGTAAATCTTGCATAAGCATATGTGGAGTCAGTTGTGATCGACTTCAGCTTCTTCTTTCCATTTGCCGAATAAATTACGAACTGGAAACCATCAACTGTCTTATCCTTTGTGTTCTTGTCTGCGTAAAGGGTAACCTGATTCGTATCCGGATCCCACTTTACATTTCCCTTTGCTGAATTTGCAACATATACAGGCTTTGCAGGAACTGCATCCGCATATGCTGATGTAAAACTATCTGATTGTGCAGAATAACTGCCAACCTTTCTTACAGCGTAAACCTTGTAATACTGGCTTGTTCCAACGGTCTGCTTGATTGTTGCACTTGTACCTGTAGTTGTTGCAACTTTCTTGTTATCTCTGTATACAACATATGATGTTGCACCTGCTGACTTAGACCACTTTAACGTAACACCACTAGTTGTTGCCTTTAACTGCTTTACTGTCTTAGGCTTTACTGGTGCAGTTGTAACTGCAAGAGCATCTGACATCGGTCCATATGAATATACCCCATTCACTTTATATACAGTTCTTACCTTTACATAATATGTAGTTCCCGGTGAAAGATTATACATAGATACCTCAGGAGAAACAACATCTACTCCGGCACCTGTCGCGTTATTCTTTCTTGTATAAGTGCCAGTGGCAGTATTACTAATAAATACCTGATATCCAGTACTTGTGATATCTGCGGTCCATGCAACCTTAACACTGTTGCTAGAAGCTCCTGTCTGCTTCAAACCAGTCACCTTTGTTGCTGCAAGTGCTGTGATGGACATTGCAAATGTCATAATAACGGCAAGTGCAAGTGTGAGCATCACGCGTTTTTTTGTTTTTGTTTTCATAACTCACTCTCCTTTTTAAATTTTAAAAATTAGTTTTTTCATTTTTGCAATACAAATGCTGCTACCTTTAAATTTATCATATCAATGTAAATTTTGCAATAATATTTGTTGATTTTGTTATCGCAAAATATCAGTTATCGAACGCTCCAATTCTCCTTGTCGCTAAAATCTAATGTATTCGTATAATAAATATCACAATCATTTTTAATATTTTCCAGCGTATTGTGTACAACATCTTCCTCGCTGACATTATTATACACCGACTGGTAACTGCCCAAGCCCGGATGGGAAGCTATCGCACTCTGGGAATAGGCTGCAACTTTGATAATCATAAATCGTTCGCTGTTTTTTACACTATTGCCAGACACCTTGACATTCGACACACCACGCATTTCAATTACCAGGGAGCCATCAGTGCCCGAAATTTTATCTATTTTATTGTTTGTAATGTAGCTATCCTGCCAGTTCATGGCACGAATGCCGTAATACTTGCAGTTGCGAATCGTATTTCCTGTCACTTCAATTCCCTTATGAGGATGTCCGTCAGAATACGCATGTGTGCCAATTGCAGTCGGAAGATTGTCAAAAACATTATTTCGAATCACAATGCCATCATTTGCGGTTTTGTCCATACTACTGTAGGTTCCGCTGAATCCGCCTGTAATACTGTCCGGTGTATCAATATTAATTGCTTCCTTAATCGCTCCTGTATCCTTATATCCTGTGAACTTGCAATTCTGCACGACTACATTTTGTGAGGCATCAAGTTCTATGAAATGTGTGCCGCCATCCATATTCTTAAATGTAATACCCTCAATCAATATGTTCTTGGTGTGCCCAATCAAAAGAGCCGAATTTTTCTTGTATTCTTTGTCAAAAATGACTGTCCCCGTTCCAATCAGCTTTACATCGTGCACACCATTATATCCATAATATTTCCTTGAATTTTCCATAATGGATGGTGCTGCAAGCACAAACATCCCATAATTACCACTTGAAGTAGCAGCACTCTTGATTGTGACACCATCGGAAAAACGGATTGTCGTATTGGACGGGATGTATATTGGCTTCCACAAACTATAAGAACCCGAATTAAGTTTCAATTCACCTCCACCCAAGCGCTCAAACAGTTGCATATAAGATACAATGGTAAAATAATTTTTGGTATTGCTGTTATAATTTGAATTTTTGGTATAATTTCCTGCATAAGGAGCAGAGTTTGGCGAAATAGTATAGGAATTAACTACGCGAAGCTTTATTGACTTCGACTTTTCTCCTTCAACTTTTTTACCATCTGCCTCACGGTACGCAGATACTTTATAATAATAAGTGGACCCTTTAACAATTGTGTTATCGGTAAACTCTTTTGTACTGTTATTTCTGATTGTGCCAATTTTAGTGTAACCGCTTGATTCCGAATCGCTTCGGTAAATATAATATCCGCTTGACCCTGAAACAAACTTCCATGTCAATGTCGCGGATTTCAAAGAATTCAACTCAATCGTAGCAATTTCTGCAGCTTTCGGGACCGAATAACCACTCTTAGCAGCAGAACTAACTCCCAGCACCTGTTTTCCGCTCACAGTCTTATATGCTCTGATTTTAAAGTAATAAGTTCTCCCCCCTGCAAGATTTGTTACGTTTGCGGACACCGTATTCTTACCTGAAACTGTCTTCGCCAATGTGTATTTACCAGTTTTAGAAGTACTTTTATAAATACGATAACCGCTTGCGCCGGTCACAGCTTTCCATTTTAATTTTAAAGTCTTATAATCAACTGAAGTTATAGAAGAAATTGTCGTTTTTGCAGGTACAGGCTTAACACTTACCACTTTTGAATACGAACCATACTTGACGCTTGAGCCGCTTTTATAATAGGCACGGATTTTATAATAATACGTCTTACCCGTTGTTAGTTTCTTATCTGTAAAAATCAGTTTGCTGTTTTTCTTGACTGTTGCAATTTTTTTATATCCTTTGTTTTTGCTTGTGCTTCGATATATCTCATATCCGGTAACCCCCTTTGCTGCTTTCCATTTCACTTCAACGGAATTATAAGTCTTAGATTCCGCACTCACACCGCTTACTTTCGGAACCTTTGCCGCCGCCTGACAGGTAACATCCGCACAAAGCATAATCACCATTAATATACATACCATAAGAGAAAACAACACATGTTTTTTATCATTTGACTTTCTTCTCATAATAAATCCCTCCCTAAAATAGCCTGAGCGTTCTCGGAAACACACATATTTCATGACATATTTCTTCAATACACACCATCCCATTAGCTTTTATCTATGCCATTTATTTCCTTTATTTTTTTCCAAGACCCTTATTCAATAATCTTTCCAAAGTTCCTTCCATTCCATGTCCTTTTTCTCAAGATATCATAATATTTAAACTAACCGTCAATTATAAATTTATTATAATAGTTATAAATACTATATGCAATAATAAAAACGCCTTAACTACAGAAGCCCCTTTTCATACACGATTTCTTTCATAAGAATATCCACAAACTTTTTTGCACCTTTTCTGTTCAAATGGTCCGTATTGAAAAATAACTTATAGTCAAAACAGAATCTGTCATCGAACCCGTAATCGTAATACTCCACACCTGTGTCCTTTTGAACCTGTTCCAGTATGCCATAAAAATCATCAAAAAATTCAGGGTCATTTTTAAGCACAGAATTCGTGTACTCAGACAAAATCGGAGTAGTGGTAAGTATCGGAACTGCCCCCTCCTCCCTACATAAGCTTATTAAGTCATACAGGGACTTTATTTCTTCTTCATTGATAATTCTGTTTCCATCACTGTCAACATTAACCTCAATCTGTGTTTTATATCTGTGTGTTCCATGCTTTTTTGCAGCATCCTTTGATGTCTCCTGATTCCAGTAATCCCTGTTTTCAGCACGTCCCCGCAATGTATTTATAAATTTTATACTGTCAACGCCCAGTGACGGAAAATACCGCACAAACACATCTGTTTTAAAATCATATTCCTTGATATATTTTCTGTCCAAAAAATGATAATACCTTTTATTTTTCGATTCAAAGTTATCTAAATCCGTTTCATCAAGCCCGAAAAAGCTTGTATATGACACACATATAAAGACACAGGCACCCTCTTTTATTTTATTCCTATAATTATCTAAAATTCTATAATTGTATGACATTGACTGCGATGGCAGTGAAAAATTAAAACAAACGTAATTGTCCTCATATTTATCAAAATTAAAGCCATAATAGCCATGACTGTTTCCAACACACATAAGTTCTATTTCATCAGGTACATTCACTATATATGCATCATCATTTTTATGCTTTCCCATCGTTCCGAAATTCGGGCTGTTCTTCTTATATACATAGTTTAAGCAGCAAGTTACAATCAAAACAGGCACAAGCAATATTAAAATATTTCTTATAAATTTTTTCATCGGCCAGCACCCCTAAAACTGAAAATAAACAAATTCAGCCGCAATTCCTTTCTGCGAAAAGAAAACAATTATCAGCACCAGACATATGTAAGCTGGCCATCTTACAACCTTTTTCCTGTCACTAATTAATTTTATCACATCCGTTTTCAGTGAAATCAAATCATAGATTGCAAGAATGACAATCCACAGGCATATCAGTATAAGTGGCAGCTTTGCCAAACCAATATCAGCAATTCCGCCCCGCAAATATGACGATGGATTTCCGATTCCATAAAACATATGTGATATAACATAAAATACATCACCAACAGAGTCCGATACAAAAAATATCCATGCAAAGGAACAAAATGCAAATACAAAAGCTACCCTTATGAACCATAGCAGTCCTGTGCTTTTATTATATTTTGATGGGACAAGAGCATTTTCAATTACTTGTGCCACTCCATGTATGCCGCCCCATATAACAAAGGTCCAGCTTGCTCCGTGCCATAAGCCGCTTACTAAAAATGTGACAATCAGATTAAAATAATGTCTTAATTTCCCTACGCGGCTGCCTCCCATTGGAATATAGACATAATCCCTAAACCACGTAGATAACGAAATATGCCACCGCCCCCAAAATTCCTTGATGCATTGGGACCAGTACGGACTTTTAAAATTAATCATCAGATTGATGCCGAGCAGCTTTGCCGTTCCGATTGCAATATCTGAGTAACCTGAAAAATCACAATATATCTGAACCGTAAAAAACAATGTAGCAAGAACTAAGGCAAAGCCCTCATATTGCTCTGGTGCATCATATATTTTACTGACATACTGTGACAATGTGTCTGCAATAACAATCTTTTTAAAATATCCCCATGCCATCAGCTTTAAGCCGTATGACGCCTGTTCATAATCAAATTTGTGTTCCGCCTTTATCTGGGGAAGCAAATTAGCAGTTCTCTCAATGGGACCTGCAACCAACTGTGGAAAAAAGGAAATAAATGTGGCATATTTTCCAAAATGCCGTTCTGCCTGTATCTCTCCTTTATAAACATCAATCACATAGCTGAGTGTCTGAAACGTGTAAAAGGATATTCCCACAGGCAGCATGAGCTTCAAGGTCAGCGGGTTCAGTTTTAACGCAAACAAACTACAAAATTTCACAACGGAGTCGCTTACAAAATTAAAATATTTGAAGAAAAATAATACTCCCAGACAGATGATTGCCGTTGCCGCCAGAATTAATTTCTTTTGCTTTTTACTCTCTGCTTTTTGTAAGTATATTGCTGCAAAATAGGAAACTCCTGTTGTCAGTAAAATAAGAAAAACATATTTTACATTCCAACTCATATAAAAATAATAGCTTGCTGCCAGCAAAAGCACCCATCTGTATTTATGTGGTATAGCCCAATAGATGATAAACACTACAGGCATAAATATTGCAAATGCAAATGAATTAAATAACACGTCTCCGTTATTCCTCCGCAAGTAGTAAACGAATCAATCATTTCTTTTTTCTTCTCAAAAATCTTTTCAGCCTGTTGGAAAAGCTTCGCGGCTTTAAAACCTCCTGTACAACCTTTTCACAGGAATTACCGTTTTCATAGGTAAGGAATTTTGAATGAAAGCTTTCAATCCTCTCCCTGTTTTTTTTCTGCTCTTCCTCAAGATTTACTATGGCATTGATGACATCATCCGAAGTAAATGCCAGAGTTCCCGGAGCTTCCTTTTCAAAATCTATATATAATCCTCTTAATTTGTTACAGTATTCTTCCATGTCGTATGTGAAGAATATCATTGGTTTATTTAAAAGTGCATAGTCAAACATAACGGAAGAATAATCTGTTATCAAAATGTCAGATATATTATATAGGTCTTCCACATATTGATAATCGCCCAAATCAAATATAAACTCCCCGTCCTCAGGAACTTCATAACCAGCTGTTGAAAAATGATGCAGACGTACTAAAAGTGCGTATTCACCCTGCAATATTTCCTTCATTTTTTCCAAGTCCAGCATCATATCAAACCTGTTTTTTACCCTCCATGTAGGAGCATACAAAATCAGTTTTTTATCAAGGGGCAGGCCCAGTTTCTTTTTTAAATCATTCAGTTTGGCATTATCCGTGTGAAATAATCGGTCTGTTCTTGGATATCCTGTCGTTAAAATTTTTTTGTCAAACCTGTAGCAGGAGTATCCTTTCCCCTCCATAAATTTTCCCTGAACGATAAGGTAATCCCATCTGGAATTCTTTTTTATATATTTTTCGCGGGCAGCCTCTGTAGCAAAATCCTCGGTAACATCTAAACCTACTGTTTTCAGAGGTGTACCATGCATTGTCTGAATTTCTATCTGACCTTTTCTCTTAACATAAGTATCTTCAAAATTCACATTATTCACAAAATATTTTGCCGTTGCAAGATATTCAAAATATTTTTGCGAACCTCTTCGCACACGGATTCCTCTCCCCTTAATTGGTGTCCTCGGATCCTCCAATGACCAGATACACTCATATTCAGGGTAATGCTTATCAATATATTCATATAAAGCCTGTGGGTTACAGCTATACTTGGTTCCCCACATTGACTCAAATATAATTCGGTTTTCGCATAGTTTTTTCTTCCTGTACTTCGGATAGTTTTCATTGGTAAGAAGCTTACGCTTTTCAGGAGAATCTTCCCCCTCCTGCCATTCATTTGTAAGCCGAATACTGAACAGACCGTTAGCTGCTCGGTAACATCCTATTTTTAAATCTTTAATTTTTATATTATGCTTACCTTTTGTCTCACTGAATAACGCGGTTTTATATGTGGTATTATCCTCCAGCTTATATTCTACATATACAATACGTGTACTGTTATAGAAATTTTTTGTTATTTTTTTGCTGGCAAAATTTATGGTAATGCTTTGGTCATACACACCATTCGAAAAATCACACACTGTTTCCGCAAGGATAACATCCTTTTGTGCTTTATCATCCCGCACAAGCACCTTTAAACTTTTTGCCTTTTCCAGCGTCTTTTTATTGCCTGCCACAGCTACTGTCATTTGAAGGGTCTTATTTGTTTTTTTTGTATTCGTTATCTTTGTTATGACATTATCTATAACAAAACGAACCTGTCTTGTACTGATTGTATTCACAACCAGTACACATTTTTCATATTCCTTAATTTTGATGTCCTTTTGTACTGCGTAAAGTGCCTGCCTATCACCTGTTTCACTTATTGTAAACAGCCTGCCTTGACGTGTATCTCCTGTTTGAAGCTTTTTTACATCTATACTGTATGTGTGTTCATCCTGTTTTTCAAGCTTACATTCCCTTGTGTCATCCCATAAAGCTACCACTTCATTGCAGTTCCCCGTTGTTTTACATATAAGCGTTTCATTTTCCAGATACAGGTCTTCACAAATAGTTTCAAGCTTTATAATATCAAAGCAAATTTCATCAAGGCACCCAAACCTGATTGTCGTTACATTGTTATCTACAAGTACAGTCGTATTGTTTTTGCTGCCTTTGATTCCACTTCTGAGTTTCTTTAATATAAAGCTTTTTTTACAGAAACGGTCCGTATACTCAATTAGTATTTTATTTCTCCCATAAAGCTCATCCGTATAGGAAATTTGGGCTGCATCTAATACAATCTGAAATCCCGCACCGTCATAATTGTAATTGGAAACGTCCCCATTATAACTGCACAGCTTTTGTCCCCATTTGCTTGTCAACTCCGTTGTCAGCAAATCCTCTACAGGCAGTTCTACCCTATTGTGCGTCACCTCATTATACAAATAAACTTTAAGCGTTCTCTCTGAATTTTGCGGTACACTTATTCTCGTTTTAAACACATGCCCTGATATTATAATTTTTGATTCATCTATTTTCAAATCCCTGATTGTACATTTAACAGGGGCATCATTTAATTCATCCGTCACATCATATGTTCCCTTTTCAAATAAATCTTCAGGCACTTTCATCCACAAACGGTTATTTTTCTCCTGAACCGGAAAGTCCCCATACTGGGACTGATTATCCAAAAGCGAAACCAGCCTGTCTAAATCATTGTTAAGCAGGCACTTATACTTTTCCCTATAAAAAACAGGCAGGTTATCTATGATATCCTTATCCATGTTTTCGTCAATGTACGACCTGATAATCTTCATTGACTCCTCCGCCTGTTCACGCGGTACTTTATTGCACTCATTTATAAATATAATCAAATCAATGATGAAATTTTTCTCCTGCTGTCTGCGCCACATATCATCATTTTTCAGTTCATTCTTATAAAAAGCATTCAGCCTTTTCATGGCATCCAGTCTGTCTGTTAAGTTTTTCTGGCTTGAGGTGCCTTGTGTGATGGATTTTGACGCGCCATCACGCACGCGCCATAAATAACCCACACTGTTTAGTATGGATACACTGTTTGCCTTATAGTGCATTGGCATTGAAACGGGAATGTCCTCATACAGGGCATTTTCCGTAAAAAAGAATTTATTTTTTTTATAAAAGCTTGTGAGTATTAATTTATCGCATACAATCGTATCATACAAAAGGCGTGGGCTTTTCGTAATATGTGTATTATCCTCTATATCAGCAAATACCTTCTCAAAAAGTCCTGCTGCCCATGTTTTTTGTGAATCAAAACGTGCAACATCACAGATAGTAATATCACTCTTATATTTTTCTGCCAACTGAAACATTTTTGTGTAGGTACCATCAACAATAATATCATCTGAATCAAAGAAAGTAAGATATTTTCCCTTGACAAACTGTATGGCATAGTTTCTGGCATGTCCAAGCCCACCGTTTTCTATCAGATGGTATTCAAAATTATCATATACATTTACATATTGCTGTGCTATCATACCGCTGCCATCAGTAGAACCATCATCTATCATAATTACCTGAAGTGAAGCCTTACCCTGAACGAGCATGGAATCAAGACATTCCTTTAAATATTCTTCCACATTGTAAACAGGTATAACGACACTTACATCAAACTCATATTTTTTACTCATTTTATCCCTCTTTCTTATATAAATAAAACAAACCCAATTGTCAGCTTGCACATCAATATGTTATAAATGAAGCACCTCATCTATAACCTTATCAAATTCCTCCATGCATTTCAAGTTATATGTCTTCGGGGCAAATACAGTCTTGTCACGTCCAATTGATGCCTTTAGACCCTCATACATGAAGTCTTTGCCTGTTTTAATTATAAAATATGCTTCCTCGTCAATGAGCAAATCCTTGATTTCATCAGATTCAGGCATGACAACAGTAAGACCCAGAACTCCCGCCTCAAGCAGTGTCATCGGTTTCCATCCATAGAGCGACGGTATAACCAGATAACCGCACATTTTCAATATGGCAGAAAGATTTTTCACATTACCGGTAAGAAGCACCCTGCCATCAAGCTTAAGCTCTTTAATAAGCCCCCGCAGTCTTGACTTTTGAGACCCATCACCAATTATATATAACCTGACCTTATCATTTTCACCAGCCAGCTTTTCAAATTCTTTAATCAGATTCTCATAATTATTTTCAGCACAAAGCTGTCCCACTGCCACAAAGTTAATGTTATCCTTATCCGGACATGGAACCAAAGCTGTATTAATCTCAGAGCCACCAAGCATATTATCATTTATATCCAAATACCAAGCCTTATCATCAAACGTAATCACCTGCCCCCGGGTTGCCTTGGCAAAAACAAAATCTGCATCCACCATGGTATGCACAAATGTAAATTTATCACAGATATTTTCTGCATCCAAATTTCTTCTGATAGTTTTCATTGTGGCTTCCGAGCATCCTACAACCCTGTCAACACAGTTAAAATGTTTTATTGCCTGTTTCCAATTATCCCGTTCCGCAGAGTCAATATCATTAGCTGAATTTTCAAATTCCAATCTGAATTCATTATGAACCCAAAGAAGCTGTCTTGCATTTTTCTGAGTTGTGAATACATTCACCCAAAAGCTGTCAACACCTGAAAAATTAATAATGCAGTCATATTGGCAGGCACCAAACCGTCTCTTAAATTCCGTTTTGTATACATGGGACGGAAAGCATTCCCTGCCATCACTTTCAACAATAAAGTTGTCATCACAATACTTTCTGACCGCAGTATCCTTTACTGTGCCGTAAACCCTGCCTATATTACAAAGCACACGCACATTTTCGTTTATGGACAAAAGTATATTTTCACAATCCTTGGGCACAACTGCGTTAAAGGTTACATCATATTTATTATAATCAATACTGTCCAGCAATTTGAAGCAGGCAGTTGTAATATTTTCTTCTTTTAAATTATCCAAATGAACCAGCAGTCTTGGTTTACTTGTTTTAAACCGCTTTACGCACGAGTCATCATTTTCAAAAATTGTATTCACAATACGTTCGCATACATGTCCATCCTCATTGGGAACAAACTTTGAAACAGCTCTTTCATATTTGCCATAATCGAATAAAGCACCATACTCCGCCTCATTAAAAGTAAGCTTCTTCAACCATTCTGCCACAACCTTTGCGTCATCGGACACAGGTCCCGGCAATTCATCAACAGGAAAATAAAGTCCTCTTGTTGTCCTATATTCCTCCAAATCCGAAACATAAAACAGAATCGGGCGTCCCGTGGCAAGGAAATCAAAAAATATGCTGGAATAGTCTGATATCAAAATATCAGTCACACCTAAAAGCTCATTCGCATCTATGGCAGCAGGAACCATCGTGTCATCTGCAAGTCCCTGCTCACAGAGTGCTTTGTAAACAACCTGATGGGGCTTAAACAAAATCTGATATTCCTCAAGATTGATTACATCTTTTATCTGCTCTACAAAGGCATTATACTCTGTCATACTGATATCAGGTGTGGCATATTTTTCACCTCTCCACGTAGGGGCATACAAAATAACCTTTTTTCCTGAATCTATATTCACACCATACGTACCTGCCTTTTTTATAAAGGCATCCCTGTCAATATTTATCAGGGTATCACACCTCGGGTATCCTGCTTCTATTATCTTTCCATCGTATAAGTCATGGAGCTTATATGCCTTTGCGTAAATATCAGTCATGTACTCATTTGGCGAAAGAATATAATCTGCAAATAAAAAATTTCTGAATGAATTCGGTGACTCGAATGCACCGTTTGGAATGTCGTATCCTAAATATTTAAGAGGGATTCCGTGCCACGTATTAATTACAATCTGTCCCTCTTTTTTTACAAAGTATCTCTGTTCGTTTACATTATTAATAATATATTTTGCGGACGACAGATACTTAAAATAATCGTTACTGTGAAAGTTGGCAAAAATAACCCTGTCATCATCCTTATACGCATCAAGTTCTACGGAATGGTTTTCAATATTATCTAAAACCCACACAAATCTGAAATCGTGAAATCTTTCCTGCGTCATACAATACTTAAACAACGCAAACGGATTACATATCATTCCACGTCCAAAAAAGGACGTGAAAACCATAAGCTTATCATCAAGCTCACATTGCTCACGAATTTCGGCATAGTCAGCCACGCGGGCATATGCTTCATTTTCTTCATATTGTGCCTGCTGTTCCTCAAGATAAGGCTGAAACAATTGTTCCAATTCTTCCATATATGTTCTCCTTACACATACCTGCGTTACAGGTAATTGCAAAACTTTGTTTTCGTTATGTCCCTTTGTACCTATCCTTGTTAATGTGACGACAAAATGTTGTCAAGGGTGCTCTCCCTGCTGTTTTGCACGTCCGCCTCCACCAGTATACCTTGACCAGTCAACTTGCCCAAAGCCAGTGACGAACTGTATCTTTTATAATAGTCAAGCCCTGCTGCAACATCATTTTTTACAAGCACCCTGCCAAAGTCAAATATAATTGGACAAATACCTCTGTCTAAAATTTCTTTCAGCTTTTCTTCCGCATATAATTCCGTGCAGTTCGGGCTTATAGTTACATATTCTGTCTTTTCTTTTGGATATTTTACCAAAAGCACACTGAGAGAATCCTCGTCTGAAACAATATTTGTGTCAGCCAGACAAAAACGTTTTTCGTCTTCCTCAATATCTATTGTATCTGTATTTTTACCCAATCCAATCGAAGGTGACGGTGCTACATATGATTTTCCCTCAAATACCTCAGGCGCAAATGCTTCCGCCTGACTTAGTCTGTCCTCATTTGGAAACAGTATCTCATCATACATGCCAAGATGTTTCAACTTTGCGACTGCCCACTCTGACGGATTATTGTAACTATCTAAATTATAAAATATCTTTTTCCCCGTGAGGGCATGAATAAACAATCTCCACTTTATCCCGTCGTATTTCATGTTAAACACATAATCAAAGTTCTTGTTTCCAAACAATTTGCCTGCTTCCTGAATATAGACATCCTTCCCCAAAAACTTTTCCACAACTGCCACATCAGGCAGGTCAAAATTTTTTTCCTCAAGAAAAGCAAGTTTTTTTTCCGTCTCGGCATCACATTCCATACTTGCCTTTCGGAACACAACATGTATCTCGGGGTTTAGTCTGTCCATCTGTTTTCGAAACCGTTCCTTTACACTCATTGCAAAAAGAACAGTCACATCATATTTTGTATAATCAATCTGATTTTGAATGCTTAAAATATACTCGAGGGTTCTATCATAATAATTTGTGTTTAGTATAAAAAGAACCTTTTTTTTATCTTCCTGAATCACATTGGTTTTCAGTTTTTTTGCAATCAGACAATCAAAAATTTCTTTCCTTGTTTTTTTCCCTTTTACAATATGGTCAGCATGACACAGTATAGAGTCAACCTTGATACGATTATCAAAGTCCTCCCTGTCGTAAGAGGGCAAGTCTACAATCAAAACCTGCTTATCAGTCTTGGAAAAATTATAATTTAAGTTTGAAGTAGCATATATATATTTTGCCTCTGTGAGAAACTTGAAATATTCCACGGAATTTTTTTCCACGTAAATCATCTTCCCACTTTCTCCAATTCTGTCCTTCCATTTGTCTGTGGCTACAACCTCAAAGCCCTGTTCCAGTGCCTGCTTTACAAGCTCCTCCGTTATTGTTCCTCTTTTACCTGACGGGTTTCCGTGAACGAAAAGCATCCTATTTTTAAACTTTGCATTTTGCCGTCCAAGCAGGTAATCGCTCTGCTCATATTCCGAAGTGCAATCCCACTTATCATATTCATCATTAAGTGCCTTTAAAAGCTGTTTATTTTCAAGTAATGTGTGTATACCCATTGATATCCCCCTGAATTAAACACTTAAATCATTTTTAATCTGCGTCGTTGAAATTTCCGGTGTCCTTGGCAGATAAACGACCTCGCAGTAATCCTTTAAGAAATCAAACTTCCCGTTCCAGTCATCACCCATAACAAAAGTATCCACCTTAAATTCCTTTACATTATCTATTTTCTGCTCCCAGTTTTCCTCGGGTATAACAAGGTCAACATACCTGATTGCCTCCAAAAGCTGCTTTCTCTGTTCATAGGTAAAATAGCACTTTTTTTGTTTCATATTCCAATTAAATTCATCCGTTGACAGAGCAACAATCAGATAATCCCCCTGCTCTTTTGCCCGTCTGAGCAAATTTATATGTCCGTAATGGAGCAAATCATAGGTTCCGTAGGTTATTACTTTTTTCATTGTATGCCCTCCTTGTTCTGTTCCTGCCATTTGAAATAATCCATAAATTGCACCTTAGTGTCACTTGGTATCTCATAATATATTTTATAATTATCAAGCCAGTATTCATTTTCGTTGCTTACATTGGCTCCAAAACAATATATGGATGACCACGGAACCTCAGGCAAAATGATTTCCTTGGCATGTTCCGCCTTGCAGTCATCAATAATTTTTTGTCTGATTCCGTATATCTCAAAAGTTTTTATTTGAACGCCCAGATTGCATACCATTGTCATCAGGGTAAATGCCGTTGCCGCTTTCATAATATAGTTTTCCACTTTTTCAGCAGTTCCACTCTTTATCCTTTCACAGATACAAAGTACAAGCTGACCCAAAATCAATGCCCAGAAAATGTAATTGTGAAAAAAGCATCTTGCTCCCAATGGAGTTGCAACTACCAACGGTGCGACTAAAATAAACTGTGATACTCCTATTATCAGCATCTTAACCCTTCGTTTTCCATCTGTAAGCATGGCAATTGATATAATCAGATATAGATACATAAGAAATGAGAGAACAAATCTTATAATTAATCCAAGCTGACCGTCCCTGTACAAACTCTCCCAACGGCTGTCCATCATATCATACACAAAGAATGCGGCAAGTACAGCTCCGACACAGCACATTACCTTTGACAGCATTCCGCCTTTCATAACCCAAAGTACAAGTAATGCAATTAAAATAAATAAAATCAGCAGGTGATAATTGCTGACAAAGTCAGGCATCATTTCATCGATAAATTTATCAAAGTAATCTCCTATCTGTGACAGAAAACCTAAAATATTAATTCGTTTATAGGTTGCATCATCATCCGTCACGGCGGCACTGTATGCACTGTTGCTATACATGACCATAAGCCCCGCAATCGAGACAAGCGTACATATACCAAGGAATATTATATTCTTTTTGTCCTTATTTTTGCATGTGATGATTGTCATCGCAACTAAGAAAACGAATATATATATCGTAGTTGTTTCCAATATAAGCTGTGAGCAGAATATAATAACAGGGAATATAATATACATATATTTTTTTGTTTCTTCACCGGAAAATACAATATCAAAAACTGTTTTAATAATAAAAACAAGGGCAACAGCCGCCATAAAGTAGTTGGCATAGCCTGATGTCCATGTGATACACTGTGTACTGAGACGCAATGGTATACATGCAAACGAAACGGCAAAAAAAGCAAATGCCATACTGTTTTTTTCCAATATATCATATACCATTTTCAAGAAGAACAATACAAAGGCAGTTTCTACAAGTGCCCTGATTATATTGGGCAGCCTTAATAATACAATAACTATGATGTTACCTACATATCTGCCATTATAGCCTGCAAATTTATTATTCAATCTTTCAATGCCAAATTTGCTGCCCCATGCCCAATCATCCAGTCTCATCGGCTCGAAGAGAAACATAATAAATAATAAAATCGATGCCGCACCAATTAAAAAAGCCCACTTTTTGTTTATTTTCATCCTATTTCCCCATGATGCACATTTGCATCATTCTCCTCTCCGCTAGAATAATTTATCTGAATTTATTTATTATTATCCATATCGTTGTTTTTGTCATCAACATATAATTGTGACGAAATAATATATCTCGGTCGTTGTTTTACCTCGTCATAAATTTTGGATGTATAATACCCCAAAACACCGATTCCTACCATTATTACGCCCGAAAGCAGCATATTAACTAAAATCAATACGGTGTATGCAAAAACCGTTCCCCCTGTCAGCCACGCTACAAGAGAGTAAATTGCAAACACAAAATCAAATAACAAACAGATACATCCAAGCACGGTAATGATTTGCATAGGTGCTGTGGAAAAGGATGTGATATTTGATATTGCATATTTAACTAATGCTTTCGTGCTCCACTTTGACGTTCCCTCCTCGCGTTCCCTCACGGAAAACGTCACCTTGGTTGATTTAAAACCCACCCATGTAGACAACGCCCTGAAAAATACGTTCCTTTCAGGCATACCGTTTAATACATTCACAACCTTTCTGTCCATAAGCTTGAAATCAGACGCATTTTTCATATCAAGTCCTGTTGCTTTACCAATTATTTTATAAAATGTATTGGCAAAAAATCCGTGTACATGGCTTTCCCTGCCCCTGTCATCCTTTACTGCTTCCACAACCTCATACCCCTGCTCCCAGAGCTGGTACATTTCAACAATCTTTTCCGGTGGATGCTGTAAGTCACAATCTATAATTACAGCACAGTCTCCCTGTGCCTTTTCCAGCCCCGCAAACATGGCAGCCTCCTTACCAAAATTGCGGGAAAAGCTTATGCCGATTACATTTTTATTTTGCTCATGGGCATTGACAATTTCCATCCATGTCATATCCTTTGAGCCGTCATTTACAAATATAAGCTCATATTCGATAGAATTTTGTTCTAAAATACCTGAAATCACTTTGGAAGTTTTGGGTATCATTGCGGCCTCATTATATGCCGGTATAATAACTGAAATCATTTATTTCCTTCCTCTTTTTTGTATAAACTAACATTACTTTGCAACAGATGTCTTTGGCGTGCCTTTCATGATTTTTTCACACAACTTATCAACTGCCTTATCCAGTCCTATCACATGCTTAATCACATCCAGCACTATGGCAAGTATAAGCGAAGAGACAAACAGTGCAAGGTACACCTTAAGAAAATGCCCCTGTGAATATATCCAGTCCTTTAAATATATGGATCTCAAAAATGTGTGGGTCATGAAAATCGTCATGGAACGTTTTCCCATAAATACCAAAAAAGCATTCACCCACTTGATTGGGGCCAGACAATATTTAATGAAAAAAATGAATATAAGCGGTACAAACAGCAGCTTTATCCTCCACATTTCATTTTTTTCAAAATTATCTTGTACTGCGACAGCAGCTACGATACCAACTATGGAAATAAGCCAACAAACTATTGTCTTCCAAAACTTTCCCATTTTATCAAACTTGGCACCAAGATGCTCAAATACTTCATAATTTGCAAACATCATGCCAAGAATTAACGCAGGCACAAATGTCATTGCGTTTGTTCCACCCATATAAGTCCTGCCTATCAGCCTCGGATATAAAAGTGCTAAAACTAGTATTGGAAGCCAGCCCGTCCGTTTTGTCACATGACATAATACAGGAACCAGCATAATAAAAATCGTTGCTGCTGCCATGTACCACCATGTACCGCACATATCGGGTGTTTTTAGCAGTGAAGCCATCCCGAAAAAGTCAATCAGGCAATACAACGTCCCTTTTACAAGCCCATTACCTTTGAAATACTTAATTACAGGTAGTCTGTCAATCAGCATTGTCACAGCAAAGCAGACGATGTATATAAACCAAAAACCCGACATTGTTTTGATATATCTTGACAGACACCACTTATCCGTTGTAAGCCCGTCATGCTTATTTTTCATCAATTTATTGTATGACAAAAAAAGCCCGTAACCCGTGAGAAACGCAAACATACTGACACATACCTTAAACATGGCAGCCACACACACCACCCATGTTTTCCCAAAGGGTGCAAAATTAATTGCATATCCCTTAAATCTATCTGCATCCAAAAACAAATGATGAAACAGCATTATACAAATTGCAAAGCCCTTCACTGCCCATGTATCATCTTTTGAAAACTTCACGTTATCTGCCTCCTTCATTAAACACCGGCTTATTTTCTCCTTACTTCTCAAAGCTGCTTTTATTTGGAAGAATCCTTTCAAGCTCATTGTTTACTTTATTTTTTGTCTCTTCATAATTCTCAACTGTATCATCATCATTGATGCATACAAGGTGGCACTTTTTCTCATGGTGCAAAAAATGTTTGACTCCCTCTAAATCAGAAGCCGAAATCAGTTGTCCAAATTTACGACTTCTGGGAATAAAGCTACCCGATACAAGCTGCCACGACCGCATAAGCCACACATTATTGTCAGCCATATCCCTGTACTTTCTTTTGCATGTATCATCTAATATTTTAAATTCCTTATCCCATAAGGTTGCATAGGTACTCTTTAGAAGTGTATATGGCACATGGGGCTGAAAAATCCCAATGATGGATTTGAACTGTAAAAATAAAAGGGTGCGTAATGCATACTGACCATACAGACCCGGTTTCATCCATTTCCTTTTATTTTTTTTGATATCATCCCTTGTAAAATAATCGTTTATTATTTTCAGGTTATTCAGTTCAATGTTCATAATGGAATTTCTGTATATAGGCTGTGGGCTTATACATGCCATGTCCCTCGGCAGACCATCCTTGAAAAAGTCTTCCGCTTCCGTTTTTCGCACTACGAACATATCATCATTAAAATAAATAAACTGCTCTGCCAAATTTGGGATTCTATGAAAATTAAGTTCGATTGCATTTGCGTTAAATGTAGGAAGATACTCCTTTGGAATAAAATCTTGATGTTTTACCACATGAAGTTTTGGGCAAGCAGTATTGAGCCACTTTGGTACATGTCCCCATGTCACAAAATGAACAGTCCTAACCCAAGGCATAAATATTTCAATTCCCCTGAATATATAGTGAAGGTTATCCCACTCCCTGTATCTGATGTTACTGGAAGCCTCCCGCTCAAATGGCGGTGCATATTTTTCCTTTTCATTTTGCCATTCCCTGTCGTTGCCATCTACCCATGCAATCACAACATCTATATCACTCATAATTTTCCTCATCCCTGGAACATCCGCCCATTGCTTAGCAAGTTTCTTAAGGAACATGTTTATTCCACATATTCACACACTCTTTATAAATTGTAAATTTCTTCAATTTCCCCTGCCAGTTCAGGCATTGTCTTTATCCCATCTATGGCAAGCACAGCATCATTCCACGCTGCAAGCCGCTTTGCATCAAGCCCCTCAAGTAAATGTTTCAGTTCCTGATAAGAGCCTGCGGGGATTACTGCTCCGCCTTCCCCTATAATATCCTTTGCTCCCACATGGTCAGTTACAATCACAGGGACACCATAGCTGATTGCCTCAAGAACCGTAAACCCAAATGTTTCATACCAAATACTTGGCACAAGCAGGACGTCCGTTTCATCGAATATTTTGTTCAAGTCTTTATATGAATATCCATGCTTGTGTATATCCATATATGGTTCTGTCTTATCAGGCTCCGTATATAATGTGAGGCTGAAATTTCTTTTTCCATTCTGCCACAGCTCATTCATCGCTTTTCTTACAACCTCAAAGCCTTTGTGTGTCTTTGCAGGCGCCAGCATTGTATATCTGATTTTATCATTCGTATATGTTTTGCGTTTACGTCTGTCCGAAATATCAGCGTGACATATCGTAATTACCGTTCCCTTTATGTCAGGCATAAAATCCGTATATATTTCTTTTGCCGTACCCGAGTTAAAGTGATAGAAATCTATATACGAAAATAATCGTTTATAATAATAAATCAGTTCGCTATATTTCTCTGCCCTCTTACGGGTATCCTCACTCCCGTTCCCATTTAAGGCAATGTCGCTGTTGTTTCCATTCGGCTTTTTGTTCAGGTATGCTCTTCTTAATGCCCGCACCAACGCGAAGTCCTTCAGCATACGGTAAAGGGGTGATTGCAGCAGAACTATCTTTTTGTATGACAGTCCGTCCCTGTTACAATTCATACATTTTGCTCCCTTTTCGCATGTATCACATACGCTTCCGTCTGTATATAAATATGCCTTTAAACAAATACCAAAGTAATCATGGGTTGTGTATATCGTCCGTATATTGTGCCTTTTCGCCGCTATAAAAAAAGCTTCATGCAGTCCCATAAGCGTATGCACATGTATCACATCAGGTTTAAGCTTCGAAAAAAACTTATCATACACAGGATGTTTTTCCGTAGCAATAAACCGCTCAGGCTCCGAAATTCCCTTATCCAGTGAAACAGGCACAGGATTTACAAGCTCATAGCTGTCTATATCTCCAACGCTTCCACGATGGACAATTCTTACATCCTTACGGAGTATGCTTATTTTACCCGGCCACAACGCAAATATGTCATGTCCCATTTTTGCCTGCTCACTCATTAAATCAACGGCAAATTTGGTCAAGCCTCCTGTTCTGTATGGTGGAAATCCCAAAAAATAATGAACAATTTTCATATATCAACCCTTATATTTTACCATCAGCCCATTCCTTAGCAGGTTCCATAAGAAATGTACCAACCGCAAACCCAGTTTTTATTTTACAAGTCTGTTAAACAGGTTGTTCCAATCCTCAACCGCATACTTGATATCAAAATCATCAGACTTTTTAATTGCATTCTCGGACATTTTTCTTCTTAGTTCATCATCATGTGCAATTTGGCTCATCGCCTGTGCAAACTTTGTCGTATCAAATGCCGTTGGCAAAAGTCCTGTTTTCCCGTCATCAATCATCAAATCCATGGAACCGGTATGGTACGCAATAACAGGCAGTCCATATTCAAATGCCTCCATAATAACCATAGGCCAGCCCTCCCATCTTGACGGGAGCAAAAATACGGATGCATTTTGGTAATACTTTTCTGCATTGGTTGTATAGCCATAAAACATTACCCGTTCCTTTACCTTTTTCTTTTTGGCAAGTGCAATTGTTTTATTCCACAATGCACCATCTCCTATAATATCTATCGTCCACTCATCATCAGTCTGGCAGAATTTGGCAAAGGAATCCATCAGCAAATCAAGACCCTTTGCATAAACAAATCTTGCACATACCAAAAACCGTTTTGATTCAGGATTGCATTTTACGTCTGTTGTAAAGCTTCTCGGATTTATCTTTACCTCCGTATCAATTCCAAGCTTCTTCTTGTAGTCTCTCTTGTCGTACTCACTAAGTACAATGTATCTGTCAAGCTTTGGCAGGTACTCCTTGAGAAGCTCCTCCTGCTTCCAGAACACAACTCCCGGCGTATTAATATATCCATCATAGCAGTTGTGCTGCCAGCCCACAGTCTTGGCATTCAGCCTGTCTGAAATCATACCGAGCCTTAAGCTTAAGCCTGCCGTGGTAATAATAACATCATAATTCTTTTCATTTAAATATTCGACCCATCTATCCTGGGTTTTCTTAGGGAAAATAGCATCTGCCAGCTTTGCATTATGCTTTTTCTTGTTAAAAGTACCCCACTTGCTATTCATTTTCTGTATGATGCTTCTTCTTATATTTGCAGGGGTGCGACGCTTGTCCACAAAGTTAAAGTTATCTATAAAGTCAAGCTTTATGTCCTCGCTCATGTGATACATCTCCAAATCCTCAGCGAATCTGTCCTGATAACACATAATTGTAAGGTCATGCTCCTTCACCAGCTCATTGGCAAGAAGCGTTACCACTCTTTTTGTTCCACCCTGTTCAAATATTTTTGTAACCCAAATACATATCTTCATATAAATTCTCCATCCTCGTATATACAAAGCATTTAGTCAACCGTAATATTAAAATAATCAAGAACTCTCTGACAGTAATTCTCTGATACATTATGTGTTTTTTCACGCACCGTATCACGCTTCGCCTTGTGCTTATCTTCGCCTTCTTTTATATCCTTAACAAATTGTTTCATTTCGTCCATGTTGTATATATGGCTTCCCGGCATATACTCAAGGGGTTCATCAAATACCCAGCCTCTTGCGACAGAGTATGCCTCAAAATCCTCCAGCGTAAAACCAATCGGCTTATCCATCAGAATATAGTCGATTGCAACGGAAGAATAATCAGAAACGAGGGCATCCGAGTAATGTATAAACTCATAAAGCTGAACATCCTCTTTTTCCAAATCCGCATCCTCTATATAAACAATGTTAGTAAGCTTGTTATCTCCAAAATCATACTGAACCTGAAGATAATGTCTCTTAATAACAAGAAGCACTCCAAGAGCACGACAATAAGCGTCCAGTTCAAGAAGCTTTTCCTTGTCATCTATGATAGGAATGTTAAATTCATTGTTTAATGTCTCCTCATTCAGACGTTCACTTTCCGAATGCCTGAATGTAGGCATCCACAATATAAACTTGTTTGCCGACGCTTCCTTGAGCAGTCTTTCCACATACTGTTTTGCCCGTTCCGAGCCCCGAAGCATCTGGTCATATCTCGGATATCCAAGCGGCAGAAGCTTTCTCGTGGCACAGTGGAAAAATTCTCTTTTTGTCTCTACAAATATATCTCCCGGGACAAGACAGTAATCAAAAAATACTTTTCGTTCCAGCTTATTTGCCTTGTATCCGCATCCATGCCACAAATCAATAAAGACCTGATTGGCACGTGACATTTTCACCCAGTTAACCGCTGTAGTATAAAAAATATAATGCGCACTTTGGGCATATTTATGTGACTTTGCAGTTCTAAGCTGCGTATGGGTCTTAAAGCTCTTTACAAATGTAACGTTCTTTGCTTTATATTTTTTATATTTATCAGGTTCGTGAACAAGCCATACAAGCTCATATTTTTCATTGTAGCCCTTTTCAATCATGTAATCAAAAAGCGCCCTGCCATTATCCGTAAAATCATTTCCCGTCTCAAAGACAATTCGGTCCATGACAAGCTTTGGCGGCTTTTTTTTCAATCGGTTAATCTTACCGTTATCATAAATCTGGAAAGACATATTACCCCAAAAGGCTTTCCAGTCCCCATCCTTTTTCAGGTTCACTACAAGTTCTTTGAATTTTTTTAATTTCTTTTTTATGTTGCCCATAGTTTCTCCGTTCCGATTAATACTCGTTTAACTTTTGTCTAAGTAACGTTGATGATGTGTCCTTTGTATATGGTAAAAACACCAATCTTGCTCCGACTGTCTCCAAAACCTTTCCGGTTTCTTCCCATCTGGCATTTCCTTTCCAGTCATCACCGATATATATTTCATCAAACCTAAGGATATCCCACATTTCCATCTTGTCAAGAGTCGTCGTTACAACAACCTCGTCAACATACTTGATTGCCCGAACGATTGCCACACGCTCCTCCAAAGGAATGATAGGGCGTTTTTCCTTGTAGCTTGCCACAAGCTCATCGCTGTTGATGCCCGCTATCAGATAATCACAATGTCTCTTTGCATTTTTTAGCAAATTTAAATGTCCTATGTGAAACATATCATATGTCCCTTGCGTATATCCAACTATTTTTTTCATTGTGTTTTTACCTCTCCTTTTTTATTCCCAGATTTTTTATAATCCGTGCACGGTAATTTTCGCATTGATTGTGCATAATCGGCAATAGCTTATGCCTTGCCGCAACGTATTTGTCCATGCCCTGACATATGTCCGATAGAAAGTGCTTCAAATCCTCAAAGGTATAAATAATTTCTCCCGGCATATAATCCATCGGATTATCAAATATAAATCCACGTTTCTGCTTATATTGTTCAATATCTCCAACCGCAAATCCGATTGGCCTGTCAAGTAATATATAATCTACTGCAACAGAGGAATAATCAGAAATAAGAGCATCGCTTACTGCTATAAAATGATACAATAATACATCCCGTTTATCAAGCAATTTGTTATCTATAAATTTTATATTCTTAAATTTCCGCCCGCCTGGCACAGGTGTCTGAAGCGGATGCCGCTTTATAACAAGAAGACAACCTGTCTCACCACATATTTTGTCAAGCTCCTGTAAGCTCTCATCGTCGCCTGCAATCGGTATTCCGTATTCCAGCCCAATATCTCCCTCTGCAAACCCCGAGCCGTCCGATGCCTTTCGAAAGGTCGGCATCCACAAAATAAGTCTTCGGTTTTGCATGGATTCCCCAAAAAGAGTTTTCATTATCGCTTTTTTATCAAGGTCCTTTTGAAGCAGCCAGTCATACCTCGGATATCCGATTCCAAGTATTTTGCTCCTGTCACACTCCCAGTATCTTGCCTTTGCTTCCACAAAAAGCTCGCCCGGCACAAGTGCCAAGTCAAACATTTCCATGGATTTGCTGTACTTAATTTTTTTGTTTTTATGGGTGGAATCCTTATAGCCACAGCCATGCCACAAATTGACCACAAGCTGTCCCTTTGCAGCTCCCCTGTTCAGGTTTGCAGTGTTGTTTGTATAAAAAAAATACTTTGCCGTACATCCGTAGTAAAATGCTCTTGGGCTTGTCCACCCAAATTTATTTTCAGCAACTGCAACGGTTATATTTTTGTATTTTTTCCTATCTATGCTTTTCTTAGAAGAAACAAGCCAGATAAATTTATAATTTTTTGAATATCCGTTTTCATACAAATACTCAAAAAGTGCTCTCGCATTATCTGTAAAATCCTGTTGCTGCCTGTTTTTGAAAACAATATAAGTCTCATTCAAGCCGCCAAAGTGCCTGATAAAAAAATGTACGCATTTCTCACCAGCAAGTGTAACAATACGGCATAAATAGTAAAATAAAGTATATATCAATCCATTATTTTTTATTCTTTGTTTAATGATTTCTTTTTTCATCTTATTCCGTCATTTTTTCATATTGAGGTGCTATGTCATCTATATCACCATATGCAATAAGCTTTCCCTTGTCAAGTATCATTGCCTTATTGCATATGTTCTTTACCTGCTTTAATGAATGTGAAACAAGAAGCACCGTAACTCCGTCCGTCATCATACTCTTTATTTTGTTTTCGCTCTTTTTCTTGAATTTTGCGTCTCCTACCGACAAAACCTCATCCAGAATGAGTATTTCAGGTGATACAACCGTGGCGATTGAAAAACCAAGTCTCGCTTTCATACCTGATGAATAGCTGGAAAGCGGAACATCCAAAAACTCACCCAGCTCAGAAAATTCAGCTATCTCATCATATTTTTCTTTTATAAATGCCTTGCTGTATCCCAAAATAGCTCCGTATAAAAATATATTTTCCTTTCCCGTATACTCAGATGCAAAGCCTGCCCCCAGTTCAAGAAGCGGTGCAATATTCCCATATCTTTTTACTGTTCCCGTTGTAGGCTTGAAAACACCTGAAATTATTTTCAGCAATGTACTCTTTCCTGCACCGTTCAGTCCCAAAATCCCCACACGGTCTCCCTTTTCAATTGTAAAGGAAACATCCGTGAGTGCCCAAAATTCCTTATACTGGATTTGGTGCTTTATCATCTTAATGATATACTCCTTAAGACTTTCAATTTTTTCTTTGCTCAAATTAAATTTTATACTTACATTATCAACGACAATTGCCGGTTTACCCATATATCATACCTCTATATGTTCAATATAAATTTATCCTGTTCCTTTTTGAAATAAACACATCCTATCAGGATGGTAATAATACTAAACGCTGAAGCGTAAATTAAATAGTCCATATTTATCAGCCTGCCGAACACGGAGCTTCTGAAAATGTCAATGATACAGTATAGTGGATTGTACTTCAATAAAAATGCCCACTTGCTTTCCAAAAGCTTTTCAGGATAATAGAAAATTGCACAAGTGTACATTACAAGCATGAGTGCAACTGACCACAAGTACTCCATATCCCTGAAAAATACACCTATGGTCGCCATAATCATGCTGACACCATAACTTAACATAAATATAAGCAGCAGGGCTATCGGTGCCTGTAGCAGATATATAGTCGGATGAACCCCTAAAATCATGCTTGTGAAGAACAATACAACCAGTGAAATTAAAAAGATTACGTAATCATAAAGCACTACCGAAAGCGGATATAAGTATTTAGGCACATATACTTTTTTTATCAGTCCTGAATTAGAGCGAATTGACTTTACTGCCGACCTTGTTGATGTGGAAAAGAAGCCATACAAAAGTCTTGCAGTCAGTATATAAACAGGAAATGTTTTATCCTCTCTGCCATACAATGTACCGAAAACAATTGTCAGAACAAGCGTCTGAAGTAATGGTTCAAGCAGTGACCACACGATACCTAAATATGAACGCCTGTATTTTAACTTAATTCCCTTTTTTACGAGTTCTTTTAAAAGATTTCTATATTTCCAAAAGTTTTCTAAACTCTTTTTCATTTAAATTACCTGTATTTCCTATTTTATATGGCGTACTATATACCATAACGCCATTTATTGTCAAGATTATTTATTCTGCTTCATTATTTCAGGTTATCCCAAAAACAGGTTTTCATACAGCCCCGCTATATGCTCCCATGTGTATGCTTCCTCTATTCTTGCCTTTGCACGGGCACCGTACTCTTTCCTTCTGTTTTCGTCAAAGCCATCTGCCTTGTTAATAAGTGCTGCAAGATTTCCCTCGGATTTATCCCAGTACAGGGCGGCTCTTTCTCCTACTTCCCTGTTAAACCTGACACCTAACAGCATATTAACATCCGTTGCAGAAAGTGCCTCAAGCAGACTTGGATTTGTACCTCCCACCTCATGTCCATGCAGGTATGCGTATGCATGTTTTCTTATATTAAAAAGCAACTGCCGCTCGTAAACCGTACCCACAAATTTGATTCTGTCATCAGCCTCAAAATCAAGCTTTTCCTGAAGTTTTTCATAAAAGTCCTCATCGGCTGTGGTCAGTATTGCCAGATCACGTTTACTGTCCGATCTCATAAATTCACGAATCATGGTCTCGAAGTTGTTTTCAGGGACAAATCTTCCCACAATCAAATAGTAACCATATGGCTTCAACTGTTTTTCCTTAAGCCATGTATGATATTGTTCCGATGCAGCGGACATGGCCGCCTCATCTTCTGTCTTTGGCAATATATCTGCACCATAAGCTATAAATGTTGTTTTCGGGTTATATGTTCCATATTCATGCTTTATATACTTTTCTATATTTTTGCTGTCGCAAACAAGCATATCTGAATGTTTTACCATAAGCCGTTCTGACAGCTTCCAGTAGCATCTGATAGGTTTATTCCACTTGGAACGCTTCCATTCATGTCCGTCAGGATTAACATAGAGCTTCCCGCCCAGACTGTGAAGCTTCCGCAAATAATGTCCGCAAAAAGGTCCTATCCTGCATGCCAGCACATAGACAATTGGATTTTTGATGTTGTGCTTTTCAATATATTTACAGCACATGTGAAGTGCCTTTAAGTCATAGTAGACAGCCTGTGCTGCTCCTATATTTGGAACCTTAACCGAAAAGCACCTTGCATTATGGTATTTTACTTCTTTTTTTTCCATATTTTTACAGGCAACGTGATATCTGATATGCCTGTTATTCTGGTGACACTCCGTAAGGCGGTCCACGAAGGTTTCATATCCGCCATAATTTCCCGGTATTCCCTTGGAACCTACAATAAATACATGCTGCATGTTTTCCTCCAACTTAAATGGAACCTTTTTTTGTGGCAACCGCCGCAATAGTTCTCACGATTATTTTCATATCCAAGGTTATACTGAAATTTTTGATGTACTCATTGTCCAGCCGTACAACCTCCTCAAAATCTGTAATATCGTTTCTTCCCGAAACCTGCCACATCCCTGTAACCCCCGGCTTCATGGCAAGTCTGCTCTTATGGTGCCCCGCATAACGCTCATATTCATCTACGGTGGGCGGTCTTGTGCCCACTAAGCTCATATCTCCCTTGAACACATTGATGAATTGCGGGAACTCGTCCAAGCTCCATTTTCGCATAAATTTCCCGATTGGGGTAATTCTCGGGTCATCATCCATCTTAAACATAAGCCCTGACATTTTATTTTGGTCCATCAAATCCTTTTTGCGTTCCTCTGCGTCAGCATACATGGATCTGAACTTGTACATTTTGAATTTCCGTCCGTTCTTGCCCACTCTTACCTGCTTGAAAAAAATGGAACCCTTGGATTGTATTTTGATTGCAGGTCCAAAGATAAGAAACAATAGTAATGTTATGACAATTCCCACCAGTGAACCAAAAATATCAATAAGCCTCTTTGCAATCTTTTGTTTTGCGGACATCAAATTATTACTTGTTGTAACAACTGTATATGAATTCATACGCTCAACAACAGCATTCGGCACATTTGTAATGATTCCGTTCAAATTCACATGTACCACGACTCCCATGGAAAGAAATTTGTTTACAACATGATTTAAACTCTTTCCCCCATAGTTTAAAAATATTTCGTCAATCACATTTGTTCTCACATAGTCATACATATCAATTCCCGTTGCCACAACATCCACGTCCTGTATCTGCTGCCCAACCATGTTTTTGTCAATAACTACAACACCCTGAACGGCAAAGGAAACATAGTTGACACCCGTAAGTCCCTTTAAAAGCTCGTCCGCGTCAGCCCGCTCCGTGACAACAAGCACGCGGCTAAGCTTATCTTCCGTTTTAATATGATGCCTTAAATATGACTTCAACAGACAGCGTGCACCATACATAAGCACCGAATCAATGCCTACAAAAAGTGCAATCAAAATTCTTGAATAATCAGAAGACTGTTTCTGAAAGAACCAAATCGCAAGCAGCACAGCAAGGAGTTCAAAATTGTGTACAAGCACATGCCTGATTTCCTTGCCATACCCTCTTCTTATAATACCCGAATAACATTCCGTAAAAAAAGCAATGGCAATGTGGGCAAGTATGACTATGATGTTCATCATAGTGTAATCACCCGGCACTGCCTGTTCCTGTCCCAAACGCACATAATAGGCGATGATAAAAGATACCTCGACACATATCAAATCTATAAATATGAAATCGAAATGCTTGCTTCTGCTTGTATATCTGCCTGACACCTTTTATCACCGCCCATTATCGGAGTATTATTTTGTCAATTCTAGCATACCCAACTATTTTTTTCAATATTCTATATTTTATAACGCTTTTGCACCATATTTTATGGTCATTTATAATTTATAGTCTTTTTATACACATGCTATAATGCTTTTATTCTGTCTATCGCCTTTACGGTATTTTCGTTGGTTCCAAATGCCGTCAGTCGGAAATATCCCTCTCCGCTTGGTCCAAAGCCTGAACCCGGAGTTCCTACAACATTCGCCTTTTCCAGCAAATAGTCAAAGAAATCCCAAGAGCTCATTCCATCAGGTGTCTTCAGCCAGATATACGGTGCATTTACGCCGCCTGAAACACTGTATCCTGCACCTTTCAGTCCGTCATATATGTACCTTGCATTGTTCATATAATAAGCAATCTGCTCCTTGGTCTGTGCTCTGCCTGCCTCGGAATATACGGCATCTCCTGCCTGCTGTACAATATACGGTGCTCCGTTATATTTTGTTCCATGTCTCCTCGCCCAAAGTGCGTTAAGGCAGGTGCCGTCACTGCTGCAAAGTGCCTTAGGAACAACGGTAAAGCCAAGCCTGGTTCCCGTAAAGCCTGCATTTTTTGAAAAGCTTCTAAGCTCTATTGCACATGTTTTTGCACCGTCACACTCATAAATTGTATGTGGAACATCATCCTCACTTATGTATGCCTCATATGCGGCATCATAAATAATAACCGCCTGAATACTGTTTGCATAATCCACCCACTTCTGAAGCTGTTCCTTGTTTATGGTTGCACCCGTCGGGTTATTTGGAAAACAAAGATATATAATGTCAGGTGCCTCTGTCGAAAGTTCAGGCGCAAAGCCGTTTTCTTCCTTACAAGGCATATATATCACATCACTCCAAAGTCCTGTATTGCTGTCATATGTACCTGTTCTTCCCGCCATAACGTTAGAGTCAACATATACAGGATAGACTGGGTCGCACACTGCTATTTTGTTATCAAGGGAAAATATTTCCTGAATATTTCCTGAATCACATTTTGCACCGTCACTAATAAATATCTCATCAATTGCAATGTCTACGCCTCTTTCCTTGTAATCATACTTTGCAATGGAGCTTCTCAAAAATTCATACCCAAGGTCAGGTGCATATCCCTTAAAGGTTTCCTTTGCTGCCATCTCATCTACTGCCTTGTGCAGCCTGTCAATAATTGCAGGTGCAAGCGGCTGGGTAACATCACCGATTCCAAGCCTTATAATTTCCTTGTCAGGATTTTTCTCCTGATACTCCCTTACCTTTTTGCCGATTGTAGAAAACAAATAGCTTCCCGGCAGCTTTAAATAATTGTCATTTACCTTAAACATATCTTCCTCCTAATTTGAACATCAGCCATTCCATATTTGTCCTTGACAAATGACTGACGGTACATGCCAACTTTCATAAAAAAATTGACACATCTTATCTATAAATCAGTTTCTATCACTCCATCAAATACGACCTTTGCAGGTCCCGTCATGTAAACAACATTTTGTTCCTTGTCCCATTTTATGATAAGCTCACCGCCAAGCAGCTTAACGGTGACTTCCTCTTCCGTAAGTCCGTTTAACATACATGCAACGGCAGTGGCACATGCTCCCGTACCGCAGGCAAGGGTTTCGCCTGTTCCACGCTCATACACCCGCATCTTTACATATTTTCTGTCCACAATCTGTACAAACTCTGCATTTACCCGTCTTGGAAATATCGGGGCATTTTCAAAGCTGGCTCCTATTTCCTCCAAAGGAAATGTGTCCACATCATCCACAAACGTGATACAGTGCGGATTTCCCATCGAAACACAGGTAATATTCCATTCCCTGTCTGCAATTTTCACTGTACGGCTGACAACCGTATCTTTGTCTGAAACACCATTTATCTTTACAGGAACAAGGGACGAAGAAAGAATCGGTGCACCCATATTTACGGTGACCTTTGCAACTGTTCCCCGTCCATCCTTTTCCTCATTTTCAATTGTAAAATCAAGATATTTAATGCCTGCCAACGTCTCCACGGACACGGATTTTTTATCTGTAAGCCCATAGTCATACACATATTTGCCCACACACCGTATCCCATTTCCACACATTTCCGACTGGGAACCATCAGCGTTGTACATTTCCATTGTAAAATCTGCAATTTCAGACGGCTTTATCAGAATCAGTCCGTCAGAGCCGATTCCAAAATGCCTGTCACTCACCTTGATTGCAAGCTCTTTCGGGTTCTTCACCGTCTCACGAAAGCAGTTGACATATACATAATCGTTGCCAAGACCTTCCATTTTAGTAAACTTCATAGTGCCATGCTCCTTACACTTCAAATACATTATAGGTATTTTTTTCGTTTCAAGTGTACCACACGTTTTTATAAAACGCAATTGGCAGCATTAAAATTGTTACGTGACGCTATGCGCTATGTTGTGATACAAACAGAGCAATCGTGTTACAGGGTGGCTGACCTCTATTCTACATAGAATGGGGGTGGTGCTTATGAACAAGAACAAAACATAGAAAAACCACCCTAAACTTTGACCGAGTGGCGGGTGGAATTTCTACCAACACTATGAGGTCAACCACTTTGTGGGCGGTTGTTCCTTTTATGGTTTCATAATAACATATATGTCTTCATGATACAAGTGTTACTTGGGTTATTCGCACAGGAACAGCCTACCTATTTCTCTAAGTCATAGGTTGCTTTGCAGTTCTCTTTCCAGTCTGCATAATCTTGTTCCTCCCGCAAATCAGGAAGTCCGTATGTTTCACTTAAGTATGCCCCGATAAATCTTGTCACCTTTTTCGCTCCTGCATAATTTACGTGATCTCCGCCATCCTTTGTGTCTGTATCCCAATCTATACCCAAATTGTTTTGCAGATTCAAATCCAGATAACCAACCTGCGACTGGTTTGCCCACTTTTTTACGCTGTTATGTCTTGCGTATGTCCAGTTTTTCGGGGATGGACTACTTATCAGCAACAGCTTTGTATTATTATCATTGCAAAGCTTTAAAATCTTATCCAAATAGGTATATGTGTCAGTTGGAAACTCCTCCTCATCCTCACACTCAACCATGTAACGTCCACCTTTATATGGATTTACACTGTTTCTTACTATAAAGCCCTTTAAATCATTCTTTTCTTTTTTCCCTGTTCCTTTTCCCGTAAAACTGCCCACAAAATTCTTCCAGTCCGAGTGATATGCAAATACGGAAAAACGATTTGTCAAAAAATTAAGCACACTGTCGTTGCTGTCACCTGAGGATTTTGCCCCTCTGTAAAAACAATTTGTCTCTATGACAACTACTTTAGGAGACTGGGTTTTAAATACCTCCTCTAATATGGTATATGTGTCACAAAGTCTCTGTGCGGATGTTCCACATACATAGGAGGTGTGTCCGAACTCTGAGAACAACAGCGTAGGACAAAAGCTGGAGTAACACTCACTGTCACCACAAAATAAAACCTCAAGAGAATTATCCTTTTCCGCATCCACCTCATTTATTTTACGTTCCACAGACTCCCTGTCATATACATTGACAAAGTTTTTTCTGTGAAACACAGCCGACATTGCAAGCAGTAAAACAAAAAGTCCAAGCAAAAAGCCCACTGACTTTACAACATTTTTATTTATTTTCATAAAAACACCTCTTTCGTACCTTTGTATCACCTGCTAATATGCGGCATAAATCATATCTACCACTGTATATCCTGCACCATATGCTCCCAAAATAATAACGCTAAGTATCACAGCATACCATACGCCCCAGCGAAGCGGCAGCCTAAGCGATGCAATTTTTTCTCTTACAGAAACGCCTTTTTCGTGCAATATATCAACAAGCAGGACAATCACAATTCCCACAAATGCCAAAGCAACATCATACACATCCATGCCTAAATTACTCTCCAACAAAGCAGATATATGGAACTTTCCAAAAATACGTCCCAGCATGGAAAAGCCCTGTGCAACACTGGTCGCCCTGAAAAACAGTTCTCCGATATTTACGATAAAAAACAGCTTTACGCCCCGAAGTACCTTACAGGCAACGCCCTCCATGTTTATATTCTTTCGTTCTGCAAACTTCTTAACAGGTGCCTCCGTTATATTTTCAATAAATATTAACACAAAGTAATACATTCCATAAAATATATACGTCCAGCCTGCACCGTGCCAGATGCCGTTTGAAAGCCATACACAAAATAGTGCGGCAGTCGGTGCCACAAATTTACTGACACCAATTCCAAATTTACCTTTGACGCTCTTTGCCACTTTCTTAACCGGCTTTGCAAGGGAAACTGGATAAAAGACGTAATCTTTCAGCCATGTACCAAGAGTTATGTGCCATCTGCGCCAAAAGTCAGATGCATTTCTTGCAAAGAATGGCTGTCTGAAGTTTTCAGGAAGAACAATGCCAAATACCTCTCCCGTTCCGATTATAATATCCATACAGCCCGAAAATTCCATGTAAAGCTGAATGGTATAAAAAACAACTCCAACAGCAACTGCCGAACCATCATAATTTTCATAACCGGAAAACACCTTAATTACTGCAGGTGCCAGCCTGTCTGCAATCAGCATCTTCTTAAATAAGCCCCACAAAATCCTCTGATATCCAAATGCAATATTGTGGAACTCTAGCTGTTTTCCTGAAAAGAGCGGGTGTGCAGTCTCACTGTATCTGCTGATTGGTCCCTCCATAATCTGAGGAAAAAAGCTTAAATAAAGTGCCAGTCTTCCGATATGTGTTTCCGCTTTCACCGTTCCCCTGTACACGTCAGTCATATAGGAAATCGTCTGAAGTGTATAGTATGATATTCCAATCGGGGCTATAAATGTAATGCCAAAAACCTTTAAATATTTGAACACTACCAGCATTCCAAGTGTAAGTATTACGCCAATTCCAAGTATTACACGTTTTTGTTTGACCAGTTCCTTGCCTTTTGCAGGAGAATGTTCTACCACATAGGCAATCACACGACCGCAGACATATGTGACAAGAGTTGCCGCAAGCATCCAAATAATAAGTCCGCCGCTTATCAGCCAGAAAAATATGTAGTCTGCTGCCAGCAGAGTTATCCATCTTACCTTTTGGGGAGTAAGCTGATAAAGAAGCATCACTGCAGGCAGAAACAGCAGACTGTAAGTAAGTAAATGATATGACAATTTAATTATCTCCCTTCAGTCTGCAAACCATTTCCCAAAGCTTTTCCGCTGAGTTAAAGTTATCAGGTATAAGCTCTGCCGGTGATATCTCAACGTCAAATTCCTCCTCCAACTCTGATACCAATGACAATATTGCAAAGGAATCCAATATATGGTCATCAATCAGTGTCGTACAATTCCTCACATCTGCTCCCTGTGCAATTTCCTCTAAAATCTCCAATAATTTTTCCATTGTAAAATCCTCCTATTTTCTAAACATCATTCCTTATCAGCTTCTGATAAAGTCAAATTTGTTTTCAGTAAACGGGTTGCTGTATATCAGGTTTTCGCAGAAACTGTAATACAACTTTTTACTCTTTTGCATTAAATATATTAATTTCAGTTTTATTTCTCAGCCTTTCCACCGTGCCATCCGCCTTCACGTAAAGCACCTGTGGCAAATCCCTGCTTAAAAACAATGCCATTCCCTCTGTCACCGAATATGCACCACAGCGTTCAAAGGAAATTACATCTCCTGTTTTAGGGCAGTCAAGCTTAATGTCCCTTACCAGCACGTCATTTGCTGTACACAGCGAGCCGCAGACTGAGTATCCGCCTTGTCCGCCGTCATTTTGTCCTACCTCCCTGACTTCATTTTCTCCTATCAGCTTCATATATGGTTTTTTCATTCCCATTAGCTGCCCATAATAATTTATCTGATGAATTCCTCCATCTACGATTATATATCCCGACTTTCCTGTCTGCTTAATATCCATAATCCGCGTCAGAAAGCATCCGCAATAAGCCGTCAGAAACCTTCCAAGCTCTATTGTAACTTGGTTATATCCCTGAAGTTTCTCCAGCATACAAGCAAGCTTTGTCAATTGTCTTTCCGCATCTGCCGACTCCTTTTCGCCTGCACTGTCATTTTCAAAGTATGACACCCGAAGTCCCGGACCATACTCAAGCTCCAATCCGTCAAGCTTATACGTTTCAGAAATCCGTTTTGCAACCTCCTCCAAAAGCTTCAGCTCTTTTTCCACTTTTTCTGCTTTTTTCTGTGTTCCGCCATAATAGTGAAGCCCCACCACATCCATAAGGTCATCCCCGTCAATCTGTGACAGAACCTGCGTCAGGCTTTCCTCATCCATACCAAACTGATTTCCCGAAGAAAGTCTCAGTAATACGTTCAGTCTCACACCAAGCTTCCCTGCACATGTTTTCAAAACCTCATATTGCTGTTTTGACTCTATGGTGTATGTGCCCCTGCCTTTGCTATAGCACATGATTTCTTCCATCTGTTCCAATGTCTTGCTGACTCCTGACACTACCAGCCTATCCGCAGCGATTCCTTCCCGTATGCATATTTCATACTCTCCGTAGGAACAAACCTCCAGTTTGTCGGTAAGCCCCGCAAGTGCTCCTGCCAAAAATGGATTTGCTTTCATTGCAAAGCAAAGTCCTGTACCTTGTGGAAGCATTTTTCTTATTAAATCAACCTGTTTCGTTAATTCTTCCTCAAAAAATACATATGTTGGCGTACCGTAGGTTTCGGCAATTTCTATCAATTTGCTTTCGTACACTTTATTTCCTCCCGCTTTTGTACTGCGTCTTTAACAATGCCCTGTCCGTCTTTCCATTTTTTGTAATTGGAAGCTCATCCATTGGAATAAATACATTTGGCACCATATAGTCAGGCACTTTTTTTCTCATTTCCTCCACAATCTGCCGTTTATCTCCGTCTCCCACATAGCAGGCAACAACCTTGCTTTTTTCTTCATCAAAGAAACAGCAGCCCTGACAAACAAAACTTACACTTCCAAGCACGCTTTCTATTTCCTCAAGTTCTATTCTGTGACCCATATGCTTAATCTGGAAATCCTTTCTTCCTGCAAAAAACAGCAGTCCATCCTCATTTCGGTATCCAAGGTCACCCGTCCTATATATCATTTCAGGGAACCGCTTTTCAAGCGGATTTTTCGTAAAGGCTTTTTCGGTCATTTCTTCATTGTTGTAATATCCAAGGGCAAGACATGTCCCTGCAACACATATTTCCCCCGTGATATTTGGCATGTCACGCGTGATTTCTTTATCAGCTTCATCAAGCAGGAATACCTTTTCATTTGGAAATGCATGTCCCATCGGAAGCGTTTCATCTTCTGCAAATTCCCTGTCCAAAATATAATAGGTACAATTGCATGTAATCTCCGTAGGCCCGTACAGATTCACGAACATTGCATCAGGATAGCAGTTCCGCCATCCATTCAATTGTTTAATCGGCATCATCTCACCGCTGAACAAAATCTTGTTGATTTTGGCAGGCACCTTATACTTAAGCCCATGCAGACGATTTAACAGACAAAGTGCAGACACTGCCCATATCAGCGTTGTCACGTTATTTTCATCCAGCATGTCAACAACCTGATTTGGAAACATAAAGTATGACTTCGGTATCATCACAATTGTGGCTCCCACCTTAAGAGTGCTGTAAATATCCTTTACCGATACATCAAAATCAAATGGTGCCTGATTTCCGATTACATCCTCACCTGTAATTTGGAACAGGTCTGTAAAGTTATCAATAAAATCTATAATAGAACGATGACACACCAAAACTCCCTTTGGCACTCCTGTGGAGCCTGATGTAAAATTGCAGTAAACACCATCCGTGTCCGTTGCCATATCGCGAATATGCGATAAACTAATCTCGTCACACGGCAGGTTATCTAAGTCCTCGGCAAATATGATTTGTCCATCATATCCTGTCCCCCGAAGCTTTTGTTCATGCTCCCTTTTCGTTATAACTATGTCATTTTGAAGGGTATCAAGCATACTTGCGACCCGTTCGTCAGGAAATGACGGGTCCACCAGACTGTAAAAACAGCCGCTATATAAAATTCCCATAAACACCTTAAGGCAGACAACGCTTTTATCCATAAAAACTGCCACAGGCATTCTTTCGCAGGTCTTTCCTGCAAGCAGTGTTCCAATTCCCTTAGCCGCCGAAACAAGCTCTTTATATGTACACGACTCCTTATCGTCACGTGCCGCCTGCTTATCAGGGTGCTTCAAAGTGCTTTCCTCAAGATATTCTAAAACATTTTTCATAGCTGTCTCCATTTAATATAACTATAAACTGTAGCTTTTGCAAACTGTATACAAATTAATAGGCTTTCGTTTATGTTTTATAATTTGCGCTTTTGTATTACTCTGATAGTACACTAATACAGTAGCACACTTTGTAGATACTGTCAAGAACTATACATTTTTATTTCAAATGACTATGCATTTCCACATTGTATTGTATTTTGTTTACTTTCAATTATTTTCATTTTAATCTTGAATCTCTTTTCAAAATAATAACATATATTTTTAATGCTACATACATAATAACATCTGTTACATTAAAATAAAACTAACAAAATAATTAAGATTTGATTAAAAAAACCAATACAGTGAAAATTTCCTACTAAAAACAAAGCCCCGACTATTCAGTCAGGGCTTTACCTTTGGACTAATATTAAATTAATCAACTACATATGGCATTAAGCTTACATGTCTTGCTCTCTTTATGGCAACTGTCAAAGCTCTCTGATGCTTTGCACAATTTCCAGTAATTCTTCTAGGAAGAATCTTTCCTCTCTCAGAAATATATCTCTTAAGCTTGTTTACATCTTTATAATCAATAACAGAATTCTTCTCTGCACAGAATACACAAACTTTTTTTCTTCTGCGAATCGGTCTTCTCTTCATAGGAGCGTCAGCACGATCGCCCTTTTCTGTCTTATTATAAGCCATTTTATTTACCTCCATTTTACTGTACACGGTCATCCAACCGACATAACTCTACTTAAATGGTAAGTCGTTCTCTATTCCCTCAGGAATACTCATAAATCCATCAGCACTTGCACTGCTCGGTGCAGGTCTGTCAGCCTGATATCCGCCGCTACTTTCACTGGCACTCTTGCTCTCGGCAAATTCCTGTTCCTCCACTATAACCTCAGTCGTGTAAACCTTTACACCATCCTTGTTCGTATAGCTTCCTGTTTGAATTCTGCCCGATACAACGATTTTAAGTCCCTGTCTGAAATACTTTTCAGCGAACTCGCCCGCTCTGCCGAATGCCACACACGGAATAAAATCCGCTGTCTGGTCATTGCCTGTTGTATCACGTCTTCCACGTCTGTCAACTGCAAGTGTGTATCTTGCTATTGCCAAAGGCTCGGCTGCCTGTGAATATCTAACTTCCGGATCACGAGTCAAACGACCCATCAAAATTACTTTGTTCATTGGAATTCCTCCTTATCCACTACTCTGCATCCTGTCTGACACAAAGATATCTGATAACAGATTCCATAATACGAACATTGGCCTCAATCTGAGCAGGGGCATCTGCATTTGCATCAAAAGCGATAAAGTAGTAATAGCCTTCTTTCATCTTCTGAATTTCGTAAGCTAATCTCTTCTTACCCCACTCATCAACGTTAGTAATAGTTCCGCCAGCCTTCTCGATAATAGCCTTAGCCTTATCAACAACTGCTGTTCTGGCATCATCTTCAATCTTTGCACTAACAACCAACGCTAATTCATACTTGTTCATGTTATTGCACCTCCTTATGGTCTAATGGCCCCCTTATGCGGGAGCAAGGAATATATATAAAATATATCACAAGGTTAGATGATACCATATGAATTTTAAAATGGCAAGCTAAAATTTGGCATTTCATTATTATTTCACTATTCAATTTTTATTGTTTTTTATAATTTCCTTGCTGCAAAGATAAGTGACGGCAAAATAAATCAGGTATATCATTAATATGATTGCCGCCGAGAAGATAATTGCACCTGTCAGTCCGTCCCGCGAGAACGCCGACAGCATAAATACGCCCGTTTGTATTCCAAATATAGAATGTATGACCGCAAGTCCAAGGGGCAGTCCGAAAAACAATGCACTTTGACCAAGCAGGGAGCGGTTTATCATCTTTTCATCGACACCGATTTTTCTTAATACCGAATATTTACCCTGATTATCGGATGCATTTGACAACTCCTTTAAGGCAAGGATTGCCGCTGCCGATATCAGGAAAACCAATCCCAGATAGCTGCCTGTAAACACGAACAGTACCGTAAGTCCTACGCTGGCTTCATATATTTTATCCCTCGTATCTACAGATATCCCATACTCCGTTGATTTCCGAAATACGCCATTCAGCAGAGATTCATCCCATTTGTCACGCTCCTTATCACTCATATCCGCATAATTCGCAGTAAACATTACTCCCCTGCCAGGTGTTTCCCCCGGATGTTCCTTTGTATAAGTCTCCACATCACATGTGTCAGGCACAATCAAAACACCTGTGTTGGCTTCCTCCGCCTCAATAACCAGCGATATCCTTTCGCATTTATCATACTTAGGTCTGTAGGTTTTTCCACATATATCCAAGGTTGCTCCACTTGCCAGTGCAGCATCATATTTATCCGCCATGTAGCTATAGTTTGCAAGCAAAATATATTCGTCGTCGCCCACACTGACTTCGTCCCTGCCATATGTGTTTGCCAGCTTGTTATAATCAGACTGGGTTACGATATCCAAATACCCCAAAAAATCAGGCTCAGACTCTGTCTCCTTGAGCAATTCTTCTATGCTGGCACCTTCAATATAGTATACATATATTTCTGACCAGTCAGAAAACTTTGACATGTCCATATTATTTTTTTCCAGACATTCCACAATCGAACCACCTGCTCCGTTTAAATCATCCTGATGGGTATACATTTGAACATCCGCCTGCACATTTTTTGTAAGTGCACTGTTCAGGCTGTTTTTTACAGCCATGGAGCAGGAAAGAATACAGATTGTGAAAAACAGCAGCAGACATATAATTCCTCCCGAAAATACATTAGAGTTAATTCTATTTCCAAGCTCTTTCACACTAAACGCATTCAGACCCTTAAAATAAAATCGTTTGTTCTTTTCTGCCAATATTATCATCATTCCTGACACTGACCAGAATGCCATAAATGTACCAATGATTCCTTTTACAACCTGCATGCCAAGGTCACCCATGTTGCTTATGTCTTCCACTCCTGCCGTAACCTTATAATATGCAGTTCCAAGCAACACACACGCGGCAGCGAATACAATCACACAAAGAAACGGATTTTTTGCGTAATTCTTTTCAGCGCGTTTTCCGGAATTGATAAGGTTTATCAGCCGCTCTTTACCCACTACGAACACATCGCACACAATTACGATGCCGTACATAACAAGAAAATATAACAGTGTCTTTACAATAGCCTGACTTGACACGGTAAATTGAAACTTTGTCATGTCAGCCTCAAATAAATTTGCAATAATCACGCTCATTCCCTGTGAGGCAATAATTCCAAGTCCAAGTCCGACAACCAGTGATATCAATCCAATAAATATCGTCTCTACAACGATAACTGCGGAAATACTTCTTTTGCTCATGCCTAACAACATATATACTGCAAATTCTTTTTTTCTGTGCTTCATCAAAAAATTACTGGCATACACAATCAGAAAACCTAATACAAACGCAACAAACACGCTTACAACCGACAGTACATCTGTCATTAGTCCTATAATATCAAGCTGTGTATCCTTTAAAATAAGCATGGCACTTTGGCTGTCTATAGCATTAAATACATAAAAAATTGCGATTCCCAATATGAGGGTTGCAAAATATACAATGTAATCTTTGATTGATTTTTTAATGTTTCGAAACGCCAGTTTACAATGCATCATTCAGATTACCCCCTAACATGGTCACGACCTCAATTATTTTATCAAAAAACTGTTTTCTTGTGTCATTTCCTTTTCTTATCTCCGAAAAGATTTTTCCGTCCTTAATAAATATAACCCTTGATGCGTAGCTTGCAGAAAATGCATCATGGGTAACCATAAGTATAGTTGCCTCAAGCTCCCTGTTCAGCTTTTCCATACTCTCAAGAAGATATCTTGATGCCTTGGAATCAAGTGCACCTGTGGGCTCATCGGCAAGTACCAGCGACGGTGAGGTTATCAGTGCCCTTGCCGCTGCAACCCTCTGCTTTTGTCCGCCGCTCATCTGATACGGATACTTGTTCATAACATCTTCAATGTCAAGCTTGGCTGCCATTGCCTTTACCCTGTCTTCTATTTCTGCTGCCTTTACACCCTGAATGGAAAGTGCAATGGAAATATTTTCAAATGCGGTAAGGGTGTCCAAAAGGTTGAAATCCTGAAAGATAAACCCAAGCTTTTCCCGCCTGAATTTATTAAGGTTATTTCCTTTGATACCTGTTATGTCCTCGCCCTCCATAAAGATATGTCCTGCCGTCACCCTGTCTATTGTAGATATGCAGTTTAACAGTGTTGTTTTTCCTGAGCCGCTGGAACCCATTATGCCGACAAACTCTGCCTTATCCACACGAAACGACACCTTGTCTAACGCCTTTGTAAGGTTAATTTTTCCGCCATAATATTTTTCAACTTCCTCCAGTTTTAATATTTCATTCATTAATATTCCCTCCTGTTTGCTAACATCTGCCTTAAATCTACAATAATATTTTGTAACGTTCCATCGGTTTACATGACAACAACCTTACAGTTTTGTAAGGTTCAAAAAGAAAATAGCACCCCTTCAACCAGAATTGGGGTGCTATTTTCTTTTCGTATTCAACACTTATGGCACGGTTTCAGTCCCGATTACCACGTGTGGATTATACACGAAAGCTTATTAAAAATCAACCTCTCTTTTCAAATTTATACATTTTATTTGCTGATTTCACACCATCCCCCTAAATACCTTATATTGTCGCCCTATCTACCGAATCCCTCATGCACCTCACATAATATATAACACCCACTGCATCCGCCAAAAACCATCCGATTGGTATTGCCGCCCATATTCCGGTTACCCCGATTGCAGGTATGCCTGACAGCACATAGGCAAGCACTACCCTCGTTCCAAGAGAACAGATAGTAAGGACAAGAGAAATTGTAGGGCGGTTCACTCCGCGGTAATAGCCATACAGCATAAACAGCAGTCCGATACCGAAATAAAATGCCGCCTCAATGCGAAGATAAGAAACACCCACCGATGTCACATCCGGCTTTCCCTTGACAAAAATATTCATAAGCTGCGGTGCCAAAATGCATACAATGCTGCTTATTACAACGCAAAATATAAACACAACCATAATCGCGCTTTTTATTCCCTTTTTAATCCGCTCTGTTTTGCCTGCTCCATAATTTTGTGCCACAAATGTTGAAAATGCATTCCCAAAATCCTGAACAGGCATGTATGCAATTGTGTCAATCTTGACTGCCACCGAAAATGCCGCCATAACAACCGCACCAAAGCTGTTCACCAAACCCTGAACCATTAGAATACCAAAATTCATAACCGACTGTTGCAGGCATGTCAGTCCTGAAAGCCTGAAAATATCTTTCAGGATGGACGTGTCCCAAACCATGTACTCCCGCTCCACCTTAAGCTTAGGAAAAGCTCTTGCATAAAATACAAAAAGTCCCAGTGCTGAAACATACTGGGCAATAACTGTTGCAAGTGCAGCTCCCTTAACTCCCCAGCCAAGAGACACAACAAAATAAACATCCAGCACCACATTTAAAATAACGGAAACACCCAAAAATAGTAACGGTACGAACGAGTTGCCTACCGCCCGCAAAAGATTTGCATAATAATTATATAAAAACGTTGCTAATATTCCAAAAAATATAATAATCAGGTAATCTCTCGAAATTCCTGCAAGCTTCTCAGGTACGTGAAGCAAGCTGATAATGTTATCTACCTGCCACAAAACAATGACCGTAATGACAAGCGAAAGTACTCCAATCATGGAAAATGACAAAAAAATGCCTTTTTTAAAAGGCTCCATACAATTTCTTCCATACTGGATTGCAAAATAAGCACTGCTGCCCATACAAAGTCCCAAGATGATGGATGCGAGAAACGTCATTAACGTGTATGCAGACCCTACGGCCGCCAGTGCATCAGAACCAATATATTTCCCAACAATCCATGTATCCACAATATTATAAAATTGCTGCAACACATTTCCCACCATAAGCGGAATTGCAAATAGCAAAAGCTTTCTTGTAATACTGCCAGTGGTCAAATCCTGTTCCATCTTCCTGTCCTTTCATTTAACATCAGAAACTTCCAAGCCTGTTTCGGTAAATGCATGGGCGGCGTAGCTCTCCCTACCGAAACTCGTAATATTTATCTTTCCCAAAACTGATTTTCACTTCCGTAAATTCACCTTCTACAGACACTATTTCTATCCCGTGTCCAAGCTTGTCACAAAGTTTTTTACATATATAAAGGCCCATGCCCGTTGAAGCGGTGGTCTTTCTGCCATTCTCACCCGTAAAGCTTTTATCAAATACCCTTTGTAAATCAGCCTCATTTATTCCGATTCCGTTATCTTTTACGGAAAGAATTACCATATCGTCCGTCCTTGTAACCGAAAACGTAATATTCCCCTTGACGTCCTTATCTTCCTCCATCTTGACAATCAGATATTTGATGGAATTGTTTACTATCTGGCCAAGCATAAATTCTAACCATTTACTGTCAGAGATAATATCAATATCAAGTTCTTCCTTCACAATACTGATTTTGTTTCCCAGTATCAGTGCCTTTTGTTCCTTAACCACACGATTTACAAGCTTATCCAGATTGCACCGCTTCATAAGGTAATCCTTTTCAGGTGCATCGGCTCTTGCGTAAAACAGTATCTGCTCCACATATGCCTTAAGCTTGTCTATTTGCTTTTTTTGTCCCTTTAAATCCACGCTTCCGTTATAGTTCATTAAATCCAAACTGGAAATCGGCACCTTTACCTCATGAATCCACATTTCAAGGTACTCCTTAAATTCCGTCACCGAAACCTCCATTTTGTTTATACGTTCCTTCATGGTCTTGTTAATCTCATAAAGCGTATCAAGCATAATGTCACCCTCCGGAAAACCCGGTTTATCAATCATCTCCGTAATCAGATATTTTTCATCAAGCTGTGAAAGAATCAACAGCATTTTATCGTAAAACAGCTTACGCCTGAAAAAATCAAATAAAAAAGAAACCAGCCTACACAGTAAAACCAAAAATACAATTGCGTTCTGATACTGCATGTCTGCCTTAAATGCAAAGCCCATCATATATATGCATACAACAACTAAGCCTGTACCTGCTATTGATATTTTTCGGTTCCATAAGTATGCACCAAGCTTCATTCCAGTATATACCCCTGTCCTCTTTTTGTCTTTATCATATCCTTGTATCCACATTCCTCAAGCTTCCTGCGGACGCGGTTTATATTGACGGTAAGTGTATTGTCATCCACAAATTCGTCAGAGTCCCACAAATAGCTTATCAGTTCATCCCTCGAAACAATCGTTCCCTGTGCCTTAAACATATAAGAAAGTATCCCCATCTCATTTTTTGTAAGCTCCACCGACTGTCCATTTACGGTAATCACGCCCCTTGATGGCTCCAAGACGATATCCTTATATCGCATAACATCCTCACTATCACCTTTTCCAATACGCTTAAACACAGCCTCAATATGAAGAAGCAGTATGGACGGATTATACGGCTTCGGGATAAAATCATCCGCCCCAAAACTCATGGATAAAAGCTCGTCCATATCCGTATTTCTGCTTGTAACCACGATAACAGGTGTATCCGAAAAAGTTCTGTACTGCTTCAGAACACTTTCCCCGTCCACCCCTGGAAGATTAATGTCAAGCAAAACCATGTCAGGCGACCGCTCCTCAATCTGTTTTATTACATTGCCAAAATTTGTCAGATAGTCTGCGCTATAATTATTCCGTTCCAATAAAATCTTAAGCTCTCTCGCAAGTTCAATATTATCTTCAACAATTAAAATATTTTTCATAAAAGCTCCTATTAAAGCATAACCCTACTGCTCACCTTCTTCTGAAGCAACCACGGTTATGTAAACATCTGCCTTTTTTAATCCGCTCTCCGTACAAAGCCAGCTTTTAATGGAAGCAAGCTCGTACTCCTCTATCTCCCCACTCGCCTTTGCAGACAGAAAAATCACATCACTTGTTCCGTTAAACATGATACCCACATAGCAATCCGATAAATGGGGATATATCCTCTGTGCCTTTCCTGCAAGTGTTTTAATATCCTCATAATCATTTATGGTCTCCTCATAACCATCCATTGTTGCCTGCATGGACGAGATAACTTCATTACATTTTTCCAGTTCGTCATTTAGTTCTTTTATCGTATTTTCCTGAACGACAATTGTGACCTTATCACTGTTGTCACTATCTTCGTCCACATTAAAAATATTTTGTGTTACCCTTAATGTATAGTCCCCCAAGTCATAACGTTCAAGCTGTCCTTTCAGCATCTCGATTACATCATCGGACACAGTACTTCCCACAAGGGAAACGGATATGGTCTTATCATCAATATTATACTCAGATTGTACAATCTGGGTATCTGAAAATGCAAACTCCTTTTCCAGGTAATTTGTTATATTTGTCTGCATGTATGACTTATAAACAGTTCGTGCACCAATAAATACGCTGGGAATGATAACAACCACAGCAATTGTAATAATAATTGCATTTACCCGTCTCTGCTTTTTTGCACTGATACTTCTGTGATATGGCACACGCAAAACCAAAGTTATAATAGCGGTTGATATGGCAATAAACAAAGTATTGATAATAAACAGATAAAATGCTCCCAAAAAGAAATCAAGCTGTCCGGTTGCGATACCGTAACCAGCAGTACAAAGTGGCGGCATCAGTGCAGTCGCTATGGCTACACCAGGTATAACATTGGAATGCTTCGTTCTTGTGTGTCCAATCATACCTGCCAGTCCGCCAAAAAGGGCAATCAGAACATCCCACAGTGTCGGACTTGTTCTTGCTATCATCTCTGCTGTCGGTGTTGTCATCGGTGACAGTGAAAAATATATGGTTGCCGTAATAAGACTGATTACAACCTGTGTGCCAAATCTCACAAGGGCATGTTCCAATAGCTGCAAATCTCTTACTGCTATGGAATAGCCCATTGCAAGAATTCCACTCATAAGCGGCGATATCAGCATTGCTCCAATAATAACTGCCGTCGAGTTCACATTAAGACCGATTGACGCAATCAAAATGGCAAGCATCAGTATCCACATATTGGCACCGTGAATCACGGTCTGTTCCCGCATCATTGCATCAATTTCCTCATATGTCATCATATTGTCAGTAATACTGAACACACGCTTAAAATACGCTCTCAATTTACCATCTTTATTTTTTATATCCTTTTTTATTTCTTCTCTTATTTCTTCTTTTATCTCTTTCCTTATCTCTTTTTTTATTTCCTCGGGCATTTCCTCAAACTCTTGAATTTCTTCCCGCAAGGTTTTTTCATGCTGTATATGCTGTCCGCTTTTATTATCGTTTTTTTCTTCCTTAATGTTCATTTCCGTATTTTGTGTATTACCATCTGTTCCTTCTTTATTTTTCAGCTCATTCTTTATTGTCTTATTGTTTTTTGTAACAGTATCCTTTTTTTCTTCATGCGTTGATATCTCACTTTGTTTTTTCGGTTCTTTCTTTTTACTCATGTGTCTCCTAACATTTCCTTCGAAATAAAAAGGCTGCGTTCTCAGAATATGTGCACCATCACATGACATATTCAGGCAGCAGCCTTTTTTTATTTTATAAGTTATAGGAAAGTCCTGTGTACTTTCCTATAAGGCAGGATTAAAAATCCTGCTAAGATTCGCCCAAAGTGCTATAAAAGCAGTGGCGTCATTAAGAGTGCTAAAAGCACTTTGTTCTTTATTATCTGTCAATTTTTCTTTTCCTGATAACAAGGGTAACAGTACCTGCCGCTGAGCAGAGCATAACTCCCAACAGTAATATTATATTGAAAGTGTCTCCTGTATTAACAGCTTTATCTGTGTCATTTATGTTTGTATTCGTTCCTGTGGTATTTTGCGAGCTTCCATTTGTTGTGCCGGTTGATGAACCTGTACTATTTTCATCGGTTGTACCATCCTCGGTCTCTGATGTAGACCCCACTGTATCCTCAGCTTTTGTTACTATGTAAACCTCACATGTGGTCTTCTTGCCGTTCACAACCTTTGCTTTATGTTCCTTGCCAACGGAAACGTCATATCCGTCAGGCACCTTTGTCGTTTTAACCGTGTAATTTCCCGCTGGAAGCTTCGTTACCGTAATCTCACCATCATCGTTTGTCTTGTATGACTTAGTTGTCCCATCAGGGCTTGTGATTTCAACTGTTGCTCCCGGTACAATATCTCCTGTTTTCTCATCATATACAATGACAAGAAGCTCTCCACTGTCTTCCGTGTTACCCTGTTCTGTTGTCGGTTTATCTTTCTCAGTGGTAGGCTTATCTTTTTCTGTAGTAGGTTTATCCTTTTCCGTTGTCGGCTTATCACTTTCCGTTGTTTTCTTTGCCTCATCTACCATGATAAGCGATTCATTATCCGCCATTGGTGTTGTAGAATAGCCGCTACCTGTATGTTTATAAATCTTGCCCTGTGCATCTATCTTGAATTTCACATCAGATGCATACTCATATCCGCTAGGTGCCGCCGTTTCTTTCCATGTATACTCACCCGCAGGTAAGTTTTCAAGTACGGTAGGGGCAGTTCCACTCGTCCATGAAACAGTTTTCTTATTTGCCGAAAGTGTGATAGCCGAACCCGTAATCTTTTTTACTTTACTCAAATCCCCACTGTTAATGGTAAGAGAAAGCTTTGCTCCCGCAAGCTCTTTTCCCGCTTTCGTCTGCTTTGAAAACTCCGCCTTTACCGCCTCATCTAACATAATAAGCTTTTCACCTGCATTCATAGGGGTGTTTGAGTAAACTCCGTTACCGATATACCTGTATATCTTTCCGTCTGCATCAACCTTAAACTTAACGGAGGAAGCATACATATATCCGCCAGGTGCAGCCGTCTCCTCCCATGTATACTCACCCGCAGGTAAATCGCTAAGCACAGTTGATACGGTTCCGCTTGTCCATGAAGCGGTCTTCTTATCACTTGAAAGTGTTATCGGAGAACCTGAAATAACTCTCACAGGAGATAAATCACCACTTGCAATTGTAAGTGCAAGCTTTGCTCCCGCAAGCTCTTTTCCTGCCGACTCCTGCTTTGAAAAATTCAGCGTTGCATTTGCTGCATTTACATCAACTGTACTCTTTGGTGCTCCGATAGGATTCACGATTCTGTGAAACTCAGCCTGAATCGTTATCTTATCTGCAACAACGACGCCGTCCCAGTTTTGGGAAAGTGTCACATCTGCACTTGGTGCTATAATTGTTCCAAAGCCTCTGCCGTTAAATTTTATTTTTCCTGTATATTGTCCGTCCGCCTTGCTGCTGTCAAAGAAATTATAGTAAATTCTATTGTGATTGCTTGTGGCGTTGGCCTCTTTATTGCCTATTTGATTGTTTCTTGAGCCATATGCAATGACAAGCTCATCAAAGTTCACTTCGGTTTTTCCGCTTAAGTCTATATTGAAAACCGCACTTGTTGCCGAATCCGTTTCATCAACCTCAAACACAATTGATGTCTTCATTTCACCAAGTGCATCCGCATCCATGTTTGTTACACTTTGTCCGCTAGGGCATGTAACGGTTCTTGCGTTCCTATCCGAAAAATCTACAACAACATTTCCTGCTTCCGCCTTGTTTCTGATTGTCTGATTATATTTTCTCATCCTTGCAGCCACACCGTCCATGTCTGCATACGGCATATCTGCATCATTGTCAAAAATAATATGGTCAGGACCCGGTTTTGTTATTTCCCCTGCTTTTCCTGCACTGTTTTTCAGCTCCACGGCATTTGCCCGTCTTCCTGTTTCCGTTACCACTTCACCGATATAGAGCCATCCCAGCTTCTCATTGTTAGAGAGCTGTGAGTTATTTAAATCACCATAATCATAGAAATAAAATTCCTCACTCTCATTGTAAGGCTGATACTGACCTGTATTGTTCAGTCCGCTGTTGGCATTATTGTTAAGTGTCTTAACTAAAAAGTTACTGTGGCAATGTGCATTGATGTAAATACTGTCCAATGCCGTCAAGCCATAGCTTCCCATTATCTGTTCAGGTGTCTTGTCCTGAATTATGTAATTTCCTGCCGCTTTGCTTGCCATACCTGCCAGACAAGAGGACACTGCCATTGCAGATACAACAGCAAAAGATGCAATTTTTCTGATTAAAGTTTTGCCCTTTTTCATTTAAAATCCCCTTTCACATAATAATTTGGCAGTGAATTATAATCTCAATGTTTTGTCCCATTCACCGCATAGTACCTCAATATTGTTTTCTTAAGTTTATTCACGCTATTTACCTATGAGCTATTATATCACAACCTTATGTTTTTACAACATATTCATAATATTTTTCTAAGTAAAAAAGAGATAATTTCCAGACCTGAAATATCTCTTTTTATGCCGTTAACATTCGTTAATTTTTTCCTATTGCGGAAATCAACAGGAACACTATAATTTGCACCGTAACAATAGTTGCTCCTACAGGTGTGGCATGTAAGATTGAAACTATCATCCCAAGCAGGGAACACACCACAGCTAAAACCGCTGAGCATATGACAACCCCCTTAAAGCTGTCCATTACTCTCATTGCAGTAAGTGCCGGGAAAATAACAAGTGCAGAAATAAGCAGGGAGCCTACAAGATTCATTGCAAGCACCACAATAACAGCAGACATAACCGCAATAAAAAAGTTATAAGCGTTTGTATCCGCTCCTGTAGCCTTAGCAAAGCTTTCATCAAAGGTTACCGAAAAAATCCTGTTGTAAAACAGACAGTAAAGTGCAATCACAAGCAAAGACATTATGACACACAGCCAAACCTCAGATTTGGACAATGTAAGTATGGATGTGGAGCCAAAAAGCGTACTGCACACATCACCGGATACATTTGCAGATGTAGAAAAAACATTCATCAGCAAATATCCGATTGCAAGCGCGCCGACAGACAGCATGGCAACTGCCGCATCCCCCTTGATTTTCGTATTTTGTCCTGTCCGAAGCAGCAAGATAGCTGCCACAATGGTAACGGGCATGATTATAACATTTTGATTGGCCACCTTTAACACTGACGCTACAGCCATTGCACCAAACGCAACATGGGAAAGTCCGTCACCGATAAACGAAAAACGTTTTAATACAAGTGTAACTCCAAGCAAAGATGAGCAAAGGGATATGAGAACACCTACAATCAAGGCATACACAACAAAAGGATATCCCATATAAAATTGCAGTTTTTCAATTATACCCATCAGTTCCCACCTCCCTCAAAGCACTGTGCCGTATGCTTGTGCCCGCATGACGGTGCGTTAAAGTTTTTATATAAGCTACTGTCTAAATAGCTGAACTTTTTACCGTAAAATGAATCCGTTTTATCTATGTGAAGGATATGACTCGCATACTTAAGTGCCGCTTCAATATCATGGGAAATCATAATAATACTGATTCCCTCCTTATTCAGTGACGCTATAAGCCTGTAAAATTCCTCTGTTGCTTTAGGGTCTAAACCTGTTACCGGTTCATCGAGAAGTAACAGTTTGGACGTTGCACAAAGTGCCCTTGCAAGTAAAACTCTCTGCTGCTGTCCTCCCGAAAGCTTTCTGTAGCTCCTGTTTTTTAACGCAAGAATATCCATCTTATCCATATTGTAATTCGCAAGTTTTTTCTGTTCCTTACTGTAGTAAAGCCTGCTTCCATGTCCGGGCAGGGTTCCGGACAAAACGATTTCCTGTACCGTTGCAGGAAAATCCTTTTGAACTACCGTCTGCTGGGGCAGATATCCTATTTCGTAGGGCATAAGACCGTCCCCTGTTTCTATCTCACCTGAAATAGGTGCGTTCAGGTTAAGCAGGGTTTTCATCAGCGTACTTTTTCCTGTTCCGTTTTCACCCACAATACAAAGGTAATCTCCCTTATTTACTTCAAAGTTTATATTCTCAGCCACCGCCTCACCCTCATAGCCAAGGGCAAGCTTTCTGCAAACGATATATGACATTTATAGCCCCTCCTCCAGTGCCGTTTTAAACAGCTCCAAATTACTTTCCATCGCACCGAGATACGTGTAACCCGCATCAATTTTCTCCTTTGAGACTGACTGAATGGAGTCAGACACCAACACAGCCTTATTCCCCGTCCTTGTATTATCCTTAATTGTGTTCGCCAGCTTTTTGTCCGAGCCTTCTATAACAATGATATAACTTACTTTCAGTTCATCCATCTTATCCGCAAGGGACGTAATAATTTCAAAGCTCGCTTCCGTGTCTGCGCTACATCCGTCAAATGCTGCATAATAATCAATTCCATAATCATTTACAAGATATTTAAATGGAAATCTGTCTCCGAATATAAGCGTGTTCCCTGCCGCATGTTCCGTCATTTCCTGATAGCGGTTATCAAGACTTACCAGCCGTTTTGTATACTCCGTACACCGTTCTTTATAATGTTCTGCATTTTTATGGTCAAGCTGCTCCAATGCTGCTTCTATTTCAGCAACAATCAGGCTTGCATTTTTTAATGACAGCCACACATGCTCGTCATACTCCTTCTCATCATGCTCACCATGGTCATCGTGACCATCATGGTCGTCATGCCCTATTGCATTTTCTCCGATTACATCCACCATATTTATCACAATCATATCAGGATTTACGGCATTTTGCAGTGCATCATCAACCCATGTCTCCGACTCACCGCCTGAATATATAAATAAGTCGCAGTTACCGATACGAGCAATATCCTCCACAGAGGGTTGATAGCTGTGCATGTCTGCACCGTTATCTCCAAGCATTCTCAAATCTATTTCCGATATCCTGTCCCCGCACAGCACCCGAACCCAGTCATATGCAGAAAATCCCGTACATACAATTGAGAGTTTTCCATCATCCACAAAATCAAAGCTGCCACATGCCAAAAGCGGGATACATATACAAATTGTCATAATCACAGCAAAAAGCTTCTTCATTTTGCCTATCCTCCATAACCCTGAACATCTGTCTGTTCAAAACATTACATTTGCAAACGATTTGCAAATTGCATTATACACTTGCATCCATACATATGTCAACCCACATGTGCACAAAATGTAAAAGGTGCTGTCGCACCAACAGGCAAAGATTTTTCTCTTGTTAAAATCATATGTAAAATGTATAATAAAATAAGTATTTATATGAATTTTTATCTTTAAGATATTGCAAGGAGGATTAACATAAAATGAAAGATGAAACAAAATGCCTGCATGCAGGCTATACCCCAAAAAACGGAGAACCAAGAGTGCTTCCCATCGTGCAGAGCACAACGTATGTATATGATTCCGCTGCCGAGGTGGCAGCCATTTTTGATGACCCAACAAAAGGGCTTTGCTATTCCCGTTTCGGAAACCCTACTGTTATGGCAGTGGAAGAAAAAATCAATTCACTGGAGGGCGGTGTAGGTGCAATGTGTACCACGTCAGGCCAGGCAGCAACCTTATTATCGATATTAAACATATGCAAAGCTGGTGACAGCATTATAAGCACACCTCAAATATATGGTGGAACCATCAATCTTTTTTCGTTTACATTAAAAAAACTCGGCATAGAATGCATCTATGTTGACAGAAACGCTACGGACGAAGAAATCAAAGCAGCCTTTAAAGAAAATACGAAGCTTGTTTTCGGCGAGACAATCGCAAATCCTGCACTCAAGGTCTTTGATATTGAGCGTTTTGCAAAAATAGCCCACGATATGGGTGTTCCTCTTATCATTGATAACACCTTTGCAACTCCTATCCTTTGCAAGCCTTTCGATTTCGGTGCAGACATCGTTATTCATTCCACAAGCAAGTATATGGATGGTCATGCACTTCAAGTCGGTGGTGTTATCGTTGACAGTGGAAATTTTGACTGGACAAACGGAAAATTCCCTGAGCTTACCGAACCTGATGAGTCATATCACGGCATATCATATACGGAAAGCTACGGAAAAATGGCATATATTATAAAAGCAAGAATGCAGCTTATGAGAGATTTCGGTGTTTACCCTGCGGCACATTCAGCATTTTTGTTAAATCTCGGTCTTGAGACCCTGCCTGTCCGTATGAAGCAGTACTGCGAAAATGCACTTGCAGTTGCAAAATATCTCCAGGCATCACCTGCCGTTGAAAGTGTTTCTTACCCTGGGCTCCCAGGTGATGAGGATTATGAACTGGCACAGAAATACCTGAAGGGTTGCAGCGGTGTTATTTCCTTTAATATAAAGGGCGGACGTGCGGCAGCAGCTAAGTTCATGGATTCACTTAAGCTTGCATCCAACGAAGTGCATGTGGCAGACATAAGAACCTGCGTGCTTCACCCTGCAAGCGAAACACACCGCCAGCTTACTGATGAGCAGCTTGTTGCGGCAGGAATTGACGGCGGCATGGTTCGTTTTTCAGTAGGACTTGAAAACATCGATGACATAATAAGCGACCTTGATAACGCATTGAAAGCATAATAGTTGTTAATCGGTTGTTATTTAAAAAGGAGGTTCCTGCTATGAAAAAGAGAATGATTTCTTTTCTTACGGCAATGATACTTGCACTTTCCTTTTGTGTTGCAGGTAATTTGGGGACGATAGAATCCCATGCCGTGTCAGGCTCAGTAAAAGTTATTGTGAAAGGTACCCGTTATGCGGCAGAATCAAGAAAGCTTCTCACCCGTATTAACGAGATACGAAAAGAAGCCTTTGACCTTGGCTATGTTACAAAATATGTTCCCGCAACATGGTCCTTTGATATGGAAGAAATAGCGGAGCTTCGTGCCGTTGAGGCAACAGTTTATATGAGCCATACACGACCAAACGGCGAGAGCACCTTCACCACCAAATCCTCAGATGGCAGCCAGTCATGGGGAGAAAATCTTGCCTGGAACCAAAGTGCCTCAGCAGGACTTGAAGCATGGTATGACGAAATCAGCATTTACGCAAAACATCGCGGTGATACAACCTACTACTCCCAATATGGGCACTATGAAAATCTGATTGCCGAAAACCATACCTACGTTGGACTTTCCGCATTTAAGACTGATGGTTTAGTCTGTCTTGCGGCAGAATTTACAAGCAGCGATGATAGGACCTCCTACACAAGCACTAAATCAGGCAGCCAGTCCGTGACAATTGAAACATTAAAAAGCGGCAACACAGTGCTGTCAGATATTAAGCTGAGTAACAATTCCCTTTCATTATTAAAGGGACAGACAAAAACAATCAGTGTATCCGCTAACCTTACAGGCTATGGTGTATGGACAATTAAAACCGCAGTGAAGCCTGTAACGACATGGTCATCGTCAAATACAGATGTGGCAACAGTAAGTGCAAGTGGAAAAATAACAGCAAAGACAGCAGGCACAGCGGTAATTACCGCCAAAACCACAGCAGGTACTTACAAGTGCACAGTAACCGTCAAACCGCCTGTAAGTCTTTCAAAATGTAAATTTACACTCAGCACCAAGAAAACAGCTTACTCGGCAAAAGCCAAAAAGCCGACGGTAAAGGTAACATACGGCAGCAAGGTACTCACAAGCGGCACAGACTACACTATAACCTATACAAACAACATAAACGTCGGAAAAGCAACCGTGACAATTAAAGGCAAAGGAAAATATACAGGTACCAAAAAGCTCACATTTAATATTATTCCAAGAAAGCAGACCGTTACCTTACAGGCAAAAAAGGGTGGGTTCAAGGTGAATTACCAAAAAAGAACCTACAAGGAAGCAACCCACTACCAGATAAAATATTCTACAAAGAAAAATATGTCCAACGCAAAGGCTGTAAAGGTGACAGACAGAACACTAAACACGAAAACAATAAATACAAAGGTATCAGGCAAAACCTACTATGTACGTGTAAGGACTGCAAGAAAGGTTGGCAGTACCATTTACTACGGAGCATGGTCAACCGTAAAATCAGTCAGGACAAAATAATACATTTAACGTTATGGGGTGCCCTATAAGAATGCTTCTGCAATCCTAAAGGGCACCCCGCAAATGTAAAACTATTTTATTTCCTTATTGTTTGTGGCTCTCAAATTCCCTATGTACAATGTTCTTCCATTTCTGTTTATCACTAAATTGATTTCCCAAGTTCATATGCCTGTTTTAATTCCATTTTTCCCTCAATATCTCCCACATCCCCATTACCTCCTGCAAGGACATGACCAAGATTTTCCCATTTCAAATGCCCCATAAGGTGTTCATAATAAAGAAGTACATCCTCAAAACCATTCCCCTCGGCTGCCATCAGAAGCACACATCCCCTATTATGTCCCCGAAGCAGATTGCCATCTCCTTCTTCCAATGCAAACAAACGGTCAATTGCCGTTCTTATCTGCCCGCTCATGTTCCAGTAATAAAGTGGTGTTGCAAACACAATTATATCACATTCCTTTACTGCCGGATAAATCTCTGCCATATCATCTTTCTGTACACAGGGACATTCCTTACTGCTATGTCCACCAAAGCAGCCTTTACATCCATGAATATTCATTTGGTCAAGAAAAAATTCTGTAATCGTATTACCTACACTCTCTGCACCTTTGGTAAACTCCCTGACCAGCGCAGAAGTGTTGCCCTTTCTTCTCGGACTTCCATTTAGTATTACAATTTTTTTGCTCATAAATATATCCTGCCTTTCTGTGAGATTGACTTTTCCCACTTGTAATATTATAATCATAACAATAATAGACAAAAATGCAAGTACTAACATTTAAGTATGATACTAGCATTAAGATTAAATACTTACTTAAAGGAGAGTGTAAAATGAGTATATCTTGTATTAAAAATGCTACGTTAGAAGAAACAGGGTTCAATTACACAATGTCCCTGATACATGGAAAATACAAAATGTTCATTCTATATACTCTTATGGAATATGAAGTTGTACGTTTCAATGAATTACAGAAATATATTAAAACAATTTCATATAAAACATTAAGTTCCACCCTAAAAGAATTAGAAGCTGATGGACTGGTTCACCGTGAAGAATATCCGCAAATTCCTCCAAAAGTAGAATACAGCCTGACGGATCGGGGTAAATCACTAATTCCAATTCTGGATCAAATGTGCGAATGGGGCGATAAAAACAAATTGTAAAAAATGGGCCGAAATCATTGTTCTGATTTCAGCCCATTACATTTATATCAAATTCATTGTATCTATAATGTCAATAATCACCCTGACATCATTTCTCATTTTTTCTTTTTCCTCAGCATAGTTTATCGGTTTTCTCATATCGGCATCAAAGGCATCCATACCACACTCTATTCCCAAGAATAGTCTGCCGCTTGAAAAATTAAACAGCACAGAGCCATATCTTCTCCTAAGCTCCATAATATTTTCCATCATCTGCGGTGTAAGTATATAAAATGCGTCGTGTTCCCTTGCAGCTCTCACATCAAAGTACCGGTTAAACTCAACACTCTCCATTTTTATCTTGTACATTTTAAAACGTTCTGCTGTCTTTGCACGATACGTAAACCTTTCGTCAAACACCTGAATTGGCAGCAGCTCAAATTTCGGAAAATCAAAAACAAACATCCTGCCCGAAAAATAGGTGGTTGTATGGGAATTTTCGCCTGATGAATAATATTGAACCTTGACATCAGCCTGCTCAAAATGCACCCCCTGATAGGTTGCCTGAAGATAGTCTTCCGATGAGAACAAGTTTCCCATCCTTGTGAGTCCAAAATCCGCAACGCTTCGTTCCGAAAAACCATTCTTCCATTCATAGCGGGGATTCTCAAAAAATTCTCCCAAAACAGCATTGACAAAAGTTCCCTTATATAATTCCTTAAATTCTTTTCTCTTTTTCCCTGACAGAATTATAAATATAATTGCTACAGGTATAATCAAGATTGCAATATTCCTTATCAGGTGGAACGTAGATTCAGACTCGATATGCGGAGCCAAAAAAACAAAACAAGGAATGACCAGCATAACAGAAACAACTCCAATTACTCCATAAGAATTGACTTGCTTTCTGAGTTTTTCAAGCCTTTGTACCAGTTCGTATGCGCCCATATATACCTCCCTCACTTCAATCATAAATATTTTCCAACAGATTTCCCTGTAGCTATAGAAATATGAAATCACAAATGTGACTAAAAACTTCTCAAGAAAAGGCGAAGACCTGCTGGAGGGGAGTCCAACAGGCCTTCTATCATTCTTATTACAATCCTCTTGGGGAGATTGTACAACTTTAGGTGCTCTTTGCAGAGCAGTAGGGGTTTGCAGTGAACTATCAAATACATTTCCCAGTTGGAAATTCGTTATACCCCTCGAAATATAAATGTTTCCCCATCAACCTCAAGTGTATTTCTGACCTGACATTGATTCAAACGTTAGCTAATAATTTGGCAAGTTTACAAGCCATGAAACATTCTCTCGACATAGAATTTTGATATCCATGTCCCTTAACTGTTTTCTATTATAACTCATCCTGTACGGAAATATCAACCCCTTTATTCAAATTTTGTAAATTTTTTTCGAATATTATAATTTTTTGTCGAATCCTCCTGCTTTTTTGTATGTTTTTTACAAATATTGCCCCAGTTACGATGTCATTCTTCCTTTAAATATAATGTCAGATTCTGATATGAGCCGTTCTCATCCCTGAATTCTGAATCCTGACTTATGTTGTCGTAAATAACATTACACGCCTCATCAATATATATATTGGCTCCATATGTTTCAAAATCAACAGGAAAAAGTGACGATACCGAATAATTGTACTCGATACCATAATCGACATTTTTCACAGTAATGATTCTCTCGTTTGTCCTGTCACTTAGCTCCTCCAAAACTGATGGCGGCGCATAAGTAACATTTAACGATGTTGTCTCAGTCATAACAACAGTATCACCGATGCGGCATTCATAGCTTAGTATTTTATATTCATCATCCAGTATGTATGTGTATTCATACTCTTCAGAGTCCCGCGTGACATGGGTTTCTAAAATCAAATTTCCCGACTGTCTGTAGATATCTTTGATTTCCTCTGAATCACCTTCCTTTGGTACCGGATACACGGTATCATTGTGATAATAGTCCACAAGACGTTCCGATATGCCATTCTCAGGATAAATCTTCGTATATATTCCGTCTGCATCCGATATATACCAGCATCCGTGCCTGTGGTCAAGAACATTTGCCACTCCCTCCGAATTCTCATAGGATTGCACATAGTTACCGTCACTGTCAAACCCGATAAAATAGTTCTCCTGTAAAACCCGATTTCCATTGTCATAAAAATCAAACTGTAGTTTTACACCAGCGGAGTCCTTAAGAAGTACATCACCCTTATTTGCCTCATGGAGCACACTCAAAGTCAATGCCTTGTCCTCACCGGAAGCTTCTTCCGTCACCTGTTCCTCCGTGGTATTCTCCGAATTCGTCTGTTTTTCCGTAGTAGTTCTCGTGTTTTCCGTAGTGGTCATAATAAGCCTGTCGTCCCCACACCCTGTCAGGAGCGTCATGCCTACAAATACCCCAAGGAGTAATCCGTACATCTTTTTCATCTTATCCACACTTTCTTCCGTGCAGCCATAAACAAGCAATTTCCCATAAAAGCGAAAGCTGCTTACAGCAGATAGTTTAAATAGGTGCGTCACATTACAGTATTCTTAATGCAACACACCTATTTATTATACCTGAAATGACCTGCTTTGTCTTGTGCTTTCTTTCTATTTTATTTACCCTATTTTATTTTTTCTTATCTTCTCCTATGATTACAACCCGTCCATCCTCAACAGATATTTTTACCTTGTTGCTGTCAATGCCTGCCGCCTCAAGCATATCCTCGGACAACTGGACTCTGTGTGCCTTGTCGAGCACAGAATATTCCTCATGGGACTCCTCCTCAAAGGCAATGTCCTCCATTCGGTCTATTCCCTCACGGTACTTATCCTTCATTATCTTTTCCGTGCTTATCTTGCCGTCTGAAATCATTACCACCCTGTCTACCTTTCTCGCAAGTTTCAAGTCATGGGTAACGATAATAACGGTTATTCCAAGCTCCTTATTCAGTCTTCGGAACAGATCCTGTATCATATTTGATGTTTTTGTATCCACGGCTCCCGTCGGCTCGTCTGCAAGCAGTATGTCAGGTGTATTTGCAAGTGCCACGGCGATTGCTATCCTTTGCTGCTCTCCGCCTGACATTTGGGCCGGGTATGAGTTTGCCCTGTGGGACATGCCGACCATTTCCAGCAGTTCAAGGGTTCTCTCCTTTTTTTCCTTTTGCCTAAGCCCCGAAAACTGCATGGATGCCTCAATGTTTTGTGCAGAGGTCAGGTATGGAAACAGGTTTCTTTCACTTTTCTGCCATACGAACCCAATCGTCTTTTTTCGGTATCTTATCATTTCTTTCTCCGTCATATCCGACAGACAAACACCGCCCACCGTGACCTTTCCCGCAGATGGTTTTTCCAGTCCTCCGATTATGTTCATAAGGGTACTTTTTCCGCTGCCGCTTTTTCCAATGATTGCCATAATCTCACCCTTATTTATAACAAGATCCAACCCCTGGAGAGCCATAACCTCTATCTCATCCGTTTTATATATCTTGACAAGACTGTCACAGTTTATAAAACCGTCCACAGCTTCCTCCTGCTCAGGCATATCCTGATTTAATTCCATTTCCTCATCATATATTCTCTCGTCTGTCAATAAGCTCACCATCCTCCATCTCGTAAATGATATCACCAAGTTCCATAAGGTTTGGGTCATGGGTTGTCATAACAATCGTGATACCCTCCTTGGCTATAAGGCTTTTAAAAAGTCCCATCACCCGAAGTCCCATATCCGTATCAAGTGCTCCTGTCGGCTCATCTGCAAATATAACCTTCGGTTCATGTGCAACCGCTCTTGCGATTGCGATTCTCTGCTGCTCACCACCTGACATCTGTCCCGGCATGTGCAGCATACGTTCATGCATTCCCACAAGGGAAAGTACCTTTTTTATTCGGCTGTCCTTATCGCCGTTCCACTCTGCCAGTCTGAGGGAAAAGTCTACATTTTCATATGCGTTCATAATCGGTATCAGTGCCACCGACTGAAATACAAAACCGATTTCCGTTCTCCTTAATGCTTCCTTGTCAGCATCTGACATACCCTGATAGCTTTCCTGCTCAAACAGTATTTCTCCCTCTGTCGGCATATCAAGCGTGCTCAGTGAATTAAGCAGCGTTGTTTTTCCTGAACCAGACCTGCCCTTTAGTATGGTCAGCGCCCCTCTCCTGATATCGATATCCACACCCTTAAGAGCATAAAAATCCTGCCCGTCTCCCAGTCTGAAGCACCGTTTTACATCTCTTGCAGTTATAATGTTATCCATATGTGCCTCCTATTCTTCACCAAGCTTAAGTGCCTGTGTAATGTTCATTGACTTTATCAGCCTTCTAAGTACCAGCATGCACACCACAATCATAATGACAATAACGGTTGCCAGCTTTATGATATCTCCCATGTTGAAATAGATATAAATATCCAGATTGTGTTTTTCAGGCAGGTACACGATTCCAAACAGCTTTACAAACAGGAAGGTTGATGCCATTCCCACAACACCGCCTGCAATGACCGATAAAAATGTCGAGAATATATGCTCGTTTGTCAGCATTGCATTCAGCTCCTTTACAGGAAGTCCCATAGCACGGTATACACCGAACAAAAGCTCTCTCTGTCTTATGGATGATATCCAGTATATGAGGAAGCCAAGTGCACAAAGCACAAGTGCAATGATAAAGCTTAAGGTAAACATACCGTTTGTAATCTGTATCATTGGCTGCTGTTTCATTTCCGTAAGTTCATCATTCAGGAAATGTAAGTCCTTTGGAACGATGCCTTTTTCGTCCATAAGTCCTGCAAATGTCTCACTGTCCACACCGTCTGCAAGCTTCACCCATACCTCATATGGTGCCACCTGAAATTCATTTACGACCCGTGAGTAATTTGCTATCATAAAATAGTTTTCTTTCTGTTCCCCATCCTCATAGTAGTAACGGTCATATCCCGGCCAGTCATCAACAATCCCGCACACTGTACCCGTCATTACACCTCTTTGCAGGTCTTTAAACTGTACCGTATCCCCCATTCGGGTTATTGTGATGCCATATCCGACCTCCAGCTCGTATTCTTCTGCAAGGTTAGAGGAAATAATAACGCCGTTTGGATTTTTTGCCAGCTCATTCAAGTAAGTATACCAATGTACATCCTTGTTAAGCTCATCCTTAAAATATGCCGTTTCACCAAACTCCTTACTGCTTATACCCATAAGAGTCAGTGTTCCGCTCTTACTTCCCTTTGACATAAGTGTTTCGTCAAGTATAAGAACCTTTGTAACATTTTCCACCCTTGGGTCTTGTTTTAACGCTTCAAACCGCTCATAATCAGGCTCCTCATACTTGTAATCCATTTGGTTATCCGCCCGTTTAAATATATTCATTGCCCATTGCTCTGTTATGACTGCATCAGCACCACGCTCGTACACAAGACGTTCTTCATGGTTCTGGTTTATTGTCCTTGCCGTATTTGCATTAAACAGTCCCATTGCAACCGTAAGTATCATAAATACTGAGATAAAGCCCTGCTTTCCGTAGTTCCTTGTTATCTGCAAAAATGATGCATACATTGCAGGACGCCACTTGTTTTTGCCAATTCGGTAGACCATCCTTACAAGGTAATGTGACAGTCTGAGTGCCAGCAGGCCAAAGCCTATGATAAATAATGTCGAGTCAAGGAATATAATCGGGTCCATTTTATTTCCCACAATTACATCCATGCGGATATTTTCCTCTTGCAGGTTGAAATTCCTCAACAGATAAAGTGCAACCCCAAGCAATATAATATCTACAAAGAAACGCTCCCACACAGGTTTCTTTCTCATGATGTTCATATTCTTGTGCTGCACGATTGTCACTTTAGAATATGATATAACAGGCATAATGATAAAGATTGTTCCGATTATTGTGGCGACTGCACCGTAAGCAAGCATGGCTGGTGTAAAGTGATACAAATACATTGCAGTCCCATCAAAGGTTAAAAAGTCTGTCGTCATGGCACACAGCTTACAAAGTGCATATCCAAGCGGCACGCCAAGCAAAAGTCCGAATATGGCAAGAATTCCGCATTCCGCCCCATAGGAGGCGATTATCTGAAATCTGCTTAATCCCCTGCTTCGCTGCATTGCAATTTCATTTTTTTCACTTTCCGCTATCTGGGATGATACCATATAGATAAAGGCAAGCACCATACCCAATATCGGAAGCTGTAATACCCAAAGCAAAACATCAATCGTCTTCTTATCTGCAAAGTAATCATCCAGCAGCGGTAAAAATGACACTACGAAATTTGCATCCAGTGCAGAAAACTGTTCCATATAATATTTGAGGTCCTCAACATTGCTGCTGTTTATATCCTCGTAATCCAGTAAGACATAATGACTGTACAGCATGCTGTCACACGGGTACTCTGCAAGAATCTTCTCCATGCTTTCCCTTGATATCAACACCTCGGCTTCAAGCTCTGTCGGCTGTATGTACCAATAGGTATCATTTGCATCGCTTTCCTTGAATATACCTGCAACAATCAGCCTTAAGGGCTCTCCCTTGCTGTTTTCCCACATATTGAAGCTGACTGTTTCACCTACCACAAAGCCACACTCATCCATCGCCTTTTGGGACATGATACACGGATAACAGCCATCTGCAACCGCCTCGTCCACAAGCTCCATTGCCGGTTCATAATTCCCTGATGCCTCACTTGCACTGTCATACTCACTGTCATAAAACTTACCATCCAAAAGGGTAATATGGGAACCAACATTCGGCATATAGCTTAATGATATGTAATTGCCCTTGCTGCCGTACATACCCGAAGCTGAATTTCTGTTTAACTTAACCCTTGTTTGTGTATTTTCCCAGCCTACTTTCCCCAAATACTTAGACCAGGTTTTCTCATAGCCGTCAATCTCGGCAAGTATGTCTGCAAGCCCTGACGGTCCTGCATCATTTTCCGCTACCCTGCCGATAACGGCAGGATACTCATTCTCACTGAGGGCATATTTATCAAAGTTAGAACGAATCAGCATATTTAGCGCACCCTTTTTAAACATAGGCTGGCAGGCAAATACTGCCACAAGTAATGTCATACCGAGCGTAAGGCAGGTAGTGAGCCACATTTTATTTTTTATTTTTTGCAATATTTTTGTCAACATAGCTACTCCTCCATCTCCTCAGATTCCTTCTTAGAGGCTTCCCCCGAAGCTTCTTTCGGTAACGCTTCTGTTTTTTCTTCCGTTGCTTCCTCTGAAGCCTTTGACGCTTCCTTTTCCTGTGCTTCCTTGCTTGTTATTTCCCTGATAAGGATATCCCCCTCTGATATTCCCTCAATAATACAAAGCTGTGAATTACTCAATTCCGTATTTGCTACTGCTATATATGTCTTCACAGGCATTCCATCCACCAGTTTCCACACATAAAGCCTTTGCTCATTTGTTTGTACATCATTTTCCGTGAAAACAAGTCTGTCTCTCTCTATAACAATAGAATTTGGTATATATCTTGCCGTATACTCAATTTTCACCTTTGCATTTTCCAGCTTATAAAATGATTCATCCTCCATTTTGATGTATGCCTTACCCTCATCATTTCCCGGATTACACTGCGTGATATAAACTTTATTATTTACCGTTGTAAGATAATACCTGTTCGTTAATACCCCGATATTCATTGCCTCACCATAGTACACATCAGAACCATCCTCGCTTGTAATGGTTGCCTTTTGTCCAATCCTCATTTCTGCTGAAATGCTGGTACACGGACTTGCAGGGGTCTGTATGCCAAACAGCTCCTGACCGACAGTAACATTTTTTCCCTCAGAAATGTAAACATTGGATATCTTTCCTGCCGTTTCTGCATAGATTGAGATATTGCCCGTTCCGTCATTCCCCTTTGTTGCACTATTGTATTGCTCCTGCATCTGGGCAAGCTGGTACTCATAGTTTGCAATCTCTGATTTGCGCTGGTATTCAACTATCTGGCGGTTATTTTTAAGTATTTCAAGCTCATAAGGATTTTTCTTTTCCTCCGCTCCCGCATCAGAATCCGTTGCTTTTTCCGCATTGCCGTCCGTTGCAGTCTGTGGGTCCTTCTTAGCAGGCTTTTCTTCGACAATCGGCGGATTTTCCAATATGGATATCTGGTTATCCAACTCCTTTATCTGTGCATCAAAGCCCTCCATAGTTGCAGTGTGCTGCTTTTTAAAGCTTTCTATGGAATGGGAAAGCTCCGTCAGCATGGCTCCCCCTTTGTCTGTTTTTATGACACAGATAAGGTCGCCCTCTTTTACCTGCGTTCCCGTGCTGAAATTCATTGTCACAAGCTGTCCCTCATATTCCGAGTAATACGAATGGGTACTGTAATCCTTTATGCTGTAATTTTTCAGACTCTGCACGGACACATAATCGCTTACCCCTGCAACATATTCCTCATATTGGACAGGCAGAACATCCTCTGTCAGATAGTAAACCATCTCACCCTCATCAAGACCGCTGATAACCTCGTAATAGCACTTGTCCTGCGTTCCAAGCTGTACATACCGTTTTTCTCTTTCTTCTCCCTGTTTTACATATACATAGTCTCCATCGCTATCCTCAAAAAGTGAATCCTTACCGATGCGGATAACATCCTCCTTGCCATTCCTTATTGCAATGATAGGTATTGACTGTCCTACCTCTGTCACCTTTGTGCCATCTGCATACCGAAACCTTGACGGCGGATAATTACGCTTACTTTCCGCCACAAGTTTTTCATTTTTCGTGTACGGATATTCCTCTAAATACTTTTTCTTTCCATCCTCTACCGTGTAAAAGCTTATCCATTTTGACGGGTCGAAATCTGCCATACCCATGTTCAGTCCAAGGGAATCAACGTTGATAACTTCTATGTAGCAGTCACTGTAATCTGCAATCACAACCACATTCTCATTTGATGTGACATGCCTGCTAGAGGAAAGCTCCTTACTGTAAACGACCTTGCCGCTAATCCTTGCTCTTAGCGTTCCGTCCGTAATAACCTCCTGCTGTGCCGTTATTTCTTTGTTGAGGTCATCCACCCTGTGCTTATAAAGCATATTGTCATAACGGTTGTTCTCATCCAAAACACTAATCTCTGCAAGCTTTGCGGCAGATGAAACAGCATCTCCTGCCTCGTCAAATGCCCGCTTCTCCAATTCAAGATTTTGTCTTGTCAGTCTGTATACCGCCTCACTTGTCTCATGTCCGCTTGCCATATTGGCAAGCTGTGCCTTAAGGTTGTCAATGTTTTTTTGTGCACTCTCAATATTGGCAACAGCAAGTACATCCCCCTCCTTGACATCATCTCCTACACTGACACGCACATCGCGGATTTCAACGGAGGTCGTCCAAAAATGGCAGTGTTCCGTGGGTGTTATCACTCCTGTGATTACTCCCGAATATGCCGCGTATAAACCTATATCACCCCGCTCTGCCGATCTGTATGCATCGCCCAGCGTAATTGGTGAAAGCAGCTCCGGTGCCTCGGGAATTGTTTTCCCGCAGCCTGTCACAAACAGTATCATGGCAAATGCAATCGGCAATAATCTACTTATACGTTTCTTCATCAATCAATCACCACCTTATCTCCCTCCGACAAGCCCTTTTTAATAACCGTATATCCTCCTGCCGTGTCACCTACCGTAACCTCAACCCCATGTCTCATATTTCTGTCATCCATGACATAGACATAAAATTTCTCATCAATCTCCATCACTGCATCCTTTGGAACATAAACCACATCCTTTAATGCTGTCTTTTCAATATTCATATACATCGTGTCATACGAGGAAACAGAACCATCATCACTTAGTGCCTTAAAAGTCAGATTTCGGATTGTGTTTCCATCGGCATCCGTTCCACTTTCTTCTATATCAATCAGCTCCATATCAAGTGATGCCATACCAAAGGTTGCAGTAAATACATCGCCCAGCTTGAACTCATAATCATCACTTGTGGTCGTTGAAAATTCACCTGTAGCGTATTTTACTGTTATGACACCATCCTGTGCATCCACGATTCCGTAATCCAGTATTTCAGATATAATCGAAACGACACCGTTGCCCTCCGCAACAATGTTGTACCCCTCAAGGCGTGCCTCCAGCTCATTCATATACAGCCGTGCAATTTCCATGTCATCCTTAATCGCCTGGATATCATTTGAATAATCAGTCGCCGTATCTATTTGTGCAAGACGGTTATAGTGGTCAAGCAGAAGTTCATCCTCGGCAACCCTCGTTCTATATTCCTCAATCTGGTCTCCCAGCTCACCCGACTTAAATTCCACCATGACCGTCCCTTTTGACACGGTATCACCGACTGATACATTTACCGACTGTACTTCCATCTCATTGAGGGCAGGGTAGTAAATTTTTTTCTCATAGTCATTTGCTTTTAATTTGAGTTCAAGGGTAGGTTCAATGTTCCCCCGCACAACCAGCTCCGTGTCATAGGTAACCTGCTGGTACTCCTCAACCGATACCTGTTCTTTTTTATTCTGTTCTTTTTTTCCACATCCGCTAAGTGCCAGCATTGCCGCCATTATAGCTGTCATACATATCATTTTCGGATACTTTCTCATAATAAGCCCCATCCTTTCGTTTGATTTATATACCAAACCATTTTAAAAACTCCCGTATGTTCCAAATCAGCAGGCATATCATCCCTTCCTGTTTTTATTTCCTGAATTACCATTGAAGCTGCGTTATAAATCGACCTACGACAGGATGATATCCCAAAAAAATCTTTTCCTTTCCTTCGCTTACCAATTGCCCATCTAATGCATTTATATATACAAATACCGTCTCTTTACTGCCATTCCCATTGCAGTACGCCCATACAGGAACAAGTGAATATTTCACACCATCGTATGAAATGTAAAGATATCCGAGCTTCACACTTGTAATCTCAATATTGTCAGAAGCACGATAATTACCCATATATTCCTTTGCTATCTCATCTATCTTTTGAAAAGGCATAAGTTCTACCTTTTCTCCCTCGTTTTTTGCGTTGTCATATGTCCCCCATATATCTATCTCCTCAATCCCATTATCAGTAACCAATACCCTGACAAGAGGCTGCCCGGTTCCATATACCCATTCAGCATCATGGTCGCTACCGAATGCAAGCATATGCTTTCCCCTACAGTTAAACACATACTTTCCATTCATTACAGGCAAAAACCAAAATTCATATCCGTTCAGTCCCAGATATGTCCGCTCTGAAGATGTTGCAACATCAAGCTGCCGCGTGTCAATAACTTCCCACTCTTTAAATCCTATTTTTTTAACAACATTCTCCGCCTGACTTAATGCCGTATTATAATCATACATATTAGATTGTAACGAAGCGTCCATATCCGTACATCCTTTTAAATAATACGGTGTATCAATGCACATTATAATCATTCGCTCGGGATTGTGTAAATCATTCACCACTGACGATGATGATGTCTTGCTTTCTGTATAATATTTTTCATAATATAGTTCATATATATGTCCGTCCCGTTCTCCCCTGAGTCTGGAATAATCTGCTTCCGTTACCTGAAACATCCCATGTCCCTCAGCCTGACCCCAAAAGCTGTCCTCTTCATGCCACTGATTGTTATGGTAAATTAATCCGTGATGTTCCATATATGATGGTGCATTTTCATTATATCCTGCAATAAGTTCATCTGCTTTTTCTCTATAGTGATTTGCATATAAATAAACATCATCCCCATACTCGTCCGTAAGCTGTTGATAAAATGTCTTCTCCAGTTCCAGTTCCTCAAGAGAACAATGTTCATACGGCTTTATATAAGTGTAATCGCTCTCAAAAAAGTTATCTGCTATCTGTTTCAAGGTTTCCTCATTAAATTCCTTACGATTCACTTCATACACATAAGCATTTTCCAGCCCATTTGTCTCCACATCCGCAGATACTGTTATAACTGCACCACTAGAAACACTTTGCACTACATACTCAAGACGATTCGGAACATCAGGGTATTCCGCATCTGTTTTTGTCGCGTTTCCAATATTATTGAAATCACTTGCTATATCATCCTTTTTCGCTGTTCCGCAGGATGCAAGAGATAAAGCTCCAAGAACCACTGCCATGATAAAATCCTTTTTCCTTTTTTTCATTCAAATTTTATCTCCTTTTTTAATATTTAATCCATATTGTATAAACCCTGAGTCTCGCGATAAAAGTCAAGAATTGCCACATGGTATCCATCCACCTGCTTTTCGGTTCCCGGTCTTATTCTTTCTCCGTCCAATGCATTTATATATATCGCTTCTCCTTTATGCAAACTATCAATGATATCGTATTCCCATACAGGTATAAGGGAATATCGGATTCCATCATAAGAAATATAAAGATACCCCAATTTGATACTTGACACCTCAATATCGCAAAACAGAATATCACTACTCATGTAATCCTGTGCCCGTTTGTCTACTTGTTCAAAGGGCATCAGTTCTGCCTTTGTCCCTTCATTTATGCTATACATATCTCCTATGTCTATTTCAAGTACTCCATTATCCGCAACCAATACCCGAAAAAGCGGTTGTCCTGTCTCATATAACCAATCATCATCATGGTCGCTTCCAAATGCAATCATATGCTTCCCTCGGCAGTCAAACACATTTTTTCCATCTGTTGCAGGCCAAAACCAAAATTCATATCCGTTTAGTCCCAGACTTGTCCTATCCACATCTCCATCTGAACGCAGCAAAATAGACGAGATATCAAGCTGTCGTGTACCTGCAAGCTCCAAATCATAAAACCCCAATTGTTCAGCCACATGCTCCGCCTGCTTTAGTGCCGTATCATAATCACATGCATTTGACTGGTCAGCTTCGTCCATATCTTTACACCAATTTACATCGTATGGGGTATCGACACGCTTTATAACAAGCATCTCTTCATCATGCTGGCCACCGGAATATGTATCATAACCAGTATAATATGATTCGATTCCCGATTGTGGTTGTATATAATATTTTCCATAATATAACTCGTATATATTCCCATCCCGTTCTCCCCTGAGTCTGGAATAATCTGCTTCCGTTACCTGAAACATCCCATGTCCCTCAGCCTGACCCCAAAAGCTGTCCTCTTCACGCCACTGATTGTTATGGTAAATTAATCCGTTATGCTCCACATACGATGCGGCATTTTCATTGTATCCATCCAACAGCTCAGCTATCTTGTTCCTATATACTCCTGCTTGTAAGTAGACTTTGTTATCATGCTCGTCCATAAGCTGTTGATAAAATGCCTCCTCCAGCTCCAGTTCCTCCAAAGAACAATGTCCATACGGCTTTATATAAGTGTAATCGCCATCAAAAAAGTTATCTGCTATCTGTTTCAAGGTTTCCTCATTAAATTCCTTGCGCGTCACCTCATACACACAAGCATTTTCCAGTCCATTTGCCTCCACATCCGCAGATACCGTTATACTGGCATCACCGAAAACATCCTGTAAGACATACTCCAGACGATTCGGTATATCTGATTGTTCCGCATCTGATTTTGTCGCATTACTAATATTGTTTAAATCACTTGCTATGTCGTCCTTTTTCGCTGTTCCGCAGGATGTAAATAATGCCGCTAACAACAATGTAATAATCCCAATTGAAAACCTTTTCCTTCTACTCATCAAATATCCCTCCCTGAACGTAAACCCTGTTATTGTTAATATGGTATTACTCCTGAACCAAAATACATGCTGCTACTAGCAGGATATATCTCTGCACCATCCAAGGCACAAATTGTGAGAACCGAATTCCTGAATTTATCATTCTTCTCACCGTTATAATATCTCCATACGGGAACTGCCGCATAGGAGAGTCCGTCATAAGTAATATACACATATCCAAACTCGATTGCGTCTATTTCAAAATAGCTGCTTGAATAGTCCGTCATTATCTCCGTGATTCTTGTCTTTGCAATCTCATTAATCTGTTCAAAGGACAGCATTGCAGATTCGTCTGACATAACTTCTGCTTCATTATAGGCGCCTATAATCATAAGACTGTATATGCCATTGCTGTTTACCACCACCTCAACATAAGGCTGTACAGCAGTATTATTTTCAGACATATCCATGGCAGTAGCGCTACCGCCTGCTGAAAATAGAAGATGTGCACCTCCCTGTTTAAATCCAAATACCATGGTGTAACCATCCGTTTTAAGCTCACCATTTTCAGGCTGCATGTTATTTTGCACAATGTGTAAAAGCTCCATCTCTCCAAATCCCAGCCTGTACAAAAACTCCTGCGCCTCCTTCTCCGCATCCTCACGTTTACATGCATTATTCAAATAGGTTTCATTTATATTTGAGGAATCTGATACAAAATATTCCTCATCAATACATTGGGCACGCAACTGCGGTATCCATCTTTCTTTCCTCTTTTCACCATTAATCTCAAACTCCTCATACCCATCATAATAGGAAAGCGTCCAGGTTCTTCCATCAACCATACCTCTCAGGTAAGCCTGATGGACATCGCTATATGTGCTATATTCGTCATCTTCTGCACTTGATTGGATTTCATATACAAGCTTGTCATCAGGATATGCCCCATGGTTTTCTTCATTATAATTTTCAAGACGGTTTTCTATCTGCCATGTATTATCATTCTCACTAAATACCGTACCGTCTGCATATTTTTCCTTATAATACTGAAGCTCCGCTTCAAGCTCCTCCCTGCTTTGTACCGCATATGGCTTGACATTTTGAAACTCCCCATCGTCAAACAGCCGCTTTGCGTATTTAAGAATCCATTCGTCCTTGTCCGTGCATTCCTCGACTTTAAGCGTAGGTACTTCCCCATAACCGTCAGCCAACACTTCTGCATTTACCTTTGTGGTGTTTCCTCCAACTTCAATCACATAAGAAACATTCTCCGGTATTTCATCCGTACCTGAATTTTCCACTGCATTTCCCGCACTTGCATCCTGACCTACATTTTCCCTTAAGTCATCTGCTATATCATCCTTCTTGGGATTGCCGCATGCAGTCAGCAATACCATCACACCAAAAATAACAAAACAACGTGCCTTTCTCATACATTTCATAAAACGTTTTCTCCTTATATTAAACTATGTTTTTCCGTATCAGAGCTTTTGCCTTATATTAACTCTCTCTTTTTTACCTGATACTACTATACAACACAAATGCATCTTTTTTGCATCAGAAAAGACAACCTGAATACTTTTATCAATAGACCACGAGACCTCCACCTATCCCATACTTATTTATCGAATTTCGTGAAATAACAGACCCATCCAAAGCACAAATTGTTAAAACCGCTTCTCTTTTATTTTCATTTCTATCTCCGTTATAATAGCGCCATGCAGGCACGATTGCATATGAAAGTCCGTCATATGTGATATAAACATACCCAAATTCTATCACATCTACAGTATAAGATGTGTTTCCATTCAGCATTTTTGTGAATTCTTCCTTTGCAATCTCATTTACCTGCTCAAAAGTGAGCATCTCCGCATCTCCCGTCGTCATTTCCGGTTTTTCATAATTTCCCGTAATCACTATGCTATATACACCATTGCTGTTTACCTGTACTTCTACATACGGCTGCATTGCCCAGTTATGAGTTTCAAAGTCCATGATAGTTTTTCCCGCACAATGCGCAAATAACAGATGTGCCTTATCCTGCTCCATTCCATATATCATCAAATAACCATCTGCATATATATCCCCTTGTTCTGGCTGACGCTCGACCTGTGCAATATGAAGCAGCTCCATATTTTCAAATCCATGCTTTTTCAAAAATTGTTCTGCCTGTTTTTCCGCATCCTCACGGCTGCATTTATTTTGAATATATGTTTCAGATATATTTGACAAGTTGTATGCATACTCCTTTTCCTCAATGCAGTGTGCCTCCAGCCAAGGCATATATTCGTAAGACACAACATCATTATTCCACAGGTCTTCATATGTTCCGTCCGAGTAACTCATCGACCATATTCTTTCATCCACATAACCTCTTAAGCTTGCCTCATTAATTGTATATGTGAGCACTTCATTGTCAGCACCAGTTTCCTTCTCTTCTTTTGTGTATACCAGCTTATCGTCCGGATACTTCACATAATCTGATTCATTAAAATGATCCAGCATATACTGTACAATGTCTTTATGCCACGCAGCATCCAAATAACCATTTGCTTCACATTCCCTGTAAAATTCAAGCTCCGCCTGAAGCTCTTCCCTGCTTTGTATCTCATATGGTTTTATGTTATCGTACTGCCCATCATCAAATATTTTTTTTGCTTGTGCAGCAACCCATTCATCTTTATCTTCATTTCTTTTTACTGAAAAAACCGGAACACTCCCATATCCATCCGCATATACCTTTGCGTCTATTTTCGCAGTATTTCCATTTCCCTCAACAACGTAGGAAATTGTATCAGGCACTTCATCTGAGCCTGTATGGTTTCCCGCATTTTCTGTATTTTCTGCGTTCCCTGCACTTGCCTCTAGCCCCGCATTCCCCTTTAGCTCCTCTGCTATATCATCCTTTTTTGCCTTACCGCATGCAGTGAGTAAGGCAACCATTCCAAGTATAATCACTGATTTGCATACTTTTTTTACATCCATTATGACTATATCCTCCGTTTTCTGTTTTTGATAAATATTTGAATTTTTCATGCCAGGAAAAACCCCGGCATTTTATGCTAATATTACTATAAAATAAAAATGTATCCTTTTTGCATCAAAAGATAATATTTTTAAGTTTTTCAGTCTGTTTTGACATATTTGTTTTTATCCTTTATAATCACATTAATTTTATGGATGAATTATTCAAACAGGAGTGACAGAATGTATGATTAAAATTCTGATTGTGGAGGATGAAGTCTCTATTTCCGATTTAATAAAACTAAATTTGACGGACGCAGGCTATGCGTGCTTTACGGCATACGACGGAAAAACTGCTGCCGACCTGTTAGAAACGAAAAGCTACGACCTTATTTTACTTGATATCATGCTTCCCGAAATTGACGGTTATGAGCTTCTTGACTATATTAAACCCACCGGAACTCCCGTTATTTTTATTACCGCCAAGGCGACTCTTGACGACAGGGTCAAAGGGCTCACACTGGGTGCTGAGGATTACATAGTCAAACCCTTTGAAATTGTGGAGCTGCTTGCACGGATTAATGTTGTCCTTCGCCGTTACAATAAGGCGGCATCTATTCTTCAATACGGAGACCTCACACTAAATCTTGATACAAAATCCGTGTTAAAAAATGAGAAAGAGCTTATACTTACTCCAAAAGAATTTGAGCTTCTTGTGCTGTTTGTCAGAAATGTTGACATTACCCTGTTTCGCGAAAAAATATACGAAACAATTTGGGAAACCGAGTATTACGGTGATACGAGGACCTTAGATTTGCACATTCAGCGTCTCAGGAAAAAAGCAGGCCTTGAAAATCAGCTTATCACCATATACAGAACGGGCTACCGATTGAAGAAACAAAATTACGAGGAATAACTATATGAAATTCAGATACAAGGTTCTTATCTCCAACATTATATTGTTATCTATCGCCATTGGAACTGTAGGCTACTTTATGATTAACAAAAGCTATCAGCTTTCTCTTGATAATCAGATTAAAAGTGCTATAGAGGAAAATAATATATTGCAGGCAATGATTGAATACAGACTGCTCAGTGAGGTAGACGAAAAAAATTCTGACTACACTAACGGATTTCAGGAAGTTGGCAGGGATGTCTTGGCAAATATGTCAGCAAATGAATCACAAATTTTTATCGTATTTAATGGCAATACAATGTATTCCAGTACATCCGATGCCGTTTTGCCCTCTTCTGAGCTTTGGGAAAACACAACCATGGGTAAAAAAGGCTACGAAATCACAACGGAGGGTGATGACATGTATATCACCGTCACATCTGCCAGCACCTTTTTAAATAAAACATTAAACATTGTAAACAAACGAAACATAACCGATACTTATCTGCTGATAGCACAGCAGTCCAATTATTTCAGAATACTTCTTATCATTGTACTTGCCCTATGTGGCGTAACCATGTACATTATAAGCAAGCTTCTCACAAAACCGCTTGAACGCTTAAATACGGTTTCAGCCAGCTTTGGTCAGGGCAACTACGACGTGCGCGCCGACATTTCTTCAAACGATGAGGTCGGCACCCTTGCCAAAACCTATAACAATATGGCACAGTCAGTATCTGACCATGTTGACGAGCTTAAGGATATGGTGGCACGTAAGGACCAGTTTGTCGCTGATTTCACCCATGAAATCAAAACCCCCATGACATCCATTATCGGATATGCCGATACAATCCGTTCCAAGGAGCTGTCGCGTGAAAATCAGGTGATGGCAGCGTCCTATATATTCAATGAAGGAAAAAGACTTGAGACCATGTCACACAAGCTTTTTGATTTCATACATGCAAAGGAAAATATCATTACATTTTCCGCCATATCCACTTCCATGCTTGCCCAAAAATCTGCTGTAAGCGTGATGCCCGAGTATGGCAAACGCAATTTAAGTCTTGTGGTAAATGTAGAAAATGCAACAATACAGGGAGACACAGACCTTCTTTGTTCTGCCTTTATCAATCTTTTAGATAATGCCAGAAAAGCATCCCCTGAGGGCAGCAAGGTTATTTTGTCCGGCAAAAAAACAGATAACGGCTATTTATTTGAAATTCAGGATTATGGCATAGGAATATCTGAGGAGCACCTTGCTAAAATATGCGACGAATTTTACATGATTGATAAATCCCGTTCACGCCGCGAGGGAGGTGCGGGCTTGGGTCTTTCCCTTGCCGCAGCCATATTTGACAGCCACAACGCACGGTTTGCAATATCCAGCACTGTGGGCAGAGGAACCTGTATGTCGATTGAATTCGGAGGTTTACATGAAGAGTAAAAATCAAATTTTAAAAATTGCAATCGTTATAGTAACCATACTTTCTGTTGTTGCAGCCATTGTTCTGCCAAAGCTTATTTTGGAACGCAGGGTGAAACATTCTTTGTCGCAGGTGGTACAGGCACCTGATGACTATTACCTGACTGCCAGAACTGCAACTGCGAGAAATGCTTCCAGTAAGCTTTCCAGTCTTGACCGAATCCGACTCATATATTCCACATGGGACAGCACAATGTCCCCTTGCGATATATCAGAGGGATTTTTAACTGAATCAGAGGCAATTTCCATAGCGAAATCACGGTTAAACTGGTATTACCAGTGTGATTTGTATCCTGTCAGTCTTTTTTCAGCTTACAACAACTGGTACTCCTTTAACTGTAATCTTTACCGGTATATTGACACAACCTTTGAAAGCTATTCTGCTTACTTGTGGGAAATCCGCTTTTCGAAATATGATTCAACAGAATACCACACGATTCTCATGTCCGAAAGCGGTACAATTCTTGCCGCTGAAACAAATGCAGGCACCTACACAAAGGGAAAAAGTCTGCCTGAAATGCAGGATAACCTGATTACAAATATGTTTGTTTCTTCGGATTATGTAACAAACATAAAACTTGGCGATATCTCCAAGTCCTCCTACAATACTATGCCACGAGGCTACTCACAAATTGACTTATCGGATGCTGAGCTATTATCCATATATAATGTTCAGCTTAAAAATTTTGGAGAAGATTTTAGCGATTACACGTTATTCCAATATCAAAAGGACAATGGAGTCTATGGCATCGGGCTCGTTCCCGCAGAGTAAAACAGGTCAATCACCAAATTCCGATTGACCTATTTCCCCACTGTTTTAAAGAACCTTACAGCCTGATTATACTCAGTTTCGGATATTTCATCTGCTCCGAATCCCGCCCGCTCCAATATATCAATTACCTGCCGGGCTTCTGTCTCAAGTGCCGCCTCCCGCTCTGATGTTTGTTCCGTCATGCTCATAATATATGTTATCTGCTCGCGGTAATTTATCAGGTTGCCGAGCTGCTGATTTTTCTTCACAAGCTTTCGTCTGAATTTGGCATATTCGTATATAAGTTTGTCATTCATTCCTGCTTTCACATATTTTATATACAGGGAAAGCTCTTTTATTCCCTTTCTTCCTGCCACAACCAATATAATTGCACCCGCAATTCCCACAAAGCCAAAGAAAATTGTCCGTAACACCTTTGTCGGTATTCTCAGGTTTGTTATGTTCAGATTCGTTCCGTCGTCATCACTGTCATCCGAGTCATCCATATATTCCTCGAACAGCGTCCAAAAGTCCTCCACATCCTCCCTCTCTCCCGACGGCGTAACATCCACCACATGCCATCCTCTCGTTGGTGTATATACCTCAACCCACGCATGTGCATCCGCATCCGTTACATCAATACGGATTAATGCCGTTTCTCCAATCTCCGAGTATCCGTCATAGTAATCCGCATACTCGGCACCCTCAACCAAGTCGCCGTTTGCCATCTGGATATAGTCAATGGCATAGCCCTCAACATACCTTGCAGGAATTCCCATATAGCGGAACATAAGCACGGCTGCCGATGCATAATGGGCACAATACCCTTTTTTGTTTTCCTGTAAAAAGTAATTTACGAAATCCGTATTTCTCGGTGTGCGTCCCGGTCTTATGGTGTAGGGAATATTGTTTTGATAGTATTCTGTGACCGCCTCTATAATCTGCTCATCGGAGCCTGCTGCACCTGCTGCCGCAAGTGTCTCCTCAATTGCAGGAATATTTTCCTCTGGCACATATAAATCCAAATCCGTGTATTCAGGCTTGGTATAAATACTGCTTGCACCAAAGCTTGGATAATATATATAACTCCTGCCTCTGTTATAGCCGCTGCCCTCACCAATATAACTGCTGCTCTCCATGTAATATGGTTTGCATCCCTGTCTGACCGCATAGTCCATAATCCAGATATTCATGGCAGCCTTTGCACTGTAATCCTGATTATTTTCGTATGCATCCTTATATGCCAGCATTTCATTATAGTTTCTTACCGCATATTCCGCATCTAAATTGTCCGTTTCTTTTCCATCCTCGCTCTCATATACATAAGTACTCCAGTCCTTGCCCGAAAGCTCATAATTGGTTCCCATTATGTTTGTCCACTCATTGGCATAAGGATTGTACAGTTCACCCACAAAGCCTTTCAAATATACCGTACCATAACTGTACGGTGTCATCTCAACGATTAAATCCGTCTGGTAATCAAGCCTGACTGACGAAACATTTCCCAGCCGCCCGCTGTCCATACCACCAACGTCATAGGACTGTCCAAAAAAGCCCTGCCAGCCGTCTAGCAAAATGGTTGTCATCGCTGCAACACTTATATCTTTATATTTGTTTCCTGCATAACCTACGTTGAAGGATTCTCTCGGTCTCAGCACATTTACACCAAGAACAACCATAAGGACAAATACAATTCCTGTGACACCTGCTTGGAGCATTGCCTTGATGTCCGACACATAAAACAGCTCACTTTTCCGTTTCTTCTTGTCCTTGCCCTTTTCGATGAAGCCGTTATCATTTCTTTTTATGGATACCTGTGGACTGTAATGCTGTCCCGACTTGAAAACGTATGCCATCACCATGCCCGACATAAGCATTACCGCATACAGCGGGTCAGGCTCCTCTACGAGATAAAGGGGTATCAGGTTTAATGACATTACCACAAATGCAACTGTAACGTACTGCATACGTCTCGATATATAGACATTTAAAAATACATCAAGCACAAAGCCGATAAACAGCACAACACATGTGACAGTCAGATACCTGTCCTCTATCTGCTCCTGATACAGTCTTTGTATCTCCACATGGAAATATTCCGCCGCGTTGTTCACCGTTATATTTACGATTGCATAAAATCCACTGTTGATATATCTTCGGAACACTGCGACAAGACCGATAAAGCCAACCAGCAAAACCAAATATCCCAAATTCTCCACAAGAAGCTTGTAATACAACATGGCACATAAAAGCGACATAATTAAGATTGCCACATGGCAAAGCTGTTTATTGTAGTCTATGTCAAAGGCAGACAAATAAAAGCCTATGCTTCCCATTGAAATAAGATAGACGATGATTCCCTTTAAAAGCAATGTATGAAGACGGCTTTCTCTTTGTTCGAAGAAGCCATAGCCAAGCTCAATGCCTTCTGCAAGAACTTTATTCACTTTTTCAGGTTTCTTCTTTGCCACTAAATATTCTCCCTGACTTGAATTCTTAGATTTCTATTTTCTGCACTTATATGCAGATATGCCTTTATCTCAGGGTGGACACTCGCCATATTGGCTGCCGCCTCATCCGGAGCCTCATATGTTTTTTCATAAAACATTTTTGCAAATGCATTTTGTAAATCTTCCTTATAATCGATTCTTGTCTCCTCATAGTCATCCCTGTTTCGGCTCCAGTAAATGAGCCTTATGGATGTCTTATCCTCTATCATTTCTGATATGACACTGTAGGCGGAGGTCACAACCATATTGAGGGAAGCATTATCCACGCCACACAGCTCAGGCACTACCACAAGCTGTCTGTCTGACATACTCACCCTGTCCTTCACCATCAAAATATCCCTTTTTGCTGACAGTTTCCAGTGAATACTCATAAGCTTATCGCCTGGAATGTACTCCCTGATTTCCTGCACATCCGAGAAGTCATTTCCCCTCTTATTGCTCTCCTCACTTTCAAGCATACCTGCTTCTGCGTCATTTTTATCGTATTTGACATCCTTAAGTGTAAGCGGCAGCACTGTTGCCTCCCCGCCTACATCTATGTTTTTTTTGAAAAAGCAAAGACCTGAAAGGTCTTTAATTTCAATCCGTTTTACCGTAACCTTTATGGTTCCCGGAAGTCTCGGCACGATGGGAAGCATAAATTCATAGCCTGTTTTTGCCCGTAATGGAACAGATATTTTCCGCTCCGCCGTCACACCAAAAAACAGGTTTGAAATTTCCACTATCAGCTTCACATCCAGTGAGACAAACAGCGTAGGGTTATCCAGCTTGATGCAGAAAAACAGTTCCTCGTCCTGTTTTCCGTACATGTCTTCCATGCGGGCAAGACCTGTAATCTTATCTGAGGACACTGTGCCCGCCATCACCCTTACTTCGGTTTTATCCCGCAAATAACGTGCCATTAAAATAGAAAGTATCGGTCCTAACAGCATAATAATCAGAACAATCAAATAAAACTGGCTGTGCAAAAACAGGTACAATGCCAGACATATCCCATATAAAATTATAAGTCCGATTGCCCGAAATAAAACCTCAACCCTCATATATTCACCCAATCACTACATTCTTGGCACTCCTACATTTGCCAGCACCATATCTATTGCCTGTGCAGTACCTATGCCCTGTGCCTTTCCTCTTGCACTGAGCTTAACACGATGTCCAAGCGTATCCTTCGCACACTTTTGTACATCCTCTGCCGTAACAAAATCCCGTCCCTTGATAACTGCCCTTGCCTTTGCAAGACGCAGAAGTGCGATTGTTCCTCTCGGACTTGCTCCCATGGAAAATACTTCCATTGTCCTTGTCTTCTCAACGATATTAACAATATACTCGTAAATTTCATCGTGGACATGGAGGTCATTTGCCTTTGCACGCAAAGTAACAAGGTCATCTATTGATATGACCTGTTCTACCTTTTCTACAGGCTTAAAGGCATTTCCCTTTAATATTTCCACTGCATCCTCATGGCTTGGATAGCCCATGGAAAGACATACCATAAATCGGTCAAGCTGGGACTCAGGAAGCATCTGGGTTCCCGAGGAACCATACGGATTTTCCGTCGCAATTACGACAAACGGTTCAGGCAGCTTTCTTGTAACACCATCCACAGTTGCGGTGCCCTCCTCCATAACCTCAAGCAGTGCTGACTGTGTTTTCGGTGATGTTCTGTTTATCTCGTCTGCCAGAAACAAATTGCAAAATACAGCTCCCGGCTTATATTCAAACTCCTTCGTGGCAGAGTTGTACATGGAAAATCCAAGTATATCACTTGGCAGTACGTCAGGGGTAAACTGGACTCTCTTATAGTCCATGGAAAGACTTCTGGCAAAGGTCGTGGCAAGGGTTGTTTTTCCAACTCCCGGTATATCCTCCATCAAAATATGTCCCCCTGCGATAATCGTCGCAAGTACTTTCTCGACAACATCACTTTTTCCCTTTATTACCTTATTTACTTCATCCTGAATACGATCAAGCTTATCCTTCATAAAAGCAACCTCCTGTATATCAGTTTTTTGATATTCCAAGCTTTACTGCCTCGTCGGCAACAGCCTTTGCTACAGCCTTTGCCACACGCTCATCAAATGCCCCCGGTATGATATACTCCTCGTTCAGTTCCTCATCACTGACGATAGATGCAATTGCATAAGCGGCTGCCACTTTCATTTCCTCTGTGATTGCAGTTGCCCTCGCATCAAGTGCTCCCCTGAAAATGCCAGGAAATACAAGTACATTGTTTATCTGGTTCGGATAGTCGGAGCGTCCCGTTGCCATCACCCGCACGCCGCCTTTTTTTGCTTCCTCAGGCATAATTTCAGGGGTCGGATTTGCCATTGCAAATACAATTGGGGCATCCGCCATGGATGCTACCATATCCGCGGTAACTACTCCCGGTGCAGAGACACCGATAAATACATCCTTACCTTTCATAATTTCAGCAAGGTTTCCCGTCTGTCTGTCCTTGTTTGTGATATCTGCCATTGCTGCCTGTGCAGGATTCATCCACTCCTGTCCCGGGCAGAGTGCTCCCTGCCTGTCAACAAGAACAACATTTCCAATACCAAGTAAAAGCAAAAGTCTGCATATTGATATTCCTGCTGAGCCTGCACCATTGATAACAACATTTGCCTTGCCAAACTCCTTGCCTACAAGCTTCAGTGCGTTGATAAGTCCTGCTGATACAACAATGGCGGTTCCATGCTGGTCATCGTGAAATACAGGTATGTCAAGCTCCTCCTTGAGACGTTTCTCTATCTCAAAGCACCTCGGAGCTGATATATCCTCAAGGTTAATTCCGCCAAATACAGGTGCAATACGCTTTACGGTTTCAATTATTTCATCCGTATCCTTTGTATCAAGGCATATTGGAAAAGCGTCTACATCACCGAAACGCTTAAACAAGATTGCCTTTCCCTCCATAACAGGTATGGCTGCCTCAGGACCTATATCGCCCAAGCCCAAAACTGCCGTTCCGTCAGATACCACTGCAACCATATTTGACTTGCATGTATATTTGTAAACATCTTCCTTATTGTCCCTGATTTTTCTGCACGGTTCTGCAACACCAGGCGTATATGCAGTGCTTAAGTCATCCCTGTTTTCTACCGTTACCTTTGGTACTACCGTAAGCTTTCCGCAGTTTTCCTCGTGCATTTTTAAACTAAGTTCATTATAATCCATACTATCCTCCAAGTGTCACTTAAACACTTTTAACCTTTTCTATTTCCGCATTACAGTTATCTATGATTTTTTTAGATTCGGTAACAGCATTGATATACTGCATAATCGCCTCGTCTGCCTGAGCAGTTTTTAAGTATTGCTCATAAACATATTTTCCTATCTCCTCGTAATTATTTTTAATATTTGTCTTTTCTTTGCTTATTTTTGCCTTTTGCTTTGTTACCTCAACCGCATCGCCTGCTTCATTTTTTACTGACTGCATAAAATCTTTAAATGCCATACTACATCATCCTTTCCTTTTCTTGTTTATTTCAGGCTTCCATTCCAAAATCAAATATACTCATCTGGTCACCCATTGTCTTGTTTTTGTACTCGCGCATGTACCGTAACAGTTCTTCCCTGTCACGCACAATATTGTTTGCGTCACAAATTTCATTAAATATCGCCGTGAGACTGTCGTTGTTTGGGCTGACTGCCTCATATTCGCTGCCAAATGCCTCAATGTAGCGTTCCTTCATTCCCGGAAACTGCCTATCAAGCTGCTCATAGAAGTATTCCCTGTTTCCATCCCGCAGGGTCAACTCAGCCCCAAAGTACATTATACCATACACGCCTGCCTTAACACAATAATCCATGATGCCGCGCATATTTTCCTCTGTATCGTTAATAAACGGCAAAATAGGAGCAATCCATACTATCGTCGGTATATTTCTCCTTTTCAACTCCATGAGCACATCAAACCGTTCCCTTGTTGTGCATACATTCGGCTCTAGTATTTTGCATAAATCCTCATCATATGTCGTCAACGTCATGGCAACGATACATTTTGTCTTTCTGTTTATCTTTTCAAGGATATCCATATCCCGCAGAATAAGATTCGATTTTGTCTGTATAACAAGCCCGAAATCAAACCGCTCAATCTGATTTAAGCACCTTCTTGTTACAAGAAGCTCCTCCTCTATAGGCACATATGGGTCAGTCATGGAACCTGTTGATATCATACCCTTTCTGCGTTTCTTCTTAAGGGTATTTTCAAGCAGCTCCGCAGCCTTTGATTTAACCTCAATATCCTCAAACTCGTGATCCATTCTGTAACACTTACTTCTTGAATCGCAGTAAATGCATCCGTGGGTACACCCGCGGTACAAATTCATTCCGTTTTGAGGCGATAAAATTGCCTTTACTTCCTTATAGTGCATACTCTACTTGTCCCCTTATCTAAATAAAGTCGAAGCTAACCTGCTCAAACTCTAAATCCTTGTATTCTAATTCCTCCTGGTCAGCCTTACTTGTATAATCGCAAACAACCGTAAGCTGTCTGCCGCCCGTCATCTGCTGCCCAAGAATATAATTTACGTCAAACCGTCCTGTGATTGCAGGTGTAGCCCCTCTTGCAGGAACAATAAGCTGTACATTATTTGCCGCAAGCAGTGCAAATATAGGCTCCCAAATGTACACGTCCTTTGCCGCACCAAACGGGTTATCAATAAATATGGTCTTTGTCCTTGTGTCCTCATTGCCAAGCTGATACATGCCGGAAATATAGTTGATAATGGAAACAAGGAACTGTATGTAGATACCCTGAGACTGTCCCGTACTTCCTACAGCCTCCTCGTACCTTAAGTAACGGCTCTGCTCTTTTATGCGTTCCCGTTTGTAAAGGCTCAGCTTAATACCATTCATGTCAGCCACAATGACACCAAACAGCTTCTTTAATGCAAGGCTTCCCCTGATAAACTTTATTCTGTCTTTGTCGTTGTCATAGTCATCCGCCTGTGCCACAATCCTGTCAATATAATCAGACATTTTTTGCTTTAAAAATTCATCTCTCACATATGGTATTGCAAGTCCTACCATCTGGATAGCTTCCCCATCCACAACTATTCTTGACAGCTTTGGAAGCTTGTCAAGCTCCGTCTTCACGTCAAGACATCTCTGAAGACACTGCTCCTCAAAGTTAGCCTTAATCGTTTCCATATCAATAAGACTTTTTTCCACTCTGTCTTTCTCAAGCTTAATGTAATCCGCTATCGCCTTAAGATTATTCATAAGCTCTCCTGCCGCGTCAAAGCTCTCTGGTATGGCAACATCATTTCTAATGGTTGCGGCAAGCTCATAAACCTCCATCTCGTCAAGGCTTACTGCCGTATTTCCCTTAAATCTCATCAGCTCATTTTTAGCCTTTTCAATCGCCTTGTTGCTCTTGTCATAGAGCAACAGGTTCTCCTCAAAGATTGTCCGCAGTTTATCCTTATCCTCTGCCAGTGGCTTTGCCTGCTCCATGTTTATGTCATGTGTCACGATAATACGCTTTACATCCTTGTACAGGTCTACCATGTAGCCCTGCTGCTTCATATAGCTCTTATAACGGACATCACATTCCTTTGCCTCAGCCTCCAGCCTCTCAAGCATTTCCTTGCCCTTTTTCAAGTTCATAACTATCTCTGACTGCTCTGCCTGCTGCTCCGTATATCCGCCAAAGGCAGCTTCAATATTGCTTATGGCATACTCTATACTGCCCTCAAGACGGCTGATTGCCCGCTCAAGCTCTTTTCTCTCAAGCTCCAAAAGATTTATCCGTTCCTGCTGCTCATTTATATTTTTCTTACAGCTTTCAAGCATTGCATCATCTGACAGATATATGAGATTTTTCTTCTCATACTCCTCAAGCGTTTCCGTACTTATACCTCTTTTTTTGATATTTTTTAAGGTTTTGTCCATAGAGTTTTTCAGCGTTTCCATTACCAGCTTTTTGTCCTCTATGGTTTTCATTTCGCCCTTATTTTCACTTAACATTGCTGTAAATCTTGCCTTTATCTCATCGTCGCTTAAGGTGCTCACCTCATACTCCACATCAATATTGTAATATGGCTTGTAATAAACATCCCACTCCGTCATCAGCTCCTGAAGCTTCTTTTCAAGGGTGGCAAGGTTTGCATTGTCCTCATCATCCGTCTTGTCCGTATCGGAAATCAGTGACCGCCTTGAACGTATTTCCTCCTCAAGCCTGTCAATTTTTTCTTTACATTCACCTGATATGGCTTCCTTTTCACTTACCATGTCGGCAAGTCTTGTTGCCGTGTCAAGACGTCCCACATCCGCAAGCTTTTCGTCATACTGCTTTCTAAGCTCCTCATTTTTTGTCTCAAGCTCCGAAATGGCACGTTTTATTTCCCTGATACCCTCCTTACATGTGGATATTTCCGCATCCATATCATACATGCGTTTTCTTGCATCCCGCAGCTTTCTTCCTGCCTCCATGAGCTCGCTGTCCTGCATACGGATTACGAACTGCTGGTCCTGCCTGTACGCCGCTAACATTTCTTCCTTGAATTCCGTTTTCATTTCAAGCTCGTGCACGTTTTCCGTTTCCTCACCCAAAAGTTTCTCTCTTGTATCCTCTCCAATCAGGAACTCTTTCGTTGCATGCACGCTTATTATATTTTCTCCCTGAATCAGTGCTTTGTCCGAGATTGCATCCATATCATAAATGTTGACAATCTCACTGCCTGTATCTACCTTTAGAATATTAGGGTCATCCTTGACCGTGTCGTATTCCTTTATGAGCAAACCATATGGCAGCTCAGGGTTAATCTCAAGAAGCTCCGCCTGCTTATTTACAGGTAGTGCCGACAGATAATCCATACCAAACATAGCAGAAATACCATGTCTTGTCTCCAGATAATCCATCAGCTTTTTCGCCGCAGCAGATGCAGATATAATTCTGCCCTCCTCCAGCAGCTTCACTCTCTTTTTCCTAATCTTAATCTCATCCTTGATAGCTGCATTTTCAAGCACGGTGGACGTTATCCTGTCCGTAATGATTGATGTGAGATTGTTCCTGTCATCACTTCCATATACAGTCCGTATATTTTCAAGCTTCTGGCACGCCTCATCGTACTCCTTTTCCTTTACCTCAAAGGTTGCGATAAGCTTGTCGTTTTCTTCCTTTTCCAGCAGAAGCTGTGACAATTTAATCTTGGCGTCACTTAATTTCTCATTGTTATCCTTGAGCCTTGCCTGATTATCCTCCAGCTTCCAACCCAAGTCATCTATCTCCTCCTGAACCTGGCCAAAATGCTCACCCGGTGTTGCAAAATTAAGGGTACTCATTGAGAATTTTATCTCTGCAAGCTGCTCAGAAAGCTGAACAATTTCCTCATCGTAGGTCTTTTTGATGTTTACTGCAACCTCCTGCTCAACCATTGCCTCCTGAAGAAGCATTTGTGCCGACTCCCTGTCCGCCTTTTTCTTTGCAAGATCCTTTTTAATGGCATCTATCTTGCTGTTAAGCTCTGTCATCACGGCATCCATTCTCATTTTCAAATTATATGTATAGGAAAATAAAAGTTCTCTGTCAAAGGGTGTCTGCGACATCATCGTTTTAATGATTGCATCATTCTGGTGATATTTTTTCCTGTCGGCAAGGTAATCGACATACTCATTAATTGCTTCTTTCAAATTTAAATCGTCCTTAAGCTCATCAAGCTTATTTAGAGTCGCCTCATATGCCGTCTGTGACTGCTCCAGCTTGTCTTTGAGTTCGTTAAGCTTATTTCGGTCCCTTGCAACCTTGAGGCATTCCATGTATTTTCTCTGCTCGTCCTTTTGCTGCCGCTTTTCATCCCTTTCATTTGCAAGCTGTTCCATCATTTCCTCATCATTTTTGGCAAACTCCTCGCCTGTCACATATATGTTTGCCATGAGCGTTTCCAGCCTGCTCTTTTCCTCGTATAAATCCATAAATGAGGCCACTTTGTCAGACAGCGTTCCCACAAGCTCAATCTGACGGTCATAGCCTGCAATATCCTTTTTCTTTTTGGCAAGTATGGTAAGCTGCTCCTTAATATCCATCAGCATCTGTGCCATAGCCGCATCACCCGACTCCTCACGCTGGGTCTTTACCATAAATGCCTTTTCAATAATTTCCTCAATCAATAAATCCTCGACAACCCGCCTTGTCGTCTTGTAATTATTTTCAAAGTATGTTCTTACATGTCCCTCGGTTTTATTGATTCCCCTTATGATTTCCCACTGGCTCTCATGGAGACCAAACTCACTGATAAATCTTTGGTATTCCCCTTTTCTGTCAAATATCTGTACCTTGAGGGACATATCCTTGTGCTCAAGCTCTTTCAGATAGCTTCTGAGTCCCTGAAAGGTCACCCGCTCTCCGTCCTTAACAAGAGGGAGATTAATAATGTCATTTTTGTTGTACTCCCTGTAAAAAATACAGTAGTTATAATATTCAATCGATGCAACATCCTTTGTGGACGCACTTTCATCCCCGGACTCCTTCGCCTTTCTCGCACAAAAGCCCGTTGTCATATATCTGTAGCCCTCACTGCTGTCATTTTTGTCTAACTTCCACTCAACAAGGGAGTGAATGGTTGTATTTCCGTTTCCCGGTCTGAACAGCTTTTCTATGGGCTGTTTTTCGTCCAATGTACAATTCGGTATCATATTTTGGAGTAACAAAAGCATAAGCACACTTTTTCCACCACCGTTTGCAAGGTCATAGAGTGTGTTTTTTCCGTACATTCTCATTGTAAAATCGTCGTAAAACTGGGTGCCAAAATTATACTTGACATTGTTTACTCTTATCCTGTTTATACTAGGCATCCGTTTCACCTCCAAGCACCTTGTATATTCTGCCCTTATACTCCTCAAAATAGTTTTCTGCAATTGCCTTAAATCTCTTTGTCGGATAATACCGCTCCTCAACTTCCACAAAAAGCTTTTGTGCTACAAGGAAATTAAAGGTAAGCTTAATAAATCCCACCCGTGAAGCTCTCGAGGCCCTGTTTTTGTCTTTGTCGTCAGAGGTTACGACAGGAAGCTCATCCCACAACAGTGCAATTGTCTTAAAGCTGTCCTCCGCAAGCTCATCCATAGAATAAACCGATATATCTGCAGTTATGGTCGCCAAATATGAGGTTACCTGTTCCAGTAAATCCTCCTGTTTCACATATTCTTTAACCTGATAGGAGGATGAATCCTGATAAAAGGCCAGCAATGCATTATATATAATGAAATATGCCATATAAAGCTCCTTATTCAGCCTGAGTCCCAGCATTTTCTTCATGTCGTCATTTGTGTAGCCAAATATTCTATTTCCGTCTCCCGCTGTAATATAAATGGAATCCTCGTACTCGTATACGTTTAAGTTCAGCTTTTTCATCAGTCTGTTTGTGATGTCAAATACCGCCTGATTGCTGTAATACTCCTCGTAAAGCTCTCTTGTGTCAGGATTGGAACGGGATACTTCCTGTCCTGTTATCAGTGTTGAATAAATATCCAGTGCCTTGTCCAAGCTTCTTTCTTCCATGTTTACCCGTTCCCCCTTTCAAATTTCATATCCGTAACGTAAGCAGCGTCATCCTCGCCCGACTTTAATTCTATAATACTCTCACCGTTCATGCTGATGGAAAAGCTCATATCACCAAACCGTGTGATATCCTCATCCGTCATATTGGCAACTACCATTTCCTCAAGAAGCGTGTCCTGCTTTTCAATCATCTTGTTTATGTTGTACTCAGTTTTTCCTGCCAAATGCGTTAAAAATGAGTAGTAATCCCTGTTTAAATATACCTCATTGCCAAACTTAATTTCCAAGATTCCGTTAAATTCCTTAAGCCCCAGCTCGTTCCATTTTTTTATCTGGTCAAGAAGCTCTATAAACAGCATATAAAAGTTTCTCGATATCTTTTTATCTAATATTTCATCCTCATATTCAAAGGAAGCATCCAAAACATTTTTTTCAACCTTTTCACCCTTATCCTTATCGTCACTCTTCAGGGAAAGCATGTTGTCTATACTCCTGATGGAAAATGACTTGTTAAGCTTCGGTGTTAAAAACGGCACAATCACATGCTCCATTCCACCCGGCATATCTTTATTCATCATCTCAAGAAGCATCTGTCTGAAATCAAATACCGGTCTCAGCTTTGTAAGCTTTGCCTTGCTAATGATAGAATCCGCCAGTTTTGTCAGCTCCATCGTCTCGGAAATCAGCATACTGTGATTGTATATTGTTTTCTTCAGCTCCGTCTCAAGCTTATTGATATCCTCAAGCGACTTTGAGGTTCCTCCCTCACCGCTCTCATAGGCTGCCCGCTCAATTACCTTGTCAACCAACGCCTTATTCTTGGCAAATAACTTTTGCTCATCGCTAAACCATTTTGCGGTTGTCTCCATATACTGTTCATATGCCTTGTTGCCCTCAAATACATCGATTCCCAAAAGCTTGAGCACACGTTCCTTTTCCAAAGAAAGCTGTATTACCTGACTGTTTATCCGCTTGACAACATCTATACCACCCTTGAAGTTGCTGGAGCTAATCATTTTTTCAAGCAGAAGCTGCGACACATTTATTTTGCTTTCGTCCTTTATCTCCTTTGTATCAAGATAAAACTCGATACCCTCGGCAGTTATATAATAATATACCGTACTGTTTCCAACCTTGCTGTCAATCAGCTTTACTCTTGCAATTTTACTTGTCCTTGCCTCAGGGTCATAAAACTTAAATTCAAATGCCCGTCCATCATTTTTCAGTTTATCAAAAATGTAAAGAGCAAGCTGCTTTTCTTCCTCAGGTTCCTCGTCCACACCGAAGTCCCTCTTTAGAAGCTCAAGCAGAAAGCTCTCGTATTCTTCATAGGTGATATCCTTTTCGTGAAAATTGTTTTCGTTAATGAAAAAGCGCAGTGATGCCATAGTGATATAGCCCATATCAAGGAAACTGTACTTTCCCTCCTTGTACTGGGAAAACGTCGTCTCACTGAGCACAAAGAACGGGTAATACTTTTTAATGTTTTGCATACGCTCACTGTGTTCAGAAATTATATCGTTTATCATCACGTGCTTAAGTGCCATAATAATTTTCTACCAATATCTTTCCTGTTATTTTATATTTCGTTACATTTGTCACAATCCAGCCACAAAATATTGTGCACAATTAATTAAATTTTAATATATTTTGTCGAATAAAGCAAGAACAAAGTGCTTTTGGCACTCTTTATGCCGCCACAACTTTTATGGCACCTTATAGCAGGATTTTTAATCCTGCCTTATAGGAAAGTACAGAGGACTTTCCTATAAAATAAAAAACTGCCGGTTCAAGAAATCCTATGTAAGGATAACTCAAACCGGCAATTTAAGTACCGATGTCTTCCAATGTTTTATTGTATATCTGCGGATTATATAATTCCCATTTTTAAAAGTATCATTAAAATGACAACAGCTACACCTATGATGCCAAATATTACCAGAAAGCCCTGAGACTTTCGTTCGTCCTCCATGCAGATTGCCTCTCCTGTCATAGGGTCTAGCAAAATATGCACTGTTTTGCCTATACTCGGCTCCCTCTGTACACAAACCTTGCTGTTCAGCCGCTTTTTTATTCCGTTCCACTCATATTCATAAATGGGGCTGAATACATCACGCATATAATCATGTTCATCCCGCGTCTGTCCCACTTTAAAATCTACAATTACACCGCTAAGCTCATGCATGGTCTGAATTCTTTTTGCATATTTTATTTTTTTTGAAATTCCAAAAATTCCTACTGCTATAAAAAGAATACCGACCACAAACCCAAAAATCAAAGTTCCTTCCTGAGACATACACATACCCTCCTGCTTGAGTATACTTTAGGGAATTATAGCATATTTTTTTTACCATTTCCATATTGTTTTTGCGACATTATCCATTACTCTATTGAGTCAGTCCTGTAGATAAATTTCACGGTGCCGATTGCACCGTCCGCCTTTCCGCCAAATGACTGGTACGCTTTTGATACATCAACCATTGCCTTTATCCGTTCAACAAGAACATCCATGTTGCCGTCAACTGCCTCCACAAGCTTCTTGATACCCTTCTCATTAAACTCACTCATTCCATCGGCAAGCTTTGATGAACCTGCAAACAGCTCCGTCTCTCCTGATATGAGGGTTGAGGTTCCCTCTTTCAGTGTTCCAATACCATTGTACAGCGTGCTTGCACCTGTCTGAAGTGTTGTTGCCCCGCTTGACAATGTTGTTGCCCCACCGGAAAGCGTTGTTGCTCCGCTGGAAAGGGATGCGGCTCCATCCTTTACCTGCTTAGATCCTTTTACAAGCTTCTTGCTTCCACTGTAAGCAGTATCAACGCCTGATGTATAAGCTACTACACCGTCATAAAATGTTTTGTAGCTGTCAAGCTGGGTTATAAGTGCCTGTATGCTTCCTGCGCCTGACTGTGCCTGATTCACTGCTGCCTCTATTTTTGTTGTAACGTCTGATGACTTCATGTTTTCTGCTATCAGGGACTGTACCTTTGCCTCTGTGTTTTGTTCTATTGTTGCCTGAATATCCTCAGAAGCCATTTGAGCTGTCACCGCCTCATCCACTGCTGCGATAGTACCATCCTCAATCAGACCGCCGCCCGCAGCCAGTGCATCCATATACTGGTCTACAGTTGTGCCTGGCATTACCTGTGCCAAAACAGCTTCCAAAACGCTTCTGCGGACTGCCTTTTCCACTTCAGCATGTATAGTTGGTCTCTGTGCATTTACCGCATCAGTCACCTGTGAAAGTGCGGTATTATATGCCATGCTGTAAATAGTATCTGCGTTTAACGAACCGAGCACACTATTTAATGTCGTCTTGTAATTTTCAATTGTTAGTTTTGGTACGCTTAAGCCCGCTGCTGCAAGCTGACTGTCAGCCATTGCAAGAAGGGAGTCAAATACCTGTTTTGCACCATCCCTCAAATCCTTACTGTTTCCATTTAACTCCTTAAGACCTGCATTTAATGACTTAATTCCGGTATCAAGCTCTGTTGTTCCCGTTGCAAGTGTTGCTGCTCCCGTTGCAAGTGTTGCTGCTCCTGTCTGGAGTGTTGTTGCTCCCGTTGACAGCTCCGTTGCTCCTGAACTTAAGGTTCCTGCTCCCGTATACAAATCATTTACACCTGACACAAGTGTTCCTGACTTTTCAAGCAGTGTTTCTAGTCCCTTATAAAGTGCGGATGAACCGTCAACAAGCTGTATGGATGATGCAGCCAATGTATCCAGAGCATCCTTTAACTGTTCTGCCGTATCTATTCCATCTAAATCAAGGGTATTAAACACATCATTTGTCGCCAAAGTAACCGTTGTGGTAAGCGAAAAATCCTTAACGTCTGCCGTTATCTCAACATAGTCAGGAAGCTCAAGCTTTGACTCATCTAAGCCCAGATTTTCCTGCATACCAGGAAGCGCAAAGCCCATAATCACACATCTGTCTCCGTCATTGATAACCTTACCGTTTGAGACTGATATATTTGTAAATTTTGTATCATCTACTATCATCCCTGTAACCATGACAAACGGTACATACATATTCTGCTGCTTTCCGTTTATCTCGACTACCTGTGATTCATTATTTTTGTAGTCGAACCTCATTTTAAGCTTTCCACTTTTTCCTGCAAGATTTTCTGCTGATATTGCTTTTCCGTCCAGTTCATAGCTAATAGATACGTCAACAGGAAGTGCCTTATTGCTTGTTCCCTGATAATAGATATCATTTCCCTGTGCATCCCAAATCTTCATGTTGTCAGGATTCATCGTATAGCTTTCGTCACCCTTCACATTTTCAATATTATCAAGCTCTGATGCATCGGTAATAGTCTGGCTTTTGTTTGGATTTTTCAGCCAGTCGCTTACAATCACTTTATTTACCGTGCCGTCTGCACTTGCAAGGACATATACGGTTTCCTCCTTATCAATGAACTGCTCATCAATAATAGATGAAACAGCATCTGCATCGCTTGCAACGGTTTCATTATCTGCTATAACCGGTGCTTCCGCTGCGGTGCTTGTCGTCGGTTTTGCACTGTTTGCACCTGCTGCATAAGCCATTGCACCTACACTGCCTGTAATTAATGCGGCTGTTACAGCCAATGATGTTACTTTCATCATATTTCTATCTTTCATTACAATTCCTCCTTTTCTAAGTCAGCACATTTAGGGCAATCTCTATAAAAATGCACCTATGCTGACGCTACATCAAAAGCTTCCATTGATTATTTTACACAACCGTTTCTCCATGATGCGGCTTAAAACCTATGCTTGTTACACAAATAAGTTTGTCAAACAGTACAAGCAGCGATGGCAGTATCAATATTACTGATACCATGCTGACCATGGAGCCTCTTGCCATAAGCAGACACATGGAGCTTATCATATCAACCTCAGAATATATACCAACTCCGCAGGTTGCTGCGAAAAATCCAAAAGCACTGACTACTATGGATGGTATTGAGGCTGAGAGGGCATTTTTTGCCGCCTCCTTTTTCGCTAAGCCTGTGAGTCTCTCACGCTTATATCTTGTTGTCATCAGTATAGCGTAATCTACTGTTGCTCCAAGCTGAATCGTACTGATACATATCGGTGCCACAAACGGCAGTGTTGTGTGGGTATAATACGGCAATCCCAAATTGATGAATATTGCAAATTCTATTACCGACACTAGCAGCACTGGAAGAGACACACTCTTAAACACAAACAATATAATGATAAATATGGCAGCAATTGAAAGCCAGCTTACAACCATAAAGTCATGGTCAGTTATCTCAATCAAGTCCTTTGTACAAGGTGCTTCTCCAATGAGCATTCCCTCTGCATCATATTTTTTTACGATTTCATTAATTGCGTCAATTTGAACATTTACATCATCCGTTGCCACCTTGTATTTTGAGCTTATCATTAAAAGCTCATAATTATCGCTTTTTAGTACCGAAAGTACCGATTCAGGAAGCATATCCTCAGGCACTGTTGAGCCTACAACCGACTCCAAGCCTAAAACTGCTTTCACACCTTCCACCTCATCTATTTCATTTATCAGTTCTTTCATTTGTTTTTGTGGTGTTGACGCGTCCACTAAAAGCATATGTGTGCTCCCCATGTCAAACTCATCCTGAAGCTTCGTGTTGGCTATAACAAAATCCATATCTTCAGGGAGCGATTCGGAAAGGTCGTAGTAAACCCCTGCCTTTTGATAACCGTAAAGTGCAGGGCCTACAATAGCCATGAACAATATAATAAACACAGGTGCCAGTTTAACAACCACTCCCGCAAATTTATCCATATTCGGAATTAGTGGTTTATGTCTTGTCTTCTCAATCGCCTTATCAAATATAAGTATCATGGAAGGAAGTGTAGTTACGCATCCGATTACTCCGAATACAACGCCCTTTGCCATAACGATTCCTAAATCCTTGCCGAGCGTAAAGCTCATAAAGCAAAGTGCCAGGAAACCTGCAACAGTAGTTATCGAGCTTCCGACAACAGAGGAAAGAGTTTTGCCGATTGCAGTTGCCATGGCTGCTTCCTTGTCATTACCCAAGGCTGCTTTTTCCTCCGTATAGCTATGCCACAAGAATATTGAATAATCCATTGTTACACCAAGCTGCAACACCGCAGAAAGTGCTTTCGTTATATAGGATATTTCTCCAAAAAACAGATTACTTCCCAAATTCGTTAATATTGCCATTCCTATACTGATAAGGAATATAAATGGTATCAAAAATGAATCCATAAACAGCATCATAACAACTGTGGCACAGATAACTGCGAGGGCAACGTAAATCGGTTCTTCCGTCTCACATAAGTCCTTAAGGTCCGTTACCATTGCTGACATACCTGTTACAAAGCACTGTTTGCCCATCAGCTTTCTTATTTCACGTATAGCATCCATCGTTTCATCCGCACTTGTTGATGTATCAAAAAATATTGCCATCAACGTCGCATCGTCCTTATTAAAAACCTCATAATACTTACTTGGAAGAAGTTCCATCGGGACGGACACATCTGCAAGTGAGTCATACCATATAACTGTCTCAACATGGTTGATATCCTCAACCTTTGTTTTCACCTCCGTAATTTCCTTCGGGGTCATGCCCTCAATCACAACAATGGAAAAAGCACCTTTACCAAAATCATCAAGAAGAATATCTTGCCCCTGAACAGTATCAATATCTCCCGGAAGATAATCCAGCATATCATAGTTAATACGTGTATTTATCATCCCGAAAAGAGATGGTACCAGGAGTGCAACTGCAATGATTAAAATAGGAACTTTGCATTTTACGATTGCTTTTCCAAATTTACTCATAGCTACTACCTCTTTTCTTTTTCCTTATTTCAATGGAAATATATTATACTTTCGTTTAAAAAACCATTGACAAAAATAAAGGTGTGTACAAAATTTGTACACACCTTTAAAAATGTCCTAAAAAATTATTGTGCTTTGCTTATCCTTTCAAGAGTAAGCTTTACATTTCCATCAAAAATTTTGCTAAGGTCAAGTATTACTTCCTCTGCATTATCTTTCATGCCTCTCTGAAGCCATTCGAGGATAAGACCTACTACCGCATGCTTGTAAAACAATGAGATATATGTAATGTTTTTTTCTGATACATCAAGCCCCTCTGCCTGACCTCTCACAAAATCCATCATAATCTCCTGCGTCACATTGAAAAGATATCGTTCAAGCTGCTCACGATTCACTGAATTGTATATATGGTATATGGCTCTTTTATTTTTCATTGCAAACTCTGTCGCCTGAATGAGAGCCTCCTGCCATGAATCACGTGGCTTATGCTCCAAACATATATGCTGTACCTGTGTTTCAAATATGTCCTCAAGCAACGCATATATATCCTGATAGTGATAATAAAATGTATTACGGCTTATGCCGCATTCTTCCACGATGTCTTTGACCGATATTTTTTCCAGCGGTTGCTCGTTCAGCATCCTCATAAATGTCTCAGCGATTACCTTTTCGGTTACGGATTTATTCATGCCTTACCTACAGAACCAAAAAGCTCCATCTTCTCTTTTACAGTTGCCTTTATTGCATCTGCACCCGGAGCAAGAAGCTTACGTGGATCAAAGCCTTTACCCTGCTGATCCTTGCCCTCTTCAATATACTTTCTTGTTGCTTCCTGGAATGAAAGCTGGCACTCAGTATTTACATTAATTTTTGATACGCCAAGTGAAATAGCCTTCTTTATCATATCCTCAGGAATTCCTGTACCACCATGAAGTACAAGCGGCATAATACCTGTCTTCTCCTGCACTGCTGCAAGTGTCTCAAAGCTAAGTCCTGCCCAGTTGTCAGGGTACTTACCATGAATATTTCCGATACCTGCTGCAAGCATATCTACACCTAAATCAGCAATTGCCTTACACTCATCAGGATCTGCACACTCACCTGCACCTACAACTCCATCTTCTTCTCCACCGATGGAACCAACCTCAGCCTCGATAGAAAGTCCAAGATTGTGAGCCACATTAACAAGCTCGCTTGTCTTAGCAATGTTCTCCTCGATAGGATAATGAGAACCATCGAACATGATTGAAGTAAAGCCTGCCTTAATACACTTGTAGCATCCTTCGTAGCTGCCGTGATCCAAATGAAGTGCTACAGGAACCGTAATTCCAAGCTCCTCATCCATAGCCTTAACCATTGCTGCGACTGTCTTAAAACCTGTCATATACTTTCCTGCGCCCTCAGATACACCGAGAATAACTGGTGAGTTAAGCTCCTGTGCAGTTAAAAGGATTGACTTTGTCCACTCAAGGTTGTTTATATTAAACTGACCTACAGCGTACTTACCTTCCTTTGCTTTCTTCAACATCTCTGTAGCTGAAACTAACATTTTGCAATTCCTCCGTTTCATTTTTATATTGTATTTTTGTAATTCGCAGTGCAACGCCACACTGTTAATTGCTTTCTTCAAGATTATACTATATGGGCAACAAAAAATAAAGTAATTGTTTAATGTTTATGCCATATTTAGGCAATTCCCAGTGAACTTACACTACTTAAGATATTTCTTTAAATATTTACCTGTATAGGATTTTTTGTTTTTTGATATTTCCTCAGGCATCCCGGTAGCAACAATTGTCCCCCCACGCTCTCCGCCCTCTGGTCCGATATCTATAATATAATCAGCAGTTTTGATTACGTCCAGATTGTGTTCGATGACAATAACCGTATTGCCCCCCTCCGTAAGCTTTGTCAGTATATCGACAAGCTTATGGACATCGGCAAAATGCAGACCTGTGGTAGGCTCGTCCAGCACATAAATTGTCTTTCCCGTGCTTCTTCGGCTAAGCTCCGTCGCCAGCTTGATTCTCTGTGCCTCTCCTCCTGATAAAGTTGTTGACGGCTGTCCCAGCTTAATATATCCAAGCCCCACTTCTTTCAATGTGGTTATTTTTCTAAGCACAGACGGCACATTTTCAAAAAACTCACATGCCTCATCCACGGTCATATCCAGCACATCATATATGCTTTTCCCCTTATATTTCACTTCAAGGGTCTCCCTGTTATACCGCTTTCCATGACAAACCTCACAAGGCACATACACGTCGGCAAGGAAATGCATTTCTATTTTTATGATTCCGTCACCCCTACATGCCTCGCATCTTCCTCCCGATACATTGAAAGAAAATCTTCCTTTCGTGTATCCCATTGCTTTTGCGTCCTTTGTGTTGGCAAACAAATCACGGATAAGGTCAAACACTCCCGTGTATGTTGCAGGATTGGAACGTGGGCTTCTTCCTATCGGTGACTGATCAATATTTATTATTTTATCAAGCTGTTCTACACCAAGTATGTCATCATGGTCGCCAGCTTTCATCTTTGCCCTGTTCAGTTCCCTTGCCAGCCGTTTGTACAGGATTTCATTTACAAGTGAGCTTTTGCCGGAACCTGACACACCCGTCACACAGGTCATAACACCAAGCGGGAATTTCACGTCAATATTTTTCAGGTTGTTTTGTCTTGCACCTTTTACTTCTATAAATCCTGTCGGCTGTTTTCTCTCAGCAGGTACAGGTATTTTAAGCTTTCCACTTAAATATGCGCCCGTAATGGACTGCGGACAATTTTTGATATCCTCAACGGTTCCTTCACATACAACGTCACCGCCATTGATGCCTGCCCCTGGACCGATATCAACAATGTGGTCGGCTGCATACATGGTATCCTCGTCATGCTCCACAACAAGAAGAGTATTTCCCAAATCACGCAAACGTTCCAAGGTTGCGATAAGCTTATCGTTATCTCTCTGATGAAGTCCTATGCTTGGCTCATCCAATATATAAGCTACGCCAACAAGACCCGAACCTATCTGTGTTGCAAGTCTGATTCTCTGTGCTTCCCCGCCTGATAAGGATGCCGTTCCTCTTGCCAGCGTCAGATAATCCAGTCCTACATTCATGAGGAAGCTTAACCTGCCTCTGATTTCTTTGATTATCTGTGCACCGATTTTTTTCTGCCTGTCCGTAATGTCCAGATTATCAATAAAGTCTATGAGCTTTCCGATGGAATATTCGGTAATATCTGCAATATTTTCTCCACCTACGGTAACTGCAAGTATTTCAGGCTTAAGCCTTTTACCCTTGCACTCCTCACATGGGACGGTAGTCATAAAGGTTTCATATTCCTGTTTTATAACCTCAGCAGAGGTTTCCCTGTACCGCCTTTGGACATTTTTTATCAGCCCCTCATAGGCAATCATGTAAACATTTGCTCCACGCGTGCCCTGATAGCTTACCTTTATTTTGTTGTTGCCCGTTCCGTACAAAATTACATCCTGTGACTTCTTGTCCAAATCCTTAAACGGAACGTCCAATGAAAAACCATATTCTTTCGACAATGCTTCCAGACATGCATGGGTGTAACTTTTTTTGTCACCGCTTGACTGCCAGCCGATAACTGAAATCGCACCCTCGTTAAGGGAAAGGGATGTATCGGGAATCATAAGTGCAACGTCAAACTCTCTCTTAAATCCAAGTCCTGTACAGCATGGACATGCACCGTAAGGATTGTTAAAGGAAAAGCTTCTCGGCTCAATCTCATCAATACTTATTCCGCAATCAGGACACGAAAAGCTCTCTGAGAAAACCATTACATCCCCGTCAATCACATCACATTTCAGTATTCCCTCGGACATTTTTAAAGCCGTCTCTATGGAATCTGCAAGACGCCGTTCTATGCCCTCCTTAACTGCCAGCCTGTCCACAACAATGTCGATATTATGCTTTTTATTCTTATCCAGCTTAATTTCCTCAGACAGGTCATACATACTTTCATCAATAATGGCACGAACAAAACCACTCCTTTTAGCCTGAGCAAGCAGCTTCACATGTTCACCCTTTCTGCCTCGGATAATCGGTGCAAGAACTTGGAATTTGGTTCCTGCATCCAACTTCATAATCTCATCCACCATCTGGTCAACTGTCTGTTTCATAATCTCTTTTCCACATTTCGGACAGTGTGGAATACCGATTCTTGCATAAAGCAGTCTCAGATAATCATATATTTCCGTTACCGTGCCCACCGTAGACCTTGGGTTCCTGTTTGTAGACTTTTGGTCTATGGATATGGATGGAGACAGTCCCTCTATCTTTTCCACATCCGGTTTTTCAGCAAGTCCCAGAAACTGTCTGGCATATGAGGACAGTGACTCCATGTATTTCCGCTGGCCTTCTGCATAAATAGTATCAAATGCCAATGACGATTTACCGGAACCTGACAAGCCTGTCAAAACAACAAACTTGTCTCTTGGTATTTTTATATCTATGTTTTTGAGATTGTGCTCCTTCGCACCCTTAATTGTAATGTATTTATGTTCGCTCATTTGTCCCTACCCATTATCTGTGTTACATTTGTTTCTTATTTTTCGAGCTGTGCCTGAATGCTTCTCAGTTTGTCAGTATACTTGTCAACGTATTTTTTTATGGTTAACTCCATGTCAATCTTTTCCTTTTTGTCAAGAATATAGAGTGCACATGCCGCTCCCATTAGGAAAAATGTTATTAACAATGAACCCACGATACATTTTCTCCTTTTTTTACATCTGCATTCTTCCTCAACAATGTAGTCTCTTTCTTCAAGAACTTCCTCTACCTCATCCATCGGGATATCTCTCCGCATGGATATTTCTGCTGCCATTTCATCTCTTAACATATTCTTTTCCTCCTTTATTGATTAAAATTAATTAAATTTTGTGACTGTCACTCCAAGCCTTGATTGTCAATATCAAAAACTCTCGCTCAATTTTGCGACATAGCGGTACTAAATTCACCTCAAAACCGGCTCATTAAGTACCGACATATTCATATGGTTTCTTATATTGACAATCAAGGCTTAGAGTGACAATCTATACATTGGGCTGCTTTACAGACACCTCTTGACATGATCCTAAGGAATCCGTCTGCTTCGCAGACACCTTTCGGGTATGGTCCTAAGGAATCCGTCTGCTTCGCAGACACCTTAGGACATATTATACATCATTTTAGGCATCATAATCACGCAAATTTATTTTATATTCTTTTAATTCATCACGAATTTTTGCTGCCTCCTCGAAATTCAGCTCTGCCGCCGCCTTGTTCATACGCTTTGTGAGCTTTGCTATTTCCTCCTTAAGCTCTTTCTTAGTCATGGATTCCATATCCTTCTTGTTTTTATCCTTCTTTTCTGCTTCTGTTTCTTCTCCAGCCTCAATGGATATAAGATCCCGCACCTCTTTGCGTATTGTTTCAGGTGTTATTCCGTGTTCCTTATTGTATTCATCCTGTATTTTTCTTCTTCTATTGGTTTCATTCAATGCACTTTGCATGGACTGTGTTATAGTGTCCGCATACATGATTACACGTCCTTCAACATTTCTTGCCGCACGCCCGATTGTCTGTATCAGTGACGTCTCAGAACGTAAGAAGCCTTCCTTGTCAGCGTCCAGAATTGCCACAAGGGTAATTTCAGGTATGTCAAGACCTTCCCTTAAAAGATTGATACCTACCAAAACATCAAATATTCCCATTCTCAAATCCCGCACAATCTCCGTACGTTCCAGCGTATCTATGTCAGAATGGAGATATTTGACCTTTATGTCAAGCTGTTTCATGTAGTCCGTCAAATCCTCAGCCATCCGCTTTGTAAGCGTTGTAACCAATACCTTATGACCATTTGCCGTTTCCTTGTTCACCTCGGCAACCAAATCATCTACCTGCCCTTTGACTGGACGAACTTCCACAACAGGGTCAAGCAAACCTGTCGGACGTATTATCTGCTCCGCAAAATTTTCTTCATGCTCTCTCTCATATGCCGCAGGTGTAGCTGACACATAAAGAATTCTGTCAACACGTTCCTCAAATTCATCAAAATTCAGCGGACGGTTATCCAATGCAGATGGAAGACGGAAGCCGTAATCCACCAGCGTCTGTTTTCTTGCCCTGTCACCCGCATACATGCCGCGAACCTGTGGCAGCGTCATATGAGACTCATCTATAATGAGCAGGTAATCATCCCCAAAAAACTTAAGCAATGTATTGGGTGTTGCACCTGGCTCCATGCCTGCAAGAATTCTGGAATAATTTTCTACTCCCGAGCAAAAGCCTGTTTCCCTAAGCATCTCCATATCAAACTCTGTCCGCTCTGCTATCCGTTGTGCCTCTAACAGCTTGTCATTTTCCTTGAAATACTTTACCCGCTCGTCAAGCTCCTGTTTAATCTCTACCAGTGCCCGTTCCAGCTTATCCTCAGCAACAACATAATGTGATGCAGGAAATATACAGGCAAAGTTTAAGGTTCTTTTTATTTCGCCTGTAAGTGGGTCAAATTCAACAAGCCTGTCTATCTCATCACCAAAAAATTCTATTCTTATGCCGTCTTCAAAGGTTGACACAGGAAGAACATCAACGACATCACCCTTAACACGGAAACAGCCCCTTGAAAAATCCATCTCATTTCTGGTGTACTGTATATCTACAAGCTGCCTGATAACCTCGTCTCTATCCTTATTCATACCGGGACGGAGCGATAACATCATGGACTTGTAATCCTCAGGGTCACCAATACCATATATGCATGACACGGAAGACACAACAACAACATCCTTTCTCTCAATCAGGGCTGCGGTTGCACTGTGTCTCATCTTGTCTATCTCATCATTGATGGATGAATCCTTTGCAATATATGTGTCAGTTGATGGCACATAGGCCTCAGGCTGGTAATAATCATAGTATGACACAAAATACTCCACCGCATTCTCAGGAAAGAACTCCTTGAATTCTCCGTACAGCTGTGCTGCCAATGTTTTGTTATGTGCCAGCACAAGGGTTGGTTTATTTAATTGTTGAATAATATTCGCCATGGTAAATGTTTTACCCGAACCCGTAACGCCGAGCAGAGTCTGCTGTTTTTTTCCGCTCTTGAAACCATCAACCAATCCTTGTATTGCCTGTGGCTGGTCGCCGGTTGGGGCGTATGGTGATACTAATTCAAAATGATCCATAAAAATTTCTCCGCTTTATATAATTATATTTTATCCTCAACTATATCCTCATATCATTATGACAATAATATTCCTACTGATTCAACAAACTTTTAGTGAATAACTTTTCATCATTTTCCCTTTTCCAGCCAGTACTTCCCGTCGATTATTCGCCAAAAACTGATCTGTCTGTTCTGCCCAATCCTGCATACTCATTAAAATTTCATCTTCCGCCATTAGTTCAGCATAATCAATGAACATTGTTACTAACCTGTTCAAACGAGACAATTCCTTTTCGTTTAAATAGTTTTTAGCAATACCTATATCCCGCTTTAGTACTTTGCCATTCGGTGCATCTTTCCAGGTTGTCAAGCCCATAGCAGGCTTTTCTGAATCTGCGCGTTCATATATTAATTCTGCCATTGCTCTTTGCGTCATCCAAAATGTTTCTTCTTTAAAAATGACATTTACATAAACATTTGTATCCTCTAACTGATATAATATGATCTCATGCTCCTGCATAGCTGCCCTCCCCGGCAAATTGTACATGGAACTTTCTTACCGCTTAAACAGTAATGCATCATCAGTTTTTTCATTATAGCACAGGTATACAGAAAAGTACAGAACAAAATCGAACTTTTGTTCTGTGTTTTGAATAATATTATGCAATGCTGCTGTACTTATTCCCCAACAATAACAAACCGACTATTATCAATGTGCTTCCCCTTCCATCTTAATCACAACATCCGCCCGCCCTGCAACCTGCTCCGAATGTGTGACAACAATCACACACTTATTGTCCTCATGGGCAATACGGAGAAAAATGTCCATGATTTTCGTCTCATTTTCGCTGTCAAGATTTCCCGTAGGTTCATCTGCAATCAGCACAGATGCACCGCTAGAAACTGCTCTTGCTATTGCCACCCTCTGCTGCTCACCTCCCGAAAGCTTCAAAATTTTTCTGTCAGCTTTGTTCTTGTCAATCCCAACACGTTCCAATAAATCATAAACAGGCTGCGAATTACTTTTTACATGTTGCCCTGATATATTCATAGACAGAGTGATATTCTCGGCCGCAGTAACATTTTGCAGCAGATTGTAACTTTGAAAAATCACGCCAACCTTTTGTGAGCGGTACATATCACGGTTTATTTTTGTAATGTCATTCCCCTCAAAAAGAATTTTTCCCGAAACAGGTATATCAAGTCCCGCAATAAGTGAAATAAGTGTACTTTTGCCAACACCTGACCCGCCTGTAATGCAGTAAAGCTTCCCATTCCCAAAGCTGTAGGAAACATCATTAATCACCATATGTTCTGTATTATCATATTGATAGCAAACATGCTCTAATTTTAAAATTTCCATAATTTTAATTCCTTTCCACAAGAATTTGCATCGGCTCATGCCGCATAACGACAAAAATGGCACATAAACCCGAACCTATACCTAATATAACTGCCATAACCGCACAAAGGGAAATATCAGACAGTGAAAGTGAGATTGGGGACAAATCTCCCACCAATGCCTGTGCAATAGGCTTAATGAAAAGCATGGCTGCAATCATACTGCTTCCAAAGCCCGTCAGCATAATCATAAGCGTTTCATATGCCATTCCTCTTGCTATGCCTGACTTTTTCATGCCCATAGCCCTTAGTACCCCAATTTCATATTTGCGTTCCCTTACATTTATAAATGAAATCAAGAGAATGACTGCGGCACCCACTATACAGATACACAAGGTAAATATTTGGGAAATATGGGAAGTATCTTTAAGTGGCTCCGTATTTTTCTTATATTCTTCATTTGAATTAGTGCAGGATAAAAATATGTATTCACTCAGTCCCTTTTCGTGAATCTCTTTTTCAAATAATTCAACACAGTCAGAGTCTTTCAGTTCAAAGACTGCCTTATCAACACAAATCCAATGGAACCCACTGTCAGCAACAGTATGAAAGGTTGTATAAATATAACCGTATGCATCCCCTAGTGTCACAGCACTTGCTTCATTTCGGCTGGCAGTATAAATTCCCGTTATTGTAAGTATGATATTGTCCGTATCTGATTTGTCAGGACCCGATATTGTAAGGGTGTCTCCAATATCTAAGCCGTTATGCTCCGCATATCTGCTGCTCACAATGCACTCATTATCCTGCTCGGGAAAACGTCCGTCTTTTAACTGATTTTCGCCATTGGAAAATTCTTCCACAAGCGAGAGATTTGTATAACCAAACAATGTTCCCGCACAATTGTTTTTCGTGTTCAAAACCTGCTGTAGTGCCTTTTCGCCGCCCAGTTGTTCCGCAATCTCCGCCTCGGTTTCCACATGAAAAAAATTTTTCAACTCCTCCATGCTCATGCCGTCCAAAGTAATAAAATTTTCATCTTCATGGAGATTATCGGGTACGGGTTCAAGCCTGTCAGAAGCAAATTGAACATATGCCAGATATTGCATTCCTGTCACATATTCAGAATTGGAATAGCTTATGTAATCCGAAAGCTCCGTTTCAGGAAGCTCATAATTAGATTCCCACGTGGTGCTGCCATCCTCATTTTTGATTTCCTTAGGCGGAAAATCATTTTCCAGCTTTTCCCAGTCAAAATCAAGGGTCGCATCAACATGAAAACTGTTTCTGTACTGTTCTATTGATTGGTTTGATAGTGTATGAATGGCGGATGCCAATGTTACTGACGTGAGCGTAATCATGGCAATCAGAAAAATAATGAAATTCCGCCCCTTGTTACGCCACAGATTTTTACATGAATTTTGAAAAATATACATGTCCTGTACCTCCTTTATAAACTGTATGTTTTGCCCAATGCATAGCTTATTTAGTCAATTGCGAAACGTTTTCATTATCACAATGAATGTTTACGAAAAATAAAGTTTAGCAATTGACTATACAACATATTATAAAAGAGGAACATGGAGCACATATGGAGATACAGGATATTTTAGAAATGTAACCTGAACCGCATACCATTTTCATATGGTTCAAAAGAATAAGCCAGCTCACAGGCACTTAGTATTTGCTCCGTAAAATACAGCCCCAGTCCCGTACTTCCCTGATTTTCGTCTCCTTGCCGTTTGGAGCGGTAAAAAGGCTCGCCTATATGTGACAGTTCTTCTTCATTTAAAGGTATACATTCATTTTCTATAATAACGGTATTCCCCTGCATAACAATATTGATATTTTTACCTGCGTCCGTATATTTAACGGCATTGGAAATGATATTCGAAAATGCTTTCTCAATCAGTTCCCCAGATACCATGACATACAAATCCTGTTTTACGCTAATGTTTATGGTAATTCCAAGTGACTGTGCAATAGTATGGTATGTACCTGAAACCTTACGCAGCAATGCTCCGATATTTGTGTGGCTTTTATTTTTTGCTATCGTAAATACATCCATTTTCGAATTTTCCAGAATGCTGTGCAGTAACTTCGTTAAATCTGTGAGTACATTTTGACATTCCTGCAAATATGTATCACGGTCCTTATATACTCCTACATTGTAAAGCATTCCGTCCACCATCCCACGGACAGCGGTGACAGGTGTTTTTAGTTCGTGGGAAGCAAGCAAAAGAAAATCCAGCTTTTCCTGCTCCACTTTTTTGACAATTCCAACCTGCTTCTTCAAGTCAGATATTACGGAAAGGAGCTTATTATACATATCGTTAATGTTTTGGGATAAAATACCGATTTCATCGTCACGCCTGATATCACAGGCAGCGTTTGATGTTAATTCCGACATTTGAACAGTTGCGTCCGTCAATGCCTGAATCGGCTTTACAATAGAACGGGCATATAAAAATGATACGACTGCCGATATCAAAATGCATAGCAACAACAATGGCGGAAACACTAACAGCAAAACGGAAACCGCATCATCAATCGGCTGTAAAGATGCACGAAGTGTCACAAGAACCGTTTCGTCGTCTGCTGTCTGAACTGTTTGGGAAGCTTCTGCAAATTCAAGAGCCACGTTCATTGAAATGTCACCGCCAACAGCTCCATTTATATCGCCCTCTGAAAACATAACACCTGCACCTATATTTACTGCACAGATAATTTCTCCGTTTTCATATGCTGCAATATACCCGTATTCCTTACCTACTGCATACTCTGATAATCCCACAGCCAGTTCCGCCACATCTGTCCCCTGTAACTTTGATACCAGATGTTCCACCGCTTTATCGATTTCCTTTTGCTTATACCGACGGTAAAACGACGGTAAGAAGCTGTATAGCAGAAGAAACGCTATAAGCAATACCGCTACAATCAGTGCCAGACAATGAATGAATGTTTTGGGAAATAATTTCATATTTTTCATTTTTCCACCTCAAATTTGTAACCGACACCTTTCACCGTGAAAATCGCATCTGTCTCAAGCTTTTTTCTCAAATTTTTAATATGTGTATCCACGATACGGTCAGATATATCACTGCCAAAGCTCCACGCTGCATCCAATATCTGCGTACGTGAAAGAACCCTGCCCTCATGTTCAACAAGCACTCTTAAAATCTCTATTTCCTTTGTTGTCATGGGAATTTCTTTGCCATTTTTTGTCACCGTATATGCAGAAAAATCCACAACGATATCTTCAAAACAGACAGTTGTTTTATCAACAGGATTGCTTCGGCGCAGGAGCGCTGTTACACGTTTTACAAGTACGGCTGGTGAGAATGGCTTCGTTACATATTCGTCCGCCTGTAAATCGAAGCTCTTAATTTGAGTATACTCATCCCCAAGTGCCGTAAGCATAATAACGGGAACATTGCTCAAGGCACGGATATCCCGAAGCACCTCCATACCATTTTTCTTTGGCATCATAATGTCTAAAACGACTAAATCACAGTGTGTATCGTAAAATTTCGTTATGGCATCCTCACCATCATGTGTAGCAGTGACACGGTAACCCGCATCCTTTAAAAATTCACAAATCACCTGATTTGTGTTGTTGTCATCCTCAACCACCAATATTTGATACATACACATATCTCCTTTTATATTGGGAAAACTTTATTAGTCAATTGCGAAATGTCATATTATCGAAAAGTAGTTGTACAAACCATGTTTCGCAATTAACTATTGGGAATATTTTATCATTCCTGTGTGGAGTTGGTGTGGAGCACAAATTTTACAATTTATTTTTTCATCTCCATATATGGTAAAACGTCAAACCCATTTTTGCGGTACACATAAACGGCTCTCTCATTTTCTTCCTCTACCTCAAGGCGCAGTATGGCATCTGCATATTTTTGTTCAATATAGTTCAAAAACTTTGTCCCCATCCCCATTTCGCAGTACTCCGGCTTCAAATATAAATCTTCAATCCAAATACATTTTTTCCCAAATTCCGTAGAAAAGCTTTTGGCAATCATGGCATAGCCCGCCACCTTATCATCATCCGTAAATACATACCCCTCTAAATATGTATTATCGCTTATACACTGCCCGACATTACTCCGAAAAATTTCCTCAGAGCCATTTGTCGAAACAGCATCCGATGCATAAAAAATCCGCATCATATCAATGACCTCGTCAGCATATTCTTTTGTCATACAATTTATTTCAATCATTATATTCTCCTCCAGACATACGAATGGGGCTGTCACACTAAAACCTTTCTACACGGATATACAATAAGCAAAAACAATTTTTAATTATCGTATATTTGTGCAGACAATTCCCAGTGCAGCAACCCCATTAAATAAAAATTATGAATTAAAATTTCTCTTCCAGTGCTTTTACAAGCCAGTATATCATGCTATGGACAGGTGCAGGCACATTATTTTCTGACGCGAGTGCAAGCAGACTGCCTGTCAATGTATCTATCTCCGTTTTTTTCTTCTTTTCTATATCCTGAAGCGTCGATGACCTGTGCTCATAAGTTTCAGGAATAAGCTTTTCAAACAGCTCCTCCCTGTATGCATCTGCATCCTGCCAATACGTATTTGCACCGACTGCCTTTATAATTTCAAAGGTTTCTTCTATCATCGTATCCATGATAGCATGTGCATATTCAGAATCTGCAAGCTCTCCATATGACATACCCAAAACTGCCCCCAACGGATTAAGCGTTGTATTATAGATAAGCTTCGCCCACAAATCCATCTCTATGTTATCAGATACCTCTGCTGAAAGTCCTGACGAATTTAAGGCATCCACAAGAGGTGCTAAAATGCTGTTATCATTTCCATAAATGGAGCCTAAAAGTATAGGTGCCTGATGAACCATAACCTCACTTACATTATTTGCAGATTTGACAAAGCCTGTGATGACTCTGCTGTGATATACGTAAGACTCATCAAAATACTCTAAAAATGCATTTTCATATCCAATTCCATTCTGCATAAATATAAGCTTACAGTCTTCCTTCATACACTTTCTGTTACGTGCAAGTTCACTGCTCACATCCTCATTGGCAGTCGTCTTTGTAGCTATAATGACAAAATCATACTTGCCCTCAACAAGCTCCTCATATTTATCAAAGCATCCCACAATCTGTGATGAAATATCAATGTTTTTAACCGAACCTTTTCTCGAAATACCATTTGCTGATATGGAACTTTTTGTTTCACCTCTTGCAATGAAATCTACACCGATTCCTCCATACGCAAGTGACGCGCCTACCCCAATACCAACAGCACCTGCTCCTATAATCAATACGTTCATTTGCTCACCCACCTCTCATTTTGTATAAAATAATAGTATGATTGTAACACATTTACTTGGAATAATCTATACATTAAGTGTTGTAAAAGAAGAGAAAAAATGATACAATAAAACTCGAACAGATGTTTGTTTGATAAGGAGTGATACTTATGAACAGACTCATACCATTATTTATCATACCATGCACCTTTTTATTGTACCTGTTAAACATACGGGAAAGCATATTTTTTAAATATGCTTTTATGAATCCACAGCCAGAAACGCAAGCCTGCGGTGAGCAAGATGCATCTACCGCGGAAACGCTTCAGGATGTTCACGCTCATGCAACCACCGAAGACGTACAAGACATTGATACCAGGCCAAAACCAAATAACGAAAGCCTACAAAATAATCATAGCGAAACAACTTCAGAGGATTTACAGGACACATGTGAGGAACCACTCACTGAAGCAGACGCCTGTGACTTATGCGTGTCTAATCCTGTTGCCCTTATTGAACAGGTAAACAGTTATCGGGCTGCAAGCGGACTTCTTAGCTTATCCCACAGCAGTGAGCTTGACACGGCAGCCGCTATCCGCTGCCGTGAGCTTGTAACCAATATGTCCCATACACGACCTGACGCCCGAAGCTGTAGCACTGTATATACAGACCTTGGGATATCCGCGTCGGTATGGGGCGAAAATTTGGCAGCGGGATATTACTCAGCCGCAGAAGTTGCAGCCGACTGGATGGCATCCGCCACCCATATGGCAAACATACTTGACCCAAGCTTTACCAGATGCGGTGTTGCATATCTAAGCTGTGACACAGGCTACGGAAGCTACTGGGTAATACTTTTTGCCGATTAGAATTAAAAAAACGAAGTTTCCTAATTAAAGCAACAAGAAGGGGGCTGCCGTGCCAAGAATTGTCAATACGCATATACAATATATCCGTACTGACAGCCTTGGCAGACAGCCCCTCTGCCACTTTTCTACTCAATAGATTTGAGTGATTCTGCCATGTCTATTGCATCAAGCTTTCTTCTCATTATCAGGTCAACTATGATAAGGAACAGAAATACAATCAGCACACTCAAAATATAGCTGATAGGGAATATTGTTATCTTAAAGGCAATAAGGTCAATTTTAATCTGGGATATGACAAATGCATGCAGCCACTTTCCGAGCGGAAGCCCGACGAGGATTCCAAGCAGCGTCAACACAACATTTTCCCGAAATACATAAGACCCTGTCTCTCCTGCATAAAAACCCAACACTTTTATCGTTGCGATTTCCCTGACACGCTCCGTTATATTTATATTGCTCAGGTTAATCAGCACGATAAATGCCAGTGCTGCCGCACAGCCTATAACAAGCCATACAACAGAATTGAGCATTTTCATCATATTTGCAATCCTGTCCTTAAGTGCCATAACAACATTTACATTCATAACACCCTCGATATCTGTCAGTGCTGCACCTGCCTCATAGGAGACAGCAGCATCCTTGAAATTTATGTACAAGGAATTCGGTTCATACTTCTTTCCAAAGAAATCCTCATAGGTTTTTGGTGTTATGTATGCATAATGCCATACATAATTTTCAAATATGCCTGATACTACAAGCTCAACCCTTTTTCCATCACTGTCAGTCAATGTAAATGTATCTCCCGCTTTTACCCCTGCCGTATCCGCCAGCATTTTGGAGAGCATCACCTTACCATATTCAGGATACTCAACCTGCTTTCCGTTTTTGTGAAAGTCAACAAAGCCGTTGAGACTCTCACCTTCCGCTACCGTAAGATAAACCGTCTTTGACATATCTGATGACTTATATTCCAAGGACGTTTTGTAAAGCTCTGCACACGCCTCTATATCATCCCCAAATGCCTCGTTAACCTCATCTCTCAGGCTGTCATTTATAGGTTCAGAAAATGTCGCATCAATATCAAATATCTCTATCTCGTCATACTGAAAAGCCGCTATGTTTGAGATTGAATCCTTCAGTCCAAGTCCCGTCACCACAAGAGCCATACATCCTGCAATGCCAAGAATCATCATAAACATACGCTTTTTAAATCTGAATACATTTCTTGCCGTAACCTTATACAGAAACTTCATACGCTTCCATACAGGCGTAATTCTCTCAAGCAAAATTCTTTTTCCTGCGGCTGGAGCCTTAGGTCTTATTAAGTCCGCAGGAGTACATTTCAGCTCATTTTTACATGCAATGTATGTCGTTCCTGCCGAGCATAAAAATGCAACAATCAATGATATTACAAGCATCACCGGTGAAAAATAATACTCAATATCCGCAAACCCATACATCAAATCATACGCATTCCATATGACATACGGAAATACAACCGTACCGCCAAAAAAGCCTGCTATTCCGCCAATTCCTGCGGCACTTCCCGAATATATGACATACTTTAATATAATGGAACCATTACTATATCCCAGTGCTCTCAAGGTTCCAATCTGTCCCCTCTCGTCATCAATCATTCTTGTCATTGTTGTGGAACACACAAGTGCTGCTATCAAAAAGAAAAATACAGGGAAAATCCTTGCTATTCCCTCAACGATTGAGGAATCATTTTTAAAGCACACATAACCTATATTGGAATTTCTATCCAAAACATACGTCTCTGGCTCGGCTGGCTCAGGTAGTTCTATCTCGCTGACCAGCTCATCTATCTGTTTATCAATTTCTTCCTGTGGAAGCGAAAGTGTACCATCCCTTAACATCTCATCCACGATACTCTCGGTGTACCCCGATTCAATCAGGTTATTGTAAAATGCAAGCGTATACTGCTCTTTAACCTTAGCCGATATCTCGTCAACCGCTTCATTATATTCCCTGTCAATGTCCTCAAGCAGCTCCTCATATCTTACATCTATGGTTTCTTCCAGCTTGCTTTCAACATAATTGGTTATACTCTCAATATAGTCATCATATTCATCCGTATAAATATCAAAGCTGTCCTGACACTTCAAATACATCTCCGTGTAATATTCTGATGCAAATGATTCTTTAGGCATATAAACAAAGCCCCCTAATCTTCCATTACCGAGAGAAGTGGTACCCCTCTCATAATTAAGATAAACCGGGGAAGAAACAGTACCCACAACCGTATATGTGTTACTGTCAAACATATCCTTTATCTCATCCGTGTTACTGTCATCTATGGAAAGCTCTTTTCCTATCATATCTGCACTATAGGAATACGCATCTAACACACACTCATTTTTATTTTCAGGGAGACGTCCCTCAACAAGCTTAAGATTATTTACAGTTTCCGTTATGGAGCAAGCCTTGATAACCGATTCATTTCCTTCAGAATCCACATAAATAAAATCCTGACTGTATGCTCCCTCTGCTGCCATAAATGACTCTTTCATTGTGTCAACCTCATCTGATGTAAAGCCGTATGTGGAGAGAAGCTTAAAATCGTACAGATTATGCTCCTTTATGTAAGAATTTCCCGTTTCAACCATGGCAGGCTTTGAGACCTTAAGTCCCGAAAAAAAGCCGACTCCCAACGCAACGATTGCCATAATTGCCAAATATCTTCCAATACTTTTTTTAATTGTACGGGCTATATTTTTTCCATATGCATTCTTCATGTTTTTTACCACTCTATCTTTTCTATCGGAACAACATTTTCGTTGATTGCCACTGATGAAATCTGACCATTCTTTACCTTTATTATTCTGTCTGCCATTGCCGTGAGTGCCTGATTATGGGTTATGATAACAACTGTCATACCATTTTTTCTGCTGCAATCCTGAAGCAGCTTCAGAACAGCTTTTCCCGTCTCATAATCAAGTGCACCTGTAGGCTCATCACACAAAAGAAGCTTAGGATTTTTTGCCAGTGCTCTTGCAATGGATACTCTTTGCTGTTCACCGCCTGAAAGCTGTGCCGGGAAATTATCACGCCGTTCCTTTAATCCCACCATCTCAAGTACCTCCTCAGGATTCATTGGATTCTTTGAAAGCTGTGTCGCAATTTCCACGTTTTCAATGGCAGTAAGATTAGGAATCAGATTATAAAACTGAAATACAAAACCTATGTCCTGTCTCCTGTATGTTGCAAGCTGTTTTTTATTATATTCCGCCACGTCCTTTCCGTCCAAAAAAACATTACCATTCGTGAGCTTATCCATACCTCCGAGTATGTTAAGCAAAGTAGTTTTTCCTGCACCTGACTGTCCTACTATGACACATATTTCACCCTTACCAATCTCAAAGCTGGCATCTTTTAATGCCTCTACCTTTATATCACCGCTTTGATATGTCTTGTATACATGTTTAAATTCTACGTAGCTCATACACCCTCCGAATTACATTTAATTCTATATTTCATCAGATACTTTATTTTATACATTTATATTAAATTGGTCAACACCCATAGCTTCTGCAAATAAATAATTATTCATGTCAGACAACAAATAAAACCTGTAAATGTATTATATTATCCATTTACAGGTTTTGTTTGTTGTTGCTATTATATTTTTTTAAAGCATGAGATGATGCATGTGTCAATTTAAATGATATATCAACTTGTATTCCGCCAATATTTCAAATTGCTCCCCAAGAATTGTAATAGTCCGCTCTTTTTCAAACAAAAACAATCCATGCTCCCCTTCGGAATGTTTTGTTTTTTATATTTGAAACATTGACCCACAATAATAATTGTATATTACCTTACAATCTAACCGCCACATCATCAATCTCATGCTCTACTTAAGGGCATCTTTTAATGCCAAAATTATAGTAACATATTTTTGTGTGTTATTACCATTTTTGTCCTGAATAGCATGAAAAACGTCCTGAATTAAATTCCCAGCCCATATAAAGGGCGTATCAAGGTAATTTTTCAGGGTAAAATCCTTAACTTTTTGTAAGTTTCAGAAAATTTATAATTTTCTCGCTCCAAATACACATTGTGTTTGTTTTTTTAACAAAAAACACTCAAAATGCTTTATTTTTTCAAATAAACGCCCCAAAACCATATGTCCCGAATTGCTGTTTTTTTGTCCCGAGTAAAATTACTGTTGGCAATTTCAGACAATTTTCACCATTTCAAATACCTGTTTTATCATACATTATGCTGATTATTATATTATTTTTAAAAACTATACAAATATAGTATCACCTGATAATTTGATTAAACTTTTTCCAACTCATGGTTATGATTCCCTCAACCAAAAAAGCAATGCTTCCATACATAAATGGCAGCATTGCTTTGGGGATTTTGTTTCTTATTTTGTTTTACTTCTTCTCAGATGCCTTTTCCTTTAAAGCATGTGGAAGCTTTGGCTCATACAAATATGCAGGCAAACTCTTTCCTACGGAATTATAAGCAGTATGCTTACCCAAGGAACATACTGCGTCCTTTATCTTCTTCACTGCCACTCCCCCTCCTTTCTCTTTCGCAATGATAGGCTGTGCCTCTATATACACGGATATTGGTTCTTTATTATGTAAACTTACATCCATATTTATAGCCTTTTTAACAGATAAATCTGTCTTTTCCCAACTTTTTACCTATTAGCCGATTTTCAGCTTTTCAATTTATTCATAATGTGTTAAAATCTTCTTAGAATTCCTCACTACTATATCATATTTTTGTCGCTGATTTTTAAATCTGTCCCAAGCATATTAAAATTTGTCCTGAATACAAACTCCTCTGAAATAACTTACAAAAGAAAGGCAGATTTCAAGCTTGCTATTGTATGATTTGTTTAGTGATTTTATAGGGAAAATATTGTAACCTTATGAAAAATTGTCATATTTAAGAAGCTATAGGAGAAAACTGTTATGGAAATATTTATAAATTACGCCTTCAGTGTAATATATACGATGTGTAATTTTTTTATTACAAACATACACAACATTCCATCAAGGAAAAAGCCTGCCGCCTTTATTTCATTACTTATTTCTAATGTCGTGATTGCTGTTTTTTTGCAAAACTATTACGCTATTTGTGTATGCATTTTAAGCAGCTTAATTTTATGCATTTTTTCCATGAATAAAATAACAGCACTTTTCTTTTCCTATACAAACTATTTGTTTCTCGTGTGCAGCAACTACATCATTTTAAGTATTGCATACAGCTTTGCACACCTGACCGAAGCTGAAATGGCAAAAAATCAATCATATACATTAATCATCTCATTAATTCAGCTTGTTATTGTTGTCGGTTCCGCCTTGGTTTTTTCAAGGCTTCAATTAAGATTTTTACGTTCTTCCCTGTCAGGTTCCCGTAAACCCTTAATACTTCTTATGGCGTTTATTGCAACCTGCCTTGTACTGTTTTTGCTGAACATCACCTATGAACAGGCAAAGGGATTTTCACAGGAGCTTGTCATGTATAACAGTATCATTTTCATTGTATTTTTTATACTTACGGCTGTGTTCCTTATGGTTGCAATCAAACTTTTACTCAACAACGAGCAGATAAAACACCAAAATGCACAATATAGCTCACTCAACGACTATACCCTCAAACTGGAAAAAATGTACCGAAATATCAGGGAATTTAAACATGAATATTTAAATTTGCTGCTTACCATGCATTTTTATATAGAATCCGGTGACAACGATGCCTTAAGAGAATATTACAGAACCTACATCCTGCCCACAAAAGGCAGAATGACAAGCTCTATTCAGGACTTTACCAATTTGAAAAATCTTGATATTACAGAAATAAAAAGCCTTGTATACAATAAGCTTATCCGTGCACAGGAGTTAGGTTTTACGGTTCATGTTGAAGTAACTTCCCTGATAAGCAGTTTTGAATTACAAGCCCAAATTGCTGAAATCCTTGGGATATACCTTGATAATGCAATAGATGCCCTTGCCGATGTCCCTGATGGCACTGAAAAAGATTTATTTTTTACGGCATTTGCCGATAACGACAATATAAACTTTATTATATCCAATAGGTTTTATGCAACAGATTTGGATTTCCGCTCACTAAATCGTTTAGGTTATTCGACCAAGGGCGAAGACAGAGGAATGGGGTTATATTTAGCCAATAAGATACTTGAAAAAAATAAGAATATTATACATAATACAATTATAGAAAAAAATATGTTTACACAGAAACTTTCAATACCACGTACCAGTAAGGAGAATTAATATTATGGTAACACCTGTATACATCTGCGAAGATAGGCGTGAGCTTGCCGAGCAATACAAATCACTAATTCAAAAAAATATTATTATAGAAGACTATCCAATGGAAATAGTGGGTGCCTTCACAAACCCGTACTCACTGATTTCTGCCGCAAAAAATCAAATTGAATTGGGAAATGTACGTGGTATATATTTTTTAGATATCGACTTAAATAACCACATAAATGGTTTTACATTATCGAAGTTAATCCGCAAAATTGACAGCCGTGCTTTCATCATATTTATTACAACGCACTCAAACTTGGCACTTATGAGCTTTCGGCTTCATGTTGAAGCTATGGACTTCATTATAAAGGATAATATTTCTGATTTTAACAATAGAATTATTGCATGCCTGAAACAGGCATCACTCAGGGTTTTGGATAAAGCCGATACACCTACACTTACCGTTCGCAGCAGCGGTGAAAGTTACATTTACAAGCAGTCTGATATCATATATCTTAACACTGCCGATGTGCCTCATCATATTAATGTTGTCACAACGAAACTTACAAATACACTGAGAAGCAGCCTGCGTGATTTGCAGAATGTCCTTACTGACGAGTTCATACTTTGTCACCGCTCTGTCTTAATCAACACTGCCCACGTTAAATCTGTGGATTTTGGCAATAAAATTGTTACAATGTCCAACAATGACACACTGCCAATCTCTGCAAGCGGAGCTAAAAATCTGTCAGAGTATATGAACAGCATCAATACAAAAAGGTAACGCAATTGTTAAAGAACAAAGTGCCTTTGGCATTGTAGTTCGAGTCTTAGCAAGCTTCGTAAGAAGCGTGCCAATATTTCCCATTATGTAAAAAAACGGCTGTCGTATAGGGCATATTTAGTACGACAGCCAATTTTATTATTGTATTACGTGAATCCATCCTTCTGGAGCTTCTATTTTGCCCATCTGAATTCCTGTAAGCGTATCATAAAGCTTTTTCGTTACAGGACCCATATCATCCATACCACTTGGGAAGCATATCTCCTTGCCATGGTCATCTATCTTTCCAACAGGGGAAATAACAGCCGCAGTTCCACATAAGCCACACTCAGCAAAGTCCTTAACCTCATCAAAATATACTTCTCTGTGCTCAACTGTCATACCAAGATACTTCTCGGCAACAACCATAAGGGAACGCCTTGTAATGGATGGCAGAATACTGTCTGATTTCGGTGTTACAAGCTTGCCGTCCTTTGTGATAAAGATAAAGTTTGCTCCGCCTGTCTCCTCAACCTTTGTATGTGTTGCCGCATCAAGATACATATTTTCCGCATAGCCCTGGTTGTGGGCATCAACAATTGCATGAAGACTCATTGCATAATTAAGTCCTGCCTTAATATGGCCTGTTCCGTGAGGTGCTGCCCTGTCAAAATCACTGACACGAATTACAATCGGCTTTGCCCCTCCCTTGAAATATGGTCCTACAGGAGTTGTAAATATACGGAATTGATATTCATCTGCCGGCTTTACGCCTATGACAGCATTGCTTCCAAACATATACGGACGTATATAAAGAGTTGCACCGGACCCAAATGGCGGCACATAATCTGCATTTGCCTTAACAACATCTGCGACAGCCTGTACAAATCTGTCCTCAGGGAAAACAGGCATCTCAAGTCTCTTACATGTATCTGACATTCTGCTTGCATTAAGGTCAGGTCTGAAACATACAATGTGTCCATCCTCAGTGGTATACGCTTTCAAACCCTCAAAGCATGTCTGTGCATACTGAAGAACACAGGCACATTCGCTTATTGTTACAGTTGCATCTGAAACAAGTGCTCCCTGATCCCATGCCCCGTCTTTATAATTAGATACGAATCTCTTATCCGTCTCCATATAGCCAAATCCAATATTAGACCAGTCAATATTTTTGCTCATATGATTACTCCCTTTCTATCGGCGATATATAAATGCCTTATATTTTATCCATTGTTTCTCAGAATAAATTTCTAATTTAGTTTACCACCAGTATATTAAATTCGCAATAGTTTTACACTACTTTGTCTTGATTGCGACCGCCTCTATCTCAATAAGCACATCCTTAGGAAGCCTTGCAACCTCAACACAGGAACGTGCAGGATAATCGTTTGTAAAAAATTCAGCATACACTTCATTCACCTTTGCGAAATCATTCATATCCTTAATAAATACCGTTGTTTTAACCACTGACCCTGCATCTGAACCTGATGCCTCCAAAAGTGCAACAAGATTTTTAAATGCCTGTTTCGCCTGTGCCTTTATATCTCCTGTTTCAAGCTCTCCGGTCTCAGGTATAATCGGTATCATACCGGATGTGTAAATCATATCTCCCACTACGACAGCCTGTGAATATGGTCCGATAGCTGCCGGTGCCTTGTTTGTTGAAATAATTGTTTTCATAATATCATTCTCCTTTTTATAATTTACTGTCAGATTGATTTATAATCTCAATCGTTTTTTCTGTTATCTTTATTTTTTTCTCCTTGAGAAGTCTTCCCACTGCCCGTTTAAATGCATTTTTGCTAAGGCCGAACTCTCTTTTTATTATTTCCTTATCTGCTTTGTCCGTAAACGGAAGTACACCTTGATAACTCTTTATAATGGCATAAACCATGTCACTGTCCTCCTCCATCTGCTTGTAGGCAGGATTTCTCAATGTGACATTTGCCTTGCCGTCTTCTCTTATATCAATGATTCTACCCTCAACCTCATCTCCCGGATACACTTTATTATAAAGCTCACTTTCATGTATAAGTCCGGGATAACTGTCATCAATGGCAACAAAAGCACCAAGCCCCTTTTTGTACTCATATACAATTCCCTTAAAGTGCTGTCCTTTTTCATAGCCCTCTATGGGCTTAAGATATTTATAAAGCTTCATAGTCACACAAAGTCTGTCGGATTTATCCGCATACATTCTCACAAGGTATTCCCTGCCTTCTTCAACCTTTGCTGTCTGCTCCTTAAACGGGAGGAAAATGTCCTTTTCCAATCCCCAATCCATAAATGCTCCTATTTCCGTCACATTTCTTACTCTCAGTCTTTTTATTTCACCCAGTGTTATATACGGAACATTTGTAGTAGCAATCGGTCTGTCCTGGGAATCACGATACACAAATACATTCATCGTGGCTCCTGCCTTTATATCCTCGGGCACCTGCTTTCGCGGTAACAAAATCGTTTCCCCCGCATCCTTACCCTCTCCCAAATAAATACCAAAATCCTTCGAGCGGATAACCTTAAGTGTGTTCCATTTTCCAACTTCAATCATGTTTTTCTCCCAACTTGCTAACAGCTAATACAAAAGGAGCCGAATAACTTCGAGCTCCTCCAAAAAATGTTTCTATTTCTTTACAGACTTGTCCGTTTTTAAAACTCTCTGCTTTATAAATGCAGCCTCTTGGTCTGATGCCTTTTCAAAACCATACTCCAACAGCTTGTCTGCTGAATTATTTAACGAAAAAACAGAAATTCCCTTTTCATTTTTCTTGGACTCATATCCGTTATAAACATCTATGATTGCATACTTGTCCTTACTTCTCTTGTCAGGGTTTGGAATAATCTTTTTTATACACCAATCCCACACAGAGTCTCCCACGGCAAGCTCTGCAACCTCATCACTCGGAACCTTTTTTATATACACACTATCAGTATCACATATAGCCCATGGTACTACATAAACTATGCTACTCATAACTTTCCTCCTAAATGTTTATAACACGGCAATTCTAACCCAAGATTATCGTTTTGTCAAACTATTTAGAAAATAATTTATTTTTTATGTCGAAATTAATATTAAAATAGTTTAAAAAAAAGCTTGCATTTTTTCCTTTCATCCTTTATAATCAGTTTTTGGATGACGCAATAAGTCATTCTGATGGGCTATCGCCAAATGGTAAGGCACTGGACTCTGACTCCAGCATTTCAAGGTTCGAATCCTTGTAGCCCAGCTTAAGAACCGATTTCACTAGAAGTCGGTTTTTTTATTTTAAAATTTTGTTCCCTGCCAGTGTGTTACGTCCTACATGCAAAGCATTTTTCCTTAACAAAAAATCTGCCATACGAATAACATGTATTCTGTAACAGCATTACCATCACAGTATAAATAATATTCGTATGACAGATTTATTTAACGCGGCTGAGAAGATTCGAACTCCCGACACCTTGGTCCGTAGCCAAGTGCTCTATCCAGCTGAGCTACAACCGCATATACCACTGTTGCCGTTATACTCAGCAACAGTGGTTATTGTACAATATTGAATACTCTTTGTCAAGAGCCTTAATACTACAAAAATTCAACCAAGCCGTCATCAATATGATAAACAGCTCCGCAAACCTTAAGACCGCCTTTTTCTTCCAGTTCCTTGATACTAAGACTGTTCTCAATCGTATCCACACTTCTTTTGACATTTAAGCAGCATGCCTTGTATTCATCTTTTTCATCACCGATTGCCGCACAAATTTCATCTGTTATGTACTTAATATAGCCCTCAGGCTTGTGATGGATTGCTGCTCCTACTGCTCCACAATGGTCATGTCCCAAAACAACGACCAACCCTGTACCCAAATGACCAGCTGCATATTCAATGCTTCCAAGCTGGTGCTTGTCAATTACGTTACCTGCGACACGAATTACAAACAGCTCACCGATTCCTGCCGAGAATATACTTTCTGGAATTACTCTGGAATCCGAGCAAGTTACAATAATTGCATAAGGTGTCTGTCCCTCATCACATGTAGTTTTTCTGATTTGCGGCGATATGTCTCCCGGATTTGTCGTTGCTGATAAATAGCGTTGGTTTCCTTCTTTTAATTTCTCCAAAGCTTCTGTTGCAGATAAATTTTCTTTTTGCATAAACTCCTCCATTTCCGTCGCTCACCGTACGCTGCGACTCATTTGTTATGTATGCAGTATATCATAAATTATGTCAAATTTCATCCATTAATTATCACTTAAAGAAATTCAATTCCAATTAATGTCAGTCCACATGCTTCTGCCTTAGGTCCTGCCTTCCCACGGTCACATGCCTCAAGAATTTCCCTGACATGCTCCGGCTCATACATTCCCATGCCGCACTTCAGCAATGTACCCATAATAATGCGTACCATATTATATAAAAAGCCATAGCCCTTTATGCGCATTGTAATCATATTTCCCTCTTTTATGAACTGTATATCCGTAACACGGCGCACCGTACTCTCCACCTGTGTCCTTGCAGAACAAAATGATTTAAAATCATGTTCCCCTACCAGATAGCCTGCTGCCTGCTGCATTTTGTCGATATCAATATTATAATATACAAACTTGGAATATAATCTTACCAGTGGATTTGGAAATCTGGAATTCCATATTTTATATTCGTAGGTTTTGATAGAGTCACAATATCTGGGATGAAAATCGTCCGCAACCTGACAGGAATTTTGAATCCTGATGTCATCAGGAAGTCTCTGATTCAATGCAAAGGCAAGTTTTTCCGCTGGTATCCTTGTTTCAGTGTCAAAAACCGCAACATTTCCAAGTGCATGTACGCCTGAGTCTGTCCTGCTTGCTCCAATTACACGTATATCCTCACCTAAAAGCTCCGACAATGCCTTATTGAGTACTTCCTCCACCGTTATTCCGTTATCCTGTATCTGCCATCCGCAATAGCGGGTGCCATCATATGCTACAATTAGCTTTACTCTTATCATCCTATATACTCTCTTTGGATCATTTACTACTCAACTTCCTCATATTCTAAATCTTCGTCTATTATCTCTGCTTCCTGATCAAGCAGTTCCTCATATTCATCCATGGACATTTCTGTAACCGTGGCATTTTCATATATCAGGTCTAAAACCATATCCTCAAGCATTGCACTCTTTATATCCTCACGCTCTACAGATGCCTCCATCTCCGTTGCAGTCTCATAACCATACATCTCCGCATAGTCCTGCAACCGCTTGTTATATTCCTCGTCTGTAACAACGATTTTTTCAATTTTACTGATTTCTTCAATTACCATCTGTCTGTAAACAAGCTGGATGATTTCATTTTCGATATCCTCGTCCGTAAGTCCGAACATTTCGTATACTTCTTCCACGGTTTTGCATCCGAACATTTCCATATATGCTGTATAGCTTCCATCCAAGATTTCCTTGCACTTATTGTACATTTCATCTGTGTAGCCTGCAAATGTCGTATCTTCGATAACCTGCTGAATCAGGTTTTCCCTTACATCCTGAATACTGTATGTTTCATTGGAAGATTTAAGTTCCTCTGTAATTTGTGCCCTCATATCAGCCTCAGACTCATAGCCAAACTCAGCAATTAAGTCCTCCGTAAGCTCAGGCATAACTTCTTCTGTAACTGATGTAACATATACACTATATGCTATTGTCTGTCCTGCGAAATCAGTATCATCATAATCCTCAGGATATGTGATTTCAAAGTTCAGGGTGTCACCGGCAGAAACTCCTGTAAGCTTCTCGTCAAACTCCTGTCCCAAATCAGCCATTCCAATTAAGAAGTCGTATCCGCCTTCTTCCTCATCAGAAAAGTCCAGTATAAACTCATCTTTAATTTTACCTGTAAACAACACATTTACATAATCTCCTGCCTGCGATGGCCGGTCAACCTCATTATAATCGACATAATCAGATAACAATGAGTCTATCTCAGACTGTATCTCATCAGCAGTAACATCATATACAACCTTATTCGCCGCCAATCCCTTGTACTGACCAAGCTTAAATTCCTTGCCAGCCTCTGATACAGTGGCATCACTTGATGTAGCGTTCTTTTTTTCATCCTTGTCCTTTTTGGAACCACATCCTGTAAGTGCCATAGCGGCTATAATCAAACATATTATCCCAATCTTCTTTTTCACTGTTATTCTCCTTCTTTTGACTTTGTTCTTTGTTCCAAGTGACATTTTATCATAATTTTAAAAATTAAAAAATACTTTCACACTTTTTTTACAAAATTCCTCATAGTTCCCAAACAGGGAGTTAAAATTTTACAGCTAAAAACAGTGCCAGACCTACGACACAAATAAGGAACACATAAATTATAAAATCTTTTATATCGTATGACAAAGGTCTTAATTTTGTCCTGCCCTGTCCTCCCGTATAGCATCTTGCATCCATAGCTTCACCAAGATTACCTGCCCTGTCTATTGAATTTTGAAACAGGGGGACAATAATATTTTTCAGTCTTTTTAATCTGGTAACAGGACTTCCACTCTTAAAATCAACACCTCTTGCTTCCTGTGCCTTTAGTATTCTGTCAAGCTCCGATGATATCACTGAAATAAACCGCATGGCAATCGTAATTGTCATTGCCACTGACCCGCTTAAATGAAAGCATTTTTCCAGCCCATCCGTAAGCTCAGAAGGTGTTGTTGTATACATGAGCATGGAGGACATGAGTATAATCAGTACCATTCTCCACAAAACGAAACCAAATTTAATGATACCCTGCGTGGTTATTGTAATGCCTCCCAGCTTTATCAGCACATCTCCCGTAGTAGTAAAAATGTTTATTGCAGAGCAAACCGTAATAAACAAAAACATGCCCCTTGTCCCCTTAAGCATGTATGCAAACGGAACGCGGCTAAGCAGTGCCACTGCCAGTAAAAGTATTGTCAGCATTCCAAACAGCAGGCTGTTTCTGTCGAGTAAAGACAATATGATATATACAAGCACAAATCTTATTTTTACACGTGGGTCAATGCTATGAACAGGCGACTTCGCACTGTAATACTGCCCCAGCGTTATATCTCTTAGCATAACAGTGTCTCCTTTATCTTCCCAGAGCTTTTTCTATTTCTCCTACACACTTATTGATATCTGTTTCAAAGCAGTCAACAGCAAGCCCCATCTGCCTCAGTCTTACAAGAAGCTGCATGGAATATGGCAGCATATTGATATCCCCGTCTTCTCCATAAAGACGGTAAAATGCCTCCGCAGGAGTTCCGCCGTCCGTCACGCCCTTATTTTCAACTATCAGCACTCTGTCCGCATATTGTGAAACACTCTCCACATCATGGCTTACCACAATAATTGTTATTCCTGCCTGCTTGTGAAGGGCATCTATAATCTGCAAAATTTCTCTTTTTCCCTCAGGGTCAAGCCCTGCCACCGGCTCATCCAATATCAGGTAATCAGGCTGCATCGCAAGCACACCTGCAAGGGCAACACGTCTCCTCTGCCCTCCTGAAAGCTTATCCATAGGCATATCATATACATCTTCAGGCAAACCTACAAGCCTGATTGACTCATATGCCCTCCGCTCCGCTTCCACCTCGGATACGCCTACATTTCTTGGTCCGAACACTACGTCCTCATACACATTTTTTGCAAATAACTGCTGTTCCGGATACTGAAAAATATATCCAATCTTACATCTTATACTTCGTAAATCAGTCGTTTTGTCCCATATATCCACACCGTCAACGAAAATGCTGCCCTGTGACGGTTTTAAAAGTCCTGGAAGCTGCTGGAGCAATGTAGACTTTCCTGCTCCCGTTCTTCCGACAAATGCTACATATTCACCCTTTTCAATGGAAAATGACACATGCTCTAAAACCTTATTTCCGCCATAAGAAAAATCTACATTATCCACGATAATGGCTCTCATCGGGTTCTGCTTTCTATGTGAAACACGCTCCTTTGGCATAGCCGTATCCAGATAAAACTTGTGTGGATATTTCCCCTTTATATTAGCAGTAACCTCATCTGCCGTAAACAGGTCATCCCTGTCCAATATTCCCTTCAGAAACAACATCCTTGCCAGTTTTGCCTGGACAGGCACCTCCAGACCCAGATTTTTAAGCTGCTCCTCCCTATAATAAATTTCCTGACAGCGGCCTTTCATTGCTATGGTTCCCTGATTCATAACATAGACCTGATCGGCATAAACCAGCTCATCCATTAAATGTGTTATCATAATAATTGTGATGCCAACCTTTTTATTTAAATCGCGTAATAGGGATAGAATTTCGTTTCTTGATTTCTTATCCAGCATGCTTGTCGCCTCGTCAAGAACGATACAGGCAGGCTGCATCGCAAGCACACCTGCAAGTGCCACCTTTTGCCTCTCCCCGCCTGACAACTGATTTATCCTTTTTTCCATAAATTCTTTGGCATTACGAAAGCCAACCGTCTCTATGGAACCTATCACACGGTTCCATAGCTTATTTTCAGGGACACCGATATTTTCCGCACCAAATGCTACATCCTCTGCAACGATACTTCCTATCAACTGGTCATCAGGATTTTGAAAAACCATTCCAACCTTTTTCCTGATTGCCATTGTATTTGCTTCATCCATTGCGTTTAGTCCCGTTATTACGACAGTTCCCTCTATCGGTACAAGCAGTCTGTTCAGTATTCTTGCAAATGTACTTTTGCCTGAACCATTTTTTCCTGTTACGGCAATAAAATCCCCTTTTTTTGCACTAAAATTAATGCCGCGGATTGCATTTATCATTTCTGTTAAATGCCCCTCGTCATCCCTGTCAAAATATTCAAAAGCAAGATTTCTTATTTTAATCATATATACCTCAGGACATATAGAACAAAGTGCTTTCGGCACTACAGTTCGTATCTTAGCAAATCCTCAGGACTCCGTCTGCTTCGCAGCCGCCTCAGGATATATAGAACAAAGTGCCTTTGGCACTGCAGTTCGAATCTTAGCAGGTTCCGCAGGAACGTGCCGATAGGAAACGCAGTTTCCTATTAAGTAAAAAAGGGTCTGTCACACGATAGTTGTGCGACAGACTCTTTCAATTACTTATTATTATACAAGCTCAAGTATAACCTTCATAGCTCCGTCACCACGGCGCTCGCCAATCTTGATTATTCTTGTGTATCCACCCTTGCGGGATGCATACTTTGTTCCATACTCATCAAAAAGCTTTGCAGTAAGGTCAACCTTCTTTGTACCTGCCTTTTTTCCGGCAGCTTCTGCAGGAACCTCAACTACAGGATAAAGAACCTGAAGCATCTGTCTTCTGGCATGAAGTCTGGAAGGCTGATCCTTCTTAACAGTCTTCTCAACGTCAGTATACTGGGTTACTTTCTTGCCATCTACAACTTCCTTAATTCTCTTTCCGTCCTTATCTTTCTTTGCAACCTTAGCAGTTACGGTAACCTCATCATAGTTATCCTTCTCTCTAACTGCAAGTGTGATAAGGTGCTCAACAACCTTACGAACTTCCTTCGCTCTTGCCTCTGTTGTCTCAATCTTTCCGTGATAAAGCAACTGCGTAACCTGATTGCGAAGTAATGCCTTTCTCTGGTCTGACTTCTTTCCAAGCTTTCTATACATAGCCATGATAAATTTTCCTCCTTACCTCTAATTTCCATTAGAGTCTTCACTTTGCTTACTATTATTCGGCTTAAGTGGACATGTCGTATGTGTCATATCACATACGACCTACGCACGCATCAGCGTGCTTCCTTATGATTTTTGTCCTAAGGTGTCACACAGTGACGGATTCCTTAGGGCCGTCCCGCGAAGCCTTGCCTTACTCGTCTCCTGTCTTCAGTGACAAGCCGAGTTCCTTAAGTTTACCAAGAACTTCCTCAAGTGACTTACGACCAAGGTTACGAACCTTCATCATGTCTTCTGAAGTCTTGTTTGTCAATTCTTCTACGGTATTAATACCAGCTCTCTTGAGACAATTATATGAACGAACAGAAAGTTCAAGCTCATCAATGTTCATCTCAAGCACCTTCTCCTTTGCATCATCCGTCTTCTCTACCATGACATCCACAGTCTTGGCATTTTCTGACAAATCCACAAAGAGGTTAAGATGTTCACTAAGTACCTTCGCAGCAAGGCTTACAGCCTCGTCTGGTGCAAGTGTACCATTTGTATATACATCAAGTGTAAGCTTATCGTAGTCTGTTATCTGTCCTACACGTGTGTTTTCTACCGTAAGGTTAACACGCTCAACAGGTGTGTAAATTGAATCAATCGCTATCGCATCAATCGATGTATCGATATCCTTGTTCTTGTCTGAGCCTACATAACCTCTGCCGCTTGTAATTGTAAGTTCCATCTCAAGCTTTGCATCTGCACCGCTTAAGTTTGCTATTACAAGCTCCGGATTCAGAATCTCAAGGTCACCATCCAACTGAATATCACCGGCTGTTACAACACAATCACCTGAGGCTTCGATGTACGCCTGTCTTACTTCATTTGTAGTTCCGTTATTCTTGATACAGAGTTCTTTTATGTTCATAACGATTTCCGTTACGTCTTCCTTCACACCTGGTATAGAAGAAAACTCATGTAATACGCCTTTAATTTTGATTAAGCTTACTGCGGTACCTGGCAATGAAGATAACATAATTCTTCTAAGCGAATTGCCAAGTGTAGTACCATAACCTCTTTCCAAAGGCTCAACTACAAATCTTCCGTATCTGTTGTCCTCAGAAATCTCGGCGATTTCTATTTTCGGTTTCTCAAATTCAAACACTACTGCCCCTCCTTTTATATGTCATCTCCAGTTACATTTTAGATTTTACTTTGAATATAACTCGACAATAAGGGTCTCATTTACAGGAACGTCAATCTGCTCTCTGAGCGGTCTCTCTAACACTGTACCACTTAAGCTCTCAAGGTCAGACTCCATCCATCCCGGACAAGTATGTCCGGCATTTGCCTCCACGATATCCTTATATCTCTGAAGTGATTTGCTCTTTTCTCTTATTTCAATCTTGTCCCCGATATCAACTCTGTATGAAGGGATGTTAACACACTTACCGTTTACTAATACGTGCTTGTGGTCAACAATCTGTCTTGCCTCACGTCTTGTTCTGGCAAATCCCATACGGAATACGATGTTATCGAGTCTTGACTCAAGCAGAACCATAAGGTTTGGACCTGCAAGTCCCGGCATCTTCTGTGCTTTCTCAAATAAATTACGGAAAGGCTTCTCAAGTACACCGTAAATGAATTTAGCCTTCTGCTTCTCGCGAAGCTGCAAACCATACTCGCTTACCTTTCTGTTTGCTCTATTCAACTTTCTCTTTGACTTTTTATTAACACCGAGATACATTGGCTCCATACCCAAAGATCTGCATCTCTTAAGAACTGGGGTTCTATCTACTGCCATTTTCTTTGTACCTCCTATTAGACTCTTCTTCTTTTTGGTGGACGACATCCGTTGTGTGGAACAGGTGTAACATCCTTAATACTAACAACCTCAAGACCACATGCTGAAAGAGCACGAATAGCTGCCTCTCTTCCTGAGCCAGGTCCCTTTACCATAACGTCAATTGTCTTAAGTCCGTATGGTGCAGCAGCCTTTGCTGCTGTTTCTGCTGCCATCTGAGCAGCGTAAGGTGTAGACTTCTTAGAACCTCTGAATCCTAATCCGCCTGCACTTGCCCAAGATAATGCATTACCCTCGGCATCTGTTAATGTAACAATTGTATTGTTAAATGATGACTGAATATGAGCCTGTCCACGTTCAACGTTCTTTCTGACACGCTTCTTTGTCACTTTTTTACTAGTAACTTTCTTAGCCATTAACCTAAACCTCCCTGGTTATTCTATATCTGACGTGAATCAATCACGCAAGCCTGATTACTTCTTCTTGTTAGCAACTGTCTTCTTAGGACCCTTACGAGTTCTTGCGTTTGTCTTAGTCTTCTGTCCACGCACAGGTAATCCCTTTCTGTGACGGATTCCGCGGTAGCAGCCTATTTCCTGTAAACGCTTAATATTAAGTGCTATTTCTCTACGTAAATCACCCTCTACCACCTGAGTCTCATTGATGATTTCGCTGATTCTCTTAACCTCGTCATCAGTCAAATCACGAACTCTGGTATCAGGATTAACATTTGCTTCTTTAAGAATTCTTGTTGCTGAAGTTCTACCTATACCATATATATAAGTAAGACCTATCTCGACACGCTTCTCTCTTGGTAAATCAACACCTGAAATACGAGCCATTCTAACATACCTCCGAAATTTTTCTTCTTGCACCTTTTTCTGCTTTTTCGGTATCCTTTGTCCTGAATTGGTGCACTATACTCACATACAAAGGTGAAATGCATACCGACAGTAACAGAAAAACAAATCTGTAATAGTTATATAGATAGCATATCAAATGCTACAGCCGCTTTAAAAATTGGCAGAAAACCTTGTTTTCTCCCTACAGAGTCATACCCTGCCATACGTTAGAAACGTAATACGGAATAATATTACGTGCACAAATACAAGGCATAGTTACAGATGGGCCATCATCCTACATACCTTGTTCTAACTCCTCGTCGTTTGGTTTTAAACTAACCCTGACGCTGTTTGTGCTTTGGATTTTCGCAGATTATACGAATACTGCCTTTTCTTTTAATGACTTTGCACTTATCGCAAATCGGTTTTACTGATGCTCTAACCTTCATTAAAATGCACTCCTTTCAAAAAAGTCCGCTACAAATTGGTATTCTAACATTTATCAGAATATATTGCAAGCAATTTTTAACATATTATTTTGCTCTCCAGGTTATTCTTCCTTTTGTAAGATCATATGGAGATAAAACAACCGTAACCTTATCTCCTGGAAGAATCTTAATATAATTCATTCTAAGCTTTCCGCTTATATGTGCAAGAACTTTGAGTCCGTTCTCCAACTCAACCTGAAACATTGCATTTGGAAGTTTTTCAAGAACAACGCCTTCCATTTCTATTTCGTCTGCTTTTGGCATAAACTGTTCCTCCTATATTCTGCTGCACGCTGGTGCGTGCTGGTCCTAAGGTATCCTCCCGCAAGTGGGTCTCTCCTTAGGACATACTATAATTCAATCCCCTCTGCCTGTGACAGAATTACCGGATCACCCTCTGTGATAAGAATTGTATTCTCATAATGTGCTGAAAGCTCTCCGTCTGCCGTAACTACCGTCCAATCATCATCTAACCACTCTACCTCATAAGTACCTATATTAATCATAGGCTCTACAGCTATGGTCATGCCCGCCTTAAGCTTTGGACCTTTTCTGTTTCTCGTGAAGTTCGGAACCTCTGGAGCCTCATGGAGATTTGCTCCGACCCCATGTCCCACTAAATCTCTTACGGCAGAGTAACCTCTTGCAGTGATATAATCAAACACTGCCTTTGAAATATCATTTACATAGTTTCCTTCCCTACACACTTTCAGAGCCTCAAAGAAGCTTTCCTTTGTAGCCTTCATAAGCTTCTCGGCTTTCTCGCTGACCTCACCCACCGGATAAGTTCTTGCTGAGTCCGAATGATATCCCTTATATATTACTCCGGCATCAAGGCTTATAATATCGCCCTCCTGTAGTATTCTCTTTTTTGACGGAATACCATGTACCACTTCATCATTTACCGAGGTACATATAGACGCCGGATAACCATTATAATTTAAAAATGATGGTATACATCCAAAGCTTCTTATTACCTCTTCTCCCCGCTTATCAATATCATAGGTTGATATACCCGGTCTGATAATCTTCTTAATTTCCTCATGGGTTATGGCAAGTATTCTGCCAGCCTCCTTCATTAATTCGATTTCTCTTTGAGATTTAATAATAATAGCCATTTTTTTCTTACTCTCCTAATATACTGACAATCGCATTAAACACATCCTGCATGTCTACCGTTCCATCAACCTCAGCGATAACACCCTTCTTCGTGTAATATTCAATGAGTGGCTGAGTCTGCTCATGGTAAACGGAAAGTCTGTTTAATACTGTCTCTGGCTTATCATCATCCCTTAAGATAAGCGCCTCGTTACATGCGTCACATTTGTCTTCGACCTTTGGAGGATTGTACTTAATGTGATAAGTTGCTCCACAACCTACGCATGCTCTTCTTCCTGACATTCTGTTAACGATGTTCTCGTCAGGAACTTCAACATTTATAGCATAATCTATACTTTCACCGTTAGCTGAAAGTGCACTGTCAAGTGCCTCTGCCTGAGGTATGGTTCTTGGGAAACCGTCAAGCACATAGCCATTCTTACAATCATCTTCCTTAAATCTGTCCATGATAAGGTCTACAACAAGCTCATCCGGAACAAGAAGACCCTTATCCATATACTCCTTAGCCTTTGCGCCAAGCTCTGTTTTGTTCTTTATGTTTGCCCTGAATATATCTCCTGTTGAAATATGTGGTATACCATACTTTGCTGCTATCATTTTAGCCTGTGTTCCCTTACCTGCACCAGGTGCTCCTAACATAATTATCTTCATAAAACACAACCTCCTAATACATATATTTTCTAATAACTCTTTAATATCATAACAGGGCTGTCGCACAGAGTCGCTTTTATCTCTGTACGACAGCCTCACTCATTAGCTGTTTAAGAATCCTGAATAATTCCTTACAATCATCTTTGACTCTATCTGCTTAATTGTCTCTATAATAACACCTACGATAATGATAAGTGATGTTCCACCAAAGGAAACATTTGCTCCAAACCAACCGTTAAAGAATATTGGAATGATAGCAACTATTATAAGACCAACTGCTCCTATAAATACTATATAGTTCAATATTTTATTCAGATAGTCCTGAGTAGGCTTACCTGGTCTGATACCTGGAATAAATCCTCCGCCTTTCTTCATGTTATTTGCTATTTCCATCGGATTAAATGTAACCGATGTATAGAAATATGCAAAGAAAACAACAAGAAGAATATAAACAATCAAACCTATGCTTGCCCACGGATGGTTCGGATTACACCAGTATCCCTGATTTAAGCCCTCCAATATTTTTGCCCAAGTTCCCGATGCTTTCAAATTAAACAAGTTCATTACTACAGATGGAACTGAGAGTATTGAAGATGCAAAGATGACAGGAATAACACTTGAGGTATTTACCTTAAGCGGTATATGGCTCTGCTGTCCGCCGACATTTCGTCTGCCCTGTACCTTCTGTGCATACTGGACAGGTATCTTTCTGACACCGTCCTGAAGCAGTACAACAAGTACAACCGTAACCAATATAACTCCCAAAACAATGGCTACTGCAATAACCTGATCTACAATATCCTTACCCTTTACGAACATAACATAAAGGTCCTTAAAATCGCTCGGCATCCTTGAAACAATGTTTATCAAAAGTATGATAGAAATACCATTTCCCACACCGTACTCTGTAACCTTTTCTCCAAGCCACATAACAAAGGCACTACCTGCGGTAAGTGTGATGAGTACAACAAAATATCCAAGCGTTGTATTGATTGTGTAGTAGTTTCCTCTGTCAAATCCAATTGCAAGTCCTAAGCTTTCTATAATGGCAAGCAGAATTGTCACATACCTAGTGATGGCTGTCATCTTCTTACGGCCATCCTCACCGTCCTTCTGCATCTCTTCAAGAGCAGGAATGGCTATGGTGAGAAGCTGCATGATAATGGAAGATGTGATATATGGTGTGACATTCAGTGCAAATATTGACATCTGTTCAAATGAACCGCCCGTAAATGTGCTAATCAGTCCACCGGCGTCCCCGAATGCAGACTCCATATATGCTTTGATTGCTGCCGTATCAAGTCCTGGTACCGGAATTATACATCCCAATCTGACTACAACCAGAATAAAGAATGTAAAGAGTAACCCCTTTCGTATATCCTTTACTCTAAGAGCATCTCTTAAGGTTTTGAACATACCTAAATCACCTCTACTTTTCCGCCGAGAGCCTCAATCTTCTCAGCAGCAGACTTACTGAAGGCATTTACCTTAACGGTAAGCTTCTTTGTCAACTCTCCATTTCCTAATATCTTAACACCATCTTTAGGATTTTTAATTACTCCGGCCTCAATGAGTGTTGCAACAGTTACCTCTGAACCATCCTCAAATCTGTCAAGAACGGATACGTTGATTGCAACTATCTCCTTGTGATTTCTACATGTGAAGCCTCTCTTTGGAATTCTTCTATAAAGTGGCATCTGACCACCCTCGAAGCCTGGTCTTGGCGCACCTGAACGAGCCTTCTGACCCTTGTGTCCCTTACCTGCGGTCTTGCCATTTCCTGAACCATGACCACGGCCTCTTCTGAAATTATCGCTTTGAACAGCACCTTCGGCTGGCTTTAAGCTTGATAAATCCATGACTGTACCTCCTTTAATTCAAATCTTTCATTAAATCTCTTCTACCTTAACCAAGTGACTAACCTGCTTTACCATTCCAAGAGTAGCAACATTGTTAGGTAGCTCAACACTCTTATTAAGCTTTCTTAAACCAAGTGCTTCTACTGTTGCCCTGTGCTTTGGAATAGCTCCAATCGGTGACTTAACTAATGTAACCTTTAACTTATCTGCCATTTTACAATTACCTCCTTAGTTAAGAATCTCGTCTAAAGATTTGCCACGAAGTCTTGCAATTTCTTCAGGTGCTTTAATCTTTGAAAGACCTTCGATAGTAGCAAGAACTACGTTCTGCTTGTTATTTGAACCTAAGGACTTTGTACGGATATTCTTGTAGCCTGCAAGCTCCAAAACGGAACGGGCAGGACCACCTGCGATAATACCGGTACCCTTTGGAGAAGACTTAAGTAACACCTTAGCACTACCAAAGTTTCCCTCCCAATCATAAGGGATACTTCCATTTTCGTTTATGTTTACTTTAACGAGTTTCTTGATTGCGTCCTCTTTACCCTTGCGGATTGCTTCAGGAATTTCTGCTGCCTTTCCTACACCGGCACCTACATGTCCATTCTTATCACCCACAACTACAAGAGCAGCGAATCTCATGTTACGTCCGCCCTTAACAACCTTAGTAACACGCTTAATGTTTACAACATTTTCTTCCAATTCTAACTTACTGGCATCTATGATTTCATGCTTCATACGTCGCTTTTCCTCCTTATTAGAATTCTAATCCAGCTTCTCTTGCTGCGTCTGCTAATGCCTGAACCTTACCCTGATATATATAACCGCCTCTGTCGAAAACAACAGTCGTGATGCCTGCATCGAGTGCTCTCTTGGCAATTACTGTGCCAAGGTATGCTGCTGCTGCCACATCGTTTGTTTTCTCAAGCTGATCCTTTACATCCTTCTGAACTGTTGAAGCTGACACTAAAGTGTGACCTGCCGTATCATCAATAATCTGAGCGTACATATGATTATTACTTCTGAATACTGCTAAACGAGGTCTTGACGCTGTGCCGCTAAAACGGTTACGAATTCTTAAATGTTTTTTAGCGCGTATAGCACTTCTTGATTCCTTCTTAATCATTTCATTCACTCCTTAATTATTTCTTACCGGTCTTACCAACCTTACGTCTGATAACCTCGTAATCATACTTGATACCCTTGCCCTTATATGGCTCAGGTCTTCTCTTCTCTCTGATTTCGGCAGCGTACTGGCCAACCTTCTCTTTATCAATACCACTTACGGTAATCTTGTTTCCGTCAACTGCTGTTGTGATTCCCTCTGGGTCAGTCATCTCTACAGGATGTGAATATCCGAGAGAAAGTGTAAGCTTGCTTCCCTGCTTTGCAGCTCTGTAACCTACACCGTTAACCTCAAGAGTCTTTACATACCCTTCCGTAACTCCAACCACCATGTTGTTAATAAGTGTTCTTGTAAGACCATGAAGTGATTTCATCTTCTTTAAATCGTTTGGTCTCTTTACCAATATCTCGGCACCCTCCTGAGTGATTTCCATCTCAGCCGGAAGCACTCTCTCAAGTGTTCCCTTAGGTCCATTTACAGTCACCTTATTATTTTCTGCTATATCAACAGTAACACCTGCTGGTACAGCGATAGGCATTCTTCCAATTCGTGACATTTCGCCTGTCCTCCTTATATTATTTCAGATAGATTATCTATTTATTACCAAATGAAAGCAAGCACTTCTCCGCCAACATTCTGCTTTCTTGCTTCCTTATCTGTAAGTACACCCTTATTTGTTGAGATAATAGCTGTTCCAAGTCCTCCGAGAACCTTTGGAAGCTCATCCTTTGATGCGTAAACACGAAGACCAGGCTTAGAAATTCTCTTAAGGCCTGTAAGAATCTTCTCATTCTTATTTGCACCGTACTTGAGTGTAATTTTTATTGTCTTGAAGTTTCCTTCCTCCACAACGTCAACTGCCTTGATATAACCCTCTTTGAGAAGAATATCTGCAATCGCCAGCTTCATCTTTGATGCTGGTATATCTACTGTATCATGTTTTGCAGTATTTGCATTACGGATTCTTGTAAGCATATCTGCAATTGGATCGCTCATTGACATAATTCTTTTGCCTCCTATTTATTTAGAAATTGCTGCGTGGTTTGTCCTGAGGTGTCTGCGTAGCAGACGGAGTCCTGAGGACCTGTCCCTCCCACTCTCCGCGGGTCTGTCCTAAGAAAGCTTCCCACTTCGCGGACCCCTTTGCTCTGCGGGTCTGTCCTAAGGCATCCTCCCACTTCGTGGGTCCCTTTGCTCCGTGGGACTGTCCTAAGGTATCCTCCCACTTCGTGGGTCCCTCCTTAGGACATTTACCAACTTGACTTCTTAACGCCCGGTATCTGTCCCTTATATGCTAAATCACGGAAGCAGATTCTACAGATTCCGTATTTTCTCAAATATGCATGTGGACGACCACATATCTTGCAACGAGTGTACTCTCTTGTTGAAAACTTCTGAGGACGCTGCTGCTTAATCTTCATTGATGTTTTAGCCATGTTAATCCCTCCTATTACTTCTTAAATGGCATACCGAAAAGACCTAATAATTCACGAGCTTCCTCATCAGTATTTGCCGTAGTAACAAATATAATGTCCATACCTCTTACCTTATCAATCTTATCGTACTCTATTTCCGGGAAAATAAGCTGTTCCTTAATGCCAAGTGCGTAGTTTCCTCTACCGTCAAATGCATTAGGATTAACACCTCTAAAATCACGTACACGTGGAAGTGCAAGGTTCACAAGTCTGTCAGTAAACTCATACATCTTCTCTCCACGAAGAGTAACCTTACATCCTATAGGCATACCCTCTCTAAGCTTGAAGTTTGCAACTGACTTCTTCGCACGTGTAACAACAGCCTTCTGACCCGTTATCGTCTCAAGGTCCTTTATAGCTGCATCCAATACCTTAGCATTTTCTCTTGCCTCACCAACGCCCATGTTGATAACAATCTTTTCAAGCCTTGGTACCTGCATAACATTTTTATATCCGAATTTTTTTGTCATAGCATCTTTAATTTCATTGCTATACATATCCTTAAGTCTGCTCAAGTTGCTGTGCCTCCTTTCCTATAATTCCTAATCGATGACTTCGAGCTTGCCGTTTACCTTTGCCACTCTTACCTTGTCCTTTTTCTCGCCTGTAAATCCGATTCTTACCGGCTTACCCTTGTAAAGGTACATTACGTTAGATATATCGATAGGAGCTTCTTTATCTATAATTCCGCCCTGCTGATTCTGCATACTAGGCTTGCTGTGTCTGTGAACAATATTAACACCTTCAACTAAAACTGTATTATTCTTAGTATCAACTGCCAATACTTTTCCTTCTTTGCCTTTATCCTTGCCGGCAATTACTTTGACAAGATCGTCTTTTTTGATTTTCATTGTTGCCACAGTCTTTACCTCCTATAATACTTCTGGTGCAAGAGATACTATCTTCATAAACTTCTTATCACGAAGCTCTCTTGCTACAGGTCCAAATATACGGGTTCCTCTTGGGTTTCCGTCATCTCTTATAATAACTGCTGCGTTTTCATCAAACTTAATGTATGAACCGTCCTTACGGCGTGCGCCCTTCTTTGAACGTACAACTACTGCCTTTACAACGTCACCCTTCTTTACAACTCCGCCTGGTGTTGCATCTTTAACAGAGGCAACTATGATATCACCGATGTTTGCATATCTTCTGGTTGAACCGCCTAATACTCTGATACAAAGGATTTCCTTAGCACCTGTATTATCAGCAACCTTGAGTCTTGTTTCCTGCTGAACCATTGTTTACGCCTCCCTTACTTAGCCTTTTCAATTATCTCAACAAGTCTCCATCTCTTATCCTTTGAAAGTGGTCTTGTCTCCATAACTCTTACTCTATCACCAATCTTGCACTCATTATTCTCATCATGAGCCTTGAGCTTGTAAGTTCTCTTTACAATTTTACCGTAAAGAGGATGCTTTACATTATCAACGATTGACACAACAATTGTCTTATCCATCTTATCACTTGTAACTAAACCTACACGTGTTTTTCTCAGATTTCTGTCCACAATATTTCCTCCTTTTACGATAATTACTCAGCCTTCTGGGCTATAACTGTCTGAATTCTTGCGATGTTTTTTCTAACATCCTTAATTCTGCTTGTATTTTCAAGCTGATTAGTGGCATTCTGGAATCTTAAATTAAATAATTCCTTCTTAGCAGCTACTAAATCGCTCTGTAAATCCTCAAGTGATTTTGCCTTTAATTCTTCTTTATATTCCTTAAGCTTCACTGCTATTTACCTCCCTCTTCAACTTCTAAGTCCGCCTTAGCAACTATCTTACACTTTAATGGTAATTTGTGTACTGCGAGACGAAGTGCCTCTCTTGCAGTTTCCTCTGGTACACCGGCAATCTCAAAAAGAACTCTGCCTGGCTTAACTACTGCTACCCAGTACTCAAGGGAACCCTTACCTGAACCCATACGGGTTTCAGCCGGCTTAGCCGTTACAGGCTTATCAGGGAATATTTTAATCCAAACCTTACCATTACGCTTTACATAACGTGTCATGGCAATACGGGCTGCCTCTATCTGGTTTGACTTAATCCATGCAGGCTCCATAGCCACGATACCATATTCACCGTTTGTTATTTTATTTCCTCTAAGCGCCTTACCTGCCATAGAACCTCTGAACTGTTTACGACGCTTAACTCTTTTAGGCATTAACATTATTTATCGCTCCCTTCCTTATTTCCCTTCGTAGGAAGTACTTCTCCGTGGTAAATCCATGTCTTAACACCAACTTTACCGTATGTTGTATCCGCCTCAGCAAATCCATAATCAATATCAGCACGAAGAGTCTGAAGTGGTATTGTTCCCTCACTATAAAACTCTGTTCTTGCCATATCTGCTCCGCCAAGTCTTCCTGAACATGCAGTCTTAATACCAAGTGCACCGGCTCTCATTGTTCTGCCCATGCATGACTTCATTGCTCTTCTGAAAGAGATACGGTTCTCAAGCTGTGCTGCAATATTCTCTGCAACAAGCTGTGCATCCAAATCTGGTTTCTTGATTTCCTTAATGTCGATGATAAGCTTCTTGGAAGTAAGCTTCTGAACCTTAGTCTTAACTTTCTCAATACCGGCTCCACCCTTACCTATTACGACACCAGGCTTTGCAGTATATACACTAACCTTTACCCGGTCTGCTGTTCTCTCTATCTCAATCTTAGAAATATTTGCCGCATAAAGCTCTTTCTTTAAATACTCTCTGATTTTATAGTCTTCAACAAGGTTGTTTGCGAATTCACCGTTCTTGGTATCAGCATACCACTTTGAATCCCAATCCTTGATTATTCCAACTCTTAAACCATGTGGATTAACCTTCTGTCCCACTCTGCTTACCTCCTATCTTTCATCCAGCACAATTGTAATGTGGCTTGTTCTCTTCTCGATTCTGTAAGCCCTACCCTGTGCCCTTGGTTGAATTCTCTTCATTGTCGGTCCTTTATTTGCATAACATTCTGCAATGTAAAGGTCCTCTGCCTTCATTCCGTTGTTATTCTCTGCATTTGCAATAGCAGACTTTAAAAGCTTCTCGATAACCTTTGAAGCATATCTGTTGTTATAAGCAAGAATACCAAGTGCTGAAGTTACATCCTTGCCTCTTATTGCATCTAATACGAAACATGCCTTTGTCACTGAAACTCTGGCGTAAGATACTGTAGCTTTTGGTCTTGTATCCTTGTTCTCATTTCTGAGTCTCTTAATTTGGGATCTATGTCCTTTTGCCATGAATGTCTCCTCCTTTCAACTTATCTCTTCTTACCCTTTTTCTCATCCTTGCCATGTCCTCTGTATGTTCTGGTTGCAACGAACTCACCAAGCTTATGGCCAACCATATCCTCAGTTACATATACAGGCACATGCTTTCTTCCATCATATACTGCTATTGTATGACCTACAAATGAAGGAAAGATAGTTGAGCGACGTGACCAGGTCTTAATAACCTGCTTATCATTTGCCGCATTAAGAGCATCTATTTTCTTTAATAAATAATCATCTGCAAATGGTCCTTTTTTTAATGAACGAGCCATATGTTACCTCCTTACTTAACGTTCTTACCGTCTCTTGTTCTTATTATCATCTTGTTAGACTGTTTATTCTTCTTTCTGGTCTTAAGTCCCAGTGCCGGCTTACCCCATGGAGTAGATGGTCCTGGTCTACCAATACTGGTTCTACCTTCACCACCACCATGTGGATGGTCGTTCGGGTTCATAACAGAACCTCTTACTGTAGGTCTTACTCCCATGTGACGCTTACGTCCCGCCTTACCGATGTTAACAAGTCCGTGCTCAATATTTCCAACCTGACCGATTGTTGCACGACAAACGATAGGAACCATTCTCATCTCACCTGAAGGAAGACGAAGTGTTGCATTCTTTCCCTCCTTAGCCATAAGCTGAGCGGAGTTACCTGCTGAACGAACAAGCTGTGCGCCCTTACCAGGATAAAGCTCGATGTTGTGAATTTCCGTACCAACCGGAATATCAGCAAGTGGCAGGCAGTTGCCAACCTTAACCTCTGCGTTTGAACCGTTCATAAGCTCATCGCCGACCTTAAGTCCTACAGGAGCAATAATGTATGCCTTCTCGCCATCTACATAATGAAGAAGTGCAATGTTTGCAGTTCTGTTCGGGTCATACTCGATTGCTGCCACCTTAGCAGGTATATCATCTTTTCTTCTCTTGAAATCGATGATTCTGTATTTTTGTCTATTTCCACCACCGTGATGTCTCACTGTGATTTTTCCCTGATTGTTACGACCGGCTGTCTTTGTTTTCTTAGCTAAAAGAGACTTCTCAGGAGTGCTCTTTGTAATTTCCTCAAAATCAAGACCAGTCATGTTCCTTCTAGAAGGTGTATATGGGTTGTACGTCTTAATTCCCATTTTCTTTCTCCTTTCGATTTACATTCTACAGTCCCTCAAATAACTCTATATCAGCACTTTCAGCCGTGAGCTGAACAATTGCCTTCTTAGTCTTTGCAGTCTTTCCGTATACCGTGCCACGTCTCTTGGTCTTTCCCTCACCGTTCATGGTATTTACCTTAGCCACCTTAGTTCCCTCAAACATCTTCTCAACAGCCTCTTTAATCTGAGTCTTGGTTGCTTCCGGATGTACAAGGAAAGTGTATTTTTTCTCTGCCATAGCGTTCATACTCTTTTCAGTAAGAACAGGCTTCTGTATAACGTCATAATATTTAATATCTGCCATTATGCGTACACCTCCTCGATTGCTGCTACAGCATCCTTAGTGATTACAAGTGAATCATACTTAAGAATGTCATATACATTAATTGAATTTGTCATTGTAGTCTTTACCGTTGGAATGTTTCTTGCAGAAAGAATAATCTTTTCATCCTTATCCTTTGTTACAACCAACGCCTTAGGAGCCTTAAGATTGTCAAGTATCTTAACGAATCTTGAAGTCTTAATCTCGTCAAGCTTAATCTCATCTACAACGATAAGCTTTGAATCCTGAACCTTTGAAGTAAGTGCAGACTTCATTGCAATCTGCTTTTCTCTCTTGTTCATCTTCTTTGAATAATCCCTTGGCTTTGGAGCAAATACAACTCCACCGCCTGTCCACTGAGGAGCTCTTGTTGAACCCTGTCTTGCATGACCGGTTCCCTTCTGTCTCCAAGGCTTTCTTCCGCCGCCTGATACTTCAGAACGTGTCTTTGTACTCTGTGTTCCCTGACGACTATTTGCTAACTGGCTTACTACAGCCTGGTGTACTAAATGTTCATTTATTTCAACACCGAACACGTTGTCATTAAGCTCAAGCTTATCTACTTCCTTACCTTCGATGTTATAAACAGCTACTGTTGCCATCTAAATGTTCCTCCTTCCTTAAAAACCGATTACTTGCCGGTTTTTACTGTTTCCTTAATCATTACTAATGATTTCTTCGGTCCCGGAACTGCGCCCTTTACCAAGATTACATTGTTTTCAACATCTATCTTAACTATCTCAAGATTCTGTACTGTAACTCTTACGTTACCCATATGTCCAGGCATCTTCTTTCCCTTGAATACTCTACCCGGAGTAGTTGCAGAACCATTTGAGCCCGCATGACGGTGGTACTTTGAACCGTGAGCTGAAGGACCTGACTTCATGCCGTATCTCTTGATACCGCCCGCATATCCTTTACCCTTTGACTTAGCAGTAACATCAATCTTGTCACCCTCTGCAAAGATATCAGCCTTGATTTCGTCGCCTGCACTAAAATCTGCAGCGTTCTCCAATCTGAACTCTCTTACATATCTCTTAGGTGTTGTTCCTGCCTTCTTGAAGTGTCCTACCTCAGCCTTACCGGCGCCATGTGGGTTTCTGATAACTTTCTTACCTGAAACGTCCTTAGTAGTAACTCTCTCTTTCTTTTCGCCGAGTCCAACCTGAATTGCATCGTAACCGTCATTATCAACTGTTTTCACCTGAGTTACAACACATGGACCAGCCTCTAATACTGTTACCGGTGTAAGCACACCGTCTTCGTTGAAGATTTGAGTCATTCCGACTTTTGTTGCTAAAATAGCTTTCTTCATTATTAAACTTCCTCCTAATTTTAATTCACAGCGGATTGCCTTAAGTAAGGTAATCATACTAAATTCATTTTCAAGGATACTTCCTTATAAAATGTAATTAGGTATTTACTGCATTTTTCTTTCTTAATTACTTCATCTTAACATCAATATATACACCAGCTGACATATCAAGCTTCTGTAAAGCATCAATTGTCTTCTGTGATGGTGTCAAGACATCAATGAGTCTCTTGTGGGTTCTTTGCTCAAACTGCTCTCTGGAATCCTTATACTTATGAACAGCTCTGAGGATTGTAACCTTCTCAACCTTTGTAGGCATCGGAACCGGTCCGCTAACCTTTGCTCCTGTACTCTTTACAGTTTCGATAATCTGCTTTGCAGCCTGATCGATTAACTTGTGATCGTACGCCTTCAATGTGATTCTCATAATTTGACTTGCCATAAAAAAAGCCGCCTCCTTTTCGCACTTAATAGTAGTACGACAAGTGGTGACTGTACAACTTTCCCGTGTGTGTCATAAATTTAAACATTCGTTAACTTTCACACGTCATCTCCGCCTTTTCGGTAGTAACCTGCGGATGGTATTCAGTACAGTGACTTGTCGCCAGTTATCTTTAATTGACATTCGCTCCACGAAATAACCTGCTTCCATGTTACGCAGCAACCTTCGCTTCCACGCTATCAATGTCACAGCAATGGCTATTATATAACAAGGAAACGCATATTGCAAGGACTTTTTTTTATTATTTTCAAGTTTTTCCCTGCTTAACATAAAAAGACTGATGTACCAGGAATATTCCCAGCACATCAGCCCTTTTAGATTATTTTAACGTTTTCTCTTTTTTAGCATGAATAGGATTCCACCGAGTGCAAGTATACCTGTCATAAACAGGAATGCAACAGGTGTGTTGTCTCCCGTATTCGGTCCATTAGGTCTTGGCGGCTCAGGCGGATTTACCTCAGGCGGTGTCTGTTCCCGCTCATCCTCCATGACAATCATTCCATCCTCCGCAGATACAGGTACATATTTACCCTTTGCATTTCTTATGTAAATATTTCCTGCGCTGTCAAGGGCGAACTGTATCGGCTTTGCCACCTTATAGCCCTTTGGTGCATTTGTTTCCTCAAGCACGTAGTATGTGAGTCCTTCCTTATTTACATTAAATGTGTCAGCAGGTATCAGCTTTGGCTTACCATTACTTTCATATGTGTAAATAATCTCATCGTTACTGTCCTTAATGGAAAGGGTTGCACCTTTCAGCTCATTTCCATTTTCTGCATCCTGCTTGCTGATGACAACGTTTATCTTTTTATTTATCATGGTGATGGTTCTTGTATCACTCTGTACACCATCTATGAAAAGGTTGCCGTCCGCATCATAGTAAAATTCAATATTTCCTGCATATGTATATCCCGATGGTGTCTCTGTTTCCTCTATTATATATCTCTCAGAAACCGCAAATGTATCTGTATCAATATACATAACCGGAGTATCGGCTGTATTCCATGTTATTGGTTCAAAGCTGCTGTTCTCATTCTTTGCATAAATGGTAAGCTTTGCTCCCGAAACATTCTTGCCGTTTAAATCCTGCTTTCGGATAACCGTCTGTGGTTCATCCGAAACTTTTATTATGTTGATTATGTTTTCACCAACCGTTGTGGAAATCGGTGTATACACCTCTGCTCCATCAGCTCCGACAGTTACGGTGAACATATATCCATCCCTGTCAATTGCAAACTTCACATCCTCCGCAAGCTGATATCCTTTTGGTGCAGACGCTTCATGGAGCGTATATACCTTATAGTCAGCAGTATCAGAGCCGCCCGCAAGCAGCTTGGATGTGTCAACTGATTTCACCTTACCTGTGCTAATCCAGCTTGCAACAACCTTACCGTCCGCATCCAGTATCTCAAATTTTGCTCCCGCAAGCGGTTGATCCGTAATGGCATCAACCTTTGCCACATTTAAGTTTATCCTTGCATCCGCTATAAATACTGTACGGTTTTCCTGCGGAACCTTTTCTACATCCTGCGTATCATCATTAATCGTTTCTATAATGATATCATGTGTATCCTCATCAATAGTAAATTCAATCGGATCCGTGTAAGCATATCCGTCAGGTGCACCTATTTCTGTCAGAACATATTTGCATCCCGGTGTGAAATCATTAATTGACCATGATTCAGGATACTTTGTACTCTCCCACGTCTTTGTCACGAAGAATTCATCCCTGAATTCAGGATCATCAACCGTTGTAAGCTGAAGCGTAGAGCCTGCAACATATACAGGTTCGCCACCCACACTTGCCTTGTCTATCTTTCCAACACTGAGTCCTGCCTCCTCATCCTCCATAACGATGGTGTTGTCTGCAACATAGGTGTTGTCATTAACAGGATGACCTGCTTCATTTATAATGTAGTTTCTTGTAACAGTTCCCTGTTCGTCAATCGTAAATACAATTGGTCTTGCCTTCAAAAATCCTGCTGGTGCATGAAGCTCCTCAAGTATATACATTTCTCCTGCGGTAAGAAGATTCGGGTCAACCAAAATCACATCATTGCCCGTAACCTTTTCGGCAAATATAACCTTTTCTTTATTTGCACAGTAATTGTCACGGTCATATACGGAAAGCTTCAATGTCGCTCCCTTTAACACGATACCATATGCATCTGTCTTTTTAATCTTAAGTTCAAGCTTTTTATCAATGATGTTAATCATATCTCTGTCATGGTTTAATGTATCGCTGCTTCCGCCTGACACAATTGTCACCTTACCGTCATCGCCCACCATGAATTTCAAGTCAGGTGCCTTTACGTATCCCACAGGAGCTTGTGTCTCAACAAGCACATACTCTGTATTGCGGTGGATTTCTCCATCACCTGCGCCTACATCAAGCTGTTTTGGTGTTCTTCCTGACGTCCAGCTTTGAACTGGCGATGTTCTGTCGTCACCCTCGTAAACAGCAAATTCAGCTCCCACCAAAGTATTATAATCATCATCAAGCTTTCTTACATAAATACCTGTCTTTAAATTATCCTGCATTGTGATACTGTTAATGACTGCACCACTTTCATCCCTGATTGTTCCATCGGAGGAAACAGTAAACTTAATTTCCTCTGCAATTTCATATTTTGCAGGTGCTCCCTGCTCAATCAGAGTATACTCCTTTACTCCCGTTCCAGGCTCCGGTACACTAAGCACAGGTCCTGCCTTGTAGCCATTTCCATTTGTTGTCCACTTTGCAACGGAAGCGCCTTTGTCATCTATTATCTCAAGAATTGCACCCGAAAGCGGTGTACCGTTTTCATTTACTTTGGTAATCGTTACGTTGAGCGGTGTATCTCTCATGATAATAGTCTGTCCGCTTTTCGATGCATTAGCATCCGAGCTATCTTCCTTAAGGACAATTGCACCCGTTTCTGTGATTTCAAACACAATTTTTTTGCTGTATGCATAGCCCTTAGGCGCTCCGACTTCCTCAAGGGTATATGTTTCTCCTATTGTGAGAAGTGACGATTTTACCCTGTGTGCACTTCCTCCCGACACCCAACTGTCAAGCAGCTTTCCATCAGCGTCCCGAAGCTCAAGACTGGCTCCTCTTAACTCAAGTGCACCTGTGAGGCTCCTCTTGGAGATTGTAAGATTGATTGGTGTATCCTTAAACTCAACCTTTTTCAGGGTGTCGTCATTCACTGCAACCCTGCTTTCCTGCGTGCTTAACGTATATCCCTTAGGTGCCCCGATTTCTTTCACCACGTAGGTTCCAATCGGAAGCTTGTCAAACAATACAATACCCTCATCATTTGTTGTCTTTGGAGTAATGCCTTCTATTTCATTTCCGTTTATGTCATAGAGCATGAACTCCGCACCCGCAAGCGTTTCATCTGAATTAATGATGGTTTTTGTAACCTGTATCTTGCCAAGTATTTTATTATTTTCAACTGAAACCTCATCACCGTTCAGTCCATTTTCAAGAAGCCGTTTTATATGTGCATCATCCAATGGTGCAGTTTCACTGTCTGAATATTCTTCCGCAAACCATGCCTTATTCGGGATATTAACTGCAAAATCCTTATCCATCATATATCCCGCAGGCGATGCCGCTTCTATAATTCTGTATGCTGTGGTATCTGCATCATCCTTAATTGATACACGTCTGAAAAATACTTTTCCGTCGTCATTGCTGACAGATGTAGCAATTGTCGTCCATGTACTTGCCCCAACAGGTTTCCTTTGCATCACAAAGGATGCGCCTGCCAGAGGATTGCCCTCGCCATCTGTCTTTTCAAACCAGAAGCTTACAATAGGTGCTGCCGTCTTCTGTTTTTCGTTCGGTATTTCACCAATCGTGCTATTGCCAGCTCCAATCACGGTCGTTACAATATCATTATCCGTGATTTGTACCTTATACTCTGTCGTATTTAAAATGTAAATTTCATTGCCGTTTACAGGTGCCTTTGTCTCAACAAGATAGTATGTTCCATATTTCAGATTTTCAAAATATACAGAACCCTCTACCGCATCCGTTACACCTGCATTCACTTTTTCAGCCGCTTCCTCAGCCGTCATGGATTTTGCTGTCGCAACCGTTAATTTATTCGCATCCAAAAGGCTAAACTCTGCTCCTGCCAAACCGTTTCCATTTCCCTCGTCAATCTTTTTGACAAGGAGTGCTCCTGACTCCTTCTTATTCTTAATTGTTTTTGAAATGGCAACCCTGTTGTTGGCAGCTGCTTTCGCTTCCGCATTTGATATCACAACATCTTCTGCTTTAATATATCCGTCCGGCACTGACTCTTCCTTTATTGTAAAGTCACCCGTATAATCTTTAAGTGCAACGTTTTCAAACGTAAGCGTTCCATTCGCATTCGTAACTCCGCTTGCAATATTTGCCCCACTGTCGTTATATAATCCAAATTTTACGCCTGCAAGTTTTTTGTTATTGCTGTCATCTGCATCATCATCGTCCTCAAGCTTTAAAATCTCAAGGTCAAATCTAAGTACTTCATTTACAACTTCAACATCAACAAAGCCTGTTTCCTCCACGATAACATCGATATCAGCAACCGCATGGTATCCCGGATTGTTGCCTTCCTTAATCACATATTTTCCAAATGGAATATCTATAAACCGTGCATTACCATAAGGTCCTGTAACTACCTTATATGGTACTCCGTCTTTCATGTATACCGTTTCGTTACCATCAGCATCAACGCTATACAGTGTAAATTCAACGCCTGCAAGTAAATTTGCATTTGGCACTCCATCATCCGTCTTACGAATTGCGATACTACCGATCTGCAAATCGTTCGTATGCTCTTTTTCAATAACGATATCCTCTCTGCCGCTGGCACTTCCTGCAACAAAGCTTCTCATCGTCGGATCAAGCGCATAACCTGCCGGTGCTTCGACCTCACGGTAATAATATGTTCTTCCAAGCTCCAGTCCCTGGAAAGTCACAATACCGTTTGCATCTGTCTCACCATAGCCGACACGTACCGTACCGTTTTCACCTAGATAAACTTCATATCTGGCTCCTGCAAGCGGAGTGTCATCCTCAGAGTCACGTTTTGTTATTTTCAGTGACGCCGTTGCTTTTTCATTAACGGCTATGTATACTCCATCCGGCACTTCAGCAAGGCTGTCAGCATCCGCTCCATATTTTACGACAACACCATCACCGTCATTTGAAACTTCTACCATCACAACCTCTGAATTCAGCTTATACCCCACAGGTGAAGCCGTTTCCTTCAACCAGTAAGTTCCAAGCGGAATATTGGCAAATGACAAATAGCCATTCACATCCGTGTCCTTTTTAGCAACAAGCTTCTTACATGCCGCATCACTGTATAAGCTAAACTCTGCGCCACGAAGCTTAACACTCGACTTGCCGCTATCCTGTTTTTCCAGTTTGATTGTTCCTGTGTTGCTTTCCGCATCACTTGTATTTTCAACCTGCTTAGAATAATATCTTCTTCCGGTAACAGGATCCGTAATCAAATGAGCCTCATCATAATCGTCAATCCGAATCCAGTCCTCATTTAACTTGTATCCTTCCGGAGCTTCTGTCTCCTTGAGATAAAGAACCTCTCCCAGCAAAGAACCTGCATCCACAAATACAGCCATACCGTCTTTGTCGGTCGTTGCAGTTCCCACAAGTGTTTTCCTATCCGCAAGATAAAGCTCAAATACCGCTCCTTCAAGTGCCTTTGCGTGATTTGATTTATCCACCTTCATAATTCGGATATCACGCTTTATTGTAGCTCCCGCAATCGCAGAATTAAATGAAACGTTTTCAACATTTGAGCTTGTTGTCTCAAATGTCTGTCCATCACCTTCCAGACTGATTTTATTTACAATATCATTCGGCAAATTTGCCTCAAGACAATTAAACCTTGTTGTGAACTGGAACAGGAAGCAGTCACTTCCTATATTTGGCATCTTTACCGTAAGCATTCCGTTTACAACGATTATTTTATAATCATTTTTAGAAACTTCTTTTTTATTTCCCGACGCATCTACCCTGTAAAGCTTTCCTTCCACGTAATCGAAATAATCCGCAAGTCTATCCGTCAACCTCGGATTTTTAATATCCGACATATCAGTTCTCGCTTCATTTATCATTACGTTCCAAGTGACATCCCTGTTTCCTTTCTTGTAGCTGAAATCCTTGTCAAGAACTCCACCTGCAACCGTTGTCACTGTTGCTTCCGCTTCCTCCTCGTGTGTCACGTCATTTGGGAATTCCGCCTTAAGCTTGGCATGATTTACATATTCCCTGTTGCTGTCAGCGGCAACATAATCCGATGCAACTGTTTTATATACAATCCAGAAAGAGCGGTCTGTCCTGCCCAAAAATTTCTCGTCAGCTTTTTTGTCAAAGGTATATGAAATGGTTTGTCTGCCACCCGCATCCGTCACCACTTTTACAGTTCTATAGGACGGAGCAGCATCATAATACATTTCCTGAATCCGGAAGCTGCCCTCAACGTACTTCATCTTTTCAGGAAGCACATCCTCAAACGCAAAGCCTAACGGTGTCTGTTTCTGTCCCTTAACCTCAACCGTCCATGTTATGGTACCATCATGTTCACTACTTGCCTCTCCACGCTTACTGATAAGAGAAATCTTTTGAAGTCTCTGCCATGTACCGTCAGAAGTATCAATGCCATCCGGATACTCATTCGAGGTCAAATTAACATGATTTTCATAATATATGTCCTTTGTATATGCATCATCTGCATTGAGGATGCTATCAGCCACCTGCGTAACAACTGTAATCGTTACCGGTGCACTAATATTGCCAAGATTAAACACAAGTGTTCCGTTTGCTTTATCAGAGGAAGCATCCAGCTTGGCACCCTGAACACTGACAAATTCCAGTTTGGATGTGTCAAAGGTATCGGTCACCTTTACATTTGTAAGTTTTTTACTGTCCTGATTTACTGTAATGTTCCATGTAAGGGTATGCCCAATTGGGTCGTAACCTGCAAAACGCTTGCTTATCATTTTGGCTCCCGGGACAGTCGCCTCAGAAGACACATCAAAGCTTGGGTCACTACCCCCTGTAAGCTTGGCAGTATTTTTTGTATCCTGCGTCACATCATCAACCTTCGTTTTATAGGTAACCGTAACAGTGCCTGTCGTGTTTGCAGGCATATCAATTTTGAATCCGTTAGCAGTAAGTACAGGAGTTGCATTTGCCCCGCTTACGGTTATTCCATTTACACCGCCAACGATTGAATTTACATCAATATTGCTGCCAAATATATCTTCATATGTAGTGTTACTTATATCAAACTTAGATGCATTGATAACAACCGTCCATGTTATAGTATCCCCTGATACACTTGCAGACTTGCTCATCATATCAGGCTTTATGTTTACAGTTCCATTACCGGTTGCCGGCGGCGTTTCATCATCAGGGTTAAAGACTACATTGTTGTTTACCGTTACAGATGTGTCGTTTGTAATCTGTCCGCCAAAAGCAGTATCCAGAACCTCCGTATAAAATGTGATGTCAGACCGCCAGTCAGGTGCACAATTGCCAACGTCAATGGTCAGCTTGTTGCCTGAAACCTGTGCGCTAATCGTAGGGTCTCCTTTCCCCCAGCCATTTCCACTTATACTAGGGTACCCTCCTGCATAGTTGCCTTTCAGGGATGCAGGAAGACTGTCATAATCTACATACTTTACATTGTCAGGAAGGCTGTCTATCACCTGACCGCCAAAGTATTTACGTCCTTCGCCCCTAAGGGAAACCGTCCACTTGATATATCTTTTTCCGTCAACTATCTCCATGCTTCCACTTTTGTAAGCTTCCACGTCCTTAACGTCATCGTCATCATCAGGCTCGGTCTTTCCCTCAGAGGTCACACCAAAGGTATAAGTACCGCCGCCTGTCGGAAACGATATCTGTGCCTTATGTCCGTCTTCTTCAAAATCAGATGAAAAGCCACCGTTAAAACCGACGTAAAATTCTACTCCGTCACCATTGTTCAGGGCATCCTCGTAAAAGTTAAATGTCAGTTTTCCAGAACTTGAAATATTAACCGTACCTATCTGTGTACCATTGGTTGTTATAAGCGGTTTATCTGTATCTACATCCACACGGATTCCTGCCGGAACCGTATAAATATAATCTGTGTCACCGTCAATTGCATTTGGATCTACCACCTTAAAGTGCATGTTAAGGTCGACCGTCGCATCATACGGCAGTGTGTAATCCCCACCGTTTTCCAGTACGATAGACTGTGTCTTTCCGTTCTCATCCTTGTAGGCAGCACCCAGCTCAAACTTATCCATATTGATGTTACCGCCTGTGAACAGGTCTGCCTCTGCCCCCAAAGCTCTGATGCTCGATGGAATCAATGTAACAATCATAAGAAGTGTGAGCATCAAAGCCACAATCTGCTTTCTCGAAGCTTTAGTTTTAAAACGTTTTGTAATGTTTTTCATCTAAATCACTCCTTTAAATTTTTTTCAGCATCCTCCGTATAACCAAATGACATTCCTGATATCAGAACTGTTTTTTCATCATCGTCATCCGTTGCATAGTTATTTGTATTATCTGCGTAATTGTTTTGTGTATTTATGTTATCCCCATATGTATTTTGTGAATACGTATCGGTGTTTGTATTTCCCGTATAAGCATTCTGTGAATACATGTCTGCATTGGTATTTCCGTTGTACATGTTCTGTCCATATGCGTTTGTACCTGTATTACCTGCGTAATTGTTCTGCCCATATGCATTTGCATCTGTATTGCCTGCGTAAGTATTTTGGGCATTGTACATATTGCCAAACACGTTATCACCTGACATCGGTGCCATGCCCTGTCCCGATGCAGGCTGTGCATTTACTTTTCCAAAGTTCTTAAAGCCCTTTATGTTAGATATAAACAGCACAATAAATATAATAATCATGGCAAGCCCAAATACTGAGTACCCTATAATGGAAGCCTTTGTGCTTGTTGTGTCTATTGTCAGATAGTACACTTTAAGGTCAGGATCCCCCGAAATTTGCCAGTTGCTCAATATTTCATCATAATACTTGCTCACCTCTGAACCAATGCTTGTAACCTCACCCTCAAACCGTATTGTCTCAGGAAGCTCATCTGTCTCATAATTGAGATACGAGTATGTCTGGTCAATCAGTCTGTTAATCTTCTCTTTGTTTTCACTACCCTTTACGGTAAGGGAAACAAAAGTCGAATTATCCACCCATAAGAGACAATGCTGCTTGGAGCCGGCAGGTATAATTCCGTTTATTTTATACTTTGTCTCAGCATACCAGTCAACTACGGCATTCGCATCCACAGATACATATTCTCCCTTTTGCAGGCTTCCATGTTCAGCTATCATATCCTCATAGCTGGTTGCACCGTTAAAAAGGTATTTATACCCGTTTGAAAAACCAAATCCGAATGCAGCTAAAAAGATAAGTGCACACGCCAGCCACCCTATAGCCGCAAGCAGATATTTGCCTTTTGATTTTGGTTTTTGATTTTGATTACTCATATTCCATCTCCTCTTCGTTCACTAAATTTTGTTTTCCCTTCATACCATAATTCTTTAGCAAATGATATATTGTGGGATTTATGTTTAAGGTCTGACACATAAGCTCCGCATCAGACTTAGCTTTCTCTTTCTTTGCCTTTGGTATATTGCTTTTCACCGCCCGAATCAGAATGTTCTTTGGCGAGTGTGCCATATCCACAAACTCCATAAGCTGTACCCTGTAACCGCAAAATTCCAACATGGAACCTCTTATGGCATCCGTGGCAAGTGCCGACATCCGCTCCTTGACAAGACCGTGCTTCATCATCGGTGCAAGCTCCTTACAGTCAATCTGTCCATTCACCTCATGCTGACAGCAGGGGACTGACAATATATAGTTTGCATTCCAACGGACCGCGTTCGACAGTGCAAAGTCCGTTGCCGTGTCACAAGCGTGAAGCGTAACCACCATATCCACCCGCATGCCTGTATCAAAATCCTGTATATCCCCCACCTGAAAATGCAATCTGTCATATCCGTATTTTTCGGATGCAACATTACATTTTCGGATGACATCTTCCTTAAGGTCAAGGCCTGTAATATTCGTCTTTATATGCTTTATGTAAGTCAGGTAATAATACAATATAAATGTAAGATAAGATTTTCCACACCCGAAATCAATGATATTAAGCTCATCATTTGTATTGTATCTGACCACATCATCAACCATCTCGACAAATCTGTTAATTTGCTTAAATTTATCGTACATGGCGTTTACCACCTTTCCGTCCTTTGTAAACACACCCATGTCAATAAGCGGCGGTATAACCATGCCCTCTTTCAGTATATATTTTTTGGTTCTGTTATGCTGACTGTAGCTCTGTTTTTCAGTGTTCATCAGCTTATTCTCATGGCTAAGCAGTTTTCCGCCCTTTGACTGCTTATAGCTTTTTTCCCGTCCTTCAAAGTAAATGTTTATCTGCTTTAATCTGTCCGGAAACAATTCCGCTATGTAATCCGCAACCTTGTCAGGCTCAACATTGTTTTGAAATGCCTGCTTATCCGTATATGACGTAATCTGGTATAACAACTTCCCATCTGATTCCATATACCGTATATCCAGTTTTTTATACTGATAGCTGTTATCCTGCCTGTTGCTCACGACAATTCTGTAAGGTTTACCCTTTATTTCATCCTGTATAACAGCCCTTATATTTACATTATCCATAAACAGCTCCGCCCACCAGGGTATAATATTCCTACTTAACATAACATTTTACACCCTGCCTATATGGTGCGTCAAGAAAAACGTTGACAAATCACAAGGAATTCTTAGGATAATATGGCAATTTCTCTCTTATGGATGTAAAAAATGAAAAAAAATTATAATATCGCAAATATTTATGTAAACTCAAGCAGGCACAAAATTTGCTATATCCAAAACATAGTTGTACAATACAGGCAACACCGCAAGCAAGGCATTGTGCAGCGGTGGTTTAGAAAAGGGGTGTTTCATCCGTTACATCAATGGTGAAATTAACCTTAATATACTTTGGAAGCAGCGCTTGACTATACCAGTCTTCTCGATCTCCTCAAGGGTTACCTCATCACATTTTTCAAGAGTTTTAATATAATCCTCCTTGATATCAAAAATTGCACTGGAATTAAACATCCACACACCGCATTCAAAATGGAGATACAGACTTCTAAAGTCCATATTGATTGTTCCAACCGTAGCAACCTGGTCATCCATGACAAAGGTTTTTGCATGAATAAACCCAGGGGTATACTGATATATTTTTACTCCTGCCTTGATAAGGTGATAATAGTATGACTGTGTCACCATATATACAGCTTTCTTGTCTGGTATACCCGGCGTTATTATCCTTACATCCACGCCTCCCTTTGCTGCAAGGGTAAGCGCGGTAAACATTTCGTTGTCAATAATAAGATATGGCGTAGTAATATACACATAATGCTTTGCCTTCGTTATCATGTTAAGATATATATTTTCTCCGACTATCTCATCATCAACAGGCGTGTCCCCATAAGGCTGAATATATCCATCTGAATATACAGGTGTATTTTTATATTTCATAGGCCCATACATGGAGTAATCATCTTCCTCCTTTGTGAGCATTCGCCATGTCTGCAAAAACATTACGGTCAAGTTCCACACTGCCTCACCCTTAAGCATAATGCCCGTGTCCTTCCAGTGTCCAAACCTGCTTATTTTATTTATATATTCGTCTGCAATATTGATTCCGCCCGTAAAGCCCGTGTGTCCGTCTATAACAGTTATCTTTCTGTGGTCCCTGTTATTTTGTCTGAGTGATATAATCGGTACAACTGGATTAAATGGTGCAACCTTGATGCCCAATGACTTCATATTATCTATAAATCTCGACGGTATCCACATGGCACATCCGAAATCATCATAAATCAGTCGTACATCAACACCTGCTGCCGCCTTTTCCGCCAGCACCTCAAGTATGCTCTCCCACATTTCTCCCTGCTTTATAATAAAATATTCCATGAAAATAAAATGCTTTGCCTTTTTCAGTTCTTCCATAAGGCATGCATAGTTTTCCTCTCCAAGAGAGAAATATTTCACGCTTGTATTTTTATAAACCGGATATCCTGCTGTTTTTGATATATATGTCGACTGTACATTTGCACTCTTTGAAATTTTTTTAATCTCCTCAAGATTTCCTGTATCATCTGGCAGGTACTCAAATGTTTCCGTGTGATTTTCCAGTGCCTCCTCTATAAACTTAACCCTTGTCCTGTTTCCCGCAAGTATTACATATAAAGCGCCACCGATAAGAGGTGCTGAAAGCACAACGACAACCCATGCCAGCTTATAGGCAGGGTTGTCCTGTTTATTTACAATATAAAGCACTACAAACATACTGAGCAGCACTGCACCTGAACGCCAGTATATAACGTACTGCTTAAGTGCACTATATACTTTAACAGATAATACAATCTGCAAAATTATAAGGGTTACGACAACAAGCATTTTAAAAACAAACATCTGCCTGTTTTTGTTTGCCGAACCTATATTAACCTTTTTTTCGCCTTTTTCCATTCAATTATTACTCCTTACTCATCCATCTTCCCGAAGCCCCACACGGAAGATAAAGCCCTGTCTCTGTTACAGGAAGCCCAATTTCAGAGGCTTCTGTCTTGCCTCCGTATTTTTTTCCCACAGTAGTTTCTATCATATAATGAAGCACTGATGGGGCAAGCCCTGTAGTGTATGAATTAACGAGAAAAAACAACGGCTCGTCCGTCAAAAGTTCACTGCACAATTCTATAAACGGATAAATACGTTCCTCCAGCTTCCAAATCTCTCCCTTTGGTCCCCTGCCATAGGACGGCGGATCCATTATAATTCCGTCATATTTATTTCCACGCCTTATTTCTCTCTCCACAAACTTCACGCAGTCATCAACAAGCCATCTCACAGGTGCATCCGACAAATTTGAAGATACCGCATTTTCCTTTGCCCAACTCACCATTCCCTTTGACGCATCAACATGTGTAACATTTGCACCTGCTTTGGCAGCCGCAAGAGTTGCACCGCCTGTATAGGCAAAGAGATTCAGAACCTTAACCTTTCTGTCTGCTTTCCTTATAATATTCCCAAACCAATCCCAGTTAACCGCCTGTTCAGGAAAAAGTCCCGTATGCTTAAAGGCGAAGGGCTTAAGATTAAATCTCAGCCCCTTGTATCCTATCTGCCATTGCTCAGGCAGCTTTATGAATTCCCACTCACCTCCACCACTTTTGCTTCTGTGGTATCGGGCATTGATTTTTTTCCAAGCTTGATTTTGCCTTGGTGTATTCCATATAACCTGAGGGTCAGGACGAAGCAAAACATACTCGCCCCATCTTTCCAGCTTTTCTCCCTCACTACAGTCTATAACCTCATAATCATTCCAACCGTCTGCAATCCACATAAAATTCCCCTACCACTTCCTTTGTTCAATAGGGACATAGTCCTTGTGCAAACCAACAAATTTGTACGCCGGTCTTATGATTTTACCCTTGTTGACAAGCTCCTCTATACGATGTGCTGACCATCCTGATATTCTTGATATCGCAAATATCGGTGTAAATATTTCTATCGGCAGCTTCAGCATTGTATATACAAAACCACTGTAAAAATCAACATTTGCGCTCACTGTCTTAAATGTCTTTCTATGCTCCGCTATGAGCTTTGCAGCTATGTTCTCAACCCTGTCATAAAGTGCAAATTCTTCTTCAAGTCCTTTCTCCTCTGACAGTTTTTTTGCGTATTTTTTCAGTATAACCGCTCTCGGATCCGACTCACTGTAAACCGCATGTCCCATACCATATATGAGTCCCGACTGATCAAAGCCCTTCTTATCAAGAAGACTTTGGAGGTAATCCGATACCTCGTCTTCATTTTCCCAATCCTTAACATGACTCTTTAAGTCATCAAACATCTGCTGAACCTTAAGGTTAGCACCACCGTGCCGTGGTCCCTTAAGAGACCCAAGTGAAGCCGCCACAGCAGAATATGTATCCGTTCCTGTTGATGAAAGTACATGTGTCGTAAAGGTTGAGTTGTTACCACCGCCGTGCTCGGCATGAATAACCAGACATACATCAAGTACCTTTGCCTCAAGCTCCGTATATTTGCCGTCTGTCCGAAGAAGCCTTAAAATGTTTTCCGCCGTTGAAAGTCCCTTCTTCGGTCTGTGAATCACAAGGCTCTTGTCCATATAGTAATGTCTGTATGCCTGATAACCATAAGCTGCCATAACAGGAAACTGTGCAATCAGCTTCAGACACTGCATCAAAACATTTTTTATGCTCAAATCATTTGGATTTGCATCGTAGGAATAAAGCGTCAGCACGCACTTTTGCAGTACGTTCATCATATCATTACTTGGTGCTTTCATGATAACATCCCTGTTAAACGACTCAGGAAGCTGCCTTAAATCCTCTAAGACCCCAACAAAGCTCTCAAGCTGCGGCTTCGTAGGAAGCTCTCCAAACAGCAGCAGATAGGTTGTTTCCTCAAATCCGTAGAGACTGTTTCTAAACCCCTCCACAAGCTTCTTAACCTCATATCCCTGAAAATACAGTTCTCCTTGGATTGGTATTCTCTTACCTTCCTCTACCTTAAATGCCACAACATCAGAAACCTCTGTAAGACCTGTCAGCACACCTCGTCCATTAGAGTCCCTAAGTCCTCTTTTTACGTTATATTCCTCGTATAAATTCAGGTCTATTTTACCTGATTCGTTACAGAAACGAACGTATTCATCTAATATCTCACCAAAATTTATTTCTGCCATTCTATTATCTCCTCCTTGAATACGTCTTTGTTAATCAGTTTAATTTATTTTGCTTGGTTGGTTCTCACAATTTATTGTCTCTATCTTTCCCGTTTCCAAATTTGACATGATAGACATCACAATACAATCATAGGATTGCTCAGAATAATAATAATACGCATACTCAAAGGCCGAGGTCGTGTATTCATTAATGGAATAATCATCTCCCAAGTCACCATATAGATTCTTAAACTCTGATGCATCTGCTCCAAGCTTAAGTCCTCCTGGGAAAACAACATCAACATCAATATATCCCGCCTCGACTCCAAGACGAATCACATAAGCATTAATCGGAAGTATGGCATCCTGGGTATAATTGTGAAGTTTAACCTCTATTCTGCTTCCGTTCTTTTCCATATAGGTTGTAATTGTAGAGTCGCCCAAAATGTAATCATCCGTTGCAGTATCCAGTATCCAGCCATCTGCAGCGAGCACCGACGCAGGTACAGGAAGCTGATAATTCGCTCCATCCAAGGTGATGATTGCATCAAACCGGTCTGTTGACGGGCCAGAAGGTGCCTTGTATAAATCATTAATCCCCGGTGCATCCGTGCTGATTTGTGACGGTTCAGTCTGAAGTCCCTCAGGTACGGCAATATCTATCATCCTCACCGACTTGAGCGTTCCGTCAGCACCTAGCACCAAATCCATTCCGTCATCCCATGAATCTCCTGCGTAATTAAGGCGGACTTCTTTGTCTTCCTCATCCTCGTCTCTGTATTCAGGCGCCCCATAGCTTGATTTTATATCTGCTTCTGTGGATTTTCCAAGCTTGATTCCTGCTGGAAGCTCAAGCTCCGCATTCTCACCGCCCTCATCCATATCAACGCTGATTCCTATGATAAAGCAGTCCTTTATGTCTGCCTCTGACAATCCCAAATTAGCTACCATGGCATATAACTTTACATCATCCATGTAATACAGGATGTAAGTATCTTCTCCTGCTGCCAATGTGGTCGGCATACTGTCAGTCTTCCAGCCTGCCTCCATCCACACACTATATGGCACAGGAAGCTGATACATTGTACCACTCAGCTTAAACTGATAATCTCTCCAGTTATTCGAAAGCTCTTTCGGGCTTTCATATACATAGCCTCCATTTTCTGTACTTGCCTCTGTTGTCGGCTCCTCAGTATCATCCGTTGGCTCATCCGTAACAGAATCTCCTGAAGATGCCGTTGGCTGCGGTTCAGCCGTTGTCGTCTTCTTTTTATCTCCTTTGCCTCCAAGGAGCACCACAAGCACCGCCACAATCACAATTGCAGCCAGTGAGCCAATAATAATATAGCCCGCCTTTTTATTGTCCTTCGCCTTGTTATTTGTTTCCACTGCCCTGCTGATATGCATGGACTGACTTGACAATGACACCCCGTTTGCCTGTGCTGAAGCTGAAGCTATCGGAATACTACTGCCCGTCTGCATAACAGGAGCTTCCCCGTAAAGGTCTGTAAGGAGCTGTCCGATATCCTGATATCTGTCATTTATTTTAACTGCAAGCCCCTTTGCAAGCACACGTTCCGTACGCTCCGAAACAGGAATGCCCATAGAAGACGGAGTCTGGTACATATCCTGCTCCATCCGCTCCACACTGTTTGGCGGTATCGTACCTGTAAGCATTTTGTACATGGTTGCACAAAGGCTGTATATATCTGTCCACGGTCCCTGATTGCCCTTTGCATAATACTGCTCCGACGGTGCATAACCGTGTTTTAAAATTACTGTATATGTCTTATCGCTCTCCGCAGACTGTCCTCTTGCTGAGCCAAAGTCTATTAACTTTATTTTCCCTTCATTATCAACCATTATGTTATCAGGACTGATATCCCTGTGGACAAGCCCCGAATTATGTATTTGATATAACGACTCAAACACAGGCTTCATAAGTGCAAGCACCGTTGCCTCATCAAGTCTTCCTCCACAGTTTTTAAGATACTCCTTAAGGTTAATTCCGTTTATGTATTCCATTACTATGTACGCTGTTCCGTTTGCATAGAAGAAATCTTTTACAGAAACAATACCCTGAAGCTGGTAGAACTTGGAAATATTTTGTGCTTCTTCCACATAACGCTTCAAGCCCTTATCATATATTTCCCTGCTTCCCTCATTTGGTATAACCTCCTCAGACCTTGCTGCGTCACGGCTTGCTATGCTGTCAGGAAAATATTCCTTAATGGCTATATATGTCTGAAGATTTAAATCCCATCCTATATATGTTATGCCAAAGCCGCCAACTCCTATTACACGTCCAAGCATATATTTATTTTCCAAAACCGTAAACGGCTTGAGACAATTGGTACGTTCCTCGTATCCTATTATGTCAAATCCGCAATATGAACATGTATCCTCATTTTCCTGAATTGCCTGCATGCAATTCGGGCATCTGTCGTACCTTGTTTGCATATGGTTCCTCCTACTTAAAACAAAAGATGTTAATAATTATACCAAAACATGTGCTTATACACAACTTCTTTATATTTCCACAATATATTTTTCAAATGCATTTATAACCTTAGTGCCGTTATACATGGATTCTCTCTTAAAATCCCTGCCATAATTTATGTGTACATGACCATGGGCAAAAAGCTGTGGTTTATACTCATCCATCAAATCAAGAAACACCTGAAAGCCCGTATGAGGCAGGTCTTTTCCGTCATTTAACCTGTATGCAGGCGAATGTGTAATTAGTACGTCAACCCCACCCAGTCTTTTCGCCTTTCGCCTAAGCTTTCTTGCTCTCTTTTTCATTTCTGCCTCGGTGAACTGGAGCGGTCCGTAATTGTAGCTCATACATCCTCCAAGCCCCATTATTTTCAGTCCATCATGCACATATATATCGTCATCAATGCAGATGCATCCATCCGGTGGTGTCTCATCATAACAGTAATCATGGTTACCCTTTACATACAATATCGGAACCTTGGAAAATGTTGCAAGAAATGATAAAAACTGTGGTGCCAAATCGCCACACGATATAATGAGATCTATATCTTCAAGCTTTTTCTTATCAAAAAAATCCCAATAATATCTGGACTCTTCATCTGCCAATAACAGAATTCTCATTTGCTACTTCTCCTCATTTGATATTGCATTTTCTGCATCTTCCGTGCTCTCTGCAACACCCTTAAGCTCAACGATTCGTTTTGCCTCGTCCTTAAGCTCCTCTTTCTCTGGTATTTCTCCTTCAATGTTGTCTACGAGCCAATTCATAAGCATAATGTTCTCAGGAAGCATTTCTTCGCTACCGTCATTTTTTTTCTCACCAGTCTTTGAGGTAATGTTTCCCTGAAACGGACTTATTTTATTCTCCATTATGAGTTCTTTCATAATTTCAACAAGCTTCTTTGTTCCCTCAGGTATCTTCTCAGAACATATCAGGTCAACAACACCTGACGACAGCCCCCACCAGTAATTTAGTGCCTCATCAATATTGGAGGTTTCCTCATTTAACGCACCACTGATAATAGAATCTACGAGTTTTTCGTAAAATGCGCCCCATAAATATACAGGCATGGCAAGATTTTCTATCTTGTCACCGACTATACTGTACAGTCCAAACCGTCTGTTGTTTACTTCCGGACGGAACATAAGCTGATCAGAGACATACTCAATATTCCGCTCTCTAAATTTTTCCAACACACTTTCAATTGATACACCCTTAACTGTCGTCCATTCCAAGTAGACCGTTGCATAAGGGTTTACCATTTTTGCACCCAGTGCAAATGCATTTATATTTGCAGGCATTCCTATAATAGGATAGTCCGCTATATATCCTATCTTTCCGTTTTTGGTCAAAGCTCCCGCAATCATTCCCGCAAGGAATTTAACCTCATAGAGCCTTGCATAGTAGGTGCTTATAATTTTGTGCGACGTATTCAGTGAGCAGTTCAATATACTGACATCAGGGTGATTCACTGCAACCTTAAGGCTTGCCTTAACCTGCTTTGATGAGGTTGTGAAAATAATCTTCACACCCATGAGAATCAAATCCTCCATGGCAATCACGGCATCCGCCTCTGAATTCAGGTTATGCACCTTAACAGTTTTGATTCGGTCTTTGCAGTTTTCCTCCAGATAGATTCTTCCCAATTCATGACCATAAAGCCAATCTGATTCATCCGGATTTTTGTCAAATACAAACGCCACCATAACTTTCTTTGGCGATGAGCTTGAGAAGTAATCCGTCAGCTTCTTTTTGCCTTTTTTTGACGGCTCCATTGCAAGCTTTACTTCCCTGCCCTTTGATTCTATGAGAAACTCATCCCAAAGAAGATTTATTTTTTCTTTCATTTCGGCTTCCGTGAGATTTTTGACTTCATCATATCCATATAAGTCTATAAATATCAAAAATGCATCACCGCTTGTTATTGGCAGCTTAGCTCCTTTTTTCGTCTTCAGTGCCTGACAGAAATTGTGGTGTGCCGAGCCAAAATCCTTGACCTGATCCTCATCCCATTCAGCTTCCACGTCCGAGGATGTAAGTTCAAGCATCCTTTGAAAACAACCCTCCTGGGAAAACCACAGATAATTGATTCCCGTGATTTTATAGAAATCCATGAATTCATAATATATTTTAACCTGCAAATCGTCTGTCTTCTTAGGTATTTTTCGTGTAACCATTGCAGGAATTGTTACCGCTTCAAAATATTTTAATACAGAAACCCTTTTATTCCCCTCCACTACATAGAAGTAGTTCATATATTCATAAACCTTAATCGGGTCACGTATTCCTTCCTCAACCTGACTGTCACAAAGGGAGGACCACTTTGCACCAAACTCCGTTTTGTAGTCAAGAATCGGCATAAAGTTATTGGCAAATGCATAGGTTCTACCCATGTTGCTTGTTCCCACAACCCTGTCGAGAGGAATATCCACAAGTCCAAGATTTACTTCACTTTGTATTTCAACGTCCTCAAGTATTTCATCAAGCACAGGCAGGTATTCAGACTCTCCCTTTGCTATTGCATTTTTAAAGGCTTTTATTCCTAATTTTTGTGCCTTTTCATATTCAACATATGACATATATTCTCCTTTCCCCGTAGGAAGTAAACTCAATTATTTGTCATCATATTTTGTATCATAACATTTTATAATTTCCCAGTCAAATGCGGCATTAAGGTTTAAAGCACACCAATATACCATGTAAATATACGAATTATTATGCCTGAATTGTTGATATTTCTTGCATTTTCAATAAGATTTTACTATTTCATACATATTCTGACAACTCCGTTGTCCTTTCGTAGAACAAAGTGCTTTCACCGCTCTTTATGCTGCCACTACTTTTATGGCACTTTGGGCGAATCCTAGCAGGATTTTTAATCCTGCCTTATAGGAAAGTCTGGAGAACTTTCCTATAAAACAAAAAAAGTCCCATAAACACTATGTTTACAGGACTTTTCCTTTTTATATTACATCAGAAACCTGTGATTAGCATACGCCCTGAGCAAGCATTGCTTCTACAACCTTCTCAAAGCCTGCAATATTAGCGCCTGCAACATAATCGCCCTCAACGCCATATCTCTTTGCTGCATCATCAAGATTGTGGTAAATCGTTACCATAATATTCTGAAGCTTGGCATCTACTTCCTCAAAGCTCCATGAAAGTCTCTCTGAGTTCTGTGACATCTCAAGCGCTGAAGTAGCAACTCCACCTGCGTTTGCAGCCTTACCGCCTACAAACCATACACCATTCTCCTGGAGATACTTTGTAGCATCAAGAGTAGTAGGCATATTTGCACCTTCACACACAGCCTTACAGCCATTTGCAACAAGCTGCTTCGCATCCTCAAGAAGAAGTTCATTCTGAGTTGCACATGGAAGTGCAATATCACATTTAATCTGCCATACGCCTCTACCCTCATGGTACTGGGCATTTGGTCTTGCTGCTGCATACTCTGTAAGACGTGCTCTCTTTACTTCCTTAACTTCCTTGAGAAGTGCTACATCGATTCCGTCTGGATCATATACCCAGCCTGTTGAATCAGAACATGTCACTGCCTTTGCTCCCATCTGATGTGCCTTCTGGATTGCATAAATAGCAACGTTACCTGCACCTGATACACAGATTGTCTTTCCTTCCATGCTCTCTCCATGACACTTCATCAATTCCTGAGTCAGGTATAACAAACCGTAACCTGTAGCTTCTGTACGCACAAGTGAACCACCATATGTAAGTCCCTTACCGGTAAGAACGCCCTCATAAGAACCACGAATTCTCTTATACTGTCCAAACATGAAACCAATCTCTCTGGCACCTGTTCCGATATCTCCGGCAGGAACGTCAACATCTGCTCCTATATACTTGCAAAGCTCTGTCATAAAGCTCTGACAGAATGCCATTATCTCTCTGTCTGATTTACCCTTAGGGTCAAAATCTGAACCACCTTTACCACCACCGATAGGAAGTGTAGTAAGTGCATTCTTAAAAATCTGCTCAAAACCTAAGAATTTGATAATTCCGAGATTTACTGACGGGTGAAGTCTGAGTCCGCCCTTATAAGGTCCAATCGCATTGTTAAACTGTACACGGTAACCTCTGTTAACCTGTACCTGTCCATTATCATCCACCCAAGGAACCCTGAACATAAACTGTCTGTCCGGCTCTGTAATTCTTTCCAGAATTGCATTCTTTTTATAAAGCTCCTCATTTGCATCAATAACCGGTCTAAGTGAGTCAAGAACCTCTGTTACTGCCTGTAAAAACTCAGGCTGGTCAGCGTTCTTCTTTTGTACTACTTCAAGCACTTCATCTACATATGACATTTTTAATATTCCCCCTAGAAATAATTTCGGTCAAAAAAGGAAACCGATGTGAAGATTATATTACAGCAACTTTTGATTGTAAAGAAAAAACTTGTTTTTAGTTTAAAAAAACAAGTTTTTTGACATATTACATATTTTTGCAAGGCAAAACTTCATTTCTTACCTCCAATATTTACAACGGTGTTTTACACATGTAGAAAATACAATCTGTGTTTTTGTCTTGCCAAACTTCTGCAACTCCCCGATAAAACGGTCAAGCTCGGTAGTAGTAGGAAATCTAACCTCAATCAGCATCGAGTAATCCCCCGTAACACAATTACATTCTACCACATTCATCACACTGTCTATATATGGGTAAAATTCTTTTTTCTGCTCAGGCTCAACCTGAAGATTAATGAATGCTTTTATGTAATGTCCCATTGCTTCCGGATTTATTCTCGTTGTGAAGCCCTCCAGCACACCTTCTTGAAGCATTTTATCTATTCTTGCACCAACTGCCGTAGGGGACATAAACACCTGCTCTGCTATGTCCTTAAGTGAAACCCTTGCATTATCCTGTAGCATTGTGAGTATATGCTCGTCCACGGCATCCAGCTTATAATAAACCATTTCTTTCTTTTCCATAACGTTCTCCTAATATTTTTTCTGCCTCTTTATATTTTTCCACGCGTTTCCTATCTTTTTCTTTGATTTCACTAAGCCGCGACACGTCCATATTGTGTGCAAGGTCAGCAAGCTTAACCCTTACCGCCAACTCATTTTGTGCAAGTCCTCTTATGTAATCCATATAGTCAGTCTCCCTATCCCTGGTAAGAAGTCTGACCGCTTCCACAACCTGCTCGGAAAATCCCGCGTCCCTTAATGTCTCAAGCCCAACATGACCGTCCTCCACAACATCGTGAAGCAATGCCGCACACACGCTGTCCTCATCCTGCATCTGCTCGGCTAGATGTAACGGATGAAACACATATGGCACGCCGCCTGTATCAAACTGTCCATGATGTGCCGTGTAACAAATATTTAACGCTTTCTTTGTTAGTGTAGTATAAATCACATGTGTACCTCCACTGCTTTCACTATAGTTCATTTAAAACCTGTCATTTCCAAACGAACCTTGTCTGTTTCTTTCACTCTAATATTTCAACGCAGTTCCTGCTATTTAAGAATTCAACAAATTCTTTTTCTGGGAGCGGTCTTGAGAAATAATATCCCTGTATATGGCTGATTCCCAAATCCTCCATTGCCCGATATTGTTCCTCTGTCTCTATACCCTCAGACACAATCTTAAGTCCCATCCCATGTATCATGTGGATAGCTGCATCCATGACATATTTTGCTTTTCTGTTTTCAAAATATGCATTCGTCATACTTTTGTCAAATTTGACAATTTCAACAGGCATATCAACAATATAGTTTAGATTTGACTGTCCCGTTCCGAAATCATCCAGTGAAAAACTCACGCCATATCCCATAAGTGCATTCATATTTTCAAGCAATGTCTTTTTTGCATTGGTTGAGGCTGACTCCGTAATTTCCAAATTGATAAATTTAGGGTCAACTCCATATTTGTCCATTATTTTTATATAATCCGCTGCAAGATAATCATATGCACATTGAACAACGGAAAGATTAACTTCTATGTAATGCAGCCCATAACGTTCTAAAGAATTTTGTTTAATAAAGCTGCACACCTTTTCAAACACAATTTCTCCCAGTCGCAGTATCATTCCGCTTTCCTCGGCTATATCTATAAATGAGCCCGGCATAACCAAATTTCCATCACCATCCCATATACGGACAAGTGCCTCAGCCGATGTAATGCGCTGTTTATCCGTTGAAAAAATCGGCTGGTAAAATACATCAACCCTGTCATTATTAATAGCATCTATAATCAGTTGTCCTGTTTCGTTTTTTCGGTTTAGCTTTCCAATCATTTCATCACTAACAAGGCAAAAATCTTTTTCAGAAAATTGTTTTTCATCATCCCTTACACCCCGCAGAAGCTCAAAAAAATCTTCTGTGCGGTTTATCACATTTGCGTGGGGAAGAAACAACCACCTTGGATGTACCTGTTTTGTATCACTGCCTTCCCACCCCAGCGTAAACCTTTGCCGCATTTCTTCCAGTTGTTTTTTCGCTGTCTCAGCGTTATGAAACAGCATAATAATTTCACCTTGGGATTTTTTGAATGGAAGTGCATCAGGCACCTTCAAAAAATACTCTATGATTTCCATTTTGACTGCTTCTCTTTTTTCTGATTGTATATTTTGGTATGCAATATCCTCAAAGAAAATTCCAACCACGGCAAAGTCCTGTTTCTTTGCAAACATCTGCCGCGTATATTGGTGAAGTGCACCACCATTAAACATTCCCGTTTGTCTGTCAAGATTTGTCTCCGGATTTTCGAGCTTAAGATATAAAACCATGATTCCGATTGCTCCTGCGTAGCCCACCATAAGAAGACTCGTGTATATAAATTGAATTTGTGCTGTGACTACCCAGACAATCAGCCAAATGCACACTGCCTCACGCCGCCGCGGGTTGATTTTTTCTTTTTTTCGTTTCATCAGATAAAACGTTGCGATAAAAAAGACCACTGCCATACCATAGGTTATAATCACACTTGGTCCGTGGGTATAAAGCACTGTTTCTCCATCCTTGGCATAATGGTATTCAATCGGAGCAGCATATGTTCCTATTATGCCAATAACAAGCAAAATAAAATATATTTTCATTTTGCAGCGATATAATTCCCTTGTTTCATAGATATCCACACACATGTAAGTCAGGGCACTATAAGCTACCAAAAGAAGTGTGATAAGATAGCTCTTTGCAACAAACTCAGCAATACCGTTTCCTATCACATGTCGGTAATCAATGGCAAAAATTGATAATATATCGAAAACAAGGCAAAAGAAAGTAGCCCAAAAGACTCTTAAAAATGCCTTTTGGGTATCAAGAGAGATACGTCTCTGACGTATGTAAAAATAGAATAAAAGCAGCATTAAAACAATACCGCAACACTGCATTTGTATTGACATAGTTTTTCCTCTTTTTCTTTTATAACGCCTCCTTTATTATAATTCACGTTTCCTTTTAAATCAAGTGTCCTTACACGGTTTCTACCTGTTTATATAACAATTCGTAATTTCATGGCTTCAGTTATAACCTTCCAATTGACCCGCCTGTCTATAAAAACTGAAATAATTATTTTTGTCATTTTTGCAGATATACATTGCCGCATCCGCCTTTTGATAGAGCTGGTCAAAAGTTTCAATGTTTTCTTTTTTATGGATGACAGCTCCAAGGCTTACACGAATGCCTTTCCCTTCCATTTCCTGAATGGAAATTTTGGCAAGCTCATCAAAAAACTGTTCTATGCGTTTCCCGCCTTCCGCCTCGTCACAAATACCTACAGCAAAAACAGCAAATTCATCACCGCCCAGTCTCATGATTACATCCCCATTGCCAAAGCTTCTCTTTAAAGCGTGGGCAATCTCAATTAGCACCTTATCGCCAACCGTATGTCCGTAAGTGTCATTGACTGACTTAAATTTATCCACGTCACAAAGGCAGAACATGCCGCTGACATTTCCTTTTAAAATCGCTTCTATCTGGTATTCTCCACTTCCCCTGTTGTTTATCTTGGTAAGCGCGTCTGTCTGGGAAAGGATGATAAGCTTCTGTTCCATTTTCTTCTTTTCTGTAACATCAGTCAGTGAAGTTATATTTATCTTATCACCATTTGCAATGACAACCACTTTTGACTGTGACAAAATACACGTATATCCGTTTTCATTTAACTTGTTCGGGACGGTATATTCACACGTATATTCTTCGCCTACCTCCGTAAGCCCAATAAAACTTTTCGAAATCTTATTTCTGTCTCCTGACACAATTTTACTTGTAAGGGCGGCAATTCCCCCATCAAGCTCGCTTCTGTCTGCAACTCCAAACAGTTTTAGTGCCGCATTATTGACCATCAGAAGTTCCTTTTTGTCAATTCCCATTGCAATAATACCGCTACTCTGCATTTGCAGCATTTCCGTATAAATTTCATTTTTATTTTCAAGTGCCTGTTTTAATGCACTCTGATAATCAAACTCCCGTTGTTTTTCCTCATCAATGTACTGTATTGCATATATAACCTGCTTGAGGTTTCCTAAGTCATCCCTGCTGACGAGAATAAAATAAGCCCTGCACCAATGTCCGTTTTTTGCCAAAAACTCCTTGCTGATTATATTTACATCCTTCATCCTCTCATTCAAAGTGTGAATATCCGTAAATGCAAGAACATCTTCCACATATTCTGTTTCCGTAAGCTCTGTCGTCATATGCTGCATTTG
>CANTEG010000002.1 GCA_947652735.1 uncultured Lachnospiraceae bacterium | reverse complement strand
TGCGCTGGCTGCATTCCCTGTGGCTTTGGCATGTTTGGTGTCGGTGCTGATGGTGCCCCCATTGGCATCGGCTGCGCTGGCTGCATTCCCTGTGGCTTTGGCATGTTTGGTGTCGGTGCTGATGGTGTTCCCATTGGCATCGGCTGTACTGGTTGTCCTGGTGGCATTGGTTGCATTCCCTGTGCAGGTGGCATTTGCGACACCTGTGGCTGCCTGTTCGCATTTTGAATATTGTTCATTACACCAAGTTTATTTACTTTAACCTGATTTTGTGCAACAGGCTTTCCTGTTACTTCAATTTCTCTGTCAACATAATCTTTCAGATTCCCAATTGAAAAGTCAGCCGCATTAATAATAGACAACATTTTTGCAACATAATTGTCCTTATCATTTTCATCAAATGTCATTTTGGAAATAATTTCTCTAAAGAACACAGGAATTTCTGCCAAAGGCAGAACATCTTGTTTGATAGCAATAAGAATACACTTAACTTCAAATGTACTTTCATTAATGTATACATATGTCGGATCTTTCACTATGTAACTCACAGGTATCCCCTGCGTCCCCATTTCATACACGGACACAAGACCCTTGACTATTGATAACACCTGTTTCTTATTCAAAGTTTTTTTGAACATCATCTCAAGTGTTGTTTGTTCTCTCACATAAGAAGTGACTGTTCTTTTTCCGTCTTCATCGCTATATTGAAACGGAATAATGTTTTGCAGGGTTGCTGCTTTATCTGCGGCTTTGTCATCATACACGTCTGATGCCTTAAGCTCATATTTAATAACATCCACATCGTTTTGCTTTGTGATTATTATGTCAGTTTTTTTCATAAATGCCTCCTCTTTCCCTTTGATCATCAGCCCATTTAAATGGGCTGACACTGCATGTCAAGTTTTCGCGGAAATCTTGACACCCCCTCAAATCAACACATAATTGTAAACTCAGTTTTAAATTATCCTAAAACTCTTTTCACCTTAATTTGAATATAAACTCCTCATCTCCAAGCTTTATTGTTGATTCATGGGTAAGAATTTCTTCTGCTCCCTCCTCAACTAATCTTCCATTCACATATGTGTGGTTTGTTGACTTGTTATCCTTTATGTAACACACGCCATCCTTTTGGATAATAGCTGCATGTTGACGGCTTACAGCACCATTTCCGCTAACGGTATAGTCTACCCCTCTTGTAGCCTTACCAATCTTAAATGTCGCCTTAGTAATCATAATTCTTTCTTCCGTATTTACCCTTATTATGTACGGATTAATCTTTGGTGCATTTAAAATGTTATTTACGCCGGCTTCCTCAACAGATTTACTGAGTACAGAATTGCTTTTTGGCTTTTCTGCTTTTTTATCAGTGGTATCATCATTTACCTCCTGAATAACAGGTACCTGTCCGTTATCTGCCTTCTTTGCCGCTTTCTTGTCTGACTTCTTCTCAGGCTTTGGCGAATCACTGACTAATTCTTCGGTAACACTTTCATGTTCTGCGGCACTCTGTATCAGAGCAGCCCTATTAACCTTTACAACATTTTTCTTAATAACAGGAGGCTTGCTTTCAAGGAATTCATCTAACTCCTCAAGCGTCTTTATCGTATCTCCCTCATTCTTTGTCTTTGCCGTAGGCACCTCACCTACGAGTTCTTTAATTCTGCTTTTGATAAGGTCTACATCTGTTTCTTTCTTTGCCTGCTTTTCATTTTCAGACTGCGGCTGTGCTTCCGCCTTTATATCCTCAACCTGCGGAATTTCCTCTGCTTTCACCGCATCAGCCTCAGGTACTGCTTCCGCCTTTATATCCTCTGCCTGTGGGATTTCTTCTACTTTCACCACTTCAGGCTCAGATACTCCTTCTGTCTTTACTTCTTCAGGCTCAGGTACTCCTTCTGTCCTTACTTCTTCATCCTCAGATACTTCTTGTACCTTTCCATCTTCAGCCTGAGGATTTTCTTCTGCCTTTACATCTTCGGTCATGATATCCTTAATCGGTATCTCAGGTATTTGATTTTCAATTTCTTCTGCCGACTTATCTTCTTCCGTACCCTCTACAACCTTCATGCCGGCAGGAAGTATACTGTCAAGTTCATCATCTATATCTGAATCCAGTTCCTCGTCCTCATCATCCTCATCTTCTTCATCGTCACCTATTTCAGGAAGAACCTCATCTTCGTCAGGTGCATTATTCATAAAGTCAGCAACATTATCTGATGGCTCAGACTTAAGCTCAGGCTCCTCAGATACAACCTCCACACCGTCTGCTTCTATTGTTCCCGCTTCCTCAAAGCTTACCTCGTACTCCTCCATCAATGCTTCAGTCAGTCCTACAAGCCCGCGTAAATTGAAGGCATCACCATTGATATATGTAAGCAGCTTTCCTACATAGCCAAGCCTCTCGTCCACATCATATCTCATGTTTGCAAGCAATTGTCTCACAAAGCCTTTAAATTCAGCAGCCAGCGAGCCTTTGCTTTCAACAGGAAGACAAATAAATTTAAGGGCATATGTTTTTTCATCAATATACACAAAGCTTTTATTTAACAAAATGTATGAGAGTTGAACTGCCTGTTCTTTAAGGGAAATAAGACTTGACGCAACATTCCTCAAGATATTGAGAACCTTTTCTGCATTCATTTCCTTTTTGATGTAATCCTCAAGTGTAACCCTTCCCGTAATATCATATGTGAGGTAATCGTAGTCATCATCTTCTTCGTAAATTATATCCAATATTTCTTTTACATCATTTTCCTCACAATAATCCAGAACGTCCTCATCTAACTCACACCCTTCCCCCATTGTGTAAGTTAAATACTTTTCCTCTCCAATATTTCTTGCCTTGAAGTTAAACGTCCTCATAGCTTCCCTCCTATTTTAATATTTAAGTAAATACCATCGTTTACAATTTAATGTTTACTCTGTCCCAGAATTTTCTGTGTCATATATAATCTGAGGATTTAAATGTTCCTCATATGTTTCCGTAAATACGTGTGTTCCTGCTTCCTCATCAGCTACATGATAATAATAGTAGCTATGCTCCTCCGGATATAATACCGCCTCAATACATGCCAATCCCGGATTGCATATTGGTCCTACTGGAAGTCCTGAGTATTTGTATGTGTTATACGGTGAGTCAAGCTCAAGATCAGAATAGTAAACCTGTGCCTGATCGTACATTCCGTCTGTCAGCGGATATAAAACTGTAGGACACATTTGAAGCTGCATACCATTGTTCAAACGATTGTTTATTACCCCTGCTATTGTAGCCCTCTCACTGTCAACCTTTGCTTCACGTTCAATAATTGATGCCCTTGTCACAACCTCATATGAAGAATAACCAAGCTCTGCCGCCCTGTTTGCCAAATCACCCGAATAATAGTTGTCAAATGTATCAAGCATCCAGTCTACCAGAGATTCGGCCGTTGTATCTTCGTAGATATCATATGTTGCAGGGAAAATGTATCCCTGAAGCTTATATTTAACATTGGCTCCTGCCGGAACATCCTTAAGATACTCAAATTCTGATGAAGTAACTGAATTTATCGCATCCAAAAACTCTTTCCTTGTGCAAATCCCCTGCTCGGAACATCTGTCTGCAATCATTTCTATTGTATAGCCCTCCGGAATAACCAGCTTGTCAATCGGTTCATCCGCTGAAAGTCTAGGTGAAAGCACCTCCATCATTTGGAGTGTATTCATGCCTGTATTTAGTGTAAATGTTCCACTGTGGAGACTTCCTTTATATGGAGAATTCTTAAGTCTTCTTACAAATGCACTTGGGTATTTTATAAGTCCTGCATCCTTAAGTATATTTGCAATTTCCTTTGCTGAGTCCCCTTCCTCAATAACAACGACGACATCCTCTCCGTCATAACTGGCAGTTCCTTCGTATTCCTCCATGTATTCATTATAAAATCCTTTTACATAGTTAAATACTTGTCCACATAAGGCAAGAACCGCTACCGTAAGAATAATTCCTTTAATATATCCTGCAACCTTGTTCACTTCTTATCCCTCTAATCTAGTTTACATAATTTTTTATAAAATTACATACTTGAAGTAATTTTACAATAATGATATTATAGTAACATCTTTTATAGAAAATATCAAGAAAGGATGATAATTTTGACAAATCCTATTGTAACAATAACAATGGAAAGCGGAGATGCAATGAAATTCGAGTTATATCCCGACATTGCACCTAACACGGTAAAGAACTTTATTTCCCTTATAAACAAAGGATTTTATGATGGACTTATATTTCATAGAATAATAGAGGGCTTTATGATTCAGGGCGGATGTCCTGAGGGAACAGGTATGGGAGGTCCGGGTTACTCCATCAAAGGAGAGTTTTCACAAAACGGCTTCCAAAATGACTTAAAGCACGAGCCGGGTGTTCTTTCAATGGCACGTTCCATGATGCCTAACTCAGCCGGTTCACAATTTTTTATCATGCACAAGACAAGCCCTCACCTTGATGGCGCCTATGCTGCATTCGGAAAGATTACCGAGGGTCTTGACGTAGTGAATAAGCTTGCCTCCGTCCCTACAGGCTTTGGGGACAAGCCGTTGGAAGACCAGGTCATCAAAACCGTAACCGTTGACACTATGGGTGTGACATATGATGAACCTGAAACATGTTAAAGTCTGCCTGCCACAATACCATCAACACACATTAAGTTGTTATTATTTATTTGCAGGCATATAAAATAACCATAAGATTAAACGCAGCTCTTTGCCACCGGGTAAAGAGACGAAGCGTCATCCTCTCTGTCGTTAGGTCATAGAAGATAGGGAGCTTGACGCTTTTATTTATGTTTAGACAAAAAACGTCTGTTTCCTATTGACAGACATGCTGTTTTGACAAAAGCACTATTCTTGCAAAGAGGTATTAAGAATGAAATCAAACAATTTATTTCAGGAATTTTGTAAATATGTAGCCTTAAATATACTGGGGATGCTCGGCTTATCCTGCTATATACTCGCCGACACCTTTTTTATCTCCAAAGGACTTGGTGCAAACGGTCTGACAGCACTTAATTTAGCTATTCCCATATACAGCTTTGTTCACGGAAGCGGTCTGATGCTGGGAATGGGCGGTGGCACAAAATATTCCATTTTCAAAGGGCAAAAAGAATGTGAAAACGCAAACAAAATATTTACAACCATATTGTGTTTCACTGCTATTTTTTCCCTGTTCTTTATACTTGCAGGAATTTTTTTCTCTGAAGCCCTAACCTCCTTCATGCGTGCCAACGACGAGGTTTTTAATATGACCAAAACATATTTGCAGGTCATTTTATTTTTTTCCCCCGCTTTTATGATGAATGATGTTTTGCTCTGCTTCGTAAGAAATGACGGCAACCCGAGGCTTGCCATGACTGCCATGCTGCTTGGCAGTCTTTCAAATATTATAATGGACTATATATTTATATTTCCACTTCAGATGGGAATCTTCGGCGCTGTCCTGGCAACCGGCTTCGCACCTGTAATAAGCATGCTCATTATGTCCAGACATTGGCTTTCCAGGCGAAGCAGTCTCCGCTTGAGAAAACCGGAACTTTATCCAAAATTAGTTTTGAGTACAATTTCCTTAGGTGTCCCTTCCCTGATTACTGAGGTTGCATCAGGAATTGTAATCATTGTGTTTAATTACATTATACTTCACCTTCAGGGAAACATCGGCGTAGCTGCTTATGGCGTTGTCGCCAACCTGTCGCTTGTAATCACGGCAATTTACACAGGAATGGCACAGGGCATACAGCCAATTACAAGCAGAGCTTACGGATACGGCAAAAACGATGATACAAACAGAATACTAAAATATGCGGTTGAGACTATGTTTATTATCTCCGTTTTCATTTATATTGTATTTTTATTTGGTTCAAATCCGATTACAGAATTGTTTAACAGTGAACATAACGAAAAGTTACAGCAAATTGCGGCAAAAGGTCTTAAACTATATTTTATTGCCATACCATTTGCTGGCTTTAATATTATACTTTCCACGTATTTTACATCGACAGAACGAGCCTTGCCTGCTCAAATAATTTCTCTGTTGAGAGGCTTCTTTTTAGTTATTCCGGCGACTATTTTACTTTCATTTATATGGGGAATGACAGGCGTATGGATGTCATATCCAATTACGGAAATTTTAGTTTGTATATTAGGAATTACATTGCTGCGATTTTACAATAAATGCAATGGACAGCTTTGATATTCCATGTCAATTTATTTCCCCAAAAAACTATCTATATTTTTCTTCACATCCCAGCATAAAAATGTTATTATAAACATAGAGTAATTTGCCATAATATTTTTTTCAGAAAGGAGAAGCCATGAATAAATCGAATCCAAAATACTTAGACGATGACCCATACAAAAACTTTTTTTTCGAGAGGATTAAGCGAACCGTTTACAAATGGTGGTGCGTTGTTTACCGCCCTGTATATAAGCTTACTCATCATGGCTACTGGCCCGAAGAAAAAGAGCCTGGATATGTACCTCCTAAAAACAAAGAGCAGGGCAATGTGCCGCCTGATGAAAATAAATCAGTTTCGCAGCAACAGACATCTGACAGTTCAGCCGACTCTATTATCTCACGGGTGTTAAATGAACAGCAGAACAATGTCAACGAAACTATAGCCGCACAAATGAACAATCAGACTGTTCCTACCCCGACAGAAGAGATGGGCAAAGTCGACCCTGTTTGGGATGACTCAGTGGATACATCAGGCATGTCTTCCGAATCCGTTGATTTGGCAAAGGAAATAATGGAACGACTTGCAAGAGAGGCTGCTGAAGACGAAGCAAAAAAACAGGCTGAAATTAACAAGGCGAGGGAAGTTGCTGCCGAGAGAGAACGTTTGGAAGAAATTATGCGTTCGAATCAGGTTGATATTTCCAAATTTATCGAAGAAGGAAAAGCCAGTCAGACAGAAGCACCAGCCAACACTGATTCAGGCAATACGATATAGTACATATTCAAATTAAGGAGGCAATATGGACAAACGACATTCTCTTAAAACAATACAAAAGCGTTATGCAGTTCTCTCTGTATTACTGATATGCATGGCAGGTGCCTTATGTGCATGCGGTCACAAGCCAAAAAACTTTACGGAACTTAATCTCACAATCACCTTAACAGATGCATTCCGTGTCACAAAAAACAACAATTTCGATATATACATCTCAAGTGATGATGTTGTCTTTTCAGCAGTGCAGGAAACAGCACAGGAGCTTGAATATGCAGGGTATGAAATCCAGTCCTTAAAAGACTATTGTGAGGAAATTCTCTCTCTTAACAGTACATCCAAAGATGCACTTAAGAGCAGGAACAACTACTATTACTTCACAAACACCAGAACCGTAGATAAAGCGAAATATACCTATGTACACTGTATGTTTGAAAACGGGGACTCGTTTTGGATATGCGAATTCGCTTGTAAAAGTAAGAACTTTAACCGACTTGAAGATAAGATACTTGCATGGGCAGACTCCATTACATTCCAATAAAAATAACTGCAGCATTTCATAAATCAAAAAACTGTTGTATTAAAAACGCCGGTCTAAGATACTCCTAAATAAGAATATCTTAGACCGGCAATTTAAATACCATTATCTCTTGTTTTTTATATTCTTTTACAGCGGTTTCATATTTTTCAGACTGATGTCCATGATTGGTGCCGAGTGGGTCAGTGCCCCTGCCGACACGTAATCTACCCCAATATCTGCTATCTCAGCCAAACGCTCCTTCGTCACATTTCCCGAACATTCCGTTTCAGCTTTTCCTGCGACACGTCTCACAGCCTCTCTCATTGTATCATTGTCCATGTTATCTAACATAATGATGTCAGCACCGGCAGAAAGTGCCTCATCAAGCTGTTCCAAGGTTTCAACCTCAACCTCAACCTTACGAACAAACGGCGCATATTCCTTCGCCATACTGACCGCTTTTGTAATGCTTCCTGCCGCCCCTATATGGTTGTCCTTTATTAATATTCCGTCTGAAAGATTGTATCTGTGGTTTGTTCCGCCGCCCACCTTGACTGCATACTTCTCAAAGGGTCTCATGTTCGGTGTCGTTTTTCTCGTATCAAGCAGCTTTGTCTTTTTTCCCTCAAGTTCCCTTACAAGACTGTTTGTAAAGGTTGCAATTCCACTCATTCGCTGAAGATAGTTAAGCCCTGTTCTCTCACCTGAAAGAAGTGCCCTGATATCTCCCTTGATGATACCCATAACCTGTCCGTTTTTTACAACATCCCCATCCTTAACATCTGTTTCAAACACGGCATCGTCATCAAGTAATTCAAAGGTTCTCTTAAACACCTCAAGTCCGCATATAATACCATCCTGCTTACATATAAGTTCAGCACTCCCCTTACATGCCTCCCGCATAATTGCATTTGTTGTCACATCCTCGCTTGTGATATCCTCCTGCAAGGCATTTAATATGTATCTGTCAATATTTACCCTATTGGTCACACCATTTATCATAAAACTCCCTGTCCCTTCTTTTTATTTCATCCATAATGATTTGTCTGTTTTCTTCATCCCATTTTTCCGTGTTCTCGTATCTGTCAAGAGATACCTCCGACTGCACATACGGAATATTGTCGATTTCCTCACTTATAATCCAGCCTGCCCGCTCCGCAAAAACAAGGCTTTCCAAAAGTGAATTGCTTGCCAAGCGGTTTGCACCGTGTACACCATTGCACGCGGTCTCTCCCACTGCAAAAAGATGTTCAACTGAGGTTCTTCCATATGTATCTGCAAGAATGCCCCCCATGAGATAATGCTGTGCAGGGGTTACTGGTATATCCTCTTTGGCGAGGTCGTACCCAACTTCTCTGCAATGTCTGTATATATTCGGAAATCTTCTGATAATTTCCTCCTTTGGCATATGCTTTATGGACAGCATCACAAAGGAACGTCCATCTGCCTCCATCTGCTTTTTTATTGCATCCGTCACCACATCCCTCGGAAGCAGCTCATCCACAAAACGCTCTCCCGCCTTGTTGAGCAGTATACCGCCCTCGCCTCTCACCGACTCTGATATCAGAAACTTTCTGTTTATATCTTTTTCGTAAAGAGTTGTAGGATGAATTTGTATGTAGTTTATATTTTGCAGCTTTATTCCATGCCTCAATGCAAGTGCAAAGCTGTCTCCCGTTATATGCCTGAAATTTGTGGAATGGGTAAACAGACCGCCAATTCCTCCTGTTGCCAGCACAACCTCCCTTGCAAAGAACGGCCGCACTTCATTTTTGTATGACATAATCACGCCACGACACACATTGTCTTCTATAATAATGTCAATCATTTTTGTGTACTCTCTCAGCGTGATGTTCTGCCGCTTTTTTACACATGCAAGCAGCTTGTTTGTGATTTCCTTGCCTGTCACATCCTTGTGATGCAGGATTCGGTATGTGGAATGGGCACCCTCTCTCGTATACTCGTATGTCCCATCCTTATTTAAGTCAAACTCTACCCCATACTCAACAAGCCGCTCCATAATCATGGGAGAATTTTCTATCATAACCCGCACGGAGTCCTGATTATTCTCATATCTGCCAGCCCGCAGGGTATCCTCCAAAAAGCTGTCGAAATCCCCTGGCTCCTTCAACGTACAAATACCGCCCTGTGCAAGGTAAGAATCACTGTTTTCAATTTTATCCTTTGATACTATAAGAACTTTATAATTCGGTGAAATGGATAACGCTGTAAAAAGGCCCGCAACACCTGTTCCTACAATAATGACATCATATTTTTCCAATTTTTGTTCCTCATCTTTGAACATCAGTCTTCTCTAAAAGTTATACCCAATAATAATGGCATAAAGTAGTTGTAATGTCAATGAATTATGCTATACTATGTCCTAAGGGGGACTGGCGAAGCCGGTGGATTCCTTAGGAACGACCCTCGCTAGCAGGACTGGCGAGGCATTTTTGTTTTAATGAAAGGTGAACGATATGTATAAGGTAGATTTTAACAAGCCCTGTCATGTTTATTTCATGGGAATTGGGGGTATAAGCATGAGCGGCCTCGCCGAAATTCTTCTTGCAGAGGGATTTACGGTTTCCGGCTCGGATATGAAAGCATCTGATATTACAGACTCTCTCATAAAGCAGGGAGCATCCGTGAAAATAGGGCAGGCTGCTGAAAATATAACAGGTAATATTGATTTAGTTGTTTATACGGCTGCTATAAGCAAGGATAATCCTGAATATATGGCTGTATGTGAAAAGGAAATTCCAATGCTCACGAGAGCACAGCTTCTCGGCCAGATTATGAGCAACTATAAGTATTCCATTGCCATAAGCGGAACCCACGGCAAAACGACCACAACATCCATGATGTCACACGTCCTTCTTAAGGGTGATACTGACCCTACGGTTTCCATCGGCGGCATGCTTGACGTAATCGGTGGAAACATACGTGTAGGCAAATCAGATTATTTTGTGACCGAGGCATGCGAGTACACCAACAGCTACCATGCATTTAACCCATACATAAGCATCATATTAAATGTTGATGCAGACCATTTGGACTTTTTCAGCGGAATAGATGAAATAGCAGCATCCTTTAAAACTTTTGCCGAAAAGCTTCCCGACAACGGACTTCTTGTTATTAACGGTGACATGGAATACACGGACTACATATGCTCCGACATCAAGTGTGACATCCATACCTTCGGACTTAACCCAGATAACATGTACACGGCAAAGGACATTACATTTGACGACGAGGGACATCCTACATACACGCTTGTCGTAAATGGCGAGCCAAAGGATACAATAAGCCTCCACTCCACGGGAATTCACAATGTATCCAACTCACTTTCAGTGATTGCGGTTGCCACAAGACTGGGTATATCCACGGAAGCAGTGAAAGCGGGACTTTTTGAGTGTACCAGTGCAAAAAGACGGTTTGAAAAAAAGGGCACCACGCCATCAGGCGTTATGGTGGTTGATGATTATGCACATCACCCTACTGAGATATCAGCGACCCTTGCTGCTGCAAAAAACACCCCACACAATGAGCTTTGGTGTGTGTTCCAGCCACATACATATACCAGAACCCACGCACTACTTGGTGATTTTGCCAAGTCACTTTCCGTTTGTGACCACGTTATTTTGGCAGATATATATGCCGCAAGAGAAAAGGATACAGGACTTGTCTCCTCAAAGGACCTGTGTGACAAAATAAATGAGGCTGGCGGCAATGCCATATATTTAGGTGATTTTGACACAATCAAAAATTATGCCGAAAAAAATTGTAAAAAAAATGATTTGTTGATAACTATGGGTGCCGGAAATATCGATTTAATCGGAACCGATCTCTTAAAAAAATAATTATCCACAATATCCACAGAGCCATTCACGTTGAAATCACCGAATGGCTCTGTATTTTTTTGTTTACATAACTCACGTATCACTATCACATAATTCAACAAATAATCTAATACGGCAAAATTATGGTAACATCCCATCCACATTTTCCACATTTTCCACATTTCTTCCTTTTTTGCTTATCGAAAAGACGTTCTCTTGAAATAAAAAATCCCTATGTTATAATGCCAATGAATGAAATCCAGAGGGGAAAGATTGCAATGAAAACTATAACTATTTCAACTGAAAATAGTGAGACTTATTCTTCGATTTCCAACTTTTTTATTGACTACTACATGACAGATGCCAATGGGGAGTTTGTTAAGGTATATCTGTATCTTGTAAGACTTCTCAGTAACAATACTTCCATTACTGTTGCAGAAATCGCAGACCATTTTAATCTTACTGAAAACGATATATGTCGTGCAATTAAATATTGGATTGGTCAAAATGTACTGAAGCTTAACTACGATGGAAAAGGAAATCTGAACGGTATTGTTTTGTTGCCACTTCACCCTGCACCAAGTGAGTCAAAGCTCGCTTCCGATGCCGTATCTATTTTGAGGACAACCGTAACGGACGAGCCACTTGACAACACACCTGAAACAGCGGCTACCGCTGATATGTCTGATACCGTCAGCATGGTTACGCCTGTAAAACATAAGCTTTCCAGGGCGGCAATGGATTCCAAGCAAAACGATGATGACTGGGCAGATATCGTTTATCAGGTTGAGACATTGTTCGGTAAGCAAATTTCCGCACGGGATACGGAAAGTCTTATGTACATATATGATGACCTTAAATTCAGCGTTGATTTGTTTGAGTACCTGATTGAGTATTGTACGACCATGAACAAGAAAAACTGCCGATACATGGAAGCCGTTGCCATTGCCTGGTACCAGGACGGAATTAAAACGAGACAGCAGGCGAAGGAACAATCACTTGTCACCAACGGAATAACAAAGATTGTTTTCAAGGCACTTGGTATCCGCAGGGCTTACCCTACCAATATTGAAATTGCATACATCAATACATGGAGCAAGGATTTCGGATTTCCTTCCCAGCTTATTGAGTACGCATGTAACCGTGCCATAGAGGCAAGACCAAGCTCTGCCAACTTTGCATACATAAATGGTATTCTTGAAAACTGGCATAAAAACGGAGTCAAGACAATTGATGATGTTGAACGGTTGGATGCAGCATTTATTGCAAGAAACAACCGCAAGCTTCAGACTTCTTCCTCCGCTGTAAGCTTCAATAATTTCAAACAGACAAGGCTGGACAATGAACTTACGGAAATGGAAGATTTATTCTTGAAAGAGGTTAACCAATAATGAATTACAGCTCACTTAACATCGAAGAAATTCTTCGCGGCTATGAGAAAAGAAGACTGGAAAACAAACGTCTGCTCCAACAAAGACGGGAACAGATTTATTCCCTGATTCCCCGCATCGAGGAAATAGAGCATACATCCACATCATTATATATTGAGGCGGCACGAAGCAGGGTAACAAATGCTGCCAACAAACAAAATACCGAAGACATTAAAAATACCAACCGTGCCTTACGGCAGGAAAAGGAAGCACTTCTTAAAAAGCACGGCTATCCTTTAGACTACTTAGAGCCGATTTATACCTGCAAGCTTTGCCATGATACAGGCTATGTGGATTCAGAGGACAAAGCAACCGCAAGTCCAGTCAGGAAATGTACCTGCTTTACAAATCAGATTATAGATGCATTATATCTTTCTTCTAATTTGAACAAGGTTCTTGAACAGGAAAATTTTGATACCTTTGATATGTCATACTACAGCAAGGAAAAGAAAGACCAGCAATTTTCGCCTCACGAAAATATGGGAAACATTATCAAGCGTTCAAAGGAATTTACAAAATCCTTTGAGACGAAAGAACGTGACCGTGGAAACATTTTAATGTACGGTGAGACGGGCATGGGAAAAACCTTTCTTACAAACTGCATTGCAAAAGAGCTTCTTGACAACGGGCATTCCGTTCTTTATCTGTCCGCCAATGAGCTTTTTGAAAATATTTTGTCGGGCTATGTTATGAATCAAAAAACTGAGCTTGCAGAATTATATAAGTATATATACAATAGTGAATTACTGATTATTGATGATTTAGGTACGGAGCTGACAAATAATTTTGTCCTCTCCCAATTGTTTGAAATTATAAACCAGCGCAGCATAAAAGGTTTATCCACACTAATATCATCCAATCTCACAATGACAGGGCTGCGCGAACGATATTCCGAGCGTATCGTGTCACGGATAATTGCTGATTACACCGTATTTTACATGTATGGTGATAATATAAGATACCAAAAGAGGAAAAAAACAATTACCTCAAACACTTAACAGGCAGTCAATTTTGCTTACGCAAAATGATTTACAATCTATGGAGGGAAAAAAATGCCAGATTCAAGTAACCTTATTAACGTACCTGTAGGAAAGTTGGGTATTATACCATTGCAGAGCTGCATGCCTTTAGGCGAAAAGGTGGACAGCTACATCGCCAAATGGAGAGCGCAAAGACACCACGAGCACAAGGATAATATAACCTTTGCAGGCTATGAGAAAGATTCTTATCTTTTAAAATCCGCCTGCCCGCGTTTTGGTTCAGGTGAAGCAAAAGGAACATTATCAGAGTCCGTCCGCGGAACAGACCTTTATCTGTTAGTCGATGTCGTAAACCACAACATTACGTATTCTATCTGCGGTGAGACAAACATGATGTCACCAGACGACCATTACTCGGACTTAAAGCGTGTCATTGCTGCAATCGGCGGCAAGTCAAACAGGATTACCGTAATTATGCCATTCCTTTATGAGAGCAGGCAGCACAAGCGCAATGGCCGCGAGTCACTTGACTGTGCAATTGCCCTTCAGGAGCTTGTAGGTATGGGTGTAGATAACATCATTACCTTCGACGCCCATGACCCAAGAGTACAAAATGCAATTCCGCGTAATGGTTTTGAAAATATTATGCCGACATATCAGTTTATTAAAACGCTCCTTATGTCCACACCTGACCTTACGCTGGACAGCGAACACATGATGGTCATAAGCCCAGACGAGGGTGCCATGAACAGGGCAATTTACTTCGCCAACCATTTAGGTGTTGACGTTGGTATGTTCTATAAGAGACGTGACTACACTACGATTGTCAACGGCAAAAATCCGATTGTTGCCCACGAATTCCTCGGTGATTCCGTGGAGGGCAAGGATGTTATTATCGTGGATGACATGATTGCTTCGGGTGAAAGTATGCTTGATGTGGCTCGCGAGTTGAAAAGACGCAAAGCAAAACGTGTCTATGCACTGGCAACCTTCGGACTTTTCACCAACGGATTGGAAATTTTTGACAAATGCCATGAGGACGGCATCATAGAAAAGGTTATTACCACAAACCTGACTTACCAAAGACCTGAGCTTTTTGAAAGACCGTGGTACAACTCTGCCGACCTCAGTAAATATATTGCCATACTGATTGACCACCTCAACCACAACGCTTCCATCAGCCAGCTCCTCGACCAGTCTGAGCGTATTCAGGCACGTATTCAGGAGTACAAGGAATGCGGCACAATCACACCGAACTACAAGGCACCTGACCTAAGCTAAACTACGAATCAGGTTTCCTTATAAATAAAAGGCACAGCCTCCGGAATAAAAATCCGGGTGCTGTGCCTTTTATTGTTACATGAAAACGAGTATTGCATCATAAAATTTGAACAATTACTGCATAATATTTCTTTCATTCATTCCCCTGCTTTCCCGTGGCAGAAATTTCGGCATTAATTTCTTTCAATGCCATATCAAATATGCAGTTTTCTTCTGCTATCTGAAAGCACTTACAGTAATATATCTGATAAACATGCTTTTAAAATATTAAGTCCTGCATCTATTTCCTCCTTTGTAATATTCAGTGGCGGCATAATCCGAAGTTTTTCTTTGGCAGTCAATACCAAAAGTCCTTTTTCCACACACTTCTTTGCAACTTCTCCTGCTCTCAATTTCTTTTTTAAAGACAACCCAAACATCAATCCCATTCCTGATACATCTGTAACATTAGGCATAGCAGATAATTTTTTATGCATAAAGTCAGATTTAAATTTAACATCGGCCAAAAAATCTTTATTGACAACTTGTTTTAATACTTCAACTGCACCTACACAAGCGATTGGATTTCCTCCAAAAGTTGAGCCATGGTCTCCTGCCTGAAAAACATTTTCAGTTAATTTATCCATGAGGACTGCTCCGATTGGAAGTCCTGCGCCCAGTCCCTTTGCCAAAGTAATCACATTCGGATATATTCCATACTGTTCACTACATAAAAATGTGCCTGTTCTTCCTATTCCAGTCTGCACTTCGTCTACAATAAGTAAAATATTTTTTTCTCTGCAAACTTTTTCAATTTGCTTTACATATTCCTTTTCCAGTACATTCACACCGCTTTCACCTTGTACAAGTTCAATCATAACCGCACACACGGTATCATCCACGTTTTCATACAATGCCCTACTGTTATTTGCTGGAACATAACAAAAACCTTCTGTAAAAGGAAAGAAACTCTGGTGAAATATGTCTTGCCCCGTAGCTGAAAGTGTTGTTATTGTTCTACCATGAAAGGATTTTTCCAGCGTAATAATGCGATTGCACTGTTCCCCTCTTGCCTCCCTGCCATATTTTCTTGCAAGTTTTATTGCACCTTCATTTACTTCTGCACCAGAATTTCCGAAGAAAACTTTAGAATATCCCGTTATTTTACATAGCCGTTCTGCCAAAAGACTATTCGGCAGTGTATAAAACAAATTAGAGGTATGCTGTAATTGTTTTACCTGCGAAACAACAGCCTGAGTCCATGCATCATTACAAAATCCCAATGAGTTTGTCCCAATTCCACTGCTGAAATCTATATATGTCTTTCCCTCAAAGTCTTCCGCATGTGCCCCATGCCCACTTTTTAACGCTATTGGAAACCGATTATAGGTATGTACAATATACTCCCGATCTTTCTCAAAAATATCACTATTTTTCACAGTATTCACCACCGTTTTCAAACTCACGCATAAAATCAACTAAATGCTGCACACCCTCAACCGGCATGGCATTATATAGGCTTGCCCGCATTCCGCCAATCGCTCGATGACCTTTTATGCTGATGATTCCATGTTTTTCAGCCTGCTTTATAAACTCCGTATCAACCGCATCCGACTTTGTACGGAAAGTTACATTCATCAATGATCTGCTGTTTACATTTGACAGACCATAAAACAATGAGCTGGAATCTAAATAGTCATACAAAATTGCCGCTTTTCTTTCGTTGATTTCCCTCATCTTCTCCAAGCCTCCTAATGACTGAATCCATTTAAGCACTTTACCTACCATATAGATATTGTAAGTCGGCGGCGTATTGTATAACGACTTTTTATCTGCATGGATTTTATATTGTAGCATAGTTGGCGTGTTGGGCAGGACTGTTTCAGAAATCAAGTCCTTACACATAATTACAATAACCAGTCCAGCAGGCGCAAGATTTTTCTGCACACCTCCAAAAAGCATACCATAATCTGAAACATTCATCGGTTCTGATAAAAAACAAGAAGATATGTCATTGATCAATACCTTGCCCTTGCTGTTAGGGCAGACTTTAAATTTCGTTCCATAAATCGTATTATTTTCACACATATATACATAATCTGAATCCTGTGAAATTTCCAAATCACTGCAATCAGGGATATAGGAAAAGTTATCTCCTTCTGAAGATGCTACAACATGAATTTCTCCATATCTCTTAGCCTCCTGATACGCTTTCTTTGCCCAATATCCTGTCAGGATATAATCTGCTTTTCCATTCCTCATAAAATTCATTGGAATCATAGAAAATTGCAGGGAAGTCCCACCTTGCAGAAACAAAACTGCATAATCATCCGGAATCTTCATAAGTATGCGCAAATTCTGCTCCGTTTCATCAATAATAGATTGGAACAGGGAAGAACGATGGCTGATTTCCATAACGGACATACCACTACCCTTATAGTTTAGCATTTCATCTGCCGCTTCCTGCAAGACTGGCTCCGGCAAGACAGCCGGACCCGCAGAAAAATTATATACTTTTCTCATTAAAAAACCTCCTATACTTCTACCTTGCTTGCAACGGTAACTTTACTGCTGCCGAAACTGTTTCCGCACGATTTTAATAATGCGTTCCATATCCTCTTTCGTATTTTTAATATCGCTTGGCAGGCAAAGCCCTCTGTTAAAAATATCTTCACTTACGCTTAATCCATCTTCTGCCTGAATAAAATCGTATTCTTCAAATACAGGCTGTAAATGCATCGGCTTCCATATCGGTCTTGTTTCAATGCCTTCCGCATCTAAGACATCCATAACCTGCGTTGGTGTTACGCTGCTGCCTTGTGAGATTGTCATGCAGGAAAGCCAGTTGTTATCAATCCCATCCTTGTTCAACGGATTCATTTCTATCTCTTCTATATCCGAAAAGGCTTCTTTGTACGCTTCATAAATTTCATGTTTCTTCTGTATATGCTCCTCAATATGTAACATCTGCCCGCACCCTATTCCAGCAACAACATTTGACATTCTGTAATTGTAACCAATCGTAGAATGCTGATAGTGTCTGGCTGGATCACGGGACTGCTTGGATAAAAACCGGGCTTTCTCCACATCCTTTTCCTGTTTTGCAACTAACGTTCCTCCGCCTGAAGTTGTAATAATCTTGTTTCCATTGAATGAATAAATTCCATAGTCCCCAAACGTACCCGTCATTTTCCCTTTATATGTGGTTCCTAACGATTCAGCCGCATCCTCAATCAAGGGAACATGATGCTCCTTGCAAAGAGCGCATATTTCATCCATGTTAGCTGATGTTCCGTACAAATGCACAACCATGACAGCTTTGGGGTGCGGATATTTTTCAAACGCTTTCCTCAATGCCGCTACATCCATATTCCATGTGTCACGTTCTGAATCAATAAAAACGGGAATTGCTTTCTCGTATCTGATTGGATTGACGCTTGCCGCAAAAGTGAGTGAAGGAACAAACACAATATCATTTTCCTTTACACCTGCCAAAATAATTGAAAGATGTAATGCCGCTGTTCCAGATGAAAGTGCAGCGGAAGAAGATGCTCCCACATAAGCTGCCACTTTATCTTCAAATTCATCTACATTCGGTCCTAATGGTGAAATCCAATTTGTATCAAAAGCCTTTTGAATATACTGCCGTTCCTCCGTATGCATGGTAGGAGTAGCTAAAAGAATTTTCTTCATCTTCTTTCTTTTCCTTTCAAACCATATAAATTTTAATAAACAGTATCTTTTTTTATTTCAGCATATTATATACACACTCCAATAAGGTTAGGGCAAGAATAATATTAATTACACCATAATGTTTTTGATATGCCTTTTGTATCAGCATACCCATTCCAACCCATGTGAGTGTTGCAATTGTTCCGATTGTTGCAATCATGAGTTCAAACAGCAGCAAAACCCATAAGGAAGTGCTGTAATCTGTAACATATCCTGTCAATGCAGTGATTCCGAATAAATATATTTTTACATTGACAAACTGCAACAAAAATCCTTTCAGAAAAGACGCTGATTTTTCTTCATCATCTATGGATGGCTTACTGAAGACAATATGAAATGCCAACCATAAAATATAGGCGGCTCCTATGTATTTCATAATGCCAAGCATATTTGGCAAAAAGGTACTTACTCCGAACACAAAAACTGCACATATAACCTGCACAACATAATATCCTGCAAAAATCCCCCAAAAAAGCGGTCTGCCTTTTTTATATCCATAGTTTGATATCGTATTCAACGCTAAGATGTTCCCTGGTCCTGGTGTAAACGCATTGATGACAGAATAAATAAAAAAATTACCTAATACATAACTCGGCATTTTTATACCCCCTTTCCGTCTGTATATCTTAGCACGGAATGTCATGTAATAGGTAATATCTGTTTTTTATGTTTTTCCATAGGTTTATCCTATGCTTCATGATTACTGATACTGTTTTAAAGCCTCAACATAAATCTCTCCCAGTTCTGATAATTCTTTATCCTTGTTCAGTATGTATCCGATATGCATCACTTCATCTTCCTCCAAAGGAATCGAAACGATAGAATCCCCCTGCAGGTATTTAGGGAAAATACCACTTGAGATTGTATATCCGTCCAATCCAATCATCATATTCACAATAGCTGCACGGTCACTGACCTTAATGCTCCTTTCAGCAGGTTCGTTGCTGAAAAGCTCCTCTGAAAAATTGGAGGATTCATAGGTGCCCTGCACAAAGCTAAGCCGAGGATATGGTTTCAAATCTTCCAGTTTCACAGATGTGCATTTTGCCAACGGGTGATTTACGCCAATAAATATGTGAGGCGTTGCCGTAAATAGTTCATAAAAGTTCAAATTATACTCATCAAACAGCTTTCTTAATACATTTTCATTGCTCTTACAAATATATAGGATTCCCAAATCACTAAACCTGTTCCGCACATCTTCCACAATCTGATGTGTCTGTGTTTCATTTAGAATAAACTCAAACCTTTCCTGTCCAAAATGCTGTATCAATTCCACAAACGCATTTGTGGTGAAAGTATAGTGCTGCGTGGAAACGCAAAATCTCTGTTTTGCAGGCTTTTTATCAATATATTTTGATTCCAGAAGTTCCATCTGCTGAACTACCTGCCTTGCATATCCTAAAAACTCCATACCCTCCTTTGTCAGCGCCACTCCTGCCCGGCAGCGGCTGAAAATTGTGATTCCGGCTTCCTTTTCTACCTCTTTGATAGCACCGGAAAGGCTGGGCTGGGAAATATACAGTTCTTTTGCCGCTTCTGTAATAGAGCCTTTCTCCGCAACGATTATCATATATTTTAATTGTTGTAGCGTCATACTTCCTCCAATCTAATCAGCCTGATAATATCAGACTGCATTTAAGGTTTTAAAAACGTTTTCATCAGACTATATCATATCCAGCCGAAGCTAATGCTTTTAGGGCTCTTTCAAAGTTTTCCTCTTTCACAAGAATATAATCCGTGTTAAAAGTTGATATAGCAAATATTCCGATTTTGTTCTCTGCAAGAATGCCAGTCAGCCGAGAGAGAATGCCAATCATTGAGAAGTCCAATTTCCCTTGTATTCTAACCCCTCTCCATCCATCATCCCGTTCCAGCGTATTCGCAGGTGTATCCTCTGTAATGCACACCAAAGAATATTCCTCATCTGTCTTTCCGATAAAATAAAAACCCTTGTTTAAGTCAATATCACATTCTGATTCCACTTTACAGACAGTCAAAGTATAATCCAACTTTTTAAGTTCCATAGCTGCCTCCTACTGATTTTAATATACGTTTTATGTCGTAATTAGCACTTTATCGACATATTTCATACATAATTTTATCATATTTTCCAACAGGCAGAAATATAAATAAACTATGCTTTAACATAGCTTTATCCTATATTTTAACACAATTCACTATATTTATTAATTCTTTTTACTCTCCTGTCAAAAGTGCATGGGGCGACAGTTTTTTGATTTTTCGTGACATAAAGCACAGTATCAAAAATGTTATGATGACTGTTACAACGCCTTCCACAATAATCGTTCCTACAGGAACACGGAATGTACTTTTTACAATTCCAATGCCACTTAAAAATACCGCTATCAGCGGATTGATTACCACAGAACTGACAAACAAACCTATAATGGTTGACAGGATAACAGGCGGCATAAAGGAAATGGAATTCTGGATGATAAGCTGCTTTGTCGTAAAGCCCATAGACTTCATAATTCCATAATCCTGCTTTTTGTTTCCAAGCCTTGTTCTCACAAGCAGATATAATACAAATGCAATGACACATACACTTAAAATCAAAATACCAATCACAATCATGGTCATGAGCTGTACATATACCAAGGAGCCTGCATACACAACTGCGTCTACGTTAATTGTTCCATTAATATTATTTCCAAATCGTGCTTCCATATCAGTGTTAAATGCATCCACATCCGTACCATCCTTCAAATTAATGCTGTATGTCATGAAGTTTACATGCCCAAATTTCATATATCCGTCTCTTGTCAATATGCAGTCCAGACCAAGCTGATTCGTCACTTGCGTAAACCCTGATATGAGATACGTTCCTTCCGTTCCGTCAATGGCTACTACTATTTCATCTCCCACATCAATGTCTTTTCTTTTTGCGTATTTTGCAGCAATTGCTATTTCATTGTCATATTTGGGAAATCTTCCCTTTATAATTACATTCTGATTATTTAATTCCTCATAATTATCTATAATCGTTGCTTCAAGTATCTCCCCATCAACATGGCTTACTTTTGCTGCACTATACAGATATACTTTTTCAACCCTCTCATCTGCACTTACAATTTGCAAAAATTCATCCTCAATATCATGCGTAATATTTATGGCACTGTCTGTTGTCTCTCCAACAATCATGTTTATAAATGTATCGATATCAAAAATAACATTTTCAGTCACCACAGCGGAAAAAGCCAAAACAAGTGTAACAACCAGCATGGATATGCATATGGTTACATTATTTTTCGCACTGCCAAAAGTAGTCTTAAGGGCAAGTGCGCCATTAAGCGGCAGCCGCACCTGTTCCAGCCTGACATGATTTTTCTTAAAGTTATGGGTCTGTATCCCCTGTCTTAATGCAATAATTGGCTCAAGCTTTTTTACCCTGCCAACAGCAGTCCACACAGTGAGAAAAACCGCGCCTACCAAAATACCGACTGTGATTAAAAATGGCACAGGTAAAAAATGCATCTGATATGGAATTCCCGTCTGTGAAATCATCATCTCATTGATAACCGGAAAAATGCAATATGACAAGGATGCGCCAGGAATAACGGCGGTCAGTGAAACGCTCAAAAACTGTATTTGAAATGCTCCGATAATCTGATTGCCCGTATAGCCGATTGCCTTTAAGACCCCCAGCTTCTTCATATTTTCCTGAATATAATTGATAATATTGGAGGCAATAATAACAAGGGCAATTAAAAGTATTAAAAATGCCATTGCACTAATGATTCCTGCACATATCATTTGTGAGATGTACCTTGCCTGAATCACCATAGTATAGTAATTGCCCCCTATACCTGCTGACGGATATTTCGTTCTCAATTTATTTTGTAGCATGGCATAGTAGTTCTCGCAGTCCGCCTTATCCTTAAGTCTGACGGAGCAAAGGATTCCATTTTCCGAAACCAGCATATTTTCACCCTGACCTGCCATTTTCTTGAGCTCTTTGTATTTATCCTCCGTAAGCACAAGCTCACATACGGAACAATTATTCGAGCCCGCCATAACGCTGTTGGTAAAGCCACACACGGTGTAACACATCTCTCTTGTGCCAATGGTTATTTTTACTTCCTTTCCGATTGCGATGTCCTCTGACTTGTAAATAAATGGCATGTAAACACCGCTTGTTTCGTCACTGTCCTCCACAATCTCAATTTGTCCAATCGGACGGGACACTGCCGTTTCCCTGTCAAGATAAATAAAATTTGAATTAATGGCACCACCGTTACATTCAAAGCTGCCGTACCCAAACATTGCCTCATCCATGTAAAAGTCATCCGTGCGTCCATCACGCTCCATTATACCGGCAAGAAGCTTTCGTACTGCATCACGCTCTTTTTCACTATTTACACTTACTGCAAGCATTACATGCTCCGCATTTAATTTATCATGGTTTCGGTCAAAATTTTTTTTATAATCAAACTGCAAAATAAGCCATAGATTCAGCATCATTCCCACAATCAGCATAATAGCTGCAATACTTATCATCTGACCTTTTGACTTACGGAAGTTCGAACATGCAATAATAAAAGCTTTCTTCATTCTACCACCCCATTTCAGATAAGAATGCAGAAAGCTTTTCATGTCTTCCCATATCTCCGTGCCTGTATGTTCCCAGATTACATTCCCCTGTTATAACACCATCCTTTAAATATAGGATACGGTTTCCGCGTCTTGCCGAACGCATATCATGGGTTACCATCACAACACTCTGCCCCTGGTTGTTAAATTCTGTGAGCGTATTAAGCACATCCAGTCCCGTCTGGGAATTCAGTGCACCTGTCGGCTCATCCGCAAATAATATTTCAGGCTGATTGATAAGTGCCCTTACCATTCCTACCCGCTGTGCCTCGCCTCCTGAAATCTGTGTCGGAAACTTTTCATACAGTTCCTCCGAAATATCCACGGAAGCAAACAATTCTTTTGCCCTGTCCACAACAGCCTTTTTGTCTTTGTTCACAAGCAGACCCGCGGAAAGCACATTGTCCATTAGTGACATTCCGTCAATCAAATATATCTGCTGGAATACAAAGCCACAATGCTTTCGTCTGAACACGGCAAGCTCATCCTGACTTAAGGCTGATATTTCCGTATCAGCAAACATAATCGTTCCCAGTGTCGGTGTATCCATTCCCGAAACAGCATATAACAGAGTCGATTTTCCTGCCCCGCTTGCTCCCATAATCACAGTAAAATCACCCTGATAAAGCTCTAAGTCAATATTTTTAAGAACGTGCTGCATGACACCGCCGTTAGAAAAGGACTTGCTAAGGTTTTCTGTTTTTAATAAAATGTTTTGCATCGTTAACCTCCTTTAATGAATGCTATAGCGATGAGCAAAACTCTATTTTCGTAAATATCCATTGTACAATATATACAAATCACCGCAAGGCACGCTTTCGCTGCTTGTCGCTCATAACGGTGCTAAGTTCGAAAAAACCTCACTAAGCACCGATGGCTCCAAAGCACCTTGCTTGCGATATTGTCTATATTGTACAACTATCTTTCATAAATAATGTGTTTTGCTCATCTCTAGAATGCTATAGTCTGACGCTACAGTCCAATTCTAACCTTTCAATTCTTAAATGACTTTATGCAATCCTTAAATTTTCCTTAAATACTAAATGGAACACTTACGGTAACCTTAAATCCATGCTCACCATTTTCCAAAGTAAGCTCACCTTTCATCTGCTGCATGAAATAGTCCGATATATAAAGTCCCAACCCTGCTCCCTCTATATTTTGTACATTTTCACCTCTTTTAAACTTTTCCTTTAAAAGTGGAAGTTCCTCCCCCGGAACCCCTCCACCGTAATCCTCCATGCAGACGGCAAGGTTCTTTCCCGTTTTGTATACGGTTACATCTACAGATGTGCCTGCATATTTGTATGAGTTGGCAAAAATATTATCAAAAACCTGTTGCAGACGGAGACTGTCCCCACGCAAAATACATTCGGGAATCTCAGGGATTTTCGCACGGTGAAGATAATCTGCATTTTGAAGCAGTTCCTTAAGCTCCCCGCTTTCCATATCCCTTGGCACCACAGAAAGCTGTGTCAGTTCCTCAACGGTTGCCGTAAATAAGTTTGTGACAAGGGTGTTTATCTGGTCCGTCTTAGAAATTATCTGCGTATAATTTCGTTTCAGCTTCTCATCCCCTGTCAGCTCTGCTCCTACCTCTGCCACCGCCTTAATGCTTGCCACAGGCGTCTTGATGTCATGGGAAAGCTTTGCAACAAGCTCTTTCTTGCTTGCATTTGCCTCTGCCTCGGCAATTCTTGCCTTTTTCAGTTCAGAGCGCATGATGTCAAAGCTCTCCGTAAATGCACCGAATATATTTTGTTTGTCCATATAAAGGGGAATGTCAAGATTGCCGCCTGCCACCCTTTGGGCAAAATCCTTAAGCTTGCCGAACGGCTTAATAACCGAATGTCTCAAATATATGATATAGCCTATAAAAATGATACACTGTAAAATCATTGACACAAACAGTATGACAATGATTTCATCATGCCACTTTAAAAATACATCTGCACTATCATTGTATATGATAATCTTACCTGCAACGATGCCGCCGTTTTTTATATCAAGCACCGTATCCCTATGTATGACAGCTTCATTTACACTTTCGCTTAAACCCTCACCCGTCTTGTATAAAACGCTTCCGTCTAAATCAATTACAACATAGTCAAGTCCCGTTATGTTTTGATGCTGCCCTATTCTTTCAAAATCTTCCTGCACAGAAAATACTGCCTCGTTGACCAAAACCGCATCCTGCTCCCTGTCCTTGTACTTTGTCCCAAAGAATACAAGGCTTATAATTTCTGCCACAAAAATAAGGAGAAAAGCTATTATAATTCTTCCGTTTTTCATCGCTTTCCTCCAACAAACTTATATCCGTCACCCCAAATAGTCACAATGTACTTGGGCTGTCCGGGATTTAATTCAATTGCTTCCCGAAGCTTTCTGATATGTACATTTAAGGTTCCGTCACCCGTAAACCTGTCCGCCCACACCTCATCAAAAAGCTCCTGCTTTGTAACAATTTTATTTTCATTTTTTATTAAACAGCTTAACAGCTTAAATTCAAGGGCCGTAAGCTTAACCTCTTTGCCGTCAACAATGACCTGCCTTTTATCAAAATCAACGCTTAACCGTTCGTCAAAGTATCCGTTTGCCTCCCCGCCAATACGTCTTTTCATTGCCTTAACCTTTGCCAGAAGAACACCAAGAGAATATGGCTTTTGGACGTAATCATCTCCGCCTATATTTAATGCAATAATCTGGTCATCATCACTGGTGCGTGCAGAAATAAATATAATTGGAATTTCCGTCTTTTCCCTAAGCTCCTTGCAAAGCTCAAAACCGCTTCCATCCCCAAGGTTTATGTCAAGCAGTAAAAACCCTGTCGTATTTTCTTTTAAGAATTCCCTGCACTCTGATGCAGAGTAGCTCACCGCCGTGTTTACCCCAAACAGGTTAAAATACTCTGCTGTACTGTCAGCCAGCATCTTTTCATCATCAATTATCAAACAATCATATTTCATTGTTTCCCTCTTTATTTTAGACATCAGCCCATTACTCAGCAACCTTTTACAAAGTCTGATAATTATATGCAATATCTGCAACAGATATTATCTCCGCTACAGCCGCATTTGTGGTAAGTGCGATTACCTGATCCGTGTCAATGCCAGCAGTGAATTTCATAATGCTTACTATCTGCTGTTCCGTACAATTGTTAAAAATATCATCCAGTATAATCGGCTCCCTGTTTTTGCAGAGCGATTTTGCCACAGAAAGTCTCACTGCAATATATATAAGCCTTAAATCATCATAGGAAAGCCTGTCTATATTGATATAATTTCCACTGACGCGAACTGTCACGTGACCGCTCATTTCAAGTCTGATATCTTCAAATCTTCCGTCCGTGAGTGATGTTATGATTTCATCCGCACCCACGAGTAAATCCTTCATGCCATCCTGAATATCCTTTGATATTTCGTTTATTGCATTAATAGCAAGTGTGATGGCTTGAACCTCATGCTCCATAGTCTTAAGCTTTACAGTTGCCTCCTCAAGCTCTGCCTCGAGCTCCATTTTTCGCCTCTTATTTTCAAGGAGCCCATCTTCCACTTCCTTAAGCTTTGTCTTCTTTTCCACAAACTCCTCAGCAAAGGACATGTCTATGGTTGGTTCCTCCTCCTTGTTCTTCGTCTGCTCAAGCTCCTGTATCACTCGTTTAAAGTCCTCTTCCGACGGTGTAGTAACCTCTCCCTCAAACATCCCTTTCGCGTACATACCCTCAACAATTGTTATGATAACAAAAAGAATGGTACAAACAACAAACAACTGTCTGACCCCTTTTTCAAAGGGCAGAATATATACCATTGCCGTTATAACCGCAACAACAAATACACCTGTAAGAAGTATAAACCATATTTTGTCAGTTATCTTTTCTTCCGCTTCCTCATCGTCATCCTTGTCCAAATAAGCACTACTCTTGGCAAGCTTGTCCAGACCTTCGTTTATCTCGTCATTGTCCTCGAACTTTGCACCATCCTCGGTTTCCACAAGACTGCGTGCTTCCCGCTTCCTCCTCGCCGTCTCAATTGCAAATTCTTCCTCCACGTCATGAATCTGTCCTCTTATGTCCGACAGCTTTTCATCCACATCCTTAAATTCCGCTATTTGCTCTCCAAGTCCCTCTACCTCTCGCTCCAACGACCGCGTATCATACTTTCTTTTCTCATCACGCAAAAGCTCCACCGCCATAGTCTTATCAATATCCGGTGTTCCTGCAAGTGTAATATTTGCAACATAATCCTGTATATCGCGTGCAAGTTCTCTTGGATTATCACGTTTTGTCGGTTCAATACAAAGTCCATTCGTATATGTATTTTTATCCACATCCACAAATGTGCCATACAGACTGTCCTTTTTCTTAAGCTTATATTCTCTGCCCGACTGCACATCCAAAACGCTTGCCTTACTGCTATTTCGCTGAAAGCTTCTCTCTACAAAGTAAGACTTGTCGTCACTCTTAATATAAATCTTTCCTGATGAATTTTTTCCGCTTATGGATTTAATTCTCTCGTAATTTCTCTCACTGTCACCAAGCCCTTTAAATCTGTTAATTCCATAGAGCATGCCAATGATAAATTCCCGAAAGGATGACTTTTTTGCCTCACTGTCAGTGCACACAAGATTAATACCTGCGTTAAGGTCAATTTCCTTATTATTAAATTTGCCAAAATCCTTAAGTAATAATTTATTTAGAAACATTAATTCTCCCCGGCTCCCAATAAAGCTTCAATACCATAGCTAACTGCCTTTTCTTTTATTTCATCTTCCTCTGTACCATCATAATCAAACATGTCTATAAAACGTCCTATCAGCGTCGTTTCATTTCCATGGTACAATTCATCAATTGTATAGTCAAATTCCGTTCTGTCAATCAGTTCATTTATATTGTATCTTCTCGTAAGACCGCTTAAGTTTATCTCCATGCTGCTGTCAATGGTACCCTTGAGCAAAATCCGGTATATGTTTTCCCTGCCGCGTCTCTTTATTTCAGACTCAACAATTTCCTGAAGCTGTGCATTTGTGGTGTCAGGGTAAAGCTCCAGTGTCATGTTTACATAGCTTCTGCTATTTGAAGGTATCCAGCTTATGGTGGTATTTCCTTCTTCGTCAACCTCTCCGCTTATATAGCCCCGTCTTCCTGTTTCCGTATAGTTTAGCGGTTCAAGGGAACCTGCAAATGCCATCTTGTTTTTGAGTATATGTGCAGGCTTGTGTATATGGCCAAGTGCTATATAGTCAAAGCCCGCCTTTGCCAGCTTTTCCTTAGAAAACGGCATATGCATTTTATCTCCGCCGTGCCCGAGCAAAATGTTGTATGCACCTTCCCGTCCCGGCTTCAGTCTCTCTAAAATTCTATCCTCGTATTCAGGCTTTCCGTAACTAAAGCCTGTGACGCATACATTAATGTCCTCAAAATACAGATTGGCTGCCTTATCTCTCGGCATGACAACAGCATTTGAATTGAACACATAGCTTTCCCATGCAGAGCCTTCCTCTATATAATCGTTGGCCCCACCGATAATTACGGTCTTTGTAATTGACAATCTGCTAAGCTGAAAATCCAACTGTTTTAAATTTTGTTCTGTAGGCGGAGCATCAAACAAATCTCCTGCAATCAGCAAAAGGTCTGCTTTTTCCTGCTCACACAGCTTTATCACATTTTTAAAGCTGTCATATATTTCATCTGTTCTCTCATCACTCCATATACGGCCTCTGTCAGGCTTGATTCCGAGATGAACATCAGCGATATGAATAAATTTCATTTACAAACACCTCATTTTTACGAGTTTATCGTGAGTCAATACACGTATGCGCCATTAAAGATTCATTATAATACGAATTTACAATTTGTGCAATGTTACTATTTGTTAATCTTGCTTTTTGTTTTACGATTGCTGTCACGCGAGGAATATTAATATCTTGTTTTCTCAATTTCTTCCCGCTCTCTTGCAAGCTCACCATATAAATCAAGGATTGTCCAGCTTACATTGTGGGATGTTGCAATTGCCTTAATGCCCTGACTGATGTTCAAATCACCCAATAAATCACATATTTTATCAAGCTCACCTGACGCTATGCCCGAAAATACCATGACAGGCTCAGGCAGGTCATCGCCCTCATACCGCTCACTTATTGTCTCATGTCCCACAAGCCCTATATGAGTGCCTATGGTCTGCAAAAATCTTCCCTTGGGAATTTTTTTACATTCAAAATTATGCTCTAAACAAAGCTGTGAAATTTTTCTTACATCCTTATTTGGGTAGCTGTATAACAGCAGCATTTTACTCATTGTTTTATCTCCTATATTTGAATGTTCCTGCTAACTCTGTTATATACTGCTTCGTTCCATAATTCAAGCATCACCGGCAAAAGACATACAAAAGCATATATAATATAAAAAAAGTATGCCCACAATGTAGGCTTGTATAGTATGATTTCAGGATCATAAATTACAGTTGTCTGACCAAGCGAATATGCCACAAGTGTAATTATAATTCCCGTACAAAGCATGATTACAACACTTCTATCCCTGTTGTCAAATCTGTATATTGAAAATGCGGTTCTTCCCTTTAACGTATAGCCCCTGCATTTCATGGATTGGGCACTTTCTATGTAATCCTCCAGCGTCCACGTAATGACGATGGAAAGAATTCTCATACAATTTCTTATTTTATGAAATATATTGCCATATCCCTTGCCCATACCGATTCCTTTTCTGGACATATCAGTTGCACGAAACCTGTGTCTCACACGGCTGAAGCTTCTCAAAAATATAGATATAAACAGGGAACCTTTTGGAAAAATCCTGCCCACAAGATAAATCACCTTATCTGTTGACATGACAGTCAGCATGGCAGAAAATATCATAACAAAGGCGACTGCCATCATTCCTCTCACCATTCCATAGCACAGTGACTCAAAGGTAATATTATTCCCAATAAAATTTTCCCCTAAGTTTGTGATGCCGAAATGATGATAAAATGCATACCAGCATCCGTACAAAAAAACACACGGCACAAGTATCAAATTCAATATGACAGACCGTTTGCCATTTAATTTAATGGAATAGGCAAATGACGCAAGAAATGCTATGGCAGCATAAATCGGATGGTTGAATAAGACTGCCGCAATAAACACAAACAAAAAATATATAAAATTAATTGTAGGATGATAGCTCTCAAATTTCATACTTCACCTTGATACGATTGATTCTCTCCAAAATCGGCGGGCTCACAAGCAGAAGCGTACCAGCCGTGGCTACGGCATGCACTGCATTTACTGGCAGTCCCGATAAATAGATAGCCCACGGTGTCACATCCCCCATCATTCCGTCTGCGAGGAAAAATGTGGATGTGTCCATAATCGGTCCCATAAGCAGTACTACAATAATTCCTCCAATAATTGCCGTGACAATCCGTTTGTTTTCGCCTATGATTCCTTTATCATATAAAAGCCCTGTAACAAGACCGCCAATGCCAAATGAAAACATCTGCCACGGTGTCCACGGTCCCTGTGCAAATGCAAAGTTGCTCACCAAAAGGGATATCATACCTGACAAAAAACCTGCTGATGGTCCAAATGCCATACCTGTTATCATAATAATTCCTGCCATCGGTTTAAAATGGGGTACAATTGCAAATGCCAGTCTCACAGCTACCGCAAGTGCACTCATAACCGATATCATTACAATTTCTCTTGCACCTGGCTTTTTCTTTTCAAAGCCGCAAACGACAGGAAGCATACCGCAAACAATAAGCAGTGTTCCAAACACATAGTGGTTGCGGTTTCCAAATTTCCAAAATATAATTAATACCATCACTGCAAGCATCAGCATGGCAGTATAACCAAGTATCCGTTTTAAAGATTTTCCCTGCATAGTTTAATTACATCCTCCTCAGTTACTGCGTTTGCAAACATGTGTCTGCTCATGCGGTTCGCAGATGTTGTATAAAAGCTGTTTCCCGCAAAAAATCTTCGTGACGTATTTGTGGTTATAATACCTCCGTCAAAAAACAGGCTTACGATATCCGCATATTTTGCACAAAATTCTATATCATGGGATACCATAAGTATGGTGATATCCCCAAGCTCCTTTAATATATTTGCAAACCCCTGTTTAAAGAAATTATCCATCCCCTTCGTTGGCTCGTCCATAAGAAGTATGTCAGGCTTTGTGAGAAGCACCTTTGCAAGTGCCGTTCTCTGCTGTTCCCCGCCTGATATATCGTATGGGTGGCTGTCAAGCAGTGCGGTAAGCTCGCATTTTTCCGCCATTTTTGCAACAGTCTCCTCCTTATCTGCTCCCTCTGCCATCTCAAGCAGCTCCTCCCGCACTGTTTTTTTCACAAACAGGCTTTGCGGGTCCTGGGGAAGCAGAGCAAGGTGCCCACGGAACAATTCCTCTTTTTTATATTTATTAATATTTTTTCCATCTATTTTTATCTTACCACTGTAGGTTTTGCAAATTCCACATATCGCTTTTAAAAATGTAGATTTTCCCGTTCCGTTTCCGCCTACTATGGCATAAAAGCTTCCTTTCGGCACGGAAATCGATGTCCCCTTTAACACATCCTTTGCTTCCTTGCTGTACCGGAACCAAAGCTCCTTTGCAAAAATTGCAGGTGTGTCCGCATACAAATCAGGTAAATCCTGTTCAGAAAGTCTGTCCTTTTTTATTTCTTTGCCTGAGAGTTGTTCATCTATCCAGTTTCTTCCCTCCCTTACCGTGAGGGGACATTCCAGACTGCTGCCCACACCATAATAAATCTGCATTGGTGTTGGAAGCGCCGCAAACATTTTGTTGTTTTTATTTTTCAATGCCTCACCCACTGCTTTCGGCTCCCCGTCCGCAATGATTTTGCCATCCTCCATGACCACAACACGGTCCGAGGCAGGAAATACCTCCTCAAGTCTGTGTTCTGTCATGATAACAGTTGTTCCAAGCTCCAGATTTATTTTTTTGATTGTCTGTAAAAAATCAGATGCTGCTATGGGGTCAAGCTGTGATGTAGGCTCGTCGCATATGAGTACCTGTGGCTGCATCGCCATAATGGAAGCCAGATTGAGAAGCTGCTTTTGTCCGCCTGAAAGCTCATTTACATTTTTGTGAAACCAGTCCTGTATTCCAAAATAGCTTGCCATCTCGGCAACCTTAAGCCTGATTGTGTTTGTGTCACATCCAAGACTTTCAAGCCCAAATGCAAGCTCATGCCACACCTTATCTGTCACAATCTGATTGTCGGGGTTCTGCATCACATATCCGATAGCTGATGCCTGCGTCCTTACATCCATTTCCTCTATGGGACATTTATTAAAAAGAATTTCTCCCACTCTTTTTCCCGAAGGCGTAATTGGTTTCTTTAAATGCCGAAGCAGTGTTGTCTTTCCGCTGCCGCTTCTGCCGCAAATCGTTATGTATTCACCCTTTTTTATTGTAATATTAATATCGTCCAATGCCTTTTTTTCTGAATTTGGGTAGCAAAAGCTTAATCCTTTAATCTCAAAATGTGCCATTTCACTGCCTCCGTAACATTTATCACAATCGGTATTGCTAAGTATAATATCATATTCCATATTGCCATGACAAAATAAATATTGTCCCATCTGCTTATTTTTATGCGGGGTATAAATGCGGCATCAAGGCCACCCTTGACCCTGCATATCAAAACTGACGCAAATAGGAACACTGCTAAAATAAGCACAGCGATATCCTTTCCTTTTATACTGTATATAGAAAACCTGCCTCTTGTTCCGCAGCCATATCCCCTGCATTTCATGCTGTCCGCCATAAGGATTCCAGACTCTAACGACCACGTTGTCATTGCCGACATTACATTTGCTACCTTGGAATATTTCCCCTCCTGCTTGATATATCTAGCAGTGTTTATCTTTTTTATCTGATTTCCGTAATGTGGCACAAGTCTTAACACCATAGAAAGCACAAGGCTCACTCCTGGGGCAAGTCCTCCAAAAATGTACATCAGCTTATCAGATGTCATGAGGCGGTGGTAAACGCCAAACAGCATCAGCACCGAGACAAACATAGCGGAAAGCATCATACCGTAGCACAGTGCCTCCAGCGTAAATTCACGTCCGCCAAAATAGGTGAACAATATCGTTTCCCCTTTTGTATTAAAAAGCGGATTTGAAAGTGAAAGGATACTATATACAACAAGCAGCAGGGGAAGTCTGTTTAAAACTCCCCTGCCGCATACATTGACATATAACAAAAGTGACATTACAAGGACAGCACAGCACGCCACGGGATGCATGGTAAACATGCAAAGTGCCATAGCGCCTATTATATATATGAAACAAATGATAGGATTTATTTTTTCAAATGCCGTTTCCCTGTCCAACTTTTTTTCCTCTGCTATTTATATTTTACGTTCTTTCCTGCACCCTTGCTTCTTATCAGCTTTTTGTATACAGCCTTTTTGGTTTTCGGCACCTTTATCGTTGCCGTTGCATAGATTCCCCTAAATGCTTTTGCTCCGACATTTGCACTTTTCAGCTTTATCGTTGCCACGGTAATCTTCTTTAACTTCTTACATCCATAGAATGCCTGTTTTCCTATCTTTTTTACATTTTTCGGTATAACAATGCTTGTTAAGGCTGTACATTTTTGGAATGCACTGTTGCCTATGGTAGTCAGCTTAGTACCTAACCTTACACTGGTCAGTTTGGTACAGCCTGCAAATGCCGACGTTCCTATGGAAGTTACATTGTTTCCAAGCTTTATGGCAGTAAGTGACGTACAGTTATAAAATGCCTTAGCACCTATCTTGGTCAGATTGGAATTAAGCTTTACCGTTGCAAGCTTTTTACATCCGCTAAATGCTTCACTTCCTATTGTCTTAATATTCTTTCCCAGGGCAACACTTGTAATTTTTGTCTTATTTCTAAATGCCTTACTTCCTACCTGTGTTACCTGAAAGCTTGTTCCCTTATACTTTACCGTGGATGGGACAGTCACCTTACCTGAGGTTGCAGTTGTCTTTGTGTATGCTACAGTTTTACTGCTTGTAATCTTATATTGTCCCTTTGATTTAGCATCCTTAAATATTTCTCCAACGACAGGTTTTTCAGGCTTAGGAGCCTCGGTTGTTGGTTTTTCAGTTGTTGGGGTTTCCGTAGTTGGTTCCTCGGTAGTTGCGTCTCCACCAGTCGCATCTCCACCCTGTTTGTCTTTTTTTCCTACTGCGAAAACATTTCCACTCTCATTTTTGTAGTAAAGTGTTCCCTCTTTATCACAAATAATACTTGCAATACAAGTCTGCTCATAGCCTTTTGCACCATAAAGGTCAATCAACTCCGCCTCGTCTGCACTTGCCGCATCAGGCTTCACCTTTATCATGGATATTCCGCCAGGCTTATTGTTGTATGTTGAATATAAATAAATGTATCCGCTTTCTGCTTCATAGGCAGTTGACAACAGCAATGAACACTGTGGATATCCCAAAAGCCCCACTGCATAAATCATCTCTAACGTATCAGCATCTGCCACAACCACATTTCCCTTGGAGCCTGTTGCTGATATTCCGCTTCCAGTGGCAAAATATACCCTGTCCTTGTACACAATCGGAGTACTCGTAGACTGCGCCTTATAATTTACCGTTTTAAGTCCCGAAAGATTTCCCTCTGCGTCAACCTTTGCACTGCAAAGATGTCCGCCCTTTGTTGTGAAGTACACCTTTCCTGAAGCCTTGTCATATGCGATGGATGAACGCTGGTCGCCCAATCCCGTAAGTGCAAGTGTACTTTTTACATCACCAGTTACTTTATCAAAGGAATAAAGTTTGGAATTTCCTGTGGTTCCGCTCTCACCGTCATCCGTTCCCACAATGACACGGTCACCGATTACGACAGAGCCAGCCCAGTAAAAGCCTCCCTGCTGCTTATGCTTCCATGTCGCCACCTTTTCTTCGGTTTCATTTGTTACATCCTCATCCGTAACACTGATGCATACAAAATTTGCATCCTTTGCTTCTCCGTTCCAAAAACCAGTATATATGTATCCAGCCGAATATGTAACCGGAGACAGCGCCTGTCCCTTTAAGGCATCCTGATAAACCCAAAGCGATTTGAGTGTCTTTGCATCAAATGCCTGAATTGTTCCATTGCCCAGCGGACAAAAAATCATTCCTGCCCCATAGGTCGGCGGTGTATATCCGTAGCTTGGTGCAGCAACCATGTCCGCCTGTGCCAGAATTTCTCCTGTGCTTAAATCAAGCTTGTACAATGTCTTATTTGACATGACAATCAGTGAATTGTCAACGATAATCTGTACGCTCGGTGCAGCACTCCATCCGCTGCCAAGTGATTTTGCCCATGTAAGTTCTGTATCTTCCACACTGATTGGTGTTTTCATGGATGTAATACCCATGTTAACGTCACTATTTCTAAAGTTATACCAGTCGGAGTTTATCTCCTCAGGCTGGGTTTCATCTACTTTTTCAAGGGTAACACTAATTTCTCCCGCCTCGGCAGGAACATTTCCTTTAACCTCCACATAGCCTGACTTTGCCACTGTATAGGTATAATCACCTATGGCAAACAGACCATTATAGCTTCCATTCACCTTTGAAACCTTGTTACCGTTTTTGTCATACACACAAACGGTTGCATCAGCAGGAGCTGCATTGATTGTCAGGTCTGACGGCTGAATTTTTTTCAAATGAAATGTGTATGTATTTGAAAGTGCATTTTCACCCTCCCCTGCCGAAACCTTCACTAATATTTTATCGGCATTGCTTATATCTACCGTGTTTTCTATATTTTCATTGTAGGTCACCTTGTAGGTTTCTTTGGTCGGCACTGCATTTACGGTAACGGAAGCAGCATCTGACGGCAATGTAATCGTGTACTCATTTTCGGTTGCCGAAAATACCTTATCGGTAAACTGTACATATTCCCCTGTGTCAATCGTAAGTCCTGTGAGCGATGGCATGCTGTCAACATGAAAAGTATATGTTTTTGTCTGCTTTCCCGCTCCTGTAACCTCGATAGTAAATGTATTCTTACCCGGTAATATACACGCAGCATTTTTCGATGTGCCGCTGAGCCATGTTATATCTGCTGATACCTCTCCGTATTTTATTGTAACGGTATCATTTTCATCCTTTGGCTTAGCCCTGAAATAGAGCTTACTTACCGTGTCGCTCACACTTCCCAGATTATACTCCTTAACATCATTTGAAAATATATGCTCCGTTTTATATGTATCATCTGAATTTTTCAAAATAACGTTATTCGCGTTTGGGTATGATGCCGTAGCTATAATTAGTGACGCAAGCTCTGCGGTCTGCTCCACAGGTTCTTCAGCAGCATCACCAGGTGTTCCCTGAGCATCAGTCACATTATCTTCCGCAACTTTCCCCTGTATGGTTTCCAAAGTTCCCTCGGTTGCCTCTGCATGAATTGGCACAGGTGTAATAACCATGCCAAAAACAATCAGCAGGGCAATCATTTTTTTATAAAATGTCTTTTTTATTTTGCTCATGTTTTTTCTCCTTTTTAATAAACTCCGCCGCCTACGTCTGCACCCAAACCCTGGCAGGTATAACAAAATACAATCACATCTTTATCAGAAAGTATATATGAGCTGCATCCGTAATTCGGCAGCCAGCCATTTACCTTATATCGCCAGCCCGACTGGCTTCCGCAGTCAAATTCATACAGATAGTTGATTCCTTCTACGTAATAACTGCCGTAAATTGGTGTATAGGAATATTCAAGCTGTATACCGTACGCTTCACAGGTTCTTCTTAACACATCAAATGCTGTCTCACCATCCTTAAACTGAACTGTAACTGTTTCGAGTATCACTCCGTCATTTGGCACATAGATATCCTTACCCGGAGTAAGGTCTGCTTTATTGTTCAATATGGTGTCACACCTTATCTGAAGTGTGCAGGTTTTTGCTTTTGTCTCCGCCTGCGTATGCTCAGTTGTCGCCTCCGTCTTTTCCGTTGTCGGCTTTTGTGTGGCAGTCGTACTCTCCGTTTTATGTGTACCATTTGGTCGTGTATCTGTTGTGCCCGCCTCATTTTCATGTACTTCTGTCGTGCTTTCCGTGCCGTGCGGTTTCCCTGTCGCATTTTCCGTTGTATATTCACCATTGCCATTCGGCTTTTTTCCATTTTCTGTTGTAGCCGTTCCATCGTTCTCTGCCGGCTTGTTATCCTTTGGCGGCGGTTCAGGGGTATCTCCCTTTTTATCTTCCTCTTTATTGTCTTGTTCTGAATGATTGCCGTCTGCTCCGTAGCCAGAGCTTGTCTCTGTATTAATATTTACGTTGGTGTCCGTATAGCTTCCACTCTGTACCGTCGTGTCAGCATTTGCCGACAATACGCTTCCGTCGAGATAAACTGTATCGCCTCCACCGTAATTATTTTCACCCTGACGGCTTGCCGCAAGTGCTGCAAGCTCATTTCCTGTAAAGCAAAGTCTTCTCTCGTCCGTCAGTTCAATCAACATGGAAAGCTGAAAGCTGCTTAATGAATGAATGTCTATATCAGCGGTATAATTCTCATTATCCATGACACACATATAACTTCCTGCCTGCAATGTCTCACTTTTTCCGTCAAGCCCTGCAATTACTTCACCTGCAAATGAGTATATGGTCGTTGTACCTGTTCTTGCACTGACAGAATATATTCCGTCACTTGAAGCAGCCGTCACATATTCCGTGATAAGCTCCGATGAGCCGCCTGCCCCTGACATAAATACAAGCATCTCACCTGAAACAAGCTCGATGTTTATCTGTCCATCGCTGACTTCTTTTACAACTGCCGTGGAATTTTCTCCTATTATGTACGTGTCCCCGTTTTTCTCCAACTTCACCCTTGCCCGTGTTTTTGTGGAAATGGTATTACCCTCGGTTACATTTGTTTTTTTGTCCAGCGTGTAGACAATACCGTTTTTGTCAATGCCTGCTATACCATAAACTTCACTAACATTTATGCTCTCCGCCTTATTTCCGATGTATCCCCGCGTAATGCCTACTATTACAATTCCTGCAACAGCAACCGCTACGATAACTAATGCCATAAGGACATTATAAAGCTTTTTTCTTTTCTTTGTTTCCAAGCCACATTCTCCTGTCTATGATAAATAATTTAAAATGTATCTGTTAATCTGATTTTTGTTAATGAAATAAGACAGATTTGTCCCTGATTTAAGAATCTAAGCATTTTATGCACCAAAAAAAGAACAAAGCACTACAGATGCCGTTATATGAATCCGTCTGATTCAATAATCCGCATCAAAATAAGAGCCATTGTTTTCATAAATCAAGCATAAAACGATGTCCTACCTCAGAAGACTTCCGCTTATAACAACAATACAGGTCTCCCGACTTAGTCCTTTCCCTAATCAGACACCTTCCCAGAGCTTTATACTCCAGTGGCTGCAAAATGCATGTCCTTTCGTAGACAACACGGTTGCTGAGACACAGTGCCGGACTTTCACCGGCTTCCGAGATGTATTGCCTCGCCTTGCATAACATTCTAACATACAATTTTCAAATTGCAACTTCTTTTTCTTCTTACAGTTTAATTGAGAATTAACTAAAAAAAGCTCCATTTACTTGTTTTTCTATCGTCTTGTTATTATTCTATTGACTTTTCCTATCCCAAAACTATAATCAGAACATCTGTTAATAGAACAAAAAGAAAGAGGTATACATATGGCAACAGAAATTCCAAAGCTATTTAGCAGTCTCGTGTTTAATGATGAAGTAATGAGAAATAAGCTTCCCAATGATATTTACAAAGCACTGAAAAAGACAATTGAAAATGGTACACATCTTGAGCTTGATGTGGCAAATTCCGTTGCTGTTGCAATGAAAGAATGGGCTGTAGATTTGGGTGCAACCCACTACTCGCACTGGTTTCAGCCTATGACGGGATATACCGCAGAAAAGCATGACAGCTTTATCAATATAGCAGGTGACGGTCATGTAATTATGGAATTTTCGGGTAAGGAGCTTGTCAAAGGTGAGCCTGATGCATCAAGCTTTCCGTCAGGCGGTCTCCGTGCAACCTTTGAGGCAAGAGGCTACACGGCATGGGACCCTACATCTCCTGCATTTATTAAGGATAAAACGCTTTATATTCCTACCGCATTTTGTTCGTTCAGCGGTGAGGCATTGGATAAGAAAACACCTCTTTTACGTTCCATGGAAGCACTCAGCAATCAGGCTGTTAAAATGCTGAAGCTGCTCGGAAACAAGACAGCCACAAGCATCAATATAACCGTAGGTCCTGAGCAGGAGTATTTTCTTATTGAAAAGGAAATGTATAAGAAGCGTAAGGATTTAATTTTTTGCGGCAGAACCCTGATAGGTGCACCTGCACCAAAGGGACAGGAAATGGATGATCATTATTTCGGAACCTTAAAGCCTCGTGTGTCCGCATTTATGCACGAGCTTGACGAGGAGCTTTGGAAGCTTGGTATTCCGTCAAAAACCAAGCACAACGAGGTTGCCCCTGCCCAGCATGAAATGGCACCTATTTTTGAGAACGGAAACATTGCCACAGACCATAACCAGCTTACAATGGAGATTATGAGGCGGGTTGCAGACAAGCATGACCTCATATGTCTTCTTCATGAAAAGCCGTTTGCAGGTATAAACGGAAGCGGTAAGCATAACAACTGGTCCATCTGCACAAATGACGGTGTAAATCTGCTGAATCCAGGACGCACACCTGCCCAGAATATACAGTTTCTTGTATTCCTTATGGCAGTAATCAAGGCAGTGGATGACTATGCCGACCTGATGAGAATATCTGCTGCAAGTGCAGGAAACGACCACCGTTTGGGTGCCAACGAAGCACCTCCTGCCATCGTATCCATTTTCCTCGGTGACGAGCTGAATGCGGTTTTGGAGTCTATTGAAAATGATACTTATTTTGGCAAACAGGCAAAGGTACGAATGGATATCGGTGCCAATGTACTTCCACATTTCTTCAGGGATACAACCGACAGAAACCGTACGTCACCTTTTGCATTTACCGGAAATAAATTTGAGTTCCGAATGATAGGTTCATCCGCTTCGGTCTCTGACCCTAACATTATCCTCAACACTGCTGTTGCCGAGTCTCTCGCACAGTTTTACACAGAGCTTGACGGCACAAGAGAGGAAGATATGGAGCACGCAGTACACGAACTGATTAAGCGTGCCATCAGAAAACACAAAAAGGTTATATTTAATGGAAACGGCTACACACAGGAATGGGTTGAAGAAGCCAAAAAACGTGGACTTTACAACCTGCCTACCACACCTGACTGTATGCCTCACTTCATTGACGAGAAAAATATTTCTCTCTTTACAAAGCACCACATTTTCACAAGAGAGGAAATTTTGTCAAGATACGAAATTTTGTTGGAAAACTATGTAAAGACAATCGCTATTGAGGCGAGGACAATGATAGATATGATTTCCAAGGATTTACTTCCTTCAATCAGCAAGTATACTGCCATTCTTGCCAAAAACACTGCTGATACAAAAGCACTTATGCCTGACTTGTCATACGAAGCAGAGGAAACATTGATAACCAAGCTAAAGAATGCATATTCAGATATTACGGCTCTTAAGGACACACTTAAAGACGATCTTCAAAAAATAGCAGAATTAGAAGATATGCAGGAGGCAGCAAACGCATGCAGGGATAATGTAATTGTAACCATGAGCAAAATGCGGGCAATTGCAGATTCTGCAGAAGCAGTTATCCCAAATAAATATCTTCCGTATCCAACATATGAGGAATTACTTTTTTATGTGTAAGTAATGACATAAGACGTTAAATGGAACGACACTGAAAAAGCCTGATATAGAAATAACCTAATATGATACCTCTAAAGCAGACAATGTTAATAAACAAAACCTACTTTGGAGGTATTTTTATGGCCAGACAATCTATACAGGCTTTTTATATTTTTAAATTTACAGTTACAGCATTTTCACATATATTTCCCTATTATTTATATTCCTTCACTTTTCCTCCATTCAATGGTAGCATTGCCAGCAGGGCAAACAGCAAGGATATTCCCATTCCTATCAGCGGAAATAAGTCGCCGCCTACTTTAAAGTATGTGTTTAACAGTCCCATTCCGCCGCCCGCAATAATACCTAAATACAGCATCATGCGGTTTAGTTTTATCCTGTCATGGCACACAATACCGATAAACAGCGGAAATACAATGCCCGGTGCATATATGGAATATGCTCCCGTCAGCAATCCTATGATGTCTGTTTTGAACAATGCGATTCCAAGCGATGCAATTCCTATCACCGCCACTATAATCCGGACTTCATTTACCTTGTCTCTGCCTATGATATCATGCTCAATGATGGACGCAACATTTACAAGGCACGTGTCTAACGATGACAAAATCGTTGAGACAAGCCCTAAACATAGGACCACCGCTATTGGGTATGGAATTATTTCATCCAATAAATAGATAAGAGGTGACGTCCCATTTAATTCTCCCTTATCATTTATAACCCACATTCCTATAAGAACTATGATTACGGCAAATACAGCAAGTGCAATACCTGCCGCTATAGCTGCCCGTTTTGCCGTTTTCCCATCCTTTGAGACTAAATTTCTCGACATAATATCAGGACCGAGAAAATATGTACCACCCACAACAAATAAAAGATTGAATAAATCCATACCACCAAAGCTTTTATTTGTAAGCTCTACCTGTTTAAATACAACATCGTTGCTGCTGCCATCCACACAAAACAAATATATGAATACCAGCAGAAAGCCGCCTGCCATTATAATTGCCTGAATCATATCTGTTTTTATAACGGACATCTGACCGCCCACAACGGAGTACACTATTGTCACGGCTACAATGATAATCAGCATAAGCCTGCTGTTATTTTTTCCTGTTATGGCGGACACAACAGTTGCCATTGAAATATATTGTGCTGCAATCACTCCAATCCATGAAACGGCTATAATGATTGCAATAATTTTTCTTCCGACCGTTCCGATTGTTTTTTGTGCAACATCAGGCAAGGTATCCGCATTCAGCTCCCTGACCTTTTTGGATAACACCAGCCCCTGCACAATAAGTCCCACGGAGCCTACTATCAGCCACCATACCGCAGGGAACCCTATCACTGCAGCCCTGTCAACAATTCCTATCGTCGCTGAAGCTCCGATTGCTGTTGCCAGTATTGACAAAAGCACCCTCGACGTCCCCTGCTTTTTGCCTGCGACCGCATATTCCTCAAAGCTTCCCACATGTTTCATGTCGTAAAAGCCCATCCCAATTAGAAATGCAATGTAAATCAAAGTTATAACTAACATATTTTCCTCCTGTGCGTTTAAACATCAGCCTTTTCCTTAGCAGATTTATTTCGAGCCGCCTTTCTCCCAAAGCATCCGCTATGTGTCAAGGCACTTGCCCGCAGAAAACAAAGCTTTTGGTAAAATAAACCCTAATTTGCTTTTAACAAAAGGCTTAGACCGTATGTCGAGTTTTAGTTAAAAGCTTAAGTCGCTACCAATTGTAAATCTTATTATTAACAAACTTTACAATATCATTTGCACACAATAATGTCAACTGTTAGTTTTACTTATGATTTAAATATTTTTCCCTTGTTGCCATACCTCCCCTTACATGCCGCTCCTCTTTATTTTTGTCAAGAACCTTTCGCACCTCTGCCGCCAACGATGGGTTTATGTATTGTAAACGTTCAGCTACGTCCATGTGTACCGTTGATTTACTTACCCCAAACTTTTTGGCAGCCTGTCGCACCGTGGCTCCATTATCTACAATAAACTGAGCCACACTTATGGCACGCTCCCCAATATAATCTCTCAACTGTATGAACCTCAGAATGTTTGTTTATACAGTGTATGCAAAGAGAAAGGACACTATGCCAGAGGCGGTTGGCAAAAACCAGTAGTCTAATTTCATTTCAACAGACTTTTCATTCCCATCCCTGGGTTGAAAAAATGCCCATATTTTACATCTGCCATTATTTCAGGAATAATTGATTAAATAAAACAATTACTTATCATTATGTCTTTTTAATTTGCTTCTATTGTACCGTGAAAATAGCATTCAACAACATGTTCATCAGTATCAAGCCACGTATTAGTCATCCAATCTTCAAAATCTAATATAATCTGTTCTCCTAAAAAGAAAACTTCATAACTACCACGCTTTTCTTCACCACAATAATGAAAACCAACTATCCACACAACCAAAACGATATAAGAAAAAATCCACCATGCCGTATGTTTCTTCTTCACATTTTTGCTATTTTGAAAAGTATTTGTTCTCTCATCCTTATTTTTCTTAAAACCTTCCTTCATTTCATTTGCACGTTCTTGCCAATTAGGATTATTCGTGGAAAACGCAATTTTTTCGTATAATCTTACCCACAACGGTGCTATTAGCTCTATATACAAAAAATCGACCATATCCTTAAGCTTATAAACTATTTTATGTATAAGTCTAAATAACAACATTAGCAATATATAACAGATGCACATGAAAAATAACACTTCAACAACGACCCGAAACCCAAACTCAATCTCAAAAAGATGTTTAAACATAAAATGGAAGAATGCTTTTATCTGCTTTCCATACTCAGACATCAACTTTTCCATCCTCACTTATATTAATAATATTTTCATCCTCTATTTTAGCAGTAGATGAAGATGTTAAAGCTGGAGATGTTGTAGGTTGAGAACCTTCAAGCAACAATTGCTGTGTCATTTGTCCTGCCGTCATATCATCAATAACACCAGCCTCCACCATTTCCTTTACAAGCAAAATTTTTTGCTTGACTAATTCGAGGTCTTTCATTTTATTATCTCTTTCGAGGTCTAATTGAGCCTGCTGGCTATTAATATGTCCTTGATATGTAGAATCGATTGCGGCTAAATTCTCAAGCCCAAACAATTTAATATTTTCAAGCTGTGCTTGTGCAATTGCAGCTACATTTTCTGCTTGTTGAAGTTTATATGCTTTTTCAGCAGCCACCTCTTTTGTTTTTTTATCAATATTATGTTGCTGTTCTTCGAGTTCTGCCTGATGACGTATTTGGGATAATTGCTTTTCCGTTTCTGCCCTTTCCCTTGCAATTTCTGCCTCTTTTCTACGAGCCTCCGCTTCTTCCTTGTCACGGGCAAGCTTTCTCTGTATTGCCTCAACTTCTGCCTGACGCAATTTGTCTGCTTTGTCGTCTTCAATCTGCTTTTGGGATACGTCATCAACAGAAGATGCAACTTGGGTCACTTGTACTTTAAGATATGCTATCCGGGATACCACATCTCTAATCTTTTTCAATGCATCTGCTTCCAATGTAGATACTTCTAACGAATTATAGGGTCTGTCCAATATAAAAACATCAAAACATTCCAATATCGGCTCAGAAATATCAGTTACATTATTTTTTAAAATTACCTTTATAGCATCTTTATCAGGTTTTACAGATACAATAAAGTTATATGTAATATCTACCCTCTGATTCATTCCATTAGACAAGGGAAAACGAAAAGCATACTGAAACTCGAATGGCTGTAACGTTATGTGTACAAGCCTATCAAAATGCCACTTTTTAATAGCTTCAGTAAATACTGTATCTTCTTGTAAATAAACATTACAATGTTCCCGCGAATCATGTGGATATAGAACCAATGCTGTATCAATTGGAACAACTGGTGCTTTATCAAGCCATGAATATTTATATGGTACATTTTTTATAATAGGATTCATATTAACCATTTTTTTTATCTCCAATTCTTTTATATATTTTTTCAGCTAGCGCAATTGGATTTTGAGGACGTGTTGAGATATTCATAAGAAAAAACATTATATTGTTATGAATTCTTTCTTCTCCTGCCAATTTTGAAAAAAAAGCTTCAATTTTCAAATACTCCAATTCTTCATTTACAAAGCCATTTCGTAATATTAAATATTTTTCTAAAATTTCCTCCGTTATCGTCTTAAATTTCCTACTTTTTAATAACTCTGTCCACAAAAAAATCAACTTATCAGAAGTTTCATCATCACGTAAAATGATACGTATAAAAATCATATCTTTAAATTTTGAAGGATTTTCAGTATTTAAACAACTCTCGTTATAATCCTCGCGAATGAACAGCAATGCAATTAAAAGAACAAAGTCCCGTTGTTCATCATTGCGTTTCATTTTCTTCAAAATATTATATATTTCTGATATCAGTGCTATATAATACTCAGCATACCGATTGCCTATAGTAAAAAAGAGGTCTATATTATTTATAAAATTTTCTTCATCCGGCAAGTCTATTTTAAAATTATTAAGTACAAACTGAAGCTTAGGCTGAGTTATAAGCTCCCATAAAATAGGGCGGATTAATTTACCAATTTTATCCCGTTTATATGACAAAGTTTTGCACATCATTAATATAATAACATAATAATGTATATCTTTTCCCATATTTGGTATAAATGCTAAATATTTATCAGCACTATATTCATTTTTTGAATTCTCCGCGATAGAACATAAAACCTGTGCAATGGCAATATCCGAAGAAATGCTTTTGTTTTGTACTAATCTAATTACTATTTTAGAAATAAAGTATTCAGGATTAATGTCACAAAGATTTTTCAATGTATTTATTGCTGCTGCATACAATGTGATTTTTTCAGAGCAAATCAGTTTTGTCAAAAAAGCGGTTACTTTGTCTTTCAATTCTACGAATTCTGAAAATATACACCGCAAAATATTTAGCCCATGCTCTTTTGAAGAAAAGCCAATAAAATCTGTTATAATTCTGCCACCAAATGTAACCAGTGCATCCTGATAAAATTTAACACCAAATTTTATACCTGCTTCTTGCCGTGAAACCTCAAACGGTTCCCGTTTAATTGCAATGATTTCGCCTTTTTCATTTATAATTTCTTTATGGTCTTCAACAAGTATACCGTAAAGAATTTTGGCTTCATCACATACCAAATCAAATTGACTGTTATCAAAAATCGCAAGCACAATTAACAAAGAACAGTACGGATTTTGTTGTTCATCTTTAATATACTGATACACTGCATCATAATCAGAAAGATTTAAGGTTCCTGTTTTTTCCATATTAGTGGCCGTTTCCGTGTAATTTGTATTGATTCTTACCTGGTCATTGTATATGTTACCATGCCCTGCACCGTTATTTGTTGCATTGTCATTATAATTATCTCCTTTTATATCGTTAATTGTTATATTGACGGAAGTTACTCTTCCATTTTCTAAAATTTGTGATATGCTCTTTACAATTTCCACGCTGCTTTTTGAAATGTTCCCATCACTAATTAATTTTTCCGAAGAAAGGGAATCAGATTCTCCCCCTTCAGGTCTAGCCTCATCGGCATCTATTGATTTGTCCGCCGTAGACATTTCCTCACACTTGTCCATATTGTCCCCCTATTTTTCGCCACCCAAATAAATTGGAGCATTAAATGTATTTCCATTTCCCAAACTTTTATTTATCGCATTACCTGTATAATTATCCCCCTCTATGTTAGTAATATTAATTGTTGAAGGTCTCTCCCCAATATTTGTATTTTCAAGCCTTAACATTTTATCCGCTTTAATTAGCGATTCAAATACACCATCTCGCGAAAAAATATAAAAACAATAATCCACTGCCGCATGTGCAGCAATTTTTTGATTAGCATCTTTGTCGGGTGCGTGTTTTTTATACCCCCAATCACAAATGCCCTTAACAATAATCCATTCAGTTATTCCATGTTCTTTACACATGGAATAAATTCCTTGTGCCTCCATTTCTCCACCAATTGGCCTATAATTTATAAAATCATGAATCAGTTGTTCTCTATACTCGTAGCTATTAACAAGTCTTGAACCAGTCAATATTGAGCCAATATAAACTTCTGACCGTGCATCATTGGGTAAATAATATACCCATTCTCTATAATCCTGAAAAGCATTTAATAATTGAAATCCCACTTCCTTGGGAATCTCTTTGTATTCCGTTTTATTTTCCAGTATTTTTTGCGAATCATATGGTAAAATCTTATCAGAAACAAGAACGTCGCCTATTTTTTGCTTTTGCTCATCCAATCCAAAAGCAATTCCTACCATAAGCACTGCTGCTGGCGATAACTCCCTTACCAACAGACTTACTAAGGGCATTGCGGATGGATTAGTCACACCTTGTTCATCTACATGAATATATGCTGCCGGATACAGGCCGAAAATGCCAAGATAGTACGCTTTACCACGTATAAATTTAGTTTCGTGACGTACAAATTTTGATTCAAATGCTTCACGTTCATGTTCGTTCGCAGTTATAAAAAGAAAAACGCTCATAATTACAAATTCTCCCCAATAAAATTATACTTTGTGCTGCTAATCATGGTTTCAATCTAACGATTCATTTCGTTTTATATACAGACTGCCACATACATGACAATCAACCATTTTAAGCATTGGAAATCAACCTTTAAAGCGATTAACACAAAAGGCTTCCATACTTTTTTGTCGAATTATATCAAATTTTGTCGACAAAAAATCAATCATGTAATTATTACTGACTTTCATGTAACTTTTACCTAAAAAAAATTATGAATCTTACACAGATTCATAATTTTTATAATCATTCATTTAATTAAATCCTTAATATTTTCCATAAGCTGCTCCACAGCCTCCCGCTTTTCTGTAGGTACGGTTCCCAATATGGCCTTACATGCTTCTATAGTATCCAAATTGCCATATATAATATAATCAGATGTAGTATTATAATATTTTCGCAGGACATCCACGACCATAATAGACGGACAACGCCTTCCCTGTTCTATTTTGCAAATGGTATCGACGGAAAGCTTCATCTCATCTGCAACCTCTTTTTGTGTTTTTCCTGTCGCCTCACGAAGCCGCTTTATTCTACTTCCGCATTCCTTTTTATTATACATACAATGATTTCCTCCTATATTCGGCTAAGGTTGCCGTATTATAGCTTTTCTTATGTTTCTTTTATTTTCCTTAAATGAAATGTCTGCTCCCGCAGTCTTTTTTCATTTTTCCTGAATTAAATACTTATCACTGTCTGATTTATTAATTTGGCATATAGGTTATTTAAATAAAAATCATTTTGCAATTTCACATCCCAAAATATAAAGGGTAAAATATCACATTGATATTTTTACCCTTTATAAAAGATTAGTTGCCCAAATTTTATTTCTCGTTATACTTTTTTAACGAATCTAATTTTGGGTTCAACTTTTCCTGATAAAAATGAAAATGACATGTGGAGTTAACAGATGCAACAGCAGTCTCTTTTGCCACATTGTACATTGCATTTACTATCTTGGATTTTAATTTCATACTTCTTCACCTCCGCATTTAGTGTACCATATTTATAGGGGCATTTTTTCAAGTTGCCAAAATTAACGCGATTATTGGTAAAACTTGCAAAAAATTGCGTATACTTGGCTATTTTTAGTTTATAATCAAACTAATTTGCGCAATATTTTTGACTTTAAGTTCTGCCCGTACCCCTCAGATTACACTTTAAATCTTAGCGCCATTTAACACCTACTAAACAAAAATAAGGCCGCGGTTTTTAGCCCGCAGCCTTTTATGGAAAGGATTAATATTAACAATTGCCTTATCCTATTATTTAATTTTTCTATCTCACTAGCAATGCCCCTACTTCTGCCCCTTAATTCTCCTTTTATCCTCATACATCATACTGTCTGCCACATTAATAAAATCACTATCACTGAGCTTGCAATATCCGATTGCATAGCTGATAGCCACATTGCGGGACTGATTGTAAATAATACATTTTTCTGCCAGTGCACGTACAAACTCTTTTGCATCCTGCTCATATAAAACAGCAAACTCATCACCACCCTGACGGTATACTCTCCCATCATTGCCGACCGTGTGCCTCAGCAAATCCGCAAATCCTTGCAATAGTTCATCACCTGCGGAATGCCCAATTGTATCATTTACAACTTTCAGATTGTTCAAATCAGCCATTATATAGTAACCGCTGCTATCTGGTTCCAGCTTTGCCAAATCCCGCTCAAAAGCATTTCTATTATACACATGCGTTAGATAATCTATATAAGCAAATCTCATTCCTATTTCCGTGCAAAACGCGATGATATTCTGCATACACTTATACTTACCATCCGCTTCTTCCCCTGAAATCAACTTTATGGAAATGCCAATGCTGTCTTTGCCATACTTGTTTTCAATTGTTTTTTTCACGTCCTGCAACACCATCTCACACTTCGCCTGTGAGTTACCGATAAACACAACGCCATTTTCACAAATATGGTAGCCCTTCAAACGATATGCCTTAATTTCCTTGTGAATATCCTGTAAGATTAAGAAATCCTGATTCCAGTCAAAATTATGTTCCATTTTGCAGAAACAAACAACTGCGATATATAACCTTTGCCGCTCAAAATCAAATTCATCCAACATAATTTCAAATGCATATTGATTGAAAAGAGAGGTTTTTTCGTCCATATATTTTTCGGCATTTTCCGTACTTAAAATTAAACCCATCAAAATCAACGTCGAAGCCACAACTACCAATAAGGTTTCCGGTACAAGCATCTGAATCAAAGATATAACGACAAAAATAGGAACAGCAAGTATAATAGCAATTCTCTTATCCTTATTCAAAATCTCCCAGTAACGCAGACAATAATACAATATTAAAATCAAATAAATGACAATACTTCCATAAAGGGCATAGGCCTTTGCACCTAAAGAATAATCCGTTGTCTTGCCGTGGACATATGTAATCGGCAACACCAAAATTCCGAGAGCAGATAACACAAACGGCAGACTTTGAAAAAATCTAACCGTTTTGGAAAATTTAAACTTTCCCTCCAGATAACTTCTCATATATAAAAACAAAAGGAAAATAAACCCTAAAATAGACATCAGATAAATAATGTGGGCAATCAAATTCAACTTATCAGGAATCGTGTTTCTATGATTCACGGTATAAATCGTAATCATATCAAATAACACATTAAAAAAAGCTACACCAGTAAGCAATTCAAATATTCTTGTAGATTTAATCGGAATATGCGGCTTACGGTAATAAAAACAGAGCATATATACAGTAAGCATAAGACAAACAATCGGTGTTTTTATCAGCATGCGAGCCCCTCCATAAATCATGTTAAAGTCACTTAGCTTTCAAGTATATCCTATTTTTTTCCATATTTCAACGACTAATCTATATTTCTCTGAACAAACAAAGTATATATCCCTATACAACTTAAACATCATCATATTCCACAGAAACATGCCAGTAAAACACTACGATACACCTTAAAAATCAAGGTGCAGCTTCACAGATTGCTCCGTCACACTGCACCTTTTCTTAATTTTATCTTATAAAGTTCGTTCTCTGCGGTTGTTCCTTTTCAGGCAAGCCATACTTTTCCTTTCCTAGAGCAATACTCTTTATCAGGAATGCCATATTTCTCGCAAGCACCCGCATGACCTGCAATCCCTCCGCATCCTGCGATGCCTCTCCCTTGTCCCTGCCGTGAACGCTGTTCCAGTATTGACTGGATGCAACCGGCATATTGGAAATAGTAAAATATTTATTGAGCTCATCAAAGGTTGCTGACATGCCGCCCCGCCTTGCAGTTACAACACTTGCTCCAACTTTCATGGATTTATCAAAAGGTGCACTGTAAAACAGTCTGTCTAAAAATGAAATCAGCGTACCATTGGCAGAGCCATAATAAACCGGTGATGCAATCACAAGTCCGTCACAAGCTTCAAATTTTGGTATCGTTTCATTCACCACGTCATCAAACACACACTTGCCGCTTTCAAAGCATTTATTACATGCAATACATCCGCGGACATCCTGATTCCCAACCTGCACAATGTCTGTTTCTATTCCCTCCGCCTCGAAAATCCGCGCCATTTCATCAAGCGCAATCGCCGTATTTCCTCCTACGCGGGGGCTTCCGTTTATTATAAGAACTTTCATCACCGTTTTCCTCCTGTTATATTGCTTAAAATTCCTTGATTTCATGTATATTAAATCAATTTAAAAAATATTCCAATCCCAAAACCACAGATAAACAATTCGTGCAATCTGCTTATATCTACTTAACCGTAACCTTACACGTTGCCTTCTTGTTATTGTATGTCTTATAAGTAATGGTTGCCGTTCCTTTTCTCTTAGCCGTAATCTTACAGTTACCGTTTGAAAGCTTCTTAATGGACACAACCTTCGAATTTGATGTTGTCCATTTAACATTTGCGGCATTTGCAGCGGCATACTTTGAATACTTTGGAACAAGGGTGTAGCTCTTTCCCTTGCCAAGCTTTAGTGTTTTCTTGTTAAGTTTAACTGTAGTTGGTGCCTTTTTAACAACAATCTTACAGGTTGCCTTTTTGCCATTGGCTGTCTTCACCGTAATGGTTGTCGTTCCAACCCTCTTAGCCGTGACCTTGCCTGTACTGCTGACTTTGGCTATCCTTGAATCTGCCGCACTCCATGTACATCCGATTTTTATGTTTGACGGCGTAATTGTTGTATCAAGCTTGTAGGTCTCCTTAACACCAAGTGTAACACTCTTGTTTTTAAACTTTATACTGTTAGCTCCTGCCTTTACGGTAATCTTACAGGTTGCCTTTTTGCCTCCTACCGCTGTTGCAGTAATCGTGGCTGTTCCTGCTGCCTTTGCAGTAATTTTGCCATTTACAACAGACGTAACCTTTGAGTTTGACGTCTTCCATGTAAGCTTGCCTGAAGCAAATGCTGGCGCAACACTTCCCTTTAAGGTTTCCGTCTGCCCTACATATAATGTCACCTGGCTTTTATTAAGCTTAACCGACTCTGCGGGTACACTGTCAGGATTATAATATGTCACATTGTTGTTTTTCGCATATGTCTCAGCCGCAGACCCCTTTGTCACAATCAGCTTAGCATCCCCTGCATACGTCATCATATGTTCCCCGATAGTAATGACTGAGCTTGGAATGGTAATATAGTTTAAATTGGTATACGCAAATGCAAAGTCCCCTATTTCTTTCAGGTTATTTCCCTTAAATGTAATACTGCCGAGGGACGTGCAATTGCCAAATGCACCCTCACCTATTTTCGTTACCGAAGATGGAATTGTTAATGCCTTAACATTTGCATTATAGTAAAATGCGTAATTTGCAATTTCTGTTACACCCTCTGGGATAGTAACATTTGCGGCACATGGTGCATATACAAGAATTTCCTTATTTTTGTATAAAACTCCCGAATCATAAGTATATACACCGCTTGCATCTACATTTTTCAAGGAACTGCATCCTGTAAATGCAAAATCTCCAATACTCTCCACAGAATCCGGGATATTAATCGTTTGAAGCTTTGCACAAGAGTTAAATGCACTGTCTCCTATATATTTTATGGTTGAAGGCAGTACGACCTTTGTAATGCCCTTTTCGCCTGATACAAATTTGTCCCCGATACCTACTACAGGCTGACCATTGATTTCTTCCGGAATCTCCAGTACCTCAGGCGTGGTTTCCCCGTCATACTGGTAAATTTCAATTCCCCCATAAGCAGAGTTATTTTTTGTGCTGTAAAGATTTTCTCTCTTTGTCACATTATATGGTCTTGGTGCATCCCCTGAATAACCTGCCTCAACCTCAAAATATTCATTGCCATCTGAAACCATTGCATTCATATGGCCTGAACCCGAACCCAAATCACGGTTTCCGTTTCTGTGCCATGCCTTGAAACCAAGCTTCTTCGCCATTGCAATGATTGTATTTGTCGATGCCCAGCAATCGCCTCCGCCGCTTACGATAAGTCCTGCGGCTGATTGATAATACACACTGTAATTCCTGTCTGCAACAAATTTTGCAATTTTTTCAAGTTTCTCATAGGTTTCCATGTCGGCGGTTATATTTTCGGCTATGTATGCATCCATAATTTCATCAGCATAAACATCCGCATAATCCTTTACTTCTACATTTACCTTAAAGGTTTTTCCACCTGCCGTAACCTGTACAACACTTTTTCCATATTGTACATCATTCGTTACCTTTGTAGGTGTTTCGTCAGGATGCGGACTGGTCGTCCCCATATTTCCGTACCAGTACCATGTCGTTATATTAAGTGCAAGCTTTCCGTTTTTCGATACCGTTACAGAATCGCCTTCAATGACACTGTAAGATGCGGTCGTTGCCCCGCTTACGCTTAACTGAAATGACGTGTTTAAATTTGACGGAATAGAAATATATTCTTTTGCCCAGTCATCCAAACCATAAAGCGTAACATTCGTTGCATTAATCGTTACCGAAGATGCGGCAAATGCTGTATTATCACCCTCAAATGTCACAATACCACAAGCCAGCACCAATGCCATAAGGATTGCAGCAAGCTTTCTGTGTTTCCACGTATTCATACTCATCCCTCCAAATTATCGTGCATTCTATGCACATTAAAAACTTTTGTTTCCTTATGTAATACTATAATATATTTATCTTTCCCACTCCTCATTTTCTTTGTGTATATTATACCACAACATATGTTTACGGGCAAACAAAAGCAGCCTTAAAACACTGTTTCTTCTTTCTGAAGAAAAAAAGAATTTTTCGTCCGATAAAATTGATTGACACAATTGCGTATTTATGTTACACTCTTTACGTATTCAATACTTTCTAGTTCTCACATGATGCATGTTATGGTATTCGGTGATGTGCAGATATTTGTGAGATTTTTTAATTTTGTTTACAATAAATATTTAGGAGGTACCACAATGAACAACGGTACAGTAAAATGGTTTAATTCTGAGAAGGGTTATGGATTTATTACAAATGATGCAACAGGAGATGACGTATTCGTACATTTCTCAGCCATTCAGGTTGATGGATTTAAAACCTTAAACGAGGGTCAGAAGGTTTCGTTTGATACTGAAGCAGATCCAAAGGATGCCAGCAAGTCACGTGCTGTAAATGTAGTTGCAGTCTAATTCAATTGAATGAAGCGCATTCAGCGCTACAGTTCGAATCCCAGCAGGCTCTATACGGAACGTGCTGGCAGGAAGCTTAGTTTCCTGTCAAATGAAAAGAGCATCTCCATAAAATGTTTTCTTATCTGATAAAACACTTTGTGAAGATGCTCTTTTTGATTCTTAATAAACGCCCCGCTTATATACTCCTGCCGACTGGACTACCTCGTTGTTTTCGTAACGGTACTCCACATCCCTGACATCGTCTTTTAAAGTAAATCCATTCTGCCCCATAATGATTTTGGTTCCATTATAAGCATAGCCTGTTATTTTGATAACTGCCTGTTCTCTGGCAATTTCCATTTCTGATTTTAAAGTTTCAAGCTTACTCTCTATTTTTTTATAATCAGTAACTACTATTACCTTTGCCCGCAGTATCCGCATACGCAGTTCTTCATTTTCCTTTGTCCGCATGTTACCTGGAATTGCATCAAACCTTTTAAGATTTTTCTCCAGCAGTTCTATATCATCCGACAGCTTCTTAAGCTGATCCTCGTATATTGCCACGTCTTGTACATGCTCAGGCAACACACCTGACTGTAGGGTAGTAACAATTCCCAATGTGTTCCCTACTTCCTTTACAACAATTCCCTGCATGGCAGAAACATTTCCACCGATAATTACTCCCTGTCTTGAATTGGCATAAATCTTTCCTCTTACTGCAACATCACTGTCCAATATGTAATTTGCATATAAGTCACCGCCTGTACTGACAATGCACCGTTCCATAAAACTGCACGCGACATCACCTTTTGCAACCATCGTACACTTATTTCTGCCCTGAATACCCTTTCTGATTGTAATGGTACCGCCTGCTATAAGCCTGCAACCTCCCACATGCCCGTGTATGTAAATATTTCCGTTTGTTTCTATTGTAAGACCGCTTCTTACATCTCCTCTTACTTCAACATCACCGTTGAATTTTACATTGCCCTGCTGTATATCGAGGTCCCCATGTACCTCATATACACTTTCAATTATAATTTTATCCTCATTTTTCCGTATACGTCCATCAAGTGCCGCCCTATACTCTTTTCCATCCTCGCTTACGTTAAATCCCTTTCCTCTAAGCTTACGAAGATCCTTTCCTTTTACAGGAGGAACCACTTCCGAACAAACTGTGTATCCGGGTTTGCCCTGTGTTGGAGGAACATACACGGCAAACAAATCATCTTTTTTTATCATTGCAAGTTTCAGGGAATTTATGTAATCTACGGAACCATCTTCTTTAATTATAGGCTTTGACCTGTCATCTTCAAGTGCAACCATATATTCATAAAATCCATCACGACCATTGATAGGAGGTTTTCCTCTTGCCACTATAATGTCTTGTCCATAATTTTCAGGTTTATATAACATGGCAATTGCGTTTTTGTCAATTCCAGCGGTAACACCGTGTTCCTTTAAGTAGTTTTCAATAAAACCTTTTGGAGGGCATAGCTGTTGTTCACCCTCGGGCTTATTCACCATCAAGGATACGGTCATACGTTCATCATCAATTTTTAGTATAACCCAGTCTTTTTCCATACGTCATTCCCCCACTTTGTCCGAAATAACTATACTTACTATAAATATACTTTATAAATGGATATATATCAAGAGAAAAATCAGTCTCTTAAAACTTCAAATGCACCAAACAAATCTAAAACGCCATAACCCCAAATTCTGTTCGGATATTTCAGCGGATTTACCCTGTCTGCCCCGCGAAGCAGCATTTGTTTCACATTTGAACTGGTCATCAGCGGACTATTCCCATTAACAACGCCCCACTGTATAATCAGTGCAGAACCACCTGCCACAACAGCAGATGCAATACTGGTTCCGCTTTTTCGTGTAGTAAGAACGTTTTGCGTGCTGCTTGCACCCCTCCCCGCAAATACGCCCTGAATATCTACCGCAGGTGCCGTTATATCCGGCTTTATTCTTCCATTTCTTGTATACCCCCGACTTGAATTCACATATATGGCATTCGTGTTGTAGTCATATCCCGCCACAGTAATTACCCCTTCCGTGTTACCCGGTGCACAAATTGTCACATCCGGCTCAGGTATGGCGAACCGCGTATCTGAATTTAGGAAATTATGTATTGGCAACCACATATTATAACCATTTTCTGCCGTTGAGCCCTGACCATTCACCCGCACTGCCCATATGCCCTCAGTAGGATTCATAAACCGCATAAACACACAAGGATCCCCTGTTGTTCTTCCTGCTGATACAGTCTGTACATCCACCGTCGTGCCTTCATACAAAAACGTTCTTGATGCCTCACCCGATCTTGTAACAGGAATATCCGAAAATACCTCACCTGTAGGCGATACAATATCTATATCCAAAAACCCTGGCGATTTACCCCAAAGCTCTAAAATAAATCCCTTATCATTGCTGCCTACTGCAATCTCTACATTGCTGTATCCCTCATCTATAGTCATCTCCTGATAGTGGGTACCATATCCCGTCTCGTTTCCTGCTGCCGCTATAATAGCAGAACCTCTAAGACCCACAAAAGAATTCAAATACATTTCTAAATATGAATTTCCGGCATGGTCACCCTGATTTGTCCCAATTCCCATACAGATAACAATAGGTCTCCCAAGCTTTGCCGCCTGACTTATCAAAAATTTAATACCAATCATTATATCATCTTCACCAAAACATTTGGCTTCTTCAGGTATAAGATTAACTTCCCGGAGAGTAGCTTTAGCCGGACGCAGCTTGACCATTATTATTTCAGAATCAGGTGCCATACCATCATTTCCTGCTGCCACCGAAGCCAAAAATGTCCCATGCCCATCCTCATCCACAGATGGAATCTGCTCATATGGGTTATTCGCTTGTAATGCATCATTTATCTGTGCCCTTGTAAATACTGCCCCATATCCCAAAAAGGCATCACTCATACCATATACATTTTCATTTTGATCCCATATTGCCGCTATTCTTGTAGTTCCATCCACTCCCCTAAATGCCGGTGTTCCTATATCTATGCCTGTATCTACAAATCCAATCAACACTCCCTTTCCGCTAAGCCCAAGTCCTGGAAATCCTCGTAGTCTCTCTGCACCCGTAACCCGTACCACATCCTCATCCAGCAAACCATAGCATTTAGGAAGCACCTGATATCCAAGCCTAAAAATTTCCCCCTCATCTGCAAGGGTACGTTTTTTATATGCAACCAAAAATTGATTATTAATTACAGAAACACAATCCGGCTCAAAGCTTTCATACACACCTTGAATATCGTTGTCATATCTAACAAGAAACGAAAGATAATCCTCTGAATAAACATACTCGGCACATCCGTTATCCATATATTACCTCCAAATTGAAACCAACATATAGATACAGTATATGCCTATTTTACTCTGACTATGGCTTTAATCATTTGAATTCTCCACATAAGCATTTTCCTTACGTCTGCATGTCTGAGTTCACTGACATTTGCACCATGCCGCCTGTATTGCATAAGCTTTCTGGAAGTAAAAATAACCTTTCCCTTTCTTTCTGCAACAAGTCCAATCCACTGATCATGCATTGGAATGTTTTTTGGTATAGGTAAAATAAATTGTACCAGTTCCCTTTTAAATGCCATGGCAGAACCCATATATGAATTTCTGATTATATTTTTAATCAATCCCCTACGGCTGTTTTTCAACCGGTAAAAGGATTCGTTAATAACGGTTTCAAGCTGTTCATCCATGATACGGACATCATGTATAACGAGAATTGCACCTGTTTTGTCAAAACATTTTTTTACAAAGCTCACCTTGTCTGCTTCCCATACGTCATCCTGGTCAGAAAGGAAAACGATATCTCCCCTGCACATGGAAACCGCATTTTCAAAATTTGCGGCAACGCCATTTCCTGAACCTTTTGACAGCCTGATTCTTTTTTCTGTTTTTGCAAGCTGATTCAGCAGTTCCTCACTTCCATCATCTGATGGGTCAACGGAAATACAAATCTCATCCTCTTGATCCAACTGCATTAAAATCGAATCAAGCTGTTGTTTTACATACTTTCTTCCATTGTAAACTGCCATTGCAACAGACACCATATGACATTCTCCCATCACCTTAAAAATCGTATATCCCTATACTTAACTGCGAGCTTAATTTTCTTTTTCATAACAATATAATAATATATCGGCTTTCTATCCCCATAAAAAATTTTAAGGTCTGACTTTTGCCTTGCAAATCTTTTCGCCGCCTTTTTTTTGTTATCCTCTACCGCTGAAAAGTGTTGCCTTATTTTAAAATTAAAAACAGCCGGATAGATTCCCTTTTTTCTCATATCATATATGAATGTGTGGTCTATATAGTCCAAAAACATAGTTTCATCATATCGGTAATTATCGTAACAGTCCCATCTCACAGCCATACAACTGTTGATTCCCGTAATCTGCTTCGGGTCGGCTTTCATCGCATCCACCACACTATTAAACCGTTTGACAATTTTATTCTTCATAAGACAAGGGGACATTATCCCTGTACCGTCACTCACGATAGGAAGCAGGATTGGCTCTCTCCTTGATTTTATCTCATTTGGATATTGGAGCGGTATTTCGGTATCATCATCAAACAGACATACATAATCATCCTTTTTTGGCGAAAGCTTATCCTTTATCATATCAATTGCCTTGTTATATGCACATGCAAGTCCTTTATTTCCCCCCATAGGAATATAGTAGGCACCTGCGTCCGATACCTCCGCCTCATTACCCATAGTCCTTGTGCTGTTGTCACATACTATAAGGCTTACGCCATTATCCATAAGCGCTTTATATGAAGTTTTATTAAATGCCTTGTTATACAAAACAATAATTCCGTAAATCGACATGAACCACTATCCCTCTAAAATTTGATTCCCCACTTCAAAAAATATTTGGCGAGTGAGGACATAAATCTGATAACCCCTTTCAGGCTCCTTGTATTTTCCCGCTCCCATCTGTGGATGACACTTGCCTGCGGATAAAAAACAATATATCCTTTTTTTCTTACGCGTCTTGATAAATCCGCATCCTCACAGTACATAAAAAATCTGCTGTCAAACCCCCCAAGCTCCTGAAACAGCTCTGTCCGCACAACCAAAAAACAACCCGTGGAAAATTCGATTTTGACAGGTTTTTCAAATCTTTCATCCTGTCTGGTGTACTGTCTCCTCAGATAACGGAACGGCTTAATCTTGCTTATAATTACGTACCTTATTGTAGGGCAATACTTCGGCAGATACTGCTCAGTCTTATCCTCATTTAAAATCCTCGGTGTGACCATAGCAACACTTTCATTCTTGTCCATAAACCCGCATAGGACCGAAATAGTATCCGACGCAAGCTTTATGTCAGGATTGATAATCACATGGTATTTTGAATCAATCATCGGAATAACCTTGTTGTGTCCCTCACCAAACCCTCTGTTTTTATCGTTTTCTATGAGTATTACGCTGCCGTACTTTTTCCTGATAAGCTCTCTCGTACCGTCAGTGGAACCGTTGTCAACTACATACAGCTTAAAATCCACACCCTTTGTGTACTGTAAAACGCTTTCTATACAAGCCTCTATAACATCTATATTGTTGTATGTTACTATGCATCCGCTGACTTTCATAACATGTATTTCCTCTTTAAAATTTTATATTTTCTTCAATCGTTCCAAAAGCTCATCATCACTCATCTTGAATACGTCATCTATAATCCAAATGTGCATGTCCTTGGCTCTCTGCTTAAAAAATTGCGTACCTGTAGTGTCATCACAGCCTCTTGCAAGCACAAGTGCTTTTCTTGCATATTTTCCGCCGAACTTTCTTGACACCGTCTCCAACTCATGGAGTGCGGCACCTCCTGCTTTACCGCTCTTGCAGGATATAAAGATAGGACAAACCTTTTTCATCAGTATAATATCTATTTCATTTATAGTATCATACCCTGGATTTTCCATATCATGTATTTCACCATCCCAATCTATATGGGCACCGATAAGGGCATCAGAAAAAACATAACCATCCCTTGTTGCAACCTCATACACATGCAGTTCAAGTATATTGCCTGCCTTGCCAATAATTCTCTTTATCATGTTATTCTTATACCTGAACACAACCCGCTTTCCCGCTTCGCTGTAATCCCTGATTAGTCCGCTTTGGTGCAAATCCCTTAAAAGCTGTATTGCTTCCCCTAAAGGATTTCTGAAAAGCTCAATCCACCCCTCAAACTGGTCAGGCATATTTTTTCTAAGCTCGTCTATTCTCGCACAATATCTGTTCCAGTTTCCTCTATGTTTCTGACATATCTTCCAGGCTGCCCTTATGTCCTGCCTGAATTCTTCCGTAAAATTCCACACGGAATAATTTCCCGTCTGCTTTGTAAGTACCCCCCCGTGAAGTATTATGTCATCTGCTATACTTAAATTATAGTGGTAATCGGAGGTTACAACCTCTGACCCCCTTATATCAATCTCTGTTCCCGTAAACGGGTCAATTCTAAGCTTACTAATATCCATTCTGGCTGCTATACATCCCAGTGCAATCAGTATCAGTTCACTTCCGCCTGTTAATTCAAACCGAACCCCTGGATTTTCTCTAATTATATCTGTCATAAGGGAAATAGCTCCATTCAAGTCATCCCTTGGAACTTCAATAAACTCAAGCTCTGTGTCGCCGCACTTTCTATCCCGAAATTTTTTTATATCATTTATTTTCTTTGTAATCATATTATCCTTGTGCCCAAGAAATATGATTTTTTCCGGTCTGTATTTTATCATTGCCATTATATTTTCCAATGGCTCCTCCGAATAAAATTCTACTATGACCTTTGTTCGTCCCATATGCAGCCACCCCCTTTAATGACACTAATATTTTATCTTTATGCGTATTAAAAGTCAATATACAGTAAAATATCATCTCAAAACACTGGAATATTTTTTTCTGATATGATAGAATAAATTTGTTTGTAATTTTATTTTAACTATTATTCGGAGGATACCTTCATGGATGTATTATATAAAAGACTGATAACTGTAGGTATGATAGGCATTACTTGCCTGCTTGGTTGGGTTTACTGCATTATGGAATACCGAAACCAACCTGTTTATATTATTGTTGTTTCACTTGTTCTTGTCGTTTCCGTATTTGTATTTTTAAGCACCATTTCCGGACTGAACAGGGCAAAGGAAGCGAATCTCAAAGAATACATAGACCAGACTGTGATAACAGGCTTCAAGGCACTTGCCAGCGGCAGTGAGGATGCCGAACGGCTCAATAAAGCAACCTATGTTCAAATCCGTAAAATTGCAACAACCCTTAAAAAAATGGATGAAGAAAATGCCGTCTTTGCAGCACGGCAGGAAGCTCTTACGAAAGAAGCTGCTGATGTTTCAAACCATACGACAGTCCAGACAATTAACAAAGCAGTTAAGGTACTTATAAAATATAATTCAATCAGCACAGACAAATTAACAGCTTCTCTTGACAAGCTGGATACTGATTTAGATTCCTTGTCCATACTGATTGAGCAATGCTCTGAAAGTGAAAAGGCTGCATTTGCCAGTTCCATTCATGCTCTTTCAGATGATATAACCTCAATTAAAAACCGTGTAGTTTCCATGTCAGGAAAAATTTCAGAGCTTTCTCTTGCTCCTGCACCTGCGGCAGAGGCTCCAAAGGACAGCTTAGAAATATTTGAAGGTGCTCCCGAAGAACTTCCTGATGATATTATGGAAGATGATGATGACGGACTTGTACTGGCAACCGATGATATACCAGATGATTTTGATTTTACTGCCGACACGGATGAAGATACCGCTAACGAAGACGTAGTGGATGAAACCCCATTTATACATGACATCCCTGATGCAAATGTTGTTGCTGAGACTTCAGATATTGATATTGAGGCTTTATTGGATGGCATTTCAGAAGCAGAAGAAACAGAGCCAGAACTGGAACCAGAACCAAGTGTGGTGCCTTCTATGGCGGTAACATCAGAGGAGGAAGCAATGAACAGATCTTTAGAAGCACTTGCTGAATCTGTGAAAATGCCAGAGCCAAGTGTTCCTGAACCTGAGGTTATTACAGCACCTGCCAGCGATGATATGAACCAAAAGATGTCGCCAGATGATATTGCTGCTTTAATTGCTTCCATGACTCCTGCAAGTGAGCCCGAACCGGAACCAGAGCCTGTGGCCCCTGCTCCTATCAGCGATGACCCTAATAAGCCGATGTCACCAGATGATATCGCAGCTTTGATTGCTTCTATGCAATAAATAGCAAGTTCCCAAGGAACGTGCCAAAGCAAATATTGTTTTATTAACAAATGCAACTTGATAATACCGTTAAAAGCGGCCACAAATACAACGGCTGTCGTCCTAAGCACCTTAGAACGACAGCCTTATCTATTTTTATGCAGTCCTGAAAGCATTGTTATTTATTTGGACAATTGTGTTAGGTACACTTTACCCTGACAATTTTTTGTAGTACTTATCCAAGCTTCCCTTACGAGAAATATTTCGTGTACGCTTTCACAAAGTCCTGATATTTATATTTTGAGATTGAAAGCATATCTCCATTTTTCATGTATATATCTGTACGGCTATAACGCTCGATAAAATTCAAATTAACCAAGTAGCCTTTATGTACTCTGAAAAAGTCAGGCTTTAATGCCTCCTCAAGGTCTGTAAGCCTGCCGTAAAACTCCATACATCTATCTCCCAATGATATGGAAACCTTATGGTCGTTGCTCTCAATATAATATATATTTTCCACCTTAATGGTTTGAGTGCTTTCTCCCTTTCCTACTGTAATGCTCTTCTTGTCATCGTCACCCACTATTATAAGCAACTGTATCCACCTCCAAGTAATTCTTAATCCTCAATTATTTTATCGGCATAAAATTATTCCCGGAAGCTGTTTTGACGCAACTGGACAGTTTTTGACGTAAGTGGACAGCTTTTGACATTTATCATTATTCATCACTTCTATCCTTTAAAGTCATACCTGTTTTGACGACTGCCTGCTGACACACCGCTTGGCAGATAGCTGCTCGATGTTGTCTCTATATTTGCAGCCGCATTATCACCTATATGTTGGGAAACAAAAGCAAGTTTGGAAACAAATGGGCTCTTTTCTCCCAAAATTTCTTTAATTTTTTCAAAATCAGCATCGTTAAACTTTGTCTTGTCGATATCAAGACTTCCGTCAGAGCCTACGTTTATTCCTACCTCAGCAAGTGCCTCCTCATTATCTTTAACAAGGTCGTTCACACTCTTGCGGTAGAACGAATTTAAATTGCCTGTTGTAAACTTCATTGTGGAAAGCATATCATTAAAGCTTTCAACCATAGCCTCAACATCCTTATAAAGCTGCGTTCTGTCGCCGCTTTCCTTCGCCTTGTTGATAACGCTGTCTTCCTTATCGCTTGCAAGCTTTTCCAACTGGCCAACCAGCTTATCCGCAGCCTTATCAAGCTTTTCATATCTTGCCATACCCGCAGAATTTACGGCAGCTCCTGCTTTCGTATTCATAATATTAAACAGATTGGAGTTTTTACCGGTTTTTATGTAGTCCAACAGTGTACGCCTTTGACCGCCCACACCTGCTTTTTTCATGTTTTCACTAAGCATTTGTGATGTAATCCTCATATAGCCATCTCCTTTTTCTTTTTTAGTGCCAAAATATTTTCGCTCTATAATAACTATCGTCACCAAGCTGTCATATCTGTACCCAAATAGCGTCAATGGACACTTTTTTGGCGTAAATGGACTTTCTATAGGGTTGTCCACACAAGTATTGTCTGTATAGATATACAGTATCCAAAATTGTTTGAAGAAGTCAGTGTTTAAGTCTCCTGTACTCTATAACCCATTTTCTGCCAAATCGTCTTTCAAGCTGTCTATCAGCCATGTATTTAAAAATTCCATAAATGTAGTTTTTTCTATTCCATTTACATGGTCTCCATAATAGACACCACCCTTGCTGTCTGCCAGTATCAATGAGCCATCTCCAATATATGACCCAATTATGTAATATTGATTCCATTCAAGTTCGTTGGGGATTTCAACTTTTCTCACCAGTTCAATTGGATGGATTTCCGTCCCCTGATAGCTTAATCCATTTGAAAGTAAAAGTATGTTTTTATAATCTTCGGGCAGATTAATCAGAAATGCGTTTTCAACTTCATTTATCGTTTCTTCACTTACCCCACTCTTGCATTTAATAAAATCTATACTATTTTCTTCCAAAACATCACTCATTCTGATAATTTCATCAAATATATCCTGTAGTGGATTTATTTTCTTTTCCCCATATTGCGGCTTATTTGCAGTTACATTTTCAAATTCCTGCTTATCCGTTACTTTTTCATCCGTAATTTTAATTGACACAGTTTTATTTGAAAGATGCTCTGCAAATAATCTCAGATGATTTTTCTGCTCCTTTAAATCTGTCCCAAATTGATGATTCGGAATGTACATTTGCATTATAAGTCTGCCATGCTGCGTTTTCCCATAAAAAGAAATATTCATCCCGCCAAAGGCTTTCTTTGCCACTACATTTTGAAGCTCATGCAACTGCATTTGATAACATTCATAAAATTTTCCATACAAATCAAATACAGCAACCAAAAGCTTTCCTGCCGTTGTTGTTGCCGCAAATGCCTTACATGTAGCCACATAATGAGAATGCTTTGCAGGAAGTAAGGAAATTTTAGCACCTCTTGGTTCATCCATATCAACCAGCACTTCATCCGCACGTGTGCTTTCGCCATCAGCCATAAATTTTGAAAAAATACGCTTGTACGTCTCTGTTTTAAATGGAGATTTCTCTTCCACTATTCTGCTCCTTTTTCTTCTTCTGACATGTCTGAAAAATAAATCCAGTTTCCTATAAAACAACAAAACAGCCTTTTGTGAGCAAGCTCCCAACCGTTGTTCTGCCGGATGGGCCCTACATCCTCACACACTTTCACAGTGAGCACCTCGCTTTCTCTTCGTTCCAGCTCGGTCACGTGCTTTCGCACTAGCCATACAAAGAACAAAACAGCCTTTTGTGAGCAAGCTCCCAACGGCTGTTTTGTTCTTTGTATGGCTCACTGCTCATTGCAAACCTGAAAAATATAAAATTTTAGATAGTAGGACTCGTCTGCCGCCCAAAGTATCGGATGGTCAGGTGCCTGAGTTTTAAACTCCACCTGTCTTAATCGTTTGTGGGCACTGTTTGCCGCCTGATGAATTGTTTTTGTGAACAACTCATAATCCATAAAATGGGAGCAGGAGCAGGTGGCAAGAAAACCTCCGTCACGCACAAGCTTCATACCTCTTATGTTAATTTCCCTATATCCCTTTACAGCATTTTTAACGGAACTTCTTGATTTGGTAAATGCAGGCGGGTCAAGAATTACAACATCATAGCTTTTTCCCTCCTCCTCCATTCTCGGAAGAAAGTCGAATACATTTTCACACACAAAATGAACCTTCTCCTCAAGAAAGTTCAAGCGTGCATTTTCCCTTGCACATTTTATGGCATGCTCTGATGCGTCTACCCCTACTACACTCCTTGCACCTGCAACACCTGCATTTAATGCAAATGAGCCTGTATGGGTAAAGCAGTCCAGCACATCCGCATCCCTGCAAAGCCTCTGTATGGCTTGTCTGTTATACTTTTGGTCAAGGAAAAAGCCTGTCTTTTGCCCATCCTCCACATCCACAATATATTTGACGCCGTTTTCAACTATCGGCACCTTGGTGTCAAAAGGTTCTCCTATAAAGCCCTTGCACCTTGCCATGCCCTCTTTTTCGCGCACCTTGGCATCACTTCTCTCGTAAACGCCCCGAATATTGATTCCATCAGCCGCAAGTATTTCCTTTAAAATGTCAATAATATCATGCTTTAATCTGTCTATTCCCAGTGCAAGCGACTCTACAACAAGAACATCGCAAAATTTGTCTATCACAAGTCCGGGAAAAAAGTCTGCCTCACCAAATATTACCCTGCAACTGCTTGTGTCAACTGTGCTTTTTCTGTAATCCCATGCATTTTTTACACGCAAATATAAAAAATCACTGTCAATTTCCTGATTCGCCTTTCTGGTCATCATTCTTATGGATATTTTGGACTTCCTGTTGATAAAACCCTTACCCATGGGATATCCGTCAAAATCCCTTACAAGCACCATATCTCCATCGTCACAACTTCCCATAATGCTCTCTATCTCGTTGTCATATATCCAAAGTCCCCCTGCCTTCAGGGTTCTTCCCTCTCCTTTTTTGAGAACCGCCACAGCCCTTGCCTCATACAGTTTATATTCCACGTGTTTTTCCTCCGCTCATGTAGCTGATTCAGTTACATTTTCATTTCTGCATCCGCCACGGAATTGTATCCGTAGCCCTTTGCCGTATTATTCATAATAATGTATGCAAGATTGCGTCCACCCTTTTTGGTATCTACAATAAACTGACCATACCGCACCAAGGTTTCGTCAGAATATGTTCCAAGCTCTCCGCGTAAATATGTCTCGTAGGATGTATCTACGGGATTATCCTCATATGTGTGTATTTTTCTTGCGTTGCCTGCCATCTTCGGATACTTGGACGCAAACTCCTCCATCCACTCAACCTGTATTTTGATGATTTCTTCCTGAATTGCAATTCTTTCCTCGTCTCTGACAGGAAGCGTGCCCTCAAGCTCAGCATACCGTTCAGGTGACGTGGACTTCATCATACGCGCATACTTCTCCATTATAAGGTTCCAGCCTCTCTCCTCTGCATCAAGCAAATCGGCTCTGTAGCTTGCCAAAAGCTCCTCGTTCCATGCCATATACTGGCTTCGCCTCATCAGTGAAAATGTATTCCAGTCATCCTGACAGTCGGCACGTCCACCTTCATTTTCTACCTTATCAAACTGATTCCACTCGTGCATTACAATATCGTCCACAAGCTCATCCTTTTTTGTTTTAACAGGTTCCTGAATAATCGTTTCCGTCGGCTCATCCACAGGTATATCCTCCGTAATATCTTCTGTTCCCTCGTCCATTACCACAAAGGTTCTCGTATGCCCTGTTGCAGTATCCACAAGCATCTGACAGTAATTATCCAAAAATGTGCTATCCCCTGTGATTAGTCCCGCCGCAACAAGCTCTCCGTGAATCCTTTTTGCTATTGACTCAAACGAAATAATAATCACATCATCTTCATTTATGTTGTATGGGTTATATTTCTTATCTGTCCACGCCTCTATCTGACAGGACTGTCTCGAAATGTCATCCAGCATAATTCCCACGTCCTTAAGCTTATGCAGATTATCCATTCCCTTTCGCATCCATTTATAATAAGGTGCATACGTCTTGTCTAAAATATAGGCAATTCTCATGGCACACTCAGCCGCTTTCGAAACACACATCATGGCTGTGGTATAATCCTCTCTCGCCATCATTCTCTCATAGTTGCTCTGTGCGTACTGTGAAAAATAATGCAACTGTTCCGCCAGCTTAAGCATCCAAACCTTCCTCGGATAATATCCAAGCAGGCGCTCCCTTATCTTTGTAAACTCGCCTAAATCATCCCTGAAAATCTGTCCGTTTACTACTGCCGCAAGCTCCTCATCCCTAATCTTGTACCAAAACTCCTCAGGTATATCAGAGTAATCTGACAAATCAACCGCACCCAAATCATTGTTTGACAGCAAAAGCTTATTATAGAATTCGGATATCCGAAACACGCCACGCCTTCCGTCAATAAACCTATCGATATTGTTTGTTTCCTGCCTACCCTCTTTGCTGTCTTTTTCATCCAACATCAAATAGTAACCTCCAAATTTTGTTATGAGCCCTTCATATTCCATCTGAAGCTTACCTGAAATTGCCTCATAATCCTCATCTGTAAGCCACATGCAAAAACCCACACCATAATCATGATCCATTGAAATGGCATCATCAAAACCAAAGCAGTCAGAACCCTCACCCACTAGTCCCACAGCTATCTTTTCTTCATACTGTGGGAAAAGCTTCTGTATCATAGGTGTTCCCTGCTCCCTGTAAAAAGCCCTGCATCTTTGCATATTGTTTTTAAAATATTTTATTTCTAATGCATTTTCGTTCCCAGACACATCTTCCATAGCCTCAGTATCTTCTGATTCGTCAGTTTTTTCCTGTGTCTCCCTGAATAATGTATCCTTCAATACATTTACATCCATTTCCGACCGTCTGAATGCGCTCTCATATTTTTCCTGTATTCTGTCATATGCCTCCGTGCGTCCCACATGCTTTTCAAGCTCAACCATTGCCCTGTCGTAATACTTGGCGGCACCTGCATAGTCCTCCACCATATAAAGTGCATCGCCCATTGCTGAAAGTGCGGCACTGTAATGAAAATCCCTTCCGCCATCCTTTTCGTATATTTTCAGTGCATGATTCAGGTAGCTCATGGCTTCCTTGTATGTGTGCTCCGCATCGGCAATTCTCTCTTCGCCATGCACTCCATTTTTTTCATTTTGGCTTACCTTGAACATTGTAACTGCAAGGTTTGTTCGTGTGGTTGCCTGTTCGACAACAGCATTCGGATATCGGTCAACAATTCTAAGTGCTTTTTTAAGCATGGTTTCTGCACTGTCAAAATCATCCATTTCTTGATATAAAAGGCTCCAATTATTGTACAGGCTGGCATAATTAAATTCAGTTGGCGCCAGATTATTTTTATAGTTTTCCTCAACCACATGATACAGCTCCAAGGATTCCTCCAACATTCCATAGGCTCTGTATGCGTTGGCAACATTAAGCAGACTTGTGGCATACTCAACCGTACCCGCAAGTCCCATTTTATCCATCAGTTCTATTGTCTGACGGCAGCACTCCTTACCTTTATCGTTTTGGCTTGTATCCCTGCAAAAGCCCATCAGCTCATTTAGAAGCGTTATTGCTGCATAATAATCGGTCTCCTCATATGCCTCCTCAATATTAGTCACGAGATAGTTCTCTATATCGGCCAGAGAACTTTTCCCAAACATGCTGTCATATTCCATTAATACCCTGTTAATATTCATACCTTGCCTCCACACATAAGATTTTTATCTCTCTGGTATTTGCCCAATTACATTATATATATCATCCAGCCATGTTCCTTTAAAGTCTTCTATGTGACCCTCGTCCACCTGCTTTCTTAAATCAGGCAAAAGAGGAATTCTTGCAATATTTTTTATATCAAATTTGTCTGCTATATGTTCTAAATTGCTTTCCCCGAATATATAGTGTCTTTCCCCACATTTTTTACACTCAAAATATGACATATTTTCCACAATTCCGATAATCGGTATGTTCATCATGTCAGCCATGCGGACTGCCTTTTCCACTATCATCGAAACCAAATCCTGCGGAGATGTGACAACTATGATTCCGTCTATCGGAAGCGACTGAAATACAGTGAGCGGAACATCTCCCGTCCCTGGCGGGCAATCGACAAACATACAGTCTGTATCCCCCCACATCACATCGCTCCAAAATTGCTTTACCGTTCCTGCTATAATCGGCCCCCGCCATATTACGGGTGCCCCCGTATCATCAAGCAGTAAATTAATTGACATGAGTTTTATGCCTGTTTCCGTGGCAACCGGCACAAGCATATCCTGCTCGGCATGTGCTGTTTTTCCCTCCAAATGAAAGGTCTTCGGTATGGACGGTCCTGTAATATCTGCATCCAAAATAGCAGTCTTTTTTCCTGCACGCTGTGATATTACCGCTAACAGTGAAGTAATTAGTGATTTACCCACGCCACCCTTTCCACTGATTACCGCAATCACCTTTTTTACATGTGATGCCTTATTTTCAGGTGCCAAAAAGCTTTGTTCTTTTCTTTCATCACAAGCTTTGCCACAATTGCTACAATCATGTGAACAATTTTCACTCATTGTCATATCTCCTTACATGTTTCCATTATAAATATTCTTACTTTCCTGCCTCATATATTGCAGTTGCCAACGCTTCCATATCCTCCATATTCTCCTGCTTCATCGTTGACTTTATCGTAACAACAGGCTCTAGCACTGTTACATCTCTCATCGGCTCAAGCAATGCCTTCATTGTCTTTGCTGCTGACGGTGCCCATGAACCATTTTCAAGTATACCCACCGTACGTTTTTGATATGCTTTAACCTGAAGCTTTGACAGGAACGCATGCATACAAGGGAACACGGAAGTGTCATAGCTTGCTGCTGCAAGAATCATTCTGTCATATTTAAATGCATCCTCAATTGCCTCTGCCATATCCTCTCTTGCAAGGTCACTGACAACAACCTTTTCCTCGCCCTTTGCCCTGATAAGCTCTGCCAGCTTCTCTGCTGCCTTTGCTGTGTTTCCGTGGATGGATGCATATGCAATAAACACGCCCTTACATTCAGGTGTATAGTTACTCCATTTGTCATAAAGGTCTATGTAATAGGAAAGGTTTTCTGAAAGAATTGGTCCGTGCAACGGGCATATCGTCTGAATATCCAAAGCAGCCGCTTTCTTCAGCAATGCCTGTACAGGTGCACCATATTTTCCGCATATGTTGAAATAATATCTTCTTGCCTCACACGCCCAGTCCTCATCCGTATCAAGAGCCCCAAATTTTCCAAATCCGTCTGCTGAAAACAGTATCTTCTCACTTTCCTCATATGTAACCATAACCTCAGGCCAGTGTACCATCGGTGCCATGAAAAACTTAAGGCTGTGGGTACCAAGGGAAAGGGTGTCTCCCTCTTTCACAACTACTGTTTTATCCTCAATATTCTCTGCAAAAAATTGTGAGAACATTGAAAATGTCTTAGCATTTCCCACCAATTTAATATCAGGAAAAAGCTCAATGGTTCTCACAATACTGCCTGCATGGTCAGGCTCCAGATGTGATATAACAAGATAGTCAGGTGTTTTTCCGCCCAGCTCACTTAACAGATTTTGCTCCCACTCTTGCTGCTTTCTCGCATCAGCCGTATCCATAATGGCAATCTTTTCGTCCATGATAAGATATGAATTATACGATACCCCATTCGGAACCTCATATTGGCTTTCAAATAAATCAATATCCTTATCATCAACTCCAATGTACTTTACAGAATCTGAAATCGTAATTTTCATTTGCGTATCCTCCGACTAAAATAATAGTTAATTATATCACATTTACTATTAAGTGTAAAAGGGGAAATCTCAGTAGAATTTTATTTTACAGGCAAAAATATTCCCCCTTGACATATGCATTCTTTCGATGTATTATAATGATATCAAAATGATATCAAGTTACTAATCAAGGGAGGATGATACTTATGAGTAACGAAGCAGAAAAAAATCAGGCAGCCACAGTTACAAACAGAGACGTAACAGAAAGAGAAATCACAAAAACAAACGGGTTTTCCATGCTGTTTACCTTGTTATTTGGAATAATTTTTTCAATTGCACTTATTATTTTAGGTGCCATAGCACTTGGTTCGGGCATGGCGGCAGGCATAGGAGTAGCTGTTATTATTTTCGGAGGCATAGCCTTTCTCACAGTAACCATTATGTTTGCAGGGCTTAAGGTTGTACATCCAAACGAAGCAGCGGTATTTACTCTGTTCGGTCAATATTATGGAACAATTAAACGTCCCGGTTACTACTACATTAATCCATTTTCATCTGCATACAACCCAACCACAGGAATCGGTTCTGGTGCAAATTTAGAGGCAGCATTCACAGGTGACGGGCAGGCAAGCGAAAAAAATAACACCTCACAAATAACCTTTGACAAAAAGATTTCAACCAAAACACTCACATTTAACAACCGCAAGCAAAAGGTAAATGACGCACTCGGCAACCCCGTTATTATTGGTGCCGCAGTAATATGGAAGGTTACAAATCCCACAAAGGCAGTATTCAACGTAGATAACTACAAAAGCTTTCTGTCTATCCAGTGTGATGCTGTAATTAGAAATAATGCAAGACTGTATCCTTATGATGTTATGGAAAATGATGTTGACGAGAAAACACTCCGCGGAAGCAGTCAGGAGATAGCCGACAACATGAAGCAGGAGCTTCAAAGCAGGGTTGACGAAGCAGGTATTGAAATCAAGGAGGTTCGCATCACCCATCTTGCATATTCAGAGGAAATTGCAGCAGCAATGCTTCAAAGACAGCAGGCAACAGCGATTATTGCCGCAAGACAGAAAATCGTTGAGGGTGCCGTCAGCATGGTTAAAATGGCAATCGACCAGTTGGGCGAGGAAGAAATCGTTGTTCTTGACGAAGAACGAAAAGCGGCAATGGTCAGCAACCTGCTTGTTGTATTGTGCGGAAACAAGGATGCCCAGCCTGTCGTAAACAGCAGTTCAATTTATTAGGAGGGAGTTTTTATGATAGAAAACATACCAACGACATCCGTTGCCTTAAACGACATAATGTCTAAGCTTATATTTATCGGTGCCGCCGCACTGGTTGCACTCACATTTCAAGTTGTATATGTAGCTTTAAAAAGCAGCCAGTGCAAAAGCATGGGAATCAGCATTGGTATAAGTCAATATAAGTCCTTTGTCTCCATGCTCCTTGCCATATGCGTGACAGGCTTTATGTATACAATAGTAGAAATTTTGTTAATTGTAGCTGGTCCTGTCTCATATGAAATGGTTTACGACACATCCTTTGTATATATTGCAATTATCGGATTATTATGTGCCATATCAGGATTTATCAAGGGCGTTATCGCAGGAAACAGCCTCATTCGAATTGCCAATGACAAATCACAAAAAAGTCTCAGCATGACAATGCTGTTTATGGCTGCTGCTGAAATTCCTGCAATCATATCCCTTGTTTTGTTTCTCATGAAGTATTTTGTGGAATAAATGCCAACAACAGAGCAAAACATAGATAGGAGTGATAGCATGGATAAATCGTCCGGGACCACAACACCAAACGGACAAACAAGCGAAGAAGAAAATATAAAATTAAGGGAACAGCTCCTGTCAGAACGTTTAAAAAAGCTTGAGAAACTGGAACAGGATGTGAAAGACAGGGAGCGTCAGCTTAAGGAAAAAGAAAAAGCAAAGAAGCAGGTGTTGCTCCGCCTCTCTCCGTCCCTCTGGCAGGAGCTTGCAAGCTGGGCGGATGAGGATTACCGCTCCATCAACAGTCAGATTGAGTTTCTTTTGTCTGAATGTGTAAGAAAACGGAAAAAGAATTAAAGTATCTGCCAAGTTATATAAACCATTTTTTAGGTATAATGATTATATAGCTTGGCAGATACGATTGCTTTAAATGAATTAAGTACAAATCCAAGTGGCAGGCTGACTTAAATAATAGATATGAGAAAAACATACTTTTAAATATTCGTTGCACAATATATCTTAGAAATAATATATTTTGCTCATGATGATTAAATTACAAAGCGGAGGTTAACATGAATATTTTTGTTATATTTACGGGTGGCACAATATGTTCATCCGTCAACGACGGATATATCGGTCCAAGCGGGACAGGCGGGGACAGACTAATAAATGATTATAAGAAGCTCCATGCACAAGGCACAGAGAATATTAATTTTACGACAACAAAGCCATATTATATTCTCAGCGAAAATTTAAACGGCGGACATATAAATAAACTTGCTGACTGCATTGACAGCTTCACCTCTGAATCAATGCCTGACGGTATTATAATTGCCCACGGTACCGACACACAGCAGTATATGTCTTGTGCACTCTCATACATGTACCCAAATTTGCAAATACCTATTGTCCTTGTGTCCAGCAATTATATTCTTGATGACGAACGCGCAAACGGCATTGCAAACTTTGCTGCTGCTGTTGATTTTATTAAAAGCTGTTCCGACAATCATCAGGGGGCTCATCACGGTGTTTATACTGCCTACAAAAACGAAAATGAAGCATCTGTCATTCATTACGGGACCAGGCTTCTGCCCCATATGCCGTACAGTGACAAGTTATATAGTTTAGACAACATTGTGTGTGACAGTGGCATTTCCCACTCATATGACAGACAAGATAACAGTTTAAGGAAAATACACACTCCAAAAACTGTCGGACATATATCTGATAATCAAAAGAACAATTCTGCCGATGTACATGATACTGCAAATACCGAACATACAGTTGGAAGTCAAGTCGACATATACAAATATTTAAGTGGCCGCCCACGCTTTACAGAGACTTCACCTGTGTTGTATATATGTCCCGTTCCAGGGCAGCAGTATTCTAATGTTCCCGACTATGTGCAAGCCATTCTTTTGGACAGCTTTCACTCAGGTACCTTGTGTACGGATGATGAAAGCTTTAAAAGTATGCTATCAGATGCCGCCAAAAGAAAAATCCCTATATTCTTAACAGGTGCCGAAAATAGAATCGGCTATGAAAGCACCCGTATATATAAGGATTTGTCTATATCGGTTTTGCCAAAGGCATCACCCGTATCCATGTATATGAAGCTGTGGCTGCTCGTATCCTTAAACTGCGAAAACATTTATAGCTGCATGAGCACCCCAATCTGTCACGATATTATATAACCATACTATCAATTGAACTTGCAATTATAGCTCTGCAAGCATTTTTTTCATATATGCAAAATCTTCACATTTTTCAGGGGCAACCGTCTCGTTGTTTACGACACAATCTGTAAACATCAGATTTGTATTGACGCCCTCATTTATTTTGAATGCGCTGCCAAAATCAAATTTGCCCGAAAATACTGTCTCATAAAACATGTGATCCATGCTTTTTACGGACGACGTATCAAATGTGTCAGGCAGCTTGAAATTTTTTGGAACCCTGCATTCTGAAAACATGAAGTCCATTTCCTCTACCTTACTTGTGACAAAATTGTCATTCAGGGTAAAGTTTTCAGGAAGAACACACTCATAAAACATATATCTCATGTCACGTACCTTGTCTGTTGTAAATTTCTCGCTGATTGTAAACACATCAGGAAGTATACTTCCAGCAAACATAAGGTTCATGTCAACAATATCCTTCGTGTTAAAAAGCATGTCCAGCTTGAAGTTCTCAGGCAGTGTTGTCCATGAGAACATTCCACAACAGCTGCTTGAATTGATTGGAACCTCAAATCTGCCGCCCATATAATCATCCTTATTAAATTTAAGGATTTTCTTACCCTTCCAGTTTTTATCAGGACGAAATTGCACAGGATTATAAAGAACCCAGTTCTTATTACCTGTTCCCTCCTGAAACCATTCATAATTATTTAAGCCTATTTTCTGCTTAAAAACATCTCTCTCCGTCAAATCATCAGTATATACAAAATGAGAATTTCCTTCATAAATAATATGTGTATATCCAATGCTCTCATAACGTTCAATGTCTTCCTTGCTCGCTATGCCTGTATTTAATTTTTTGCTGCTTCCTGAGCCTTTCAGTGAAAATGCCATTGTATGCCTCCTTTAACAAAAAACAAAAGGTAATCTTATTGTACTACAATATGAACATTAAGTCTAAGGGATTTTTTCTTTTGTATCCATTTCCACTGCTTTTTGCTGCTTTCTCATATGCAAATATAACGCAGTGCATATACATGCTGATACGAAAGAGCCTGCCGGTGCCGCCCACCCCATCGGATACAGGGTGCCCGGAAACAACTTTGATGCTAAATATGCCCCTGGTATTCTTATCGCCAAAGCTGATATGATGTTATGGATAAACGAGTACACCGATTTGCCACATGCACAAAAATATCCGCTGAAGCAAAAATGTATTGCCGCCAAAGCACAATCAAACACATAAGCTTTCAGATACTGCACGCCCATGCGGATTACATCCCTGTCGTCCGTAAACAAATCAACAATTGCAGGCGAAGCAAACTGACAGATAACACTGAATATAATTCCACATATAACTGTTATTACAATTCCATATTTGAGCGTTTCCCTTGCTCTTTTATGTAAGCCTGCACCTATGTTTTGTGCCGCAATTGCAGATATCGCCGCAAGCATCGCTGACGGAATCAAAAACAAAAATCCAATTATTTTTTCCACAATCCCTACAGCCGCAGAGACAATCAGTCCTCTCCTATTTGCAATTATCGTAATGATAATAAAAGATATCTGTATAAATAAATCCTGAACCGAGACAGGCACTCCCACCTTAAATATGTAAGTTATAATGTCCTTATCTATCATAAAATCTGCCCGTGTGAGCTTTATCCCCATATCCTTTTTTGACAAAACAACCAGTGCCACAACAACGCTGATTGTCTGTGATATCACAGTTCCAAGTGCCGCACCTGCCGCCCCCATTTCAAACTGTCCGATAAGAACAAAATCTATCAAAACATTAAATGCACATGCAACAGCCACAAAGTACATCGGACTTTTGGAATCCCCCAAGCCCCTTAAAATACAGCTTATAATATTGTAAGCCGTAATAAACGGAATTCCCGCAAAGCAAATCATAAGATATGTTTTTGTCTGGCTAACGGCTTTGTCAGGTGTTGACATGACAGACACGATTCCATCAGCAAAAACAAGCAGTACAGCCGTCATTATGGCGGATACGAGTAAAAATATTGTCACCGTATTTCCGATTGCCTTGGCGGCACGTTTTTCATTTTCCGCACCCACAGACTGGCTAATCATTACGGTCGAGCCCATGGCAAGCCCCACAATTACAAGTGTAACCATGTGCATGACCTGACTTCCTATGGATACCGCCGAGCTACTGTCCGCACCATTGTACAGCCCCACGATAAACAAATCTGCCAGCCCGTAAAATGTCTGCAAAAAGCTTGACAAAAGATATGGCAATGAAAATAATATGAGATTTTTCAGCACGCTTCCCTTTGTAAGATTCGTCTGCATTTTGTCTCTCCTGAATGTATTATATGGTTAGACAATTGTGAAATATTTTTTCGAACATCCGATGTACAATAATATGACATTTCGCAATTGTCAATTATAAATAGTATAACACAAAAATTGGCAAATAGGCTTGAAAACCTTGCAGATTATGCGATAATAAATGTTATTACAACCCTTTCGGAGGCATTATGGACGAATTGCAAATCTTAAAGGCACGTCTTTTGGACCTTGCCAAAAAAGCATACAGACAAAATATTTATACATACACAGGCTTTCTAAATGCAGGCGAGCTAGCAGTTCTCAACTCCCTCGGCAGTGAACTTGACGGCATTGATTTTGAAACAAATGGCGGGTACGAAATGGGAGAACGCCAAATGGTAAGGTTCGGTTCCCCTGCAATGTTCGGATATGACGAACCGTGGCGACTGACAATATTAAAGGCATCACCCCTTATGGAAAAGTTTGCTGATACACTGTCCCATAGGGATTTTCTTGGTGCCCTTATGAATCTTGGCATAGAGCGAAACGTCATTGGTGATATTATTATAAAGGAAGGCAGGACAGCTTTTATTATCTGTCAGGACAGCATGGCAGAGTATATAGCCGAAAATCTTACAAAGGTGAAGCACACAAGCATACGATGTCTTCCCATTGACAGCGAGGAGGACTTGAATGCCCTGAAACCGACACTTATTGATATTGACATTACCGTTGCTGCCCCGCGCTTCGACGCAATTGTTGCAGGTGCAATCAGATGCTCACGTAAGGAAGCACATTCCCTGTTTATTGCGGAAAAAGTAACCTTGAACGGTATGCCCTGTGAACGAAACAGCATATCGCTTAAGGACGGCGATATATTTTCTATTCGGGGATATGGCAAATTCCAATATTTAGGATGCGGAAATGAAACGAGGAAGGGTAGAATTTATGTCCACTTAAAGCAATACAAGTAATGTAAGCAACAAAGATTGTGAATAAATATGATTTCTAAGTTTACAATAATAAACATATTATGTTAGAATGGTAAAAGTGGGGTCAGACCCATGGAAAGGAGCAGAATATGATTAGCAAATATATATCTGAGCACGGCTCATTAAAAGAAACAACTGAAAACATCAGTGGAATGTGGATTAACCTTACTGCTCCCTCCCAAGAGGAAACCCTTGAAATTTCAAAGCAGTTTGACATTGACCTTACTGACGTAAGAGCAGCTCTTGACGAGGAAGAGTCCTCACGTGTAGATGTAAATGACAATTATGTACTGATTATCTTTGATATTCCATCCGTGGAAATCAGGCACAATCAGGAAGCATATACAACAATCCCTCTCGGCATTATATGGACCGAGGAGGCCACAATTACAGTATGCTCTGCTGAGACACCTGTACTGAAACATTTTGTAACCAATTCTATTCGTGATTTCACAACAAAAAAACAGGTCAGATTTACTTACCAGATTTTATATAGAACAAGTACACTGTACCAGTCATATCTTCGCATTATTGACAGGCGCAGGCTTGAGATGGAGGAGTGCATGGGCGGTGCCACCGAGGACGCTGACATTATAAACCTCCATGAAATGGAGTCCAACCTTGTATACTTTGATACATCCCTGCGTGCCAACCGTCTTATCGTTGACAGGCTGACCAGATACAGTGGCGTCAAGAAGTTTCCTGAGGATCAGGAACTTTTGGATGACCTTATCATCGAGAACCAGCAGGCAATCGAGATGACCCAGATTTACCGCGATATTTTAAAGGGTACAAGAGAGCTGATGACTACAATTATCAACAACCGCCTTAACAACATAATGAAATATCTTGCAAGTATCACTATTGTTATGGCTATCCCTACCATCATATCAGGACTGTTCGGTATGAACGTGGATGGCAGATGGATGCCATTTGCCACTACCCCTTACGGCTTTGGTATTATTTGTGGAATCACCGCTCTCATATGTGCCATTGTTCTCTTTGTGCTAAGAAAACGAAAGATGCTTTAGGGTGTTTTTAATATTAAAAAAGCAGGTAATTACATTTTATTTTGTAACTACCTGCTTTTTTTGATGATATTAGACGCATAACCTAATATGCTTATTTATATTTCACGTTCTTTCCCGCACCCCTGCTCGTTAAAAGCTTCTTGTATGCTGCCTTTTTACTGTTCGGCACGTCAATTGTTGCCCTGGAATATATTCCCTTAAATGCATTGGAACCAACTGTTGACTTGGTCAGCTTTTTTGTCTTGATTGTTATGTTCTTTAACTTTTTACAACCATAAAACGTCTGCTTGCCTATCTTCTTTACATTTTTCGGTATTGTAATAGCTGTCAGTGCAGTACACTTGCTAAATGCACCATTTCCAATTGTGGCAAGACCCGTTCCAAGCGTTACCTTTTTTAAGCTTGTACAACCTGCAAACGCTGATTTGCCTATTGTTTTTACGTTACTTCCCACCTTTATTTCCGTGAGTGATTTACAGTTATAAAACGCCTTGTCTCCCAGCTTTGTCAGGTTTTTGTTGAGCGTTACCGTTTTAAGCTTTTTGCATCCGCTGAATGCTTCACTGCCCACAGCCGTAATGTTTCTGCCAAAGGTTACAGCGGTAATGCCTGTCTTGTTCTTAAATGCTCCCTTATATATAGCTGTTACCTTAAAGGTCTTTCCTTTATATGTAACGGTTGCAGGTATGGTTACCCTGCCGGAGACCGCCGTTGTCTTTATATAGGAAACCGTTGACTTTCCAGTAATCTTGTATTGTCCCTTTGATTTGGCATCCTTAAATTGCTCACCAATCTTAGGTGCAGCAACAGGCGGTGTCTCGGTTCCAACATTTACCTTTATCCCCACGTTTTTCGCATACTGCTCTGCATAGGAGCCCTTCTCTCCATGTATTGTAAGCTCAGTGCTACAGTCAGAAAAAGCATCCGCTCCTATACTTGTCACACTCGATGGAATTTCTATGCTTGTCAGGTTTTTGCATTCGGAAAATGCGCCTTTCCCTATTGATGTTACACTTGATGGAATTTTTACACTTGTCAGGTTTTTGCATTCGGAAAATGCATTCCATCCTATCTTTGTTACAGTTGATGAAATGTCTATGTCGGTCAAATTGCTACAGTTTGAAAATGCCAAATCCTCTATACTCGTTACACCTGTAGGAATTACTACACTTGTTTTTCCACCGGGGCATGCGATTAGCTCTGTCTTGTCTTTGTTATACAGTATTCCATCCTCACTGCTATACTTTGATGAAGCACTGTCAACATTTATACTTTGCAGACTGCTACAGTCTGCAAATACCATAATCCATATGCTTGTCACACTGGCTGGGATTTCTATGCTTGTCAGACTGCTGCAACGATAAAATGCGTGCGAATCTATTTTCTCCACAGTTGAGGGAAGCTCTATATCTGTCAGTTTGTCACACCAATAAAATGCCGAATTTCCTATACTTGTCACACCCACTGGAAGTTCTATGCTTGTCAGGTTTCCACAGCCATAACATGCATAGTCCCCTATACTTGTTACACTTGATGGAACGACCACACTTGTTTTTCCACCAGGACAACCAATTAATTCTGTCTTATCTTTGTTGTACAGCACTCCATCTTCGCTGCTATACTTTAATGAATTTTCATCCACCTTTATATTTGTAAGGCTGCCGCAATCATGAAATGCACTAAAATCTATATGCGTCACGCTCGATGGGATTTCTATGCTTGGCAAGCTTCTACAGCAATAAAATGTATAAGACTCTATGCTCGTTACAGTTGATGGAATTTTTATATTTCTCAAGTTGCTGCATCCCCAAAATGCGTACCCCTCTATACGCGTTACACCCGATGGGATTTCTACACTTACCAAGCCCCGACATTGATAAAATGCTTTCTCTCCTATGCTTGTTACTTGTTTTCCTTCTATTTCGCCCGGAATGACAAGCACTGCTTCACTTCCTGTGTACCTGGTAATTTCTACCGTTCCATCCTCCAAATCCTGATATTGATACCCATCAGGTGTAGTCTGCTCTGCCGCTCTTACATCCATACGGCACATAGCCAGCACACCAGTATATGCCAACATACAAATACTGACAATGATATAAATAATTTTCTTGTTTTTTCTTGCTAGCATCCCCTGTCTCCCTTCCGCTACAGCTTATTTTCTGCCTTTACTCTTTAAGATAATTGGCTTTCGTATTTCATGGAAATAATAACACACCTGAAATATAAAACCTTATTTTCAGTATATATGATTTGGCAATACTTTTAAAGATTAAAAAAACGTCAATACAATGTATGCTGAATGGTTGGATAGGGAATGCCCGATTACTCTTGCCTCAGCCGTTCCACAACTGACTTTTTTGTCACTACATGGTAAGCTGCTATCGGCACTAAGATGCCTATTATAACGAAAATCGGTGTAATACATAAAATCGGTAGAACCGTATTCTTGTACACGATGAAATAAAACATATTTCTCACCGCATTTTTGATTGAACCCCCTGTGCAGATAGAAAGAACCAATCCAATGGCAATGGCACTTCCCACATATGTCATTCCCTCTGTAATCAGCATTTTCTTTAACTGCTTTCCTGTCATTCCTACCGCCTGCAGCATTGCAAGCTCTTTGTTTCTGGCATATACACTTGTAATCATAACATTGATAAAGTTCACCACACCAATCAGCGCTATAACACCGCTAAGTGCACCGCCAAAGACCATAAACATTTTTCTGTATGAATCCAACCCCTTAACGTAGGTCTGCTTGCTCTCATATCCGTAATCCGTATTTTCCGTGTATGCACTAATATAATCTTCCATATCAGAAGTATGACTGTCATCAACATCGTAAGCATAATACATCACGCTTGCATTCGGATATCTTGCAAGCAATTCCTCAGACGGCAGTATAAATTCGTCAAAAGTTTGGTAGCGGTAGCTCATTTTATCAGATACACTGACAGCCGCACAAACATGATATGTTACATCCTCATATTTCACTTTCCGAAACTCACATGTCACTTCCTCAGGCAATGTCTCTAGGTCCGCTTCGTCATATCGTTCGCCCGTCTCAGGATTATACCATTCATACTCATATATATAACGCAATGTAACTGTATCTCCAGGCTTCGCCCATGTTTCCTCTACGTTTCCCAGTTCATCAACTTTGTATGCTACGGCAATATTGCCCTCTTGTTTTAACAGTGACAAATCCCCATCCAGACAATCCAGCTTTCCTATACAATAATCATCCATGCCATATAAATTCACCCATGATTCATACATGCCATTTATCTCGTCTGTATTTTCCAATATTTCTTCCTGAGCTGTATCTGTGGAAATGCTCTGCAAAAAGGCATCTTTCGGCACATATTCGTAAATGTAATTCCCCGTGCCAATTCCGTATGTCCGTCCGCCATCGGCTACCATACCCGTAGCTTCGATGTCGGAAATGCATTCCTCCGTAACATTATTGTTTTCAGAATACAGGTGTCCGTTGGTCAAAAAATAATTATAGTTTGCAATTATATAGTCAAACCGCACATCCCTCAAATACTTCTCCGTGTCAAATCCATTTACAAAATTACATACCCCGTTGAAAATCAAGACCGCAAGGAGTAATGACAGGATAACCTTTCCTGTTCTAATTTTATTCCTCTTTACATTTTTTACGCCATTTTCCGCATAGCGGACAGCGGCAACAGGAGCACTTTTTGCCGCAATTCTTGCAGGCTTCATTCCCGAAATAAATACTGTAACAAGAGAAAAAACCGTTGCGAAAACAAAAATCCAGGGGCTGACAGAAACCAATACACTTATGCCTGACATCTGCTTTGACAGCATCGGTGAAAGACCTGCCCCAATCACATAGCCTGCAAGCAAACCAATCGGAATGCCGATTACCGCCAGTAGTAATGCTTCAATGCGAACAATCCTTTTTATTTGCTTCGATGTTGTTCCAATCGTCTTTAACAGACCGTACCGTTGAATATCATTCGAAATTGAAATGCAAAATATATTGTTAATGACAAGATATCCCACTATAATGACAAGCACTACGATAGCCGCAATCATAAGCAGCATCTCCATATCAGCAGAATTGATTTTTCTGGCGGCATAGCCATTGTTTACTTCCCGTGAAATGTAGTCCTCCCTGCCTCTCGTGTCATTTTGGTATCCATTATCCTGCAAAATATCAAGCTCGATTTCATCCAGCTTTCTTACATTGTCTACCATAAAATAAAGGTCATAAGCACCTGCATACATCCCAAGCAGTACATTTGTCTCGGTTATGCTGCAAACAGCCTCCGCCTCACTTTTGGGAATTAAAATGTGGTTTGCGGGAGCAAGATTGTCTGCCTCCCAGTATCCTGACAGGACATAAGTTTTTGTTACAGGAATGTTATTTACGCTGTATGAAACCGTAAATTCATTGCCTATGACAGGCTCCACTCCCAAAAGTGCAAGCAGCCTCGTATCGGTTGCAGCTTCATTTGTTCCCTCTTTTGGCAGTGTACCGTACTTTGGTGTTATATACGTGTATTTTGCAAAATTTGCATCACAATAGCTGACCTCAACATTGCATTTGTTAAAGGGAGCATCCTCCGCAGTTCCCACAAGGATTCTTGTTCCTATTTCCTTTAGTCTGTCATCCTTTGACAGTGTTTCATATTGTTCTTTATTTAATCTTGTAAATCCGCCGTGTGCATATGTGCCAACCCTGTGAAAGCCCGCCTCCTGATAGCCGTCAATCACACTCATGGAAATTGTAAATATTGATGTAAATAAAATTGATGTCAGTATAATCGCCATAACGCAGACAATATTTCTTGTCCTTGCAGATTTCATATTACTGACTGCCAGTCGGCGAATACATTTTTTATTTGCTACCTTCATTGTTTTCACCTCCGCTGTATCCCGTATTTCAAACTAATTTTCCATCCTCGATTCTCAAGGTTCGGTTTCCTATCTGTGCAATTTCTTCGTTATGGGTTATCATTACGATTGTCTGTGAAAACCGCTCACTTGTTACCTTTAACAGTCCAATTACATCCTGCGAGGTTCGGCTGTCCAAATTTCCCGTCGGCTCATCTGCCAAAACAATGGACGGTTTTGTCGCAAGCGCCCGCGCAATCGCAACACGCTGTTGCTGTCCTCCCGACAATTGGTTTGGCATATTTTTTATTTTTTCCTCCAGCTTCAGAATTTCAATGACATGATTCACATATTCTGTGTCAGGCTTGTTACCGTCCAAATGAATTGGCAGCACAATATTTTCATATACAGACAAGCTGGGAATTAAATTAAAGCTCTGAAAGACAAAGCCTATTTTTCTTCTTCTGAAAATAGTAAGCTCCTCATCCTTTAATGCAAAAATGTCCCTGCCATCCACAAAAACCTTTCCATCCGTAGGGTAATCCAAGCCACCCAGCATATGAAGGAGCGTTGTCTTTCCACTTCCCGATGTCCCTACAATCGTAACAAATTCGCCCTTATTGATGCTGATATCAATTCCCGCCAAAGCGTGTACCTCATTTTCACCTTTTCCATAAATTTTCTTTAAATTTTTTGTTTCTAATACAACCATTTTCATTCCTCCTAACATAAAGCACGAATAGACAATTGCGAAATGCCTTATTTTTAAAATGTAGTTGTGCAATATACTATAAAACAAAAATCTGCATCATTTTGTTACTATGATACAGATTATAAGGAATCATTCTTTCCAAATTCTTTCGGTTCAAAAAACAATTGTGTCAGTTTTGAAAGATTTATGCCATAGGAAGATACACATAAAAAACAGACCCCTTGCCCAATTCGGAGTTAAGCTTTATATATCCATTTTCCTGTTGCAAAATTTCTCTTGCAAGATATAGTCCAATACCAACCCCATCTGAGTCTGCCCACGATACAGAACGCTCAAACCGCTGAAATATTTTTCCGTGCTCATCCTCACGGATACCCCTGCCGCTGTCCGAAACCTTAATACAAAGGAACATTTCGTAGCAGTCAACCGCCACGGAAACCATACCGTCATCTGTATATTTTATGGCATTGTCCACAATATTTCCAATTGCCTCCGTTGTCCACCTTTCATCGAAAACTGCATATTCGTCAACAACATCAACATGAAATTCCAAATTTTTACCCTGTGCAGGTCCGATGTACTGATCCCTGATTTTGCACAGCATCGTTTTTACGGAATGTGTTGTTGGTTTTAACTTTAATATGCCTGTCTCAAGACGTGACATTTTTATAAGACTTTTAATTAGGAAATCCAGTTTTTCCGTCTGGTTGTATAAACGCTCCACATTGTCCCTGTCCTCCTCCGACAAATCCTGTTCCCGCAATAGTTCCGCATAAAGCCTTATATTTGCCAACGGTGTTTTTGTCTGATGGGAAATGTCTGAAATAAGTTCCGTTAAGGTTTTCTTTTCCTCCACAATGCTCTTTGCGGCGTGCTCGGAATTCCCCAAATATTTTGACATCTTAAATTCCACCTCCGATAACAGGCTTTCATCAATTGTACGTTCCATGAAATCTCCGTCTATCGCATGTGTAATCATTGCATCAATTCTGTTTAGTATTTTTCTTGTCTTTTGGTGCTCGTAGATTGCAACAGTTACCGCTGCAATTGCTACTACTCCTAAAACAATCGTCACTGCCTGCCATGTGCTTCCCATAAGTATCCAACTCCATATACTGTCTTAATATAGTCATGGGCAGACAGCTTATCCCGCAACCTTTTAACCGTAACGGATAAAGCATTTTCCTCAACATACTCTGCCCCGTCTGACCATATTCTGTCTACCAGAATTTCACGCGTCAGCGTAATCCCAATATTTGCCGTTAAAAGCTTTAACAGCTTCTGCTCAGTTTTCGAAAGTTCTACCGTCTCACCCTTAAAATAAAATTCCATTCTATTAAAGTCAAAAATATAGTCATCTATAATAAGCCTTTCGCTTTTCAACCTGCTCTCATTGTCTTGTTCTTTTCTTCGAAGCTGTGTGTTAACCCGTGCCCTTAAAACAGCCAGACTAAACGGCTTTGTGACATAATCGTCCGCTCCATGCTCCAAACCTGCAACCACATCCGACTCCAAATCATTGGCTGTCAGCATAATAACAGCACTATCGTACTCTTTCTTTATATACTCCAACAATGCAAATCCGTCACCATCAGGCAGGTTGACGTCTAAAATAATAAGGTCATATTTCCCTGTTTTTAATTTTTGCATCGCCTTTTTCACACAATTACAGCTTCGTATCTCCACTTCCCCAGACCCCAGTGCCCGACAAAGCCCAAGTGCCAAAGACTCATCATCTTCAATAATCAATATCGAGTTCATTTTGCAAGCTCCTTTGTGTCCCTGTGTTGCCAGTCATATTTTTTGTCAACCTATGTTCCTATTCTTGTGTTGCCAATAAAAATTTCCAGCATCTATTTACAATATACCCATAGTATTTATGTATGTCAATTTGATTCCGTAATTTTCGCTATTTGTCATAACACTTGAGTGTTTTAATATCACTGTATTCTCTGACAAATTCAGTTCCCTTTTTAAACCGAAAAACATGTTAATTCCCTGTCATATACCTTATACACTTTCAATGTTATACCGAATTTGGATTTCACAAAAAAATCGCTTGTATTTCTTATACGCATATAATACAATATTTTAAGAGCATTGTATTCTGTTTTACTTTGTGGCTTAGCCAATCTTGACTAATCTGTTATCAAACAAACTTCGATGCTTTATTTCACAAAAAAGGCAGCGGGGTGCTGTTTGGGACATAACTTGCAGTTCAGGTTTCACAGGAACATGTCAAAAAAACAAAGTGTATTTATAGATTGTCAAGGTGAAACAAGAATACATACGATGTGTTTTAAGGGGTAGAACTATACTCCATATTGAGGCTTAAAGCAGTCGTATATATTGCTAAAGCTGAACCTACAAAATACACTTGTTCAATCATCTTCTCTGCCTGATGTGAAACAATACTCAAAATACAAGGGAGGAGATTGTATGGACGAAAATAAAAGGATAACTGTTAAAAACTTTGAAGAACTGGAATTTAGGGATGATTTTATGTTTGGGGTTATTATGAGAACCCCCAAATACTGCAAGCCGTTTCTGGAGACAATACTCGGCATAAAAATATCAGACATAACATACCCGAAAACACAAGAAACCATTGACATTACGGCAAATGCAAAAGGTGTAAGACTTGATGTTTATGTTGAAGACGAAAGAAATACCGTTTATAATATAGAAATGCAAGTAACCGTAAATAAAAACCTGCCGAAGCGGTCAAGATACTATCAGGGCATGATAGACCTGAACGTGTTGGAAAAGGGAGAAGACTACAAAAACTTAAAACGAAGCTTTGTAATTTTCATCTGTACCTTTGATTTATTCAGCAAGGGCAGGCACATATACACATTTGAAAACAGATGCATACAAGATTATGAAATCGGTCTTGGTGACGAGACAACAAAAATTATATTAAACACCAAGGGAACGATGGACGATGTAACACCTGAAATGAAACGGTTGTTAGATTACATAGACGGACAGGCGGCATCGGATGACTTTACGAAAGAACTGGAAACAGCAGTTAAGTCTGTGAGAAAAAATGAGAAATGGAGGCTGGACTATATGACTTTGGAAATGCGCTATAAGGAATTGTTAGAACAGGGCTTTGAGGAAGGTTTGGAACAGGGCTTAGAACAAGGTATTGAAAAAATGCAAGCCGCCATAAAGATGCTCAAAGCGGGTGATTTATCGGCAGAAGAAATTTCCAAACACTTAGATCTCACGGTCGAACAGGTGCTAGAACTAAAAAAGGAAATTGTACAATAAAATCACCTCTGAGCTTGTTTTCGCCATTGACACGCATTATGAATGCACGTTCAACCACGGATAACTTGCACACCCCGCAAACCAAAAATATAGCAGTCGATTGTCATTATCATTTACAATCGGCTGCTATATTTTAACCCTTTAATGTTTATCAATGTGTTGTTTTTAGCTATGCAGGCAGGGCACACATTTTCCTTTATGCAATCCCTGTAACCTTGTAGTCCTTTTCCTCAACCGCACTCTTTAAAACATCATCTGCTACATCTTCGGATAAGGTTACTACTGCCGTTTTCTTCTCGTGGCTTACCTCTGCGGCTTCCACGCCACTGATTTCCTCAAGTGCTTTCTTAACTGATGCCTCACAGTGTCCACACATCATTCCCTCGATATTAATTGTTTTTGTCATGTTATTTTCCTCCTTAAATTTCTTTTTATTTATATTTTTGTTATTATCACACTTGCTGTCTCCCTCTTTATATGATGCTTCACAAGCACATTTTGATTCCTGGCTGCTTATTTTTTCATGATTTCCACCTGAAACTTTATTATAAATGTTTTCGTCATTTTCCTGTTTTTCTGTTTTATTATCTGGTTCCGCAGCCGCATTGCCGAACACCTCATTACCTGCCTGCTTAGGAGTTTCAATATCTGCATTATCAACCGCTTCACTACCAGCAATATATTTATCAGGCTTAAACAGATTTAACCGCAGGGCATTGGTTATAACACAAAAGCTTGATAAACTCATTGCTGCTGCTCCAAACATAGGATTTAATGTCCATCCAAATACAGGATACCACACTCCCGCCGCTAACGGAATACCGATTGTATTGTAGAAAAATGCCCAAAACAAATTTTGATGTATATTTCTAAGCGTCTTTCGGCTGAGACAAATTGCAGTTACAACATCCATAAGGCTGCTTTTCATAAGAACGACATCTGCCGCATCTATGGCTACGTCCGTTCCTGCACCTATAGCAATTCCCACATCCGCTCTTGTAAGTGCAGGTGCATCATTTATGCCATCACCTACCATTGCCACATAGGTTTTATCATCTTTCTTTAAGTCTCTGATTACCTTTTCCTTACCGTCAGGCAGCACTCCTGCGATAACCTCATCAACACCCACCTGCTTTCCGATTGCCTTTGCCGTCTTTTCATTGTCCCCAGTCAGCATCACTACCTTAAGACCCATTTCCCTCAGTCTCCTTATGGCAAAAATGCTGTCCTCCTTAATCTCATCAGCAACTGCGATAATACCCAGCAGCTTATCGGTTGCAAATATAAGTGGTGTTTTTCCGTTTTCTGAAAGTTCCTCTATCTTGTTTCTTGTTTCAACATCTATTTTACAATGCTGCTCAATATATTTCAGATTTCCACCGTAAACATTCTGTTCGCTAATTCTTGCACCCAGTCCGTTACCAGGGTATATTTTAAAATCTTCAACCGTAAGATTCCCGATACCATCCCCATCGGTTGTACTTACTCCCGCAGCCCTATCATCATAATATGTTATAACAGCCTTAGCCAGCGGGTGCTCGCTTCTGCTCTCCAAGGCATATGCATATTCAATCAACGTAGCTTCGTCTGTTCCATTTACAGGAATCACATCCGTAACGACAGGTTTCCCCTTTGTTATCGTTCCTGTTTTATCAAGTGCAATTACATTTGTGCGTCCCGCCATTTCAAGGGATACAGCAGTTTTAAACAGAATTCCGTGCTTTGCCCCCATTCCGTTTCCAACCATAATGGCAACTGGTGTTGCAAGCCCCAACGCACACGGACAGCTTATAACAAGTACCGCTATTCCTCTTGCCAGAGCAAACCCAACGGATTTGCCTGCCAAAAGCCAAACCAAAATAGTGATTACCGCTACTGTAATAACGACAGGTACAAACACGGAAGATACCTTATCTGCTATCTTGGCAATTGGTGCCTTTGTTGCCGCTGCATCGCTCACCATTTTTATAATCTTCGATAATGTTGTATTTGCCCCCACGTGTGTAGCTTCACATTTTATAAACCCAGACTGATTTATGGTTGCTGCCGATACAACAGCTCCAGGTTCCTTATCCACAGGAATACTCTCACCAGTAAGCACTGATTCGTCCACTGCACTATTTCCCTCAAGAACAATCCCATCTACAGGAATACTCTCCCCTGGCTTTACAACAAATATATCGCCTACCAAAAGCTCATCGACGACAATCAATTTTTCCTTGCCATCTCTGATTACGGTTGCCTGCTTAGGTGCAAGGGAAATCAAACTCTTTAATGCGTCGGTCGTTCTTCCCTTTGAATATGCCTCCAGCATTTTTCCCAGTGTTATGAGCGTGAGAATCGTTGCCGCCGACTCAAAATAAAATTCATGCATGTACTTCATTACATCATGCCCTGTTCCATGTATGACCGCATCCGTCATTGCAAATAATGCATATACACTATAACCAAACGATGCGGCAGCACCCATTGCAACAAGGGTGTCCATGTTCGGTGCACCATGCATCATGCTGGTAAATCCACTTACAAAAAATCGTTGGTTTATAACCATGATAATAACCGTAAACAAAAGCTGGATTAATCCCATGGCAATGTAGTTATCCTGCAAAATTTCAGGGACAGGCCAATTCCACATCATATGTCCCATTGACAGATACATAAGCGGTATCAGAAAAATAAGGGAAATAATAAACCGCATTCTTATTTTTGGCGTTTCCTTATCCTCAAGAACACCTGCCTGCTCTGTCTTGGTACTTTTATTTTCATTTCCTTTTTCGTCTTCATAAAGAGAGGCTCCATATCCCGCCTTTTCCACTGCCGATATAATGTCTTCAGCAGATGCCGTTCCTTCTACTGTCATAGAATTTGTAAGAAGGCTTACAACAACACTGCTGACGCCTTCCACCTTGCCGACAGCCTTCTCAACATGACCGCTGCACGCTGCACAGGTCATTCCTTCCACTGCATACTTTTGCACCAAACGCACCTCCTGACTTGTATTAATTTGAGACAAGCAAAATTTTACTATTTCTAAAATATAGTTGTACAATATAGACAATATCGTAAACAAGGCATTGTGGAGCCGTCGGTACTTAGGTGCTACATGTCCTGAGGTGACTGCGTAGCAGACGGATACCTGAGGACAAAGGCACCTTACGTACCGCTACGTGCGACGCATAGCGAAAGCGTGCCTTGTAGTGATTTGTCTATATTGTACAACGGATGTTCACAAAAACAAACTTCAGCTTACCTCTGATATATAAAGTCTAGCACCTATTATTTCCAAAAGCAAACCAAATTAATCTATTGAAAAATTTTCTCATTTTTGTGTATTCCTTTTCCGTAGTTTGAGCATACTTACACTGTAACAGCGCAATACAGCCAAAGTAACAAATACATTGGCAGCTATGTTAACGTGGGAATTTTCGCAATACCCCATTACTTTAAAACAGAAAGGAAACCAAAACATGATTTTAAAAGAAAAAGAAAGAACCGCAATTACCGACTTACAGACACAGGAGCAGTCATGTATTGAAAAATACGCCAAGTATGCCCAACAGGCACACGACCCTGTATTAAAAGAGCTTTTTCAAAGATTACAACGTGAGGAAGAAAAACACTACAACTCACTTGGACAAGTTTTAAACGGAAGTGTCCCAAGCTGCAATTGCAACGATTCCGATGGTGCCGAGTATAATCCAACAGCTACTTATGATGCTTTGACAAATTCAGAGGAAAAGAAAGCGGACTGTTTCCTTGCAACCGATTGTATCGGAACAGAAAAACTTGTTTCTTCAGAGTATAATACAGACGTTTTTGTTTTTGCAAACTCAAAACTCCGCAAGCTTCTTGCAGACATACAGATTGAAGAGCAAAACCACGCAGATATGCTGTGGAAATATAAGACAGCAAACGGCATGGCTTAAAAATATCTGCAATATATATCAGTGGAAATCGGTATTGACCGATTTCCACTTTCCTTTGAAAACCGCTACGATTGCCGGTACTGTTTTTCCGGGTCTGCAAACTTTGTATATTTACCTATCCACCTAAGGTCAACACTTCCTGTTTCACCATTACGTTGCTTTGCAATAATAATTTCTGCCGTCTGTGGCTTTGTTGTTGTCTCAGGGTTGTAATACTCATCCCTATAAATAAACATGACAACGTCCGCATCCTGCTCAATTGCACCAGACTCCCTCAAATCCGAGAGAACAGGTCTGTGCTCAGGTCTGCTGTCCACCGCACGACTGAGCTGCGAGAGTGCTATGACAGGCACATTAAGCTCCCTCGCCAAATTTTTAAGTGCTCTCGATACATCAGAAATAAACTGTTGTCTCGATTCGACAGGTCTGTTGGAACTCATCAACTGTAAATAGTCAATGATAATCAACTGAATATTCTGGGTCTGCTTCAATTTTCTGCATTTTGAACGCAACTCAGCAACGGTTATCGCTGAATTATCATCTATAAACAGTGGCGCCCTTGCAATGTCATCCACACTTTCAATGACCTTGTCCCAATCCTCATCCACCATATTTCCAAGCTTCATACTTTTGGAATCCACCATAGCATCTATGGCTATCATACGGGATACAAGCTGTTCCTTACTCATCTCGAGCGAAAAGATTGCACAGGGCGTTTTATGTACGACTGCCAAGTCATGGGCAATGTTTAAGACAAATGCCGTTTTACCCATTGCTGGTCTGGCTGCCACAAGCAAAAGCTCACCTCCGTGAAGTCCCGTCAGCATATTGTCTAAGTCAGTGAAGCCTGTTGCAAGCCCCGTGACCTTTCCCTTATTTCTTGCTGCCGCTTCCATCTCCGCAATTACATTTATTACAATTTTGGAAACAGGAACAAAATCAGATGAACCGTTTCTTGTCTGCACAAGCTTAAATATTTTGCCTTCTGCATCCTCAAGGATGTTCTCAACCTTATCACTGTCGTGAAAACAGTCTGTCGTTATGGACTCGGTAATGGAAATCATTTTCCTCAAAACTGCCTTATCCTGAACAATCTGGGCGTAATGCTTTGCATTGGCTGATGTGGGAACTGCCGATATGATTCCCGCAATATACTCAGGACTGCATATCTCATCAGGGATATCCTTCATTTTAAGTCTCTCAGATAAGGTTACCATATCAACAGGGCGTCCCTCATTATAAAGTTCAACCATGTTTTCATAAAGGATTCCATACTGGGTATTGTAAAAATCATCCTTTGCCAATAAATCCGACACATCCGAGATAACATCCCTGTCCATAATCATGGAACCAATCACAGATTGTTCAGCCTCGCTATTATGCGGTTGTATACGTCTTATGTTGTTTTCATCCATAAAATTGCTCTACTTTCCCTCAACAACCTTAACACTCATTTTGGCTGTAACCTTTGTATGTAGCTTTATATCAACAATATGTGTTCCCAAGCTCTTGATAGGCTCACGAAGTACAATTTTTTTCTTGTCAATTTCATGTCCAAGCTGCTTCTTTATTGCCTCTGCAACTTCCTTTGAGGATACGGAGCCAAATGTTTTTCCTCCCTCTCCCACTTTGATGGAAAGTGTGACACTCTCCTCTTTCATCTGCTCGGCAAGTGCATTCGCAGCAGCAAGTACCTCTGCCGCAACCTTATCCTCATGTGCTTTTTTCAGCTTAAGCTCATTTAAATTCTTTGGGGTTGCCTCAACTCCAAGCTTTTTTGGTAACACAAAATTTCTTGCATATCCGTCTGAAACATTTACTATCTCATCTTTCTTACCAAGACTTTTAACATCCTGAAGTAAAATAACTTTCATATTCTATACCTCCTATATTTTGAACATCAGCTCATTACTTAGCTGTTTCCTATAAAACCAAATTTACTTTTAGCAAATGGGCTGACGCTACTTGTCAAGCATTCAGCCAAAGCTTGACACAATCTCACTGTCACCAGCCTATATATCTCCTGCCTTACTCATTTCATCCAACAATACTTTAATCTTCTCTATTGCTTCGTCATCCGAAACATCCTTAAGCTGTGCGCCTGCGATATTGGCATGTCCACCACCGCCAAGCTTTTCCATAATAACCTGAACATTTATATCATCCACAGAACGGGCACTGATATAAGCAGTTCCTCCACTCTCCGTAACGACAAAGGAAGCTCTGACGCCCTCCACATTTAACAACTCGTTTGCAACCTTTGCGGCAACAACTGTAGGTGCATCCGACTGCTCAGGCTTTACCTTGGACAATGCAAATATTCCCATGTACGTCTCAGAGTTAATGACACCCTCCGCAAGCTGCTTAAATGAGTACATATCACTTCGGAACATCTTTCTGACCCTGACAACATCCGCACCATTTCTTCTAAGATACGAAGCCGCCTCAAAGGTTCTGACACCTGTTTTGGTCACAAAATTATCTGTATCAATTACAATACCTGCATACATTGCATCAGCCTCAACCGGCCTTATCTTAACCTTTACATCAATATACTGCATCATTTCCGCAACCATTTCGCAGGCGGATGACGCATATGGCTCAATGTATGATAATGTAGCATTTTCTATTGTTTCATTTGTCTGTCTGTGATGGTCAAACACCACAACCGACTTTGCAAGTGACAAAAGATCCTCACATTCCGTCATACTCGGCCTGTTAACGTCAACGACCACGACAAGGGTTTTGTCGTCGATACAGCTTATTGCCTGCTCACTGTTATATATCATGTCATCACCATATAAGCTGTTTCCCTTAAAGCTGCTAATAACAGGTCTTATGGCAGAGGTAACCTCATTTATAACTATATGCGCATCTTTATTAAAGGATTTTACAAGCCTGTAAACACCCACAGCAGAGCCAAAGGCGTCTGCGTCCGGTCTCTTATGCCCCATAATAATAACACGATTTTTATCATTCAACAGCTCAGTAAATGCCTGTCCTTTCACCCTGGCTCTGACTCTTGTGGTCTTTTCCGTACCACTGCTCTTTCCACCAAAGTAAAGTATCTTTTCCCCATGCTTTACTACTGCCTGGTCACCGCCACGTCCAAGAGCAAGCCCCATAGCAACACGTGCATACTCATATGCCTCCATAAAGCTTTCCGTCTCGGCACCCACACCTATACTTAAAGTGATTGGAATTTCATTTCCTACATTGATACTCTTTACCTCATCAAGGATGGCAAACTTTGTCTCCTTGAGCTGCGGAAGAAACTTCTGACGGAATACAAACAGGTATTTATCCTTTTCCATTTTCTTGACAATGGCATCAATACTTCCAAGATACATGTTAATCCGTCGGTCAACCAGTGCTTCAACAAGTGCGTGGCGAACCTCCTCCGTATTTTCCATTACCTCGTCGTAATTGTCGATATACAAGAGACCTGCAACCAGCTTTTGTTCCTTGTTTTCACGCTTATAGTGGTTAAGCTCCGTAACATCAAACAGATATAGCGCAATCAACGCCTCCCCATTTGTAGAGACAACCGTATCCTCGTCGTCGAAAATTTCATCAAGTTCTATTTTTTTGATTTCCGCCACATAGCTTGCACCCTTATACTCCAAGTCAAGATTGATTACATCCTTGACACCGATTATCTCAGCGGCAACCTGCGGGAAAAATGTGGAAATGTTCTTTCTGATTTTTTTCTTGGAGCCGTCTCCCACCTTGGCAATAAACTGTTTATTTCCCCACAATATTTTGCCGTCCGTGTCTATCAGTGCATACGGAACAGCCAGTTCATTGAGAAGCTCTTTTTGTATCTGTCCCTGTTCCAGTGCAAAGCTCATAAGCGTAGGAAGAACACTTGCCTTGGATACATAATAATTTATAACCTCTCCTATAATGACTCCCACCGTAACCGTTGTCGCTACAAGTGCACATTTCTTATCAAGGAAAAACAGGGCAGCACACATCACAATCAGGGCAAGCTGTGCAACCATAGGCCCTAACAGATACTTCTCTATTTTCTTTTTCAGGATTTTTTCGTTGTTCATATTATGCTCCCAACTGTGAAAGTCTCTCCTCTACCTGCTCCAAGGTTTCTGTATATTTCTTAAGCTTTGCCTTTTCTTCCTCAACCTTAGCCGCAGGCGCCTTATCCACAAACTTAGGGTTTGACAGCATGCCTGATGCCCGCTTTATCTCTCCCATCAGTCTGTCCTTTTCCTTGTTCAGACGCTCAAGCTCCTTAGCAATATCCACAAGCTCTGCAAACGGCATATAAATAACCGCATCATGGATGACAACCGAAACTGCATCGTCAGCGATTCCTGTTTTATCTTCCTGTATCATAACATCACTTGCATATCCAAGCGTAGCGAAAAATGTCTTACTCGCCGCAAAAATATTTCTTATTTCGTCCTTTGTCGAAACAACATACACTGTTGCCTTTTTGCTTGGTGCAACATTCATTTCACTTCTTATATTTCTGATACCTCTTACGGCTTCTTTAAGCTTGTCCACAGCCTCCTCGTCCGCCTTGAAACTGTATGCTTCATCATAAACAGGCCATGCGGAAATCATAATGGACTCAGCGATATCAGCCATTCCTCCATTGTAAACCTTGTTGTCCGGTTTTGCATTTGCTGCCTCATTTAAGGTGACAAATATTTCCTCCGTAACAAACGGCATATATGGATGCAAAAGCTTAAGTCCGTTTGTAAGAACCGTCTTCAGTGTCCAAAGTGCAGCCGCCTTTGTCTCGTCCTCGTCGTTCCAAAGTCTCGGTTTCACCATCTCGATATACCAGTCACAGAATTCCTCCCAAAGGAAATCGTAAAGCTTGGAAACTGCAATTCCCAACTCATACTTCTCCATATTTTCAGTAACCTCAACAATCAGGTCATTCATTTTGGAAAGTATCCAACGGTCTGCAATTGTAAGGTCAGAAAGTGCAACCTCACCGATATCCGCTTTCTCAATATTCATAAGAATAAATCTTGATGCGTTCCATATTTTATTGGCGAAGTTTCTGCTTGCCTCAACTCTCTCCCAGTAAAAACGCATGTCATTTCCCGGTGCATTTCCCGTAACAAGCGTAAATCTTAAGGCATCAGCTCCGTATTTATCGATGACCTCAAGCGGGTCAATACCATTTCCGAGGGACTTGCTCATCTTTCTTCCCTTGTCGTCCCTTACCAGACCGTGAAACAGTACCGTAGAAAACGGAAGCTGTCCCGTCTGCTCAATAGCGGAAAATACCATTCTGATTACCCAGAAGAAAATAATATCATATCCCGTTACAAGCACGTCTGTAGGGAAGAAATAGTCCATCTCCTCTGTTTCTTCAGGCCATCCCAGAGTTGAAAACGGCCAAAGTGCTGATGAGAACCATGTGTCAAGGGTATCCTCATCCTGCTTTAAATCAGTACCGTTACATTTCGGACAGCTACATGGCTTTTCCTTTGAAACGATAACCTCCCCACAATCCTGACAATAGTAGGCAGGTATTCTGTGTCCCCACCAAAGCTGTCTCGATATACACCAATCCCTGATATTGTCCAGCCAGTTGTAATATGTCTTGTCCATTCTTTCAGGTATCAGCTTAAGTGTTCCGTTTACGACAGCTTCCTTTGCAGGCTTCGCCATCTCGGACATCTTAACAAACCACTGTGGCTTAACAAGTGGCTCAACTACCGTTTTACATCTGTCATGTGTTCCAACCATATGTGTGTGTGGCTCAACCTTAACCAAAAGCCCCAGCTTATCAAGATCCTCCACCATAGCCTTTCTCGCCTCATACCGGTCCATACCTGCATACTTTCCGCCGAGAGAATTTATGGTAGCATCGTCATTTAATATATTAATCTCCTCAAGGTTGTGTCTCTTTCCTACCTCAAAGTCATTCGGGTCATGGGCAGGCGTAATTTTAACAACACCCGTTCCAAATTCCATGTCAACATAAGAGTCTGCAACCACAGGAATTTCCTTATTTACAAGAGGTAAAATAACTGTTTTACCTATAAGATTCTTATATCTGTCATCCTCAGGGTTTACAGCTACCGCAGTATCTCCAAGGAGTGTCTCAGGTCTTGTAGTTGCAATCTCAACAAATCTTCCTTCCTCACCTGCAACAGGATAGTTTATGTGCCAAAAAAATCCCTGCTGCTCCTCATGGATAACCTCTGCATCAGAAATAGATGTCTGGCATACAGGACACCAGTTAACGATACGTGACCCTTTGTATATATAGCCCTTGTCATAGAGTTTGCAGAAAACCTCAGTAACTGCCTTATTATTGCCATCATCCATAGTAAAACGTTCTCTGTCCCAATCAGCCGAAGAACCCATCCTCTTAAGCTGGTTGATAATACGTCCACCGTACTCAGCTTTCCATTCCCATGCCTTCTCTAAAAAGCCTTCACGTCCTAAATCTTCTTTTTCGATTCCTTTTTCCCTTAAGCTCTCAATCAGCTTAACCTCTGTGGCAATTGCCGCATGGTCCGTGCCCGGCTGCCAAAGTGCATTGTAGCCCTGCATACGCTTAAATCTAATAAGTATATCCTGCATCGTATTATCAAGGGCATGTCCCATATGGAGCTGTCCTGTTATATTTGGCGGTGGCATAACAATCGTAAATGGCTTTTTACTCCTGTCAACCTCTGCGTGAAAATATTTTTTGTTCACCCACTTATCATACAATCTTCCCTCAATCTCAGATGGGTTATAATTTTTTTCAAGTTCCTTAGCCATGATGTTCATATCCTCCAATATATTTCATTCATACGTAATTTGTCTTATTCTTCCCCAAGCTTTATGTTATAGGATGCAAGCAAATCATTTATATAAGTCGCCAGGCCTGGGTTTGCATCTATGGCAGCACGAAGTGCTGTTCCTGCATTTATTTTAATTTTTTCATATGTGACGAGCTGTTCCCTGATTTTTTGTCTTCTGACATTAAGGCCATGCTTAATTTCAACCATCTCGCGGCTGTCAATCAGTGCCATTGTCTGCTTTGGCCAGACGAACGGATCCTCTATGCCATAGGTTTTCAGTTTACTAATAAGCTCGTCGCTGTAGACTCGTAAATCATTGTTCGCCTGTGAGTATTTCAACGCATCACGAACCATTGTGTTGTACTGGTCCCACTGGTATTCCAATTCGTTTGAGGAATTGACGCCATACTTCTCATATATATAATCAAGTGTATTTGTGTTATTAATAAACTTGACCTTAACCTTATTTAAAAGCGAGATGGCCCGATTCAGCTTTGCATCATTTTCCGCTATCTCTGTTTTCAACGATTTGTATTTCGCATAAGCACCAGCAAAGAAAACCATTGCTGCAAAAAATATACCGAGACAATACACGGTAACACTTTTCTTTGTAGTGACCGCAAAAATAAGCATAGAACCAACAGTAATTAAAAATAGTGTAAGCACAACAGCAGTCATGCTTCGGATTCTTGATATACTTTCATTATACTCCTGATGCATAAACTTAAGGTCTTCCTTCTCTCCCTCCAAATAACTCATGTCGTTTTTCAGGAGATTATCCCGCATTTCCATATCAATCAATTTTTTGATTGTACTTGGCACATCCTTTTCTAATGATGCCATCGTGTTGAACCTGTCCATTGTAAGAAGCTTCTCCGACTGGATATATTTACTTTTATCCTCGTTCAGCATCTCTATTCTTCTGGCATTTTCCGCCAGTTCATTTGCCATATCGTCAGGGAGTTCCTCGATTTTCTGTATGTCAATCAGATAGCTTGTCACAAGCTTATACTCCCGTTTCATATCTTCCATATGATAAGTCACATCAATTAACTGTTCACAAAAATCCTGGGCGGCCTTTCGTTCATCCTTAGATGCCCCCTGCTCCTGTATGCTGTTATAAAGCTCAGGATTCACCTCTGACGGTGGACGCCTTTTTTTGCTTTCATCATCAGACGAAGCTTGCGGGTTGTTTTTATTCTTTCTTCTGAACGCAGAAAATAAACCACCCGACGGGCGCTTCTTATTACTTTTCTGATTGTCTTGTTGCTTGGCATCAGTCTCTTTATCTAAATCTGATGATATGGATGCGGCAAATTTTTTCTTTGCCTCAGCATCCTCAGCAGTAAGCCTTGGTTCCCCCGGCTCCTCCTCATTCAGATAACTCCTGATTTTATCTATCAAACCCATTAAATTGCCTGCTCCCTAAAACCGTCCTTTAGCTGACCGAGAATAATATCCATTCTCTTGTCATAATCTATCATATCCTTATTCATCCTGTTGTAAACCGCTCTTTGAAGCATAGAGAAAATCGTCATTTCCCGCACATCCTCATTTGAGTCACCAATCTCAAGCATCAGACTTTCAAAAGCGTCATCATCCAAATCATACTTGCGCATTTCCTGCCTTATATTTGTGGAATCGTTTCCTGCTGCAAATACAATGAGATATCCCCTTAAGGATTCCTCATTATCGTTTAACTCATATGCCTTTAAGAAATATTTTTTTGCATCCTCCGTGTCCAGATTGTTTGCTGCCGCAACAGCCCTGTTGTGGTACACGTTTCCAAGGAACTCCCTGTCAGGTATATCCTCGGGATTTTCAATGATATCGTCATATATGGATGCTGCCTTTATATATCTCCTATATCCAAGGTACGCGTCAGCCTTAAGCTTCTTCCTCTGGCATTTGTTCAGCTTTCTGTATTTCTGGCATGCTTCTACATATATTTTAATCTCCTCAGGCTCGTAGTAATCACCCTCGTTTAATATTTCCACAAGCAAATCCTGTGCGAATGACGTCTTATTGGAAAGTGCACTTAATTTAGCTGCCAGTGCAGGCATATCAAGCTCATCCCTAATCCAATCAAAAAGCTTGTCAGAAAGCGAGGACTTACTTATAAGAACAGTGTTATTGTATATATAAAAGCAAAGTTCCTCATAATTGTTTATCTCAACCTTTGTGTTAAGGAAAATAAACGGATTGGACGCTTCTTTTGTTGTACATAATATAATTTTTGACATTATACCTCAAACTCCTTACGATAAACCTTGTTGGTCGTTGGGAAAAGCTTGCCAAAGCCAACATCCTTTATAACTACTGCTCCTCTGTGCGGATTTTCAAACTCCACCTCAATGGAAAACTTAGAGGTTTTATTCGGTCTTTTCGGAATTCCGTGAAGCTTTACAACCTCCCTGATTTCCTGTTCCGTTCTTCTGCTTCTGTACACAAGTGTAATTGTGTCCGTGTCATCCAGTATAATATTGATTTTACCTTTTATGTTGTACCATTGTCTTCCGCCTAACGCTATCGGAATAAACTTGTCCTCCTCGTCGCCGCTGGATATTCCAATATCAAAAATGACATTTTCTTTCGTCTCAACAAAAAACTTCTGATAAAATTCCTCGTACTCGCCGCCTACTGCTTTATAGCAGGCTCCCTTTGTGTAAATGTTCTGTCCCGCAAAAACTCTCCTGCCCTGACATAGAATATTTCTGGACTTATTCATCCACTTTTCGGAAAATCCCAAACCTGTTAAAAATACGGAAGATATGTAGGTTTTTTTCATTTCCGCCTCGGCTATCTTTGCAAAGGATGCATCCATCAGAATGTTGTCTCCCGCAAAAAGTGCCATGTTAAAGTCCTTGCTGTAATCCATGTGTGTCACACTAATCAGATTCGGCTCCTTACTTCTTGATATATCTATCCTGTAATAATGAAGTCCGTCTGTATTGTAATCAAACAGACCTACGCTGTTTGTCCAAAGGTCACTGCTCTGGTTAAAGATATAGTAAAGTCCGCTGTCCAAATGGCTTGTAATATTAATACAGTCCTCAGGTATATTAATCTCCCTGTAAAGTCCGGTAACCACCTTGAACAGGCTCTTGTTGTACTCAGGGAGTGTGACAACAAGCTTTTTTACTGTTGCCCCCTCATACCTGTACAAGAACGAGTCAATATGCATTTTAAGCATCATCAGAAACAATTGTCTGTAGCTGTAGCTCATACCGTCCACATCAACAATTGCTTCGCTTGTGGCATTTTTATAAAGCTCATCAAGGACAATACCATCCTCCTTAAATCTGGCTTCAGATGCCTCAGAGCCAACATACCAGTCACCTGTATCCCTGCTGAAGAACAAGATGTTTGGCATCATATATGTCTCTTTATTATTTAATTGGTTCACAGTCTCCGGCTCACGCTTTATGTCGTTATAAAAACTTATCTGTGTTGAGTCCGAACACAAATCCATTCCTATGTAATATGCCTCTGCCATATTGCCTCCTTATAAAATGTTGAGATTTTCTTCAAATAAGTGAACTGTATTCAGGTATACATCCAATGCCTCAAGAAGCTCATTATCCTCACGCATCTCCTGATTAACAAGCATGCTGTTAATAATCTCAAACCTACTTCTATCCTTACGGTTAAATGCCTTTGTTTTAAGCACTTCACTCTCAACCACATAGGCACTTCCGTCCACGTCATCATCCACATTGTAGACAAGTCTCTCACCGTGGAACACAACAAACTCTTTCACGTAAAGCCCCGGCACCATCTCATCCAGCCTCTCCGTTTTGTAGGTCAGATTTTGCCTTGAGCCGGTGTCAAACGCATACTTAACCATTACCTGTTTTGACGGGTCACTCTTATAAATCAGATATGTCTTAAGGAACACATCCTGCGGAAGCTTAATAAATGTCTTAAAGCTCTTATAGAACGGTAAAAGCTTTCCTGCATCCATAAACTTGCCTACCGAATCTGATATCCATGCTTTCTGTTCTTCTGTGTACCTTTCCATCTTGCCAAACTGCATCAAAAGAGCCATTGTTGATATTTCATCATCTATGTTCCCCTTCATAATTTCAGAATAAAGACAGTCAAATATACCAGTTGGCGTCTGCACATCCTTTATGAGGTAATTGTATGCGGCATATCGGAGGAATGCCTTTACTACAAGTCCCCTGCTTCTTCCTCCGTAATATGCGGTAAAGATATCATATATATATTCTACATTTCCCATGGCAAACATCATCTGTGCCAATGTATTTTCCGCCAAAAATGACACATCGCGAATTCTGTTTCTTGCAGTCTTAAACAGTGCTGCAAGCTCGTCCAAATCACCCTTGAAATTGTTCATCACATAGGTAAGTATACGTTCATTTACCTTACCCATTTTATAAAGATGGACGCATATGGCAAGCAAATCCTCATTGACAAATCCGTTTGAGTCCTCAACACCATAATCGGCAAGCTGATAAAGCTCCTCTGAGTCTATCTCGTCAAAGCCGTAAAGCTTCACTGCCTGAAATGCCTTGTCAAACAGATTCATGTCTACCATGTACGCAATAAGTGTTCTTGCGTTTGCGTGATTAAGATAATCAATATCCAGCTTTCCAAGGTACTTTGTAAGCACATCGGCATCAAGGTTTTCGTGGTAGTATTCTATGATGTTTAAATATGCCTGCTGCTTATAGTCGTACGATATACGGTCACAATTTACAATATCTCTTGCCGCATTTACCTCAATCGCCTTCTTGTATGTGAAGTCCCCGAGCTTTTCGTAATTGTACAAAAGAACCCTGTAGTCCCTCGGACTGTATTCACAGCATATAGGAAGATATGCTTTCTCATCAACAATACGTTCCAACCGGTACGGAATGGAACCTGCATATCTGTTACCCTCACTGTCCTCAAATATAATGGAAGCTGTGTTGGATAATATTTCAACATATGCCTCCCCGTTCACGATAGGTACTCTCTGAACTTCCTCTATCTCACGGTGTGTTACAATAACAGCCCTTACGCCCTTGTTAAAGCATACAAGCTTTCTTCTGAATATAATATTTACAAGCTTACCTGCGTAAAGCGGGCTGACTGACTCAGGCTCAAGGAACTCATCGTAAATAACCGTAAGGTCATCACTGACTTCTCCCTTTATAATCATATTCTCCATGAAGTCCTCCATTGTAGTACAATACTCATGGTAAACTTTCATGTGCTGTGACTTGTTATATATTACATTTGCATACAGGTATGCAAGCTCTGTCTCTGAAAGCGTATTTTTGTAATTGAGGTACATAAGTACCGATGTAGGAATAACGTCATATCTTGAAAAATTCATACTCTTTACAAAGCACTCATTGAGTCCTATAAATTTAAGCGAATTTTCCACCGCATCAAAGTAAAATCTGTGATACTTGTTATCCAGCTTATTTGCACCTATCAGCATGGAGCATATACTCTTTAAAACTTCAATGCTCTTGTTCTTATCATATATGGCTTCCATGATACCAAATATCTGGGTATCAAAATTCTTGAACGAGCCTGCAAGTCTGATAAACTCATCTATCACTTCATCCGAAACAAACTTGTGGCGGAGTCCCCATCTGATTGCAGTAATCTCAAGCCCCGTAATCTTCTTGAGGAGAAGCGGGTTATTGTTTAACATCTCGCAAAACTCAAGATACATAATAGGACTGTTGTAGTTGTTGTCATATAAGGTTTTGATTTCCTTGTAAAGTGCTGCCTGATCCTGGGCATATGCCTCATCTATAAAAAGAAGCAGCCAAAAATAAAACATCTTATCTTCTTTTGTTTTATAATATCTTTTTATTTTGGTTCTTGCACTCTCTATCGTAGTAGAATTCTTTTGAACCAAAGCTTTCAGGTATGCGTAATAGCACTCCTCCATGTCACCCATGACAGTGTTATCCACGTCAGCCTCTATTCGGAGAAATTCCTGTTCCACTTTCTCAAGCTCACCCTGCATAATATTCATATGCATGGTGCCCATTCTATAAAGTCCCTCCTCAGGAACATACCTTGCAAGATTGCCAAATGCCATAAGAGAAGACGCAACGTATTCCTTAAGCTCAATCCGATCCATACGATAATCCAGATATGCATTGACCAGTTTTGATTTATTGCTCTTTATCATATGGTTTTTATTTGCCGACCTTGGTGAAATGTGTGTTTTTGACTGAGGTCTTGACAGATTGATTTCAACTTCAATTGTCTGATAAATATTTTCTATCAGCAGTCTTCCCGTGCTTGTTCCATCAGGAACATTTTCAGGAGATATCAGAACATCAAGGGAGAACAGGTTGCCGCAAAAATCACTGCTTGTTATGGTCTTCTTTGCAGGTATAATAAAATCGTCCATGGATTTAACACGGGAATTGGTATATCCCCATGTATTTTTGCTTATATTGATTGATATCTTTGAAAGCTCGGATGGCATTTCCACGCTTATCTTCGCCTTTGATACCGAAAGGGTAAGTGCTCTTTTCTTATGAACATAAACAAGGAACTCCTCCAATGCCTGATTGACCGACTGGCTTTCCAGGAGACTTGCATAAATCTGCTTGATAAGAGGGTCCTTATTAATAAAGGTTCTCTTAAAATCTTCACGCACGAAAACCTTTACAGCCTCTGACCAGTTGCTCTCCGCCAGCGTTGCAAATTTGAAAAGGTCATCTATTTTCTGATCCTCATACTTAACATATGGTGTTGTAATATCTATGTCATACGGAATCTTAAATTCCCCGCCGTCTGATATTATGCTTATGTGCCCCTTATAATTTTTTCCTGCCTCGAGACACGTAGCATCAAATGTATATGTCACATCAAAACGCCTGTTGATATATGTGTGCTCGTCGAACCGAATCATGTACCTGCTGTCATACACCATTGCCTTTATGACATGGTCGTTTGGACTGGTAACCCTGAAGCTGCCCGTATATGTAGTTCCTGATTCAATGTTCAATTTTAAGAACTGCTCAGAGATTTCAACCTCAGGTCTGTCTACCGTAAACTCTCCCTTTGCGTAATGTTCAATAATACCCTTCATATGTTCCTCCATAGCTTTTGGCTATAACCTGTTATCATTGTGCACAGCGGCAAAATTGACTTGATATTATCTGCCACAATGCTATAATTATATATATTTTTATTTAATAGATTTTCTTTCTACTATTTTATCAAAATATTATAACACAGAGTACATTATAACAAAAGATTTTAATTTTTGAAAGACATATGGGGTTATTTATCGAAAAAGATAATTTTAGGAGGTATAAAAATGGCAAAAACACCACTCAGACTGGAACAATATGACACCGTACTTTACAATTCTAACCTTAATCCTATGGGAATTCCCGATTTAGTAAAGAAAGCCCTTTCAGAAAATATCAATTCCATAATAAGATATCCGGGTGATTACTACGGTAATTTAAAAAAATCAATCGCACAATACACAGGATGCAGTGATAAAAATTTAATTTTAGGAAGTGGTTCATCCGACATGCTAAGACTTTATGCGGCTCTGATTGCCCCTAAAAAGGCACTGCTCCCTGCACCGTCACCAATAGACCACGAGACGGCACTTTCCATGTATGGATGCGAGGTTTGCTATTATGAGCTGTCTGAGGAGGATGACTACAGACTAAATGTCATTGACTTTATTAAAACACTAGACTCCTCCTACGATATGATTATTCTTGGCAATCCAAACAACCCGACATCACAGATTATCAGCCGCGAGGATATGGAAACACTCGCCGAGGCATGCAAAGCCTTAGAAATATTCCTTATTATAGATGAAATGTACATAGAATTCACTGAAAAATATGAGGAGCTTACCAGTATTCCTCTTGTAAATGACTTTACCAACATAGCAGTCATCAGAAGTATTTCAAAGTTTTTTGCTGTCCCGGGACTTCGTCTGTGTTACTCCATCGTTTCAGACGAGGAACTCCTGTTGCTCGCTGAAAAAATTGCAACACCAAACAGCATTTCTACTTTGACTGCCGCTGCCTGCACGGAGCTTTTTAATGATAAGGGCTACATTGACCAGTCCCGCTCTCAAATATATACCGAGCGTAATCTAATTTACTCCGCCATGGCAACAAGCAAAAACGTAAAGCTGTTTAAACCGTTTGCAAACTTTATGCTCATTAAAATCCTAAAGGAGGATGTTACCGCATCCCAGCTTGCAGAACACTGTAAATTAAAGGGTATCGTTATCAGAAATTGTGAGAACTTCCACGGGCTTAGCGACAAATATGTACGCTTCTGCTTTATGAAGCCGTCACAAAATGATTTACTGGTAAATACCATGCTGGAGTTGTTATAAAAAGTTTTAAAGGAAAATATTAAAAACGCAAAGGAGAGCCGTCATGCATCATCCACAGCCTGAAACGCTAAAGGAAATACGTCCTCACGGCACAAAGTCCTTTCCCTGTGCAACCTACCGCACCCACTCTGTGAAAAAGGGCACCCTCGTCAAATACCACTGGCATGATGAGGTAGAAATCCTGCACTTTTCCGGTGGAAATTTTCGTCTGGATATTAACATGGAGCAGTTTCCGATTCATTCCGAATGCCTGTATTTTATCAATCCCGGAGAGCTTCACAGCATAACAATGGAAACTGCGGGATGCTATGAGGATGCGGTTGTTTTCTCACCAGATATTTTGAGCTTTAATTCCTACGACACCGTACAGATGCAGTTAATCCAGCCGATACAAAAAGGGCAGGTGGTTTTTCCACGCTGTATTTTTCCTGAGCACCCTGCATATACAGCCATTCGGGATGCCTTTACCGATACCATGCATTCCTTTGGACATGTTTTTTCAGAAGACACTCCGACTGATGACGGTGCCATAACTGACGACTTAACAAACCAGCTTCTCATAAAAGCTTCTCTGCTCCGCCTCCTCGCCATACTTTCCGACCACAAGCTGTTTACGCCTACGGAAAAGAATTATGACAAGCGTGTGGAAGACATCAAAACAGTACTTACTTATATCAGGGAAAATTACAAAGAAAAAATTTACATATCTGACCTCGCTGGACTGGTCGGTCTCAACGAGCAGTATTTCTGCCGTTTTTTCAAGAAAATAATCGGGTACTCTCCGATTAAATACATTAACGAATACCGCATTAAACAGTCCCTCCGCCTTTTGGAGGAAACGAATCTTCCTATCATGGAGGTGTGTTTGGAATGCGGATATAACAACCTAGGAAACTTTCTTCGGGAATTTCGAAAATACACAGATACAACCCCATTACAATACCGCAAGAAAAAGTCATAATTTAGTATTTTTTAATCAAATAAATGTAGGACGAAGTCTGCCTTTATCATTATAATAAAAGATAAGTAAAGGTGAGCAAAAACTTTTCAAAAACAATACGTTTTGCTCATCTATATATGATAAATACAAGTGAGGTATTCGCATGATTAAAAAATGGTGGCATGACAAAGTAGCATATCAGATTTACCCAAAAAGCTTCTGTGATTCCAATGGGGACGGCATCGGGGATATCCCTGGTATCATCAGTAAGCTTGATTATCTTCAGGATTTAGGCGTGGACATTATCTGGCTGTCTCCCTGTTATTCCTCGCCATTGGCAGACCAGGGCTATGATATATCAGATTATTACAATATTGACCCACGTTTCGGCACAATGGAAGATATGGAGCACCTGATTGCGGAAGCAAAAAAGCGTAATATGTACATCCTGATGGACCTTGTGGTAAACCACTGCTCCAACGAACATGAGTGGTTTAAAAAAGCATGTGCAGACCCTGACGGAAAATATGGAAATTTCTTTTATTTACGTGACAAGGATGGCGATAAGCTGCCTACCAACTGGCGCTCCTACTTTGGTGGCTCCGTATGGGAAGACTTGCCTGGTACAAATAAACAATATCTCCATCTGTTCCATAAAAAACAGCCTGATTTAAACTGGGAAAATCCCGAGGTACGGGAGGAGATTTACAAAAATATAAACTGGTGGCTGGAAAAGGGGCTTGGCGGGTTCCGCATTGATGCAATTATTAACATTAAAAAAGCGCTTCCGTTCCGTGACTACACACCTGACAGGGAAGACGGTTTGTGCAGTCTTGACAACATGCTGAAAGACGCTGTGGGCGTTGGCGATTTCTTAAGTGAAATGCGTGACCGCACCTTTAAAAAATACGATGCGTTTTCCGTGGGCGAGGTATTCAACGAAAAACCTGAAGACATTCCTGTTTTTATCGGTGAGGACGGGTACTTTTCCAGCATGTTTGACTTTAGTGCAGAGGTTTGCGGCAAAAGTGGAAAGGGCTGGTACGATGCAAAACCGGTAACACCTGATGAATATAAGAATTGCCGTTTTGATGCTCAGGCAAGAATCGGTGATACAGGCTTTTTGTCCAATATCATTGAAAACCATGACGAGCCGCGCGGTGTCAACCGTTACATTTCTGATGAAGACCGCAGCGACCAAAGCAAAAAAATGCTTGCCGCCCTAAGCTTTATGATGAGAGGAATTCCGTTTATCTATCAGGGACAGGAGCTCGGCATGGAAAATCTGGAGTTTACATCCATTGAACAGGTGGACGACATTGCAACCCTTGACGAATATCAGGTTGCATTAGATGCAGGACTGTCACCTGAGGAAGCATTAAAGGCGGTTGCCAAATTCAGCCGTGACAATGCCCGCACTCCAATGCAGTGGGATAACACGGAGCACGCAGGTTTTACCACGGGAACCCCTTGGCTAAACGTAAATCCTAATTATACAAGGATAAATGCTGCCACACAGCAGAATGATGCAGATTCTGTACTCCGCTTTTATAAAAAGCTGATTGCCCTGCGTAAAAACGAAGAATATAAAAATACCATCGTCTATGGTTCTTTAGAGCCTGTTTGGAGAGACCGTCACAATCTGATGGCATACTACCGTAAAGGCGATAAGACATTACTTGTAATTGGAAATTACCAAAAAGAGGAGCAGACAGTCGGGCTTCCTGCGCCATATAAAAATGTCCTGCTCAACAATTATGATGATTTAAAAGAAACTGATAATGCAATCAAGCTATATGGCTATCAAGTCTTGATACTGGAATTGTAAGGCATATGAAAGGAGATTTACTATGAATAAAACATGGTGGAAAGAAGCTGTTATTTATCAGATTTATCCACGCAGCTTTATGGACAGCAACGGGGATGGTATTGGAGATTTAAATGGAATTACAAGCAAATTGGATTACCTGAAATATCTCGGTATTGACGTAATATGGTTATCCCCTGTATACAAATCCCCAAATGATGACAACGGTTATGATATTAGTGATTATCAGGCAATTATGGATGACTTTGGCACGATGGAGGACTTCGACAAATTGCTTGCCGAGGCTCATAAACGGAACATCCGCATCGTGATGGACCTTGTCGTGAACCACACCTCAGATGAGCACAAGTGGTTTATGGAAAGCAGGAAATCAAAGGATAACGAATACCGCGACTATTACATCTGGCGTGAGGGGCAGAATGAACAGACACCACCAAACAACTGGGGTTCCTGCTTTAGTGGTTCCGCATGGAAGTATGACGAAGAAACGAAAATGTATTACCTGCACCTTTTTTCCACAAAACAGCCTGACTTAAACTGGGATAATCCAAAAGTACGTGAAGAAATATTTGCCATGATGAAGTGGTGGTGCGACAAAGGCATTGACGGCTTCCGCATGGATGTCATCAGCATGATTTCCAAGACAAAGGAAATGCCTGACGGCAAAGTAAATGGATTATACGGCGATTACGCCCCTTACAGTGTAAACGGTCCAAACGTCCATAAATATCTTCAGGAGATGAACAAAAAGGTCCTGTCTAAATACGATATTATGACAGTAGGCGAAACGCCTGGTGTTACAACAGAACTGGCCAAGCAATATGCAGGAGAAGGCAGCCATGAGCTTAACATGGTATTTCAGTTTGAGCTTGTGGATTATGGTGGAAAATACGGAAAGTGGACAGATGAAAAAATGCCGCTTACAGTTATGAAACAGATTATTTCCCGCTGGCAGACGGAATTATACGGTACTGCATGGAACAGTCTATTCTGGGATAACCACGACCAGCCGCGTGCCGTTTCCCGTTTTGGCGATGACCGTCCCGAATATCGTAATGCATCCGCAAAAATGCTCGCAACCTGCCTGCATATGCTACAGGGCACCCCTTATATATATCAGGGAGAGGAGCTTGGCATGACCAATTATCCGTTCCAAAGTCCTGATGAATTCCGCGACATTGAGAGCATCAACGGCTACAAGGAGTGGTGCTTAGATGGCAAGGTAAGCCACGATGTATTTTGGCCATGCATAACATGGAAAAGCCGCGACAATGCCCGCACCCCAATGCAGTGGGATAACACGGAGTATGCAGGCTTTACCGCAGGAAAACCGTGGATTGCGGTTAATCCAAATTACAGAGAAATCAATGCAAAGGCAGAAACAGCAGACACCAATTCCGTATTCCACTATTATAAAAAGCTGATAGCCTTGAGAAAGGAACATCCGATTATGGTATATGGCAAATATAAGCTTCTTTTCGAAGACAGTGAGGAACTGTTTGTCTACACCAGAACGTTAGAAAACGAAAAGCTCCTTGTTGTATGTAGTTTTTCCGACAAGGAAATACCATTTACAATCCCTGATGGATTTGTCAGAAAACCATGCCTGATTTCCAATATGAAAAACGCATATGACCATCAGGATATTGTGCTCCGCCCTTACGAAGCTTTTGTACTGCACAGATATCAACAATGACTAATGCCGTTGTTCCATATCAGTTCGTACGGCTCTTATTGTGGTAGCTCATGTATAAACAACGCTACTCCTTATGCCATTTATACATGAGTCTGCAAAATACAATTGCTGTCACTGTACTGACTGTTGTTGCAACGATACCCGGACCTATGATTGCTGTTGGATTCGCACTTCCATACTGGCTTCTGTATGCAATTATATTGACGGGTATCAGCTGCAACGATGATATATTTAATACAAGTAATGCACACATTTCATCCGTTGCTATCCGTTTATGTTTTTTTTGTGGTTTACTTTTTTGCCGTTCATCCTGAATTCTCGCCAACCCTTTCATTGCCTTAAGTCCCGCGGGAGTGGCTGCCCAGCCCAGCCCCAGCATATTTGCAATCATGTTCATGGCTATGTCCTGCCTTACCGAATCTTCCTTCGGTATTCTCGGAAACAAAAATGTAATAGCAGGATCTATGCCATTTGTCCATTTAGCTATCAATCCTGCTTCTTTTGCAATATTCATGATTCCGTTCCACAACCCCACTACTCCAAGCATAACAATGCAAAGCTGCACCGCCTCCTTTGCAGAATCGATTGCAGAGCCTGCCACAGAGTTTATTATCTCCGGTCCCTGAATACATCCGAATAAAACGCCTGCCACTATCATCGTTGCCCACAAAAAATCAAGCATATATACTCCCTATTGCATATCACGCCATATGTTTTTATTCCTTATATAGATATGCTTGGATTTAAGGCGTTAAAACCTTTTTATAGAATGAACTATGGCTGTTTCACAGCCCCTCGCTGCAAAAAAGAAATAAGCTATTGAGTTTCGTTTCCCTTTAATACAGCAGTTGCAGCATCAAGGGTGCTATGATTACCGTAAGGATTCCTGCTACTGCCACGGCAAGACCACTCATTGCCCCCTCCGTGTCTCCCATCTCTACAGCCTTTGCCGTTCCAAGCACATGGGCGGAGCTTCCGATTGCGATACCCTTTGCCACAGGCTCATCTATTTTGCACAGCTTAAACACAATTTCAGCTACAACATTTCCTACAATTCCCGTAATACATATAAGCGCTACCGTAATTGTCTCTATTCCGCCTGTCTCTTGGGATACGACCATGCCGATTGCCGTCGTAATTGATTTCGGAATCAGTGTTGCAAATATTGTCTTGTCAAGGGTAAATGTAACACAGAGCAGCCAAACAACCAACACGTTTGTAATAATGGCGGCTGCAATACCCGAAATAATTGCCGCTATATTGTCTTTTAAAAGCTGTAATTTCTCATAAAGTGGAACCGCAAGACACACAGTTGCAGGTGTCAGCAGATAGGACAAATATTGTGCACCGTTCATGTAGCTGTCATATGAAATATGAAACAGCTTCAATATACATACAATCAGAATAAAGCCTATCAGAATCGGATTTGCAATTGCAAGCTTTGTCCTGTCCTTAATAAATAAGCCTACACCATAGCAAAGGAGACTTATGGTCATTCCAAAAAATAATGAATCTGATAATACAGTTACAATGTTATTCATTTTTTTCTCCTTATAATCCCTTGTGTAACCTTACCTGAAACCGCCATAACAAGAATTGTTCCAATGATACATGCTATTGTGGCAGGTATGAGTATTGATTTCATTGTCCCCCAGCTTTCCATAAGCCCTACCGTGGCAGGCAGAAACATGACAGGCATAAAGTCCAGCAAAAATGTACTTGCGTCCTTTACCTGTTCGAGCTTTATCAGCCCCGTGACAAGTGCAACAAGCATTAAAATTAACCCATATATACTTGCGGGAACCAAAAACGGGAGGAACTCTTTTAAGAGTTCCCCCACAAATGAAATCGATATTATAATTGCAAATTGTTTCACATAACGCATAACTTTTATTCGCTCCTTAATGCCTCTACAGGATCCTTCTTTGATGCAACCCTTGACGGAAGAAGACCTGCAATCATGGTAAGCACTACGCTTATGGCAATTAAAATAACCGCACCTGCAATAGGTAGCTTTGCTACATCCTTAAGGTCTGACAGGTGCTCAATAATTTTATTTATAGGGATATTCAACAGTATTGTAACTATTATACCCAAAAGTCCTGCAACAAATCCTACAATGATAGTTTCTGCATTAAATACCCTTGATATATCTTTCTTGGATGCACCTATACTTCTTAAAACACCAATTTCTTTCGTTCTCTCAAGAACCGAAATATATGTTATAATTCCAATCATAATGGATGATACCACAAGTGATATAGCCACAAATGCCATAAGCACATAAGATATGCTGTTTATAATTGAGCTTATTGAACTCATCATGGTTCCCACCATATCCGTATATGTTATTTCTTTATCATCATCTCCTGCATCCAAAACCATTTTATTGTAGTCATCAATAATATCCATGATAGCTTCCTTGGACTCAAAATCAATCGGATACATTCTGATAACCATCGGGTCTTCCTCAAAAGCAATGCCAAGCGATATGAGGTTTTCATCATACGTTGCATCCTCGACAGTCTTTAAATCTGTGAGTGAAACACCCTGCATCATGGATGCCGAAGACTCCTCCATTGCCGACATCATGGCAGCAAGCTCCTCCTCGGACATGTTCGCCATAGCGGCAGCCATTTCCTCGTTTGACAAATCACCGCCAAGCCCCATGGAACCAAGCATATCCTGTGATGACTGCTCCGCTTCTTCCTTGGCAACTTCACTTAAATCTGTTCCAAATTCATAACCTGTAAATACATTGATGTCAGGATTTTCAAGCTGTTCCTTTCCAACCTCACTCTGTTTTGCCTGTTCCATAAGGTAATCAACCAAATCCTTACGGTACCCTACCGTAGTTGTAATAGAGTGTACGGATGCCCTGTCGCTCGGACGCACGATTGCGGAAACCTTGACTTCCACTCCATCCTTTATCTTGTCAAGCATGTAATCGGCATCATCACTTTTATCAACCCAGCACTTTGAAGCTTCATCATATGCATAGAAGTCTGATGACGGGATAACCATATACCTCAGATTAAGAATTTCATCATATGTATAGGATGTGCTGTCAAATTCCTTTGTTCCGCCCATGATGGAAGCTGTAACCATTTCCTGAAGCTCACTAATATCACGCAGTCCAAGGGAATAAAGCTCATAGTCTGTTATCTCATTATATTCAGAAACAACGATGACAATTTCGTTATAATTTTCAGGCCATCTGCCTGCAATTACATCATATTGGTTTTCCAGCATTTCCTGATTGTCTATCATCTGTGACCATAAATTCATCGACATGGATGATGAACCCACACTCATGGATGATATCTCTGAAAATGTTCCCATACCGATGCTATCCAACACGGTACACGGATTAGACTGAAATATCTCATCGTTATCATTTAACTTATAGGCATTCACATTGATTCCATAATTATACATAATGTCAGTTGTATAATCCTTAATCTTCTTTCCGTCACCCTCCTCGATGTACTCCTTAAAGGAAATCATATCATTCACTTTAACTTCACCCATAAGAGTGTTAATGTAATTACCTACAAAATCATTAGAGTAAATTTTGTCCAGTTCATGTTCTTCTTTACTTTTCTGGACATTTCCCATCATCATGGTCATCATTGCGGAGCTGTCCACTGACTCATCCGTTATTTCCAGCGGGTATGTAGAAAGGGTATCCTCCTCCACACCTTTTATATAATTTCTAAAACCATCCGAAAGCGACAATATAAGGGCAATTCCAATAATTCCGATACTGCCCGCAAAAGCTGTAAGTATGGTTCTTCCTTTTTTCGTAAGAAGATTGTTAAAGCTAAGATTCAGTGCCGTAAAATAAGACATTCTCTTATGCTTCAGGCTCTTATGGTCAATCTCCTCATACTGCTCCTTGGCAATCTCCTCATCGGAATATGGGGCAGAGTCATCAATTACCTCACCGTCTAACAGTCTTACAATTCTTGTTGAATATTTTTCTGCAAGCTCAGGGTTATGTGTAACCATAATAACAAGCCTGTCTTCTGCAATCTCCTTGAGCAAATCCATAATTTGAACACTTGTCTCCGTGTCAAGTGCTCCCGTAGGCTCATCAGCGAGAAGAATTTCGGGGTCATTGATAAGTGCCCTTGCTATTGCCACTCTCTGCATCTGTCCGCCTGACATCTGATTTGGCTTCTTGTTGAGCTGATTACCAAGTCCAACCTTTTCAAGCACCTCCTTAGCACGTTTCCTTCTCTCAGATTTTGAAACACCTGAAAGGGTAAGTGCAAGCTCAACATTCTGTAAAACAGACTGATGCATGATAAGGTTGTAGCTTTGAAAAACAAAGCCGATGGAATGATTTCTATATGCATCCCAATCCTTATCCTTATATTTCTTCGTAGATTTCCCCTTGATAACGAGGTCACCGCTGGTGTATTGATCCAGGCCTCCGACAATATTCAGAAGTGTTGTCTTACCACATCCTGATTGTCCCAAAATGGATACGAACTCATTAGGACGGAAGTTGATACTAACACCTTTTAGTGCCTGAACTTCTGTATCACCTGTGTGATACGTCTTTACGATATCCTTTAACTGTAACATCATATCCTCCATAAACTCAAAATTCGTCTTTTAAAGTCACGGAGTAAGTTTATTACATACTTTGTTTCACGTCAAGACCAAATAGTTTAATTTCATACTATTTTCACTTTTTATTTGTATAAAACTTCACTTCCCATATTACCAGCCAGAAATGCATAACTGGCTTCCATCCCTTGCATCAACAGCTATCCAACAATCAGAGGTTGCCATAAGTAACCATGCAGGAACAATTGTGCATGTTCCATTATCGTCCTTTGGCTCCACACCATAGTACACAAGCTTCATCTCGGTAAATGAACCGATTGGCATGCTTGTTTCATATTTTTCAAGAGCTTCACGAAGGGAGGCACATATATCATCATAGGATGCAAGTTCTACATTTCGGTCTGTTATCTCTACTGCCTCTATCGCATTATTATAATATGCACAAACCACCCCATCCTCCGTAATTGTCAGACTCAATGTTTCACACAAAGGAGCCCCCTCTGCCGTAACACCCACATACGTGTCAGTTTCCTCATCATATACAGTTTTGACCGCATCTATTTCCATAGGTGTAAGATGCATTCCATCGATACGTCTGAACAGCATTACCTCTGCCCCATCATAAATTGATTTACTTTCCCCTAAGTATACCCATTCATCATCTACCGTATATGCTGACAGTGCTTCCTCTTCACTGTCAACCTGTTTTGCTATCTGCCATTCTTTTGCACATATTTTTACTATTTCAAAATCCCGAAGTCCAAGCTTTTTCGTAAAATCATATGCAATATTTTCCACTTCCTCCTCTGTCAGCTCGCATTTATTTTCACTTATATTATAATCTGTTCCCGAAGAGCTGCTTGTCACCAAGTTAGCAAAACAATAGCCTTCCTCAATTTCCAGCATCTCACTTATATTAGCCAGTGAATAACTGAAATTATTTCCGTTAAAGGTTGCGCAGTAAATGCGTCCGTCCTGCTTTGATGTATAGTCAAATATTTTATAATCCTCATCTTCACTTTCGTCTAAAATGGCATTCCCCATACCAAGTGCTTTCAGTACTTCCTTTTGTTCTTCCTCATTATATGATTTAATTTTTGCCTCTGCCACATTTACAATATTGATATCAGGAGCATCCACAATGGCATGTACATCCATATAACCTGCTGCCGAATTGCTGCTTTTCACCCGCTCCACCCATTTATCTGATGCGCCAAGCTGCTCTGCTATGGGTGCTGACGAAATTGCATGCCCGTTGTCCGATGCATCTCCGCCACTTGCACCCTTTGCTTCTGTTCCGAAATATTCAACATCCTTCTTTTTATTTTCGCAGGAACAACAAAGCAGCATGGAAAACGCCACCAATGCTGCCAACATAATTTTATGACTTCTCTTTTGAAAAATATTCCTCATACAATGCACCTCCCATTGAATATAGCAATTTCCCACCATACTTACAATATATCTTAAAAATGTATCCAAATTGTATCTTTTATATCTATACAATACATTCATATTTACATTATAAATAAACAGTTTCAATCTTTTGCTAAACATTAAAATATACTCGGAAAATCCATACTAATTTAGCAAAAAAGTAGTTATTCCAGTAAACAAACCTTTTGTGTTAAGAACAAAGTGCCTTCGGCACTCTTTATATTACCACTACCTTTATGGCACTTTGGGCGAATCTTAGCAAGCTTCGCCAGAAGCGTGCCGATAGGAAACGCAGTTTCCTATTAAGGAACAAAGTGCCTTCGGCACTCTTTATACCGCCACTAACTTTTATGGTACTTTATAGCAGGATTTTTAATCCTGCCTTATAGGAAAGTACAGAGGACTTTCCTATAAAATAACAAGGAACTGTCCCACTAGAACATTTTCAATAAAATGTCCTGATGTTACAGTTCCCCTTTCAATTGCACTATATTTTACTTTTTGCCCAGTGTAAGACGCACAACCGAACGCTTTAAAGCAAGCTCTGCCCTGTTCGTATCCTGTGACGAATCCTTAATACGGCGTTCCGCTCTGATTTGAGCCTCTTTAGCCCTGTTCGTGTCAATTTCCTCAGGCCACTCAACGGATTCCGCCAATATTGTTATTTGCCCGCCTAAGATTTCTGCAAATCCGGAATGGAGAGCCGCTTCTTTTTCAGTACCAGCTTCCTCAACGATTTTCAAAACACCCGGTGCTATGACTACCGTTGTAGGTATGTGTTTAGGATATATTCCAATCATTCCCTCAGTGGTATTGAATTCAATAAATGATGCTTGCCCTGAATAGAACGTTCTCTCAGGATCAATTATCTTAACTTCCATTGTCTTATCTGCCATCTGCTACATCTCCTATTTGCACTTAGCAATAACATCCTCGATGCTTCCTACGTTAAGGAAATATCCCTCTGGTACATCATCATGCTTTCCTTCCAGAATTTCCTTAAAACTCTGTATCGTATCTGAAACAGGTACATACTTACCCGGAAGACCTGTAAACTGCTCTGCAACGTGGAACGGCTGAGACAAAAATCTCTGAACCTTTCTTGCTCTTGCAACTACAAGCTTATCCTCCTCAGAAAGTTCATCCATACCAAGTATCGCAATGATATCCTGAAGCTCTTTATACTTCTGAAGAATTTCCTGAACACCTCTGGCAACCTGATAATGCTCCTCACCTACAATACGTGGGTCAAGTATTCTTGAAGTTGACTCAAGCGGGTCAACCGCAGGATAGATACCAAGCTCAACGATAGAACGTGACAAAACTGTTGTTGCATCCAAGTGCGCAAATGTCGTAGCCGGTGCAGGGTCAGTCAAGTCATCCGCAGGTACATATACTGCCTGTACCGATGTGATGGAACCATTCTTTGTCGATGTAATTCTCTCCTGAAGTGCACCCATCTCAGTCTGAAGGGTAGGCTGATAACCAACCGCTGACGGCACACGTCCAAGCAATGCAGAAACCTCAGAACCTGCCTGTGTAAAACGGAAAATGTTATCTATAAAGAGAAGTACGTCCTTTCCAACCTTATCACGGAAATACTCTGCCATTGTAAGTCCGGTAAGACCAACTCTCATTCTTGCTCCAGGCGGCTCATTCATCTGACCAAATACCATGGTAGTCTTATTGATAACACCTGACTCAATCATTTCATAGTAAAGATCATTTCCCTCTCTTGTTCTCTCTCCAACGCCTGTAAATACGGAATATCCACCATGCTCTGTCGCTATGTTTGTAATAAGCTCCTGAATCAGAACCGTCTTACCAACTCCGGCTCCTCCAAAAAGACCAATCTTACCACCCTTTTGATAAGGGCAAAGTAAGTCAACGACCTTTATACCTGTCTCAAGAATTTCAGTCTCTGTGGACTGTTCTGAGAATTGCGGAGCTTTTCTATGAATAGGAAGATAAGTATCTACTTCAGGTGCCGGTTTACTGTCAATAGGCTGACCAAGTACATTGAACATACGTCCAAGTGTTGCTTCACCTACAGGAACTGTAATCGGTGCGCCTGTTCCAACGGCATCCATTCCTCTTACAAGACCGTCTGTAGGACCCATTGCTATACATCTGACTGTCTCATCTCCAAGGTGCTGTGAGACCTCAGCGTAAAGTGTACCACCACTCTTGGTTGCGATTGTAATTGCATCGTATATTTCCGGAAGCTTACCCTCTGGGAACTTGATGTCAATGACAGCACCTATAATCTGGGTGATTTTACCTACGTTTGTATCTGCCATCTCTAATCTCCTCACTTAATTTATTAACATTCTTAACATATAGTAAAATTAACTAATTGCATCTGCACCTGCAATTATCTCAGTAAGCTCCTGAGTAATTGCACCCTGTCTTGCTCTATTATACTTGAGTGACAGGCTCGAAATCATGTCCTCAGCATTGTTTGTAGCAGAGTCCATAGCCTGCATTCTCGCACCATTTTCACTTGCAACTGATTCCAGAAATGCACCAAATATAATATTGGACATATATTTTGGAATAACCATATCCAGTACTTCCTCCGGTGTCGGATCAAAATTCATCAGAAGCTTGGATGAATCATTTTCACCAGTTCCTTCAAAATCCTCAGCCGATAAAGGAAGTAATTTGACAAGCTTCGGTTCCTGCGTAACCGTATTCTTAAAGTTCGTATAAGCGATATACACCTCACCTATTTCGCCCTTGGAATACTGGGTAAGCAATTCCTTACTCATCTGTGTTGCATCCGAAAACAGCGGTTCATTTATAACCTCTGAAAAATCCTTATATATTGAGTATCCTTTTCTTGAAAGACCGTCAATACCTTTTTTGCCTACTGCATAAACGTAGGTATCCTCCTTGGAAAACCCTGCACCTGTAACCATCTTAACAATGTTACTGTTATAACCGCCTGCAAGTCCTCTGTTCGATGTTATGACGATAACTGCCTTTTTCTTACTTTCGCTTTCCTTAAGATACTCATGGTCAACATTTTTTGTCATGGCAAGGATAGAACAAATGGTATCATAGAGCATATTAAAATATGGTTTATTGCTCTCGGCTTTTCCTCTGGCTTTTTGAAGCTTTACAGTAGCCACAAGCTTCATAGCCTTGGTAATCTGCTGAGTGCTTTGGACGCTTTCCTTACGCCTCTTTATGTCTCTCATTGATGCCAAGACTTATCACCTCACTCTGTTTTACCATCTAAAATGTCTCCTTGAACTCTTCTATAGCCTTAACAAGAGTTTCCTCAATTGCGTCCGTAAGCTTCTTCTCCGTTTTGATGCCCTCGAAGATTTCCGGATACTTCGTATCTATGAACTCAAACAGACCGCTCTCAAATTCAAGTACCCTGTCAACATCTATATCAAGAAGATACTTCTTTGTTGCTGCATATATAATAACGACCTGTCTTTCAACTGGCATAGGTTTATACTGCGGCTGCTTCAGCATTTCCTTAATACGCTCACCCTGTGCAAGTCTCTCTTTCGTATCGGCATCAAGCTCGGAACCGAACTGGGAGAATGCAGCAAGCTCTCTGTACTGTGCAAGCTCTACACGGATAGGGGAAGCCAGCTTTTTCATGGCACCTATCTGGGCAGCGCCACCAACTCTTGAGACGGAAAGTCCCGCATTTACCGCTGGTCTGAAGCCCGAATTAAACATTTCTGTTTCAAGGTAAATCTGTCCGTCCGTGATTGAGATAACATTTGTTGGGATGTATGCTGAAACATCACCCGCCTGTGTCTCAATAATAGGAAGGGCTGTAAGTGAGCCTCCACCAAGCTCATCCGAAAGCTTTGCAGCTCTCTCAAGCAATCTTGAATGAAGATAGAATACATCTCCAGGGAATGCCTCACGTCCAGGTGGTCTACGAAGGAGCAATGACAGTGTACGGTATGCAGTAGCATGCTTACTAAGGTCATCATACACAACAAGGACATCCTTGCCCTCCTCCATCCATTCCTCACCGATTGTACATCCTGAATAAGGTGCAATATACTGGAGCGGTGCAAGCTCACTAGCAGTAGATGCCACGATTGTAGTATACTCCATCGCACCATACTCTGTAAGTGTCTTCACTATATTTGCAACTGTGGAAGCTTTCTGACCGATAGCTACATAAATACAGTTCACGCCCTGACCTTTTTGGTTAATGATTGTATCTATGGCAATGGCAGTTTTACCTGTCTGTCTGTCACCGATAATAAGCTCTCTTTGACCTCTTCCAATTGGCACCATGGCGTCAATCGCCTTAATACCTGTCTGGAGAGGTGTATCAACAGACTTACGTGCAATAACACCCGATGCCACTCTCTCTATCTGTCTTGTTTTTGTTGTCTCTATAGGACCTTTGCCATCTATCGGCTGGCCCAACGCATTTACTACACGTCCGAGCATTGCATCTCCTACTGGTACCTCAACAACTCGACCTGTAGTCTTAACTATGTCACCCTCATTGATGTTCTTGGCATCTCCGAGAAGAACGGCACCTACATTGTCCTCCTCAAGGTTCAGTATCATTCCATATACGTCACCCGGGAACAAAAGGAGCTCGCCCTGCATAGCATTTTCAAGACCATGAATACGTGCTATACCATCGGCAACCTGGATAACTGTTCCAACGTCCGAGGTTTCAAGCTGAAGCTTATAATTTTTAATCTGTTCTTTAATAACAGCACTTATTTCCTCAGGTTTTAAATTCATGGACAAAAAAACACCTTCTTTCATCCTAATATATTTTTTTCTGTCAGCACCCATCAATCACATAAATAAAGCTTATTTATGCAAGAGACTTTGCCAAATTCTCAATCTTTGTCTTAATACTGCTGTCAACAACCCTGTCATCAATTCGTATTACAAGCCCGCCTATCAGGGAACTGTCAACAAAATAGCTTGTTTCCATAGTGTTAAAAGCAGTTGTTTCAATTAAACGTTTTTCGATGCTGCTCTTTTGCTCGTCTGAAAGAGGGGCTGCACTTGTAACAGCCGCAACACCGATATTTTTTTCTTTTTTTACAAGCCTGATAAAATACTCAAGCACCTGTATCAGATTTACTGCATGGTCTTTATCGACAACCATTGCAATAAGTCCTGTAAGCGAATCTGACACCTTGCCATCAAAAACTTCGCTTACAACCTTTTTCTTCTCATCCTTATTAATGTGGGGATGTGAAAGAAGCTTGATAAGCTCACCGTTTTCTTTCAAAACGTCTATCAGTGCCAAAACCTCGTCATACAGGGCATCAAGCTTATTTTCCTCAATCGCAAGCTCAAAAAGCGCATTTCCATAGGTTGTATCTACTTGTTTAGCCATGTACCATCACCCATTTCCTTTAAGGTTTCATCAATGAGTGCCGCCTGCTTACTGTCATCCATTGAGCCGGCTACAAACTTTCCTGCCATAACCGTTGCCACGTTGATGATTTCCTGCTTAACCTCATCTTTAACCTTGCTCTTTTCTAACTCTGCCTCCTGGTTTGCCCTTGAAATAATTCTTGCCGCTTCAGCATTTGCATCGGCAATAATATTTTCCTCATTCTTAACAGCTTTTTTCCTTGCTGTGGAAAGAATTTCACCTGCCTCGTCATCTGCCTTTTTAATTTTGGCATCATACTCGGCCTTAAGCTTTGCTGCTTCTGCCCTGTCGCTTGCCGCGCTTTCCACATCATTTTTTATTTTTTCCCGTCTCTCCTCAAGCACCTTTCTTACCGGGTCTATAAGAATGTATGACAAGAATATAAAAAGTAGGAAAACCGCAAAGCCCTGTATCAGAATATCAAATATGAGCTGCCAGTCCAGTCCGAATACACGTCCGTCGCTTTCTGCAAGCAATGCAACATTTGCTCTGCTTATAATGCTTAAATAACCTGTCACGGTTAATCCTCCTTTCGGTTAATTTAGCTATGTGGGTCCCTCCTTGCTCCGTGGGTCCGTCCTAAGGCATCCTCCCGCAAGCGGGTCCCTACTTAGGACAACCTACTTACCGAAAGGCTTAAGGAACATAAGCAGAAGTGCAACTACAAGTCCGTAAAGACCTGTTGTCTCTGCAACAGCCTGCCCAAGAAGCATAGTTGACATAATATCATCCTTCGCGCCCGGATTACGTCCAACTGCTGATGCACCGTAACCTGCTGCAATTCCCTGACCGATACCAGGACCGATACCTGCAATAACTGCAAGACCTGCTCCTATTGCTGAGCAAGCGCCTATTAATCCTTCAATTTCTATCTTCATTTTTCATTCCTCCATTTTTTTATATTTTGCCCCTTCGGGGTTTTTAATCTGAATATTACTTTGCCCCTTAGGCAGTGTCAACATTTCGTTTGTCGGCTATAAATACCATTGTCAGCATACAGAATACATATGCCTGTATAGCACCTGAGAATAAATCAAAGTATACGTGTAATGCCGATGGTATACCGAACTTAAAAAATATTGGTATAAGACCATAATACAGCGCCATCATAACCGTTCCTGCGAGAACATTTCCGTATAGACGAAGCGAAAGTGAAACAGGAGTTGCAATTTCACTAATTACGTTTATAGGGAAAAACAGAAATACCGGTTCAAACAAACTTTTAAACGCACCCCATTTTTGATACCGTATAGCTGCATACTGTATCATCACAAATGTTATAAGTGCAATGCAAAGTGTTGTTCCGTAATCTGCCGTAGGTGGTCTAAGCCCAAATAATCCTGATATATTTGACAGAAAAACAAATATAAACAGTGTACCTACATAATTGATGTATTTTTTGCCCGACTTTCCCATCGAGCTGTCAACAAAATTAAGCAGCGTGTTTATGACAAGCTCTGTTCCCGTAGCAAAAAGACTGGGGTTATCCGCCTTTTTAAGGACGCTTTTCCTTGCCGCTATTGCCAACAGTATAATGGTGACAAATACAATCAAGGTACATACATGGGTTGTGGTAATATAGACCGTATGACCAAAGAAATCAATCGGATAAAGCTCATGTATAAAGAAATCAATATTTGATTCTTCTTCCATGTGTATCAGACCGGTTCCAGTGGCTACACCACTTATCATATACTCACCCTCCTTCACATGTTATTGTTGAGGTTCATCTTATCGAGATATTTTGTATACATATAACCCGCTTTCGCTCGTCTCACACATAGCAGTTCTAAGCTCGAAAAAACCTCGCTAAGAACTGATGTGCTCAAACGATTTTCTATATATGCACACAAAATATCTCGATATCTCGTCCCTCATATATATACAAGAGCACCTGCTCTACATATATCTGTCTTTATACTTGTCTGTGTATTTTTTGAAATATTTTTTTATAATTACATCCTCGTACTCGTCATCATCCAGACGATGGCTTTCCGTGTCTGCGTCAAGTTCTGCGATTGCTTTTGCGGTGATTTCTTTCCCTGTCATTTCGATATTGTCATCTGATGCTTCCTTTTCGTCTAAAGCTTCATTCTCCTGAACCGCCACCGCAACGTCCCCTGTGATTTTTCTTACCAGCGGATTCATAAAAGCTGACACCTTAAGTCCCATAAGACCCACAGTAACTCCCACAAAGGATACCCAGTCCACCATTATGCCCGTAGCCATAAGTACAAGGCATACTCCAAGCCTTATCATGCTTCTCACCGTAACAAAGCTCTTTGCCTTTCCCGTTTCAAGCTCAAGTGCCCTGTCAAGCACATCATACATATTATATGCAATAAAACACGAAGCTGCACAACCGGCGAAAAGTGATATCATATAAAGCCATATGGGCCGCATAAATATGACACCGAGAATTCCAAACACCATAAAATATATGCCTATTCCTATATAAAGTTGCATCAAAACCCTTCGTGCAGCCACCTCATTCACAACTCCCTCTATAGAAAACTGCATTTCTATAAGCAAAATTTTGCAAATCCTGCTATTTTTCAAGATACTTTTTTATAAGAATATATACAGACCTTACGCCTGCAATAACTCCAATTACAATAAACCATCCAATCAGTTTTGTACCGAAATGTCTGTCAATAAAGTAACCTATGGCAAGGCTCAAAAAAACAGTAGTCAGCATAGTAATTCCTATTTGAGTAATTAAAAAAATCATTCTCCAAACCTGATTGTTTTTTTTGTCCATACCTTCACTGTCCTACCATTTTTCACACATATCGAGTATTATAAATGATTTTGGCAAATTTTTCAATAAATTTTGTTTAATTTTACACATAATTTATACACAATTTGCCATTTGACATACTGTATTGTTTCCCATATTTTTATTTTGTTATTCTAACGGAACTGTTGCTCTAAAAAATTTATATTGGAGTATACACTTTTAGTATCGCATACAGGCTTTGTCTAGCTAAACATGTTATTCCGCCTGATATGCCTTTCATCGCCTGAAAATGGTGTATCGAGAAATTCATCTACCAGCATAAGCGCAAGTCCCGATCCTGTTATTCTGGCACCAAGACACAATATGTTTGCGTTATTATGCTCTCTCGTTGCCCTTGCAGAAAAGCAGTCTGTGCAATGAGCAGCACGTATTCCAGAAACCTTGTTTGCCGCCATGGACATTCCGATACCTGTTCCGCATATCAGTATGCCAAGCTCACAGTTTCCCTGACGCACCTCCTCAGCAACCGCCTTTGCATAGATTGGATAATCACATGAAGCACTGCTGTCACAGCCCATGTCCTTTACATCAAATCCTCTGTTTTTGAGGTGTTCTATTATTTCTTTTTTTAATTCATAACCACCATGGTCACATCCGATTGCTATCATAAATATCCTCCATTTTTGTATTTTAATTCATCAATTGCGAAACTCTATTTTTGCAAACATGCATTGAAAATAAAACATTTCGCAATTGACTATTGTGCTTTATATTTTAATTACTCTCTGTCCCGCTGCCTTGAGCAACCTGTTCATAATGGCACTGCCAAGCGCCCCCGTGCTAAATGCCTCGCTAAATATATAATCAACTGACAATTCATCGCATTTACGCAAAGTGCTATAAAGCTTTGCCGCAATGGTCTCTCCCTTTGTGCCATCCCCAACAACAAGCACATTTTGACATTTATATAAATGTGCATGTTCCGAGGTTGCTATTACAGCAACACCACAGCCCGACTGTTGTTTTTCACGGACAAGCTCATTTATTTTGTTTGCCACATTCATGCCAGAATCATCGGCACTTGAAGCTTCCACAATTGTCAGTTCCCCCTTAGGGGCATAATGTGTATATTTCATACCCGGTGCCTTTGGACGGATGCTGCTGTCATTGATTTCAAGTGCCGCATCCATTTTCACCTCACCGATTATATGCTCCAGCATTTGCTTTGTTATAAAGCCCGGACGAAGTATGGTAGGGCATTCACCTGTCAGGTCAACGATTGTGGACTCTATCCCTATCCCCACAGCACCCCCGTCAAGAATCATATCAACCTTTCCCTTTAAGTCATCCAGCACATGAGCCGCCTCCGTAGGTGACGGTCTTCCCGATGTATTGGCACTTGGTGCCGCAATGTAAAGTCCGCTCTCCCGAATCATCTCAAGGGCTGCGGGATGTGACGGCATTCTTAGTGCCACCGTGTCAAGTCCCCCTGTCGTTTCGTTGGGAACAAGCTCCTTTTTGGGAAGTATAATGGTCAGCGGTCCCGGCCAGAACGCCTCCATCAGCATTTCCGCTTTTGGCGGGACACAAGCAGCAAGCTCATAAACGGCTTTTACATCTGCAATATGCACAATCAGTGGGTTGTCACTAGGACGTCCCTTAGCAGAATATATTTTCTCCGCTGCTTTTTTTGAGCATGCATCTGCTCCCAGACCATACACAGTCTCTGTGGGAAATGCAACAAGTCCGCCACTGCGAAGAATATCTGCCGCCTGCAATATAGCCTCCCTGCTGTTGCCATTGGCAACTACCGTATTTATCTTTTCCAAGCTGTCATTCATCTTGTCCACCTTCTTGACAATTACTTAAATAGTAACCAGTAATATCGACAATAAATTTTAACAAAATAAATGGGATATTTCAATATGAAGAAACCATATTCCTGTTGATAATTCATAACATCCTCTCTGTTAAAACTATTAAACATTTCCGACAATCGAGCAATATTTTCGATTGCTTCATCTTTAATATTCTTAAATAATATGTATCGAATATGCTAAATAATCTTTACAATGTAACTCAGAGCGTGCTATATTACAAATATGGGAAACCATAGAGCAAAAGGCGGCTTTACTCTCCTATTTTTAAGGAGGGATTCCCGAACCCCTCCAGACGAAAGAACGGAGGGCGGTATGATGAATGTTACATATTCTGATTTGTTTCAGTTCTGTATATTTATCATTGCCCTTGTTAGTCTTTGTTATAAGATTTTCAAGGACAAAAGAAAATAGCCGCTACTACTCACACTAGCAACGGCTTGACCTCATAAGAGGTTAAAAGTCACTTAGAGGGTAGAGCCGCTTCTATGGTTCTCCCTTTTCTTGTACTTAATATAACATATATGATTGATGATTGCAATGTTTTATTTATGGTTTATATCCTTCAGGTAAAAATCACTTGCAAACGCAACATGCACGTAATACAATATTTTGAAAGTATTGTATTCTACTTTATGATACGGAGGTTCCCATGAAAATTCTGTTTTGTAGATGGAAAAGCATATGTGAAGCAGGTATTACAAACGCTATCAAGCGTCTCGGCTATGGGCTTGTCACACTCGACAAGCAATTTATCAGCTCTGACTATGACACGGATTACCTGCATGATTTGGCGGCCATTATCCAGAAAACACCTGATATTGACTGCGTGCTTTCCGTAAATTTCCAGCCAATAATCGCCCGTGTGTGCAAGGTTTTTAAGCTTCCTTATGTTTCGTGGACGGTAGACTGTCCAAGCTTTACCCTGTATTCGGAAACGGTTTCCTATCCTACAAACCGCATTTTTTTGCTGGACAAAATGCAGGTAGAAAAATTTTCTCCCCTGAACCCTGACAATATATTTCATCTGCCTATGGCGTGTGACCTTGCAACATGGGACAGCATAAAAGTCACTCCTGAGGAGCATAAAATGTACGACTGCGACATTTCATTTGTCGGCTCCCTCTACTCAGAAAAATGCAAATACAATTTTATTGAGAAAGACTTACCTGATTATATACGTGGTTATGTGGATGGTTTAGTTGATGCACAGTTAAACGTATATGGCTACAATTTAATTGAGGACTCAATTTCTGACGAATTTGCGGCAGAATTTAAAAAATATGCCCAGTGGAACACACTGGGCGAGGACTATATTGAGGATGTAAAAGGCATTGTTGCCGATACATACATCGGTTATAAATGTACAGAGCAGGACAGAATCAGGACATTCCGTGCAATCAGCGAGCATTTTAATATGGATTTGTGGACATTAAGTGACACGTCCATGCTGCCAAAGATAAACAACCGCGGCGGTGCCGACTCATCGGGTATGATGCCGCATATTATAAAGTGTAGTAAAATCAATTTGAACATGACAAACCGACCAATAAAAACAGGGCTACCGCTAAGAATTTTTGACCTTATGGGTGCCGGTGGATTTGTGATATCCAATTACCAGGCTGAAATACCTGAGCATTTTATTCCTGATGAGGATATTGTGCTCTTTGACAGCATCCCTGACCTGCTGAATAAAATTGATTACTATCTTGCACACGATGCAGAAAGAATCCAAATAGCAAAAAACGGTTATGAAAAGGTGAAACGTAACCACAGCTATGACATCCGTTTACAGCAAATGTTTCAGCAGTGCGGTTTGATATAACGCTGTTTTTCTTGTATTTGTACTTTAATAGTTGTATTTCTTCTGCTTTGTGATTAAGAAAATCACTGTTACAAGCACAGCCATCACCTCTGCCGCAACAATAGAAACCCATATGCCATTTACCTTCCAGAATATCGGAAAAATCAACACGGCGGCTATCTGGAAAACCAATGTTCTCAAAAAAGAAATTGCTGCTGAAATAAGTCCATCATTGAGTGCAGTAAAAAACGAGGAACCAAAAATAGCAAAGCCTGAAAACAGGAATGAAAAAGAAAAAATCCCAAAAGCGTTCACTGTCAGTTGAAGCAGGCTTTCATCATACCCCACAAATATTCGTGAAAACGGACTTGCAAGTACATATGCCGCCGCAAACATAGTCACCGCGAATATTCCAACCAATCGTAAACTTTTCCTTAACAAACTTTTCAATTCTTTATGATTTCCCGCCCCATAATGAAAGCTGATAATCGGTGCCGTTCCAACCGAGTAACCAAGAAACACAGCCTGAAATACCAGACTGACATACATAAGAACGCCATATGCTGCCACACCATCTTCACCCGCATATTTCAAAAGCTGTACATTATACAGCATACTTACAATGGACATGGAAATACTGCTCATCAATTCCGAGGAACCGTTAATACAAACCTTTTTCAGTACATTCCCATCAAAACTGGTTTTTCCAAGTCTGAGCAGACTGGTATTCGGACGGGCAAAATATATCAGTGGAATTACACCCCCTACAAGCTGGCTGACGGCTGTCGCTGCTGCTGCCCCCTCAAGTCCCCACCGAAAAACTGCAACAAACAAGGCGTCCAACGCCATATTGGTTACACCTGCGGCAATTGTCACAAAAAGACCAAGGGTTGGCTTTCCTGCTGTTGCAAACAGACATTGAAATTCATACTGTAAAATATATGCAGGAATAGCCAGCAATATAATTCGCCCATAGATTATGCTGTCTTCTAAAAGCTGTCCATCGGCACCAAGGAATATCGCTATGGGACGAATAAAAACAAACCCTGCAACTGCCAGCATAGCTCCAATTATTACAGAGGTATACACAATAAGAGAAAATTGTCGGTTTGCATCTTCATTGTCACCCTCTCCCATTGTCTTTGCGATGAGTGCACCTCCACCTGTTCCAAACATAAAGCCTGCCGTCCCGAGTATCATTAAAAACGGCATAATAAAATTAACCGCGGCAAAGGAAGTTTTTCCAACAACATTTGACACAAAAAAGCCATCCACCACACCATATATAGACGTGAAAATAAGCATAATGATAGACGGCAGTGTAAACCGTAATAGTTTTTTATAATTAAAATGGTCTGATAATTGAATTTTCATTTTGTTCTCCTAAGGCAATAACCGACAATATAATATCCTTAACGCATACATGGTAAATAGTCAAAATCTGCTTTGTCGGTGTAAATGGTACAAACTATTGTGTGTTACCGTTATTATTTACATTTTTTCAACCTGCCGCTTAAATGTATCCGCGTATTTTTCCAACAAACTGATATAAGTGTTGATTTCGTTTTCCGACCAAGACTCAAATGCCTTTCTCTCCATTTCATATAACAGTGCAGCAGTTTGTTTTACATAAATTTTTCCCTTTTCAGTCAGTAACACCATTTTTGATTTGCCTTTATACTGCTCTAAAAAAACAATGTCCTCCTTCTCCAAATTACGAATAGCTGAATTAACCGTTTGCTTACTAATCCCTGATTGTTTGTAAATATCACTGAGCAAACAGCTCTCTCCGTTATCGTAAATTGTGTATAACACTCGCATAGAACTATCTGCAATTCCTATCTTTTGGGATGCCTGATGATAAAGTGCATCCGTCTCGGCAAGCAAATAATTAATTCTATGAATTTTTTCAAATATATCTTTACCCATATTAGAATCTCCGTTTCTATAAGTATGATTTCATACCAACGAAGTATAGTACTAATTCGTACATAAGTCAAGAGGGAATTATAAATATCCTAAACGCAACTTTACAATTTTTCTTTCTATGTTATTATAAAAATATGACAAATCGAAGGGAGCTCAATCACAGAATACATGAAACACTTATCTAATACACAAAGGGCACGTATCATAAGTTTGTCTGTAATAGAACTATTATTATTTCTCAGTATATTAGGATTTATAGACGAGATACAGAATGCCGGTCATCAAATAAACGATGTAGAAAACCTCGTTTTAGATGGCTCAGACGTTTCCCCAATTGCTAATTTATTTATATTTGGAGCAAATGGTATGCTGCAAGCAGCCACCGAATTATTAGCATACCTTGGTATGCTAATAATTTCGTTTATACTGCTTGTTCCGTGGAGACTTATCGCATTACGGAAAAATACAAAAATTGCAAATAATGAATTGACAATAAGTAAAACTATACTAGCGGTATTTGTTATTATCACACCAATAACATGCCTTATCACAACACGTTTTACATATATGTTTTGCATTACTCTGCTAACTTTGATACCGACGATACTTTTATTAATATTCAGTATATTTCCTTTGAAAAAGCACATAACCAGTAATCAGGAAGATTAGATTTTTACTTACAAAACTGTTATTACTTTTCATCCCTCCAATGTTCGTTCCATTCCTCAGCCGTCGCAGTTGCCTTTGTCAACTGGTACACAATCTCACTGAAATATTTTGGCGGCAGTTCACCAAGAAGAAGCTTTTCTTTCGGTGTATCCTTTTTACAAAATTCAACGTCAAACACAGTAACTTCCTCGTTTTCAGCAGCCATATAACTGTCGCCGATATATGCCCCTGAGAAATTAATGGATGCCCGTATGCCCGAAACCGAATCATCCCTGTAAAAGTAATAATAATATCCCGCATCTTCCGCCTGTCCCTTGTACCAGCCCATTGTTTGCAGCTTGCCTGAAAGCGAAATGGCAGCAAGTACTGCACCGCCAAACCGTTCCAATGCATCAGACTGCTTTTCTTCCTCTGTCATGGCAAACAGGGGACGTGCAAGCTGCTCGATGGACTGTGTAATTTCATAGTCAGAAAGCTGCTCCTCCCATTTTTCCTTTGACTCAGCGCTTATCTCAATCGGATGAATCAAGCCTATCGTTCCATGCTCAGGTAATTGATATTCCTCCTCATCCTCCGTGTTAAAGCTTCCGTCCTCCATATACCTGAATGTTGCAATAAGAGAGCCATCCCCGCCGTATACGCCCCATATGAGGCTAATTGCAAATTGGTGCATAATCGGATTTTTTACAAACAGAGCCTGCCATTTATCCGTCTGCCATTTTCTCTCGGTGGAAAGTGCTGCCTCTAACCGAAGCTTCTGATTTGCAACTGTTTGCTTCATCTGCTTTTTCATTTGCTTAAACTCTGCATAGGACTCTGCCGCAATCACTTCATCATCCCGCTTTCCCGGTGCAGGTATATTTTTCAGTTTTTTGTCATTTTCATCATATATTTCTATCTCTAATGCAGGTGTTATGTAAACTTTGAATTTTCGCTCGCCATAATTAAAAATCCGTTCATGCTGCTCATTAAATCCAAGGTCAGGTACAATGCGGTCAGCAAGCTCCTCTGTGGTAAGTCCTAATTGCTCCGCCGCAAACTCCAGTGCCTTTGATGCCGCCGCACGAACCTGTTTATATTTATACTTGCGTGCGATTCCGTCCACTAGTAACAGTGCCGTAGGCGAACTGTTTAGTGCCAGAGCCTTTACCGCCTCGGCAGCAATGGCACCTCTGGAATTCTTTGCCCACTCATCTATCTGATGCTTCATAATATCAACGATTTGTGCCCCACCGTGAATACCTGCCACATAAAGCACCCATTTTTTCTTGGCTTCTGCCCCAAGTAAAACCCACTTGTCAAACAGCTCAGTGACATACTGTGCAAGCTCGGCCTGATTTAAGCCCTCGGTCAGTTTCAAAACCTCCTTGTTGACACCCGGCACAGACATGGAAGAATATGCAAGGAGAATGGCCTGCATATATGCTTCGTCCACCACATTTTCACTGTCTGGTGAACCTGATGTGTCCCGCATGTGCACCTCGATAAACGGCGTCTCATATGCCCAGACAAGCGACCTTTTTTTGCCGCCCTTGTGCAGTTCTTTCACATAGCTGTCTGTATCAATATGTTCCTCTGCATTTACGTGTCCCTTTTTTGACAAGGCATCGCGAATCACACCCGCAACCTTACTGCTCTTTTCCTTTTCCAGTGCCGCACTTAACTCTGCGGTATAATCCGTCTTACTATATCCAAGCACAGATGCAGCAAGCTCACGTTCCGCTGCCTTGCCCGAAGCAAGCTTCTCCGCAACATCAGGCATCCACTCCTCATGCTTTGACAGAAATTGAAGCAGTTCCTCCTTGACAAGCTTGGAGCTGTCGCCAAAAAATCCAAGTATCTGCTTCTTATATAAATCGCCTCTCCTGCCAAGTATATCTATCGCCCAAGTCCTGCTTACTGCCGTTCCTGTTGCAAAAGCATCAAGGCATTCTTCCTCGTGTGTGTCCAGATAGCTTGAAAATAAATCCTTCACTGCGGCTATAAAGGATTGTTTTACCTCTGTATAATATATACTGTCTTCTATTCCTGCTGCTGTCTGCCACTGCCTGTCTAAAGACAATCCCGCATCGGAAAGCTCTCCAAACAACTGAAGAAAATGTTCCTCATTAAAATCTTTCCAACCATCTGTTGTAAAAAATCTCAATATAGTACCATAATATTTGCGTATGCTTATAAACACCAGACACCGTTTATAAAAATCATCATGTCCCATCGTCTGACCATAATTTATAATCCACGGATTGTTGTAGCTGTATGAATATTTTTGTACTGCAAGCTGCTTCTCCATACCATACAGCTCCGCAGGACTGCTTCCCTCACGCAGATAGTGGATAACCGCCGTCTTTTCAGGCTCATTAATAGATCTGGCAAGACTTTCGATTACCTCCTCCCGCATATGCTCCTGCTTATTTTTATTTTCCTTATAATGCTTATTATATAAAGATGGTTTTTCCTTCTTAATCAGCTCTGCTAATACCATACTAGTCTCAACCGGTGCATCATCTAACGCTTTTTGGTATGCCGCTGTCTCCTGGTCTGCGAACCGCAAAAGTACCTGTGAAAACTTCTGTGTTGATTGTTTCTTTTCCATTTCTCCACACCAAACAATCAGCTTGACTGGCTCTAACAATAACTCTTCCTTACATGCCCAGACAAACTCTGTCACACCATCAGATGTTACATCCGAACCCAATGCGGTTCTCCAAATACATTCCATTGAATTGGTAAAATTTTTGTCATATGTGCACATTCTCAGAAAATTTTTAAAAACCTGCGACAACTGGAAATTTGTGGCACAGCTTCCTATCAGCACATACGGGTTACGTGAATAATATGAGCCAGAGGAATACATCATATACTTATTTACGATTGCCTCAATATTTGCAGGTATGTGTGCTTTATTTGCCTTATCTCCCACAAAAGAGGCAACCTGTTTTTTATCCTCCTCCGTAATCCCGCTAAATACAGAACCACTGTTATATGCCACAAGTTCCTCATAATGCCGAAACATTTCCTCCTGCTTTTTTGTATAACCAATATTTGTCTGTGAACCCGCAGGCTCTTTTGTCTGTGACGAAAATACCTTGGAAAGCCCACCAAGGATTCCCCAATTTTTACTTGTTTTTTTCGGTGCTGCCTCTGCTGTGCTTCCCATCTGATTTTTATGTTTTTTATTTAAATAATAAAAATAAGTGCTGTAAATGATAAGTATACCCGCCGTATTTTTACACATATCAAGTGCCCGCTCCAAAGTCTCAAAGCTTTCACCTGCAATCTCCCATATCTGTTGCTTCTGCCCATATACAATCACTGACTCACTATAAAACTCAGCAAGGCTAACGACCATCTTCTCCTTTGGCATTTTAGAATTAAATTCCTTATCCTTGCATGCTTCGTAAAAATCAGTAAGGGGAAGCAGCCTCGCCATATTATCAAAAAAAGCAAACAATACATCCACCAGTCTAAAAAACTCATCATACGACTTATTTTTCAGGTGTCTTTTTAATATTTTTGCAATAGCTTCTTTCGTTCCGTAATCCACTTTCACTGCATCTATCTTCTGTGAAATCCCAAAATCAGGCAGCCCCGTCTCACCCGAAAGATAAGCCTCCGCCTGTACCAGTTGATTTTGACCCACTCCCGCCTTTGCAAGCAGCTCCATCAATTTTTCCATCTGCATTTCCTTTGCATTCTTCATTATCCTTCTCCTTTCATGCTTATATATTACCAGGTCATTGCGAAATGTTGTTTTTTCAAACGTTCAATGTATAATATGGCATTTCACAATTATCTATTACATATTGCCCACATTTGGAGGATTGCCATATGCATTATTATTTTGTATTGCAGGATTTGCATTATAGCACCTCTCATCAACCGCATTTACAACGGATTGCAGGTTTTGTTGAACCGCCTTTGCAATTTCATCTGAATAACCAAAAAGGATTCCCGGCCGTGTACTTAAAAGTATGGGCGCAATCTGCTGAATGATATCTCCTGTAATGTCCTTCTTCGAAAAACCATTTGTACTTTTCGTACCTAATATGTAAGTCTCACCGTTACGTGTCAATACTCTTACAGAGTGATCCTTTGACGTTGGAATAAAATTAGTAGAATTTTTCACGACATGTCCATAGACCCATATTATATCATTGGCAGGTATCACCTTAAGTACACGCAACTCCATGCAAATAACTGCTGAAGGCATAACAAAGGAAGAAAGCACCTGTACTGCCGACTGTGCCTCATAATTAATCTGAGCAATCATCTCGTGCCCCAGTCTCATCCAGTTCTCCTCTGCCTTTGCAAATGCTTTCTTGTTAAATATTGTCTGTTTTGCTCCCCCAAGCTTTGCGTCAATGGCTGCAATATTCGGATAATTTGTAAAATCCATTTTCTTTGTCCTCCCATATGTATTTATGTATAATCAATTTCGAAGCTCTGTCTTTTACAAACGTTCGTTGTACAATATAGATTAAGTAACCTGCTTATGATATTGTCTATATTTTATAACTAGGTTTTTAGAATAAAGAGTTTCGTAATCGCCTAATTAAATTTTTAAAATTATTGTGTATAAAAGCATACATAACATTCTCCATCTATAATTGGGTTTTTATTCGTAATTTACTGCCGCCTCGTCATATTTCACTTTTGCAAGTGCCTCATTTGTATACAAATTCAATCTGACAAATTCCTCCTCAAGTGTCTCCTCCCCCTGTAGCTTCATGTCGTGCTTCCGCTTCTCCAATTGTTCAGCAATCGCTCCAAGCACCTTTGCTCCGTAGCTTAACCCATATTGCCAAACTGTCATTTGAAGCTGTCTCATATCCTCTATCGTTTGAGCCGACACTGCTGTAAAACCGCTTTGGAATACCTGCGTCATAAGATTCCTGCAATTTTCAAGGCATTCTTTTACCCCGCCAATGTCAAGTGTTTGTGCGTGTTCCGCCATTTCTTCCTGATGCTGTCCCTTGTTTGCCGCGTGCTTCCCTTTTGTTATTTTATGTAAAAAGCTTTCCGCCTCGGCTCCCTGTTCCTCGTAATACTCAATCGGGTACATTTTTAATTTGCCCCCGCTAATATACAATCTGCCCAAAAAGCAGGCAGGCTTTTTCTTTTTTCTGCTGATTTGCTGGTATATACGCTCTAAATATTTAATATTATCGCTTTCATCACTGCTGTAATCAATCTGAACCGTAATTTGCTTTCCCTCCACATCTGACAAACTCATCAAAAAGCACTGTCTCACGGAATCAAAAAAAGCGTCCGTTATGCGTTCAGGATATATCAAGGCAAGCTTCTCCCTCCACTGCCACTCCACAGAATTTTTCGGAAATTTATCCATAAACAGCGTTGAAAAATTGTGGTAACTGTTTTTTTGAATTCCCTCAGCTTCAAAGCTTCTTGTACCCATAATCTCCGCTTTTGACTCTGATGTGGAAGAAAGCCTGTTATCCTGATTGACCCTGCCACCCATCAGTCTGATACGTGACTGTGCAAGCTCCTGCATATTACAGGAAAGCCCCCACGGTGCCGCTTCCTTACCTGTCATTTTAGCAGTCCGCCTACCCTCATAATACCGTGGTCTCGCATTGGTATAAGTATACCATTCTCCTGTGTGTTCTTCCACAAAATATATGGTTACCCCCTCATAACCCGCATCCGATTTGAAATGATGATATCCCATTCCCACCAAGTCAAGGGGCTTGGATGGTACATATTCTGACCTCATACGCTCGGTCAGCTTATACAACTCCCTGTCACCCGTAGTATGTGCAATATGGTTTACCTCACCGTAAAGCCTGGTCACATCAGCAAGCAGTTTTTCAATTCGAAATGACGCATGTCTGCCAAAATATAGCTTTAGCTGTTCAGACAGTGCACGAAAATCCTTCTCAAAATCCGCCAACCGTTCATTGTGGCACATAATTGCAAACCGCTCACAACCTGACACAAGCTCAGGTGACAGACGTGCAAGTCCAGCGGATATCATTTCCCCAAGCATCTGTCTTATGTTCCCTGCAAGCTCCATGATGCCATCCTTATCCAGCTTTTGTTCCGCCTCACCCTCAATCAGCTCGTATATCTGTTCCATACGGATTTTTTCCTTTTGTATCTGATAGCGGAGGATTGCCTCAGCTCTATGTACGCAAAATTCTTTCCGCCCGCAGGAGCATGTTGAATACTCAATCGGTTCAAGCAGCTTTACCTTAATTCCCTCAGTCTCAAGCTCTACGGTTACAATAGAAGTTTCATTTATGGAGGCACTGTTTTCCATCAGTAAATGTGAATGAATATTTCTAAGAGCACTCACGCCCACCTGTTTCTTTATTTGGGGCAGAGAATACGATAAAATTTCCGAAAACCGTTCTTCCTTAGATACGGGAATATCTTTTACCTCACTATTTCCCGCGTCCTGCCCTGTACCGCCTGTAACTTCGTCTTTACTTCCCTTACATGTTTTCACCTCAGGCTCAACGTTTTTTATATCATCAATCAAGCCGTCAGCATCTGCATCGTCAGACATTGGCTCCGTATTTTTCATATTGCCAGCCAATTCATCCGTATTTGTCTCACCAGATACCGATTCCGTCTTTTCCCCGCATTGCCTCTTTACAAAAAGAACTGCCGTTATAATATGTCTGCACATGCTTCTGGACGGACAACTGCATTTGCTCTCGCCAAGGGGTGCCATAAGCTGGCACGTCATATCATCTACCTCCACCGTAAGCTCGTGTTCCGTCTCTCCACATAGTTTGATGTCGGCAGTTTCCATATCCTTATATGCTCTTTTTAGAATTCCCTTATTCGACAGCCCTGTCAGATAATCATCATCTATCTGGCTGAGCATGTTATATAACTCACTCATACAAACCTCCGTTTGAAACATATAGCTAGAGATGAGCAAAACTCTACTTTTTCGAGGATGTACAATATAGAAAAATCACCGCAAGGCACACTTTCGCTATGCGTCGCACGTAACGGTACATAAGATGCCAAAATACGGCATCTAAGTACCGACGGCTCCCCAATGCCTTGCTTATGATATTTTTATATTGTACATCCACACCACATTTAGAAATAATACGTTTTTCCCATCGCTAAGCATACAAACACAAACCAAATCATGCCACTACCTCCGCAACCCAGTCGGCAAGCTGCTTTGGTGTCATTGCCGCCACATGCGCCCCAAGCTGTGCCATCATAGCGGCTGCCCCTCTGCTGTAGTTTGGATTTGCCGCCATATCCAGTGCAGTCAGCACAATCATTTTGCTTCCGGCCTCTATGATTCCTTTGGTCACAGAATACATGGTACTTGTGTCTCCGCCCTCATACAAATCAGTAATCAGTACAACAATTGTCCGTTCGGGATTCTCAATGAGCCGCTCACAGTAGTCAAGGGCCCCGCCAATATTAGTTCCGCCCCCAAGCTGAACCGTCATAAGCGTCTCAACGGGGTCATCCGCATAATCGCTCAAATCCACCACATTTGTATCAAAGATTACAAGCTTTGTATTAAGCATGGGAAGTCCCGCAAATATTCCTGCCATAACTGCACTGTGAATAACAGAGTCTAGCATGGAGCCGCTCTCGTCCACTGCAATAATCACCCGCCATGTATTGTACTTTTTCACGCGTGCGTTGAAATATACCCGTTCCAGCACAAGCCGTTTTCGCTCGCTGTCATAGTTTTTCAGATTTTTCTGAATGGTTTTCTTCATATCAAGATTTCTTGATGACTTTACGGTACTTGCCTGTGTCCGGTCAACCCGTCCCACAATTGCCTGTTTTATGTCCTGCCGCAGCTTTTCCGTCAGCTCATCCACAACATGGCGCACAATTTTTTTTGCCTCTGCAAGGACATCCCGGTTCATGCTGCCTTTTAACTGCAAGATGGTTTTCAACAGTTCTTGATTTGGCTCTAACTTCTCGAGCACCCGCTTGTCCGTCAAAAGCTCTGTCATACCATAGCGGTCCAGTGCCTGTTTCTCCATAATCTCCACCGTTTCCTTGGGAAACAGCTCTCTTATTTTGTTAATCCACTCTGATATGGTAATGCTACTGCCTCCGTCTCCGCCAGTCTGCTGCCTTACACCCTCATTTTCGCCATACTCCCTTGCATATAGAAAATCCAGCACATCTTCCATTTCCATATAACGGATACCAGAGTCATCCTCACCGAACGGGAGCTTCCCGCTTGCATATTTGCCCAGCATCAGCCGCCATTTATTCAAATGTTCTATATTCTGTCTGTCACTCATACCGCTTCATCATCTCCACAACATATTTATCCAGTGCCACACCATATTGGTGCTGCTCAGGCGTCACATCTGCAAGTCTGTTAAACTCCTGCTCTTTCATACCATACATACCTGCTACCACACCACCGATTTTTTCAATTTCCGTTGGTGTAAAATATCCAAATGCAATTCTAAGCTGTGGCAGCATCTGCATAAACTGTGCATTGTCCACTCTGCCAATAAATTCATCTATAATTTTTATATAAGCGTCTCCTACAAGCAGCAAATCCCTTGCCGCAAAAAATAGCCCGCGAAATACACCTGCCGCCTCGAGCTGTTTTTCACCTGTACCCGTCAAAAATCCTGCACATTTTCTACCTATCAAATCCGCATCCATACTGCCGAGACCATATAAAATCCCCATACTGCATCCAAGCAGATTTGGATTTATTTTCTCCTTTTCATTGAGTGCATACAGCGCCTCCACAAACATTTGGCGGTCATCCTTGTACCTGTCTTTCTCCAAAATGGTAAACAAAGTTTTCAGTGCCTCCATCGCCTCTGTTACATCCTCATCCTTCATCTCGGCCATATGCGGCAGTTCTGTCACAAGCTTCCTATACACCGCCCTGGTTAAGCCTGTCACATCAAGTCCGCTTCGGTAAAGCCCGCTCAGCTCATCAACCATAATCAGATTGGAAAACGTTTTCGCAAGAGAAAAGAAATCATCATCCCCAATAATGATGATTTCCAGCTTTGCAAGTGCATCCCCAAGCTTGCTGTCAAGCCCCATTTCAAACATTCGAATCAGACACTCAGATGCTTTGGCACCGCTTACATTCGTTTTAAGCTCCGACTTGATTTTACTTAATGCGGCTTCAGGCAGGGTGCCGCCATACACCGATGAAGCAATGAGCGAGGCAATAACCTGCGTGCTCCACTTATAGCTCCATACCTCGCGAATCAGGTTTCGGTCCTTTCTTAAGGTAAGCCTCGGACCTTTCACCAATGTGGCAAAGCCTGCGGAAAGATAATCCATCTGGTGAAAAAACTCACTCAGCTTTCTATGCTTTTCAGACGAAAATATATTTAGTACAATCTCCATCTTAACGGTGCTCCCGACTTTAAGCCTGTGTTTTCTGCAAGTTTCGTTAAAATCGTGTACCAGCGGCGGCATTTTGGCATCTTTGCATAACTTACCAATGGTTTTGCCCGTCAGTCCCTTTCGCAGTGTCCGCATGGGCAGGTCTGTTGCTCTCGTATACTCTCCCTTTACATAGGAAGAAAGCACACTGTCCCAAAGCTCATATGCTCCAATACATTTTTTCCCTCTTAGGCTTGCAAGATTTTCCGCCATATTAAGGGCACAAATTTCATCATAAGTGGACGGAGAACCGCTCTTTTTTCTGACCGACTTTCCTGTGGAAACCAAAAATTGCAGGACAACATCCCGATATATCTGTTTTAAAGTTTCAGAAAAAAACACTTTCGATGTTATATCCCGTATCCCAACAGACTCCGTCGGAATATGCTGTTTAGAAACACAGTTTCCTTTTAAAGAAGATACAGCCCCAGTCTCAGCACGATCAGATTTCAACATTGTTTCATTATCCTGTGTCAAAGTAATTTGCAAGCCCTCCCACACAGCTTGGTAAAAAGCAGGGAACGGCATTCCGCTGGCATATCCATTTAATCCGTCCGTCGCTTCCATAGAATATGGCATTACATATACGCCCTGATTTTCTTTTTTAATATTATGTAAACTGTACTGTTCCTGCCCATACAAAAGCCCGTATGTGTGAAACCCACCTGTCACAACGAGGATTTTTTGAAATTTCTCCTTTGCATCTGCAATTTTCTTTCTCATATATGCTTCACGGGCAAAGCAGCCCTCTGCCAGAAGCTCACTCTCCTTGGAGGTCAGTCTGGAAAGCACACAATAGTAGAGCATATTGTCCATAAACTCACGGCTTTCCATAAACATTCCGTCAATTTCAAAATATTTTTCCCACAGCTCATCAAAGCTCCTGAAACCTGATTTTTCCACAAGCCTTTTCATAAATGCACTAGTGGAAAGATAATAATCATCATTGTAATTATTTTTTTCCTCATTCTTTCTTAAACCTGCGTTCTCCTCAGAAGCCGCAAGAATTTCCGCATAGGGCAAGTCAATAAATTCCGTATGTATTTTGTTGTTAGTACCTGCCCTTACCGCAACCAGCTCAGGAGAATAATCAAGAAACGGGTAATAGCATCTGTACTGCTCCTTATCCTCACTGATAATCCCCTCGCTGTCCTTATACGAATAATAAACTGCAAAGGGAGCTTCCGTCTCTACGTCTGTCATTACAGATATAAGGTCATTTGCCCCCGCAGGTCCCTCGATTAATATACAGTCTGGCTTAAACTCTGCAATCACCTGCTGCAAATGGCAGGAACAGGCAGGGCTGTGGTGCCTGACGGGAAAATATATCACCTGATTATTAGGTGAAAACGCATCCTCACATATCCGCTCCATATCACTGTCACTGATGGCAGGTGATAATTCTCCGCCTACTTCAGCCAGCGTCTCGCCTCGTAATATCTCTCCCATAATCCACCCTCTTTGTTACTCTTTGCCCTGACAACCGTGTTAAAGTATCCTCTTATCTTCTCCAAATCATCCCTGTTTTCTTTGACAACAGCACCGACCAGATTTTGAACCAGACAGTCCATGCTAATCGTTCCGTCCCCGTAATAATAAGCCGACATCATGCTCTGGTAGTAAACCGACACCGCTTCTGCCGTGCTCATAACAGACCCAGGCTTGTCAATCTGGTGTCCCATAGAGGATACACCTTCCCTGAGTTCGTGATAGGTGGATGCAAGAAGCTCTGCAACCTTTTCGTCCGAACTCATTTCAATTCCATTTTCCGCTGCCAGCTTTTCCACCTCATTGATAATAATCTGCTTCTCAAGTGCCGCCTCTCTGACAGGAAATACCGTCTCAAAATTAAAACGACGCTTCAGGGCACTACTCATTTCATTTACACCCTTATCACGGGTATTGGCAGTTCCGATTACATTAAAGCCCTGTTTTGCAAATACAAGCCCCTCATCATGTAGCTCAGGTACGGTGAGAACCTTATCGCTTAAAATACTAATCAAACTGTCCTGCATTTCCGCAGGCATTCTTGTTATCTCCTCGAACCGCGTAATAATTCCATCCCGCATGCCAATATAGAGTGGTGCAGGCACAAGTGCCTCCATGACGGGACCTTTTTCCAGCAGCAAAGCATAATTCCATGAATATTTCATCATGTCCTCCGTGGTTCCTGCTGTTCCCTGAACCGTATTTGTGCTGCTTCCGCTGATTGCCGCCGACAAAAGCTCTGACAGCATCGTCTTTGCCGTTCCCGGTTCCCCTACCAGCATAAGTCCCCTATTACCTGCCAGGGTAACAATGCACCGCTCCACCAGCGTGTCATTTCCCAAATATTTTTTCTTAATGTTATAGGTTTTTCCGTTATAGACAATCGGTTTTTCCGCCCCCAGAATAAATGTTTTCACCGCCTGCGGTGACATTTTCCAATTCATGGGTTTCTTTGCCGTGTCAGTCATCGCGAGTGCCTCAAGCTCCTCCCCATATGCAACCTCAACAGGCGGCTTAATCATATCCGCTTCCCTTGTTCCCACAGTGTATACCTCCTCGTTATTTAACATTATAGCTAGTCAATTGCCTATAATATTACAGTCATGAGCAAAACTCGTTATTTCAATCATTCAGTTATGAAATATGGACAAATAAACACAAGCACGCTTTTGCTGCTTGTTTTGAAAATGTCAAAGAAATTCAATCGTATTTTATGTATTAAAGAAATTTTAACATAAAAATAAGGGTAGATAAAGTAATATTATCTGTTAGGCTTGAAAAAGCTTTATTCAATTTCTAGCAGTCTTATGGCAATATATTTTCCCTGTCATTTGCTGTCTACAATTTCAATTTAAGAGTACAATGCAATTGACATTTTATTAAATTCTACCTATAATATTCTTATTACATTCGTAAGATTTGAGGAGGCTTGACATGGCTAAATTACCGCAGATTTCTGAAGCTGAATTTGAAGTTATGAAAATCGTATGGAAACATGCACCAATCAGTACTAACGAAATAACCGACAAGCTATTAAAAACCACAAACTGGAGTCCGAAAACGATACAAACTTTGATTAAACGCCTTGTGACAAAAGGTGCACTTACCTACGAAAAACAAAGCCGTGTATTTGTCTACACCCCAGTGGTGAAAGAAAACGAATATGTTGGTCAGGAGAGCAATTCTTTTTTGAATCGTTTCTATAACGGAACCCTAACTGCAATGGTATCTTCTTACATAGAAAATGACAAACTATCCGACACAGAAATCGATGCACTCCGTACTCTCCTTGCCCAAAAATCAACAAAGGGGGAAAATTCCCGTGGCTGAATTTGCAATACGCTTTTTCATATGCAACCTATTTATTTGTGGCATCATAGGAATTCTTCTTATACTAAAAAATCTATTTAAAAACTGCCTATCCAGCCGAATGCAATATCATCTATGGTTTGTCCTGCTTGGACTTCTGGCAGTTCCCTTTTTTCCGTTCCACTTTGTTCGTCTACCGCAACTTTTCTCATGGCTAGGCAGTCTGCGAAAGCCTTATGCACAGCAGCCTGATACTATATCAGGAAACGATATCGTCACAAATTTAAACGGCGATACCAATTGGATAAACAACTTTACACTTTCTGTAACGAGGGAAACACCATCCATTGTCGGATATAGTTTAATGGCAATTTGGCTTTTGGGAATTGCGTTAATGGGGCTACAGCTAATAAAATTCTTTTTTCATATGCATGTATTAAAGCAGTCTGCACTTCCTCTGCAAAATCCGAAAATCCGCAAGCTGTATCGTGATTGCCTGCGTGAAATACACATAAAAAAAGAGTTTCAAATATATAGTACCGCATTTTTAAAATCTCCCATTATAATTGGCAGTTTGAAGCCACGTATCTATTTGCCGATTCATTTAATCTCTGATTATAATAAAACGGATATGCGGTATATACTTTTGCATGAACTGCAACACTTCAAACACAAAGACTCCCTTATTGGTTATCTGATGACTCTTACAGGAGTTATATACTGGTTTAATCCACTTGTCCAATATGCACTAACGGAAATGCGCAGCGACCGGGAAATTGCCTGTGATATCTCCGTTTTAACTATACTGAACGAAACCGAATACAATGCTTATGGCAACACCCTAATTAACTTTGCCCAAAAATTCTCCAGTACTCCTTTTCCATTTGCTATAGGGTTTGGCGGAAGTATGAAACAAATGAAACGTAGAATTACTAATATTGCTCATTATAAAAAGCCGACATTCTCAAAAAAGATAAAAGGAATTTGTGTATTTGTGTTGGCTTCCTTTATTCTTTTTATACTTGCGCCTATAGTTTCTACATACGCAGCAGAAAACAAACATTATAAGTGGAAGCATTCTTCCGCAAATGTTTTTCATGTGAATCTTTCAGAGTATTTTGAAGAATATGATGGGAGCTTTGTTTTATATGACTCCAAAAGTGATGCCTGGTGCATACACAACATTGACCATGCCACATTACAGGTTGCACCCAACTCTACATACAAAATATACGATGCCTTATTTGCATTAGAAGAAGGTGTCATCACACCAAAGAATTCCTTTCTTGAATGGAATGGAATTTCCTACCCTTTTGACGCATGGAATACCAATCAGACTTTGCAATCAGCCATGTCTGCCTCTGTAAACTGGTATTTTGAAGCATTAGATAAACAGCTTGGTACAGATACTGTTTACGACTATATACAAAAAATAGAATATGGCAATCAAGACATTCGTGACGATTTCCCCTCCTACTGGTTGGAATCATCCCTAAAGATTTCTCCTATAGAGCAGGTGGAGCTTTTAATAAAGCTTTATAACAATGAGCTTAGTTTTTCCTCTGAAAACATTAATGCAGTAAAAGATTCCATATTCCTTTTCAATTCTGATGCTGAAACATTTTATGGCAAAACAGGAACAGGACGTGTGAATGGGCAGGATGTAAATGGATGGTTTATCGGCATAATTGAAACGGCAGATAATACATATTTTTTCGCCACAAACATACAAGCTGATAAAAATGCCACAGGAAGCAAAGCTACAAAAATAACCATGTCCATATTATCTGATATGAATATAGAATTTTTATTACATTAATTTTAAAAGTTAGGATTGAAACGATATCGGTACCGCGGTATATCCCTGCTGCCATCATTCAAAATCTTATTGCCCAAATATTTGAAGCTGCCATCCTCCGCAAACTGCACCGTAAGCTCATGGGTTATAACCGCATCATCACATACAACCATACGACATACCGCATCTACCCTTAATGTAACCGTTCCATCAGCATTTTCTTTTATATCAGTGACTTCCGGGAACGACGTCCCAAAAAATGTCGGTGCATAGTTGAAGCATCCCAACGGTGCCCATGCGTATGTTTGATTTTCTTCATTAAAAACTGCATATTTCTGTATTTGCTGTGTTGATATGGGAAGATATTCCATGATTAAACATTCAAACTCAGTTTTGGGAATTCCATTTGGATAATCCTCAGAATTAAGTTTCCTTTGATATTTCATTTCATACAAATACTCATACAACCCATTGTAATCCAACTTGTCTAAATTTTCTGCGTCCCAATTGGAACACAAAATATTGTTTCCCTGATACCCCAGTCGCTGCACACATTTTTCAGACATAGCACGACTTTCATTACTCATTGGTTTTACTCTTATGATGCAGCTTCCATCTACTATTTCTGCTACATCCGGATACTCAGGAACACAAAGCTGATAACAAAACCACCCTTTATCAGAATATCGCCATTCTTGTATTTTTGTGTAGGAAACATAAGTAACCTCTGCATTATTTTTCTCGTCCCATATAGCATTTGCATTTAAAACATACATTTCTGTTCCATCAAAGATATACTTTTCTCTCCTTATCCCACCATGCGGAAGAATTTTATATACAACAATTGAGCCGCATTTGCCATCCATGCATGCCTTAAGAAATTCTTCCATTTTCTCATAGTTCTTCATATCCGAATATAAAACAGCAGTATAAGCCGACTCCCCCGCTGCTCCTAATCTATTCTGTATCTCAAGTATGCTTTCATCAGAAAGAACACCGTTATTTGTATCTATATCTGCCTGTTTATAGGTATTTGAAAGATATTCCATTTTCTTTATGCAATCTTGTTTTGCTTCTCTTCTTTCTCTGTCATTTATTGGAAGATTATAGCCCACTCCCCATCGAGTCGACATAACACAGTTTTCTTGTCCCACCATAGGCGGCAATTCCAGTTCCTTTTGCTCTATGGTATTAGACAAATACCTGAATGTCCCGTCACTAAATGGTTGAACTACTATTTTGTTCGTAAACGCATAGTCAGAATTATAATCAATCCATACTCCATCTACCATAAGGGTAATTGTTCCATCTGCATTTTCCGTATAATCAACAATCTCTCCAAAAGGCGGATAAGGTTTTGCATAAATCATCTCATATGGATAACAATTATCATTTGCGTCATATCCGCAATATTGCCTTAACTGTTCCACTGATACGGGAAAATACGTCATCATAATCTGTTCGTATTGCCCTGCTGGTATTTTCCAATTTTCTGTTTTAAATTTTTCACCAGTATAAATATGATAAATATCTTCAAACATGCAAGGCATCAAAATATCTTCCACATTACTACTATCCCAATTTGTAACAAGCATATTGTAGTTTAAATAGCTAAGTCCTGATATGTACTTTTTCGTCATTTCCCTACAATCATATGAAAGAGGTTTTATTCTATAATATTGCCGTAAGCCTGCAAGTGCAATTACTGTATCATACGCATAAATTAAATATCCTTTTTCGGTTAGCTTTATTTCTGCAATATTATTCACGGAAGTTCCTTTTATTTCCGAAATGCCTTTCTCATTCCAGCCTGTTCCCACATAATACGCTTGTAATTGATTACCATGGCAGATAAATGTTACTGCTCCTATCAAGCCATCCTTTTGTATTTCTATAATTGTAACCATAGAATCCTTGCCATTTAAATATTCCTCATAAAAAGTTTCTATTGCCTCATAGTTCTCCATATTGACATCTTCACTCACACTTACAAAGCCTTTTATTCCCAATTCTTCCACCACGGCTTTCCGTTGTTCGCGGGTAAATTCAGGAATACTGGTATATGTTCCCCTATTTTGAATTTCAAGATTTTCATACATCCCCCTAACCAATTCTGCCGCTGACAGTGCCTTGCTTTGTAATTGCTCCTGTTCCTCATTTGAAATAAGACATGCCTCAGAAGTATGTTCATATATTTCCTCCCATTTTTCACGTGTCAGCCGTGGCGTATGCCATGTTTGTTCTTTATTATTTTCAGAAGGAATAATTCTATTTGATACGTAGTGTACACCCCCATCTTCCAAAGGGCGAACGATTACCTCGTGGGCATATACCTTGGAATCTCCCGCATACGGGAATACAACATTAACTATAAGGGAAATCGTCCTATCATCATTTTCTGTATACCCAACCACCTCCGGATATGGGTATTCAGGATATTCAACCTCATAAAATCCTCTAGGTTTATATTCATAAGCGCCACTTTCCAATTGATATGTTGTCATAGTTTGTAAAGTCACACTATCAACATTGAAATACGCCATAATAACACGTTCAAATTCATCCTTTGGTATTTGATAAACAGCACCGACTGCCACATTATCATCCACAGTATATGGGACACTTTTACCATTTACCTTTGGATAAAAAATATCATATACATCATAGAAATTTAACTGTCCAAAATCTTCTTCGCTCCAATCTACAAGGAACATATTATTTCTCTCATAACCCACAGTAAAAAGGTATTTTCGGTTAAGCTCTCTATATATTTCATTCAATGGTTCTACCCGAAATGCGACCCATTCCTCCATTCCATTTAACGTAAGTGCATAGACCTCCTCTGATATCAAAACACCTGAAAACATTAAATATCCTTCCTCCGTATACTTCCAATTTTCTACGTCATAGGTTCCTGTAAATTCCATTTGGATATTTTCATTTTCATATTTGTAGCAACGTTTATTGACATTGACTTCTCCATTTGCTGTATGAAACTCATACTTAAAAAACCCGCCCAAATAATTAACTTCAATAATCGTTATTTCAGCTTCTTCTCCAGCACCCACCATTTCACAGAATTTTATTACCCGCTCCGCCTCAGTCATATCAATTTGGTTTTTACTGTCAACAGCACAATACCCATTCTCACCAAATTGTTTTACAATATTGCGAATCATGCCCAAATCAGCAAATGTGCCCTCTTCTGATGCTTTCTTATATAGTTCCATGCAAACGCTTATTATTTCTTCGTCATCCTCTGTTTCATTTTCCTGAACTTCACTTGTAATTTCAACTACCTTTGTTGCTCCTGATAGCTTATCACTACAACCGAAAGTGCAAAGTAACAATATTAGACTGATTATCATAAAGCTGTTCTTTAATAATATACCTGTATTTTTTTTCAACATAACCATTTCCTCCTGTTTTCATTTCAATATACATTTCCTGAATACATGTCTTTTTTTACAAATAAATAAGCTGTAATTCCATAATTTTTTGATATTACATTTGTAGGAATTATGGATAAAAAAATATCTTTTCCCCTTATTCTTTTCATATAAATATTACATATGTAAGAATAAAAGTCAAGACAAACTATATATGCAAATACGATATAATTTGTCAGAAATATAAAATATATTCTTTTTATAATTTTAAAAGTTTTTCACTCTGCTATATCGAGTAACATATTATAATTCTTCATTTTTCTTAATAGACACGACATAACCTGTACCTGGCAATGACCATGTGGGAAAATTTATATCACAAGTATTACCAGCATGCAATTCATAATCACTATAATTTTTTTGTTCTACTCGTTCAGTAGAAGAAAAGGTAGAACATAATATGGAATAATCATCATGACCATAATTTAATGTAACAGTAACATTAAATTCATAACATGGACTGTGTATTCTATATGAAATAAAAAAATCATTTAAATTAGAGCAATAACTATTTGAATACTCTATTTTATGTATTGGGTTTTCCAAAATTATTTCATTACTTCGTACTTGATAATTAAAAGCATCACTATTTTTAGTACAATCACAATTAATTTTTACGTCGTTTAAATAATCCGTATCATTTAGTTTTAAATTTGTAACTTCGAATGATTCAGCTTGTTGTTTACATGCATTAAAAAGTATTTCAAATTTGTTTGGATGACAATAGTACTCTTCTAGATTAGTAATTGAAACTTTAATTGATTTATCATCTAAAAAAATTACGTTTATTATTCTTTTTATTTTCTTTATAATGTTTTTAAAATGTAGCATTTTATCTAATCTAGCCGTCATAACATCTGCAAGTCCATAGCAGCAAGAGGGTACTTGGCTATTAACATATTCATTAACAATATTTGAAAGTGTATATTTTGTATCAGATCTAACCCAGCCAATTTGCTCATTTGTATCAAATTGTTTCTGTAATGCCTGATTAACCAAAGTGCACAACTCATCTGCATTGTTCCAAAAGTCGCATGGATTTTCATTTTTTACCTGTTCAATAAATTTGGATAATAATTTTATTTTTTCAGGATCGTCCTCTACATCTTTGCTTTGTATAAACGCATCCTTATCAATTATAAATGCTAACGTTGGTATTTTTCTTTCTTTTGCATAATTATATTCTTTCTCTGTATAACTAATCCCCTCTTTTGTCATTGAGCCGTATCTTTTTTTAATTATTAAAACATAATAATCTGAACTGTCTATTGTTCTTTTTATTTGTTCCCATTGTTCTACATTATCCGCACTAAACATTTCCATTCCTATTGGAAAATGATACGCTTTTAATATTGTAGCAACAACCTTTGCTCGTTCCTCTTTTAAGTCCTCATATGTAGAACTAATAAAAATTTGGAATTTTTTATTCATCTTTGGTCCTCCCATATTTCTCTTTAAGTTATTTAATACATATATAAAAACTTTTCGTGCATATTGACTTTTAATTTGCATATGCTATACTATGAATAAGCTAACCTGTGAAGGATACGGCTGGGTTCCCGAATGGGAGTAGGTAAAAACCAAGAATTCCTTTGCCCCTGAGGTCAGCTTATTTTTTTGCCATTTTGAGCCTGTCAACCACATTTTCAGGGTCTTTTTGAATTTCCCCGACAATTAAATCTATTGCGCGCATTGAATATGTATACGATGGCTGTGCATACTGTCTGTGCACATAACAGAACTCTTCATTTTCTTTAATCCCATATACTTTATTAAATAAATCAAATATGTACTGATTCATATTAAAATCCGTTCCTACCAATTGTAATCTTCTTGTTATTTCTTTAATTGCAGTTTTCATTGTATATTTATGTGTATTATTAGGGTCTTTTAGTTCTTTAATAATTTTCACACCAGCTTCTGCATTTTTATCCACATGAACAAATGATGTTGCCTGAGTTTTATCCTTGGTAATAAAATGCAAATGTTCTACCTTAATTGCAAATGCTTGGTTATTCTCTGCAATCATTGGCTCTAACTGTTCATTTGTCAAAATAATCTTATTGGCAATTTCTTCAGGATATTTTGCACGAATCATGCTCTCATCCAATGCCTTCATACTTACCGTCAAAGTCAAAAAATTTTGTGGAATAACTTCTGTCATATCAACATTATGAAACATCTGCATCTTTTCAACAAAATTTAAGACACATGCTTGAAACAATGGGATATAAATCATTTCATATTCTTCTGTCACATAATGCGTACTTGTATTTCTAAGTTCAATTATCTTAGCTAAATTTCTCCGCAATGGTGATTTTTCATTCGTAAAAATCTTATGCAGACAATTTTCTAATGTAATCGTCCTGTCTTTATTGTCTTTATAATAGATACTGTCTTCTCCAAATTTATTAATCATGTGTGCTTTTAACATTAATTCCCATGCATTACATATAAAGAAACTAAAGCCTTCAACACGATACCTAATTGTAGGTTTATTATAAATTTCAATCGCCATTACAAAGGCTTCTTTTGACTTTTCTATTAGTTTTTCCTGTATCATACAATTCTCCCCTGCGTATTGTTTTTATTTATATTCTTCCCCTGCGTACCATCATAGCATCAACCGACTCTCGAACAGATTTGATATCAGAATTTCATCACTTGCTTTTCCATCATCCTCCAAGCTGTCATAAAGCTTTCGGTTCAAAATATACAACGCTGCCATTGCAAATAACACATTTTTAAGATTCGCTTTTGTATAATTAGACCGACCTGCCTCATTTGTCTCCATTCTTCTATGCTTAACATCATTATATGCCTGCCACCAATCCGATGTAGCATCTGCAAACTTTACCAACGGAGAAATGTTCTTAATATCATATGGGTATTTTGTGTTTACCCTGTAATTTTTCAGCTTAGGGTATTCCTCTGTCAGGGCATTCAGCTTATTCATGATTCCAAATGGAACCTTATCATTTTGCAGCCTGCAAAGAGCTTCTGCAATGGAGTCCATCTCACTGCATATAACTAATAACAATTTCATATATTGATTTGAAAATGTATTGTAATTATCCTTGTCTATTGATACATAATCATCTGTCTGAATCAAATCACGCTCCATAAGCTGATACTGCTTCCAATACACCTTTAAAAATTCGTCTCTATTCAACCATGCCACTTCCTCTCATTCAAAATAATTTCAAGCAATTGCCTAAAAGTTTAATTTTTCTAAGTACACAAATGTTAATTCATCAGTAATCTGCTTTTCACTAAAGATTTTATATCCTGATTTCTCATATAATTCTATATTCTTTTTACTTTTCGTGCTTGTAAAAAGCTCATATCTTTGGTTTGGATATTCATTTTCCATTGCAACAAGCAGTTGTGTTCCGATTCCCTGCCCTTGCTTTTGGGGATGTACCATTAGTTTTCCTATATAAACCGTACCATTTTCATAGTAGGCTCTTACGGAACCTATTATTGTGTTGTTCTCATCTAACGCTTTTAAAACAATGCCCTTTTCGTATTCGCTTTCTACCTCGGCTAAAGTCTGCCTGAGCGGTGGGATATTGGAATTATTAAAAAGCTTGGCCTCACTTTGGTATGCAAGATATTGTAAGTCAAGTATTTCCTGCAACTCATTTTTTCCTGCTCTTTTTATAATCATTTTTGCTCTGCCTTTCAAATATATAAATATTTTCAATCCAAGTTCCTGTTTATTATAATATACAACACATTCATCAAAGTCAAAGTATATTAACATGACAGATTCATATTATTTTTGTCTGAGTTATCATTGAAGAACAACAAAATTTAGATATAAGTACCACTTTATTTTTATAGCTTCTATTTTCTAAACGCTCCAAGGTCTGCTCTTTCCAAGCCATCCCATCTTCGCCCAATGCTTTCCGTCAAGATAATCAGGGTCACTTTCATGTAATGCTTTCTGCATCATGCGGCAGAAAAGAAATTTTATCCTTGTGCTTGCATTAACCTTTGCAGGTCTTTCAAAATTGATATGAAAAGCTTTGTCTGACAGATGACTTATTTTTTTCGTAAGCTCTATGCGTTTCTTTTCCGCAAGCCTTTCCCAGACGATATCTCCCATAAGTTTCCCTGTAAACACTGTGATTTGGGAAATGCCCCACCATGAAAGACTGTGTTTTATGTCTTTCGCTGCGGACTTTGCCCCTGCTCCAAGGCATTGCGTAATAATGACCACATGTTTTGTAAACATTTCGGGAGCAGGACGATGCGGCATCCATAAATATGCAAGATGGTCAAGCAATGCTTTCATGGAGCCTGTTGCATGCATCACATAAGCAGGGCTGGTCATTATAATCAAATCGGATTCTAATAGCGACGATACAATTTTTTGTATATATTCCGCATCTTTACATATATGTTCACCTCTCATTATACAGTTTGCACAGCCTGAGCAAAAAGCAGGACAGTCCTTTGGCAGATAAAATTCCCTGATATCTGATTTCTCCCGAAACTGCTCCAGAAATATTTCTTTTAAACGGTAGGTTACACCATATTTTTCTGTTCCATTTATTACTGTAATTTGCATAAGCTAAACCTCCAAAATATCGTGCAATACCGCTTCATGAAATTTCTTCCGTTCTTCTGGAACAGTCAAATCCAGTCCATAGAGCTGCATGATTACTTTATGCCGCAAAAAGGACTGCTGCATCACGGTAATCAAATAAAATGTTTTGCGTTCAAGCGTTTTTTCATCCCAATCCGGGCGGCAGGCAGACATAAGCGGAAGATAAGCAAGGTACGTTCTATGCGTATTATCGTTTTCTTTTGGCATACGCATATCTGAAAGAATAGAAATTTTTGACACGGCATAGTGTTCAAATAGAAAAGTAAACGTCATGTTTCCGAGATATTCAAGCTTTTCAAAGTCAGTAAGTTTTTCAGTTTTTTCCCGGATGATATGGAAGCTATCAATGATACCATTCACAATACGTTCCACACACATTTCTATGAGTTTATCTTTATTTCCAAAATGATAATTCACAAGACCTAACCCTACATTTGCTTTTTTACATATCTCCCGTACTGTAATGCCATCCATTTGCTCACCCTTTTCACTGATGAGGTCTATCGTGGCTTGAATAATGATTTCTTTATTATCCATAATCCCCTCCTTGAACATTGTTCAAATTATATTATATAGAACAATGTTCAATAAGTCAATCTGGGGAAAATTGTATTTATACTCTTTTAAATTCTTTGCGAGAAATTGTTCAATTTCTTGATTGTCTATCGGACTTCCGCCAACACAAAATACAATTAGCTTCTTATTGGTCCATTTATTCATATTATCTTTAAACCAATTAAGTTTGCTAATATTACCCACACATGCCCAGCCTCCAAAATAACCGCACCATATGTATCTAAATTTTTTCTCTTTTCCACTGATAATTCAAGACAATCCGCCCCTGTTGCTTCCTCTATCGCCCCACGTACATTTTTATTCAAAATAAAAAGTATACGTTGACTACATTATATTATTTTCCTGTAAAATTACTCCAAGAAAAACAGCAGACGGTCAGATTTTATTTCCCTGCCGTCTGCTGTTTTTCAAAATATATTAACCTGCAATCACAGTTTGTTTTTTATAAATAAGGACTTTCCGACTTTGCCAAAAGGCGCTGAAACCGTCTGTCAACTTCTTCCTGTAAGGATTCAACCACCATCTTATATTCATCCTTTACTAAATGCTTTGTTCTTCCCATCATGGAAAGCCAGTCAAGTACTGGAATCTTTTTCCCATTCTTCTGCGGATTATAGCTTAAGATTGTGATTCCCCGTTCCACCTCATAAAGCGGGAAATAACAACAATTGACTGCCGCCTCAATGACCTGCCTTTCCTTATCAGGCGTATCATTCCAGTTTAGTGGACATGCAGAAATTGCTTTTACATAAGCACAACCCTCTTTTTTTGCATAATCTGCTGCCTTTGCCGCCTTTTTAATAAAATCCACAGGATTAGATTCCGCCACGGTTGCCACATATGGAATACCTGTTGCCGCCATAAGCTGTGGCATATCTTTATGGAACTGCTGTTTTCCATACTGACATTTCCCCACATGTGAGGTAGCACTCACAGCCCCCTTTGGCGTTGAATAAGAGTACTGATATCCAGTATTCATGTAACCGCCATTATCGTACTCAAACAGAAGCAGCCTATGCCCCCGCATTGCTGTAGAAAGGGCAGAGCCCATACCGATATCCATACCACCGTCTCCACTTACCATAATAAACACAATATCGCCTTGTGGAATTTCTCCTTTTTCCTGCTTTCTATAGCAGATTTCAGCTAATCCGCTTAATGTTGCAGCACCATTTTGGAAAAGATTATGCACATAAGGCACCTTAAAGCTTGTCTTTGGATAAGGCGTTGTTACAATCATCCCACAGCCCGTCTGAAACAATAACACGACAGGCTCTTCAATCGCCCTTAGAAGCATATTGACATTAACAGGAATTCCACATCCCGGGCAGGCACCATGTCCTGGTGCAAGTCGTTTAGGCATGGCCGTTGTCTGATTAATCTGCCCTCCTATTACCTGTTTATTTCCCTGTAAATCTACTGCTCTTGTTATCTGGCTGTTTTCTGATATCTGCTCTTTTTCTGTGGGTTCTTCTTTAACCACAGTTGCCGAAATCCTTGTCTGTTCTGCCAAAAGAGGAGCAAAAAACCGTTCCTGCTCCGATACTGCCTGCTTAGAATCTCCCCTTTCCACACCATAATAATAGGAGTTTATTGCATTTTCTTGCTCTGCCAGTTCAAACATGGCAATGGCATCCTCAACATAAAAATCTTTACCGCCAAGCCCATAAACAAGGTTTTTCACCTTTCCCGCACAGCCATATTTCTGCATTACAGCACGTATTTCCATAGAAAGATTCCCGCCAATTCCACCGTAGCTGTCCTGTCTGTCAGCAATCAAAATATGACTGGCAAGCTGAAGCATTTTGGCAAGCGCTTCTTCTGGAAATGGACGCAGAACATTTAATGTAAGCACACCGACTTTTTTTCCCTGCTTTCTCAATCTGTCCACCGCAACTGTCGCTGTATCAAAGGAGGAACCGAGGAGCACTAAAAGTATTTTGGCATCTTCATGGCAGTAACCCTCACTCCATTCATAGCTTCTGCCACAAAGGATGCCATACTCACGAAAAATATTTGGCAGGACATTTTTTACTTCCTCCATAGCAAGATGAAGCTGATAACGGTTATTTATCAAATCAGGTTCATTCATATAAGACCCTACGGTAATCGGATGTTCCATATCAAAAAACGGATATGGCTCATTTTTTTCTCCTATAAAATGCCTTACATCCTCATCATGTTGAAAACGCATGCATCTTCGTTTCTGATGACTGGTGAAAAAGCCGTCGTAGGCAACCACCACAGGCAGCCTTACAGTCTCCGCCAACTTAAGTGCCACAAGATTGAAGTCATATACCTGTTGCGGGGAATGGGCAAATAATATGGGCCATCCCGCATTTAACATGTACATGATATCACTATGGTCGCCTTTTATGGAAAGAGGTCCCGAAACAGTCCTGCAAGCCACGTTCATAACCATTGGATATCTGGTTCCTGACTGGACGGGAAATTGTTCAAGCGCATAGAGCAGCCCATTGGCACTGGTTGCGTTAATCACCCTGCCTCCCGCTACCGCTGCACCATAGCAGATTCCCGCCGCACTGTGTTCTCCCTCTGCGGCAATCATAATTAAATCCGTCTTTCCCTCTGCTTTCATCAAGTCCAAATTTTCTGCTATCTGTGTGGACGGCGTAATAGGATAATATCCCATCAAATCATAACCTATCTGCTTAATTGCCATAGATGCCATTTCATTTCCGTTTGCAAACTCTATTGTCTGTTTATATTCCTGCATGTCATACCTCCCCTCCTTTTATGCGTTGCTCTGTCAAAAAGGCTTCCGAGGTGATATAACCATCATATCCTGCCTTTTCATAATTGTCAGGCGTTCTTAAAAGCTCCTGATTCGGCATAAAATATTTTTTGCGTGGATGCTCTGCCTCCACACCACGAACCAAAGCCCCTACCGGACATACAGACACACATCTTAAGCATCCTTTACAATGGTAATAATCCAAACCCTTATTAAGCATCATTTCTCTTCCCTTAAATTCCCCTTTTTGAAATTGAAAAACCATATCAGGACAGGTTGTATCACACAGCCCGCAGTTAATACATTTTTCTGGAATAAATATAGGGAAATATCCCTGTCTGGAAGGTGACAAATCATTTTCCACACTATTTCCGAAGCACGGATTGATTCCACCAATGGGGGCTGTTTCATATCCCCATGGGGACGAAGGCTGACAATTGCCACAGGACACTTTTTCCACCGCCTCGTCTGTTCTCTTGTTTATTCTCTCATCTGTTTTTTCGTCTGTTCTTACATTTGTTTTATTGTCTGCTGTTTCATCTATTCTTGCATTTGCTGTTTTGTCCGTTCGGTTCTTTTGTGCAATTTCATATGAAGATGTTACTTCCTCATAGCCTCTCCTGATTCCTTCCATGTTTTGTGAAAGAGAAGCAGGATATTTTCTTCCAAGAGTGTCCTTACATATTGCATACAGGTCTTCCAGCTCTACAAAACCCATAACCTTGGCAATCGCACCCAGCATAACTACATTTATTCGGGATTTGGTTTCTATGGCTATCTTTTGGGCATCTAAAAAATAAACACAGTGATAATTTTGCTCCCCAAAAAGCTCCTGCCTGTCTTTTCCGTTTACCGAATTAACAATTATATCCGTATCCCTTCCGCAGCCTTTCAAAACAGATGTATCGGACAAAAGGGCATCATGGAACACCACTAAAAGATGTGGGGTTTTAATAGGCGAGTGCAGCTTAATGTCTAAATCCGCAGAGCTATAGCGGATAAAACCTTTCACTGGTGTTCCCGTTTTTTCCGAACCATAGCTGGAAAAGCTGGCACTGTTTAAACCAAGATATTTAATCCCAAGCTCCCCCAACATTTTTCCACATAAATTTGCACCCAAGCCACCAATGCTTTCCAAACGAATTTGATAATAGCCGTTTTCATCCGTAATGGGTAGTATGACTTTTTTTTCCACCTGATTCCTCCTTATTTAATCCGCCTGTGCTTCAAAGTACTCTTTTCCCATTTGGCAAAGAGGACACAAATAGCCTTCCGGAACATCTTCCCATTTTGTTCCCGGTGCAATACCATTTTCCGGGTCCCCTGCTTCTTCGTCATAAACATATGCACATACCGTACAAACATATTTCATATAGGTAATCCTCTTTTCTATTTATTTAGTCATGAGTAAAACTCCATTTTTCTCATCTTTAGTATGACATTTTTTGTTAAAAGTATGCGTGCTAAAACTGACACACTAAAAATATTTATACCAGAATAACAAAAGCAAGTTTCGCAGGAAATGATTTGCCCTTAGGACATATGCCAATAGAAAACGCAGCTTCCCATTAATTAAAAGACTCCCCGCTACCAACACATATGCCGATAACGGGAAGTCTTCATATTACTGAATATTATAATCTCATCAACGATTTATTATTTTTTCTTAACAGGTATCCATATCTCTGCGTAATACTCTGAATCCTGCATGCCGTTTTTATAGTCGGCTGGGTTACTGTAATACTCAATATTGTAGCCCTCGGCAATTTCATAGCTGCTCGCAGGGAGCCATTCAGAAAAAATTCTGCGGTTGACCTCCTGTAGTGGCAATGGCATTGCCCCACGGCACGGAAAAACTGCCCATGTATGTGCAGGAATATCATAAATCTCAAGTCCTTTTTCTTCCGCCTGCTTGGCAATAAAATCATCCGCAATCATATAGCGGAACTGATTGCCCGCCATTTCCTCATCGAAGCAGACTCCGTACATTCCCATCACAGGTCTTTCCTTTGCCTGAATAATAACCTCATCCCAATACTTTGGAATATCCGTGTTAGCACCCTCATAAGAAAATTCCCGTGACAAACCCATTACTTTAAAAGCCGCTTTTTCTTCAATTCTGTATTCCATTATGCTACCTCCGTCTAATGATAGTTTAATGTGTAACGGTGCAAACGCTTTCAGTATTACACCGTTACGCCTTATATCAGTTGGCGTGCTGCCATGAAACCGTATAAATGCTTTCGTAAAACTGTCAGGTGAATCATAACCATACTTCATTGCTAAATCAATTACTTTAATATCTGATGAGAGCAATTCATTTCCTGCAAGGGATAATCTTCTCATACGGATATATTCTCCAATGGTATACCCGCACAGCACGGAAAAGCCTCTTTGAAAGTAAAATGCGGATATATTTACTTCATTGGCTATCCTGCTTACCGTCAAATCTTCCGTAATATGTTCTTCAATGTAGCAAATAGCATCCTCAATGATTTTAACCCAGTTCATGTAGCAACCTCCAACTTGATTTCAGCTTCACTATATCACTTTCACATGGTATCATTCCCGACAATTCATGCTTTCTTTTGTCTTACTGAAAAAGCTTTTATTATCATACTACCCCTAAACAAATTTTGCACCCTTAAATGTTATATTTGTTAGCATTTAAGGATGCAAAAATTTTATACTTTATTTTATTGTCTATGACTTAGATAAGAATAAATTAAATCTGCCGTCTCATCTACACCTATCGAGCTGTCAACGCATAGTTCATAGCTGTGGGAATCGCCCCATTTTTTATCAGTAATGCTTTCGTAGTACGACTTTCTTGCCGAGTCGGCACGTTCAATGCTTTTTGCTGCCTGTTCTTTGCTGTCTCCATACATTTCCATTACCTTTTTTGTACGGTAATCTTCAGGTGCGGTAATAAATATTCTGACTACATTTTTGTAATTTTTCAGCACATAATCCGCCGAACGCCCTACAATGACACAGGAGCCTGCATCTGCAATATGCCGTATCGCCTGATCCTGAGCTGTTATTGCCTGCTGTACTGCACTTGTACTTAAATACAACTCCTTCATTACTGCATTTTCATCAGAATTTAAATTGGAAATAAATTTTTCCGCCAAGCCACTTTCATGTGCAGCAATTGCAATCATTTCTTTATAATAGCATGGCACTCCCAGTTTTTCTGCAACCAACTGTCCAATTCGTTTTCCAGCAGAACCATGTTCACGTGATATTGTAACCACAACGCCCTCTTTTGTCGGATAAGCCGGCACTGCATAGCCATCCGCTTCATTTTCATCTGATACACTCAACTGATTCCAAAGCTTTATCATAACGACTAATGTAATTGCAGTTGCAAGTATATCCGCCACAGGAGCAGCCCAGAAAATACCTGTGACACCAAGAGCCATCGGTACAAGCAATGAAAGCACAATTAAAAATACATCCCTGATTACAGAAAGTGGTGCTGCTGCTTTCGCATATCCAATAGACTGTAGGAAGATAGCACATACCTTTTGCACACATGTAAACATAATAAGCGAAAGGTAAATTCTTAAACACTTAACTGCAAACTGTGTATACAATTCACTGTCCGCACCAAACATGCGAATAAATACCTGCGGTACCGCCTCAAACAACACCGTGCAGACCAAACATACAACCAACGTCCAGCCAATAATTAATTTCAGCAGTTTTTTTACACGTTCATATTTTCCTGCACCATAATTATATCCTACGATTGGTTGCGCACCTGCCGCAATTCCAATTGCAATATTAAGGACAATCTGGAACAGCTTCATAACAACGACAAACGCAGCAAGCGGAATGTCTGCTCCATAAACTGATTCTGCCCCGTAGCGCACCAACAGTATATTGTTGATAATTGTAATTATTACAATAGAGAGCTGTGTCAAAAGGCTTGATGTTCCAAGTGCCATAATAGGCTTTAGCAGTGATGCATCCAAACTGAAACTTCCTGCCTGAATATGAAATGTCTTACTTTTCCGCAAATATACGGCACAGATTACAAAGCTTACAAACTGTCCTAAAATTGTTGCATATGCCGCACCCTTAATTCCAAGGTCAAGAACGAATATAGCCACAGGGTCACCAATAATGTTTATGATTGCACCAACTAACATTGCTCCCATCGCATAACGCGGGCTTCCGTCAGCACGGATAATGGATGCAAGTGTATTTTGTACCATTGCAAGAGGCATCATTGCATATATTATAAATCCATAATCATGTGCCATTGTAAGATTTGCATCCGTTGTACCAATTAACTGCAACAGTCCATCGCCGCAGCAATAGCTGATTACGATAATAACTACGCCTGAGAGAAACGAACACAAAATCGCGTTGCCTACTCCCTTATGAATTGTTTCCGTTTCATTTCTTCCGAGTGACACACTTAAATGTGCCGCCGCACCATCGCCAAAGAACAGCGACATTCCCCAGCCCACAACTGTAATCGGGAAAATAACGCCTGTTGCGGCATTGGCAAGATAACCAATTCCGTTACCAACAAAAATTTGATCCACTATGTTGTAAAGACATGAAATGATAAGTGAAAAGATACATGGTATGGCAAACTTCCCCAGTAATTTACCAACCTTTTCTGTCCCAAGATATTGATTGTTTTCCATAAATCCTCCTCATTAAAGCACAAAAAAGACACATGCAGCATCTGTCCCGTAATCAGATTTACGTGCGATGCACTACATGTGTCGTTAATTGCCTGATTCAATTTTCAGTTAGGATTATATTTATTTTAATTTCAAAAGTCAAAGGACATTTTTCACAATTTTTTCAGCATTAACATTTGTGGATAATGTCAAAAATCGTGCACTAAAATACTACCACCAAAAGCATTTTAAACTGCTCCTTTAAAATCATTACCTCTGCCTTATTAATATTTTTCATTCCACTCATTGGAAAACCTCTTATTTATACTACTTTCCCTTTGACTTCTTCTTTGGCTCAGGCAGTTCCATGTACATTTCATTTAACAGCTCTGCCATCAACTCCGTATTTTCCACATTATCAACAATCACCATCAGCGTTTTGGAGCCTTCATACGGATATGACCGTTCAGCTTCAGGCAAACGTTTAAGCACAGTTTCTGTCGGTTTCAGAAAAAGAGTATTATCGCAAATATCGCCTATCAATTTCCCCTGATAATAAACCAGATACTCACCCATCATTTTTCTGGTTGATATTTCTCCCACCCGTTGAAGATTTTCCACAATATAATCATGGAATTCCTTTGATGTTGCCATCTAATCACCTTCCTTTCTTACAGGATGCCGAATCACAGTTTTTAACCGTTCGGGAGCCACGCGTCTGGCATCCGACAAATATATTTCATGGTGCATCCTCTTGTCCGTAAAATCATTTTCATATCCATTTTCATAGAGGAACTTATCCATCAATGCTACAGTTGCAGGTTCATCATCGTAAGCTCCTATGTGCATACACTGAACGCATAATCCTTCTTTTATCGTCATAAATTCCACCTTGGAAAAATCCTGCCCCTTTTTTCGTTCCGCTTCCTCTATTGCCCACTGAAAATCCTTTTTCGTCACAAACTCGGGCAGCCTGATTACCGATATCCAACAAAAATCTTCTTTTCTGCCGTAATCCACTCCAACAGTATTTTCCTGCCACCAAAATCCTTCCAACGGCGGCACCACATAATCAAAATATCCGTCAATTTTATGATTTCCCTTTTTACTCATCTTAATGGTAAATGCAATCCCATAAAGCAAACCGATAGATGCCTTGTAATCTCCACCCTCATCATTTGGATTCCCCTTGCCCCTTACCGCAAGAAAATTCATTTCAGGCACATCCACGATTTCAGGTTTGTTTTTCGGCATATAAAACTCTTTATATTCTTTTTTATAATCAAATGACATTCTCTGCCTCCTCAATGAAATATCAGTCCATTTACTTTGCCTTACAGTTTTTCTGATGGGCCTTTATTTTCTTGATTGCCCAATCATAGTGACTGGAAGTGCTGCTTACAAAATAGGAACCAAGCACCGACCCGCCCACAGCAGGAAATGCTTTTGATAAAAATAATTCCTCATTAGAGAAGCTTTCAATCTTTTGTAAAACCTCTGCATGGGACTTTGCGAGAAGCTCTCTTGCTTCTTCAAGGCTTGTCCCCTGATGCTTTTCCCAAAATGTTTCGTTCATCGGAGCAATCGTTCTCCAATTATATGGCTGTGGCAGAAATTGCATGCTTTTTCCATCCACATTTCCGTCCACAAATCGAAGCATGAGCTGGTGCCATTCGTATAAATGTGCCAGAACATCTCTTACATTTTTGTCCCGCTGCCAGTGCATTTCTGTTTTTTTCACATCTGCACTGAAATCAAATAGGGTTGTCATCTCTTTTTCACTAAGTGAATCAATCAGCGTATTGAGCTTTTCAAAATTTTCTTTCGCTGCTAAAAGCAGGTCTTCCTTGTTTCTCGGTCTTGGCATTTTACCTCTCCTCGTATTCATGTATGATATTTTTTGCAATGCTGATTAATTCATCTTTCACTTCCACAGGCTCTATCACCTGCACTTTATCGCCAAAGGTCAATAACCATGTAAGAAGATTTTCCTTATCTGTATAATCTGACATAAAAAGCAAGCTTCCGTCTTCCTGTTCTGTAAAGCAATGGATACCGAACTCCTCAATCAGCCTCCACTTACACGCATTAGAAAACAGAGCTTTTACTTTAATTTCTCCCGGAAAAATTTTCTCAACCGACAAATCAGGAGCAGGCACCTGCCTTGGCACAAATACTGTTTTCTCCTTAATCAGCTCATCCATACGATTCAGCTTAAACAGGCGGAAGTCTTCCTTCGCTGTACACCGCCCCCACACATACCATGAGGACCATTTAAATACAAGATAATAGGGTTCTATCGTCCGTATGCTGTCACCATTCGGTGCATAATAATGAAATGTCAAAAGTGCCCGTTCCTCTATGGCATCCTGAACAAGTCCAATTTTCGGAGTCAATGTATCCTTGTACCATGATGACAAGTCAATCAATATATAGTCCCTGCCACTTACAAAGTCGGAGGAGCCTGACTTTATTTTTTCCATTAGACGACTATAATACCTACTTCCGCTCACGCTGTCCAGACTCCTAAGTCCTGCCAAAATCATCTGCATATCCTTAGAGGTAAGCAAGGCTCTGTCCATTCGGTAGCCATCCATAATTCTGATTCCTCCACCTGTACCCTGTGCCGTATATATTGGTATTCCTGCCTTACATAAATCTTCTATATCCCGATTAATTGTACGACGTGACACCTCAAACCTCTCAGCCAGCTTCGGTGCCGTAGTCCATTCCTCCTGCAACAACACAGAAAGTATTCCTATCAGCCTGTCTATTTTCATATGAACTCCTTACCCCTATACTATAATAAAGCAAACACGACAACTGTATGTCATGTTTGCTTTATTTTTTAACCATTTTCTATATCCACCATTCAGGTGTAAGCTCACCTAAGGACATTGTCCTTCCACTTTCATAATCCAACATAATCTCTATATTCTTGTATGTTTCAGGCATCAATTGCACCATCAGCTCCCTACAGGCTCCACATGGTGCACCCTGTCTTCCGTCAGGCATGATTGCAATAACTTTAGCGATATCCTGCTCCCCATTTGTAAGCATATTGAAAATAGCATTCCGCTCTGCACAAATACCAAGCGTGCTACAAGTATCTACACATATTCCTGTATAGATGTGCCCTGATGCTGAAAGTATCGCAGCGGCAACCTCACCTGCTTCCACATAATCAGAAATCTTTCTGCCGTTCTGTACTTCCTTTGCAGCATGATATAGCTTCGTCCATATCCATTCTTCCTTAGCCATACAGTTTACATGTCCCGTACGTTTCTCATTCAAAAGCGGAACATCAACATTCTCTGTTGTCCACTGATAGCGAAAGCCCAGCTTTTCCTGAACGCGTTTTGATTTGACATTTCCATCGTAATACCCGCACCACACCTTTTTCATTCCAATATCCTCAAAGGCGCGGCGAAGCATTTCAAGTGCCGCCTCAGGGATAAGCCCCTGTCCCCAAAACGGTTTCCCAATCCAGTATCCAAGCTCGCACTCATCATCTTCCTCTGTCAAATCTGTACAGCCCTTTAATTTAAGCTCTATGCAGCCAATAGCAACATTGTCTGATTTCAGGCAGACCGCATAGCATTCCTTGCCACAAAATACATTTTTTATGACATCTTTACTTTCTTCAACACTTTTATGTACCGGCCATCCTGCTATTGGTCCCACATCAGGACTGCTTGCCTGTTTAAATAAAGCCTCGGCATCCTGCTCCGTCCATTTGCGGAGTATCAGTCGGTTTGTTTGTAATGTCATATCGCTCTCCTCTCAATTGTATGTACCAATAGGCAATTGCGAAACTCTGTCTCTTGCAAACATCCGTTGTACAATATAGACAAATCAACGCAGGCACGCTTTCGCTGCTTGTCGCTCGCAACGGTGCTAAACTCGAAAATACCTCGCTAAGCACCGGCGGCTCCAAAGCACCTGCTTATGATATTGTCTATATTGCACAACTACGCTTTAATAATAAGACATTTCGCAATTGCCTTGCATATAGCAAATGTTTTATTTCTTCATCAGTGCAGCTCCTGCATTCCATGCTGTTCCAACCTGGTCCCCTGACACATAATATCCGTGCTGGAACTGGTCAAATATAAGTGCATCTAATTTAACTGGGTCTACCTTGCCATTTTCGGATAAAACAGTTTCCTCCGCTGCCGTATTTATAATTTTTCCAACAATACAATAAAAACTTTCCGTCTCAACAACCTCGGCAAGCTCGCACTCCATAACAATAGGAAATTCCTCCACGATTGGCGCATCAACAAATGTACTTTTTGTTGCTGTATATCCCGTTCTCTCGAATTTATCTGCCATCTTGTTTCCCGACGCAATACCAAAGAAATCTGCCACATCCATGTGTGCCCTGTCTGCAATACTTACAGTAAATGCTTTCTTCTTAAGCAGATTCTGAGTCGTTTTATGCTCCTCATCAATGAAAAGTGCAATTTTGTCACTGCTGCAAATCATTCCCCACGCTGCGTTCATAACATTTACCTTGTCATTCTCTCCATAAGCCGCTACCATAAGAACTGGCATAGGATAAACTGCCTGTACAACTCCTAAATTCTTTTTCATAGAAAAACTCCTTTCCTGTTTACATATGTCCTGCGGACAAGTCGCTAAGATTCAAACTACAGTTCTAACAATATATTTTACTTGTATATTATATCATTATATATATTATTTGTCCCAGACTTAGAACTCTTTTCCCCTGGTATTTTATTTACCGGACAAGTCTTTATCTTGTATAAACTCTACAACTTTCAGCAATTTATTAAATTGATAATTAAATAATTTTATATACTATTTTTTAACTTGCTTACTATCTTGCCTATTATCTTCCTACTTTATCCTAATTTTATATTTAAATATATAGTCTGTTATAATGTACTATCATCGTCACATCCATTTTCCATTTCAATATCAAAGATAGCTTCCTGAATTACCCTAATACATTCATCAGTATTATTTTTAATATCATCTCCCCAAAATCGAATTACCGTCCAGCCCATAAACAGAAGCTTTTTATTAATCTCATCATCCCTCTCCCTATTTCTTGATATTTTACTAATCCAAAAATCACTATTTTTCCCCCGTTCCAATCTTGGTTTAAGAACTTCCCAGTCCTTTCCATGAAAAAATTCACCATCACAAAAAATAGCTATTTTATATTTTAGTATCACAATGTCTGGATTTCCTGGTAATGATTTATAATTTTTTCTATACCGTAATCCTTTTTCCCAAAGGGCTTTCCGAAGAATAACTTCAATTTTTGTATCTTTCGACTTAATACTTTTCATATTTTTTTTACGTTGTTCAGGCGACAATTTATCCGATGTCTGTATTATTTCCCCCATATTATTTAAATAACAAGTCCTTTCAATTGAATTGTATTTTTATATGTCCACGAAAATCCCGAATTAAAAGTTTTACTATCACCACGTCGCATTATTTCCCTAATATAGTCATCACTCTCTTCCCCAGTAACAATCCAAGTAATGAATTTCATTTTATTTGTGTTATCTGAAAAATATTCAGTTAAAGGTTTTTGTTCTAACACAGTCAAATTTGTAACTGCCCCATTTTTTGAAAATAAAATAATGCATTTTTCATCTTCTAAATCATCTTCCCTTTCAATTGTATTCGCTTTCCTTTTCCTCCAGATGGATATGTCCACTGAAATGGTGTTCCAAATTGACCAGAAATTCCAAGTTTATCATATTCTTGAATATATTCATCTATTGTTGCTATTCTATATACATTATTCGTTTCATTTACCGTAATAATATGGGATGCCCATTGCGTTACAGGATTCCCTTCTCCACCAATTCCTCCGAGCACCCATTTCGACAATCTTTCCCTATAGGCACCCAATCTTTGCTCGAGTGCAACAGACCTATCCATCCCCATAGCCTTTATCCCACCTGCTTTCTGAAATTCTACCAAAAGGCTTCTTAGTTCCATATCATTTGGATTAAGTACATCCGCAAAAGCATCTGCCGTATATTCATGCACGCTGACACGGTCTGCCGAACTCCTCTTGCAACTAAAGGAATACTTTTTCATTCCACTATATGTATCAATTTCAATAAAAACATCCGTTTTAGCCATACCACCTGATGGCAACCTAGGAATTTCCGATGTAGCTTTTATATTATTTACCTCTTTCGGTTTACAATATAATTTATCCATAACATCAACAAAAAGTGAGTATAAGTACCCCACAGCAGTCGTTGTCGTGTTTTTCCACTTTTCAAGATTTTGTCTGTTGTTTAAGGCATCAACCAACTTTTCTTCAAAATGTAATCCCAACTTTGCATGTGCCTTTCCCGGCTCCATTAAACCAGTTGCCTTATGCTCAATCATTCTATATGCTTTTTCAAAAGGAATTACACCATCTAATGCAGAATATATTTTCTTTTCTGTAATTTTTGCGTGATAGTTATCTGCCTTTGTCTTTTCTTTCATATCAAGTCCATCAGGTACAACAACATAAGCCTTTTTCACATTCTGATTTATTCTTTTTATGTGTTCACTATGCCATTGTTGTTCTGTTATTCTATCCCTAATTGATGTTGTATGATGTAATATCCATTGTTCATGATCCTGAAATTCAATTAAATATTGAAAATAAAATTGTTGTTCTTCATAATTTGGGTCAGCTATTCTATACCTCTTTTGTGCGTTAAGAATATAATCTTTTGCCTTTAGAGTATTTATCATTTGCTCCAATGACATAATTCCATTAACTCCATGTTCGTTTTTATATGTATTCTCATTTGGCATGTTATCTTCCCCCCAAAGCTATCAACATTTTTTATAAGTACAATTATTCCACATGTGACGGTAAACAATCTACGAATTGTCGTGCGATTGCATTAGCAAGCAACGGGGGTATAGCATCTCCTATTTGTTCATATTTATCCTGCTCTTTGTCTCCATGAAACTGCACATAAGGTCCCGCAAACTGATACCAATCAGGAAAACTCTGAAGTCTTGCAGCTTCCCGTGGTGTTATAGCTCTATTTAACTCTGGATGCAATATCTCATCTAAACAATGTGATGTTACTGTAAAACTAGGTTCATCCCAAATCAGCCTCCTATTTCTACTTCCATAGATAGTATTCGGGAACAAATGTCTATACTTTTCAATTTCGCCTGTCGCTTTCAAATGTTCATATGTAGCTTTCATACTACTTCCCACAGGAATAAGAGCTAAAAGCTGCTGTTTTCTTTTAATATGACCGGGTCCCTTATGGGAACTAATATTATTGTTAAAAATACCACTTTTCACAAGATGCTCAGGTATATTCGAATGGATTCCCTCACCATCATAGTCACCCCGCATAATGGCAACAAACCTTTTTTGATTATCTGTATTATACTTTTTCGGGCGTTTATACCCTGAAATATCTTCCCCTTGTCCCATATCGACTTTGGGCAAATCATATATTGCATCCCTAACTGTTACATAAGGATTTTCACATCCTGGTCCATGCGTTTTAGGCGGGTATACAAATTTTATATTTTCAAGGTCCCTTCTTAGACCAACTAGAAACAGACGTTCTCTTGCCTGTGGCACCCCATAGTCACATGCACGTAAAAGAATTTCATTTTGATCACGTGATGCCAATCTATAACTTGGCTCCCCCTCATCATTCTCAAATGTATTACATATGTATTGAAAAATAGCTCCTTTTTTTCCCTGTTTGTTTCTTTTAGAAAACATCCCCTTTACATTTTCAAATAAAATTGCTTTAGTTCTAACAGCTTGTGAAATGCGGACAATATTACTAAACAAATCATCCCTCTCATCGCCAAGTGTCCTTGTACCCGCTATGCTAAAGCTCTCACAAGGAGCCCCCCCAGAGACCACATCTATAGTTTCATTTTTCGAATCTATGCCATATCTGGCTTGTAATAAATCTTGAATCATCTTACTATCCACAAGATTAATATCTCCGTGAATCAACAATGTACGGGCACTTTCATGCATAAATTGTTGTAGATATTCTGCACTAATACCGTCTTCGCCAAAATTGTCCTCTAAATGCATTACTTCTGCATTATGGCTCACCGCATATGTTTCTACCGTCGTATCAGTCCACTCTACAGCTATTAATGGTAATATTCCAGCCCATTTAAATCCAGTACATAAACCGCCTGGACCTGAAAACAAATCAATGCTCACCAAACTATAGTTTTCAGCTCTCATTCTTTCAATGAGACTATTATTCATTTTCTTTATCCTCGCTTTCCAGGCTTTCACCATTACCTTTAATAATCTTTAAAGCTTCTATCAATGCAGTACGTCTTATAAACTCACTGTATGAAGAATAAGCCTCGAGCCTAGCTGCTCTTTTAAATGTTTCGAGTTCATTTTCGCTAACTCTTATACTAATTGATGTGGTTTTTTTCATGACCCTACCTCCAAATTATATTTTACCAATTTGTAGTGCATTGTCAATACTTTGCCCGGCGGCAAGTCTACATAATGTTGAATCAACACCCTACTTCAACTTCTCCGCCCACTCTGCTTCCCGAAAGCCTGTCATCACATTTTCCCCATCCACAATAATCGGACGTTTTACGAGCATTCCATTTGTAGCCAAAAGCTTCAACTGTTCTTCCTCGCTCATATCTGCCAGTTTGTCCTTGAGCTTCATTTCCTTGTAAAGTATACCGCTTGTATTAAAGAATTTCTTTAAAGGCAAACCGCTTTTTTTGTACCATTCCTTTAACTCGTCATAGGATGGATTATCTTCCACAATATGACGGTCTGTATATTTGACATTATTATCGTCCAGCCACTTCTTCGCTTTCTTACATGTTGAACATTTTGGGTATTCTAAAAATAACATTGTAATCACTCCTTAAATAATTTATTTTATGAAACACATCATCCGCATATTGGTGCCTTACTGATATATCCTCTTTCTGCAAAATAACGGAAATATGCACTCAAGAGTTCCTTGTCAACAGGCGGACACACAATATGGTTGTCCTCCAAAAATGCATCGGTATTGCTTGTGTCAAATATTGCTCCATTATCAGAATATCTCTTTATAATGCTGTCCTCACTATCTCCATCACCCTCAAATAAGCACGCCAATATTTTCAATGCATTTTGCTCCGTATCTGACGCTGCAAGCTCCTGCTGCCACTTATCATACGGAATAATTTCTATCGGATATCCACATTCTTCCATTATATATTTTAGTTCCGCAGCAGATGCAATCTTTTGGTTAACCAAATTAAAAGCTTTTCCATATGCATCCTCATTTTTTGAAATGTAAGCAATTGCATCACCCACATAATCTACTGGTGTAAGGAAAAATTTCATATCTGCACCTGGCATTCTTCCTGTCTGAATTGCCGACACCAAAATCCTGCTTATCAAATCTCCCATTTCCCATATTCCACTGCCTTTTTCACCTGTAATATCAGCAGGTCTGAATATGATTGTCCGAAGTCCACGCTCCCTTGCTATTCCCGTAAGCTTCTCCGACACCCATTTTGTCTGGGAATAGCCAAGGAAATATCCCTCTGCCGACTCCAGCAAATCATCCTCATAAGCAATCTTCCTAAAATGGCTTGGATTATCATAGACACTGAAGGATGATATATAGCTGAAATATTTCGGCTTGTCGTCGCAGGCAAAACGCAGACACTCCTGCGTTCCATACACATTTGCTTTTCTTAAATATTCATACGGAAACATAAAGTTCAGTAATGCGCCATTATGATAAACGACCTCCACCTCGCTTGCAAGCTCCCGATACAAAGCTTCTTCTATTCCCATATGCGGCTTAGTAAGGTCCCCTAACACAGGATAAATGTATTTTTCAAATGCATCATCCCAGCACATATAATGCTGCATGTTATTTCTGATTCGCCCCATACCGTCTTCCTGACTTTTTGCCCTGCAATGACAGTACAGCTTCATATTTGGCACCGTGGACTGTTTCAAAATTGAAGAAATCAGATACGCGCCCAAAAAGCCTGTACTTCCTGTCAGGAAAAATACCGAGCATTCTGAAGGCTTCTTTCCGTATGTTCCTGTTACCCTAATCTCATCAGGCAATGCACATTCTGCATATAAATCGGTCTGGGTGGTCGTTGATTTCTTTTCTGTTATCCTGCTTCGGATTTGCTCTGCTATTCCGCACACGGTAGGATTCATCAATAATTCCCTTGCATCAAATTTCACCGAAAATTTTTGTTCCAGCTCCACAATTAACTCCAATGTATCAAATGAATTTCCACCCAATTCCAAAAAGCTTGTGTGCATGTCTGCATCAGAAATATTTAATATCTTATCAAACGCATCTCTTACGCCCTGCTCAATAACGTCCATACATACTTCCATTTCGTCAGTATTCGTACTCCCCTGAACATGACGTCCTGAATACAAAAGCTTTAAATCGTCCGTTTTATACGCACGTCTTATTTTATGAATGCGAAGCTTTCCGTTATCTGTACGAATTAAAGACCCTGATTGTACAAAAGCAATATCATACGGCGAAACCTCAAATTCACTTGTAATGATATGATTGATTACTTCCGACAAAGCCTCATAATTTAAGTGTTCTCTCTCATCTGCCTCGATTATGATTACGACCCGTTCCTTTCCCTCCACAGAATAAGAAAATACACAGACCGCATGTCCTGCCAGTTCACGTACCGTCTTGAAAATAGTATGCTGAACGTCTGACGGATATATATTATGCCCATTGATAATAATCATTTCTTTGATACGGCCCGTCACGTACAGCTTGCCTTCATGCAGCACACCCATATCTCCGGTTCTTAAAAATTCACCCTCATAGCCATCAATCTTATGATGGAAATTAGCATTATCCTCAATATTTCCTAGATAGCCCTTGGCAACTGCGGGGCCTTGCAGACAAATTTCACCAATCTGGCAACTGTCTTCCACTGCATGTGTTGGCTTTTTCATATCCGTAATCACAACTTTTATAGTCTCTAAGGGACGTCCGTTTGATACAATTGATTTATAAGTATGATTATCTGTCTCCTCATCAGACAGTGTAACAAAACGGTTTTTCTTATATGCCTCGTAGTCTATCCGCTCCATTTCATATCCCTCATGGGCACCACTGGCTGTACATACTGTTTCCGCTAGTCCATATGAAAACATAAAGGTTTCAGGCTTAACATGAAACAAATGGCAAAACCGCTCAATGGTATCAGGCAAAACCATCTCAGAGCCATTGCCAAATACTTTCACTGATGTTAAATCAAACTGTTTTGCCGTCTCCTCATTCACTATTTTCGTGCACAAATCATATGCGGAGTTCGGTCCTACCGTAATGTCCGCCTTAAACTCCGTAATTGCCCTAAGCCAGAGAAGCGGATTACGGATAAAATCAGTTGTCCTGATTAAATATGCATAGCTGTCATCATATATTGTTTTAAATATAACTGCCAGTAATCCTATGTTGTGGAAAAAAGGCACCCATGAAACGCGGCATGGAAAGTCCGCAGGAACCAAACTCTTATAATCAAGCAGATTTGCCATCAAATTACTATATGATATCATGACACCTTTTGGTTCATTTGTAGAACCTGATGAGTATTGCAAATAAATGATATCATCACTTTTGATATCGTACACCACTACCTCATCCTCTTTTGGTGCATCCTCTGTCCAGTCATAAATAATTTCTATGTCAGGCACCTTAATTCCCTTTATCTGCTCTCCAAGCATTCCATATATATGTTTCGGCATCAAAACCGCATCCGGTGAACATGATTTTACTACCGAATGATACCTGTTAATTTTTCCTTCATCAACCGGAACAGGAAGCATGGTAAATGTAACACCCAGCATCATACACCCATATACCATATAAATATTGTCAAGAGAATTGTCACATAAAATAACCACCCTTTTTCCGTGACAAATACCGCTTTCTTTCATCATGGCAGCATAAGCCCTAACACTCTCCCACAGTTTCCTATAGCTTACCTCCTGATGTCCTCTTTCGTAATCCAAAGACACGAAAACTTTCATGTTCCCCTTTTCCTTAGCACCCTCTTTAATCTTTTGAATTAATTCATTCATCCCGTTTTCCCTCTCCGTTTTTCTTATCTGGCAGTTTACCCATAATGACCCTTTGCACTCAAAGCTTTTCTTACTCCTTAGGACATATTCTACCATAATTTTATATAATACTAAAATCCATTCGGACAAGCTTCTTTCCGTTGTCCGCGGCATATCCTGCATACCATTTCCACTATCTCTCAATCTTCACCCCCATCCGCTGCTGTTTGGGTGTTATTCCCTTCCATTTTTTATAGGCACGGATAAAATGACTGCTGTCAAAGAAGCCTGTTTCATTTGCAATGTAAGCGATATCATAATCCGTATGTATCAGAAGCTCCTCCGCTTTATTTAACCGTATATATGTAATGTATTCTTTACAGGAACGACCGTATTTTTCCCGAAACAATCTGGCAAAATGCGAATAACTCATATGGCACTTATCTGCCAGCTTCTGAATTTCAATATTGTCGGCAGAATGCACATCTATGTATTCCAATATGTGATGAAAGGAAATCTGATTATCAGCGGGTTTGTTTTGGGAAATAAATGTCTTCTTCGAACACATTCTGGCAATCGCGATTAGGATTGAAAAAATGTTCGCCTGCACCTGTAGCATATATAAATCATGCTTACCTGTGTATTCTTCAATTGTGAAATCAATACAATGTCCTATGGAATCATTCTGTGAAGAAACATTTTTTACTATAATGCAGTAATCTTCATCCGACGTTCTTTGGACAAAATAATCAAACAGCTTCTGAATATATGCTTTCGGAATATGAATTGTATGAATGTCAAATTTAATAACCGCATATTCCACTTCCCCATCATTCACCTTTTGCACCTCATGTAATTGCAGCGGGTAAATATAGCAAATATCATCTTTCTCCAAAACAAAACTTTGATTGTTGCAGATTAATTTTATACTCCCCTTTTTCATATATAAAATCTCACTATAGTAATGCCAATGAAGGGGAGAATTTACGGAGTCTGTATAGAAAATATCAAAGGGCTGTTGCAATAAATCGATATACTCAAACAGTTCCATAATTCGGACCTCCTGTAATAATATACTTAAATTATAATCCATTTACTTACAGTGTCAATTTTAAATAATAGATTTATGCAATTTTAGGGAACATTTTTCATATCCTTTTTGAAGTATGTAATGCATAATAGAGATATAATACGACAGTGGCAATCATTTCAAGGTATGTATGCAGTTACATATAATTAAGAGATGAGCAAAATGTACTATTTTTAAAATAAAGTTTTACAACTTATTCATAAAAGTAGAGTTTTGCTCATCCCTATAAAATATATACAGGAGGTGTAAATTGATGAAAATAGTTCCATTACATGAAAATTGGACAATGACCCAAATCGGGTCAGAGAAGATAATTCCTGCTACAGTTCCAGGTTCCGTTTACGGAGATTTACTTGCGGCAGGTGAAATGGAAAATCCGTTTTGGAAGGACAACGAGGACAAAGCTCTTAAATTAATGGACAATGATTATGAATATCGTACGGTTTTTAGTTGTGACGAGGAACTGCTTTCTTCGGATGAGGTAATACTTCACTTTGACGGTTTAGATACCATCACAGATATTTTTTTGAATGATGTACTGTTAGGTCATGCCGAAAACATGCACCGTATATGGGAATATTCCGTCAAGGAGCTTTTGAAAAAAGAAGATAATATTTTGTGTGTTTATTTTCATTCTCCTACTAAATATATTGCCGAGGCGTTTGAAAAGGCACCTACACTTGGAACAGAGGATGCCATGAACGGATTTGTTCATATCCGAAAAGCTCATTGCATGTTCGGATGGGATTGGGGTGCACATCTGCCTGACGCAGGTATTTGGAGACCTGTTTCCCTGTTAGGAATCAATACTGCGAGATTTGACAGTGTGGAGGTACTGCAATTTCACGAAAACGAAACGGTACGATTGAAAATCACGCCGAAAATTGAGATAGCACACGGTGTCTCTGCCGACCTTACAGACCTAAAAACAGAAGTTCGTATTATATCGCCAACCTGCGAGGAAGCAGTCTATGATTCCTGCGGGGCAGAAATCGTCATTGAAAATCCTGCCCTTTGGTGGCCCAACGGATATGGAAAACAAAATTTATATACAGTTACTGTTATATTGAAAAAATCAGACGGAACCAAAATCGATACGTGGTCAAAACACATCGGACTGCGAACCATAACAATGGACCGCACACCAGACCAGTGGGGAGAACGGTTTGCCACCTGCGTCAATGGTGTAAATATTTTTGCAATGGGAGCAGACTATATCCCTGAGGATCATTTATTAGGACGTGTTACCAGAGAAACAACAAAAGCACTGCTGGAAAAAGCAGTATTTGCCAACTTTAATTCTATTCGTGTGTGGGGTGGCGGATATTATCCTGATGACTGGTTCTTTGATTTATGCGATGAGATGGGAATTGTCGTATGGCAGGACTTTATGTTTGCATGTGCCGTGTATGATTTAACCCCTGAGTTTGAAGCAAATATTATGGCTGAATTTATAGATAACTTAAAGCGAATCAGACACCATGCATCCTTAGGACTTATGTGCGGCAACAACGAGATGGAGCAATTTGTATCGGAGCGTAACTGGGTAAGCAAGGCCAGCGAGGTACGGGATTATATCATCATGTACGAGCGTATCCTCCCGCAAGTTATAAAGGAATACGCGCCACAGGTTTATTATTGGCCTGCAAGTCCATCCTCAGGCGGTTCCTTTGACAATCCCCAGAATGAAAATCGGGGTGATGTGCATTATTGGGATGTATGGCATGGAAATAAACCATTTTCTGAATACCGCAAATTTTATTTCCGCTATCTTTCGGAATTCGGCTTTCAGTCATTTCCGTCAAGGAAGACCGTGGAGACTTTTACTGATGATGAACGGGATATGAATATCTTTTCTTATATTATGGAGAAACACCAGAGAAACGGCTCCGCAAATGGAAAGATAATGAACTATATGCAACAGACTTATAAATATCCGTCAAATTTCGAAACGGTTATCTATGCTTCGCAATTATTGCAGGCAGATGCTATACGTTACGGTGTGGAGCATTTCCGAAGAAACCGCAATGACAGCCGATGCATGGGTGCTGTGTATTGGCAGTTTAACGATTGTTGGCCTGTGGTTTCTTGGTCAAGCGTGGATTATTGTCAACGGTTAAAGGCACTTCATTATTATGCGAGACGTTTTTTTGCCCCGATTATGATTTCCTGCGAGGAACAGGGGATGCTTGGCAGCGGGCAGGAGCTGGTACGGCTTCCTTTTCATTTTGAAAAATCTATCCTCTTAAATGTGACAAACGAGACAATGCACGATGAAGAAATTACAGTAAGATGGCAGCTTCGGGATGCTTACGCCCAGATACTACGAAAAGAGGAAACACTAATACAGGTGCCTGCATTAAGCAGTGTGTGGCTTGATAAAATAGAGCTTCCCGACGTAAATATTTATGAAGAATATGTAAGCTATCAGGCATACAGAGGTCAGCAGGTAATTTCAGAGGGTACAGTAATTTTCTCCTATCCAAAATATTTCCGCTATGAGGACCCTGAACTTAGTGTAAAAACAGAGGGAAACTTTATCACCGTATCTGCGAAAACATATGCCAAGAGTGTTGAGGTTTTAAATGAAAACGAAGATTTAATCTTATCGGACAATTATTTTGATTTAAACGGAGACAGTAAAACAGTAGAAGTTTTAAGCGGAAAAATAGACACAATAAGACTTCGAAGTGTATATGACATTCACTGATTGATATGTCAGGAAACTCTATTTTACGGACATACGTTATATAATATAGACAATTTTATATTACCACAAGACACGCTTTCGCTATGCGTCGCACGTAACGGTACATAAGATAATGTTGTCCTCAGGACTCCGTCTGCTTCGCAGCCACCTCAGGACATATGCTCCACAATGTCTTGTTTGTAATATAATATTGTCTATATTGCACAACTACTTTTTAAAAATAGTGAGTTTTGCTCATGGCTAAAAATACAAACTTATAGGAGGCTATCATTATGGAGAATAAATATGTAATAGACACACCTGAAAACAAGGCATTTATGGAAGAAATCAGAAATGACCTGCTAAATTTCGGGCACCAGTTCCCATCAGACGCAGGTTCATCCTATTATTTAGGAGACGACGGAACGCCATGGAAAGACCGCCCTCGCGAAACATGGATTACCTGCCGAATGACACATGTTTACAGCATCGGCACACTGCTCGGACATACAGGCAGCGAGAAACTTGTGGATGCTGCATTAAAAGGTCTTTTAGGAGAGCTTTCCGACAAGGAAAACGGCGGTTGGTATTCAGGAATTACCGCTGACCAAAAAATACTTCCCAACAAACAATGCTACGCACATGCTTTTGTCATCCTGGCAGCAGCTTCCGCCACTTTGATAGGGCGACCACACGCAGAAGAACTGCTAAAGCACGCCTTAGAATTGTATGATAAGCGGTTTTGGAACGATACAGAGGGCTTGGCATGCGACACGTGGAACACACAATTTACAGTTATGGATGACTACCGTGGAATAAATGCCAATATGCATACAGTAGAAGCTTTTCTGGCAGTTGCTGATGTGACAGGGAACGAGCAGTACCGCACAAGAGCTGGAAAAATTATTAATCGCGTAATTGGCTGGGCCTCCCAAAACAAGTGGCGCATCCCTGAACATTTTACAAAGGAGTGGAAAGTTGATTTAGAATTCAATAAAGAGCAGCCTGCTGACCAGTTTAAGCCTTACGGTGCAACACCGGGACACGGAATTGAATGGGCAAGATTAATTTCCCAATGGGCTTTTTCTTCTTATCCTGATAATATGGATGCCGCTTTACCTTATATTGACGCTGCCGAAAAATTGTATAACCGTGCAATATCCGACGCATGGAATGCAGACGGTGCACCAGGTATTGTTTATACTACAGACTGGGAGGGTAAGCCAATTGTCCACGACAGAATGCATTGGACACTTGCAGAGGCAATCAATACCTCCGCAGTGTTATTCAGGGCAACCAACAAAGAACAATATGCAGACGACTACGCTATGTTCATGGAATATTTAGATAACAAGGTATTGGATCATAAAAACGGCTCGTGGTTCCACCAATTAGACCAAAATAACAATGTAATCGGTACAGTATGGCCAGGCAAGTCAGATATTTATCATGCACTTCAGGCAACACTGATTCCCTACAGTCGTATGGACTTATCCATTGCGGCTGCTGTGGCTGCCAATAAATTATAATGCAGTGTAACCTGACTTACCCATAAATGAGGCTGTCGCACTAAGAATTTTTATGCCATAATATAAGAAAACCGTTTGTAGACGTCGGTACTTAGGTGGTGTATTTTGGCACCTTTTATGTCACCACTCCCTTTATGGCACTTTGGGCAAATCTTAGCTCGACAACGCTTTTTTATTCGTACAATATTTTAATGCAGTCTCCTCGGAAATACGCTGTTCCCGTATCAACCGCTTTAAATCTGTATCTAACGTATGCATTCCAAGCTGTGCACTGCTGTGAATCGTTGTATTAATCTGATGTGTCTTGCTCTCTCTAATCTGATTGGCAATTGCATCATTATTAATCAGCACCTCGGTAGCAATGGTTCTGCCCTCTCCGTTTTTAAGCGGAACAAGCACCTGTGTTACGATTCCACAGAGCACTGCTGCCAATTGGCTTCTCGCCTGTGCCTGGGCATGCGGTGGATATACGTCAATAATACGATCAATGGTCTGGGCAGCACTTGATGTATGGAGTGTTGACAAAACCAAATGTCCTGTTTCTGCTGCCGTGATTGCCGCACTGACTGTCTCATAATCTCTCATTTCACCCACGAGGATAATATCAGGATCCTCCCTAAGGGATGAATGGAGTGCCTTTGCAAAGGATGGTACGTCTTTTCCCACTTCACGCTGGTGAATCATGGACTTTGCATGGTAATATACATACTCTATCGGATCTTCAATGGTCAGCACATGCTTTGCCTGCTTTCTATTTACATAGTCAATCATGGATGCTAACGTGGTAGTTTTACCACTTCCTGTCGGTCCCGTAATTAACACCAGCCCTCTCGGTTTATTAATCAGTCTTCTCACAGCTTCAGGTATTTCAAGCTCGTCAAAGGTAGGTATTTTATCATTTAAAATACGGTAGGTTGCCGCAAGATTATTTCTCTGGTGATAAATATTGGCACGTACCCTGCCTCCGTCAGGCAAAATCAATGCAAAATCTAAATCCTCACCCAACAATACCTTATTTTTCTGCTCCTCCGTCAACCCCTCCAAAATCATCGCCTGTGACTCCTCTGGTGTTGGCACTGGCTCGAGCATTTCCAGCTTTCCGTATTTTCTGACAGCCAAATCCGTTCCCACTGTAATATGTACGTCTGAACAACCATCTATTTTCGCCTGATTTATCAACTCATGGAATTTCATAAAATATCCTCCTTATTACCGAATTACCTCTCCCGGCTTCTTCTTTTTCTTTTTATCCTCATACATCAGCTCATCCGCCTTTTTCAAAAGCTTGGAAAGCTCATACTCCTTACATCCGTACACCATTCCCACTGCCATGACACAATGAATTCTGTCTGGAGCCGTATTGAGCCTCGCAAGCTCCTGCTCCCAACGCTCTTTCAACTGATTTGCTTCCTGTTCTGTCACGTCGCAGGCAACCATCAGAAATTCATCGCCGCCCATACGGTAACCATGAATTTTGTTGGTCTGTACCTTACGGATACTGTTTGCCGCTTTCATAAGCAGCTTGTCTCCTGCCTCATGTCCATATGTATCATTCATAACCTTTAAATCATTGACATCAAAATTATAAATTGCGATTGAATTTAAATTCGGATACTCCGTTTCCAACATGGAAAGATACTTACCCTTATTATATAAGCCTGTTAAGCTGTCATGCTCACTTTCATAAATAAGCTTCTCTCGCATAAGCCCATTTTCCAAATACAGCCTGACTACGCTGAGCAACACCTGTTCCTTCATGGACTCATAATCCATATTTGGCCAAACCGACAAATATACCGCATACCTTTGTCCTGACGCCTCACCGCTACAGAGCATTCGAAATTTACTTCCCTCATTACTGCCTGTCAATGTAAATATCTCTTTTAGCTCATCCGCAAACTCTGCAAATCCCATCTCCGTATTTTGTTCCATAACAAAGCTTTTATTTACAGCATCATTCAAAGTAAGCCTGTCATTGCTATAGGTATTGCCCAGCTTTGAGTAGGTGATAACATCAACGTCTTTCTCTCTTTGCACCATGAAATAGACCATATTTGTAGCAAAATAATCTGCCAGCATCGGCAACAGCTCGTAATAGGTACTGGAAAGCTTCTTGAGCACCGCTGTCTGGAAACCTGAAAGCCGCTTGAAAAATGACATATATTTTGTAATGTCCTTATTCAGACCCATGTATTCCGTAATATCTGTCATACAATGAATCTGATAGTTCTTTTCCTCTTTTGTGAACAGGGCAGAATCAATCTTGTAATACTTCCTGTTGTCGGTGTCAATGCATTCCCACTCTACGGCACTGCCATCGCTAGGAATGTTCGGGCACTCGTCAAGCCACATATACACTTCATCACCATACATATCCGTTACATTATTGCCATACTTTTCTTTAAAAACCTTATCTGCATAGACAATCCTTTTTGAATTGTGCTCCAATATGGTAATGCCGCCCAGCTTGTCAGATACAAACTCTGCTATCTCATTTTTAAAATTCATCCGTCTCCTCCTATTCAAATGTTAATATGTCTGCAAAGCCTGTCATATCAAACACTTCCATAACATCACCGACTACATTTTTAACAATCATTGTGCCCTGAAGGGAATTCATTTTCTTCTGTGCATTTAAAACGGCACGAAGACCTGAACTTGCCACATAACTGCAATTTGCCATATCCAGCACAAACTGCGAAACACCGTCAACCAACACTTCCTCAAGCTTCGTCATCATGGCAGGTGCCGCATTGGTATCCAACCGTCCTGATAGCTCCATTGTCAACTGACTTCCGTTTTGATTTACTGTCATTTCCATAACTATATCCTCCATTGTTTTTCTACTGATAAAATGTTTTGCCCATTTTCATAGCTGTATGAAAGCTTATCCATGAGCTTTTCTGCCATAAAAATACCCAAGCCGCCTATCGGTCGTTCATCTGCTGACAAAGTAATATCTGGTGGTTTATGCATAAGGGGATTAAACTTTTTCCCATTATCCTTTAGCTCAATCCGTAATGAGCCACTGTCATTTTGGACATCACCCCAAAGCCAAACGGAGCAATTTCCCGTGCTTGGTGCATATGCGTAGCTTGCTATATTTACATACAGTTCCTCTATGGCAACGGCAATTTGACCGACTGTCTTTTCAGGACATCCCGCCTGTTTTGCCTCGGACTCCACAAATCCCAGCACCTGATCCAAATTGTCCAGCGTAGCCTCGACTACCAATTCCTTTCCTGTTTTTTCCATAATCTGTACCAAACCTTTCCTGCATGTACTGTCTGTCATTTACAGACATTGTAAATACTCCAGAGATTTTTTTATTTTATCTATTCCCGTAACCTCTATTAAAACAGAGGCCTCCGAAAAATAGTTCTCATAATATTTTTTAAAATTATCCCACGCAATTGTTCCATCTCCAACCGCAAGATGTAAATCTGACGAAAAATCATTGTCATTTATATGAATATGGCGCACAAATGGCGCCAGTACCTTCACCCAATCCTCAATCTTATTTACATCGCCAAACACATGGGCATGGGCATAATCAAAGCAGATTCCAAAATTAGGAATATCCTGCATTTTTTCCCCAAGTGCCGCCAAAAGCTGATAGTCCGTGTCAAACATATTTTCCATATAAATATTTAAGCTTGGATACTCACTTGCTTTTTTCGTCCAATATGAAGCATTTTTATCCACCCATGCCTGACGATAGGATGCATTTAAAAAATTCGGCATGTAATTGGTGTGAAAAATAACGCCTGATGCGCCCAGTTCATTGGCAATCTGCAAGCTCTGCTCCACCCTAAAATCTGACACCTGCCTTATTCTGGCATCATCTGAAAACACCATCACATCGAAAAATGCGCCGTGAAGCGTGCAGTACTTTGGACGATTGTCAAGCTTTTGATAAAATGATATTCTGTCCCTGACCCAGCTCTCATTGTCTAAGTTATCAGGAAGAAAAAAATCATTGTACTCAAAGCCACATCCATATGTGTCCGCCAGTCCCAGGCATTCCTTGATATGTTCTTTATCAGGAATTAACAACAACTGTTTAACTTTCATACCTGCCCCCTATTCACACTTACGACAGAGTATACAAATACTCCCTTGCTTTTTCCTTTCAGCGGAATTTCTCCCACTTCCTCCACCTCAATCCTGTCTTTAATACGCTCATACACAGCATCACTTATTAACACCTGCCCTTTTTTTGCATTCGCTTCCAGCCTTGCCGCCGTATTTACTGTATCTCCGATTGCAGTAAAGTCCATTCGGAATTCACAGCCCACATTTCCCACGACAGCAGGCCCACAGTTAACGCCCACGCCAAAGCCTACGCTTCTTCCGAATTTTTCCATCAGCTCACGCTCCAGTGCCTTGCCGCCCGCAACAATATCCATTGCGGCACAAACTGCACGAAACTCATAATCATCCAAATCAAAGGGTGAATTAAACACCGCCATCGTGGCGTCCCCTACGAACTTATCCAAGGTTCCCTTATTTTTGAAAATGGCATTAGTGGTAAGGTTCAAATACTGATTTAATATTTCCACCACCTGCTCAGGTGCTAGCGCCTCCGACATGGTTGTAAAGCCCCGTATATCCACAAACAATACTGCAATATCCCTGTTTTCACCGCCGAGCTTTATTTTAAAATCACCCTTTTTTGCAATTTCCTCCACAATCTCAGGTGCCACATATTTTTTAAATGCATTTAAAACCTTTTTCCGTTTCAGTCGCTCGGCAATATATCCGATTGCCAGACAATATATGTATGAAATAATCAGTGCAAACGGCAAATAAATAAGACTGACCGTAATTCCTTTGTTATTTAAGGAAAGCCCTATTCCAAGCCCGCCTACAATGGCAATCAGAAGTATAAGGGCAGTTGCCCATACCCTTTTATTCCGCTTAAATTCAAAATGAAAGATTCCTGCAAGCAATGCCCAAAGTGCGGAGAAAATGTACGGATTTCCATTTATGGAAAAGCGGTCCTGCATAAATGCCTGCAAAATATTTGCATGTATTTCTACCCCAAACATCTGCCTGCTGTTTCCGTTTGGCACATTAAAATTGTCCTGCATTCCAGGTGCATAGGCACCGACCAAAACAATGCTGTCTCCAAATGTCCGACTGTCAATTTCTCCATTTAAAATATCTATCATGGAAATGTACTCATAATCACCCGGCTTTCCCGAATAATTAATCAATGTTTTTCCATATTTGTCCGTCTTAATTTTATGAGGCGTAATTCCCTGCCTGTCACAATAAAAGGTATATATCGCATTAGAAAAAGATAACTGACTAAACCCCTCATAGGTTTCCTGTATGGTAATCCTGCGGACAACCCCATCGGAGTCCTGCGCCACATTTGCATATCCATTTTGGGTTACTTCCTGAAGCTCTTTATACGGATATACAACGGACTCTATCGGATAATACCGCAGATTATCCTCACCAATTTCACTTTTTTCGCTGTATATAAGCTGGTTGGCGGTCACAACATTTCCACTGTCAGCCGCCGCCTCGGCAAAAGCCCTGTCTCCTTCCTCATCCACATATCCTGAAAAAATCACATCAAATGCAATCACGCATGGCTTCAACGTCTCATTCGCATTTAATGCATGAATCAAATCCGCATAATAACTCCTTGACCATGTGTTTATCGGTCCGAGTGCCTCTAACGTCGCCTCATCAATGGCAATAATTTTAATCCTGCTGTCAACACCTCTCGGACGCTGATATAGTGCGTCCTTTAAAATATAATCCATTGTAGAAAGCAGATTTGTAACCGACAGCAAAAAAACGATACAAAAAACCGCAACTGCCTCGGCGAAATCTCTTATCATTCCCTTTTTATTCATAGAAACTCCTCTTTAATTAGCACATCAATTAGGTAATTTCGAAATATTGTTTTTTCGAACGTCCGTTGTACAATAATATAACAAATTAATTGGAATACCTGCTTACACATACCATCGTAATGTCGTCCGCCTGTTCCTCTCCCGCTGCAAATGCATCCACCTCGTCATATATGGCACCCACAAATTGTTCCGCGTCAGACACCTTTGCCTTATGTGCATTTAAAATTTGTTCAATTCCCCCATCCCCAAGCATTTCCTGCTTTGGATTTAATGCCTCCGTTACACCGTCAGTATACAGATAAATGCAGTCGCCCTGATTCAGATAATAGGACTGCTCCTTATAACGTATCTCCTCCATCATTCCCAAGACAAGATTTGCTTTTGCCTGTAGCATTTGAAAATCCCCGTCTGCCCGCATAAGAAACGGACGGTTATGTCCCGCATTTACAAATTTAACTTCATTCGTCACCAAATCCAGCACACAAAGAAATGCGGTAACAAACATGCCCTCCTGATTTTTGTGGCAGAGCTGTCGGTTTGCCCGATTCGCTACCTCGGCAAGAGGAAGTCCAAAGGAGGCATAATTTTTAATATGTATTTTTGCCATGCTCATAAACAGTGCCGCAGGAATCCCCTTACCCGATACATCCGCAATCAGAAAGCAAAGGTGCGTCTCATCAATCATAAATACATCATAAAAATCCCCGCCAACTTCCTTTGCAGGCCTCATATGTGCCGTAAGCGTAATATCAGGAAGCTGATTAAACTCCGTAAAATCATTTTCAAGACAATCCGCCTGTATTCTGGTAGCAACGGAAAGCTCCGTCCGAATCCGCTCCTGCTCCGTGACAAGCTTTGTGGTTTTTGTATAGAGCATATTCATAAAGGTTCCGTAAATCTTTCTGTTTGCCAAAGCGATTTCCTCAAACAATGCCTTGGATATATTGGCGCACCTGACATCGGATAATGCCCTCACCGTAGCGGCTCTCACATCATCGTTAATCAGTCCCAGCTCACCGATAAAATCTCCGACACCCAAGGTGTTAATTCTTGCTCCCTTGGTACTTAAAACTTCAGTCTCACCCGAAAGAATAATGTACATGCCATCATCACTTTGGGCACCGCAGGTCACAATATCCTGTCCTTGCGGGATATTTATTTCCGTCATCGCCTCAAGCAGCAGCCTTGTTCCCTCGGCAAGCTCTCTATTTGGCTCAATCTTAAAAAACTCCTGAATGGTCGGTATTTGTCTTAATATATCTGCGTTCATAAGGTTTTCCCCTCCTTACAACTACTTCCACTCTATCTCCGTATCTTCGGTAATTGGAGTGGTAAAATCGAAATCCCAGCTTCCGCTTGCCGCAGGCATTAGTACAGGCTGTGTCGCACACTCACCCTTGTTCACCTGCTGCGTTCCGAATATATTGCCATTATACATAAACGTGACCGTCAGGAATGTGTGTTCAGCCTCAGTTGCCGTGCTCTCTGTCATTGCATTTCCTGCTCCCTCGTTTGGACTTTCTGTTGTTCCTTTTGCATCTGACCCTGATGCATTTCCCTGCCCTGCTTCCATATCAAACCCCTTTTCCTGTAAAAGCTTGATAACGCTGTCAGGCAATTCACTATAAACAATATCCCGAACTCCCGTCAGATAATCCGTGGTAGAAGCATCCTCGTATATGATGACCTCTTTACCCTTATCTATCAGCGTCTCCTCATCAGCAACTGTCCCATCAGGATAAACAAGCCTGACCGCAACAGAACCCTCAAAAACGGTTACCTTGGTGTACAGTATTCCATTTTCATCCGTGTATATTTCAACCCGGTATATTGTACCGCGGACGGACATGGTAGAATTTTGCGTATTAATTTCATATGAGGATTCACCATTCAGCTTGCTTTGCAGCTCATTGGTAATTGCACCCTTATTGAGCTTAATTTTTGTTTTGCTATTTTTGCTGCTGCCTGTCGCCTGTAATTCAAACTCCGTCTGCTCCTCTACGTAAATATATTTATCCTCATCCAGCTTGAGGGTCATGGTTCCCTCGTTCAGTGAAACAATATCACCTGACTCCAGCAGCATATTTTTATATGCATCAATTTCACCTAATGTTTCCCGTTTTATAACTGCACTTCCCTCTATGGAAAATACTTTAATAACCCGATAACTGTCTTCCCTGTTGTGCAGTACGAAAAATACAATGCCAATCACCACAATAACTGAAACCACAGCTGCAATAATTATAATTTTAGGATTTAGTCTTTTCTTTCCGTCCATAAATCTCCTTTTTGTTTCACATCGTCATCTACTGCTGTGTAAAAACATAGTCCCCGTCACTGCCCACGTAAAAGTTCTGTGCACCTGTATAGGTCGTGGTATCTCCGCTGACTGTCCACTTCCCGCTGCCCAACGTATAATTTTCACTCCTTAAAAGATGAATTGATAAGCCAGACGGTATCACACCTTCTCTCATCCATGGAGCTGCAACCGTGATATTGACTGTCGCTGCATTTCCCGCCAAATCCGACGCTACGATTTGATAATATTTTTTTCCATTATCTGACGTTAACGGAATCTTGGCATACGTCCCTGTAAATTTTATCTCGTTACCATTTACCACGATTTTGCTTAAATTGTCATCATTGACTGCAATATCTACCTTGTCGGCGTAGAAAACAGCGTTATTACCTGCACCCACATTCGGTGCCTCTGTATCAATTTTAAATGCATTAACACGCACGGAAGCGGTCTTTTCACCCTGATTGTTCATCAGGTAAACCTTTGCATTTTCCTGTGATGCATTAAATATAATGGAATGTCCATAATCCTTATCAAACTGAGTTGAAATTTGATATCCATTTTTTGGTTTTAACGTCACCTGTGAAGTGTAAAATCCATTCTCACCCTTGGTTCCTGACATCTCATATGACGGGTCAGGTATAGGCAGATATATAATTTTAAAATCCGCTGTTACTCCCACCTCTGTATATTTCGCTGTCTCAGGGAATGTAACCTTTACCCTGTACTTGCCGTGGCTTTTTGGCACCTCGTCCGTATAGACTGCCTGTTCTTCATCTAAGCTTATGTATTCAACTACTGCATTTTTAATTCCATTTGTGGACTCCATTTGTACCACAGGTGTTTTTCCATAATAAATATCCTCAACCGTAACCGTGGCCGTTCCTTTTAATTTGCTTACCGTAATATTACAGGTCACACTAACGTCCCCTGCCTTTGCCGTAATTGTTGCCTTACCTGCTTTTTTTGCCTTTAATTCCATTGTTTTGCCATTGCTCTTTAGAGAAACAATCTGCTCATTATTACAGCTCCATATAACATCCTCAAATGTTTCCTCAGGTGCCGTCGTAGCTGTCAGCGCAACCGACTCTCCTAGTAAAAAGGAAACCTTTGTTTTATTGAGCGTGATACTCTCTGCCTTTTTTTGTGGCACATTTCCGCTGATACTTCCTGTGCCTGTAACCTGAATCTCACCGTACGCTTTGATTGTTCCGTTATTTGTCACAGTTCCCGCAACCGACAATATGACATTTTCCGCAATTGTCAGAGTTTGCCCCGACTTTATGGTAAGCGTCTTGTCAGCCAAAACAGTTACATTGGATGTAAGCTCCAATGCATCACCATAAATAAAGCCCGTACCATTTTGAAAAACGATACCGCTCCAAGCTGTCTGACTGCCTGAATCATCGATGGCATCCCTGCCCTCTGCCTTGGCTGTCACAACACCTCCACTTATGATAATGTTGCTTCCCGATACCGTATTTCCACCACCGATTCCTGCTGCCTCAGTTCCACCAACGGACTCAACTGTGCCGCCATTTATGGTAATATTGTTTCCTGTGCCTACACTTCCGCCGCCGATTCCTGCACCCATATTTCCGCCTGTTGCCTTAACAATACCACCGTTTATGGTAATGTTATTTCCTGAACCACCTGACGCACCACCGATTCCTGCTGCCCAATATCCGCCTGTTGCCGTCACCGTACCGCTGTTAATTATAATATTGCCTGCTGAGGCTCCGTAGCTTCCGCCACCAATTCCTGCCGCTTCTCCGCCGCCTGTCGCCGTAAGCGAGCCTGTTCCTTTAATCGTAAGGCTTCCAACGCCCTCACCGTTTCCGTTTTTTTGCAGTGCTGCATGATCCACGGAATTGCAGATTAATTTATTTTCACCTTCCAAAGTAATGACTACATTACCTGTACTGTTATCAGCAATTTTGAATGGGGATTTTAAAGATGCAGAATCCGTTGTGACAGATACATGATCAAGCGTAATATTGGCATTTACACCTGCTTCAATCTCAATCGCGTATGCTTCGGTTTCACCCGTGATAATATAATCGCCGTCCGATGATATAACAACGTTGCCTTCTGATACATTATAATGAATAACCCCGCTTGCATTTGTATGTATAACCGCCCATTCATTTATTGGTAACAGCAATACCATACACAACAACAGGGAAAACAGCTTTTTTATACTTCTTTTTTGCATAGACCATCCAGTCCCTTTCCAACGTTATTTTCCAACGACTGTTTCAAAATATAATATCAATTAATAAAAAAGATTTCACTCGTTCGTGCACAAGCGGTCATTTTTTTACACAAGCGGTAAGGCAATATTATATGGAAACAAGTAAAATAGACATTGACAGGTGCTTTAAGACAAATAAAAATTAGACGTATACTTTTTTGTATGTTATTCTACAATTATTATGATATTTTTATGGTCAGGTTACCTGCCCATGTACGAGGGGAACAATATATGCGACTTGCTATTATCGATGACAGCGAAAATGACAGAAATAATTTAAATACACTTTTGACCAAATGCCTGAAACCAAGAGAGTTTAACCAAACTAATACGATTGATGTTTTTAACAGTGGCAATGCTTTTTTGACATGCTTTCAGCCATGCAAATATGACGCCATTTTTTTAGATATCCTTATGGACACATTGAGTGGAGTAGAAACTGCCCGTAAAATTCGGTCATTAGATGAGAACGTACGGCTTATTTTCGTTACTTCAAGCAATGATTATGCCAGTGAAAGCTACGAGGTTCATGCCTCAGGATATTTATTAAAGCCCTTTGACCAAGTGGGACTACAAAAAATTCTTGACATGCTTTCTGTTTCCATACAAAGTGGCGATAACTATATTATGCTTCCTGACGGAACGCAGCTTATACCGAGAAATATTATTTACACGGAATATTACAACCGTCATATACTGGTACATCAAAAACAGGGTGGCAATCTTTGTCTGCGCATCAGTCAGGCAGAGGTTGAGCGTTGTATTTTGCCGCACTCATACTTTGTCAATTGCTTTCGGGGTATCATTGTAAACCTTTATGAGGTGAAACAATTGCATGCTGATTATCTGATTATGAATGACGAAACCCGCATTCCCATCAGCCGTAGAAAGGCTGCTGAAACAAAAAATTTGTGGTCTGAATTTCTATTTGAAAAAGTAAGACGGGAGGTGAATGACTAATGCCATCCGCATTTCGCATTACCGAAGTGGTATTGTATTCCCTTGCCAATTTTTTACCATATCTACTTCTGGCATTATGTCCGTTTTGGAATCATCTGCGTTTCTCAAAAAAACAAACAGCAGCTCTTATTTTTGTACTCACCTTATGCCAAATTGGCATTGGCATTGAAGTCATTCTCTTTGACTCTGCACATAAAGCGGTTCTAAGTATTTTGAGTACGCTGACTTATGCCGTCTTTTATTGTTTCGCTGTGAAAGCAAATTGGGGAAAGCTTCTGTTTATGCTTCTGCCCATTTCAAATATCGCTAATTTTGTTGTCATGTTTTCAAAATGCATGGAATACATTTTCTTCCCCGAACAGGCACTGCAACCTTATCGGATTACCTTTTTTATATGTACCATTTGTGTCCAGTGTCTGTTATTTCCTATTTTGTTTTGGTTTATCCGAAAATTTATCTGTCCTGTGCTGTCCTACAAGGGCTCAAATACAATATGGCATTTTCTGTGGCTGATACCTGCAACCTTTTACCTGATTTGGTATTACCACATCTATTTTTCACGGTTGGAGAGCACGCCAACCGAAATTGCCATTCGGATTGACAATTCAATATTCCTGTTTTTTGTAAATTTAGGGGCACTGCTCGTCTACTATGTCGTTTCCAGAATGATTCAGGAAATGAATACGAATTTAGAATTAAAGCTAAAAAACCAACAGCTCTCTATGCGGAATATACAATATCAAAATTTGAAGGAGCGTATTACAGATGCCCGCCAGGCAAAGCATGACCTCCGCCATCATCTGAAGGTTATTCATGCATTTGTCGAAAATGAAAACTATACGGAACTAAAAAATTACCTACAGGAATACACAAATTCACTTCCTTTGGAATCTCCAATATGCTACTGTGAGCATCCCGCAGTCAATTCACTTCTTGTATGGTATGCAGGTCATGCCGAAGAATGCGGCATCCGCATGGAAGCCAATGTCTCCATTCCTGCCCAAATACATGTCTCAGACCCGGATATCTGTGTCCTGTTTGGCAACCTGCTGGAAAATGCTTTAGAAGCTTGTCTTGCCCAAAACAGTAGGGAAAAGTTAATCCGTGTCAACGGCGGTCTTCAAGCTGAAAATGTACTTGTATTTACAATAGATAACACCTACGAAAATCCGATTAGCAAAACAAACAGCGGAGCTTATCTTTCCTCAAAACACAGTGGGGAGGGAGTGGGAATTGCTTCTGTTTATAATATCGTTGCACAGTATGATGGGGTTGCTTCGTTTCGGTATGATGATAAGATGTTTTATGCTTCGGTGTTGTTTGGGACTGCCTGAGGGAGTGTTTTTATAAATGAATTTCAGTGCTTTTACGAATGCGTTAATAACAAATCGGAGCTATCAATTACTCTCATACTCGGACCTTAGCATGGAAAAATACAGCCTGCCTACATAAGCTCCATTCATATAGAAAAAATCTCTCAATGTTCCCTCATATGTAAAACCGCACTTTTCAATCACTCGTTTGGAAGCTTTATTTATAGTTTTGGTACATATCTGAACCTTATGCAGATTGATATTGTTGAAACCATAGGCAATCACCGCTTGGGCGGCCTCTGTCGCATAACCTCTGCACTGAAAATCTGCCCCAACACAATATTCAATTTCAGCAAAATGATTTTTACTGTCAACAAGGAAATAAGCAATCTGTCCAATACATTCATTTGCATTTTTCTCAATAATTGCCCACCTGTAATAATCTTTTTTTTCATATGAACTAATATATTTATCAAGTAATTCCTTCACTTCTGCTTTTGTCGTATACACAGGCTCAGAATATAAAGATTGTATTTTTTCATCTGCAATCCAATTTCTCAGCATTGCGTCATCATCTGTGTACTCAAACCTGCGGAGCACCAGTCTTTCAGTTTCAATTGCGTTCGTTCCTATATGTGTTAGCATATTTATTGCTCCTTCCAATTCTTTTTGCAGTTCCCCTATACTTTACTTCTCATTACAGGTAAAATCCAATATTGACATACAATATTTTTTGATATTAAATAATATTATAACATATGTCAACAAATTCGGAAGGGAGTTACTGTCTATATGCATAAAAAACAGCAAAATCAATGGGTTCCACAATTATTAAACGAATTAAACACACAGGCACAAAAATCCTTTCAAGTGGGTTTATTTGGGCAAATTACGGATGCTACAATCAATGAGGGCGCACCAGAAGTCACACAAGCACTGAACAATCTGTTAAACTGTGCGAATCTGCTATTAAATCATGCACGTGAAAATATGACTATGATTAACCGTATCAACCATTCAGGTATGTGGTCCATGTATTTCGGAGAAAATCTGCAAATCAGCCGCGTCATGTTCAGTGATGAATTTCGTGAAATCACCGGCTACATAGATAACACCGAATTTCCAGACGCCTTTGAGGCATGGACAGGAAAAATATATGATGCAGACCGAAAACGTGTCTTAAAGGAATTTCAGGATACTGTTGAAGATACTACAGAGCAGAAAGTCTTTGACGCAGAATATCGTTTTCAAACCAAAAATAATGGTATCCGCTGGATGCGTATGGCAGGGGAAATTGTACGGCGCGGTGGCAAACCTTTTGAATTTATAGGTACTATCACCGATATTACGACTGCCCATAACAATGCAGTAGAACTGGATATTTCCACCAAACGCCATGATGCCATTGATTCCATACTAAATGAAGGCTCATGGAGTATGAATGTAATGAATGGTGATATTACAAATCCAGAAAATCCATTTTGGTATTCTGAGCAGTTTCGTAAACTGTTAGGTTTTCACAACGAACAGGATTTCCCAAATTCTCCAGATACCTATTCTAACCGTATACATGAAAAGGATAAAAAGAATGTCATGGAAAGCATTCTTCATTATATCAAAGACGGCACGCAGCATACTCCTCTTAAACTGGAATTCCGCATCCGCCATGCAGACAACAGCTATCGCTGGTTTCAGATGACAGTTACCGCTGTATTTGACTCTTCAGGAAAACCAATTGTACTGGCGGCAACCGCCTTAGATGTGACAGAACTAAAACGCAGCCGGGAAATATTTGAGGCAGATATGGGTAAAAGTATTGAAAGCCTTGCCGCAGGATTAGATAAAATCAGCACTGTTGTAGCAGAGACAACTACTGATGTACAAGCCTTAAATGAACAGCAGGACAGCATTACACAATCCGCTGCAGCCGTGAACGAAAAGGTGCACGAATCCCTGGAAATCATTTCTTTGATTCAAGGAATCGCTGCACAAACGAACCTTTTGTCCTTAAATGCATCCATAGAAGCCGCAAGAGCGGGAGAAGCCGGAAGAGGCTTTGCCGTTGTTGCAGATGAAGTCGGTAAATTAGCCGTTTCCTGTAACGAAACCTCCAAGCACATTTCTCAAAGCCTAAACGAGATGCTTCAGGCAATTGAACACATTCTTTCCAAAATTGAGGGTATGGACAAAGCAGTGATATCGCAGTCAGCAAATATGGATAAAATTAACAACATGACCCAAGAACTAAACATATTGTGCAGTCAGGAAAAAGAAATCGCACGAACCGTATTTTTGTAATATTGAAGTTGGATGCAAGGTTTTAAATCGTCCGCACCTCCGACTATGAAAAAAAAGTCTATAAATGGATTCTTTGAGTGTGAGTGTGTGAAGAAACGTCTGTAAGTACTAATCTTCTATGATAAGAAATTTCGAAACTTTGTGTTTTGAAAACGTCTGTTGTACAGTATAAACAAATCAACAAAGGCACGTTATGCACTGCTTGCCAGCGACAAGCGGTGCATAACATGCCTTTGCTTTAGGGCTTCTGTCTACTTCGAACCACCTCAGAACATATCTCACTAATCACCGACGACTCCGTGAGCCTAAGAAATCAGCCTGCTTCGCATGACAGTCCATTTTATTTCACAGGAATCAAATATGTTATGGGGTATTGGGCATTATGGTTCAGCATATGTATTTAATCATTCATCTGCCCTTCAATTTTCTCAATTAAAGCAACGTCTGCGGGCAGCCACTGAACATCATATAGTGTATCCTTTGTCAGCCATTTTGCTGCTTTTGCCTCTAATAACTTTAACTCGCCTTCAACCACCTCACACCAAAAGCAATCCATAGACAAATGAAATGTAGGATAGTCATATTCAATTGTATCAATCAACTCTCCTACATTAATTTTTGTTTCAAGCTCCTCTTGTATTTCTCTAATAAGTGCTTGCTGCGGTGTTTCCCCCGCCTCAACCTTTCCACCTGGGAACTCCCATTGCCCCTTAAATTCTCCATATCCTTTTGCGGTAGCAAATATCTGTTTCTTTTCAGCGAACGAATCACATATTACTGCCGCAACTACTTTGACTGTTTTCATTTTTGCTCCTTATGCATAAAAATTTTGTAGTAACCAGTCCAGTCACCTCTTAATTTTTCTTTGCTGATTTTTTACATTTTCAATTTAAGATTAAGATTTAATAAATACTTTTTTATCTAAGCAATACATTTCATTATTTACCTTTTTTCAAAATAAATTGAACCTGCTCTATTAAGTCGTTACTAAAACCCTCTAAATCATCCATTTTAATCACACCCAAATTTACCAGCATGGCAATATCAGAAACCATATTGCTCTTTTTGACTTCAATTATCACGCCTGGATGTTTTCTGTCTTCCTTAATCCGTTCTTCCAACTGCCAAAATTTATCTGATGCATTTTCTTCTCCATTTAAAAGAACAATATATTCTTTAATAAGCCGTTCCATATAATTTTCCTGCCATACTGCAATGCGATTTCTGTAAAGTTTCCAATCATCTTTTGAATATTCCACGTTAACTTTCTCCAAACTTCTACAATATATTTATGGTTAATACTCCTTACAGGCAGTAAAAAATTATCCATCTTGTTGCTTAAGCTATTATAATAATGGGCAATCAGTATATCGTCTCCCAATCTTTTTACATACTTATTTGAACATTAAATTATGACTTAGTAATTTTCTTAGTAGTACTCCAAATTCTTCTGTCACCTGCAACATGTGTTCACTATTCTCTCGCAATACAAACATTTATACTATTATCTAAAGCTTCTTTGAGCATATTACATATTATTTTCAACACCTCACCTGCTCCTCTGCTTAACATTTTGCTATCTATCTTTTCAAACTGTTCTAGCACCACGTGCAAGTTTTCGATAACCCATGGAGTTTCTTCATACCATCCCGAACACATATTATAATGATATGCTAATCCTGTCCATCCGTTTTCTTCAACTGTTACTAATCTCATTATCTCATCAAAATATCCCTCCCATATGATAATAATTTCCGTATTATTCTTTTTTTTCAAATGAATTGTATTTCAGGTTCACCTTCAAAGCCAATGTAATATTCATTATTAATTATTACCATTTTTATTTCTTTTCTAGAGGTTTTCCAATGACCATCATTCAACAATTGCAGTTGTTCAATATTAGTTATTCCAGGTTACATATTCAGATGCTGGAATAAATGTAGCATATGATTATAAAGTAACATCTACATCTCTATAATTCCTGATAATACACTTTCCAATGAATGTTGGAACATAAGCCGAACCAAATTATCCTTTACAGTTTTACTTGCTACTCCTGCTTAATATCCTCAAATCGTTTGTATTCTTCTACAATTAATTTTCACATGTAACATCCTCTATCTTTCTATATGTATCTATATATCGTTCTTTTTTCCGAACCTGTCGGAATTTCCGACAGGTTTATACAGTTACTAATATTTTCAAAGACAATTTTTCAATTTTAAATTCATTCAGTTGTTCGGAAATCCCAAACAACTGCAACTCCATGTCAAATTCTTTATCAGCAGAATTCTTTTGTATCCACACCACACACTCAACGGTATTACCTTTTTCCTACAAAAATCACTTTTTATCTCTCTTCTAGTTCTTTTAGTAATATACCCTTTTTATTCTTCCATGCATTCCTACCATTAATACTATACCCTACAACTATCTCTGCTGCAAGCGTAGGGCTCGTAAATGCGCAATCCTGAGTAAAAGTAAAGTTCTCATCAACAATACCTTTATCAAATAATACTTGTCGTTTATTGAGAACTGACTTTGACAAAGATGACGCTACATTATCAGCAACTTTAGAACCTTTTAACACCGCAAAGCCTTCTGAGATTGGCTTACCACTCGCCTTAATTCTAGAACGATCTTGTAAAATATAGAGAATCTCCTTCTCATCACTCTTTTTCTTTATAGAAGGTTCTAAAATTTTATGTCCCAACACCCCTAAAATCAAACGCATATTATCAATAAACTCATCCATTTCCGCACGATCCATTTCAGATATTGATGTTTCTGCAGGCACATTGCTATTTACCACCTCATATCTTTTAGATTCTTTTGCCAAAATATAAAGATGATTTTCCAAATATTTTATATGTGCTTTATTTAAGTTATTATCTTTACTAATAAACACTATGCACTCTGTCCAGAAATCTTTTTCAGAAAGATGTTGTTTAATCCTATGGAATATATTCTCAGCCTCTCCTATATAAACTTGTTCTTCATCTGTTTCATCATTGCGGCCAAACAAAAAATACACACCAGTATTACTCAAATCATCTCTATCCGTACATTAGTTAACATATGTACGTGGAATTTTATATGCCTTACCCGTCCAATTAGAAAGTTCAGTAGCCCACCTACCATCTGCCTGCCCATCAATTAAAAATTGTCGAATTGTTTTTCCTCTCATCATTTATCACCTTCTCATTAAATTATCATTCAATAAATTTTTTAGAATTCTAATTTCTGCTAATTGTAAGAAGATTATTTAAGCTTACTTCCTCTAATGTCTGTAACTGCTGTACCGCCGAAACAACTCCATCCGTCCCTTTTGATTCTTACCCTGATTAATTAAAACAGCATTATAGCTTTCCAAATTTGCCAATACCAATAACTGATTTAAGATTGCAACATCTCTCATATTTCCTTTTACCGCAGGATTTTCATCTTTCCACTGTTTCGCCGTTTTTCCAAACAAAACCACATTCAACATATCTGCTACATTTGCATATGTTATCATCCTCATAACGCATTTCAATACTATCCTGCTGGTCACCTACAGATGCCACATGCGTTCGTCCATTGTTTTACACGCTGCCATAATTTTGAGATGGTTCGTCCAACTTAATTGTGTCACCAGTGGTGACACTTTTTCATTGTCCTTATTTCTTTCTCACAGTTAGCGTTCCTGCTTAGCCCTTTTTACATAAGTCAATTCAATATCGTACCCAAGAGTTTCCATCATTCTTATAAAAGTATTATTTGCCACACTATCCTGTTTTTTATGATACGATTTACATATGATTTGGTGGTCTGTATATCTTCTGCTATTTGTGCTTGAGTGATGCCGTTCTCTATACATTTTACTTTTACATCTAATTCAATATTGTTTCTAACCATGCCGTTCGCCTCTTCGCAACTTGTTTCACTTATCAGATAACTTATTATACTACCTGATTTTCAAAATTACAATTTACCCACATAAACTGCCTATGAACTTTTTTGTAACAGAAAACACCCTGCATTGCTGCAAGGTGCCGTGAATGGACTTTATTCAGTTATCTTCTAAGGTCAATTATCAACACCCATATCTATTAATCCTCCTGTTCAATAAGTGGATAGATGCCTTCGTTCTTCAAAAGGTCATAAAGGAAAAGTCTGCCCTTCTGAGTCCAGTAGGTATGCATCACACTTCTGCTTTCATCAATTGTGTAGGTACGTGACTGTGTGTATCCACACTCGGCATAATGCTGATACAAAATCCATGTCTTTCTGAACTTGTACTGAACCCCAAGTTCATGAAGTAACTCATTAAACTTGCGACCACTCATGCCATAGCCCTTTGCAATCTGTGTGATAGGAACTGTGTTTGTGTTCTGAAGAATGAGATCATAGTAACTTGCCTTTGGCTGGAGTTCTGTAATCTGCTGTCTCTGAACAAGTGCCAAGGTTTCAAGCTGCTTTCTTCTCTCACGCTCTTCCTTAAGCTGAGAAAGTGCTGCAATTGCAAGATCAGGATTATTAAGAATCTCATCAATCGCATACATACCGTGCTTACGAATAGCCGGAAGAACTTCTGATGTAACCCAATGCTTGAACTTTTTAGCATTTGGCATCTTGCTTGAAAGAATAAGACCGTAAAGACCAGACTCATTAATAAGGATTGTTTCCTTATCCTGATTACCATCAAAGATCATAGCCTTGTGTCTGTCATCCTCATCAACATGGCGGTTGATATCTCGACTACCGTTTTGGTATCCGAGAATATCTGCCACATCCTTACCGACAAACATAATCTCACCGTTAACAGTTGCTGTTCTTACAGAGCCAAACTCTGTACTATTAAAAATTTGTAATTCCATGCGAATTACCTCCTTATAAATTCTCGGAGGTGTCACCCTCCTACCGTGTAGCCTTGGGAGAAGGGTTAAAAGGACGTTTTTTTTTAAACTTTTTTCAATTTCTTAATTGCACGTCTGTAACGGTGGCTAACGTTGTTTGAATCGTCACCGATTAACTCTGCGTACTCACCGACACTCATGTCATCAAGTGCAATCGCAATCACTATGTCTGCAATTTCTGGTTTAAGAAGACTTCTCAAGATTTCGCAGTATTCTTCATATTCGATTTGGTTATGTACGCTGTTGATAGAACTGTAGAAAGCAGACTTATCAGCTGCTCTGAACATGATTGCCTCTTCGGTGTTGACCTCAACTGTTCCGTCCTTGCATTTCATATAAGCATTACCAGTATGACGGTCATGCTTGTGCCAGCTGTTGTAATCAGGTCTGTTGAATCTCTCTTCGATTACTTCTTGAATTCTCTTTTCGTAGTCTTCTTGACTCTCTTCTTCAATGATGGAGATGTTTAACCATTTTTCAATCTCCTTTGTTTCAACCTCTAAGGTTTGGTATGCATCCTCGTAACGCATCTTAATTTTCATAATGCTCCTGCCTTTCTGCCTGGTTCTTGCAGAAGGGCAATGGGAACAAATAAAGGCCGGTGCTTGTAGAAGTACCGACCCGAAAAGCCTGAAAAAGGGCATAAGGAAATAAGGGTACCTCTATCACACCTTCCACAGGTTGTCCTGTGGTTGATGTCGATATCTGTATCCCAATGCCCTTATAGCTAATCAGGCCTTGTGATTATTTATTTGAAGTTGAAATATACATTATCGAATTTTATTAATGCGTTCGCAACATTTCCGTATGCGAAGTGTAGATTTATTCATAAATCCCTGATATAATATTTGAAAGTGTATTTTTCACGGTTCAACAAAACTGTTCAAACCTTAACTTCACTTATAAACCTATGGTAGATAGCGTTACTGTCAACGCACTACGCACATTAATTTAGGTTTCTAAGGTTACTTTTTAAGGAGGTTGTAAAGATGGCCCCAGAAAACGTACCGTTTTTATGTGGTGGGATTTTCTTTGACCTGTTACTGCAGGCCAGAAAACCACGCAGAAAAGCTAGAGATAAACAAAAAGGTGGAACTGATGGTCTTTCTGACCCAGATGTAATGAAAGGTTTGGTATACGTCCTTACAGGAGATGAACTGAAACTGGCGGGGGATTTTAGCAAAAGTACATCTGAGTACAAAACTTGTAAAAGCAACAGCAATACATATATTCCATTTGAGGACACTGCTACTGTTTCTGCTTTTATAGACTCACTAAAAAGAAAAGACCCTGACATTCAATTTAGAATGTCAGAGTTTTTAGAAAGATTCATTGTTCCTGCAAAATATGAATGGCTCGTTAAGTCCTTGATTGAAACAATTCATGACGATGTCGCAATCAGTGAAGAAACTGTATTTTCAATTAATCAGACAGAAGAATTATCTATCTCAGACTTATTGTCAGTAAATGCTATCGAACTAGAAATATTTCTTTTATCAGTCTTTGGATACATTTTGCAAAATAGGACAGATAACAGTCTTGGTTTAAATACATTCCACACATGGTTTGGAAGAAAGTCTGAACGAGCAGAATGGAAATTTATTAATGAAAACATCGGTTCTTCGGTTAGTCAAGAAATCACCATTATACGATATCAGACAAACGTTGAAGACGATGAATATGAAAACGAACCTGATATGTCAAGATATGCTCCCGTCATATTTGGCAGTGATGGTGTCGCACTAGATCTTGCAACCTTAAAGAATGGAGATATCTTTTTAATGGACAGGTTACTTCTTGAGGATGTAGATATGGGCGTGTTCGATGATTATTTGGATAAAGCTTCTAAGTTTTATGAAAATATAAAAACTTTACTCTATTCAGAGAAACCAAGAAAATTTAAAGATTTTTACGTTTGTAATCATCTGCAGACGAAGGAATTTGTAGGCGGACCTAAAACAAAACTGGTAGATTCTAGTATAAAGACCCTTTCGGCCACATCAAACAGACTCATTATCTCCGGCATTGGCGGAATTGGAAAATCAATGATGATGCGTCACCTATTCTTCGATTGCACAGCTAAGTATAAAGATAATGGTCTGCTACCTATCCTTGTTCCGTTAAATAATTACAAGGAAACACAAACTGATTTAACAGAGGTTCTGTACAATACAATTTGTGAATTTACCGATGACGTTGATTCAGATGATTTTGATAAATTACTTGAGTCTGGAAAATTAGTTATTCTTCTCGATGGATTAGATGAGGTTATAGGCAATACAAGAAATGTATTTCAATCTGCACTAATTAGCCTTATTAAAAAATATCCAGAAAATACTATTATCATTTCATCAAGACCAAATTCTACATTTGTTCAGATGGGGCATTTTCAGGTTATTGAAATCCTACCATTCGAGAAAGATCAGGCACTTGAACTTGTCGAAAAACTAGACTTCCACGATAAAGTGGCAAAAGAGAAATTTATAAAAGATTTAGACAAGAAACTATTTCAATCGCATAAACAGTTTGCCAGCAATCCGCTTTTGCTAACGATTATGTTAATGACTTACTCTTCATACGGAGAAGTCCCTGCTAAGAGACACGTTTTCTATGCAAAGGCCTATGAGACAATGGCAAGATTGCATGATGCCTCGAAAGGTGCCTATGTTCGTCCTATGAATACTAACCTTTCTCCAGAAGTTTTTGCAGAATATTTTTCAGAATTCTGTGCAAGGACCTACAAAGCAGGAGTTTTTGAGTTCTCAGCAGATACTTTTGCCAAACACATGGATGCAACAATAAAACGTATTGGAAAACACATCGATGCTACTTCAAGAGACTTTTTAGCGGATCTTACAGATAATCTTTGCATTATGTACAAAGAAGGAGAACGCTATTATTTCATCCATCGTTCATTCCAAGAGTATTTTTGTGCGGTATTCTTTTCAACTCGTATGGATGACAAACTCAAAAAAATTGGGGATTTCTTTGAAACCCAATCTACTAGATTTAATGGAGACCATACCTTTGATATGTTGTATGACATGATTCCAGAGAGAATTGATAGATTCGTCTTCCTTCCTTTTCTACAAGAACTTTGGGAAAAATGTGATAAAGAAAAAGGTTACTGGACTTATCTAGAAGAAATGTACGGAGAAATATTTGGAGAGGAAGGACAACCAGGAGAGTTCTATGAAAACGAACCGTTCTCATTCCTATACAGTTTTATAATTAATGAACAGCTGATTCGTAAGAATGGAGAACTATACAATATCGATTGGCCTTCATCAATTGATTATTGTCATAGAGAGGAATGGGTAACCGTTGATGTCCCTTATCTCTCTGGAGATGGCCGAACAGTAACTCGTAGTGAATGTATGAAATATTCCGAATGGGAAAGCACCCATAAAAATATTTTTGCACCTGATGACGATGAGCCTTTTATAGATGGTGCAATCATTACTATTGATGTGAAGGAAATACAAAGAAGAAAAGATTTATTTTCTGACTTAATTGCCTTTATTGAGGATGATTCATTCCCATTAAAAGAAGAATATAACAGGGCAAAACAATATACAGAAATATTAAATGAGAAGGTCAACGCAAAACACGATAGCGATGACTGGTTTGATGATTTCTAAAGGAGACAATTTATGAGAATCAGCTATAACAAATTATGGAAAATGTTAATTGACAAAGAAATGAACAGAAATGACCTTAAGGAGGCTGCCGGAATCAGTGCAGCTTCCATTGCCAAACTTGGCAAAGGTGCAAACATCACAACTGATGTTCTTCTCAAAATCTGTGAAGCTATGGATTGTAAGCTGGAAGACATCATGGAAACAATAAAGGATTGAGAACAATGGAAATAAATACATTTTTAGATTTATGCTCTGGTATTGGTGGTGGACGTCTAGGTTTAGAGCTGGCTGGTCTAAAAAGCATAGGCTATTCAGACACAAGCAAGCTTGCAGTTCGCACATATACTTTAATGCACGATACCGGAGGAGAACCTTACTACTATAATCTCAAGAGGATAAAAACCGAAAAATTACCACCATACGATATGTTAATTGCAGGATTCCCATGTCAGACTTTTTCAGTCATCGGTAGAAAAGAAGGTTTCTCGGATGACCGAGGACAGATAATCTTCCATTTAGCAAGAATCCTAGAAGAAACACATCCCAAATGTTTCTTATTAGAAAACGTTAAAGGATTGGTCACTCACGACAAGGGAAACACAATAAAAATTATCATTAACGAATTAAATCGAGTAGGCTATGACGTGGTCTATAAAGTTCTTACAAGCCTTGAATATGGTGTTCCTCAGATGCGTCAAAGGGTCTATTTTGTCGGTATCAGGAAAGGCTTAGGAAAAGACATATCAAATTTCAAATGGCCAGAACCAGTTGAGAAACCACCATTATCTGATTTTTTAATAGATGATAATATCGCAACATCAGAAAGACTAGAAATACTGTCTTATTACTTAAAGAACCCAACCAATAACGGAAAATATACCGTGGATGATATTAAAGAGATGGAAGGGAAAATAATTGATACACGTATGAACGATCTCCGAATTTACGATGGACGTTGCCCAACATTAAGAGCACAACGAGACGGAGTTCTATACGTAAAAAGCCATACAATATATCAATTAACCGGCTATGAAGCATTACTTTTACAAGGATTCCCTAAAGAATATGCAGACAGAGTAAAAAATAAAGTATCTGATAGGCATCTTCTTATGCAGGCGGGTAATGCTATGACAGTTAATGTTATTCATTTGTTAGGTAATTCAATAATTAATTTTTTAATGACCCAAAGGAGGACTAAACAATGGCAATATGGGAAGATTTCGAGGTAGAATGTACCGATTACCTCAACAAAAGATTTGGTGCATATGCACGTTTTATACATCAAGGCGGTGCAGATTCAACAGTACCGGATATCCTAGTAGAAACGAATTCTGGTCACTCATTCTATATCGATGCAAAACACTCACCAGCTCAGTGTGGCCAGTTTGTACTATTACCAGATTTAGAAACACAGACATTTGAGTACAGCCGCTTAAATGTTAATCGAATCAATAGATATGCAGAATTGATTATGAATCATATGAATGCTGATTTTGATGCTTTTAGAGAAGCTGGAACTGCAGGAAAAGATATCGATATGCAAAACGGCTCCGATATCTTTGCCGACTGGATAATCCAGGCCTACAGAGATAAGGGAACCGAATTCTTCATTACAAACAATTATACAATTCTGCCAATTGACCGCTTCAGCGATTATTTTGATGTGACTGCAAAATACAGAATCAAAAGAAGTGGTTCAGGAAATGTTGGTAAAAGTCGATTAAGTTCAGTTATGAACTACATATCTTCACACGATTACATCATTACGGATTCTCGCATTGCCGGAGATAAACTATTTGTTGTTTCTCCACAGCAGTTACATGACCATAGATTTATACTTCGTGGAATTGAATATATGTTTTCTCTTCGTGGAAATGAATACGAACTACGTAAACTCTCAAATACATACAACGCCAATGTAATTTTTTCTATTAGACATAAAGCCTCTACATCTGGTATGTCAGAAGCAGAGTTTATTAGCTGTTTGAAGTAACCTCTTCTGAAAACTGAATATACTGTTTAAGGGCATGACGATATGTACTCATGTAGTACTTCCCAATTGGAAGATTAGCATTTGGATACTTTTTCATTTCATCGTTATTTCCCATATCCAAGAACAGTTTTAATAAGTATTCACATTTATCACTGCGGTATTGTTCATCAATATCGCAGTTTTCAATTTCTCGTTCTATTCTTTTTAGTCGAGAGATGGTATCTCCAGCCACCTTTGTTTTTGTCCCTTTATTTATAAGCCAATTTCTAAATTCAACTTCATTCATCTTTCTTACCCTCCATTACTGTTCCTATTTCCACTGCAATGAGCTGCAATACATCAATTACAACTGAATTTCCAAACTGCTTATATGCTTGATTGGCACTCTTGCAAATTTTATAAGTATCTGGATAACCCATAATTCTTGCACATTCACGAGGATGTAATTTTCTTGTTTTTCCGTTAATCAAATAGCCACCAGTCTTGGCGAAAACACCACCACCATACGCAGATAATGTGATTGCTATACCCTTAGTACTGTATATTCTTTCGCCCTGTCCACCCTTGTTTACGATACCTAAACGAATAGATTTATTGCTATACTGATTATCTTCAACTCCATTATAATAGGTGTCAGGTCTATCAACATATAAATCCTTTACCATATCTTCATCATCTAGCAGAAAATCCTCAACATGACGTGTTAATTCAAACGGCTTTGGATATTTAAAATCATTAACCTCAAGGTCGTTTCTAAAACATACCATATAGATTCTTTCACGTTTCTGAGGAACACCATAATCAACTGCATTCAATACTTTCTGATAAAATGTATAGCCCAACTCTTCCATTGTACCCTTTACAACTTCCAAAGTTTTACCATCATCATGTGTAGCAAAATTCTTCACGTTCTCCATAAAAACCACTTTAGGTCTCTTTGCTTTTACAATTCTAGCAACATCGAAAAACAATGTTCCTCTACTATCTTCAAAGCCACGTTGTTTTCCACTTATTGAAAATGCCTGACAAGGAAATCCCGCACAAAGAATATCGTGGTCCGGAATCGTGTTTTCATCAACCTGGGTAATATCTCCTTCTGGTGTATCACCAAAGTTTTCTGCATAAACCTTTTGTACTGGAACATCCCATTCATTAGAATAAACGCACTTAGCACCTAATGATTCTAATGCAATTCTAAATCCACCTAATCCGGCAAATAGATCTATAAATGTATAGTCTGTTAACAGTTTCTTTTCTATTGAAATCATTCTCTTAAACTCCTTATTTTCTTAATTATAGCGCACTGCGCTATAATTTTCAAGGAGTGCAAAAAAATTTACAATTTCATTTTCTTCTCTTCCTCAAGAATAGCCCAAAGTTCTTCTTTATCAATCTCTAAAAAATCAGCAAAAAAATCTAAGTTTCTCTTCGAGGGAGTAAGATTATTATTTTCAAAACGTGCATAGTACATTGGCGTAACACCCATTAGTTCGGCAGTTTGTTTTTTTGTCAGGTGCTTTTCAGATCTTTTTGCAGCAAGCATTATACTAAGCTTTGATTTCATACCTTCTCACCACCTTAATCAACATTCTTGTATAATCGACCATAATTCAATAGTTTTATCTTCCCAACTTATATTTTACACTTAATTTTAGACTCATAAAACAAAAAAATCCGAGAGCCTGGATTTACACCCAAACTCTCGGAAAAGCCTTATATTTCAAGCATTTTTACACTTTTAATTATGTACTTTAGTCAACAATACTACGCTCTCAACATGTGATAGTTAGGCTTTTTAGGAAACAAATCTATAAGTGCTAAAAAGCCTTATTTCTTGGGGTTTTGACAGCTATTTTGTCTTATCGACATTGTGTTTGTGATTAGGCTATTTTATTTAGTTTTATGATAATATTCTTCTGAATATGTATCTACCAAATTAATGGCATTCAATTTGTATTCATCTATAATACGCTGTAAAGTATCATCACTTATTTCAGTTAGATCATACGGTTTTAATTCTTTAATGAATTTCTTTATGTTTTCTTTAAAAAGTTTCAATTTTCCTCTACGTATTATTCTAACCTTATGAGTAAAATTTGCATAATAAGATAAATTCTTAGTTGGTATAATTAAAAAACGATTTACATTTGCTTCTGTTCCATATACCTCTTCAAACCATGCACAATGATTATTCATTTGTCCTGCTTCATGTTTACTAATTTCTCCACGTGTTTCTTCAACTTCACTTTTACATTCAAAAAAATTATATTGATTATTAATTCCACACCATAAATTATCCGGACCTTTTCTAATCTCTTTATCAGGTCGTTGACTTATATAACCCAACAATTCCCCCACAGTCTTAAGTGCTAATTCGAATTTATCTGCTTCAATACCAAAAGATAAATTATCTAATATCTCATCAACAGCAAGACTTAACTCATTATAATTTTCATATTTTTCAAAAAACAAACGTATACGTTTTAATTTATTTTCATGTATATAAGACACTTTTGTATAATTAATTCCTGTTTTAGGCTTTAATAACTGAGAATTACATTTAAATGCCGATTTCTGCAATTCAATTGATTTCTCTTTAGAAACAGAATACATATATCTAGCTAATTGTTGCAAATACCAACCTCTTTCCAACTTATCCTCTGATATATTATCAATAACTTTTTGCATTTCAGCAGATGCTTTCTCATACTCATCATCACAATATAATTTTTCTATTTTGGCTTCTTCTAAAAGCAAATCATATATTGAAAAATTATCATCATTATTTTCAATTGAATTCATTTCTGATGTATAATATTCTTTCCATCCTTCGTCTCTAGATAACATTTGCTTAATCAATGAAATAACAGGTTTAATTGAATCATTTTCCGACTCCAGGTCTTCCTGTGCCATTTTTGCAATCTCTAATCCAATATCTATTTGTTTTTGAGTCTGAATAGAAAAATACTTATTTGTAGTCATACTACGCATAAATTTAACAACATCAGACCCTATAACTAAAATAGCACAATAATCTTTTTCTCCACGGACACCTCGTCCAATTCCCTGTTCTATCTTTTGTGCAATTAGCTTATTAATAATATCACTATTAGGTCGACATTTTTCTTCATATTTATCCGAAAGGCTATTAAAAAACGGCATTGAGTCAATTATTAATATGCGACAACTTTCGTCCGGTAAATCAATACCATCATAGCGATTATTTATAACAACAATTCTGCTAAATTCACCTTTCTTTAATGTTTCTATTACTGAAAAAATACTATCTTTGTCTGGACAGATTGCTCCCAAATTTTTATAATGTTTTGCTCTTGTGGTATTAGGTACCAATGATATCATACCAAAGTGCTTATTTCCCATTTTAGCAAATTTAGTAACTACCAAATCTCTATCACATTTATCATTAATAAGTGATGGAATTATAATCATTTTTTCTCCAGACCATTTTTGATTAGGATTTGCTAAAGGATTATTAACTGCTTCGACACTAAATGATAGACCTTTAACAAAAAAAGCATCTTCTTGTGTAGTAGCAGACATTAATATCCTGTGGTTTGCTTTAGAAAAAGAACCAAATGTATCAACGTTAAAATTATAAGGTGAAATCTCAATCGCACTTCCAGATATATAACAACAGTAATCTTTAATTTTATCACGCATAAGAGGCCATACATATTGGATAGAATTATTTCCCGAAAATTCAGATAATATTTTCAATAATTCTGCTCTTTTATCAATCCAACTCCAGTATGGAACAGGCATGAATGTTTCGTAATCACCCGATTGTATATCTAAAAAACTTCCTTCACCTTGATCTATCAAATCATCACTAAACAAAGTAACTATCTTTTGATATAAACGTTCTTCATTACTCTTTGAGATATTAATCGTAAAAGCATTTTTTATAACATCTACACTCGCATGAGAATCATCCAAAATTATTGTTCCAACTTTAACATATTGATTGTCTATACCAAATACAGACTTCCCATTAAATATTTTATAAGCATTTGTTATTAAAATTTTTTCTCCAGACAAAAATTCATCAGGAATCTGTCTATCAGAACCTATAATACAATAGGGTATTCCAAATTTTTCGGCTTCTACGCATACTTGTGATACCAAATAATTGTTGGGACAAACATATAAACATGGACCTTCTTTTGAATTAATCATTGATTGTAATATTAATAGTCCAATCAATGTCTTTCCCTCTCCAGTATGCAACTTAATAATCAAATCTTTATCATCATGATGCTTTTGATACCATTCATCTAGAATATATTCTTGTGCTGGTCTTAATGGACCTGCTACACTTTTTCTATCCAAAGTTTTATATAATTCTTTTGGTTCAGTTTTTCTAATGTTTTTTGATGCAGACAACTTCTTTTTAAAATCTATCATTTTTATCTCTCCTTGTAAATATTCAAAGTATTTTTCACTATATTTAATTACCTCTTACTTTTTGAACTATATTTCTCACTTTTTCTCTTAACCCCTTGATCATCTCTCACCACATTACTTCTCCGTCCTTTTTCAATCTGCACAGCCTCAAAAGTTTCCTTTGAAATTATGGCAGGATTATTTTCTGATGCCAGATAATGAACATCACTTTTAACCGATTTCAAAAGCTTAACATCTCCAGTATATTTTTCATTACTTAACATAACATCAATCGTCCTCTTGCACCATTTCTCTTTTCCGGTTGGAGAGAGAATTTCTCGTTTTTGTAGTTCCTTAATAATTCCTAAAACACTTTTTCCATTAAGGTATAAATTAAATATCAGCCTAACATTTTCAGCCTGTTCTTCATCAATAACAAGATTACCATTCGAATCATTCTTATATCCATAACACTTTCTGTCATAGAGATTTGAAGTTCCAAGTGCTGCACGCTGCTTAATGCCCCATTTTATATTTTCACTTTTTGCTTCATTCTCAGCTTGCACAAATGATTCAATTATTGATATCATCAAACTGCTGTCAGTAGTTGCAGTATCTAATTCTTCCTGCTCAAATATTACACGAACACCAAGTGTTTTTAATTGATTAAGAGCATCTAAAATTTCAACTGTATCTCTGCCGAACCTGCTGATATTTTTCGTTATGACTATATCCAATTTTCGGGAGCGGCAATCGTCAAGCATACGATTGAACTCTTTTCTTGACGAACCCGTTTTACTTGTTGAAATATCTATATACGCATCCACCAAAACCCATTGCAGCATTGAAGCTGTCAATCTTGTCAAATGGGATATCTGTGCAGTCAGACTTTGAAGTTGATCCATACTATTTGTACTGACACGGCAATAAATCCCGACACGCTTTTCTCTTGTTGGTTTCGGAGGAATGTAATAAACATTTGGTTTGTTTGGCATATTTTCTCACCTGCTTGCATTTGACTACTCATCATAAAACCGATATTAGCTTATGGTGATTAGCCTATTTATCTATCCTGTCAACTCAACCTACCCAATATCTATTCTGTCAACTCAACCTTACGCATTGATATGTTTCCAAAGCCTTGATTTTAGGGCATTTGATAGGATTGTTGATATCATAAAATAGAATTCCAAATTCCACAAATGCTCTGAAATCAAGAGGTTTTCACACTCTTACTTTTCCACCTTTGACATCAATACGACACACTCCACATGTGTATCATTGTCCAAACCTATTCTGAAATCTTTTTCAATAATCGGCAGCTTAAACCGAATTGATTTAAGCCACTGACCATTGGGTTTGCGTTCCTCATAAATCTGTATTTCTGCTATCAATGCTTCGATAAGCTGTCTACGCTCCACATCGTTCATGGCGAAATATAACTTGTCAAAACAAATCAATACCTTATAAATATTATCACCTGTGATTTTCTCTGCTTCAATGGATGTCTTTTTCGCTCTGGCATCAATCAACTGTGATTCCAATTCCTCTATCTTGTCATACATCCGATAAAGCCTGTCATCAAGGTCTGACTTTCTTCTGATATAATGTCTGTCGTCTGGGTCAAGATTATCAATTTCATCTATCAGCTTAGACTTGATGGAGTAATCTTGACGGAGCTGTTTTTCATAATTTGTTATTTCCTGCTCTATGGCAGTTGTATCAACTTTCATGTTGATTTTTTCCTGCATCATCGCCGCAAAATTAGGATTGCTGACTAACTTCACTATTACCTCGGCTATGGCATCGTCGAGAAGTTCTTCCCGTATCTGCTTTTTATAATCGCATTTGTGTCCCCGCTGCATACCACGATGTTTACACCCATAATAGAAAAAATCCTTATACTTAGTGCCATCCTTTCTATGTTTGATGCTCTTATTCCCATACATCCCTACACCGCACAATGGACACTTCACAATCCCAGAAAGCAGATGCGTCCGCTCATCTTTCCCCTTGTTGATGTGTTCGTACTTTTTCGCCTGTACAATTAACTTTGCCTGTGCAGCGTTCCAGACTTCCTCTGAAATGATAGCTTCATGCAGCCCGTCCACCAGAAGAAAATTATCCTGCTCTACAAGATGGTATTCATTTCGTGTTCCGTGGATTTTTTCTGTTTTTCTGCGTCCATAAGCAATTTTACCGCAGTAGACTGGATTTTTCAATATCGAGCGGACTAAATGGGAATCAAAAAGAGGGTTCTTCCCATTCTGACGCTGTATCTTTCGGATTCCGTGATTTTCCAAATACTTTGAAATTCCATTTGCACCAATGTCTGTATTCACATACTGGTCATAGATTGTTCGGATTGCAACCGCTTCTTCTTCGTTAATTTCCAATTTACCATTTACAAGCTGGTATCCATATGGGGCAAACCCGCCATTCCATTTTCCCTCTCTGGCTTTTTGGATTCTTCCCTCCATTGTCTGTACTCGGATATTCTCACGCTCAATTTCAGCTACCGCCGACAATACGGAAATCATCAGCTTGCCCGCATCTTTGGATGAATCAATTCCATCCTCCACGCAGATTAAATTTACTCCAAAATCCTGCATGACCTGCAACGTAGAAAGGACATCTGCTGCATTTCTTCCAAAACGTGAGAGCTTAAACACCAACACATACGAGATATTATCTTTTCCCGATTTTACATCTTCCATCATCTGTCTGAATTGCAGCCGCCCCTCAATCGACTTGCCCGACTTTCCTGCATCCTCATATTCGCCTACAATTTCGTAATCGTTGAAATCTGCATATGCTTTCATCCTTGCCCTTTGTGCATCCAATGAGTAACCGTCAATCTGCATGGTTGTGGAAACTCTCTTATAAGTGTAAACTTTTACTTTTTCTTTCTTCATAATAACAGCAACTCCTTTTCCAAACCAAAACCGTGGTATTCACTTCCTACGCCAAAAATTGTATCAGCGATTCCCTGAAACAACAAATGTGCGATTTAGGGGAATTTCTGAGTTACTGCCATATTCCCTGTTATGACTGCCATCGGGCATATCGTCTATGCCCAGCTCCGAAGCATATTTCGCTATCAGATTCGCCAACAGGTCAGCTAAACCATTCCATTCATCGCCAATGAGCATATCCCGATACACCTCCTTTATAACTCTGTTATAGCAAGACTAATGGCAAGAGCCTTATCAACCCTTGCCATCGCTTCAGCAGGCATCATGCCCATATACTGTTTTAACCTTTTCTTATCTACTGTGCGGATTTGCTCAAGCAAAACAATGGAATCCCTGTCAAGCCCCTCAAAATTCTTCGCCTCGGCATGTGTTGGTAACTTCGCTTTTGTCTTGCCCGTAATAGCGGCAATAATAACCGTCGGGCTGTGCCTATTGCCCGTATCATTGGAAATGATAAGTACGGGTCGTGTGCCGCCCTGTTCCGAGCCGATAACGGGATTCAGCTCTGCGTAGTAAATGTCACCACGCTTTATAATTCTGTCCATAATGTCTGACCTCCTATCTGAAATTTAGGCAGATATGTCCTGCCTATGTAACAGCCAGACACAAGGAAGTATTTAAGGTCAGGTGAGCATAAACAAGCTCTGTTTCCATAGACCGCCTTGCATCTGGCTTTATGATAAAAGGCATTTTCTATTTGTCCTCGACACCCCGAAAATGCAAAAGCGTTGTTCACGCAGGGAAGTCGCCAAACGGTCAGCAGCGAACTGACGCCACGGGAGTTTCACCCCAACTGTCGGTCTGACAGAGCCGCCCTCATTGCCTGCGACGGATTGAGTACCGTTCGGGCTGTGACTGGACGGGAGTACCATTGTTCTCTTTGTGGGTCATGGCGAAATCGGGAGCTGCCCGATATTTTGAGTCGGCATTTATCCGCTCACCACCTTTCATCGCTTTCTGCTTGTCGGCAGGTCATGGCGTACCGCTGCACACGCTTTGTCCATCTGATTCACAAAGAGGAAGTGTTTGACGAATGGGTATTCGGTTGTCAATGAACATTGGGAAACTCCATTGAAAAGCCCCTCACTTTTCCAAAGGAAAAAGTGAGAGGCTTGAGCGGAAGAAATTTTTATTTTTCCAGAAATTTTTTTAGCTTGGCTAATATTCTCCTTTTTCGGTCATTGATTGTCTTTTGTGGGATACCCGAAATTCCCGACCATTCCCTTTCCGACATTTCTTGAAAAAAGAGTGCATTTACCAACTTCTGTTCATCTTCGGATAATGTTGCAAGAGCAGAATGCAACTTGTCCAACATCATCCTATGGACAACACTTTCCGCAACATTTACCGCTTCATCAGCGATGAAATCAATACTGTTGTCATCGTCGCTTTCAAAAGCTTCTAAGGATAACAGGCTGTTGTCTATGTCGAGCTTCTTTAGATAACACCAACGCTCCTTATCACGATAAAACTCAACATAGTGCGTCTGTTCCGTTTCAATCAGACAGCCCTGCACTGGAATAAAGAGCTTGTCCGCATAAGTCCCATCCTTTTCTCTGCGTTTGCAAAATTCTTTATAGGACAGCTCTGTATAGCTGCCATTTTCTTTGATATATACCTTTCTTGGTGCGTATTTCACCGTAAGTACCTCCAATCTGAATTTTTTTGAAAATCCAGATTGGCAGGCGGTGAACGGCATCCAGTCTCAGAAACAGCCTTGCGGCGTATTTCCCTAAAAAACGACAAAATAAAAACCGCAAAGGATGTCAGACCTTTACGGTTTTGGTAATATTTATTTCTATTATGTAGAAATATGACTTCTACTTTAAGGGTATAAGTGTTCCACGAATTGACATGGATTTTTTTAACAAACTATCCACCAATCCTTTATGTAATATACAAAAATAAAAACCGCTTCGGATAAGCGATTGTCCTGCTATTCCAAAGCAACACATAAGAACTCCCTCCAAAATATAAAACAGGTTTGGAGGGAGTTCGTTATTCATTTGGGCATAGCAAAATCGCCCACCAAAATCACCGTTTTTTTTATTTGGTGGGCAATAAAGAATTGCTTAACAAACTTTCTTTTTCTTTGAATAAAACAAAGCAACTATTATTAGTAACACACTGATACTTAAAAGCCATATCTTCGTTATAAAATTTCCTGTTTCCATAGAAAACAAATATAAAATATTAGTGTCTGATATACTTCCAAGATAATTGAACAAAAAATATCCTATTGACACCAAATAACCTGCTATAACCGAATTGCTTAGCACTGCCACAAGAAAGCCAATACTTCCCAAAGCCGTTTCGCTTATTACAGTTCCTATAACATAACTCACATAAGGGAAAGTACAATTTTTCATTGTCATGATTTTTGCAAATACACTCGTCAATAAGACAAGCATTATCATAGCCATAACAACTCTTATGAATAAAATCATCCATTGTGGCATCCTTCTGGTAAGCACCACTTCCCGTATTGTCCGTTTCTGCTCTGCGGCATAGAGCGGTACAATTAACAATATTCCAATGAGTATTACCGATTGCTCCAAACATTCTGCTGAATGGACTTCATCCAAATTTTCAATTCCCCGTAGAACAGGAACAATCAACAAATACAATATCGCAAGTAATAAATTATTTTGTATGGATAGATGAAAATTTGTTTTTAATATTTCCCAGAAACCTTTGATAGATATTTGCCACATTGATTTTTCCTTTCCTTTTCTGTTGTAAAATCCATGCTGACAGAATAAGAATCAAAATACTAACGCCTGCCATCAGCAATCTATTTACGCAAATAGCATAAAAGCTATCCTGTATCAGCTCATATCCCCGCAATGTATTATGCCTTACCATCAAAGTGGTAATCTTCGTATCTCCAGACAATCCAGTCGCACCCTTGTCAATTATCCACCATAAAAATTGCAGTAGAACAGCTATTGGCGAATCTGTCAACAATGTAAAAAATGTACCTATCGAAGAAACTATCATTACAGTAGGCAGTAACCACCATAAGATGTACTTGATATAAGCAAACGGGTCAATAGAAATGCCTTGTTTATTTCCGAAAGACACAAGTAGTATCAAAGATTCAAAACTTAATAGTATAACTGGAATAAGAACCATTGTAATGCTTGCCAAATATCTTGTTAAAACCAACTTAAAGGAAGATACCCTGCGGGTATAAAACAACTCAGTTACACTATCTAATCGGTCTTTTAACCACATAAACACAATAATAAAAATTGGGTATAATCCTAAAGACAGTCCCATATAATCGCAGAACAATCGAGCAAAACTTCCCGTCACCTTATCTCCTTTAATTGTCTGGTCATACTCGGCACATGCTTCCTCATAGCTCATTTCTGATAAGCCAAAATAAGTAATCATCATTTCTGTTGAATATTGCGAGCCTTCTTCCCCAATCATTGTTTCCATTTCTCGCATCAATTCCTTAAAACGCTCATATGTCACCTGTGATATGAATTTTTTAGTTTTATCCGTTTCTTCACTGCCATTAGCCACCTTATCCTCACTGCCTGACATATACAGATTTCCATCCTCATTAAAATCTGCTGCATCGGTTGAAATAATCGTGCCAGTTACAGCAGGAAAATACCCCTGCGGCAAATCGTTTAGCTGTTCTTCTGTCAATCCTGTTATTTCACATAATATTTCAAGCACTCGTGCCTGTTCTTTATTGCTGAGCGAAACTGCTTTATAATTTCTGGCAGGTAAAGGATAAGTAGCATATATATTATTTTTATATTCCATTAATAAAGCTCTGGTCACGCCCGTCATAAGCTCTTCTGGATTATCCTCAGAAGTTTTCATGCCAAAATAGTCGTCATCCTCTGTTGGCTGTGTAAGCAAAGGTCTGTCAAACCCAACATTCGCAGGCGTCTTGCCATTTGCCCAGTCAATCTCTGTTTTCGTCACACCCCGAAACTTTCCCCACCAACTGAAAACCAATACAGCAATAAAAAGAAAATATACCAAACTGGTCGCTATTCTACGACATTCTCTTAAATATAATTTCATGAATTGATACCTCCCTCTATTTGATGCAGCAAATACATATAACCATCTTCTAACGTAGGCGATTGCAACTCCGCTTTTTCTTCTGGCAGAGTATCTGATAATACTCTGTACTGTACGCCTGCACGAGAGTTAGTCATATTCAGACAAATATATTTTTCTTTTATACGATTGTCTATCTTTTTTGGTGTTTTGATAATATAAACCTTTCCATCTGCCTGCTGTATCAATTTTTCCGTATTTCCATGAAATATTAACCTGCCATTATTCAACACCGCAACTCCGTTGCATGTAGATTCAATATCAGAGGCAATATGTGTCGATAAGAGTACAATCCTATCATCTGCAAAATCACTTAATAAATTTCGGAAACGTATGCGTTCTTCGGGGTCAAGTCCCGCTGTCGGTTCATCAACAATAAGAATTTGCGGATTATGAAGAAGTGCCTGTGCTATTCCTAATCGTCGCTTCATCCCACCCGAAAGAGCCTTAACTTTCGTTTTTACATTATCTTCCAAATTCACTTTTTCAAGAAGATGGTCAATCCTTTCTTTCCGTATTCTGTCAGGAATATTCGATAACAAACCAAGATAATCCATTGCCCCAAAAACTGTCATACTTCTATACATAGAAAAATCCTGCGGAAGATACCCCACCATTTCTCTGATTTTCATTGTTTCTTTTATTGAAACACCATTCATCCAGACATCTCCGCTTGTCGGAACGGAAAGAGTTGCCAATATCCGCATTAAACTCGTTTTCCCCGCACCATTTCTTCCAAGCAATCCATACATTCCCGACGGTATAGTCAGAGAAAGATTTTTAATGGCTTCTTTTTTTCCATATTTTTTAGAAAGATTATCAATAACAATTTCCATATAAATGAAAAACCTCCTTACGTTTTATTGTAAGGAGATTCTAATATCCAAAAGACAAATTTTCGCCAACATTATTCAGAAATATCAAAAACAGCCGTTACATAGGCTCCAGACATTTTATTATTACCAATTTTAAGAAATCCGCCATGTTTTTCGCAAAGCACTCTGCTTACGCCAAGTCCTATACCAAAATGTTCCTTTCCTTTTTCTTTCCCATAAAACATATTTGTAGCCTGCCTTAAATCTTCTTCAGAAAATCCTTTTCCATCATCTTTTATAGACATGAAAAATAGATTTTCTTTTGTGGAAACTTCTACAATTATTTGCTCATTCATATACCGCATAGCATTTTGAAATAAATTTTCCAGTACTCGAAAAAGTACACTTTTATCTATACTGACCGAAGTAAAAGAAATATCTGTCAAAAAATCTATTTTTTTATCCCCTGCCAACTGATGAATATTGCTTTCCATTTCTTTTAATAATGAAACCATATCCTGCTGTTCCCGTTTTATTTCGATGCTCTCAATTTTTTCCACATCACGGACACACTCTACATAACGCTCCAAACGTAATACTGCACCCTGCATGGAAGATATGGTATCCATGAGCATTTCTTCTGTCAGTTTATCTTGTGGAACATTTTTTTCAAGAAAGTCAATATACCCCCTTAAAACCGTAATCGGAGTACGCAAATCATGAGCAACTGATGCATTCAATAATTTTCTCTGCCTAAGTGTTTCCCATAAAGTCTTATTATTATAGCAGAGTTCCTTACGCATTTTTTCCATAGAGTTGCATAATTCTCCTAATTCATCATCACCACAATACTCAATACAAAAATCAAGGTCGTTATCCTGTATCCTTTTCATTCCATTTTGTAGCTGTAAAATTGGAACTTTAAGTTTCATCCGATAATAGATTGCTGCGGCACTCCCAATACCAACAATAATATAAATGACAGGCAAACCAATCATCGCAAAATAACACATAAAATATGCAATGTTTTCTCCTGTACTTAATCCATGCCATTCAACAACACTTCCATCCATATCCACCGTATACTTGTCTGCATTTTTATCTATTTTGTAGTCGGGTGATTTAATCATCAAATATCTATTTCTCAAAATTTCCTGCTGTGACCGATTTGCCAAAAAAACTGTAATTCCAGAAAGCATACCTATAATACAAATCGTAATGATAAATGTTATAGCCATAGACCGCTTTATTGATACATTTTTTATTTTATCCATTTGTACCCCACTCCCCATACGGTTTCTATATAGTTTTTATCCGTATAATCTGCCAGTTTATTTCGTATTCTACGAATATGTTCCTTAACTACAATACTGTCACCCTCGCCATCATAGCCCCAAAGTCTTTCATAAATAGTTTCCCTGTCAAAAACCATTCCTGCATTTTGCGAAAGAAGCCTGATAATCTCAAACTCTTTATTTGAAAAGTCTAATTCCTGTCTGCCTAAAAATACCTGTCTGCTATTATAATCAATGATAAGTTCCTCGTCGAATTTCAAATTATCAGCGTTATTTTTTCGTTCTTCACGACGTAGGTGTGCCAAAATCCTTGCTAAAAGCTCATCCACACGGAAAGGCTTTGTAATATAATCATCACCGCCAACTGACAGCCCTTTTATTACATCCTGCTCTGTTACCCTTGCCGTTAGAAATATAATAGGACACGATATATGTTCCCGAACAAATTGACACAATTCCAACCCATCCATTTCTGGCATGTTTATATCCAATAGTATAATATCTGGTGCAACTGACATAAGCTCTAATGCTTTTTTTGCATTATTAGCTGTATATACAAGAAAATTTTCTGCTTCTAAACATTTTTTCAGCATCGTAAGAATCATTTCCTCATCATCTATAATCAGTACCTTATATTTCATATGTAATGCTCCTTTCTGAATGCAGTCTGTTTTATTATAAAACCCAAAAGACAAATTTTCGACAATTCAAAACTTATTTTTCTACTCTAAATTATACTCATTTAGCCACTCCTTATCAATTGTGCGAATGCGAATCTGTATTTCCATATATAGGAAATTGTATTTCTTGTATGTAGAAAATCTATTTCGTTTAATGAGAACTTTGATTTCCGTAAAATATATTATGAAATTTTATGAATACGAGGTGGTAAACTTATGAATGAAAAAGCAGAAACATTTGACTTTATGCCTTTAGGGGAAGCCATTAAGAATGCTCGTGAGAAGAACGGTTTAACAAGAGAACAATTAGCTGAACAACTCGGCATTACTCCAAGGCATCTCCAATTTGTTGAAAATGAGGGGCAGCATCCAGGATTCCAATTATTTGTTGAACTTATTACAATGTTTGATATTTCGGCTGACCAATACATATTTTCTGACAAACAAGCTGAAAAATCTTCTCGCCGCAGGCAGATAGACAAAATGCTAGATACGTTTGATGAGAAAGCGTTGACTATCATTGAAGCAACAGCTATGGGCATATGTAAAGCGAAAGAGCCAGAGGAATAACCCTCTGGTATGCCCTTTCGCCTTTTTTCTAATAGGCAACCACGCCGTAACCATAGATTGAGCTGCTCCCGACAGGATAGCTCTGCTGCTTGCAGGCATCCCCAGAGTTGCCCTCCACGGTGTAGACCGTTCCATTCTCGCATTTCTCCACGATTCCCACATGGTCGATTGAGCCGTCATGCCCCCAATCAAAGAAAATAAGGTCGCCTGTCTGCGGCTCATAGTTCCTGTCCTGCCATTGCCCCTTGCCCTTGAACCAGTTTACACCGTCCGAGCAGAGGGAGAATTTCGGGATGATGCCGCTCTCCAGATAGCCGCACTGGTCGGCACACCACGACAC
>CANTEG010000001.1 GCA_947652735.1 uncultured Lachnospiraceae bacterium | reverse complement strand
AAATACCGACCTCCAATCGTTAGATTTTAGGTCTAACTTTTGGGGGTCGGTACAAGCTGGTGTCTTTCTATGATCAAGGAACTATAGAGTGCGTGAAAGTTTTTCTGTGGTAAAGAATTACTTACTTACCAAACTTACTTGCCCATGAGTCACTATCTCCATTTCCTATTATACTAGCATTAACTTCTTTTGCCTTATCAATATCTCCTGTGATTTCATAAAAGTTTCTTTTTGTAAACTTTGCGGCAATAAACTTTGAATCAATTTTTTCTGCCATATCCAGGTTTTCTAAACTGCTCTTTTTTGCCAAGTCCGCTTTATCTTTATCAGAATTATAATAATAAATATATTCATAACACAGTAATTCGGCAAGCTTGTAATATGGCTCAATATTTTTTGTGCCTATTTTTATAGCCGTATTATATAATTCCTTTATTTCTTCAATTCTTTTCGGAATCGAAGTATCCCACGGTTCATTATGTTGGTCAACCCAATCCGAAAGAGGTTCGTTACGTTCATCTAATGATGGAATTTTCATTATACCGACTAATTGTTTTAAATAAATACCAGCTAAAGCTACATAATTCTTGTAATAAGGCTTTTCATAAAATTCATCCAACTCTATTGCTGTCTTATAACAATTGATAACCTCCATTGGCTCGATATTTAATCTTTGGAGTGCAATCCCTTTCTGTCTGTAATATACCCCTCTTTTATCAAATGCTGCTATAGCACTATTAAAGTAATCCAAAGCCAGACTATTGTTTCTGTCTTTTTGTGTCTGATCTTTTTCATTCTGTGCAATCCACAGATAAACCCCTCCCAGCGTATTATCCATATAGCCATCTTCATTTAAATATTCAACGTCTTTCACCTTTGCATAATAATTAACCGCTTTTTTTGAATAGTTAAGTGCTTTTTTGGGTTCTCGTTCATTCAGATTTTCAGCTAAATAATAGCATAATTCTCCCATTCTATACTGCAAATAAATTTTCTCTTCCTCACTTAAATTGAAGTTATTGCTTTCTTTTTTATTCAATAGTGATTCACAAATTTCATAACCCTTTTTTCCAAACTCAATTCTACTTTCAATTGATTCATTTTCCCGCAAATTTGCATATGCATTTTCTATTATACCATACCGTGAAATCATTTTTGCAGAGTTTGTTTCAACAGTATCATATCTGTTTTTTATGTCTTCAAATAACTTATCTTTAATCAATCTTGTCGGTAATTCATCTACCTGAAACGAAAGTGCGAGTGAATTAATTCTAAGAATATTTAATATCATGTCTAAATCTTCTGTTTTTTTGTGAATCTCTGCAAGCAACGTAGTATTCTCATCCTTTAATGTATTCAATTTTTGTTCAGTATTTTTTAATCCCTCTGACAAATACTGAAGCTGATCTTTCTCTATTACATTATAGATATTTAATCCTATCCAAACGGAAACAGCAATGCCAATAATTGTAATTCCCAAATCTAATGTGTCTTTTATCTTTTCGACAGCATCATTATATCCATCTTCATAAGTTTTATCTGGTTCATAACTATGAGTTTTCTTATTTTCTGATGCTGAATCGGTAATTATAAAAACAAATAGAGCGATAGATAATAACGCTGGTATTAATAATGCTACTATTTTTACCGTAATGAAAACTTTTGGCAATTTATCTGTACTCTTCTGACCAGTATATTCTGATGGTGTGTTATTTGACATAATCTCCTCCTAAACAATATTATTTTTTCTAAAATATACTATAATTGTATAGATATTTCAATTGTAATTTAGGATTTTAATAACATAAATTTACACCTAATAAGTAATAACCAAATCAAGGTATATATTTTAAATATACAAAATTCATTTATGAAATTTACTTCAAAAATTGTTGCATGGGGTATATGTTTTTGACAAATACATTAAAAAGAAAAAAAAATATCGTATTTGGTATATTCTTTTACATCTATTTTTAGTTTAAATTTGTTTGATATTTTATTACAAAGTTCATAAACTGTTTCAATTTTTTATTTTATATTTTCAAATTCGCAATTCATATTTTCCCCTTGTTTAATTATAATATTAAAATTATTTATTATTTAAAATGCTTAAAAAATACTAACATTGAATATAACTCTTTTTATGCTATAATTACCATGTTAACATTCTCTGGGAGGTATTTTATATGGCTAAAAGAACTATAAACTATGTTTTAGATGGACAATATAAAAATAAAGAAATATATCATTTTTCTGAAAGTAATTTTATTGAAATTATAGGTGGTGGTTCAATAAAAAAAGAACATATTATTTCCTATCAAGTCCTAGATGAAAACAACAAAAACTCATCCAAAGAATATCTCGTATCTATTAAGTGGAAGAGTGGTGATACATCGCTTATATCACTTGATAATGAATACTATAATATATTCGTTGTAAGTATGTCTTGATATTTTTAATTTACCATCTTTAAATTTTATATATGTGTGTGTAATTACATGTAAAAAGACAGTCTTAGTTTAGTTTTTGAGGTCACCTCATTTAAGACTGTCTTTCTCTATATAAAATGGATTGTGTGTATGTAATTAATCTAATACAAGAACTCGCCAATGTTTTATATCAGAGTATTGTTGTCGGACATCTTCAATAGTTTTACTATTAAAATATCCTTGGTTATGTATTTGTACATATATACCTGAAATATCAAGTATTATAACTCTTACAATATTATCTTCTACATTTACTGTCATCACGCTACCTCCAATTCTTTTATCTTTTGGAGTAGGGCAGTAGTATTAAAATCGTCTAATACTTCTTTTTTCTTCATAAGCTTGTATATGTAATTTAAACCTTTAGGGCTTACCATAGTTACACTTGATATATGCCCTTTTTCAGTTCGTGAAGTAACAACTTTAAACATTCCATTTTTAGAAAATCTACCATAAGGAATATTATAATTACTCTGTTTGGTAAGCACTTTACACTTCCTAAGAAACTGGAATAGGGTGTTGCGTCCGATTTCTACTAACGCTGCTACGTCAAGAAATTGTAAATATCCTTGTGCAGTCATTAAATCGGTATATGCCTGTGCTTTTGGTTCTAAGTCGGCTATCTGTTTCTTATATTCTTCATTCTGCTTTCGTAAATCTTGAACCATAGATAATTTCGTTTCTTCTGTAAAGGAAGGAAAATACTTATCAACAAATTCAGCTTCACGGTCTGTTTCTATGTAGCCGCCAGTAAGTCTAATTTGTTTTAAATATGCCTTTATTTCTTTCTTCATCTCTTTGGCAATAGGTTTACGAGACTGCATACAAACTTCGTAAAGACCATCTTCAGTAAGGAACCATTTAGATTGAATGCCTCCAAGGGTGTAAACATTCTTTACTCCCTTTTCATTTTCATCAACAGTTTTAATCATTGATCTTGCATTACTGTGTTCAATCCATGCAGAAACATCTGTAGCCATAAACAATGGATTTTCAATATTACCATACATCTGAATCTTCTTTCCAAGAATCTCAGTTTCTTGGATAACTGTTAAAACATTGCCCATAATAGACCTCCTTTTGAAAAATATGTTGAAAATTTCAAAAGGAACGTGTATAATATGTAACATGATAAACGTGTCATACACGTTCCTTAAATCCTTGCTAAACTTTGGTCGGTGGAGCAAGGATTTTTTTATATTTGACATAAATGACAAATATGTGATATATTCATATTACAATAGATTGGTTAAATTGTCAACACAAACTTGTAAATAATAACATAATTGAAAAAAATAACAACAGGGGTGATTTTATGGACAACGAATTATTAGTAAAATCAATAAGGGAATTATGTAAGCAAAATAATGTTGCTATATCTCAGTTAGAAAAAGAACTTAATTTTGGTGCAGGACTAATTAGTAGATGGACAAAAAATTCTCCTTCATTAGATAAAATAGTTGACATAGCAGATTATTTTCATGTGTCACTTGATGAAGTAGTGGGGTATACTCAAAATACAAATGATGAATTTTTAAATAAACTTATATATAAAACAGAACATAAAATTATCAAATGGGAGTCATATGATAACACAAATAATCAACCTAAACAATATTATAAATATTTTAATTTATCTGTTGATGATTTCTTCGATATAGATGAGTTCAATGATTTTTTATCGTTTCATAAAGAAAAGTCATATTACTTTAAAATTGATAATGGTTATATTTGTATTTATGGACAGTATAATGGTTTTGATATCTTTAAGCCAGAAGAACTTAAATTATTCATTCAACCAACAAAAGACTCAGAACTTGTACCACAATCTGAATATACTACAAAACAACTAATTGCGTTATGGTTAAAAATTTTATATAATATTGAAACGGATGCACCCGATGAGATTAAAGCTGAAGAACTCAAAAATTCATTTATATTGAATGAGTCTAAAAATAATGACAAAAATATTATATCTTACAAGAATGATTTCGATTCAATCTGGGGAAAAACTAATATTGAAAAAGTGTTAAAAAATCCTAACATCAACCAACTTATAAAAACTTTTTCCACCCCTGAAAATCAAAAACTGATTGAATTATTAAATAATCCTAATATACAGGATGCAGTTAAATTAATCGAAAGATTAAAAACATATAATAATGAATTAAACGAATAATAAAGTGGGAGAACCTTATTATGATACTAAATATGCCAAATATAAATTTTAGTGATGATGAATGGTTATATATTCTCAAACAATATCTTAATGGCTGGACAGAAATACCATTAAGCGATAGTTCAGGATATGATTTAGATGAATTAAAATTTTATGATGGATTTATAGGTTTTTTAATTAAACAAACAGAGTTTTGTTTAAAGAATTACCCACATATATTAGATAAAAAATTCATTAATTCATGGAAGTATCAAGGTAAATTATATCGTATAATTCATATGTTTTGTAACAAAAGTGGTAAAACAAAAAGTGGATATTCTTGTCAGTTGCCAAAAGTTCAATATCATGGTATGATTACGCATTGGACTGATGATTATACATTTGAAGGATTAACATATAAACTTAACAAGGAAAGAAAGCATATTATTTTGGAAGCGGATACTAAAGACCACATAGGCTTTAATGTTAATAAATTCCGTAAAGTATATAATTGTGAAAATTCAAATACAGAAAAAGAACGTGAAATTATTTTCCCTATGTATAAAGATTGTATTATAAAGGAACATCACCTAACTATAAACGAATTTATAAAATTAAACAAAAGGAAAGCACCTGACAAATAAGTCAGATGCCTAACCTTAATCAATTTATAACCATTGGAATGTATTCAGTTTCACTTAAATTGCAAGTGCGAAAACATTCAACCCAATGTACAACGAAAGAATATAACAAATGTTATACCTTTCGTAACAGTATATAAGAGCAGGAGAATAAGTTTCCTGCTCTTATATGTTTATTTTTATGCCATTTTCTGTATATATTCCAACATTTTTTCATTACCTGTAATCTTCACATTAATAGTATTAATATATTGCCTTGTTTGTCTTTCTGTTGATGTCATATCATGTATTAATTTTGATAATTCCATTTTAATATCAGGATCTTGTGTTTCCATTAAGGCAACTAATATGTCATATCTATCAACAATACATTCATCTGAATTTACTGGTATAAATGTTTTATTCAATTTCATCAATTATTATCCTCCCTAAGCAGCAAATGAATTTATTATTTCTTTGATGTCATAAGTATTATCTACATCATGACATATTTTAATGTATTGATTTATTGTATTTTCAACCCATTTATCGATTCTAAGGTAAGCTAATACAATAAGCAAATTTTTGTAATAACGCTTACTAGATTTGTGAATTGAAATACCAAATGAAACTAAAGGCTCAGGTGAATGATATATATTTTTAAATGAACAAGTCAAATAATCTACCCATATATCATCATTATTTCCTTTTTCATGCTGTCTAACATTTAATGACTTCACCATGGGAACACCCAATATTCCAGAAATATGTATCATACTATTTAATGACATTTCTTTTAATTCTTTTGTCCAATCAATATCTATAGATTTTGCATTATTTTTAATATTATCATCGGTTAAAGCAAAAATACAATTATATTCATTTTCTATAAGACCTCTAGCATGTATTCTTACTCCACCATACATAAATAACCATGTTTTTATTTCAATAAATAAATCAAAAAGAAATAATTGTAACATATTTCTTTGCTGTTTCTGATATATTTTTTTGCTCTTACTTTTCCGTATTTTTTCTTTATATTTTTCTGTATGTTTAATAACAATTTCATTGAATTTATTGCTGAGTTCTGCAATATTTTCATTTGTTTTTGTAATTAAACATAACAATTTTTGATTAAGTTGATATGGACTGATTTTACCATTCTGAGCAATATCTATAAATAATTGATTTGTATTAAATTTTGCTGTTGTATTTTTAGGTGCAGGTTTATTTGCTATTTTTACCGGTTTTAAAACTTTATCAGAACTTTTATCAATAAATTTTCTAATTATTTTTGTCAATTGATCTGTAATATCTGCATATCCTTTATTATGTGGATGAAAAGAGGTTACGGGTTTTCTATCAGTTGGCAAAGTTTTTAAATTGTAAAATGGCATAGCCTCATTAAGAGAAGCATCTTTCAATAAAATAGGAACAATAATACATTGTTTTTGTTGTTCTCGTTTAAAAGCACGTTCCATTTCGATATTATAACAAAAATTAGATGAGATATAATTTTCTGATATAAGTAAAAGAATAATATCGGCATTATCTAACGCTGCAATAACCTCTTCTTCTATATGACCTCCAGCATCTATTTCACCATCGTACCATAAATCAATATCAAATAATTTGTTTATTGATTCAAGATGTTTTAACAAGGCTGTTCGAAACCTGCTATCCTCATGTGAATATGATATAAATGCTTTTATTTTTTCTGTCAAATCAATCACCCCCCTATAAGGGGATATTATATATCAAGATTTGACAAATATCTACAAGAACATATATTTTTTGATATTAAAAAATACCAACAATAAAACAATAGAGTAGTCTTCCGACTACTCTATACATCCTAACAAATGTTTAACTTCCTCAAAACTCTTACCACTTGCTGTAATTATATCATCAAGCTCAATGAGTTTATTCATCTTGATTTGTTCTTCAAGTTCCTTTTTAGCAGCTTTCATTTCCGTTAAACTACTTTCCATATTTTTAATTTCATTTGTAATTTTATTAAGTTGTTCATCTAAAGTAAGATTCTTTTTACCTCTTGCCATTATAGACCTCCTGATAGCATATGACTTAAATATATATTATATGCTGTATAGTAGGAGAGTAGCACAGGTAATAAAGTTGTGTAAAGAAAAAACGCAATACAAAATTTGACCTTTTTAGATATTTATTGTCTTCTTATCGACTCTGACAATAAGAGTTCCACAATACATGAACAGAAGATAAGATTTCTGCATTTATACAATCCATCACAGATTGCCCTGTCATGTCAGGCAGTACCGAGCGCATATTCAGTAAGCATCGTTTCATATAACTTACTGTGGGAGTTGTCGCTACAGTGAGGGCTTATCTCAATTAGAGATCTATCCCTGCGGATTCCTTGAGCGCCACGTTATTACGAACCTGATTATGTCGCCATAATAGGAGAGTAGTGGTACATTGCCATTACGCAATCGTTGTACGTAGTTCCCGCATATTGTCCCTGTTATGTATTTACCCTGTGTATTTCACATTCGATAATATGAAAACTTTGGTATCCCAAAGAACACATATTATAGTCGGCATTTTCAAAACAAATAACAAATAGAGGAATACATTTTATCCTCACCGACGTTTTTTATTCCAGCAAACAAACCAGCACCAAGTCCGATAGTTTTTAAAGAACCGAGTTTTGAGGTAACATTATTAACAACTGAAAGTAATCCGTTAAATGAATTGATAATAGTAATGATAGCATCGGATTCTGCAATGTTTCCAATAGTATCTACCCATGTATTATGAAGACGGTTAAGAGAACCTTCCCATGATTGTGCTGTTTTTTCTGCTTCTGCTGCCATTGTTCCAGATCCATCGCTAAATTGCTGTAACATATTTTCATATGTATCCCATTGGCGAAGCAGGGCATCCAATTGCGTACTTCTTAGCTTGCCACCAACAGAGTTAAGCAAATCAGTTCTTCTAATGTCATTCTCATCAAGCTTATTGTATTCTTCTGAAAGCTCTTTTAAAACTTCCATAGCATCTCTTGTTTGTAAAATACCATCTTTAGTTTCTTTTAAGGAAACGCCCAATGCATTACAAGCATTTTCATATTTAGTTAAGCCTTCTGCATCGATACCTTCTTCCTCATCAGAAACCTGTCGTATATTCAACAAAATTGCTTTAAATGCACGAGCAACTTCCGAACCACTTTGTTGTGTAGTTGCTGCCATAGTTCCTAATACTGCGGTTAATTCATTAACATCAACGCCAAGAGAAGCAGCCGTAGAACCAACAATCGACATACCCTCTGATAATTCGGACATATTTACTGCATTATTATCACAAATCCAGTTGACACCATCTAAAATCTTTGTTAGTTCTTCAACTGATCCGCCAAGCTTATATGCCTTGTCTGTTGCAATAACCATTTTGTTAGCAACTTCTGCTGTCATATCACCAGCACCTTGAGCAGCGGTAGAAACCTCCGCCATTGCTTCTGCATTTTGATAACCAGCGCGTGACATATCCTGTACGCCAGATAAGTAGTCAGTTGCGGCTTTGCCATATTTTGACGCAACATCATAAGCATTACTTCCTATTTTTAATAAATCATCAGATGTTAAACTATGATTCGTTTTACTAATCTCAGTAAGGTAAGTATCTACACTTTTTAATTCACTAACAGCTTCTCTTGTTTCAGAAATAAATTTCATTACAAGAGTGCTTGCAGAAAACCACATACTAAAACTTGAAACAGCTTGTGACATCTGATTTTTTAATGACATTCCAAGTCTTCCAAGTAATCGCATAGAATTTTCTGTCTCTTTTAGTTTTCCATTGATTTTATTCCAGCGATTAAGATTAACCCCTTTTTCTAACTCCTGTACATAACCTTGAAGAGTCGCTTTTGCTTCTTGAGTGATTTTTGTGTTCTTAGTTAAGAAGTTATTTATCCTATTAATTAAAGATGTAGCTTTCTCATTTGATACGGGTTGCATATATTTATCATAAGACAATTTAGCTTCATCAACAGATGCTTTTACTGCTTTAAATTCCCGTTCAAGTTTATCAGCTTGTGCTATAAGCTCTTGACCTGACATGCCTTTCATGTTATCAAAAGTGGATTGAAGAGAAGCAGTGATATTTTGTGCTTCTTTTGTTTCAACCCCATATCGTTCCAACGATGCGATAATGGCATTTATTCGATTCTGATACTCACTCGCGCCACGACTGTTGTCAATTGAAAGTTGAATTTCATTGATTTGAGACAGTTCTGTAAAAGCTGTTTTTAATGCATTAGCCTCAGAACGAATAGTGCTTAAATCAGTCGTATTATCAACAGTAGATAATTTGCTTATTAAAGAATCTAAGCTGACTTCAACACCATTTATTTCTGTTTTAAAACTATCAAATCCATCATTTTTAGAAGAAAAATTATTCAGATTATTAACAAGCGTTTTAATATCGGCATTGAGTTTATCTATATTGATATTCTTCTCTGTTGACTTTGAAATAGTTAGACCTATTTTCTGACCGATTTGTTCTGCCTGTTTAATACTAGAATTTGAGTCAATTCCAATATTAGACATATTGATCTTAGGATTACTTAATGCCTTTTGTAATTGCTTGGTGATTTTCAAAAGTGCATTTGGATCAATTTCTGCTTGAACCTTTAATTTATTTAAATTATTTTGTATTCTGGTCAGAGATTTATTGATATTTCCTTTTGATGTTTCAGCATCTAATATAGCTTGGAGCTGTATCAAAAACTCATTCATCTATATACCTCCTTCTATTTTTAGGTATAAAAATAGCCCTCCGATAAAAGGGCAGTAGTAGTTTTGTGATTATTATTATTTAATGTTTAAACCTCGTTGCTTTGCACATTTCTTAAATATAGTTATTAGTTTCCCATTATTTATAAGTTCCTCCATTGGTTCCTTCCATATTTGGGTTCCTGTACCAAATCTATCACCTGTGTTGCCACTAATAGCAGACCAAGGCACTTGACCACCAATAATGTAAGATGGGTTAAAGCCGCCATGTAGACCACTGTTCGCAGCCACCAAACTTTTATACGGATCAGCTCCTGGGGTATTATAATCCAATGAATTGACATCTAAATATACTTCAATACCAATTTTTCCATTATTAATTTTAGGTTTACTGATTTTACAACAATTCCTTAGTTGGTCTGTACGCTCATAGAACCATGAAGAAAATAATTTTCCAAACGCAGGATCATATTCATCGTAATAATCTTGTAAATAATCATCTACTTCATGTTTTACGTCTTCAGCTACCAATTCAAGAATTGATGCCATTTTTGATTCCAATGCTTTTGCAAGCTGTTTTATGTTTTTTATTTCTTGTGCCATAAGTCACTTCCAATCTTTATTTACTTTAATTTACATAGGTGCTATGATGATACTAAATATTCTACGGAGGAAGTATTTATGAATAAACACAAACTTGATAAAAATGAAATACAAACAATTTCACATTTTTTAGCTCAAAGAAGAGTAACTGGCGATCATGGTATTGGATTATTAGAAACTAATACAGCAACTGAAGCATATTTGGAAACATATAATGAAATAATTGAAAAACTTGAAAAATATAATAACTCTATAAATTAACTATATTTTCATTTTCGATTTTTGCAAGAATATGGTTAAAGACACAACGTACCTGAGACAATGATAATTTTTGATCTTTTAAGATAGAAATTATTGTTGTCTCAATATATTTTCATCCTGTTCTTCTGTTAATGGAATAAGATTGTATATATTATAATCAATCATTTATATTCCTCCAATTTAAAATCATTCATTTACTTTTTGAATGTTTTTGATATCATCTTTGCGGATAAATATTGTTTTCTTGTGATACTTTTCACTAATATCTAAATACAAAGTCCAATAAGTCGTTTCATTACCTTCCGCATCTTCTATTATAATACTTCCTACAACTACAGAATCGTCTTTTTTAGTTACTGCAACTTCATCGCCATACTCAAAATATTTGTCGTTAAATTTCACAACACTCATAAAATCATACATTTTTAATATTCCTCCTCTGCCAATAAAAGAGACATTTTATGTCTCTGAGTTATCTTTATTTTCTGTATGAATTATTTCAGCCAGTTTACTAATAAATTCATCCCTCATGTCCTCAACAGAAATATCCTTTAAGGATAGAAATAGCTTTTGCACAAATTCAATAAGTTCTTTCTGATTATCTACTATAGAAATAATCATTCCATAAAACGCTGCTTTAACTTTCCATTCTCTTTTTTTCATTTTAAAATAGGTAATCATATTTTATTTTCTCCTCCTAATATATAAGTTATTGTTCACCCTTCAATTTTACTTTAAATTTCCAGTAATAATTATCATTAGTCCATATATTGAAATATTCATCATAAGGTTCGTAGTTCTTCTTGATAATTTGTGGACTCGTATTACAAATGTCTATATATGTTTCTGGACTAATAATATAATTTTGAGATTTTAGTATTTGGTCTATTTCATAAGAGTACATTAATAAATAATCACCTCGACCTCAGTTCTGGGATTCTCTTTGTCTACATAGCATTTCAACAAGAGAGAAGTAACATGTTTACTATCATCATCCACAATAAAACCACTTTCCGCAAAGCCATCTAAAATAAATTTTGGACATGCTGCATCCACATCATGTCTACGATTTGTTTTATAATATGTAATAAACGTCATTTCACATTTTTCTATGTGTAGGTTAGTATAACCTTGATTTTCAATAAACCATTTTATGAAATCTTTCCATTTTTGTTTTAATGCATTCATCATTGGTCTTTTCATTATCATCCATTGATTCATAAGAGGGTGATATGGGTTTTCTATTGGTTTTTTTCTTGCTCGTGGATGTAACTTGAAATAATATTTTTCATATTCAAACAAAGTATTATTATTTATAATTAATGATATAGTTGTTATACAATCACTCCCCTGTACATAATAATAGAGCGACTCCAAATAAAAATGAAATCGCTCTTAAAACAATTATAATGTATCAATTTTATCTTTATCTTTTTTAAACCAATCCCAGCTAATCAATTGTCCACATTTGGGACATTTATTATGAATATTGGGAATCAAATCATAATATTCACAAAGAGGGCAGTAGCAATACCACCCATCTTCGCAAATTTCTGGTTGAAGTGTTTCCATATTATTGCTAAAATCCTTCTTTTAATTTTTGTTTATAAGAATCATTTATAATTTGAATAGAAATCTCAACTTCACCATTTGTCAGACCCTTTTCTTCAATTATTTTTTCATACCTTTCATATGTTGAAATAGCATGTTTATAACATTCTCTACTTATTACTTTACCATTTGAAATTTTATCTGCTAAATTAATAATTTCCCAACGAAAATCACTAATTTGCTTTTCTACAAATAGATCTGTAAGATTTTTAATATCTTTACGCATTTCTTCATCATGTTTATCTGACTCTTTCATATCTTCCATATGTTTATTTTGTAATTCTAAAACATTTTGAGATGTTTGAATCAATAATTCATGATCCTCACGTTTTCTTTTCATCCATTTTGTTTCAAGACCAAGTTTTTTAAAAAACCATTCAGCCAACGAAACAATTGCCTTAATCCCAGTAAAAATAATGAAAACCGAAATAAATATTAAAGAAAAGTTAAGTGTTGTTAGTTCTTTAATTGCCTCCATCCATACAGCTCCACCTTATTTAATAATTTTTTAAATCATACAATGCAGTGCCGATGAGTCCGTCCAAATATTTATCAAAATCACCATTTGCCGCTTTTAAGATTTCGTAAGCAGAATTGGATAATGCTTGTATTGCCTTTGTTTTGGCAATTTCCTTTACTTCATTTTTCTTTTCTTCTGTCCAATCGTCACTGCCTTTAATATCTTTTACTATAGTTTCATACACATCTTTAACAGCATTAACTACATTGTCATATAATATATCTGTATATTTATCTAATCTTTTTGACTTCATATAAGCACTAATCTGCGTTCCTACATATGTAATAATAGGTAGTAGCACAGCCGTCCAAATAACAGATATTACCTGCATCCAATCTATATTTTTTATTATATTTTCCATAATAAACTCCTCCTAAAATGTGTTACTGTTTAAATTTTTAATTATAAGGGAAATAGCAGACTTGCTTGACTATTTTTCACTTATATTAAGTACTTCATCACAAGTACGTCATCTACTTTTACACCCATTGTCTTGAGCAACCTTTTACTTTTGAAATTGCCATTCTATTGTGTGTTCAACTTTCTCAAATTTTCAACGCACTGTTTTAATTTTCCGCATACATAATCTAATTCTTCTTTGGTTTCCGCACCGAAACTTAAGCGTATACATGAATGAATATCTTGTTCATTCATACCAATAGCGACTAAAGTTGAACTAGGAGTTAATTCCCCACTAGAACATGCACTACCAACGGATACACATATTCCATACATATCAAGAAGTATCATTAAGCTTTCCCCTTCAATTCCTTTAAAAGCCATATATAAATTGTGTGGTAATCTATTACCAGATTCAATTGATGCACCGATTAAATAACTATCTGGAATGTTATTCAAAATGTAATCATATACATAATCTCTATTAGATGAAGATATGGAAGAGTAGTTGAATAACTCCACAGCCTTGCCCATAGAAGCTATTGCAGCAACATTTGGAGTTCCTCCACGCAAAGTATTATGTCCATATATTATAGGTTCAATTTTTATATTTTTCTTTTTATACAAAAATGCACCACCTAATATACCGCCAATTTTTTGTCCTGTAGCAGTAAGCATATCAATATCTAATTCTTTTACATCAATCTTTATTTTTCCAAAAGCAGCAACAGCATCAGTATGTACAATACAATTATTATTGTGCAGAATTTTAACAATATTTTTTATGTCTTGTATTGTGCCAATTTCAGAATTCGCCATTTGTAATGAAACCAATGAATCATGAATATTTTTAACAGCATCTATATTAAAATGTCCATCTTTATCAACAGTAATAATTTTCTTTGCATATGGATTTTCTAATATGCTTGCGTGTTCTATTGTGCTGGTAATAAAATGTTTTTTATTATTAGCACGAATATATCCAACAGTTGCAAGAGCATTTGCCTCAGAACCACAACTACAAAATATCAATTCATTTTTGTCGCAATTGATTTCTTTTGATATTATAGATTTTGCATTATCTATTAATTGTTTTGATTTTACACCTACATCATATATTGAATTTGGATTATTCCAATTATTTTTCAATATATTTGATACACATTCTATAATATCATTATTAGGTTTTTTTAATGCAGCATTATCAAGATACACATTCATTATATAATCCATCCTCTACTAAAAATAAATCTCCAAATGTCTTGTTTTGTAATTCTATTTTCTTTTTATTAAATTCCGAACGGGAAATATAAGAAAATGTATATCCTTTATATGATTTTCTTATACCTAAAAGTACCCTTGAAATATTATTTGGTAATACATCTTTTTTTAAAATTTGACTGAGTTCTTTACTTGCAATTGCATTGTTTCCAAAATATAAATCAAGTTCATTACATTTCAATGGTTTTGCAAAATGTTGGTATCTGTTTGCAGTTATATATTCTTGCGAAATTTTCTTTGATAACGATTTATCATAATTAATTAATCCAAGTTCATCACATAAATGCAGTTTGTTGACTACAAATTCTCTAGTTAAACCTGTATAATCTGCAATTTTATTTGTTTCATATATGCCATTGTTCCAATATTCTGAGATCGTTTCACAAATATTTGCATAAATATTTTTCTTAATATTTTCAATATTAATATTGGAAATGTCTATAATATTTGATAAATTACAAGATAAGATATTTTTTAGTATACTTTCAAAAGTATTAACTCTACAATCTATAACAATATAATTTTTTATATTATTTTTTAATGCAATTTCTTTTTTCCAATTATCATTTTTAACTCGTTTAATAAAATCATTTTCGGTTTTATCAAATTTGGGAACCATCTTATAATGCTGCCCACCATGCATTTCTATAATTGTTGATAAATTTTCAATATAAAAATCATATCTTTTACCATTAGACCAACTAAAAGTTTTTTCTTTTTCAAAATTTATTGACAATTCTTTTAATATATAAAACATAATTTTATTAGGCAATGAATATGAATTAGAACAAGTACATGGAACACGACCAGAGTTTGCAACTACAGAAACGAAATGTCTACTTGATTCTCCACAATATTTACAAGTAAAATTTACTTTTGCATTACTACATTTTGAATATTTATATCCGTCATCTTTATTAGTAAACAAACTTGCTATTTCTGGATTAGTAGTCCATAAATCATTTATACCTTTTACAATAATCCTATTTATACATACAGGACAGTATTCAAATTTGGGTATTCTATCTTGATCTAATACATAAGTATGACCACATTTTAAACATTTTACTTTATATACAGATTTTCTACGTCCAACTGAACTTATTGCATATGTTTGTTGTAAAATTATGATTGAAGCATTTTGAGTATTAATAATTTCTCCTATATTATATTTATATGTAATATCATGAATTCCTAAAATTGATTTAAAATTTACATCCATAAATCCCTTAAAGGACAAATTATACTCTTGGTTATTATAAAGAAAATAAATTCTATTTTTCTTTCTATCATACTTTAATAGTTCTAATTCAGCTTCAATATTTCTATATTGAAATTTGCATTTGCAACCACAACACTTACCCCAATCAGTAACTAATTTATCTTTATATTTACCAATGCCATTTTTCTTCGGTACATTACTTAAATCTATCCAATTTTCCATTAAAATCTCCTAATCACAATTATTAATTTAGTTCTCGTTTACACCACAAGTCGTATACTTCTTTACTATCTTCTCTGTTGAATACAAAAACTAATGAATTTTTTGACCAAAATAAATCAACAAGAGGAATTTTATGCTTAATATAAAGCCCTGCTTGACGAGTGTTTACAATTTTAACAGTATTTTCAATTTGATATTCTTTATTAAATATTTTGCTATATTCCTTTATTTTATATCACTCCATTTAAACTTCATATTTTGTATTAGAATACATCTCTGCCAAAGCTAACCATAATTCACGGGTTTTCTTATACTTCCAAACCGACACACCATTTTCATTAGTGCATACCCATTCATATCTAATACCCTTCTTTTTGAGAAATAAGTATTCATCTAAAAAGGAACAATTATATTCTTTATCCCATTTGATTTTCTTTTCCATATATTTAATTAGACCGTAAAAAAATGGGATATATCAAAATCAATTCAATTAACAGATTGAAAAGAATTCAATATATCCCATTTCTCTAATCAATCTGCTCACTTTCTTCTTTTTCTATTTCAATATTATTTGTTGCTTTTTTCTTAGTATATTTTCTCTTTGGTGTTTCTTGATGCGTGTTTAAATCTGCTTCTACATCTACAGTAACAGAGATATCCTTTTTTGTTTGTGATTCACGGTATGCAATAGTTTCACTTATGTATTTTTCTGCGCATTTTAATGAACATGCGAAATTTCGCCATCTGAACATTCTATTATCAGATTGGCAAGTTGAGCACGGTTCAAAAAGTTTACCACAAACACGACAAGGTATTTTCTTTTTTTCTGCCATATTTGACCTCCATTTTTAATATGTGGGCAGCATAAAACTGCCCATAAATATATTATCTTCAGTCAAATAACACAAAGTCCCAAAGATCACTTTTCCCAGTACACAAATTAGGCATAGAAGTAAATTCAAAGCCAAGTGTGGCAGGATCAGAACCACCAGCAATGTCAAATGTGCCATTAAAGTCTGCTCTATCAATAATGAACTGTCCATGGAAGAGGTTATCACATCCATCCTGACAAGTTACATCAATAAATAACTGAAGTGTCTTGCTATAATTATCCGCATTATTGGAAATTTTCTTACCCTCAACTTCTGCATCGTAGAAAGTGATTACTTCTGTGCCATCAGCTACATCACCTTCAAAGAATGAAATTTCCTTCGTTGTGGGGTCATAAGAAAATTCTCCAGTAGCTGGTTCAGCACTTGTCTGGGTTAATTTCTTACCACCAGAAATATAAGCATTATTTGTATCTCTTACATAGATTGTACCAATCTCATTACCAACCGTACCTACAGCAACTTCTGTAGTTACTCCCTTATTTGCGGTCACCGTGATAGTATCAGTATATCTAATAACATGCATACCATCTTCAATTTCAGCACCAAGCATAGCAGCCAAAGCGCCACCAGAGAGCATACCATTAGTGCCCTTACCAGTAACTTTCTTATTTTTCTTTAGGGAACTGATAACCCTACCACCTTTGCCAGTAATATCAGTTTTTTCTTCTTCATGAGATAAAGTAAAATCACTCAGCTCATCAAGAATCATATCCAGACTTCCGTTCGTTCTATCAAACCCCGTAATCTGGTCATAGGATGTAATTGTAAACTTATCAATATTCATTGATTGTCCTCCTGTATTTTAATTTTTTGCAAAATAAAAAGACCAGTTACGGTCTTATTTTCATAATTATTTGATTGGCACCCAAGAGAGTGCATTTTTGTTACTTAGTTTGGATGTATCAATTGTTCCAGCATATACACCAATCATTGTGTTATCAAAGGCTATTTTATGCTGAATTTGTTTAAAACTCTGATTAAATCTATATATAGATAAATCCATACAAGAATCATAATCATAAGGAAATTCATTTGTATTAACTAATGCAATAACTAATTTTTCTAAATATGGTTCCTGCTTTTTCTTTGCAAATCGTTTTTGTTTTTTGCGTTCTTTTTCAAGTAAGTATTTTCTGGCAGATTCATTACCTGGTTTGGATTTTATTTTTTCATATAAATTTATTTTTCTGATTGCATCTGCTATATCCATATGTATCAACCGATCAATTTTCACATCGGTTGCTGGATTATATAATATTTCTTCTCCGTCTTTATCTTGATATATCCCAAATCCAATTAATTGACCATCTTTTTCGGCTGTCATCTCAAATTCATCAAAAACCATATCTATGCCAATATCATATATATTTTGTTCTAATAGTTTTATTTGATAAGTACAATCTATATATTCAATTGTATTTTCCTTTATATAATTAAGTGTTTTTTTTAGATCCTTAATTTTGTTCTGATATGAAATAATTTGGTTTGAATATCTGCAAAAAAGTAAACAAAATAATTGCCAGTCATCTATAGATGTATAATCAATCCCCATGTCGTCTAGTTGTACCATGTAGGAAAAAGGTGAAGCGGTAAGTGCATATGTTAAACTATAATAGCTCTGCTCATTATCTAAAACTTCTCCAACTGTAGGAATTTTAAGCGTAATTTCTGGTGTAATATGTATCTTATTAAGCTTCAACCAACTTTTACTACTTCCCATATTTCAATCCATTATTAAAATCTTTAACTATAAATTTTAATAACCTTCCTTTGAATTTGTTTTGCGGACAGTATGGAGTGTTGCTGATCAATAATGTTTTACCTATACCTAATACATTCTTTTCACAAAATATATTATCTAATGCGCAAGTTGCCCTGTCATACCAAAGATAAGTAATTCCTTTTTCTTTGTACTTGATTATATCTTCGTGGCATACAACAAAGAAATATATCGTAAGATCCTTGAAGGTATTATTCCTCGCATCAATGGCTGCACTAATTTCGTAATTAATAAACCTGTCGGTTTCTTGTTGAGTACCTGGAATGTATTCATGCGGAAATGAATATTTATATGGAATAATATCTTCTGGATATTCTTCGTTTTCACAGCCAAGTAATTTTATAAGTTCTGGGGATTTACAGATTTCTTTTTCTATGAGTTTTCGATATTCGATAATCTCATAACTTCGTGATTTTCCTATAAATATTCACCTCCATCACTCTGTAATATCTATTTTAAGTTCTGAAACAGTTATTGTACCTGTGACAATCTGCAATAAAAAAGAACCACCGATTAGGTTCTCATCATTAACAAATAATATTATTTGATTATCTTTTACAGTCTGCTTGATGTCGAAATCAGATACAATATTCCACTGATAATTAATTCCTTGCCAATCAATGATATTACCTTCTTTGTCCGCAAATGAAACAGTATAAGTGCGATTATATGAATTACGTAGATTCTTACTTCCAGAAATCACAGCGGATAAATCTGTCGTTTCATCGGGTACTGGGGGAGTAGGTGGGAGAGGAGAGGTAGGATCAATATAATCACAGATCCATACTTCCTGACCATCTTCCAAGGTAACTTTTTTATCATCATTTGGATTGAATGCATCAAAAGATAATGTCAAAGTCATAATTCCACCACGACCAAAATAAGTATTATTACTTAGGTGAGTTTTTCGATTTGTCAGTTGATAAATATCTGGTTTATCAGAATCATCAAAATCAATACAGAAACGCATATCTCTATTAAGTTTTTTTGTTTCTTCATCTATTGGAATAGTCAAACCATATTGGTTATCGCCAACAGTCATAATACTATTTCCTGTAGTTCCTGAAGAATACTTGGTAAAATCTTCTGCGTAACTAAATCGCTCAATAATTTTTCCTTTTGAATTCTGCCAGCGGAGCGGAACAGTACAAAGATACATATAACCAGAATGATATGTTTTATCATCCGGATTGAGTAGCATTACAAGCCATACCTGATTGTTCCACTCAATATAATCGCCAAGATTAAACGGCTCAGAAGTCCTTGATTTTATTTTTTTCTTAAATGTATTGTTATCTGTATCTTTAATGATTAGCAACTCAAATGGTTCACCATTTCTTTTTACAATATGATAATCAATCGTATCAGCAAAGCACTCATCTACATGTCTATTTAACAAATATAAGTCAGTTTCTTGTTTGCTTTTGGATTTATATGTATTATTGATTTTTTGGAAGTAACTAATATCCATACCCAGTTACCCCCTAATCATCATATTGACTGTAATTGATCGTTTTTCTTTTGCCAGTTTTTCTATCTGTAGAAATATACCTTGATATATCGTTTCGGTTTTCCGCTTTGATTCTTGCCAACATATTTTCAAATGAAGCACGTTCATTGGCAGGAGAAAATTGGTTTAGATCCGATGGGGTCATGCGAATTTTAAATGCTTTCAGTAATGCCTCGTCTCTCTCAAAATATACCTCGTACATAAGAGAGGCAAGTAATCCAATTTCTCTCTGTGTCAGTTCAAACCGGAACATCTGTAACTCATCATAGTTATAAAAATCCACATCCGGCTCACATTTAGAAACCAGTAAATCAATTGCATCGTATAAATAGCCTGTTGCCTGTTCCATCACAAGAGATTGTACTTCTGAAACAGACACATTATAGTATGAAAAGAAATCCTTATCTTTTTCAATTTTTCTCAGTAACCTAGATATTACCTTTTCAAAAGAAGTTGCCTGTCCCAATTACAATTCCTCCCCTAAGTTGTAGTCTTTTTAGGTCTACCAGGCTTTTTCTTCGGAGGAGCATCAGTTACCGCATCTTCTTTATTTTCATTTTCAGTTTGAATTGAATTAGAAGTATTCTGCATAGACATCATTTGTTCCATCATTTTCTTCATTTCATCTAACTGACTTTGTAAAGCGGCATTCTGAGCAGACAATTCTTTTACCTCATCAGGAGTAGCATAGGTCTTGGTATCTTTCTTTGTAAGAACGATAGAGCTTACACGCTGTCTTCTACGAAGTTCATCATATCTTTGTTCTACAATCCGATTTACTTTAGTGGTAATATCTATCCCCTGTTTCATGAGTTTAAACATGATAATACGCACCCTATCAAAATAAGTCTGATTTTCAATATTGATGATTTTTTGCAAACCTTCCATAGTAGGATGCGTTAAAATATTTTCTATATCACTATTTGTAAGAATATTTCTCCAATTAGTGATACGAAGTTCCTTAAATATTTCTTCTTTTACATCATCATCAAAAGTAAGCCATCCAGTAATGATAATATCTGTGTTTGTGCAAATATTTTTCAGTTCACTTAGACTCATAGTGACGATTGATGGTGTTTTTCCGTCTCTGGAAGCACTAAATTTATAATTATCAACAAATACTTCATTTTCGTTGTAATTTAAAACATTAATATTTTGTGTATCAATTTCAGACATATTTCCGATACCTCCTCTTGATTTATAGTGCGAGTTGGACATATGCCCAAAACCAACCCACGGTATCCCATTTATTATTAAATTGGGAAGAAAGCAGTGGGTATCTGCTTTTCGTGAGCGACACTATCTTCCCAATTTTAAGCATAAAAATAGATAGTATCTTTTTGATAATCTAAAAGATTAGTTTGTAAGAACCATCTTGTTACAATTTTCAATATTGGTAATACCAACAGAGTAAGTAAAATCTTTAACTCTGATAATCACCTTTTCATTAGAGTTATCCAAATCTTCAAAAGTATGAAGTTCACCCTTCATATCAAGACCGCCAATTTTACCAGCCACACCGAAGATACGAAGATCAGGTAACATTAACTGTCCACGTCCTGTTCTCTTTGCGCCAGAGATAGATGCAATACGCACTCCATCAATGAAATTCACAAGTCCATAGCGGTTAAATTCATCCTTCATAGAATTGCTCATATATTGTGAACGTCCATCCATACGACCTAAAGCCTGTGCATATTTGCTAAGACAAACGGCAACAGCAGAAGGATCACGGTCTAACAGATATAGATTGAATGCATCAACAGCAACCTGCGTAGGAACCTTACCACCTGCGGTCACTAACTGATCGCCACCTACGATTGCATTATCAATCATAGTAAACACATCATAAAACAATGCGTTCTGCAATGCTTCTTTTGCATAAGTAGTAAGTGTTGCTACAGACTTAAATCCATTCTTCCTTAAATCCACATAAGAAAGGTCAGTTTCAATTTGACGATTTCTAGTAATTGGTTTAATAGCAGTAAAGTCAATATAACTTCTATCTACCGTACCGCCCTTGGCAGCTTCATGTGCCTCAAGAGTGTTCTGTGGAGTTTTTGTAAATTCCTCATCGTCAAATTCACCAATAGAACCTCTATCAAACATAGAATCAAGCAGTTCATCAGGAGCATTGTAAATTTCCTCATTAACTACCTTATTAATAAAGGCTGCGATTTCTTTCTTCTCATCGCAGCCCGTTTTCCCAATCTCTTTGCACCATGCATCAGAAATTTCATAAATTTCTTTTTCCTCGTTGCTAAGATTTCTCTTATATTCAACTTTTTCAGCTACGTCATACATAACGCCTGGTGTTTCCATCAGTTCAGCTACTTCAATTTTTAATGCCATATATATTTCCTCCTTGGGTTAATTTAAAATTACGCATTTGCAACAGCAGTATCAGACACTTCAATTACTGCTAATTTATGACCATTATCTGTCCAAAAATCTTTGAAAACATATTTAGAAGCCTTTGTTGCCTTAGCTAGTTTTCCATCTGCACCAGCAGATACACGAATACCAGAAGTAAGACCATCTTCAACGTACTGGTCAGTTGCAAATCTTTCACCTTCGTAATAAGCAATTAGTTTACCGAATTCATTTTCCTTTAAAGTTACAAAATCTTCATCATAATCAGACATATCACCTCTTGCAGCATTAATACCACTAGGTACACGTTCCTTATCTACAAAGAATAAATCAGCGACAGTATCAGCAGTAGCAAATTCAAATGTTTTATTGGTTTCATTTTTTACAACTGCCATACCAGTAATAATTTTCTCTTCACCAGCCTTATACATTGAATTTGCTGGTTTGTCCTTAGTTACCTGTAATTCTCTAAGCATATAAAATATCCTCCTTATTTCCTTAAAAAGTTTCTCATAATAGAAGCCTTATCAAAGACTTCATCATCTTCATTGTTTAAATTTGAAGTTACATGATCATCATTTTTTGTTTCAGAGGTTTCCACTTCATTTTCTGACTTGTTATCTACAGAAGCGGACAACCTTTCTCCGACAATAGCCATTAATGATTTCTTATCTAAATTATCAACATATCCAGAAAGTTCCTCAGAATTTTCAATTTCTTCTTTGGTAATCTGTCCAGATTTTACAACAGAAGCAATTAAATCTTCCTTTTTCTGTGCTAATTCAGCAGCTACCTTTTCCTGCTCCATCTGTGTGAATTTTTCTTTGTACTGAGATAGTTCCGTATTTTCAGATTTGAGAGATGTGATTTCAGAACTTGCTTTTACGATTAAATCATCTTTTTCTGCAATCGTCTTTTCATACTCGGCAACAGTAGCATTGATATCCTTAACAGATACAGTTAAAGATACTTTCACTGGTTCAGAAACAGCTACTACATCATTTTCTACTGTATATGTAAATTTCAGATAGTCTAATTCAGACTCACCATCATATTCACACCATACTTCGTGTTCTTCTGGAAACAAATATACAACCCAACACCAATCATCATATTTATCACGACATGCTTTTGAAATACGCACTCTTAAATCATAAGAAGTAAGAGCAGATGTTTCAGTTGATGTGTTGTCATTAGTTACTTCATTTTTATCTTCCTTGACTTCCGCCTCAGCAGTATTGCTTTCAGCATTAGTTTTATCAGCCGTTACACCAGATACTTCATCAGTATTTGTTGGTGTTTCTACTGCTTTATTTTCAGAAGATAAAATATTTTTGTCTTTCTTCAAAATATTTTCCTCCTTTTCGGGTTCATTGTTTATGTCAAAAGTTCCTGTTTGATTTTCAGACAAATCAAGACTTAGAGCTTCTGCAACCAATAATTCTTCTTCACTAAGAGAAGATAATGATATTGCTTTAGATGTGCCATTGTAAGCTGGAGTAGTGGTGCTGCCTAAGAAAGTATTCGCAAGAAAAGCATAATCTTTAAGAATTTTCACACCTGCTTTATACTCATATTCGGAAGTAGAAATTTCCCAACTTGAATTTAAGCCGCCATCAGATTCGTATAACCTTTTAACAGCCGCAATCATATTTGAGTTTCTTTTCCATATACGACATTTCGCAAATAAACACGGAAGAGTTTTAGTATCTCCAGAAACAGTAGTTACTATGTCTTCCTTTATTTCAATAGAAATATGTGTACCTATACTCTCAGTAAGAAACTCTACTTCGCCAGTTGGCAGGACATGCATTTCATGACTGCCAAGATCATCCATATTATTGATTTTCTTGTACTTGGCTTGCACTGGCATGTTAATTAAGGTTTTAGCATTTTCCAATGCAGATTCCTCAAATCCCTTATATGGAAGCATTACATTATTTAAATTTTTGTCATCGTAATAACAAAGTCTGTTAGTAATCTCCAAATATAAGTCGTTTTCAGCAATATCAATGGCTTTAGATGAAAAACATATTTTTTCAAATTCCATTAATTACATTCCTCGCTTTCAACGATTCCCAATTCGATTCCCGTTTTATTAAATAACTCATCCTGGGAAATCTTATTTTTATCCAATAAAAAAGCAGTGGTATTACCATTGCCATCAACAGATATTTTTATTTGTTTACCACAACAGGGACATATAATTTCATAATTCATTACTTCAATGCCTCCTGTCTTGTTTTGTCATACTGCTGTTTTGTTTTATTATCTGAGTCAGCAGGGCGACCACCTTGGTCATCATTATTGATATTGCTTGATTTTGTATATTGGCTATCATGAGGCTTAAATATTTCATCATATTTTAATTCATTTTCCCTTGTTCTTTTCTGGACTTCGTCATTAATATCCAAACCAAGAATTTCAAAAGCAGTAGAATAAGAACAGTTCATTGTACTGAATAGAAGAGTAGCCAAAGAATGTTTTAATTCTGCTTCTAACTGTTCTGTGTCAATAACATTCACATCAGGGGAATATTCTAAAGGATAACCATTATCCAAAATAATCTGTCTATACCATTTTCTCAGAATATCTTCTAACTGTTCAGAAATTGCGTTTATAGTACGCATGAGCTGTGTAACCGATATAGAAGCAGTAGATACAGACTGAGATCCGCTATCCATTAAAAACTGAATACCGAGAGTAGATAACACCTTTGAACGATAAATATTATAAGTATCCTTGGAAGTCATTTCTACTTTTGGTTCAACATAAGAAATCTCCTCGACAGTAGGAGGAGAAGTGACAACAACCGTATTCTGCTTAAATGCGTCCATAAAGTTAGAATGTGCATAACTTACCTCTGGAAAGAAATCTTTATTATAATCCTGTCCCATAGTCTCTTTGCGCATCTTCTGGTGAATTATCTTTTTAGCCTTTGCCTTGCTATTTATCCTGTCTGCGTCTGCAAAAGTATCAAGCATACTCAAATCTGTATAAGCCCTTAAAATGGGAGAGACACCATATTTGCGGTTAAGATTATTGATACGGATAATCCCCGTATATTTATGGTCTAAAACAGCATAGTCCTCTTTGTTGATGAATGCCTCATAAACCTCTTTTGGATAACTGCTCTTTACTTCTTCCTCCATATTTTCAAACATCAAAGGCTTTCTTTTCTTTGTTTTTCGATATACCTTTTGAAGTCTCTTACGCAATTCCTTGATATTAAACCATATAATAGGCTCTCCATTTACCATTGTTTCTGTAATTTCACAAACACCCAATGGATAAATATCTACAGTATAATTATTGGGGTCTTCATGCCGGAGATATGAAATCCAGTTTCCCTCAACATAAGAAGTAGTGATAGCATTTCTTGTCAACTGCTGCACTTTAATAGAATTATTAAAATCCTTGATAAACCGCTTACATTCTTCTAATTTCTTTTTCTTATTTCTCCCATCGTCAACATTTCCATATGTAAGTTTGATTTCTGTATTTATATTGGTATCAATTGATTCTACTGTCTTTCCAACAATATCATTTTTGTTAATAAGTTTTCTGTTATAAGCATTGATTCTTAAAACCTTATTTAAATCATTTTGAGTATTGGTGGAAAGTTCTTCGATTTCTTCAACTGATATTGATTTAGATGGTGATATGCCTTCGTTAAGATATACAGAATATTTTTTGTTTTCTGGATCATACTGGCTTAATGCTAATTGAAGCTTTTGGTCACGAATAGATAATGGTGTAGTAGCGATCACTGTGCCATCATCTGCTTTTGAAACAAAGATAACATCAAAATCTTCATTGGTCTGTTTTTGAATGTTATCTGTCTCAGATTTCATTTCTTCTGACATTCTTATTTATCACCATCCTTTCTAAAAATCTATACTTGATGCAAATGTTGGGGCAGAAGAGTAATCTGCTTTGGGCTTATTTGTTGTAACTGTTTGTCCACGTCTTAAATCATATAAGTAATGAGCAAGCATAATGACAGTATAGAAACGGTCATCATGCATTTTTGATTCTTTATCTTTTGCCAAAGCATAACTTTTTGAAGTTTTCTCAGCATTTTCGTATTTATAGATTGATGTAATTTCACTTTTCATCAGGTCTATATTTGCTAATGTTAAAATTTCTTCATCTGACAATTGATAATTTTCGATAGTTTCAGTATCATCCTCGCCTTTTTTTGCCATAGCAATAAATTCCTGTTTAAATTCATACGGAAATTTTATTACACCTAAATTCATTAACTCTATAAATTCGTCAACCATTTGTGTCCTATATTTTTTAGGATTAATCAGCCTCAGTTTATCTATTGCGTTTGGGTAAAGATGTTCATACCCTTTATATATTTCGTGTGATTTATCAATTAAACCTCTGTGTTTTCTACCGTCACGTCCAACCCAATCATTTAATAAACCGTCAGCATAAGTTGATGTTCCGCCACCACCAGCTCCTTGGTCAATTAAGAGAATATCTATATTCTGGTAATCATTATGCATACCATTATATACATCAAGATAATTCCGTATTTCCTCTAATTGTCTGTTTGAATCTAACTTGTATCCCTTTTTACTTGTCTGGTCTACAAAGTTTACACAATTTACAATTTCACCCATATACCCATAATCTTTATCATTGACTATATTCATAGCACTTAAAATAGAATTATCAAGTGTACGAGCAGGATCTAATGCCAAAGCAATTCTTGTATTTGGCTTATAACATAATTGTGGAAGATAAAACGTCTCATTTCTACGAATAGTTCCCCATTTTACAATCTGATTTACTCCACCATCACGAGTAGGCTGATTATAATACTCACGCAAGGCCTTTTCACGATTCGCTTTCATTGCGGCATCAACTTTGTCTTGTGTGAGTAGAGCGGTATAAGGTTTGCCTTCCATAAAAGTTTTTATTGCAGTGTCACAAATCATATCTACAACTATGTAATCTCTATCACCAGCAATCATTTTTTTGGTAAAGTTCTTATAATGCTGGTAAAATATTTTGCTCATATCATCCTGTGAAGACGCATATACAAGCTGAGTAGGGCATTTCCTTTTGAGTGTTTCTGGATTAAAATCTTTCGCAACAGATGTTTTAAATTCCGTATTCTGAGTAGCAAATGCTTCACATACTGCAATCAATTCATCAGATGAAAATGCGGCTTCATCAAAGAAGACCAAAGTTGCACGTCTACTTCTGTTGTTATCAGGATTTCCATTCAGCGTAAAAATTTCGCTACCATTATAAAATTCAACATGGAACCCAGATTGGGCATGTCCAAAACCCGTTTTGTTGTTTCCAGATTTCTTTGTTTCTTTTTCTACAATATCTTTTAAGGAATCAATAGAAGCTGCGGTTTTACCGATTCGCAATACAATTTCTTCAATCTTAGAAAAAGTTTCTTTAGACTGATCACCTACGGAAGATACAATATAAATAGCTTGGTTCTCATACAGAATCGCTTTTAATATCATAAATATTGCACCCAGAAACGATTTGCCAAAGTTTCTGCTGCAACACCAAAGAACATGTGGTTTATTCCAACTTGCCTGTAATATGTATTTTTGGCTATCTATAAGCTTAATTCCGAGCAGTTCTTCACAGGCGATACAAGGATTCCTGCGGTAGAAGGCAATGCTCTCAGAATCTAATTCACAGATACGTTTTTTTCTTTCAGACATTAATTTATAATACGCCATCTTCAGCACCATCCTTTATTTTTGAAAGTTCTGAATTTAACGTATCAACAGTAATTAATAATTGACGTACCTGTTCCTTTTTATCATCTAACTCCCTGTATAAATCATCAATCAATTTTAATTGATTTTCATAAACTTCTTTTTTGTCATTTTCATCAAACAAACAATGATCTAATAAAGCTTTTTGCGATACGGATATTGCCCACTGTGTTCCTTCTCCTCTTAATTGGTCATAATAATCTGCCTCAGCCTTATCGAAATTCTTTTCTCTTAAATCTCGCATAAGGTAAGTAAGAGTGGATTTTCCAACATCTTTATTTGAACGATTTTTTACTGAAATCTCATTTTCTTTTGCAATCTTGTCATTACTTGCAACCAAATCTTTTTTTATTGTGTTTAGTGCCTTGATATCGTTTGCATCTTTAATAGGATCAAGATTGGCAATTCTTTTATCACAAACATGAATTTGTTTATTATTATTTACTATCTGTAATATCTGTGATAATTTGTAAGCATCCTCGGCAGAGTCTTCATCATCCAAATATGGAGTTAATTGGTTAAATAAAAATTTGCGGTCTTCTTCAGGATAATCTTCAAAAGGGTCGTATCCAATGATTTCAATGGCATAGTCTCTGTTTTGAGTGTCTTGCTTTGACCATTTTATTTCCTTTTCTTTTTCATAATCATCTTTTGATTTTCCAACTTCACCATTCAGAATTGACTGAGTAAAATCCTGATACTGGTATTGTCTTCCGTTTATTTGCCGGAGATACAGCCCCATACTAAAGTTATTGTTATTTTTTATGATGGAATCATAGAGGGAATAGTAATATGGAATATCTAATTTATAACACATGAAAATACATGCTGTGTTAGTGCCATATTTCTTTTCATAGGATGAAAACATATCCCCTACACAATCTTTACATAAAGGCACAAATCGAGAATTTTTTTCAAAAGATTCTGACCAGGGAGATTTAAAGAAATGACCAACAGGATTCTCCCATACCTTTCCACACCGAAGACATCTATATTCGTGAGAATCGTCAAAATTATCAGACGCATCGGCAACTTTGGCTTTTCTCGCCATATAAACACCTTCTTTCAATTTTTATGGTTTCATGTTATAATGCAAATATAAAATGACAGCCATGAAGATGACTGTCGGAAAACACATAGGGAGAATCGAACTCTCATTATTCGAGTGGAAGTCGAATGTCTTATCGTTAGACGATATGTGAGAAATATAAAATGTAATTGATAATAAATGAGTTATATAGTAAAATTAAATATATGATATTTGGAGGTGAGCTACGAATGAAAACATCTACGAAAAATACTATTATAGGAGGTGTTTTTACAGTAATTGCTGCAATTATAGGAACTATAAGTTTTTCTAAAGGTAAAGAAGTACAAGGCAATATAATTGAAGCTGCAATTAGTAAAAGTGGAATAATTACTATTAATCAAGATGAAAGTTCATCAGAAATAATAGATCGATTGCTGGATGAATATGTTAAATTGCAAAATGACTATAATAATATTTTTGTTGAATATACTGATTTAAAAAATGAATATGACTCTCTTAATCAGACAAATGAAATGTTAAACGTAGATAAAAATGAATTAAAAGAAGAGTTGAATCATAAAACAGAAGAAATTGAAAAATTAATGTCACAAATTTCAGAGTCAGATTCAAGTGATTTAAAAGAGGACATAAATAATAATCCAATTTTTATAAAAAATATAGTAAAAGATGATTCTTATTATTACAAAGAACAAGAAAGATTTGTAGATAACTTTGGAAATACGTATCCTTTAGTATATCGCTTTGATGCTTCCAATAATGCATTTGCAAAATTTAGTTTGAATCAAAAATATAGTATATTAACTGGAAATATAACATTGTCAAAAAATACTGGAAATAATGCATTAATGATTGTTGAAATATATGGAGATAATTACGAACTTTTAAAAAGAGTAGAAAATATTTCTAAATCGTCAATGTCTGCGCCAATTTCATTAGGAAATATTGATGTTAGCGAAGTAAATAAATTAACTATAAATGCTTATAATTCTGGTGATTATCCAGATGGTTTTCTGTATTTAACAGATGTAGAATTGCAATAAGAAATTAATTATTATAACAATGAAACAATTCTTTCATTTAGCAAAACCGTTGTTATATATGGAAACGGTTTTGCTAAATGAGTTTAAGGATTACTTCTTTAGACATCAATTTTTTTAAATGCTAAATTATATGTATTTGGAATTAAAAAACCCTCATATATTATAATATTTTTTTGCTTACAAATAAATATCAAGTCTTTTTTAAAATCTTTATCCATTTTACATCCTAAATAAATCCTTTTGGGTTTTAGGAATGGTAAAAGAAAACCACTATCTTCAGATTGTTCTATATTTTCATTCATCAATCTCCATTCAAGTTCATAATACCACTCATATGCCTTTATAAATGCTAGTGATAATTTAGTTTTTCGCATATCATATTCTGTTTCTATATGCCAATTAAAAGAATAGCTATTGCTATAATATACTGGTATAATATGAAATTTGTCATAGTTTATCAAAAAATCTCGCATATCATACTCTAAACAAAATCCTTTATGTGAATTTGCATAATGACTCCACATTACTAATGATCCTAAATTACTTATTTCGGTTAAACAAGATATAAAAATATTGCTTAAAACACTTGTTGCATTATTACGATATATTTTGCTTTTTTTTGCTGCATGAATCTTTAAAAAAGATTTAACATTAACATCATTTAAGTCAAATAAAGTATTAGGAATTTTATTGTCAAACAAATTGTTATTCATTTTAACTAAATCTTTATATGCCGCTTCCTCAAAATCAATATTTATAGCACAATCAAAAGGGTCATTAAAATAATATGGTGAAGAAAACCATATTTTTTGTTGTTCTAGTGCAGTTAAATTATAAGTTGAATCATTAAAGAATTTTATTAAACTTAATGGGAATGTTTGTATAATCTGAATTAATTTTGAATTATCATCAAGTATATACATGTCATGAAAATTGTATCTTTGTTGATTATTCATATATATAAATACCTCTTTTACAAATAATACTTAGATTATAATTCATATTAATATTTTCCGAAAGAATGTTTAAGATAAAAGATGAATATTAAAACTATACTTGTTATATCTTTAATAAAATGCTTATTTCCTCTTGACAGAATTAAAATTTGTGTTATTCTGTAATGATTTATATAACAGATTTTTAATTCTATTGTCGGAGGAAAGCTATATGCATGATTTTGTTTATGTTACTAAAGCAAGTACAAAACCTGTAAAAAATGAGTTATATCAAATCATTCATGAAGTGCAAGATATAGTTCGCCCTAATTTTACATTTCAACCCAGACCCGTTGGTAGTTCCAGCAGAAATATGATTACCTATGATAGAAAATCTAATATAGGTTTTGACTTCGATTTTGATTTTGAAATAAATGATGACGATGAAAATTATAGTGCAGAAGAAATTCGTCATATAATGAAAAATGCAATAGATCAAGTTGCTCCTTGGTACGGTTATAAACACTGCGAAGATTCTACTAGGGTATTAACTATTAAAAAAGTAAATACATATACAAGCAAAATTTTGCATAGTTGTGATTTGGCGCTTGTTTATAACTGTGGTAATGGAAGACAACAGTATATACGATTTAACAAACAGAATCAAAATTATACTTGGGAATTCCAAGGTAAGGGATTCAAAAATTTAGATAATAAAATCACATGGCTGAAACAAAACAAGTACTGGGGAGAGTTGCAGGATTATTACATTTACAAGAAAAACATTAATGACAATCCAAATAAGCATTCTCGTTCAATTTTTGCTGAATCTATAAATGAAATGTACCAGAAAAAGCACGGTTAAAGTATAAATGCAAAGTAGTGAACACGATCCACATTCCTTTCAAAACACATCCGTTAGCAGCGGAGTCCTATACCTCATAGGTTTACTTTGCAAGTGATAGGAGAGTAGTGTAATTTCTACTCTCCTTAAATTTAAAATTACTCATTAGAATCAGAATCAAAAATCATATCCAAATCATATTCTTCAATCGCTATAGGAACAATCTGTTTTCTATTGATTACATTTTTATTATAATCTTCATAATACATCCAGTTTAATCGTTCTCCTGTTTGTGGATGAACTCCTTATGATTAATTCTCATCTAAGTCCCATAAGAAATCAACACCATATTCTTTTACATCAACAAAATTTAATTGTGAAAGATTGTATGTTTTCAAAAGTTCTACACATTTCTTCTCGTATTCAACAGGATCGGATTCTTCATATATTACACTTGAATAGGTTCCAAGTCCGATTTCTGTTGATACTGTCTTCATTTCATGTGTATCAGGATCTTCAATTTCTTCTGTTTTCGTTTCAGTGTCTTCTTTCTTAATTTTTAAATAATTCCACTTTTGTTTATCTTTTTCATCTTGAATCAAAATTCGAAACATAAATTAATACCTCCAATTTGTTAAATTACTTCTTCAATAGTACCTTCAATATTAGCAGCGTTTTGTTCCCTTGCTTCATCGACAAGTTTCTGAATTTCAGTTTTTACCTTATCAATCCAAATAATAGCTTTAGCTTTACTTAAAATTTCCACATTAGAAATAGAGGTAGTTAATTCTTTCTTAGATATCTTTTCACTATCTAATTTCAGTTCAAGATTTAAATTTTCGTCTACTATAAAAGACTTATCTACAAGTTCAATAGATACTTCTTCGCCATCAGGATCGTCATCCTCAACAATTTCTGGCATACTATTAGTTACTTTGATTTTTGCAGAAAAATCAATATCCCCATATTGGAGCACTTTTGTGTAATCGTGCAGTGCTTCTTTTGTTTCATCACTGATATCAGTACAAGTTATATTAGCGGTAACAACACCATCATCAATATCAATATTTGTTGTAAGTTGCATTTTTTCATTCTCCTTTTTCTATTTTAATGTGTTATATAATTTTGTGAGTCCAGAAATATAATCCCGTAAAGTAGTTTTATCTACAGTACATTGTAATTGGGGAATATCTGTTAAAACAGTATCACGGACTACTAAGTTCATTACATTTTCTTCTTCGTTAATCATCATTTCAGCTTTAGTTTGATCGCCTAATAAAATTTCTATAGATTGAACTGTTTGCCCCGAATCTTTGGTTATCATACGAACCTGTCCTGGTTGTAATTGAAAATCATCCAAACTAAGTTTTGGCATTATTTCACCTGCTTTCTTTTTTATATTTTCAGTTTTTATATTAACTGGCTAGACAGGGTTCGAACCTGTGGCATTTTGATTAACAATCAAACGCTACTACCAACTGAGCTACTAGCCAATAAAAGGAGAGTGTAAAAACTCTCCTGAAGTGTTCTGTCTTTCCAGAATGTCAGACCGCACAGCAGTCATTCGCTAATTTACCGCCTGTCACGGTCAGTACTCCGAAAGGTGGTAGGGTTGAATTCCACATCAGATATTCTAATGATAGATGAGACTTGAAATTGGAGATTCGTGGGATTATTTTCCAAAACCAAACATTTCATCAATCAATTCAGAACTGTGATCCTTTAAGTACCCCTGGGTCGTTGATACGTCACTATGGTGTGCAAAAACTTGTACTTGTTCTAAAGGATATTTTTGGGGTTTTCCATTTTTATCTAATAATCTGGTATCAGTTCCTTGTGCTAAACATTCAAGTCTACTATGACGCATGGTATGAGGAAAAATATTACACTGCTCTCCACGAACTTCTGATAAAATTTTAGATATTGAACACACTCTATCATATAAAGCATCACCAGTAATCGGTTGTTTGTTTTTGCCAGTACCTTTTATCCATAAAGAATCTATATCATCTTCTCCACGTTCTTCAAGATATTGTCTAATCAATTCTTTAGTGTCATCAAGATAAACTAAATAGAATTTTTTCCCACGTTTACCAATAACAATATTAGTTTTATTACCATCTAATAATCCATGCTTTTCAACTTGGAATAATTCGTTCCTTCGTCCTGCAGAATCAAATCCTAGGCTCCATAAACAAGCGTCTTGTAATCTACCTTTTTCTACAAGAATATCCCTGACTTTAATGAATTCTTCAAATGTGAAAAAGAAATTATCCTCATCGTCTTTTACACGCTCACGAGGAATACCCTTAACCTTTTTTGCCATATTGATTTCATAGTCATAATCATCATCTTCTTCACAAAATGTTAATAGACTATTTATTGCACTTTTGAGTCTATTTGTTCTTGCTGGAGACATACCACATTCTTCTGTAAAATATAAACTAAGACCTCTAAAATCTTTTTTGTTTAGCTCAAGAACACAACGATTATCCAATTCTTTAAGTATATATATCATTATAATACGAAGATCATTAAAATAACCATCAATCGTTCCCTTAGATTTCTTCCTTTGTTTATATTCTGCAAGAAAATCATCGACAATTCTTTTATTTTCTTTATTCACCTGTTCCCATAATTCAGGAGTATAAAAGTTGTTATATATTCGCCCACGCAAACCTATCACTTCCTTTCAAATAAAAAAGAAGCGATAGCACATACTAAACCGCCTCTTTTTGTCTCATTTTTATAAATTCATACACCTGTTCAGGTGTATTACCTTTTTCACCATATATAGAATGAAAACTATTTGGATAATTTATCAAATGACAATGTTCACAAAAAGTAATACCATTATCCACATCATATCTCAAATCTTCATATTCAGAAAAATTATACAAATGATGAGCATTTAGATTTCCGCCACGCTTGCCACAACATTGACAAGTGTAATTATCACGTTTGAAAACTTTATTTTTCCATTCTTTATAATATGTATTATTTCGTGCCATGTGTTGTTCCGTTACAGCAAATCCATCAAAATCCTCAAATGAAATTCCTCTTTGCCTACAAGATGATTTGATTCTATTTTCCATTGTAGATTGATTTTCTCTTGCTTTTTCAATACCACCTTTTTCATAAAGGTAAAAATTTACTGCTTCCGATATTGAATAAGATGGAATATTATATTTTCTCAACCAATATAAAACCGCTCCATCCGTAATATCAAACATTTTTGCAATTTCAAGAGATGATTTGTGTTGTACTCTATATAAATCATATAAAATTTCTTTCGTAAGTTTATCTGTTTTGGTTGGTTTATTTGGTAAATCTAGCATAGAAATCCACTCTCTAAGCGTTCTTTGATGTATTCCACATTGTTTTGCTATATCAGCTGCTTCACGATTTTTTATAATATATTCATTATATAGCCAATCTCTATTTCGATATGGTATTTCAACATATATTAAATTTCCATTTTCATCTTTTGTTTTCTTTTTATGTTTTATACATTTTGGACAACAATATGTACTTCCTCGAAGATTTAAATATTGTTTCCATTCCATGTCAACGATATTTTCACAATAATCACATTTAATCTTTACAACATTAGTTGAACCCTTACTCAAATCTTCAACATCTACTTCAAATAAATCTCCTATGCTTGTATAATTGTAACCTAAGTCAATATAATGTTGTCTACTTGTAGTTGCCCATTTGATTTTAATTTTTTGAGGTAATATTAAACCCATTTATATTTCTCCGTTCTCTCCGTATCAAAAATAAAATAGAAGAGGGCAGTGGGATACGGAGTACCACCTTCAGAAGTTAGCTAGACTTCCTTATCCTCTCCAAAAATCCAATGCAGGTTATGATCCATATAACGCCATCACAAATCCAAGTAGCATTACAGATTTCTAAAAATCACATTGGATACTACATACTTCTCCAAATAAATAAGACCTGCGCTCATTTTTTTGAACGCAAGCCTTATCACAAAAATATCACTAATTCAATTTTTCAAGTAATTCTTTTACAGTAATTTCTTCGCCAACAGAAATACACTGATCCAAACGATAGAAGAGAAGTTCTTTGAGAATTTCTATCTCATCATTAGTGAGGTCTATAGATTTTACGATTTCATCATACAATGTAAAACACCTGCCAATCAGATTACAGTTCCTTGATGGATTTACTGAGCTTAAACTGAATTTCGTCATGAGCAGGTTTTGTCCATGCCTTACCACCTGCTAAAGCTGCAATGCCACTTTTTTCCTTAACATGTTTCACAGAAAATAAACCAAGCCCAGGGAGGGGAACTTTCTCATCACGCTTCTCGTCAAGTGCACTAAGTACAAACTTCCCATACGCATTAATAACTGCTTCAGCAACTTTATTTGCTACTTCTGCCTCAGAAGCAACTGCTTTAATCATGTCTGTCTTTATCATATATTTTTATTTCCTTTCATTTTCAATTAAAATAGGAGAGTACCATTAGTCTACAAGTTTAAAATGTTCAATATCAAATGGCTTGCCAAACCATTGTCTCCAGATTATGAGATATTTTTCTCCAGTTTGGAGTCTGTATTTTGAGTGATATTTGAGTGGCAATAATTGTTTTATATAATATATAAGTTTATCCATTATCTTTTCCTCCGCATGAAATAGTATTTAATTGCTAGTCAAGTTGTATGTCATACAAACAGATCAGACCATTTTTACCAATAACTGATACCGTTTGTTCTGGTTTATTTGTTTTTCTAATTGATACAGCAAATTGGTCTGAACCTGATACACAGCCACTTTCAATCACTTTTGTGTCATATACAGTGGTTAAACCATTCAAATGACGATGTCCCAACAACACTATATCTGGCTTTATTGAAAACATCATAGTAAAATTCTGTACAACATTGGATGGACTATCTTTATGTCCATGTGCGGACATAATAGTTTTACCACGAATGCTAAACATGGCAATTTCTGGCTCAATAGTATTATCACAAATATTAATATTTTCAACATTTTGTAGTCTTGCTTTAAGATAGAATGGAAGTAATATATCCATATTTTCTCCATCTAAAGCATCTTCTTTCTTTGCAACAATACGACTATGATTACCGGGGGTAGTATATACATAAACATGATTAAAATTATTTGCTAATTTTACTAACATAATAGAAATTAATTCTGAAACGTATTTGAATTGCTCCATTAGATCCATATTATTTTGTAATCTTAGATTACTATGTATAAGACCTGATAGAATTTCACCAATAACTAAATAGCAATCTTGTGATTGGTGCAATCTATAAATATCAAGGATATCTGATGTATATTTTTCAATACGCTGTTTTAAAACCTCTTCATTAAAAGTGTTCTTCCAATTATTAATCTCTATACCAGTATGAATATCTGTCAAATGACACAATAAATCCGTTTCACTATTAAATAGCGTATGATTCATTTGAATATTCAGAGGCTCAACATTTTCACAAATAATTCTCTTAACCATATCTGCATATGATTCTTTTCGTGCCTCTTGACGAATTTGCCTATTAAACTCAACACGCTCATCCGAGAGTTTTTGTTTTTCTTTTTTTACTTCTTTAATAAGCCTCTTATTTTCATCAATCATATTTTGTAGCTGCTGATCTGCATTGCCTAACTCCGCCTTTGCATCATTATATCCTTTAAGATAATTCTGTGTTTTCTTTCTGTGAGCAGATTCAGTCCACTCTACCCCAAATGCTTCATTACATAACTTACCGATTTCTTCGTTGTTTAATCCGTATAATTCTTTGTTCTTATATAAACGAATACGATATGCCTTTGGTGTTTCATTAGGTTGTATTAGTGTCTGACTATTTATTTAAAACACCTACTCTCTATTCTTCATCTTCAGGCAATTCATCTTCTGATTTCTGCTGAATACTGAAATCTACAGGTTTTCCCTTAAAGATGTTTAAACATTCTGCAATAGTAATCTTTTCCTCAACTTTATCATTCATATATGTGATAGTAGTACCATCTTCAGATAACATTCCTTTTACTGAAATTTTATCTGTAATCGTTCTTGTTTTCTTTAATTGATTTGCCATAGAATTTTTCCTTTCATCCATATATTTTATTTAAACTGTGATATATTTACAATTTGTGGGCTATTGACGACAAGCCTCGTGACGGAGGTCTATTTTACAAAACAGACAAAATAGACGCGGAGAGTGAGATTTGAACTCACGACCTTCAGCTTATGAGGCTGACAAGCTACCTGACTGCTCCACCCCGCGATATTATTTTAAAAAGAACAAATGACGATACCGCTGAAATAGCAGCACCGCCACCTGTATAAGAAAAAGATAAAATTAAGGAACAAAGAGATTGATAATATTAATTATTGAAAAAATACTCTTTATAAACGCCTTCATAGATTACTAATCTACTTCAAATTACTTCCAGAACCGCAAATACGTACATTCTCGCTAAGTATGATAAAAGCGATAAATCATTGTTCTGTTTTATATATTTTTAGACTATAAGCCCTAAGGACATTATAGTTCACTCCAATGGGAAATAATCCTTACCATATTACGAAAATCTCAATTTGAAAAAGCAAGTCCGAAACCCCTTGTAAATAAAGCATTTTTTAACATTATTTAAAAATTCAGAAAGCTAACATTTTTTTCTTCTTTCTCTCATAATGTTTTTTTGTCGTTCATTTCTGACTATATTTGAGCAATCCTTGCAGTATCTTTGATTATTATTTTTCTTTTTTATTAAAATCTCGCAATCGGAACATCTGATATATTTTTCACCTTTATACAATCGCCATTCATATCCAAGTTTTCTAAAGTCAGATATAAAAAGTTTATTTTTACTCGTGTCATCTATATATAAAACCTGAATATTTAGGTTATTAACTTTCTTGGCATATTCAATAAGTCCAAGTTCTTTTAGTTTGCTAAATTTAATATCCTTTTCAAAAGCAGTAGTATTGATACAAGCCATAGAATATATTTCTCCATTACTATAAGTTACCCAGCTATTGTTATTAGGATTTCTGAAATTTCTAAACTTACCCAGACATAGGAGAGTAAAAGCAAGTCGTTCAAGTACCTTATCATGTATTTCTTCAATGGTTTTTAATTCATTTTCCGTAATCCAAACCCCTCTACATTCACACAAAGGATATTTTCCAGCTTTATTGGCATATTTCTCTAAACTTATACTCCAATCAACAGGATTGTAATGTGGATAATTTTTATCCATAAAGCTATTTAGTTCTTTAATTATGCTTACTTTTCGCAACCCTTTTTCATGATATAAATATCTTGCATACATACTTAAAAATGTATATGCTTTAGACGGCTCAATATTTTTATCTTGGAGTATGTTGTCAACATACTCCTTTTCGTTTAAAATTATAATAGTTCTTCATCCTCCTCAAATCTCTTCTGGCACATAATAAATTGTTCACCACCGAATTCAAACTCACCATTTGACTTAACTAAAACAGGATAATTAATTATATGACCATTCTTTTCTAATAAGTTTTCAATGATAACTTCTCCACAAATATCCCATGCAAACTGTTTAGATTTAGAAGAAGAGTAACAAAGGTCAATTACAATATCACACAGTTCTTTTTCATTTGAACAGATTTCTCCGCATTTTGCCTTAAACTTTAGTAGCATCATATTTCTATTCACACTTACTTCATCTTTATCCAAACGCTGCTTATTAGCTAATTGTTGATAGTATTTTACAGAATCTTCATATTCAGATTTTATTTTTGAGATTCTCTGATAATCATATTTGCTGTATTCAACACCAGATTTTAAAATAGAATAATCGAATTCTTTGGTTTTACCATACTTACAAATATATGATTTAAAAGTATCTTCAAACAACCATGAGATACGATTGATAGTACATGGGTTATCACCAACTGGCATAAGTTTTTTATAATACTCAATAAATTCCTTTTCCCGAATAGTCTTATTCGGTTTTTTAATTAGATCAAACATAGCCATTTTGAATTCTCTAATGCATTTACTATTTGTGTTTTTAATATATTTATTATATTTTGTCATCAAGTCAGGATACACATACTTCATAAAGTATGGTTTGTTTTCAGCTACGATTCTTAAACATAACTCTTTGAATTGTTTTTGATCTTCTGTATCTTCAGGTAATTTATTACAAATTGATTTATCATACCAATATTTTGGCATGGGCTTAGCAATAATGCCTTTTGCCTTGTCGATAGCCGTCTGCTGATAGTGTTGACCACACATAATTCGATAATCCAAAACTTTATATTCTTCACTATCCTTATCAAAAGCCGCTTGCCTTTCAATCATTGACGTAATTCTGTTTGTAGTAGTGCCAATTTCATCTCCAAATGCAAGTTTATTTGCTTGTACCATATCATCTTCTGTTGGTATAATTTTTTCAACTTTTCTTTGCATACATTCAATTGTTGTCGAATTTAAAGTGTGTTCAATTATTATTTTATTATCTGTTGAAAAAAAAGTATCAGAATCCTTATCAGCTCCGTTAAGGGCATCACAAGTAGTATCCCACGAATTTAAAATAATCCCAGTCATATTATATTGATACCAAAAATCCATTTCCTCATTATGTACAACTTTTCTACATCTAATATTATTATGGCAAGTCATAGGGGCACGAAATAAGGCAATTTCATCAATATTCTTATCAATCCAGTATTTATGATAAACCTCGCCTGATTTTAGTAGTCCTGTAACCGTCAGACCAAATATAGACTGTGCAAGAGAATATAAATCACCAGATACAATGGCAAAATTCCCACTTAGTTTAATAGAGCCTTTTGCTGCATCTGAAATCCTCTTTTTTATCATAGAATGAATTTTTCTTAAAACAAAAGAATCATCCAATAGGCGTTTATCTATCATAATTGCCTTAATGAAATCATCATCTATGCAATCTATATTATCTTCATTAAGATACATTCCTTTTGCAAACACGATTGATTTTCTCCAATCACAACCTAATACATCTGTAATTTCATCAATCGTTGGTTTACACAATTCATAAAGTTCTTCATCATTCAAATTATATGTTTGTAAAAATTGATAATTTGAATTCCTAACATTCTCTAGTTCATGAGGTGTAGTTTTTGCGATAGAAAATTGATAATGATTTTCATTACAGCAATTTATAAAATGCTCAAGACTTTCATAAGAATCCCATAGCTTAACCATAGAAGTGGTAAGTATTACATCGTAATCCCTCACATCTCTCCATTCGCCCCATGCATCTTTAACCTTATATATTTCATGATTTACTCTTTTCGCAAATTCTACAAAGTCAAATGTAAATAACATCCCCTTAGTCCATGCATATCGGGTATTTACCCCAGATATGGTTTGTCCTGCAAACTCATCACCATATAAATCTTTATTGATGATACGAGAATAATCTGGTGACATAAATCCATATCCATCAGAGTCACAATATTCTATTTTATAATTTTCTTCATATGTAAGTTGTGGTTCACCCTCACATTCATCGCTGATTCTAATAACGTTTTCTCTAAAAGTTACATTACAATCATTAACCACTAATATTCTAGGCATCGTAACTGGTATAGACCCACTGCAAATAAGTGCCTGATATGCTTCTAATTTAGCAGGGATAATTGGTTTCGTTTTATCTCTACCATTATCCATCCGTCTCACAATCTCTTTGTAAATATTGTCCCCTATATATGTAATGGTTGATTTTTTGATTCCACCATTGGTTCCAAGCAATCTATGATATTTATAATCGTTTATTTTAAATCCTTGATTTGCTCTATCATAGTCTTTATCAGAATTCATAATCATACAAAAGTAATCTTTCTGATATTGCAACGAATATAGTTTTTCATATAATTCTTTGATTTTTTTCTTGTTTTCTTTGCTTTTGGGTTGCTTTTTAATGAATTTTATTTCTTTCTTTAATTTAGATACTTCAAAATCCAAATTCTCAACACCATTTAGTTCACAAATCCAACGAAGAATCTGACTATCGTTAAGTGCTACAATATCATTTTTGTTTTTTATGGCAAATTGTAGGGGAAGAGTAAGATTCCATCTTGCCTGTTTTAATCGCTTGCTTGGTAATTTGTAAATAAATTTATGACACGATTGCTGTTTTGCTATAGTTAATTCACCACCATTCCTATAAATTATCCCAAAATTCTTTTTCAGAATCATATCCACCGTAATTAATCAATTCAGCAAATTCAGAATTACAGTCACTACTTGCAATGGAGTAACATTCTTCAATCTGATTATCACTACAACCATTACAATTTTCACAATCACAATCTGGAATACTACCATATGTTTTAATCATATCCTCTTGATATTCACGTTCTTCTATACTTAACATTTATATTTTTCTCCAATAAAATTTCTAATTTAGATTTTTTAATACTTCTCTACATGTTATAATATTAATCCACTACGCAACACCACCTATATCACATCTGACTATTCTTTCATAAGAATAACCATTATTTGTTGTGTAATAGATATCTCTAATCCCTAAATCCTTTATAGCAGCCATACAAGAAGGGCATGGGCGAGATAATCCAAAAGGTTGATCTTTTCTGATTCTATATATGTAAAGTTTAACTTTTGAAAAGTTAATATCTAAATGTTTCAAGGAATTTATACAATTTATTTCAGCATGTAATTTAGGTAGGGCTTCAGTTTCTCCAATAGTATGAATATTTCTATACTTATCATATTGTTTTTGTGTCGGATGAGTTTTATTACAATTACATCCTGTCCCAATAATTTGTCCCTGATAAACTGCTATACATCCAATATGAGTTTTGTGGTAATCAGAAATACAAGCGGCTTTTCTTGCTTTATGAAAATATTTATAATCGGAATTACTAAACATTTAGTAAACATCAACCTTTCCTTTACGCATAAGATGCATTCCCATTTATTTCATCCCCCATTTCAAAACATTTCATTTCATATTTGTATCTTTCGATATAATAATCAAAAAATCCATCATACAACAAATTTGATACCTGCTTTAAAATAGCAGAATTAATAAACTTGTAATTGCTGTTAATTTTAAGATGCTGAGCTGTTTCAATAATGTCCCATCTATCAATTGTATTTTCTTTCAATCTTAATTGGACTGTATAATCATGTGTGTTTTTATTCCATGTATGAATTGCAATAACTGTATATCCATTTAAGAGGTCAATTTCGATTATGGAATCAGCAATTTTTTTGTATGTAAGTCTATTCATGATTTTTCATTCCTTTCCTTGATAAATTATGTTTAATATTGTTCATGCACTCTACGTCAAACTTTCTATCAGAAATAATACGTTGTGCAATAGTGGAACCATTATTATTTTCTCTTTTATAATCTGTGCAAAAATCCGAAAAATAAATAACTCCTCCGAATGTGCTATTTTTTAAATTATCTGTCATCAGTTACTGAATTTTCTCCTTTACATTTTAATAATATTATGTTTATTGGTTTTGTGTTTCGCATCATAGTTTTATTCTCCTTTTTTGGTGATGAGAATAGTAATTAATGGGGTAGTTGTAATATATATTTCTATATTCGCTTTTGATTTTGTTCTAAAATTCCTGAGCTAATAGTATCTTCTCCTTTTTTTGCTACTTAAATCTGTAATTCCCACTTTTAAGCGGATAAAATTTATTTACTTTATATAATTCCAACATTTTATTCAAAGCCCATTCAATTTCCTGTTTATATCCCTCCTTGTTTAAAACATATATATTTGGTACATTCTGTGGTGGTTTAGATTTATCTGGCTGTATACTACCTACTTCTTTTTTTATAAGTAGTGCAGGTATGTTATCTGAGGATGTAGTTAAATATTCTATACATTGGTTAATAGTATCTTTTGACATAGATAATTCTTCAGCCATATTTTTAATACTTCTATAAAATGCTTCTGGGTTATCTTTTGCATTTTCGTACTCAGAACCGTCATCATTTCTCTTACGACAACCTATATATGAGTTAATATATAAAAATGCCATCAAAATACTTTCTCTGTTGACTGAACTGTCAGCCATCATAATTGTGTCAAATTGTGAAGCTGTGAGTTTTGCAAATTTATCAGGAAAATCAAAATTGTCTGGAATTATTTTGATTTCAATACCAGTATCATAAGAAAGAGAGTCTAGGTCTTGTTTCACTTCAATCATTTTGTTATTTATCATATATTCCAAAACATCTAATATTTCTTTAAATGCTTTTGGCTTGTTTCGATGAGTTTTATATCCATAAAAATCAAGCACTTTACGAATTATTATCCAACTATAATCTTCATAAGACCTATATTTGTCTATCAATATATAAGTAATGTAAAACTTTCTACTAACTCCAAATTTTGTTTTGATATTTCCTTGAATATATTCATTGGGGAATCTTGTAAAGTATTCCTTCTTTTTATTTTGTGTGCTAATAATACTTTCTCCTTTTCTACGAGAGTTCAGTAAACGTGTAAAAAAGCACATGGTTTTTATAAAACAGCAATTTTTCATGTGACAAAATTCACATCAACTGAACAGAATTAAAATAAAACCTATTTAATAAAGACAGACATATTTCGTTTTACTTTTCGCTATCGCTTCAAGTAAAACTCCATAATTATTTTTTTGATTGTTAGTTATTAGTGTAAAAGCAGTGGTATGTAATTTATTTCTATTTTTAAATTTTAAAAATCCATTAAAAGTACATTAGATAAAATTAATCAAAGCATTCAAGGACTTCAGCAAAAATAGCTGTTAAGTCCTTTTTAATTTCCCTTTTATCTGCCTGGAATGAATCAATATCTATAGATACATTGATTCCATGTGATATAATTTCTCCTTTTCCATTTGTTAGAGTTGGTTTCTCGAATGAAAATTTCTGAGGTATAATTTTTAATGTCACCATAATGTATTTATCTCCTTTTATATCTATTTCTCCAAACCATCCTTAATCTTAGTTGCCAATTCATCAAATATATTTCTTGAACTATTACAATCTGTATCTTCAGCTATATGTAATTTCTCCATAATAAAATCTAATGTTAATGTAAACATATCTCGTATATCCTTATAATGATTAATCACATCTATTACATATGGAGTAGTCTCTAAATCAAATTCTGATTTGTAAGCATCTACATAATCATTAAGTTCAATACTATATGTATCTTCTGTTTCTCCAATGACTAGATGAATTATTTCTGAAAGTTTTAGATTCTCATCTGAATTTTCATTTACATAGGATAGGAGAGTGTTAAGTTTCTTGAATGTATTAGTTTTCCAACGAGAATACTTCTTTTCTGGTAATTTCTTCTTATTGGACTGTTCCTCAAGCTTGGAGAGACGGTTATTGATGTCTGTTTTCATTTCAATCATGGATTCAGATATTGTGTTTAAAGCAGTAATTAATGAATTAGTAACATTATTTTCTTCTAACTCATGAAACTTATTTACATATCTGGCTGTAAATTCAGTTCCTTTTTGTCCTGTAAGTTTATTTGCTATAAATTCACACCCTTTACGAGTTACGTTAAAACATGGTCTTTCTTCCCCTTTGACATCTAAATAAGTTGTTCCAATAAAGAAATCAACGGGGGAAATTTTGCCCTTGTTAGGATATTCGAGATTAATTTTCTCCAATTGATTAATATATCTACGAATATCTTTTAGTAATTGCTTGTGTTCTTTCCCAATCATATTCGATACTTCAATTGATGTTACTGTTTCTGATTTTGGTGTAGTTATAATATTGTTCATTTAATTCATCCTTTCTTAGCTAATATTTTATATTTCTACTTTTTAAGCAACTATTTTTAATCCTTGCTCACAGGCTATGAAATATTGCCTTGCTTGTTCATGCCGTTCTGTATATCCTGTCATAGATAATTTCTTTGCAAAATCTGATGTGATTTTATAATCTGATCTGGGGTTTTGGATTGTGTCGTTCACCTTCTACTGTGAACGGAATATAATCTTCATTTAATAGCAAATTTATTGTTCTTAATATTTCTTCTACATCAGTCAGAGAAATGAGCTGGATGTAATTCTAAAAATTCATATAAATTAGAGGCTGTTGTCATTCCGTTCTCATCGATTTTTTCAGAGCAATCCCTATTAGTATCAGTGATGAGGTATTTGTTTTGGAATTAGAATCGGGTAAAGTTGTTGTTGAGTTTGTTATTGAGCCTGTTATCTGGCTTTAGATGTTTTTGTCATTCTCATAATTTATTTATCTCCTTTACGATTTGTGTTGTTAAGTATTTCTGGTTATTATTTCTACATTGCGATCTAATAATTTCTTGAAAATTTTAATCTGTATTTTTAGTGAGTAGGGTAGCAGATAACTGATACATTCTAAAATATGTAAAATATACCCCCTATCTATAATGGTTGGTTTAGGATGAATATTTAATAATTCTCTATTTAGATGGAGATATTTTTAAATTTGGACATAAAAATAGCAGATAACATTTCTGCTATCTGCTAAATAATATTTTCTTCAGTTAAAATTAAGATAGAATTCTTCTCATCATATCCACAAACTGGCTAATATCCGTAAAATAGTTTGGGTATGCTGCTTTTAATGTGTCGAAGGATGTTGCTGATACTAATACAACATCTACTTCTGGGTTATTGGTTGCTTCGATATCATTATAAACTTTTGTTGCCAGTTCAATCTGGTTAGGTGAAAAGCCTCGTACCTTTAATAATTTATCTTTGTAATTCAAAATCAAAACATAGTATCCTTTGCCTTTCATTTTTTTACTGGCATTTGTATGATTAATTGCAACTGATAATGCACTAAGTCTTGATACAAGATTTAATTTATTATCTATTTTTCGTATTTCTGATATTAATATATTATAATCATCTACTGTATTTGGACATATTGACATATTTTCCATCTTAGCAAATACTGAAGAAACTAATACAAAAAATCTTAATACATCTTTATCACCTTTACTTGCCTTTAATTGAGATTTTGTATATATGCCCATCATTTCCACAGCAGTTGCCCATATGTGTTGAAGTTTTGTCCGGAACTGTATCTCTATAAACATATTTTTATTATATGTTTCTTTTTTATCACTGTGGAACTGGTATACCATATGATAAGAACGATATCCTGATTCTTTAGGGTTTTGTATATAATCATATTCACGCTTTAGAATATGACGAATACGAGATTTTTTATATCTTTCTACAGCTTCGTATACTTGGTCAATTATATCTACAATAACTCTACATCCTCCCAAATCTTGCATACGGTATAAACTCATATCTGGAAATCTTTCTATTTTACCAGTGATGGAATCCAATCTTTTCAATCTTTGTACCACAATTGCATCTGGATTTCTTGAACGAAGATTACTGCATATTACCTGTAAAGGATATGCATGTGCAGCTCTCCAGTTATTAAGTATCATAAGTGCATTGTCACGATCTTCTTTAGATGATGATGAATATGCAATTATAGAACCAGCTTTATTTATCTCTGATTTTGAATATTTGGAAATTTCCCAGATTTCTCTTTGGTTTTGTGTGTTCATAGAATTTTTCCAATCTTTAATTGCATTTTCTATGATTATATCATATATGTCTTTTTAATTCATTAGATTTCCTCCATTGTAACAATATTATTGGTTTAATATAGATATGACATACATTGCAGTTTGATATTATATAAACTTATTCTCCTTCAGAAGATGATTATTGTTAAAATTTTGATGTAATTATTAATGAGTTCGGTGGAAGGGTGGGTTTAAAGTTATTTTGAGTTCGAAAAAGTGTTGATTTTATTGAATATTTTAAGATTTTTAGATAGCGTTTTTAGATGAATTTATTGAGTTGTTTCTTTATTAAATTCGAGATTTTTCGGTGAGTTCGAGAAAGTGTTGTTTTTTCAATGGATTTTAAGATTTTGGGTTAGATTTTTAAGATTTTGAGTGATGGTAAAATAATGAAAAGCTAGAAAAATCAAGGGTCTACCGAACTGATTATCGAACTAATTTAGGCTCGGAAATTTAGAAATTTAAACAAAATGCGTGAATGGAACAGATAGGGGCTTTCTAGCTCTGGCTGACCTGTTTTGAAATGTAAACATACCCCCCCACTAAATAGGTGTTAAAGTATTTTAATACTGCACTATTAAACTATTTTATTTTATAATATGTAGTTTGATTAGGTTATTAATTTAACATGATAACATAGATTTAGATTATGTTATTTGCGGCTGATTGTTCGGTTTAATATAGATAAAAGTTATGGCAAACACTTTACTATAACAATAAGTTATATCAACACATAACCATCATAACCTATATTATATACATCCATCAAAAATTACATCTTACCAACTTTATAATTATACTTTATTTTCCATCCCATCTAGTATATAAGTATATATACGCCCAATATTATATTACTTGTACAGCAATGTACTTTCTAAAATAGTTTTAGATATAACTATAAAGCATACCAATATATAAACTATAACTTATAATTATATATAACTTTTACCTCATATCTCAAATCACGAAATCACGCTTTATTAATCAACGGCTACAGGTATAGCCCTTACACGCTGCTTATACCCTTTATCCATCCTCAACAAGGTATCCTAATCCCTTTACTATCCAAATCTGCTTTGATTAATCCCTTGATATAGCTATTTGCTGTTTGTCCAGTTTGCTCCAAATATGCTTTTAAACGACTACTTTCCGATTGTTCTTGTAAACTATACTTTATACTATATTGTACTATCTTTTTCTTATATCTTGCTTGACTTTCTTTACTGTATGCCATATTTTTATTACCTCCAACAAAATTTATATATGTATTCTTTCTTTATATGTTGGCATACCATTTTTTATATGCCTTGTATTTTACTATAATAACACAAAAAACGCAATCTAACCATTTGATATTGTGTATAATTACCAATAGCGTAGCCTATTATATAGTTGTAAATTGTGCATAGTGCTAAACTTGAAAAAATATAGCGTAGCCTATTGTATTATAGCGTAGCCTATGTTAAGATTAATACAAGTTAAAGGTAAGCAATGCACAGCCTACCAAGCAAACATTACTTACCCTTAACTAATAACTACAAATAACTACATATGGGAGGTGTTAGCAATGCCATATTTAAAATATGGTGACTGGTATATACCAAATTGTAACATAAAGTTTCCGATTGAAAATGATGCATTAGTATAATTACATATATAAAAATATCTTTAGGCTAACCGGTTGTAATAAGACCGTAGCATCAAAGCAAATTAGCCTTTTACCTAAAGTACATTGATAATTGAATAAAGGCTTTACACTATGTTATAATACCACTTAAAAAGACAGTTGTTTAAAGATTAAAAGACATAACCAGTTAAAGGAGTGGTATAATATGAGTAATAGTGAGGTTGAAAACATGACAGATAAGCAGTTGCGATATATTAATAGATTAACAGTTTTTGTCAGAAAATTACTAAGGCTTGTGCCACAGGATAAAAGGGAAGACTTAGAGAATGAGTTTGATAGCATCCTTTTAGAAGTTACAGAACCAAGCGAAAAAAGCAATTAAACAATAAGTGTAGTGTAAAGTCTTTATTGAATCATTAATATTATAAAGGCTTTACACCTTTTTTAATATAATAAAGGAAGGTGGATACATGGTAATACATACAAATAAAGAGCTTGCTCAGGCGGTAAATACTGCTATAAAAGAATCAGGTTATAAAAAAATATTTATAGCTGAAAAGCTGGGAATAAGTAATCAAAATTTTAATCGGTTAATGGGTAAAAAAAATTTTTCAATTGATGACGCAAACAGTATTTTAAATATTATCGGTTATGATGCAAAAATAGTAATCGAAAATAATTTAAAAAAATAAACAAAAAATGATTGACAACACATTAAAAGTGTGTTATCATAAATACAAGTTAAGAGACAGGGACAAAACAAAAAGTCAAGATAAACGGCTAAGGCACTGCAAACTCCGACAATTAAGACAAAAAGAAAAATCCCCATTCCTTAACGAAATAGGGAAATTTCAGAAAAGCAAAAAATGCTTTACCCTAGACAAGTAAAGTATAAATCATTTCTGGATAGTTGTCAAATCTGACAATGAAAATTCCCAAAATAAAAAGTTTTGTGAACCTTGAAAAGTGAATATTGAAATGCTAGAAAAAATTATTTCTATATGATATTATTTCCTTATATTATATAAGGTGGTGAATATATGATTACTTATTATAAATTGTTAGATATGCTTAATAGAAAAGGTATAAGTAAAATGGACTTAAAAAAGGCTATTGGCTGTGGTAGTAATACATTAGCAGCATTATCTAAAAATGAGTATGTAAATATGAAAACGATTGATAAAATATGTGATTTCTTAAATTGCCAACCAGGGGATATAATGGAACACAAGAAAGATAAATCATAAAAATATGAAATATTTCATAAAAATAGGTTGACAATCGTTTCGAATTATGATAAGATATAAACAAGTTAAGGAAATACGAAAAGCCGTTCACAGCGACCAAACTACGAAACGGCTTCTCACATACCACTTAAAAGTGATTACATAATTATTCTAACATTTCAACATTCACTTTTCAAGTGTAAATTTCCCAAAACTAAAAGTAACAAACAATCATTACCGACTTGAAATTAACACGTATCAAGTCGCTAACCTAAATCAGTTATAGGCAGTCTACAACTTCACATTGCAAACAACTGCTTATAACCGGTTGTACATGATGCGAAACGTGATTGCAGCTTGAATATATTCTAGTTGCTGTGTTGAGTGAGAGAAACAAACAGCCTAGACACTGTTAGCCAGTCCTGGAAAAGTAGACATGTAAAGAATAGTTATAAATGACAAGCGAACAGTAACAAAGTTATGCATAAGTCATTAAGAGAAAAAACATCCAGCAAATGTTTTTTCTAAAAAATAAATGAAGCAAACAAATATGATTTTTTAAAGAGTGTCAAGAACCTTTTGGCACTCTTTTCTTATTAAAAAATCTTGCAAGCGTCCACAAGATAAATCCTTGCAAGTGTTCTATATCGTTAGAGTAGCGATACGAAATAATTACCCATGACGGTATTAGCGTAGAGTACATGTAAACTAGGAGACGCAAAAAAGGCAAAGGAACGGCTAATACTTCCTAAGTGCTCAAGACTAGCAATGCACTTTAAATATTGTGCTGGCATTGGCAGTTTGTACACCTGCCATTTAAAACAGATTGTACACATTTTATAAGAATGTTTCTTATAGCTTAAAAGCAGAACGCAAGTAACATCTGATAGCAACACTAAATTAGAAACTGCTTGTAAACTGCTTTATGTGATTCATCGGTAGACGGGGAACCAGTCCGACATAAGCTCATGACTTAGAATCACATTTTTTATTGCAAATTTACAATAAAGAATAAAACAAAAGGAGGAGAAAACAATGGTAAAGGTAGAAATAAGATTAAAGAATAATTACATAGCAACAACAGAAATGACATTTGCAGAAATTAGAAAAGCCGAAAAGGCTGGCTTTACAGTTATTACAAAATAATTACATAGACCCAACGAAAAGCGTCTAGTGGGTGCAATGTCCCACATGGGTGTTACTTTGTCATATCAATAATACTAATATCGGTTGAAGTATAGTATATTAGCTCTGGATTTTGATTGATGGGTTGAGAATGGCAAAGAAAAAGAAAATCAGGAGGTAAGGAAAAATAATTGTAGAAGTATTTATAAAAGGTAGCAACTTAAAAGAACATTATAATACTTTTTGGAATATCAAAAGTAAGGGTTTGTTATTGAATATATTGAGTATCAAAACAATTATTTGAAGGGAGAAAACCATGTTTAGCATTGTAGAACTGAAAGAAAAAATAAAAGGCATCAAAAATATGTCAAAAGATGACAGAAGAGTCTTATTGATAGTAGATTCTTTTTGGGGATGTCCAGAAAATTACATAAAAGCAAATTTAGCAAGCAGAATTACAAAATATGCAAGTTGTGAAGCGTGGAAAATTGCAATGGGATATACTTACACGGAACATTAACCCAATAGAAGGGATATTTAAAGGCAGATGGAAAATAAAACCGTCTGCCTTACTTGTTATAATGCAGCCTGGAAGCCTGATCAACTTTCAAACAGTCCACAGCCTGTAAAATGCAGATGGTAACAAGAAAACAATGGAGAAATAGTTATTAATACATACACAATCAAAGAAAGGTTAAATGGTGGAAATTATGTTAAATGCAAAGTATATAGCACTTAAAAATTATCTCATTGAGAGTGGAGAAACAAAGCAGAGAATTAGACAGAGAACAGAACGCCTATATTATATGAAGCAAAAGTTATCAGGTGCAATAATGGCAGCCATCGGTATTATAATACCGTTTCTGTTGGATGGTGATGCAACAGTTTCATTACTCTTATTGCCGCTTGGAACATTTTTGTTACTGACAAAAGAAAAGGTTATGACGTTTTAGAAGGGAGAAAGAAAAGCATTATGTTTAGGGTAGATACAAAAAATGGTTATATAGATTTTACACACAAAGAGGACGCTGATAATTATAAAGACTATTTGGAAAATGGATTGAAAATTATTGAAAAGTCATGTGGAGGATGGTTATTCAATGATGGAAGTATTCTTTTTGATATTACTTTAAGGGGAGCAACAAGGAAGAAATACTCGTTGCGACAAGGAAATAAATCAATAAAAAGCGAAAGATTATTAAAGAAATATATAGCAGTGTTGGAACGATAAACCGTGTATTTCATAGAGAAAAGGAGAATAAAATTATGGATAAAAGATTTGAAGAATTAAAGACCGAATTGTTTAATTGGGGAAATGATTATATTGAAGAATTTCTTGGATTTGAAATTGATTCAAATTGGGAAAAGGACACAATTGATAATGCAATGGATGAAGTTTATGAACAGATGCCAGAAGAAGAACTTAAAGAATTTTATAAAAAGTTTTTGATTGATTAATTTTATATTTTATGGAAGTGAATTAAATGTAGATTCTGGTGATGAATAAATATCTTCCAATGAAACTACTGTTTCAACTATAAGGAGAAAAATGAGTATGGGAAAATATGGATATAAAAAATTGAAAAACGGATGGCGTTTTAAAATAGGTGGAACATCTGGAGAGCCTTTTGAAATAACTTTACAGTATTTTAACAAATGCGGTTTCCGGCTTCACATAAATTTCAACATTGATTTCTTAATAAAGATTTTCGGATTCAATCAAAAGATAATTGATATTTAGAAACACATACAAAACCCATTTAAAGCCTTAAACACAGCGCATATGAAAATCTTCATGTGCGTTGCATTAAGGCTTTAAATAAGGCAAATAAACGGCATAGAGAAAGAGAAGTAATAAGCAAGCAACATTTCCGTTTGTTGCTTGCTTTTATTATTGGAAAAAATGGAGGATTAGACAATGGAAATCAGAGAAGTTAGTTTTGATACAATGGAATCAGTAAGAAAGAAATGTATTACTTTTGCAAAAGATGGGAACACGGTTGTAAAGCCATACAGAACGCTTTATAGTCTGGAAAATATTACACATGATATAGCACATAGAAATCTTTATTTAGAAATTGTAAAAGAATCATATAGAGATGATTTTTGTTTTAATTTGTGGGAAGATATCGGAATCATTTGTTATAAGCTCAGCTATGTAGATGGGTGTTGTAAACTAGATAAAGTTGTCAATAGCATATCAAATTATCAATATTTGGGAATAAATGGATTTTATAAGAAATTGGAAAAATCCAAACAGAATGGCTGTTATATTAACAAGGTGGACATTGAAATTTGTTTAATGCTTGGAAAATTCGACCTTGCTAAACAATATTCAGAATATAGAGAACAGAAAATCGTGGCACAAGAGGCAGAAAGGCAAGCGGAGCTTGAAAATCGTAAGCAGAAAGATGGAGAAGAGGAAGAAAGACGGCTTGCAGAAATAGAAAATACTATATCAGAAGCAGAGAATGCTATTAGGACGCAAAAAACACTTTGCAATAAAGAGCTTGAAGGGAAAACGGTAGTTTTATATCTTCTTAAGAAACATGGTGTGAATGTTCCTATTAAAACACAAGGATGGATAAATAATGCACTTGCTAAAGTATTATTTAGTAATGGAGAAATTACATATACATATTACAAAAGTAGTCGGGACAGTACGGTATTTTATGGTTATTTAAAAGAGTTAGAAGAAAAGATTTTGCGAAGTGTGTAAATTGAATGAGGGAATTATTTTAAATGGAGGAAAGTTGATGATTTGTGCAGAATTTGAGAAATTGGAAGAAGGATACAAAGTAGATGCAGAATGGAGAGGATATGGAAAACTAAATATGATTGAAGCTTTTCGGCTGGAAAATATAGATATTATAAATGTACTGGAAAATATGAAAGTTGGAGAAAAGAAAATATACAATATTGGATGGTGGAACGGATGTGGAATTGCTAAACGTGGTATTCATTCAGAAGTTATAGAGTTTGAAAAATAGTTTTTAGTACAATGAAAGAATCGTTTAATTGGAGGAAAATTTTATGAGATTGAAAGCATACTGGTATTATGAGAAAAAGAAAGTTGATATGATTGAAGCAGATAATAGACAGGATTTAAAAAGTGAAATCATAAAAGCTTTATATGAAGATGGAAAATGGAATACTTTTGGGAGATTAGGAGATAAGATTGAAATAGTGGAAGAATAAATGGATTTTGTTTTATAACCAGTTAGAAGGCATTAGCGGAAAATATTCGTTAGTGCCTTTTATAGTGGCTATAAACGCTGAGCTAATGGAGAAATAGAGAGTGGAAAGGATGGTTGATAATATGAAACGAAAAACCTATAACAATATCCTGAAAGCTGGAAAATTAATTCAGAAAAAAGGATATGGTGAAAAAGAATCGCTGGAAATGGCTGTAAAACTTTTTGATGAATTAGAGCAGCTTCACAATGGAATGACTGTTGAGTGGTTGATTGACAAAGTAGAAGAAAAGATTATCACAGTAGCAGAAAGGATTCAGCATGGAAAAGCAAATCATCAAATAACGCATATTTATTTGCGTGATGCGAATACCAGAGAAAAGATAGGTGTATTTAAGCATGAGGACGAAATACCAACGGAACTTTTACAAAGACCAGGCGGAAGAGATTGGGATAGATCATATGGATGGTTGACTATTAACGTAAAGTAAATTTTTACTGTTGAAACAATGGTTTTAAGTAGAAAAAGAAAGGATGGTAAAAATTATGGCAAGATACAAAATGACAATCAATACAGACAGTTATAAATGTGGAAGATGCAGTAAGAAGAATTGGGAACCAGGAACAAGAAATGATTACATGATTGCGATAAACGGAATTACTAGAACGTTATACAATATGCGTGAAGTCATGTGGCAACTTGAATTATTTCGTGGGAATTCATTCGTAATATCTGAATATGATGAGAGCAATAAAGAGGAAAATTATCATTTATCAGATAGATATGTGAAATTTTTACAGAAGAATACTATTAGGTATTATGACAGATTATGTGAATTTAACAGGACACAGTATCTATCAGGATATGGATGGATGCAGGGTTATTTTAGTGTAGGAAAAGTAATGGAAAAATTAAAAACTGAGGGGACTGTTAGAGTTCCTTTTAAATGGTTGTATGACATTAGGCAGTATGACAAGGCAATGGACGGTTGCTATATGGAAATTGCTAAAATTGGTTGATGGAGGTGTAGTATATGAGAGCAACAGAAATTGATGATTTTACAATCAATAAGACACATTGCGACTGGATTATAAAACAGGCACAGGAATTAAAAGCTTTATTATCTTATAAGTCGGAAAGTATGATACATAATAATAGAATAAGAGCATTGACGGATATTCAAACAATGGAAGATTCATTGTCTGAATTGAAATTGTATATTGAGCAGTTGAAATAATGATTTTATTGAGAAGAAACGGAGGAAAGTAACATGGAAATTATAAAAGAGTATGGAGAATTTTATAAAGATATAATTAAAATGAACATTAATTGTATTGCAGATGAAGGCGATGTTTTCTTTGCGATTCCTGGTATTGATGTGACTGAAGATAATCGAATAGAAATATATGAAAAGTGTATTGAAAAAATAAATGATTTTTATGATATAACAATTACTTCACTAAATACTTTCGTAGAAGATGGAGTGGGTTATATTAAAATTGTTACCCAATGAAAACACAATTTTGAGTTAAAGGAGAGGATAAAACATGAAAGAATATAAAGTGACTTGTTGGGCAAGTGAGGAAATAGTCATTGAAGCTGAAAGCATAGAAGAGGCAGAAGAGATAGCTGTTGAAAAGTGTAGTTTTTCATATGTAGATTTTTGTGAAATAGATGGAGAGTAAGTATTTAGAATCAGTATTTTGAACAGAGAAAGGAGAAAAGAGTATGACATGGGAAGATATGAAAGTAAAATATCCAGAAGATAGAGGGGATATGTCAAAGGAAAGAGAAAAAGAATTTGTAAATGATTGCTTTTCTTGTTATGAAAGTGAAGGATTCGCAAAGAAGTTTTGGAGTCCGTTTGGAGATTATAAGGATAGAGAAAGTCAAAGTTTTGAAGTAGTGGAAAGATGCTCAACGGAAAAACAGGATTTAAGCACACTCCCAATGTGGAATATCAAATTTGAAGATGGAGCGATTATAGGAGCTTACCCTGAAGAAATCATACCTAGAGAAATGAAAAATAATGGATGCACTTTAGAAAATATTGATTAGCAGGGATGGAACGATAGGACTTACTGACAATGAAATTAAGAAAGTATATATGTAGTATATGGAGGTGTAGATTATGACTTATGAACTCGTATCAACATTTCAAGGTTATAAAATAAGAAAACTATATGGTAAATTTTGGTTATATGTGTCAAAAGTATATAACGGAGAATATACATGGACTACTGATTATACATATGCTAAACCGTTTGCTTTAAAAACAGCTAAAAGACATATTGAAAAATTAAGGAGGGGAAAATTATGAGTAGACAAAAATTTACTGTACAACAAGGATATGTAGTTTTGGATGAAAACAGCGAAGTAGTTGATTGGTTTGATACATATGATGATGCGGAAGAATATGCAAATGGATTAGAAGATATGGAAGAAGTTTAAAATTTATGGATTGGGGGAAGAAGTATGATTATTGTTAAAACAGGACAGGGTTGTGGAAACAAACCGTTAATTTTAGGAACTATTGGGAAAAGAGAAGATGGCACAAGAAAGAATCCGATGGACGTTGAAGGAATTTTGTGTGCTTTGTTTTGTGGAAAGAATAAAGATGAAATTCTTAAAGCTGAACCTGATATGACAGAACAGGATTTTGAGGATGCATTGACATTCTCAATATATGCTGTGTCACAGTTTAATGGAAAATCGGATTTGAAATGGGATAAAAATACCCCTGAAAATTATTGGGGAAAAGACAGGTAATAGAATCAGGATTTTGTTGCCTTAAATTTTAGAAAAAAGAGTTAACCAAAAAGAGAAATAGATATTGGAAACAATATTTATCTTAAAGGAGGTTAACTTTTTGATTGAAAAGAAAGGCAACAATTATATAGTTGATACGAAAAATGGAATAGCAAAAGTAGAATTGCAAAGAAGAAATGAGGATAGTTTATGGACTATTATTGATTTGGAAGATTTACAAAGAGTGTTGGATTTTCCTTTTACATGGTCAGCAAAGTATGATCCAGATTTAGATCAATATTATGCTGAAGCTACTGTTCATACAATGAAAAATAACCAGAGGTGGAGTACATCAAAGAAACTACATAAATTTATTATGGATGTTGAAGACGGAAAAGTTGTAGACCATATTAACCATGATACACTGGATAATACAAAGGGAAATTTAAGAGTTATTTCTTATAGCAACAATTCAATGAACAGAAAGTCCAGAAATAGTAATAATAAGTCTGGATATCGTAATGTTTGTTGGAGCAGGAGTGATAATAAATGGATTGTTCAGTTGCAAGTAAATAAAAAGAATACAGTTCTTGGAAAATTTCCGAAGGATCAGTTAAAAGAAGCTGCTAAATTTGCTGAGGAAAAGAGAAAAGAACTTTATGGAGAATTTGCGGGACATAATTAATTCCGATGATATCGGAATTTCAAAACCAAATATAAGAAAGAGAGGAAAATAATATGCAGTTGGTTAAGTATAGGAAAATAAATGGTGAAGAAGTAAATAACCTTGTTGATGGACAATTTTATTGGATTGATGAAAATTCAAAGAAAGAAAAAGAGTTCAGAACATTTGTGGATGTTTATTCTGACGAAAATAAAACTGAAAAGATAGGATGTGTTGAAGAATATAGATTCTTAAATGTTTCTAAACTTATACATAGAGAAGAAACAGTAGTAGAAGTGACAGAAAAAGCACCTTATTATGATTCATATTATTGTCCAGTATGTGAAGATTATGTGGAGCCAGATAGCAGATATTGTCCGCATTGTGGTTCACTAATGGGATGGGAGATATTAGAATAAGCATAAGGATATATCTATTTGAAACTCGTATTTGATTTTTATAAAGTATTGAGAAAAGGTGTAGAAAATTGTATAATATTATCAAAAGAAATTGCACAAAGGGGAGTACATATATGAAACCGAGAATTTTTATCAGTTCAACATTTTATGATTTGAAATATATTAGAGAAGATTTGGCAAATTTTGTTCGTTTATATGGCTATGAGCCAGTTTTATTTGAGGATGGAGATATAGGTTATACACCTGGAAAAACTTTGGATTCTTCATGTTATGAATCGATGAGAAATTCGGATATGGTTATTCTTATTATTGGATGTGAATATGGAAGTGCCGCTAGTGGAGAAAAGAAAGATGAATTTAAGGAATATATGTCGGTTACAAGGAATGAATTTAGAATGGCGGTGGAATCGGGTATTCCCATTTTTGTGATGATTGATAAGAAGGTTATGGTTGAATATGGAGTATATGAAGTTAATCATGAAGCCATAGAGAACGGGAAAATAGTGATGATGTTTCCAACGACTAAAAGTATTAATGTCTTTAGATTTATCAAAGAAATAAAAGGAATTGTAACTTTTCCTATTCAAGAATTTGAACGCTCGTCAGATATAAAAGGATTTATTAGTAAACAGTGGGCAGATATGTTCAAAAACTATTTAAGTTCTTTAAAGAGAAATGGTGAGGATAAGAAAATTGAAAATTCAGTAAATGAGATGAAAGAACTTATTCAAAAAATGAGTATTATGCTAGATAGCGTTGGAAAGAATGTATTAGCGAATCCAAAAGAATATGATGAGGTGATTAATCAACAGGAAATTATGTCGTTTTGTCATGGCTTATTAGAGGTTTTCCAATTTCAACCGACTGAACCAATAGTTTCAGAAAATGAACGTGAAAAATTTGTAAAAATATTATTAAATTGTATAATTAAAGAAGAAGATATTGAAAATAAAGATTTTTTGGGTATAGTATTTTCTGAATGTCAAGCAAATGGTTATTATCTTAATCAAATAGCTAGTAGGGAGTTGGGTCGGATAAAAAATGGAATTCATTTATTGAATGAAGAGAAAAATATAAAAAAAATAGTAGAAATTATAACTAAAGAAGAATATTTTAATAAACTTGTTATTGTTTAAAAATAAAATTAGTTACTTTTATTAGGCATAAACAAAGTAGTAACAAAGTCCTACATAGTAGGCAGAAAGGAAGGATAATATGACAGGAATAATTATTGTATTAGCAATAATATGGTTAATTTGGCAGTTTATTAAGGATGCATCAATTAAACAGTGTCCTCCAGGACATGATCACACAGCAGCACTTTCTGATTATTATAAGAATGGTCTGAGTAAAAAAGAATTTAATAGACGCATCGACAGTGGATATTATGTGAATAAGAAATAAGAAATTAATGAAAGGGTGTAGGATATGGAAACTTTAATTGAACTAATTATTTTTGGTGCAATTTTATTTTTGCCGAGGATTATTACAAACACAAAGTTTGATAATCGGATACCGCCTGATGGATACAGAGTAGACCACGGAGCCATAAATCATGATTTTGCAATGGGTAAGTCAAAGATGGATATTATGAGGAAAGCTAATCAAGGCGGTTATGATGTTAAAAAGTAAATATAGAAATGTATAAGAGTCACTAGAAAATAATCTAGTGGCTTTTATAATGGGAAAAATTATGAAAGAAGGATGAAGAAAATGGATAAGAATACATACACATTGGTTGGGAAATTTGAATGTTGCGGAAAGACTATAGTAACTGTTATAATTAAGGGCAGAGCAGCTTGTGTTATGCCTGAGTTGGAATATAATAGAATTATTGAGACTGAGCGGAAATTTAGGAAGAAAAATAGATGGAAGAAGATAGCATAGACAGAAAAGGATTATTTTATTGCGAGGTTTGGAGAAATAAAATGGAATGGATATTTAATGGAATTGGAACTGAAATATTGTCATTTATTTTAGGAATAATGACAGGAGTAACAGGATGTAAGTTTTTTATAAATAGGCAAACCCAAAGGGCAGGCAAGCAATCAAGCCAAATTCAAAATGATGGAAAAAACGAAGGAAATATTTCTGCCGATAAAATTTATGGTGATAAGATTATTTTAAATAATCCCGATGAGTTAGATATACGTAATTTCCCGCATTATAGTGCCACAAAAATTGAAGATATAATTGCAAAAGGAAACAATGAAACACTTAGAAAATGGTGTTTAGAGCTCATAATAAATTATAAACAGGAATATCTTATTTTGCAGTGCATAGAAAAGATGGATAATGATAGCGAAAAATATAAATTGTTACAGGAATTATCTAAACGTAATTTTATGGATTCTGAATATTTTGCAATTATTGGCAATTCATTGTCTAATGGTGTATATCTAACAAAGGCAATTGAATTATATATATCAATTGGTAAAATGGAATATATTGAAACTACTTTTTCTTTGATTAAGAACAATAAATATATTTATGAAAGCTTAGTTGATATATATGAATACAACAAAGATATTTTTAAAAAGTTGTATGACAAAGGCAATTGTTTTGATAATACGAGATATAAAGAAAAAATGATTTGCTTTTTGAAAGAGAAAGAGTACTTAAAATAATAGTTTTATTGGAATGAGGTAAAAGATGAACAAAAGATTTCAGGTTTTTATAAGTTCTACATTTTATGATTTAAAAGAAGAGAGAAAGGCAATTATCGAGTCTTTATTGAATGCAAAATACATTCCGGCAGGTATGGAAACTTTTTCTGCATCTAGTGATGAGCAATTTAATTATATTAAAAAGATTATAGATGATTGTGATTACTACATATTGATTTTGAAAACTAATTATGGCTCAATAAGTAGTAGTACAGGTATTAGTTATACAGAAATGGAATATAACTATGCTATGAGTAAAAAAATGCCTATATTAGCATTTGTTTATGATCAATTAGAAAATATAGAATTAAGTAATAGAGAGAAAAAGAATAGAGCTCTTTTTTTTGAATTTAGAGATAGAATATTAAGTACTAATCGTTTATGCAAAATGTGGACTTCCTCATTAGAATTAATTCCGTCGGTGATGGAAAGTTTGAATGAAGAGGTTCAAAGTAATCCACAAATTGGATGGATTAGACCTGATTTTTATGAACAGTATTATTTGATTGAAGAAATTTATAAATTAAGGGAGAAGAAGGAAGAAATTGAAAAGATTATTGATGTTTTGAATATAAGAAAAGGTGCATCTTCTAATTTTGATAAAATAGATAATAAATTATTTGTACATGGTATTCGCTTTGATCCTATAAGAGAAAAAGAGAGTGGTGGCGAGGTGTTAGTAGATGTAGATAAATTATTCATGGAAATAGGGAAGAACCTTGAGACTATTAAAAATTTGAGTGAGATGAAGATTGTTTTAAGAAAAGGTATTAATAAGATATGTGAATCGTGTTTTGATTATATTAACAAAGAAGACATAAATAAACTACTAAATATTTTATGTGATACAGAGTATGTTAGAATGGTATTGAATAATGGTGAAGAGTACTTTGGTCTATCTGTAATGGGGAAAGAATATTCAAATATAGTGTAGTATGTATATCAAACCAGATAAAATCTAAGTTTGATTTGGTAGGAGATTATAAATATGAAATATATTAAAATTTTGTATAAATTTCATAAAAAGGAAATAGATACAAATATTTTTATTATAATCATAGGTTTATATTTTATAGTCTTCCCGCTGATTTGTGTGGGAAATATTACAGAACCTATAAGTGTAATATTAGTAAGTATAGGGTGTTCCATTTTTGCAACGGGATTAACAGTATTGTTATCTTTATTGTATAAGGATAGTAAAAATCGTTTTTATGAATATATAGAAACCATTGGATTATTAGACATTTTCTTTGCTGAAGATGTGAAAAAAGTGCTTCCTCAAAAAATTCAACATGCACAAAGAATAATTTATTTTTCTACAGATGGATGTCCACTATATCTTTTTAAGGATAATATTGAGTTCTGGAAACAAGCAATCAAAAACCAAGTACAAATACGAGTTTTATTTGGAATTTCTACAACAAATAAACATTTTGATAGACATGCAGGAAATGTTTATGAAGAATTGTTGCATTTACTTTTAGAATTAGGAGTTGAATGCAAAGAAGTTGATTTTTCTGTAAATCAGATATTAATTTTGGATGATATGGTTTGGGATATACATAGAGGAATCAAAGAATATCCAACTAGAATAATGGAATATAAAAATAATAATGAGTATTCAAATTTTTATAGTTATCGATATAAAATGTTTTGCGATAACTGGAAGGTTGGAAAGTACATAACGCAATGAAATTAGATATTTAAGTGGAGGACATGTATATGTTTAAAGAAGAAACAAAACATTGTTGCGAAACATGTGAATTTAATGCTGGTATTGCTTGCATGGGATACGGGAAGCGTACCGATAATGGAAAAGACACTTATGGAATGAAAATTGAGGAAGCTGAAAAGATGTTTCCTGATGGATGTGAAGATTGGGGAATATCATTAAGTGCCTTTATTAATGAAGAAGAGCAAAAAGGTAATTAAGAAAATAAATACAACAGTAGTGTAAAGCATTTGGAAAATATAATTCCAGGTGCTTTTTATTATACTCAAAATTATGTTTTAACCTGCCGATGCACGTCCAAAGCCGTGAGGAAGAAATGTTGATGGGAACAAAAAGAAAAGGAGAAGATGAATATGAATGAAGTAAGAACTAAAAGAGATTTGTTGAAAACTATGGAGAAAATGAACAAGCAGAGCAAGAAAAATAAAGAGCAAAAGGAAGATGCTCTAACATTTCTTAATACTGCTGTGGAAATTGGGAATAAGATTTTCTGCTGCATCCCTGTTAAGTTGCTAAGAATTGATCATGAGATGTATCAACGACCTTTGCAAAAGAGTTTTAAACATTTATTAGATAATTGGGATAGTAATAAGTGTGATCCAATTACAGTGAACTACAGAAGTGACGGATTCTATTATGTTATTAATGGTCAGCATAGAACGGAAGCTGCGAAAATTAAAGGTATAACTCAGATAGTATGTGATGTGTTTGTGGGATTAACGCTTAAAGAGGAAGCTGAGTTATTTGCTGGTCAGTATGATGGAACAACTAAACTAAATCCTATTGATAGTTATAGAGCAAATATTATCAGAGGTGAAGAAGTTGATACGCTGATAAAAGATATTTGTGATAAATACGGCATATCCGTGACTCATGATAAGGCACCAAAGGTATTAGGTAGTTTAACAGTAGTTAGAAACATCATAAAACCATCTGTTACTAATTCTGGTGGAAAATCCAGTGAGGCGAGGGAGAATGTTAAGATAGTTGATTGGATTTTTGATATTTTCAAGCAGAGTGGATGGGAAAGCTATAATGATACATATAATGCTGATATGATGCAGAGCTTGTGGTATGTATGGCGAAATAATCAGGATGAACTTATTGCTGCTAAAAGAAAACTAGTTGAATTCTTTAAGAAGAGTTCTCCGAAAGAAGTAAAATCACTTGGAAATATTGAATATCCTGACTGTGGACATGGAGGCGGAATCTATCGGGTAATGATGGATATCATCAATGAATCTGACAATATGATGCATAAAACTGAAGAAAATGGCAAAATAGTTAATATGCCAGCATGAACATATGTTTAATAAAAAATACATACACACAATTTGTTATAGATTGTAGTTGCTGATTTTGGCGGATTAGTAGCTTGTTATTCAACGCTGTATATGCGATGAAAATGAGTCTATATTTCCTCATAGTCAAAGAAGTAGTTTATTAAAATGATTGGAGGTATTTTATGCAAAGCGAATTTAATAAAGGTGCTGCATATATGCGTGATATTATTGTTTCACACATAATTGGTATTCAAAATGATTTAGGAAATAATATCGAAGATAAAGGATATCAAGAGCTTCAAAAACTATTAGAACTTATAGAAGATCAGTATGGAAAAATGTGTGAGGATTTTATGGGATGGATTCATTAGAGGAGAAGGAAGGAGATATTAATTATGTGTTATAAACAGGAAAATCACAGAAAGATTTCAATGAATCTCGAAGAGAAGATGCAAAGTGTTCCAGCCTTTATATCAGATTTTTTTATCAGGTATAAATCAGCGGCAACAAAAAATTGTAATTGGGGATATATCAGGGATTTATTACAATGGCTGATAGATAAGGAATACATAAGAAAAGAGAATATCTGTGATATAAAGGTTGAAGATATGAATTTGATTACAAGTAATCAGATTATAAAGTATTTGAATGATTTAAAATCTGGAATCGGTGTTAGAAAGAATTCATTGGATTCTATTTGTACAAAAAAGAATGTGTTTAGTGCATTTTGGAACTATATGTTTCTGAATAAATTTGTGGATGATAATATTATTCGACATATTCCTGGACACTTATATAAATCAGAAATTACCCAAAAAGAAGTAAAAGTCCCAACGGATGAACAGGTGAAAAAATTTATTAATAGACTGAATGATGGAAATAACAACGAGTTTAATATTATCCGTAATCTTGCAATTGTCAAATTGATTATGGGTAGCGGAATCAGATCAGAAGAACTGATTAATCTTGATGTGGTAGATTTACACTTAAACGAAGAGAATCCTTATATTATGATACTTGGAAAGGGGAAAATAGAGCAATATGATAAGGTGTTTATTTCTCAGGAGGCAAAAACATATCTTGAGGATTATTTAAAGTGTAGAGAAATTTTTCTTAAAGAAAATAATATTAGTGATCATGCGCTATTTTTATCAAATGAGAAGAGAAGAATTAGTAAGGCAGTAATGACAAACTTATTTGACCGATATAGTGGTGGGGAAATTTACCCACATATGCTTAGACATTGGGTAGGAACAAAGCTGTATGAAAAGACAAATGATATAGTATTAGTTCAAAAGCAATTAAGGCATTCAAGTTTGGAAACAGCAGCCAAGTATTATGTTCATATGAGTGATGAAAAAATTGCGGATGCTATGGCTGTTTTATAAGTTATGTTAAGAATCTCCTATGACTTTAGTCGTGGGAGATTCAAGAATTTAATTGGATTGGTTGAAAAGTGTATGGTATAATAAGGAAGGATGATTTATTATGTTACGAGCAATAGAATTTAAAGATAAAAGATTCAGAGCTAAAGAGGATTATAACCTTTTTAGTCCAATTTCGGAAAATGCAATTATTTTGTGTAACAACTATAAATTAATGGATTCTCTCGCAAAAGAAATTCTTAATACTATAAATGGTAAAGCAGAATATAACAGTTATGATTGTGATGATGAGGATGTTGGAAATGGAAAAATGCTTTTGGCTTTTGGACTCCAGCGAGTAATAGGTATAAACAGTCAGCGAATTACTTTAGCATTGGAACCATCTATTATATATAAGGCAAATGATATTGAAGATATTTGGCTGTTTGATCAGAAAGAGAATAACAACTTAGGGGTATGTAGATATGAAGGATTTATTTATCCAGTATGTATATTTAAGGGTAGCCGTGAAGTATGGAATAATGGTAAGGATGAAATGTATAAGGTGATTTGCGGTGGCAGATATGGAACATACGATGGGAAATGGATTGATTCACATGGGAAAGAGGAGATTTTGAGCATATTGCAAGACTTGAAGAATCTTAAAAAGTGCTATAATGGGGATGAAAATGCAATTATGAAACCAATGAGTTTTGAAGCATATATTCAAGAAATTATTGATAATTTAGAAAATAGTATTGCGATAAATGATTGATTTCAAGGTGTGAGGTGGTGGACAGAGTGAAACAAATGCCATATAAAATAAAGCAAAAATTAAGGCAATATGCTAATGTACAAATTAAAGCATCACGATTAGCAAGAGAAATAGATGAAATGATTGAGGAATATGGAGTTACTGTGGAAAATTTGATTGCTATGGGTGATACTTCATGGAATAATGAAGAACCACAAACAGAGGCACTAGCATATCTTCATAATGGAGAGTGTGATAATATAGAACAAACAATAAAAGATATTGAGGAAGTATTTCTTTGGTTTGTGAATAATGTGAGTTGAAATTCGGTTTTTATATATTTATAAATTGAGAAAGAGGTATGGTTATGGAGTTAAAGGATTGGCTGTTGCTTTTTATTCCGATATTATTTGATGGTTTTTTAATCTGGATATTTCAATATATAATTGAAAAGAAAATAGAGCAACACACAACATTTAGATCATTAAGGGAAGAAATATTTAAAACTTATCTTGAAAAAATCACTCAATCAATTTCTGCATGTCATAATTTATATTCCGTTCAGGCAGAAGCAACGGTTAATAATAATGAATTACTTAATAATTTAGATATTGCATTACAAAATTTAAAGGCACAAGTTAGAGAATTATATTATTATTTTGATACATATAAGATTGTTTTATCAACAAATAAAAATGTATTATCAAAACATACTGTATTAAAAAATAGGTTTGAAGAATGGGTTTTTAATTGGAATGATAGTGAGATTTATATATCTTTTGTTCATGATTGTGAAGACCTTTTGCAAAGTATAATGGATGAAGGACTAAAGCATATTTATGGCTTAAAACGATAAATTGTTGCTTTTAAGTGGAGTGGTGAACAATGAAGGAAAAAACAAAAGAAATTATAGAATTTATAGCTGCTTTTTTGGTTGATACAACAGGAAATGAAATTTTTGAAAAATGGAAATCAAAAAGAAAAATTTCTAAAATTCTGAAAGAAGATAATGATAATATAGAGAGAATTTTCTGTGCGATTAAAGGTTCTGATTTATATAATTTAGTAGAAGAATTTATTATGTATTCAGCATTTAAGGAAGTATTATTTTATTCTCCAATGGATCTGACAATAGAACAAGAAGAAAAATTGTGGGAGGCATTTTCAGATTTTATTAAAAAAGAGAGCACAGAGAATTATGTTGATTATAAGTATAGAGATAAAATAGTCAGATGTATTAATCTTCATAATAAGGCAATCAATAGCATTATTATAGATGCTCAAGGAAACTTTCAGATGAAGATGATACATAATCAACATAAATCTATTAAAGATTCTTTAGATTGTATAATTAGTACATTAAATACAGAAACGGAATTTCAAGATAAAGATGATAAATTGAATTTTGGAGTCGAACAATTAGAAACAATTATGAAATCTTATAGATTTGATATAAATTTTCTCAGGAAGTTACAAATAATTTGTTTTTGTGGTACATTGATAATTTTTATGTTGGTGAGTATATTTATTTCATTTTCTTTAAAATACAATATTAATAAGAATTCAATGTATATTATGTGTATCTTTTTACTTATAGTAGCAGTATTGCTTTTGGTATTTTGGTTATATATAACATTTGATTTATATAGATTAGAAAAACAAATGGAGAATATGCGACAGTCATTATGGAAAATTCATTATAAAATATATAAAAACAAGATATATAAAGAGTACAATTTTAATGAATAAAATGCTGTTTTTATTTAAATAAGATAGTAGTCTATGTAACATGGAGGATTTATGGATTCGGAAATGCAAATAGCTTTATTGGGAATTTTAGGTACTTTGGGAGGTACAATATTAGGATGGATTTTAAATAATTTATCTCAACATGGAAAACTTAATATATTTATTTCTACGTGGGAAGACAAATTTCAATATAATAACATGGGAAGAATGACTTTAAGTTCAAACATTGATCAAACACAGGATTATTTATATAGAGTATCGTTTGATTTATATAATAGTAGTAGAGAGACAAAAATAATGAGAAATATTGAAATTGTATTTTCTAATGGTAAAAAAGAATTATATTGTAGTATTCCCAAAGATGAAGCAACTAAACGAATGAGTAGTCCATTTATACATTATGATAACGTATTACCAATCAATATTCCGCCGAAATCTATAATACACATTGAACTGCAAAATTGGTTATCAGATAGTGATGACTCGCTTAAACATATTTGGAGTACAACACGGGTGTATTTAAGATACATAAATGAAAAAAATAGAAAAAAGAAGGTCTTGATTAAAAAAGAAAGGTATAAAGATTATTTTGCAAATCATCCCATGGAAGAGACAGAAGAATAATGCGAGGAAAGGCTGGTTTTGAGGTGTGGATTGGAGAAATGATATGGTAGTGAAATTAAAAGTTGGAAGAAACATACTTGATATAGATGAAAACGATCTTATTTTGGATAATGGTGCATGTTACCAGATAATTACAAAAGAAGTTGGTTATGCCTTTGACAAATCAATTCCAATAATGAGCAAAAAGTTGTTTAATGACTTAAAAAAATGTGAATTAATATTTACTAGCGAAGGATTGCGACAAGCAGCAATTAATAAATATGGAAACCATGTAGTAGCATTCTGGAAATTCAATGTGAATCAGATGCATAAGATGGGCTATTAGCTGATGAATGTTCAGTTTTATTGAATTTTTTTGAGGTAATGTGTATGAGTTCAGATCAGTTAGAAGTAAAGGATTATTTTATTATTTTTTTTGATGTTTTAGGATATAAACAAAAGATAAATGAATTAGGACAAAATAACTTTTTACAAATAATGTATAGTACATTATTAACTTCAATGGATGTATTTGAGTTTATAAATAATGAATCTCAAATTAGTTTTATAGGATTTTAAAATGAGATACAACTTAAGTAAGCAATAATTTAAATAGGAGACCAGCTATGAAAAGAAAAGATAAATTTGATGTTTTCAATTCTCTTTATATATATGGAAATGAAAATAAGTTAGATGATTTACTTGGGAGAATTTATTGTGCGGTTATATCTGAATTACAAATTCAAAATAAAATTGGAAAAAATATTAGAGGAAAAACTTCAGCTAAAATAAATAAATTATTGAGTTCTATTGGGTTACCTGAAATTGAGATGGAACTTAGTGGTAATTTTGATCAAGAAAATGTTAAATCAGTTGTTTCTTCAATTACTTTTGATTCAAAAGTGGAAATGCTTATAGCATATTATAAAAAGAATAAAACTTTTCCATGTCTTGATTTGTTATATGGAGATTATTATGAATACATAAATAATAAAAAAGTAAATAAGGGGAACTATTTTGAAGATAGTGCTATCGGGTTGATTGGTGGTATTTTTTCTGCAAAAAGGGTTTACCCACCAATTGTTGAGTCATTTGAATCATTAGCACATGATATAAGTATATTTGATAAAAGTAGAATGCATAATTGTATTAAAGAATCTGTTCGTGAAAATACAAATATCTATAAAGATTTCTATGAAAAACAAAACAATTTATGGGTATTGAGTACGATAAAAACAAATATTATAAAAGGGAAAATACCTATACAGATTGGAAATATAAGAAGTGTTACACAGTTTGGTTTATTGAAACTTATGCAAGAATCAGAATATCCTATTGAAGCCATAGGAATATTAACTTGGGAAAATGAAATATTAATATGCGATCCTATTGCGTTTAGGTTATTATAATATCTATAAAATAACTATTTAAAGGACTGGTTTCAGTCCTTTTTTGTATATTAGAAATTTGCACTGTAGGCACTATGTTATTTTGTAACTACCTCATAATTACCAAAACTTACTTGTAAAAATTCTTCTTTATATCATTTACAATTGTAGTATAAATCTAAAGGAGAAAATATTATGATTAATATTGCAATTTGTGATGATACAAAAGAATGTGTAGATGATTTAAAAAATAAAATAATATCTTGTAATGCTTGTAATGATGTAGAAATTAATATTTTTACCTTTTATAATTTAGAAGATATATCAAATGAAATAGATAATTTGAAGTTTAATATTATTTTTTTGGATATTCGTTGGGAGCAAGAAAAAATAACAAGCTTAAGTATTGCTGACAAAATAAAAAATAAACTACCTGATTGTTTACTGATATATGTTTCATTTTACAATTGTTACTATCAGGAATTAGTTAATCATGAACCATTTCGTTTTATAAGTAAACCGATAAATGAAAGAGATTTGGAGGAAGTACTGCTTTCAGCATATTCAAGGATTATATCAAGTGAAGCATATTATTCATTTACATATAATCGTGTTATGCAAATTATTAGAATTAGAGACATAAAATATATTTATTCTGAACATAGAAAGTTAGTTATAGTTATGCATGATAATAAAAAATATACTTTTTATAAAAAATTAGATGATTTTGAGAAAGAAATTAAAGAAAAATATAAGTATTTCATTAGAATAGGAAAAAGTTATTTAATTAATTATTTACAAGCAGCAACTATTGCTTCAGATCACGTAGAATATAAGGATGGAGAAAAAATGTTTTATTCAAAAAAATACGCAAAGAAAGTTATCGAAAAAATATATGAATTTCAAATGTCAAATTGTACATAAAAGTATAGCATTTTGTACATGAATATTGATTTTATAAATTTTAAGGTATAAAGTAATATTATTAAATATCCCACCAGTTATAGCTTAGAGACAATTAACACATAATATTACAAGATGTTCAATTATTAAGTAATTGTTGCATTTGGGGATCATCAGAAACTAAAATATCATTTGGAGAACATTCAAGTACCTTACATATATTTTCGAGTGTTTCAAAAGATATTCTAGTGGTAGTACCATCATATAAAGCACATGCGGCTGGATAGCCTATTTGCATTAATTTTGAAAATTGATTTTTGTTTAATTTTTTTTCAGCTAATTTATTTTGTATGTTAATTTTTAACATTGTATTGTACTCCTGGAATATATTCTTGATAATATATAGTTTATCATATATTTTTGAGAAAATAAATATATTTTATACAATATACTCTTGACAATATACTTCTTAGGGTATATAATATGAAATATCACAGATGAGGAAGGGAGGACTAAACATGGATGAATTAAAAATGTTTGATATTGTATATGCTGATTTTTCGGATAATAAAATTGGATCAGAACAATCAGGAATTCACCCATATATTATTATTCAAAATAATACTGGCAATAAATATTGTCCAACCATATTGGGTATGTCTTTAACGAGTGTTCTTAAAAAAGAGTATATGCCAACTCACTGTGTTATACATAAAACAAGTGAAAATGGATTAAAAAAAGATTCAATGTTATTAGGTGAAACATTAACACAAATAAGTAAAGAGAGAATTAGAAATAAAATAGGAACGATATCAGATGAAAAAACTCAAAAAGATATTTTAAATGTATATATTGCAAATGTGACAGGTAAAAATCGAAAAAATTCTATTTTATATAGACTTATAAATGTAATTTTTAAATTGGTTAAGGAGGATGGATATGGAAACGCAGCTTAGATTTGTAAGCAAGGAAGAAGCACATAAACTTATTGATGATGCTCCAGGAGATGGGGTGTTGGTTTTAACTTATAATCAAATAATAGGTGTTTCCGATCATGGAAAATACATTAGAAAAAAGAAAAGTAAAAAACTTGTTGATAAATCTGTCACTGTAGTATTGACAGATAGTAAGCCAGTTGCGACATTAAATCTTCATAATAGATTAATTAAAGATTTTTCAGAATATCATAGAGAAAATATAGTTAAAACGATAATGTTGTCAAAATTGGAATGAATTACCAAACTAATGTTCGAAAAGATTATTGACAAAGATGAACAAGTGTTCTATACTTGTTATTGTCAATAATAAATAAATACAAAGACCCATCCTCAAACGCTGTTGGCGCAGCATCGGACAGGTCTTATACATACACACAAATTCATAAAAAGAATGAATTTGACACGCAGAATTGCGTTAAGAGTATTTTACATATTTAAGAAACATAAGTCAAGGGGTTTCAAGCAATTCTGCAAATATTATGATGGAATATATATTTTGTTTAAGACTGGGCTTCGCATTTCTGAATTTGTAGGTTTAACGAAAGCAGATATTGAATTTGATAATGAAAGAATTAAGGTGGATCATCAATTACAGCGAAAACGGGATATGGAATATGTGATTGAAACGCCTAAGACAGAAAAAGGTGTGAGATATGTTCCGATGAGTGAAGATGTTGCAGAATGCTTCAAGCGTATCATTAAGAACAGGAAAAAACCTAAAATTGAACCTATGATTGATGGCATGTCAGGATTTCTATTTCTTGATAAGAATGATATGCCGATGGTAGCTTTACATTGGGAAAAATATTTTCAACATATCAGGGAGAAGTACAACAGTATATATAAAGTACAGATGCCAATTATCACACCTCATGTATGTCGACATACATTCTGTAGTAACATGGCGAAATCTGGTATGAATCCGAAAACACTACAATATATTATGGGTCATTCCGATATTGGTGTAACACTCAATACTTATACGCATTTACAGTTTGATGATGCCAAAGAAGAGATGAAGAAAGTCTATAATAAGTAGTGGGCTAAAAATTTTGAATTTAGCCCATAATTTAGCCCAAATGAATAAAAAGTTATGCAAAGTTATTCCAAATTATACTTGAAAAAGTGAACAAGTACACTATCATAGGAATGTTTTAAAATTGTTTAAAATGCCGAAAATACAGTAAAATCAAGCATTTACGGAGGTTTTAGCATTATGATAAAAATATTATTCGTCTGCCACGGCAACATCTGTCGTTCACCAATGGCGGAATTTGTCTTTAAGGACATGATACAACAACAAAACCTTACAGACCAATTTTATGTCGCCTCTGCGGCAACCAGCGCAGAGGAAATCTGGAATGGCGTGGGCAATCCTGTTTATCTGCCTGCCAAGGCGGAGCTTGCAAAACATGGACTTTCCTGTGGGGACAAGCATGCGGTTTTGTTAAAAAGTGAAGATTATGATAAATATGACTATCTAATAGGGATGGATAGTGCTAATATAAGAAATATGGAACGGATTTTGGGTGGAGACCCTAAAGGAAAGATTTATAAGCTGCTTTCGTTTGCAGGAAGTGAAAGGGATGTGGCGGATCCGTGGTACACGGGGAAGTTTGATGTTACATATAGAGATATTGAGGCAGGTTGTAAAGGCTTGCTTACGTTTCTTTTAACATAACAATATAGTCAGATGATTCAACGTATTATCTAAAGCTTAAACAGTTCCTATGTAATAAATTGAAAAGCAGATTATTAAAACATTCAAGGAAATATGGTAAGATAGAATTAGTAACAATAAAAATAGATGAAAATAGAATTTAATAAATAGAATTTTAAACCATCTAAAAGGAATATGACAAAGTAAATGTGTAATTCATTCCTTAGAAGTATGGCAAAACAAGTTTCTATCATACAAAGCAGCATAGTAAATGGAGGAAGACAGGTGACTGGGATTGAAAAGGTAAAAAGAAGAATCTTTGATATCATTCAAATCGGAAATAAAACAGATTTTCTTAGCACATTATTTGATTATGTCATTTCGGTGTTGATTGTAATAAGTATAGCAGTAACATTTTTGCAGACATTTGATGAACTTGAATTTCTGCATCCTGTTTTATTTGGAATAGAGCTTGTCACAATCATTACTTTTTTGATTGAATATATGTTGAGATTGTGGACGTCCTGCTATTTATATGAGGACGTAAAGCCAGCAAAAGCTATGTTGAAATATATGGTATCATTTTACGGAATTGTAGATTTGCTTACGATAATATCATTTTTCATTCCTGTTATTTTTACCAATGGCTTTGTGGCACTTAGAATGCTTCGGGTTGTTAGAATTATGAGATTGTTTAAATTAAATGCAACATATGATGCATTTAATGTTATTACCGATGTCCTGAAAGATAAAAAGGATCAGATTATTTCTTCTATATTCATTATTATAATACTCCTGCTTGCATCTTCCATGTGTATGTACAGTCTGGAGCATGAGGCACAGCCCGAAAATTTCAAAAACGGATTTTCGGGAATTTGGTGGTCGGTTTCAACGATGCTTACGGTAGGTTATGGCGACATATATCCCGTAACCATCGGTGGGCGGTTTATGGCAATCATAATATCATTTTTGGGGGTTGGAATCGTTGCCATACCTACAGGTATTATAAGCGCTGGTTTCGTGGAGCACTACACAAAGGTGAAGACAGGAAATTATTCCCACAAAAATTCTGAGTTTGTTGTTTTGGATATTTCAAATGCTCACAGCTTTGTTGATAAAAAAATAAATGAGCTGACGCTGCCAGAGGGCTTATATTTGGCGGTTGTTTTAAGAGGAGAGGATACACTTACCCCATATCCTGAGCTTGTAATCAGGCAATATGACAGCCTGTTGCTTGCGAGCACAAGTAACCGAAAGGTACATTCCGATATTGAGGAGGTTAAGCTGAATGCAAATCATCCGTGGATAGGGAAGAAAATTAAAGAGTTAGATATTTCCAGACAGATTTTTATTATCATGATAAGAAGAAAGGAGCGGGTGGTTAAACCAGAGGGCAACACAGGACTGTTGGAGGATGATATCATTGTGCTGCTTGACAGAAGATAAGGCAGCAATAGCTTCACAGAACCAACCATTGAAACACTGAAATCATTTGACATTATAACATCAAAAATTTAATAATGCTTATTTTTGGCAGCAGTTTATCTTAACGGAAAATTGGCTGCCTTTTTTGTTTTATCGGAAAGTCCTCCGCACTTTCCGATAAGGCAGGATTAAAAATCCTGCTATAAAGTGCCATAAAAGTAGTGGCAACATAAAGAGTGCCAAAGGCACTTTGTTCTGGTCAAAAGAGGAACAAGTTCTTGACAAGTTGCGGCAGCCGTTACAACATATGCGAATTAAACAAGATGGTTAAAACCTTTACGTATATACTGCATAACAAAGTCAGACTTCTGATATTATACTGCCGTGCTTATAATTAACATAACAGTTCAAGTAATGTAATCTGAAAGCTGACAGGAATCTTGTAGATTTGCGGGAATGGCACGTTTTGCTCATCTTTAGAAAACGTATATATGGAGGGATGAAAAATGAGTATTTTATTTATCAATGGCAGCCCAAAGAAGAATGGGAACACGGCGGAGCTGGCAGCGAAGCTACTGGAGGGGAAGGAATATCAGACACTGAATCTTGTGGATTACAAGGTGTACAGCTATGGACAGGAATTTGAGGATGACCAATTTTCTGAGGTTGTATCGGCAATGAAAGCAGCGGATATTATTGTCATCGGCTCACCAGTTTATTGGCATAATATGTGTGGTTCCATTAGAAATTTGATTGACCGTTTTTACGGACCGGTTCGCGAGGGAGAGCTTTTGGGACGCAAATTAGCATTTATATTTCAAGGCGCAGCACCTGAGCTGTGGATGATGGAAAAGGCTGAGTATACAATGAGCCGTTTTTCACGGATGTATGGCATGAAATATCTTGGAATGGCAACAGGTACAAGTGAGTTAAAAAATTTGGCAGATAAAATTTAAGCTGTACTGATGTTCAAAAGAAAGGGTGGCAAAATGGAAAAACGAGTATTAGGAAAGAATTTGGAAGTATCAGCAATTGGGTTGGGCTGTATGGGGTTCAGTCATGCGTATGGTGCACCAGTGGAAAACAAAGAAACAATCCAAATGCTTCGTAATGCCTTTGATTGCGGATATACTCTTTTTGATACGGCAGAGGTATATGGGACTGCCGATGAGCCCCACATAAACGAACAGCTTGTGGGCGAAGCACTAAAACCAATCCGTAACCATGTACAAATTATCACAAAGTTTGGAATCCATTTTGACAGGAACAGTAATCAGGTTAATCATCCATTGATACCTGATTCCAGACCAGAGGTTATTCGGAAATCTGTGGAAGGCTCTTTGCGGAGAATTCAGACTGACCATATTGATTTATATTTTCAGCACCGTATTGATCCATCCGTGGAGCCTGAGGAGGTTGCGTGCGTGATGGAGGAGCTTATCAGAGAGGGTAAAATTTTGAATTGGGGTATTTCAGAGGCGAATGAAGAATATCTTCGTCGTGCCAACGCTGTATGTCCTGTTGCCGCTGTGGAAAACCGTTATTCCATGATGGCACGCCAGTATGAAGCACTTTTTCCTGTTCTGGAAGAATTACAGGTTGGCTTAGTCGCCTTTTCACCGATGGCAAATGGTTTTTTGTCAGGGGTGTATGGAAAAGGTGTCAAGTTTGATGAAAAGCTGGATTACCGCAGTAATATGCCGCAGTTTACAGATGAAGCCGTGGAGCAAAATAAGGCACTTTTAAGCCTGCTTCATACTATGGCAGAAGATAAACATGCTACACCTGCACAAATTTCCATGGCATGGATGCTCTGCAAAAAGCCTTGGATTGTTCCGATTCCTGGTACGCGGAAGTTGGAGCGGTTAAAGGAAAATGCGGGAGCTGCGGAAATTAAATTGTCGGCTGAGGAAGTAAAGGCATTGGATGCTTCACTGGATAACATGGAAATGTCAGCCGTCTTTGGCGGCTCAAAAATAATAAAATAAGTAGGAGGAGAATCACGATGGAATATGTAACACTGGCAAATGGAGTAAAAATGCCAATCTTAGGATATGGCGTATATCAGGTATCAAAGGAGGAATGTGAGCGCTGCGTTATGGATGCTCTTGAGGTAGGGTACAGAAGCTTAGATACCGCCCAAAGTTATTTTAATGAAACGGAAACGGGAAATGGAATAAAAAAATCGGGTGTGCCAAGAGAAGAAATTTTTCTTACCACAAAGGTATGGGTCGAGCATTATGGATATGAGGAAGCAAAAAAATCCGTGCTTGCGTCAATGGAAAAATTGCAGACAGACTATATTGACCTTGTATTACTCCACCAGCCGTTCAATGATTATTACGGAGCGTACCGTGCATTGGAGGAGTTGTACGATGAGGGAAAGCTTAGGGCAATCGGAGTATCTAATTTTTACCCTGACAGACTGGTAGACCTTGCTTCTTTTACAAGAATCCCGCCAATGGTAAATCAGGTCGAGACTCATGTGTTTAACCAACAGTCAGAAGCAAATACATGGATGAAGAAATATAATGTTGCACATGAGGCATGGGCACCGTTTGCAGAGGGACGGCAAGATACATTTACAAATGAAATGTTATCAAATATCGGAGCCAAGTATGGAAAGACTACGGCACAGGTAATGCTTCGCTGGAATATTCAGAGGGGTGTAATTGTACTTCCAAAGTCAACCCACAAGGAAAGAATGATTGAGAATTTTAATGTATTTGATTTTACACTTTCAGAAGAGGACATGACAGCGATTGAAAAGCTGGATACGAAAACAAGTGCGTTTTTTTCGCATTATGATCCGAACATGGTTGAATGGTTTGTGAAAATGGTAGAGGAGAGAAAGAGGCAGCATGACAGCTCCAAAGAGGAGAAAAACTGGTAATCATAATGTTGTTTGCTACCATGATACGTGGTAAAGGCTAATCACTTGGGATAGGAAAGCTTGTAATCACAGTGTTGTCATTACCATCATACCAACAATGAGAAACTATGTTATTTACCATCAACATAAAGCAAGGGTAATAAGTTCAATTAAAAAGGGGGCAACTACATAAATTTTTAGTGTAGCTGCCCTCTTTTTTATTTATATAAGAAATGAACAAAGCATGTAGTTGTGCAATATCATAAGCAGGTACTTTACGTTACGTGAACACATAGCAAAAGCGTGCCTTGCGTTTATTTGTTTGTATTGTACAACGGACATCACAAAAGCAGATTTTACTGCTGTGTCAATTCAAACTGGCCGATAAGCTGGTCTAACATCATAGCCTGTGCAGATAATTCCTCACTTGTTGCAGATGCTTCTTCGGCAGTTGCTGCATTACTTTCGATAACACCTGAAATCTGATTTACCTCAAGCTCTGCCTGTTTCATTGCCTCAGTCTGGTCTTCCATAATAACCTTGAGATTCTTGGAGAAAGAAGCAATTTGCTTGATTCCATCTACTACAGATTTTATAGCTGTTGATGCATGTGCAGCAACACTGTTTCCTCTGTCAACCTCACGGATGGAAGCTTCAATTAATTCTCTTGTATCTACAGCAGCCTTTGCACTTTGGTCTGCCAAATCTCTAATTTGGTCCGCAACAACTGCAAAACCGCGTCCTGACTCACCTGCACGTGCTGCTTCGATAGAAGCATTTAAGGACAGGAGATTGGTTTGTGCTGCGATTGATTCAATTTCAGTAATAATGTCACCGATTTTTGTAGAGGCATCGCTGATACGCTCCATAGCATCCATCATAGTATCCATTTCCTGACGGCTTTCATCTGCCCTGTCTGCATATTCCTTCGATTTTGAATATGACTCGCCTGCACTCCGTGCACTTTTTTCCATTGCACTGGTTATATCAGAAATAGATTCATGTAATGCTGATACAGCATGTGCCTGGTCTGTAGCACCTTCTGCAAGACACTGTGCTGCATTTGCCAATTCATCAGAACCGGCAGATACCTGATTGGAGGCACTTCCGATTGATAACAAGGTTTCTGTCATCTGGTCTCTTAATCCGCGCATTGACTCATATAATTTTTGGAAATCTCCTGTATAACGCTCTGAGACCTTTGACCTTACGGTATAATTACCTTTTGCCATTTCACCAAGTACTTCATCAATATCATATATAATAGTGTCGAGGTTGTCTGCCATTTCACGTGCATCCTTTTCCATATGTTCCACCTCGTCACCTGTTTCAACCATAGGGAATGGTGAAGCAAGGTCTCCGGCTGCAAAGGTCTTAAGACGCTCACCCAGTTGTTCCAAAGGAACTGAAATTTTTCTGGCAATTTTTCTTCCAATTTTCGTTGATGCAACCATTGCAACAGCAATTAAAGCAACTATGGCAACGACGAGAACCCATCCAACAACGGTAAGTATTTTTGCAAGACGATTTCCTTCCGTGACCTTTACATTTAACAGTTCTTCCAGCTTGTCATAAATACTGTTATAGGAAGTTGTAAGTTCTGTGAGTGCAAGCTCCTGTGCCTGAACACAAAGTTCACGGTCTGTTGTGGCACCCAATTCCATTATCTTGGCATCCAGCTCCCAGTAAGCATCCAGTTCAGCCTTGATAGCATCGTATGTTACACGTCCGTCGGATGATACGATTGTATTTTCTACTTCTGCAAAATATTTCTCAAACAAAAGCTTCTTTTCATCATGTTGTTTTACAACGGCATCGATTGCATCCTGATTATCATATCCGATTGCAGCCCTGAGGGAAGAACGAATATCTGCAAATTCAAACATTGCCTTTCCGATATCCCCTTGTGCAAAACCAAAATTTTGCAAGGCATGAGAATACCGACTGGATATAACAATAAGAGCAATTACACCCAAAAGTGCAGCGGCTGCTGTAATTGTCGATATCTTGAAGATAGAGACAGTCAGTTTCTTTTCAATGTTTTCGTTGTTGTTCATTAATAAAAATTCTCCTTTCGTTTCCTAACGATGTACTCCATGCGGAGTCGGCTAAGATTAGAAGCGAGGCAAAAATACCTTGTTTCAAGTAGTCTAAATAGAAGTTGTCTGTTATTGCTTTTCTTGCAGTGCACTGGAAAATTTATGTTTCAAAGACGTAAACTACATTTTGAGTAATAGATTTTAAGTAACTGAAAATTTAGAGTTTGTGGATTGGAATATAAATTTTTTTAAATATGGCATGACTTCAAGTAATATTTTACATAATAGCAGGTAGCATCTATTTGATTTATCAAAAATATTATACTATTTTTGTTCAAAATGTCAATAAGTTTACATTCTAAAGCCTATTTGTAAGTTACCCATATCGGTTCTATATCATATTATGTAATAAATAAATGATAAATTAGGAAACAGTCAGATATGTATAAGAAAAATTTTGATTTACAGGGAGTCTGTAAGGAGGATTTTGCATTTCCACCACAGCACCAGGACAGACAGCCCGGCTTTGAATATATTATGAACCCAAGACCAGTTTCAGAGTGTGGGAAAACATGTTGTAAACTGAAAGGAAAGGTTGCACTGATTACAGGTGGTGACAGTGGAATCGGGCGTGCCGTTGCCTATGATTTTGTAAAGGAAGGCGCTGCCGTTGTCATTGTCTATTATGATGAGGAGGAAGATGCAAGGGAGACAGCAGAAAAAATAGAAGAGTTAGGTGGCAGCTGCCTGCTTTTGTGCGGAGATTTAAAAGACCCATGCTTTGCGAAGCATTGTGTGGAGAAAACAATTCAGTGCTTTGGCAGGCTGGATATATTGGTGAACAATCATGCGGTTCAATTTATCAAGCGGAGTATTTTGGATATATCCCATGAGCAGTTGGAATTTATATTCAGAAATAATGTATTTTCATTTTTTTACTTGATCCAGTATGCACTGCCTCATATGAAAAAGGGCGGAAGCATCATTAATACTACTTCGGTGACTGCTTATGAGGGAAATAAGGACTTGATTGATTACAGTGCAACAAAGGGTGCCATTGTTGCTTTAACAAGATCACTTTCCCTGTCGCTTTCAGAAAAAGGAATTAGGGTGAATGGAGTTGCACCGGGACCTATATGGACACCGTTGATTCCAGCTTCCTACTCGGCAAAAGAGGTTGCAGGATTTGGAAAAACCACATCCCATGTGCCAATGAACAGGGCAGGACAGCCGTGTGAGGTTTCACCATGCTATGTATTTCTTGCGTCAGATGATTCCAGTTATATGACAGGGCAGGTACTCCATCCGAATGGGGGAACGATAGTAGGTTCATAAAGTCTGTGATTCTAATATATTGCTATCGTTGTGCACCACAAGCCAAGTTGGGTTATTACCATGGGGTATACACTGAAAAACCATCAGAAACTTCTGCATGAGGATTACTTAAGGTATAATTTGGTTACAGTAAATTGAATTCACCTCGCCTTTAGTCTAATACAAAAAGTCTACGGAAACAATCCACGCTCCGTAGACTTCACGCATTAGCATTACTTTATTTTTCCATGTGCTGTGAATAGAGTTAAAATTTAGAATAAGACCGTATGTAAATTTTTATAAATTCTGGGACTCACATATTGACAACGGTCTGAAAACAGACTATACTTTTGTTGGTCTGTTTTCGGACTGGAAAGGAGAACAATTATGGAAAATCATGTACAACGCCAGATTATTCAATTTAACCGTATGTTTAAACGTTACGATGATATATACCGCAGGGCGGCGCGGAAATTTAATATGCCGGAACTGGCATTATGGATTTTATATGTACTGCGTGAAGAACCGAAATGTACACAGAAAGACCTTGTGGATATGCTGCTACAGTCCAAGCAGTCTATCCATTCTGCATTGAAAACTCTGGTGAAGGATGGGTATGTTGAACTGGAATGTTCGGAGGATAACCACAGAAGCAAGCATATCCATTTGACAGAAGCGGGGGCGGCCCTTGCCGAGGGTACGGCGGATAAGATTGTACGTGCAGAGAAGATTGCTTTTTTGAGCCTTACGGATTCGGAACGGGAGACAATTCTGGAATTATTTGAACACCTTACGTCCGCTCTGCAAAAAGAAATGCAGAAAGTGCAATAGGGGCAAGGAGGAGAATGTGACATGGATTTATTGAAGACTGATATGAAAAAGCTGTACAGAAGTTATCTGGTTCCGTCCCTTTCTGCGGCAGTTGTGACATCTGTCTATAGTTTTGTGGATATGATTGCCATCGGGCGGGGTGTCGGGGCGGATGGGGCGGCGGCTTTGTCTATTGCAACACCAGTTTTTGGCGTTATTTCCCTCTTTGGCCTCCTTTGCGGGGTCGGCAACAGTGTATATATGGGAAAGGCACGGGGAGAAGGCCAGATGGAGAAGGCGAATGCATATTTTTCGGCTTCGCTGCTTTTGACAGTGCTGTTTACAAGTTTGATATGGATTGTTTTCATTGTGTTTTCTGGACAGATATACACCTTGTTTGGTGCAAATGAGGTATTGATGCCGTTGGTGAAAGCATATACAGACCCAATCGTGTGGACGATGCCGTTTTTTATTTTTTCAGCCTATCTCTCTTGTGTGGTGCGCAGCGACGGCGCGCCTGACCGCGTTATGGCCGCTGTGGTAATTGGCGGAGTATTTAATGTTTTTGCTGACTGGTTTTTTGTCTTTCCCATGGAATGGGGCATGGCGGGCGCTGCCTTGGCAACGGTGCTGGGGACGGTCATTCAGTTTATTGTGCTTTGCAGATATTTCTTTTCAAAAAAGTGCTCTTTAAAACTGGTAAAGCCGTTTCGGCTGTCCATTGCTCTTCAGAATGTGCTGATTGCCGGATTTAGTGCGGGTGTTATTGATATTGCCTTTATAATACTGACAGTAATTCAAAATAAACAAATTCTCCGATATGGCGGGGAAGCTGCACTGACAGTTTTTGGTGTAATCATCACTTGCTCAGGTATGTTCCAGCATCTTTTCAGTGGTGTGGGGCAGGCGGTCCAGCCTATTGTCGCCATGAACTTTGGGGCGGGGCAGATTCAGCGTATCCGTGAGGCAGATAAACTTTCTGTTTTGACAGCTCTGTTTATGGGGGGTGTGTTTGCCCTTGCAGGGGTATTGTTTCCTTTGCAGCTTACGTCTTTTTTTGTGGATGCCACGCCTGAGGTTATTGAGATTGCCCCGGAGATTGTCCGTGTCTATTTTCTGTCATTCCTGCCAATGGGAATTAACTTTCAGGCAACTTACTATCTGCAGTCGGTCATGCGGACAAAATGGTCCAATATTCTGTCACTGCTGCGCGGGTTGATCGTCAGCGGAGCCCTGGTTTATCTGCTTCCTGTTTTGTGGGGGCTTGACGGTATATGGTGGGCCATGGTCATTACGGAATTGGCAGTGGTAGTTTTTGCGGTTATGTGCCTGAGAAAAGCAGATAAGGATGGACTGCAGGGGCTAAAAAATTAATGATTAAGCGGTTGGTGATGGCTCTCAAGCATTAGAATAATTACAGATGCTTCCGGCCACTTTTTCTGTGCGTGGAAAAGCCTGCGAAACAGAGTGGAAATCTGTGAAGAATTGAAGTATAATTTTGGTGCTGGGAGAGAACGGCAAAACGAAACTTGGTGAGGTAAGATAACATGAGAAAAATTATTCTATTTATTGCAATGAGCCTTGACGGATACATCGCAGACAGCAGTGGTGAAGTTGGGTGGCTTAATGGACATGGTTCTGATCATGAAAATATTGATGTGTATTCTGAATTTGTGAAAGGCATTGATACGATTTTAATGGGGTGGAACACATATTATCAAGTTGTTACGGAACTTTCACCAACAGAATGGATATACAGCGATTTTATCACTTATGTAATTACGCACAATGAGGGGGATTCTACAGACAAAATCCGTTTTACCAGCGAAAATCCTATTGACCTGCTGGCAAAATTAAAATCAGAGACTGGAAAAAATATTTGGATTTGCGGCGGGGCAAATTTGGTTCAGCAGTTAATCCAGAGTGACTTGATCGACCAATACTATATTTCTGTTATTCCGACTATTTTAGGCTCTGGTATCCGACTGTTTGGAAGCATGAAAAAAGAAATAAAGCTGAAATTACAGGAAACACAAACTTATAATGGAATAACAGATTTAGTCTATACACGTAGATCACTTTAAGTTTACAGAGGTATCCTGACATGGAAAAATATTTTGAAATATTAAAAGAAAACGGAGCTGATTTAGCCATAAAGATAGCGGCTGATACCATAGTGACACCTCTTGCCGTAAAGGTAGCACGTGAGTTATTTTTGGATGATTATTACAAAGTTATTGCTTTTGGAAGCGGACCATGCAGGAAATGTCAAACATGCAATCCAGACCACTGTAATTTTCCAGACAAAACCGTTCCAGCTATGGAAGCGTGTGGAATTGATGTTTTTGCAACGGTAAGGAACAACAATCTTGAAATACATACATTACGGGAAAAGGGCGGTATTCAGAATCACTTTGGGCTTATACTGGTTGAATGAATTTCAAATTCCAATTTGTAGAACAGAAAAAAATCAGTTTTTGAGGAGAGAAACAATGGAATATAGCAAAGATGATTTAATAGAAGCAAAAAGACAAATTGATTCAACACTGCATAAATTGCGGGAAACAATAAAAACCTTTGAATCAAAAGAAAATTCAGAAAGATATAAGTCGCAAATCACTTTGGCGAAAAGACGGGTAAGAGCTTTTGAAATAGCAAATCATTTAATAGAAAATGAGATGGAAAACAGTTAGTCTAATCCAGATTGATAGGGGTGCTTGCAAAATTTCGCAAAGCTCTATGGGTGCAAAAAATAACGATAGCGCCCATTCAATGTACATAATGGCAGCCACTTTTCCAACACCATCGATACAATTCGGGAATTGGAACTGTAAATGGGTGCTTCGGGCTATTGCGGTATTGACTGCGGGATATGGAGTATATGCATTTATCCGTAACACAAAAAAGGCACATTAGATGAAGATGTGCTTTTTTGTATGGAAAAATGCAAAGGATTGGGGTAAAATAAACATGCTCTGAAAATTTAGGAAAGGTGATGGATGAAACAGTTATGGAAAAAAGAATTATAACGGCAAGAGATGGTTATAAGCTGGAGCTCCACATATTTGAGGCGGAGCATGCAAAAGCGGTTGTACAGATTATTCATGGTATGGAAGAACATCAGGAACGGTATGAGACATTTATAAAATTTTTGAATGAAAACAATTATTCTGTTGTCAGCTCCGATATGCGTGGACATGGTATCAATGCCAAGGACCTTGGTTATTTTAAAGACAAAAAGGGGTATGTGGAGCTTGTAAAAGACCAAAGGAAAATTACGTCTTTCATAAAAAAGAAATTTCCCAAGCTTCCTATTTATATATTTGCCCACTCTATGGGAACCATAACAACCCGTGTGCTCCTTCAGGGGGACTCACACAGCTATGAAAAGGTAATTTTATCAGGATATCCAAATTACCATAGGGGAACTTATTTTGGGATACTTTTAGCGGATACAATCAAGACATTCCGCGGGGCGAAGTATAAATCCAAGCTGGTAAATTCACTTAGTATCGGAATTTTTAACAAGAACATCAAGAATCCAAAAACGGAGAATGACTGGATTTGCTATAATGAAAAGACGGTAAGGGAATTTCTGGATGACCCATATTGTGGATTTGGATTTACCTGCTCTGCATTTAGCGATTTGTTCCGTCTTGTTACAATGATGCATAAACCAAAGCTATATAAAAATGTAAATCAGGAACTTCCGTTACTGCTGTTACGGGGGAAGGATGACCCGTGTGTCGGCGGAGATAAGGGAGCTGCCGATTCCCTCCAAACATTATGCAGGGCAGGTTTTCAGAATATAGAGTACATTGATTATCCGAATATGCGGCATGAAATATTGAATGAGGCTGACAATAAGAAGGTTTATGATGATATTTTAAAGTTTTATGAGGCAGAACGTGCATAAAACATGAGTTGCCTGGATGATTATCTCTCTGATACAATAAGCAAAGCATGTGAAAAAATACAACTATATTTTAAATAACAGTTGATTTTATAAAAAAGTGAGTTATAATATACCCTTGTAAATGCAATTTATAAAGGAGAATAGAGATGATTAAGAAAAACTTATTTAAGAAATTAGCTGTAGTTGCTATGGTTGGTGTAATGTCACTTTCACTTGTTGCATGTACGGATGACAGTGGAAAGAAGGATGATGATACTACAGCATCAACTGTTTCTACAGAGGAAGCTACAAACGATGTAGAGAATGACACAGAGGAAGACACAGAAGAAGATACAGATACTGAAGAAGTTGTATCTACAGAGGCATATACAGAGGAAGACGGTGTGCTTACCGTAAAGCATGTAACGCTTAACATACCGGAAGGATATGCATTTTTCCAAAATACAAGCGGAACCATAACATATACAACAGAGGCATCAGATAAGAGCTTTGCCATATATGCGGAGGACACAAATACATATGACGAGGAAGCTATTGTAGATGCATATGTACAGCAGGTAAAAAATGTTTATGGTACTCAGGTTACGACAGATACAAAAACTTACAACGGACATGAGTATACAGTTATGGATATTGATGACCCGAACGGAAATTTTATAGGTAATGCAGTTATTTTATGTGAAGGCTCCACTGTAGTATATTTAGAGTTTGTAACAATAACTGATGATGAGTCTGATTTTGATACTATTATGAATAGTGTCAGCTTCTAATAATATTAAGTGCAGCAAAACAGAACACTTGAAACGATTTTACAAAGGGGCTTCGCACTGCGGAGTCCCTTTCATATTTTATTTAATGGGTATGATATTTTGTACATATTGGAGGACAAATGACAAAAAAGCAGAGAACCTTGGAGATTATTGAAAGATTGAAAAATGAATATCCCGATGCTGACTGCACATTGGAATATGATGAGGCATGGAAGCTTTTAGTGGAAGTAAGGCTGGCGGCACAATGTACGGATGCGAGAGTAAATGTAGTTGTTAAGGATTTATATGCAAAATACCCTACGGTTGAGGCACTTGCATTGGCAGACGAAAGGGACATAGAGGAAATTGTGAGACCGTGCGGACTTGGAAAAAGTAAGGCAAGGGATATTAGTGCATGCATGAAGCTGTTACATGACAAATACAACGACCGTGTTCCTGATGATTTTGATGAGCTGTTAAAGCTTCCAGGGGTAGGAAGAAAAAGTGCAAATCTTATTATGGGGGATGTGTTTGGAAAACCTGCCATCGTAACGGATACCCACTGTATAAGAATATGCAACAGACTTGGGCTTGTAAACAATATCAAGGAGCCGAAAAAGGTTGAGATGGAACTTTGGAAAATTGTGCCCCCTGAGGAGGGCAGCGATTTTTGTCACAGACTGGTGTATCACGGTAGAGCTGTCTGTACGGCAAGAACCAAGCCGTATTGTGATAAATGCTGTCTCTATGATATATGTAAGAGAAATGGCGTGTAGTGTATGAAATATAAGCGGACAGGGAATATTATATGGAAGGCAGAATATGCCAAAAAATTGGTTATATTTATTTTGATTATAATTTATTCCGGGAGAGGTACGCTGATGAAAATCAGAATGTCGATAGAACATTCAGATGATGAAAAATTAATTAACAGAGTAATGGAAAAGTACCATTTTGATAAAGAAGCAGAAAAAGTCATTCGGACTGTATATGAAAAAATGCTGCCTTATATAAGTCCTTATGCCATATACAGAATGAATCAGAGGGATACGGGATTAAAAATTGTGGATGACAGACAGTCTGCCATCGTTGCTATGACCTTAGGACGTGGCATAGACAGTTTGGAGGAACAGCTAACACGTGAGGGAAAACATGAGGAAGCATACATGTTGGAGTGCATTGCAGGTGAACTGCTTCTTAACATGTACAGGGATTTTAATAAATCTTATGCAAGGTTTCACCGCAGGTATGTGGAACGGTATGTATTTATCGGTGACGAAATACCCAAAACGGTAATTCCGGGGCTGCTTGAGGAACTGAAAAAATCAAAGCCTGTGGTATGCACGGCAGCAGATACGGAAGCCTCTGAGGAACTGTCCGATTTCGGTGATGAGGAAGAATTAAAAACAGCCACTGAGCCTGATGAGATAACTGCTGATGGGAACGGCGGACTTTATCCGTCCAAAAGCGTAATCTTTTATGCAGTTCTTACGGAAAATCCCAATCAGGTATGTGAGGGAGTTTGTCATCTGTGCCAAAATGCAATCTGTGAGAACAGGATAAAGGACAAACATTTACAATTAGAGCATTGCATGTTATATTGTCGTAAAAAGGATAAAATATGAAAATACTACATTCAACCCCAACTAAAGACGGTTATTTTATGCCTGCTGAGTTTGAATACCACACAGGCTGTTTTATGATATGGCCTGAGAGGGCAGACTCATGGCAGTATGGTGCAGTTTATGCAAGAAATGCATTTGCCGATGTAGCACATGCCATAGCAAGGTCGGAAAAGGTGACAGTATTCACAAGCTTTGAGGGCTATGACATGGCAAGAAAAATGCTCGCGCCTCACATACGTGTTGTGGAAATGTCTTCCGATGATTCTTGGGCAAGGGATGTTATGCCTACATTTGTAAAAAACAGCAATGGGGCAATACGCGGCATCGACTGGGGCTTTAATGCATGGGGAGGACTTTATGACGGACTATATTTTCCGTGGGATAAGGACAACCGCATGGCAAGAAAGGCTTGTGACCTGCTTGATGTTGATGTGTACGACAAACGGGATTTTATTATGGAGGGCGGTGCATTCCATGTTGACGGAAAGGGCACTGCAATCGTAACGGAAGCCTGTCTGCTAAGTAAGGGACGTAACCCTGATATGACAAAGCAGGATATAGAACATGAACTGAAGGAAATGCTTGGGGTAACCCATGTGATATGGCTTCCTTGTGGGATATATGAGGACGAAACAAACGAGCATGTGGATAATATATGTGCATTTGCCGAACCTGGTCATGTGATTCTTGCATGGACGGACGACACAAGTGACCCGCAGTATGAAATGTCCCAAAGGTGCCTTGAGGTGCTGGAACGTGAGGCGGATGCAGCAGGGAACAAAATTAAGGTTACAAAGCTTCCGATGCCCAAACCGATATATGTGACTGACGAGGAGGCTGACGGTCTTATCGATTTTGACGGTGAGCCGACAAGAAAGACAGGAGATAGGCTGGCGGCATCTTATGTAAACTTCTACATATCAAACGGAGCGGTAATCATGCCTCGTTTTAATGACGAAAATGATGATAAGGCAGCAGATGTTTTAAAAAATATATTTAAGGACAGGGAAATAATCCAAATTGATGCGGGAAATATACTGATAGGGGGAGGCAATATTCACTGCATCACCCAACAGATACCTGGAGGTAGATGATATGAGCACGGTTACTGTGGCAGCAGTACAAATGAAAATGGAACGGGATGCAAAACAAAACATATCCAAAGCGGAACGGATGGTAAGGGATGCATCGTCATCGGGGGCAAATATCATCCTGTTACCTGAGCTTTTTGAAAATTTGTATTTTTGTCAGGAAAGAAAATATGAGAGTTATGCACTTGCAAGTCCGCTTGCTGAAAATAAAGCAGTTCAAGTTATGTCAGGGCTTGCAAAAGAGCTTAAGGCAGTTATTCCCGTAAGCTTTTATGAAAAGGACAAAAATTGTTTATATAATTCCGTGGCAATGATTGATGCAGACGGAAGCATACTTGGCGTATACCGTAAAACCCATATACCGGATGACCATTTTTATCAGGAAAAATTTTATTTTTCACCAGGGAATACAGGTTTTCGGGTCTGGGATACCGCATACGGAAAAATCGGAGTGGGAATATGCTGGGACCAGTGGTTTCCTGAAGCTGCCAGATGTATGGCATTAGACGGGGCGGAGCTTCTTCTTTATCCCACTGCAATCGGGGAGGAACCTATACTTGGCTGTGACAGTATGCCCCATTGGAGAAGATGTATGCAGGGACACAGTGCCTCCAATATCGTGCCTGTTGTTGCAGCAAATAGGGTAGGAACCGAGGAGATTGTCCCTTGTGGGGAAAACGCAAACCAAACATCATCACTTGATTTTTACGGTTCATCATTTATAACGGATGATACGGGAGAATTGCTGCAAAGTGCATCAAGACATGGTGAGGAAATCATACTTCAGGAACTTGATTTGGATAAATCAGCGGAAAACAGGTTGGGATGGGGCTTGTTTAGGGACAGAAGACCTGAGTGTTACAAGTCAATTGCCAGATAAGCCTATATAAGCTGTTAGATGACATAGACGATTGTACAACTGACATTCGCAAAAACAGAGTTTCGCAAGTGTCTAAATAAATAATACATAAACAGGAGAAAAGCATTGGATAATCATTCACTTAGTCAGGAGTCACTGCCAATTTTTGAGGCGCTGGAAAAACAAGCGTTAGACAGGCTTGTTCATTTTGATGTGCCCGGACATAAGGGCGGACGTGGAAATAAGGATTTAAAAAAATATCTTGGAGAGACATGCGTCAAGCTTGATGTTAATTCCATGAAGCCACTTGACAATTTATGCCATCCTTCATCTGTCATAAAGGATGCACAGATTTTGACTGCAAATCTTTTTGGTGCAGATGAAGCATTTTTTATTGCCAACGGAACCACGGCAGCAGTGCAGGCAATGATTATGTCAACTTGTAAGGCAGGAGACAAGATAATTATGCCGAGAAACGTTCACAGGTCGGCAATCAATGCGCTTGTTATTAACGGTGCAGTTCCTGTCTATGTAAATCCGGGAATCGACAAGCGTCTCGGTATACCGCTCGGAATGTCTTTTAAGGATGTAAAAAGGGCAATCGAAGAAAATCCTGATGCAAAGGCAGTCATGGTAAATAACCCTACATATTATGGTATATGCTCCGATTTGAAAAGTATAGTAGAGCTTGCCCATGAGCACGGCATGCTTGTACTTGCTGATGAGGCACACGGAACACATTTTTATTTTGGGGAAGATTTACCTGTGTCAGCTATGGAGGCAGGTGCGGATATGTCATCCGTGAGCATGCACAAGACGGGTGGCTCGCTTACCCAGAGTTCTGTACTGCTTACAAGGAACACGATAAATCCCGATTATGTGAGACAGGTTATAAATCTGACACAGACAACAAGTGCATCCTATCTGCTTCTTTCATCTCTTGACATTGCAAGAAGAAATCTTTATAAAAACGGCAAAGAGATATATGCAAAGGCAAAGGAGCTTGCTACCTATGCCAGAGGTGAAATAAACCAGATAGGCGGTTATTATGCGTTTGGCAGGGAGCTTGTAAATAATGATGACATATTTGACTTTGATCCGATTAAGCTGTCCATACATACAAAGGACATAGGGCTTGCAGGTATAGAGGTTTACGACCTGCTTCGGGATGAGTATGGAATACAGATAGAGTTTGGCGATATAGGAAATATACTTGCAATTGTGTCAGGCGGTGAAAGACGTATCGAGATAGAGAGACTCATAGCAGCACTCTCAGAAATAAAACGAAATTTCAGACAAAGTACAAAGGGAATGTTTGACCATGAGTATATTAACCCTCAGGTAATCATGCCGCCGCAAAAAGCATTTTATGCGAAAACGGAAGCGGTAAGGCTTGAGGAAAGTGAGAACAGGATATGCAGTGAATTCGTAATGTGTTACCCACCGGGAATTCCGATTCTTGCACCGGGTGAAAAGGTTACGAAGGATATTCTAAACTATACATTTTATGCAAAAGAAAAAGGGTGTATGATGCTTGGAACTGAGGACATGAGCATGGAGTACCTGAATGTGGTTAAAGAAGATTAAAAAAGTAAGAGACTGATATTGATTGATGGAGTTAAAAACGTGTGTCAGTCAGTTTATGAAAAGAAATAAAAAATTGATACTGAATGATGGGATTCAAAATTTACATCAGGTAGTAAAAAATGGTTTTCATAGAACTTGTTGAATGAATGGACGGTTAAAAGGCGAGGTGAAATTATGGATTTATGGTATACGGATAACCATACGGATAATGTGAGATTTTCCATGAAGGTTGAAAAGCAGCTTTATTCAGAGGAAAGCTTTTATCAGAAAATAGAAATTTTACAGACAAAGGATTACGGAAAAATACTTGTGCTTGACGGAGAACTCTTTACGACCGAGCGGGATGAATTTGTTTATCACGAAATGGTGGTTCATGTTCCCATGGCTGTGCATCCTGATATAAAAACCGTGCTTGTTATCGGAGGCGGAGATGGGGGAACTGTGCGGGAGCTTACCAAGTATGACGGAATCGAGACAATTGATTTGGTGGAGCTTGACGAAAAGCTTGTTAAGGCAAGCAGAAAATATATGCCTGAGCTTTCAGCCAAGCTAAACGACCCAAGAGTATCCATATATTTTGAGGAGGGCATCCGCTTTGCTAGAATGGTGAGGGATAAATATGACCTTATCATAGTGGACTGTGCGGATCCGTACGGACCGGCAGAGGGACTTTTCACAAAGGAATTTTACGGAGTGTGCTGGAATTCCCTCAAGGAGGACGGAATCCTCATCAATCAGCATGAAAGTCCGTTTTACCGCCAGCATGCAAAAAGTGTGCAGCTTGCCCACAGAAACATACAGTCGGCTTTCGAGTGCAGTATGATTTACCAGTGCCATATACCGTCGTATCCATCAGGACACTGGCTGTTTGGATTTGCATCTAAAAAGTATCATCCGATTGACGATATGGACAAGCATGAGTGGGAGAAACAAAAGATAAAGACAAAATATTATAATACAGACTTACATAAAGGGGCATTTTACCTGCCGACCTATGTCAAGGAACTGCTTGGCTTGGAGTAGGACAAAGTGTAAGGACAATAGATAATTGCGAAATGTTATATTATTGAAAAGTAGTTGTACAATATAAACAATATCGTAAGCAAGGCGCTTTGGAGCCGTCGGTGCTTAGCAAGGTATTTTCGAGCTTAGCACCGTTACGAGCGACAAGCAGCGAAAGCGTGCCTTGTGGTGATATTGTTTATATTGTACAATGGACGATTGAAAAAACAACATTTCGTAATTGCCTATGTAAGGACAAAATAGAAAGGATAGGAAAAATATGGGTAGAGCGTTAATAATCGGTGCAGGCGGAGTTGCAGGTGTGGTAGTTCACAAATGCTGCCAGAACAGCAGTGTGTTTGAGGAAATATGTATCGCAAGTAGAACGAAATCAAAGTGCGATGCACTGAAGGAAAAGCTTCAAAACAGCACTGCGACAAAAATAACGACAGCAGAGGTTGATGCAAATGATGTAGATCAGCTTATCAGTTTGATTAACTCTTACAAACCTGATATTGTCATGAATATAGCACTTCCATATCAGGATTTAACGATTATGGATGCCTGCCTTGCCACAAAAACACATTATCTGGATACTGCAAATTATGAGCCTGAGGATACAGCTAAGTTTGAGTATAGCTGGCAGTGGGCATATAAAGAGAGATTTGAGCAAGCAGGAATCATGGCACTTTTGGGATGTGGCTTTGACCCGGGAGTGACAGGTGTATTTTCAGCATATGCGGCAAAGCATTATTTCGATGAAATAAGCGAGATAGATATACTGGACTGCAATGGCGGTGACCACGGATATCCGTTTGCAACAAACTTTAATCCTGAGATTAATATCAGGGAGGTAAGTGCAAAGGGAAGCTATTGGGAGAATGGTAACTGGGTTGAAACTGAGCCAATGGAAATAAAGAGAGAGTATGTATTTGATGAGGTGGGAAAAAAGGATATGTACCTGCTTCACCATGAGGAGCTTGAGTCTCTTGGGATTAACATAAAGGGTATTCAAAGAATACGCTTTTTTATGACCTTCGGACAAAGCTATCTTACGCATCTTAAGTGTCTTGAAAATGTGGGCATGACCTCAATTGAACCAATCATGTATGAGGGAAAAGAAATTGTTCCGTTGCAGTTCTTAAAGGCGGTGCTTCCTGATCCTGCTTCACTTGGACCAAGAACGGTAGGAAAGACAAATATCGGATGTATCTTTAAAGGAACAAAGGATGGAGAGGAAAAACATTATTATGTTTATAATGTATGCGACCATCAGGAATGCTACAAAGAGGTAGGCTCCCAGGCAATCTCTTATACAACAGGGGTTCCTGCAATGATAGGCGCTATGCTTGTGATGAACAAAACATGGCTGAAGCCTGGTGTATACAATGTTGAGGAATTTGATCCGGATCCGTTTATGGATGCATTAAATAAATGGGGACTCCCGTGGAAAGAAAACTTTGACCCTGTTATGGTTGAATAGGAAGGACTAATAAAAATGGACAACAGAAAAGAATTATTTGAAAATGCACCGGTAAGGAAAGCCGTACTTACAATGGCAATTCCTACCATAATATCAATGCTTGTTGTAGTTGTTTACAACATGGCGGACACATATTTCATAGGAAAAACAAACGATGAAATGCAGGTGGCGGCAGTATCTCTTGCCACACCTGTGTTCATGCTTTTTATGGCACTTGGTAATTTGTTTGGAATTGGCGGATGCTCGGCTATATCAAGAGCGTTGGGAGAAAAAAATACAAAAAGAGCCGCAAAAATTTCTTCTTTTTGCTGTTACAGCTCTATCGGTGTGGGTCTTATTATGATACTTATTTTTATGACCTGCATGGACTTTATATTAAAAATAATACAGGCAAGTCCGAATACAATTGACTATGCCAGGGAATATCTTACATACGTTGCCATTGGAGCACCGTTTATCATGTTTGCAACTGCATTTGGTAACATTGTGAGAGGCGAGGGTGCCACCAAGATTTCAATGGCAGGAAACCTGATAGGAACAGTGGTTAACATAATACTTGACCCGATTATGATTTTAGCACTTGACATGGGGGTTAAGGGAGCTGCAATCGCAACTGTCATTGGAAATGTTTTTGCCACCCTGTTTTATATCGGATATTTTATTTTTAAAAAGGACACTGCACTTTCCATAAAACTGAAAGACTTTTCCGCAGGAGAAAATATTGCAAAGGTTGTTTTGGCAATCGGTATTCCTGCATCGCTGAATAATGTGCTTATGAGTGTGGCAAATATACTGCTTAACAACGTGCTTGGAAAGTACGGAGATATACCTGTTGCCGGAATGGGAGTTGCAATGAAGGCAAATATGCTTGCCATATTGCTGCAAATCGGACTATGTACTGGTATACAGCCGCTGATTGGATACAGCTATGGTGCAGGAAACAGCAAGAGGCTTAAAGCTGTATTTAAGTTTACGGCTCTTTGTGCCGTTATTATGGGAACGACACTTACAATTTTGCTTGCGATTGCAAGAAACGGAATCATAGGCAGCTTCATTGATAAGCCTGATGTGGTTGAAATCGGTGTAAAAATGATGATGGCACTTCAGATATCATGTCCTGTTGTTGGAATATTGTTCTTGTGTGTCAATACATTACAGGGAATGGGAAAAGCATTGCCGTCACTGATACTTACGTTGTCCAGACAGGGTGTGGCATTTATTCCTATGCTTTATATTATGGATCATCTGTTTGGCTTGGACGGCGTTATCTACGCACAGGGAACTGCTGACTTTATTTCAATTATTATTGCATTATGTATTACATATACTGTTATCAAAAAAATGGACAGAAGCAGAGAGGAAGCGGTAACAAATGGCTGATAAAAAAGAGGTACTCTTAAAGCTCTTAATTGATAAAAATTTAGATGGTCTGTTGCTTACGGATGGCTATAACATTCATTATCTTTCAGGTTATTCAGGACATGAGGGATGTATGCTTGTGACCAAAGAGGACACTTATATATTCACTGATTCAAGATATATAGAGCAGTCAGGAAAGCAGGCACCAAATGCTATATGCATTGATATAAGAGGAAAAAGCTACTCCTACAGAATAAATGAGGCACTTGAACAAGCAGCAAAGGGTTCAGGCAGGAAATTAAATATCGGCTTTGAAAATATGCATATATCATATGACCAATATGATAAATTCAGTCAGACCTTAAGTGACAGGGTGAATTTTGTGAAGCTTGACAATGCCATTAACAATTTGAGGGCAGTAAAATCCGACTGGGAAATTGAAAGACTGGCGAAGGCTGAGGCTATCGGTGACAAAGCATTTCAGCATATTATTTCCTTTATAAAAGCAGGAATGACGGAAAAGGAAATTGCCGCAGAGCTTGAGTATACAATGAAAAAGCTGGGTGCTGACGGTACAAGCTTCGACACGATTGTAGCTTCAGGGGAAAATTCTTCCATGCCCCATGCATCAGTGTCAGACAGAGTAATTGGCAAAGGTGATTTTATTACAATGGATTTTGGCTGTATATATGAGGGCTATTGCTCCGACATGACAAGAACGGTTATTGTGGGCGATGATGTAAGCGATAAACAGCTTGAGGTTTATAACACGGTTTTAAGGGCACAGTTAGAAGCGTTAAAGCTTGTAAAGCCAGGTGTTAAATGCTCGGATGTAGATGCTTGTGCAAGACAGGTTATTGCTGATGCAGGCTATGGCGATTATTTTGGACATGGTCTTGGACACGGAGTGGGGCTGTTTATCCATGAGGAGCCAAGGTTTTCACCGAAATGTGATGCGGTTTTACAGACGGGCGTGTGTATAACTGTTGAGCCGGGAATATATCTGCCTGGAATGTTCGGTGTCAGAATAGAGGATATGATAGTTGTAACAAAGGATGGATACCGAAATCTGGCATCATCACCGAAAGAGCTGATAAGGCTTAGTTTGTAGTCATAAATGAAAGGATAACCGAATGGAAATGAATCATATACAGACACCTGCATATGTGATAGATAAGGACAAGCTTAGGGAAAACCTTGAGCTTCTTGCACATGTCCAAAAAAGCTCAGGTGCCAAAATTCTGCTCGCCCAAAAAGCCTTTTCAGCGTATTCTCTTTATGGACTTATAGGAGAATATCTTGCAGGAACCACTGCAAGCGGACTTTATGAAGCAAGACTTGGGTACGAGGAAATGAAAGGCAGCGAGGTACATGTTTATTCACCTGCGTACAGTGAGTCTGAAATTGAACAGCTTGCAGGTTTTGCAGACCATATTGTATTTAACACGCCAAGCCAGTGGGAGCGTTTTAAGGATAAGATTGCCGTATCGGGAAGAAAAATAAAGTGCGGAATCAGGGTGAATCCTGAGTACTCGGAGATAGAGACTGACATTTACAATCCATGTATATCAGGCTCTAGGCTTGGAATAAAAAGGGAACTGCTTGACAAAATGGATTTAACGGGCATAACGGGAATCCATTTTCATACCATGTGTGAGCAGGATGCCGAGGTACTTGACAGAACTTTGGATGTGGTAGAGGAAAAATTCGGTGAGTATCTTTATAAATTAGAATGGATAAACATAGGCGGAGGCCACCACATTACAAAAGAAGGATATAACGTAAATCTTTTGATAGAGCGTGTAAAGGGGCTTCGGGAAAAATATAACATAGACGTATACATTGAGCCTGGAGAGGCAGTTGCCTTAAATGCAGGATATCTTGTGACCGAAGTCAGGGAAATTATGAATAATGACATTGATATAGCCATAGTGGATACCTCGGCAGCATGTCATATGCCTGATGTGTTGGAAATGCCGTACAGACCATTTATTATAAGGTCGGGTCTTGCGGGGGAAAAGAAGTACACGTACCGTCTTGGGGGTCCCACATGTCTTGCAGGGGATGTTATAGGCGATTACTCCTTTGATGAGCCGCTTTTTGTTGGGCAAAGGCTTGTATTTACGGACATGGCAATCTATACAATGGTTAAGAATAATACATTTAATGGCATGCCGCTTCCGTCTATTTACATAAAGAGCGGGGATAAAACAGAATTGGTGAAAAAATTTTCCTATGAAGATTTTAAAGGCAGACTATAATTTTTTGCAATAACCACGGATTTATGATATAATGTGGCGGTGAGTGATTATTCATATCACTAAGAACCAAGTGTCTTAAATATGCAATTCTAATATTAAAACAAAAGGTATAGGGGGTTGAACAATGAATGAAAATGTGTCTGTCGCTCAAAGAGAGATGGCAAGAAACAACAGATTTGTAATAATTGGTTATACAATATACAATATAGTATTGTTAGCCTGTTATGTGGTTGAAGTAGTTAAGAAAAGCAGAACTATGGGTTATTTTCTGATTTTTGCGGCACTTTCGCTTATCCCGCTTGTTTGTATGCATGTTATATACCGTAATGATCCAGGCAGCAGGTATGTAAGGGCAGTGCTTAGTATCGGATATGCGATTTTCTACACCTTTACGGTTTTTACAACGTATTCGCCGGTAGCTTTTGTATATGGAATACTGATATCGTTATTTGTTCTTGTATATGGCGATGTGGCATATACAAAAAAGATGGGCTGGGGGCTCGTTATTATTAATATTGTGAATGTTATATATATGCAGGTTCAAGGAAAAATTTCATCCGAGGATTTGCCTAACATAGAAATACGAATCGGGTTTGTTGTTTTATACATGGTATTGATGGTGTTCATGTCCAGCACAATGTTAAAAAACAACAACGACAAGCTGGCTAAGATAGAAGAAGATAAACAACGGGTTTCAGATATGTTAAACCAGATAATGGAAATATCTGCACGAATGACAGGAAATATAAATGTAGTATCAGAGAAGATGGATGACCTTGAAAGCTCTTTTGTAAAGACAAAGGTATCTATGGAAGAGGTGTCCAACGGAACAAATGATACTGCTTATTCTATACAGTCCCAGCTTATGAAGACTGAGGAGATACAGGATTTTGTCCGCAAAGTTGAGAATGTGACAAGCCGGATTGAAAGAGGAATGGAAGATGCAAGTAGTGAGGTTTCGGTCGGACGGGATAAGATTGATGAGCTTATCAATCAGGTTAAGATTTCTGATGATGCAAGCAAGAAAGTTTCGGCAGAGCTTGATAAGCTGTCAGAATATACAGGGCAAATGCAGTCTATTATTGAGCTTATAGACGGAATAACATCACAGACAAGTCTGCTTTCGCTGAATGCATCCATAGAGGCGGCAAGAGTCGGTGAGGCAGGAAAGGGATTTGCAGTAGTTGCATCGGAGATATCAAATCTCGCAGACCAGACGCAAAATGCTACGGTTGACATAACTGAATTAATTGATAATATTTCACAAGAACTTGAATTGGTAGTAAGCGTTATCAGCTATCTTATGGATAACAGTAAGCTTCAGGGAGTAGCTGCAACGGAAACCGCATCAAGCTTTGAGACGATAGCAATCCGCACAAGTGACATACAGCAGCAGACAGAGGAGCTTTCAGGGCTTGTTTCAGAGCTTGCAAGCTCAAATGAGGCAATTGTTGAGAGTATACAGACAATATCGGCTGCAACAGAGGAGGTTACGGCACATTCAACGGTTACCCTTGAATGCAGTGAGGAAAATACGGCTATTGTCGGTGATGTGGGAACGGTAGTTGGAGAACTCCAGTCACTGGCTGAGAGATTAAATGCCCTTAATAATGCATAAGATACATAACTATGGACGAAAAATTACAAAGCTTTTTTCAAAAATATAAGTCGGATATTATCCTTATTGTTGTGGTCATTGTAGTTGGATTGACGGCATTGTTTATACAACGGCTGACATCGAAAACAGGAATGACCGTGTCGGTTGTCATATCTGGAAGTGAGACGGAGAACTTTTCCTTAGATGATGATACCACGTATAAGATCGAGCTTAAGGATAACTCCAAGCTTTCCGAAGAATATAACATTCTTGTGATAAGGGACGGAGAGGCATATATATCAGAGGCAACATGCAGTGAACAGATATGTGTAAAGCATAATGCAATCAGCAATACAGGAGAAACGATAGTGTGTCTGCCGCATAAGCTGACGATAGAAATAAAATAAAATTGGTACAAAATAAATACGGAGGAGGCTGCGGAATACGGTAGTCACCTCTGTATTTGCATTTAAAACATAATCCTATGTAGTAAAATTTGCCTAAATAGGTTATAATATGCTATGCCCTGAGGACAAATATAGGGCAGACCCGCGAAGCAAGGGACCCAACGAAGCCTAGAGGATATAGCAGGGTTCGAAGAACCGTGCCATTGCAAAGCAAGGAGGAATAATTTATGGATAAGAAAGTGTTCAGAAATATGTCATATGGAGTTTACATTGTAACTACAATGGATGGTATGCGTCCTACAGGCTGTGTTGCAAACAGTTGTATGCAAATCACATCCGAGCCTTCAGTGGTTGCAGTCAGTATAAACCATGATAACTACACGAATAAATGCATAAAGGAGTCAAAAAGTCTTGCCGTTAATATTTTGACGGAGGAGACGGATATGACACTGATTGGCAGATTTGGATTTCAATCTGCAAAGGATATAGATAAGTTTGACGGACAGCCTTTTGAATGGGCATATGGCAACCCTGTTTTGGCGGAAAGCTGCGGCTGGTTTGCAGGTGATGTGGTGGGAAGTTATGAAACAAGCACCCATACCGTATTTTTTGTTGAGGTAAAGGATGCAAAGACTCTGTCTGGAAATCCTATGACGTATGCCTACTATCACAAGGTTAAAAATGGAGTGAGTCCTAAAAATGCACCAACCTATCAGGCAGATGAACAAAGTAAAGACGATGCTTCAAGCTCGTCGTCCCCAAGATGGGTTTGTCCGGTATGCGGATATATATATGAGGGAGACGTGCCTTTTGAGGAACTGCCTGACGATTGGGTATGCCCTGTTTGTAAGCAGCCGAAATCGAAATTTAAAAAAAGCTGAAACGATATACTTGATTAAGGAGAAACGATATGTATTATGTACCTGATGATACGGAGAAATGTGGATATTATGAATGTTTACATTGTGGCACAAGATTTTTATCATTGCAGATGACAGATGAAATTCCATGTCCCTACTGTGAAGCCGAGATTGATTTGGAAATAGGACCTGATGAGAAAATGTCAGATGCAGCATCCCATGCAAAGCTTATTGAGGTAGTGTGTGGTGAGGATGTTGAAAAAATGGACACATTGCTCAGTCTTGCCATTACAGGGGGAAATTACGAATGGATATAGTAAAGGTGGCAGTGTTAGGGCCCAAGGGGACATTTAGTGATATGGCGTATACAGAATATGCACAGTTATTTTTGGAGCGTTCAAAGGCTAAGGGAGATGAGCTTTTGACTGAGGCTGAATATTATCCTACCATCGATGAAGTTTTTAATGCAGTATGCAATGATGATGGAACCGGAGTATGCGACATAGGCATTGTTCCGATTGAAAACACCCTTGATGGATATGTCCAACGAACCCTTGATTTATTATTGGAAAAGCAGGTTGGTATATTAGATGAGCATATGGTGCCTGTGCAGTTTGCACTTGTGGCAAACAGTCATTCTGTGGAAGATATCTCTACACTTTATGTTCAGTTTAAAGCAAACGGCCAGTGCAGAAAATTTATAAATTCATTAAATCATATAAATATTGTATCTACGGAAAGTAATATGGAGTCATACTATAAGCTTGAGGATATACAGGGAAACGCTGCCATTGTTCCAAGCCATGTGGCATCATGGGAAAAAAACAGTGGCAGCAACAGACTTGTACTTGATAACATAACAGATGCAAAGAACAATCATACAAGATTTGTTGTGTTTAAAAAAGAAGATAAGATAAGTCCAAGCGGATATTCAGGAAAAAATAAAGTGAGAATACCGGTTTACATAATGCCGAAGTCGGACAGACCGGGACTGTTATTTGAGATATTAAAGGAGTTTTATGACAAGGATATCAACCTGATATCGATTATGTCAAGACCTACGAAGCAGGAGCTTGGCACCTATAATTTTTATATTGAGATAGACGGATACGCAAGTACAATCAGTACAATAAAGGAGGCACTTGCCAATATAAATGTATATAACGATATAAAGGTTTTGGGCATATATGAGGAAGATGATATTTAAAAATAATAGCATGATAATGCATCTAGCATCAATTCATTTGTTGTAAGCAAATGTCCAAGGACGGCTATATGTTTTTGGAAAAATGCAAGAAGGGGTTAATGTTCAAAAGAATGGAGGAGATAAAATGAACGGATTGAAAGGTTACATATATGATTTGAGAAAAGGGCATGGAGTAAGGCTGCTTATGCTTATTTTAGGCGGTTTGCTTATCGTGTACCCTGGAACTGCACAAAAAACACTAGGCAATGTTATCGCCATAGCATTTGTTTTGATGGGGGTATTTAAAATACTCAGCTATTTTAGGAAGCCACAGGAAAATGCCTACGGCTACATGGAATACAGGTCCAAATCGGTTATAGTGATAGGTGTTTTATACATTGTGCTTGCCGCAGTGATAAGCAAGCTGCTTTTGGCTGTTATACCGGTATTACTGGGAATTATCATTGTCGTAAATGGACTGATAAAGCTTCAGTTTGGATTTGAACTTAAGAAAAATATTGATGATAGAGGATGGCTGTTTATGGTAATCAGTGCTGTCATTATGATTATTTTGGGAGCAACCTTACTGTTTAATCCATTTGGGGCAAATAACTTTTTTATAAGAGTGATAGGAATCGGTCTTGTTTTTGACAGTGTGTTTGATTTGATTGCGAATTTTAAGTATTCAAAATAAATGTATGATGCGGCAGTGTTATACTGATTGACACGGAACAGGAGGCTTTCAATGGCAAGGGAAGAAAACAGGGAAATAAGTCAGACTGCGCTTTCTGAGGAAGAAATAATGTTACGGCTCAAGGAAAAAGGGCTTCGGATGACGGAACCGAGGAAGCTTATCTTAAATATAGTTGCAAATGAAGAATTTTCATGCTGCAAGGAGGTATATGTTCTTGCACATAAGAAAAATCCCAATATAGGAGTGGCAACTGTTTACAGGATGCTTAACATTTTAGAGGAGATAGGTGCAGTAAAAAAGAAAAATATACAAAAAACAGCCTGTACGGGAAGATGCTGTGATATGAAAGGCGGATGCACCGTTGTCACGGAAAAGAGTAGGGAAATCATTTTATCTGAGACGGATGTAGAAGAAGCATTGAAGTACATTATGAAGAAAAACGGATATGCTAATGTCGATGAGATAAAGGCAGTCCTTATAAATCAAAACATATGTCAGTGTTGATGAGATAAGGGTAGTCCTTATAAATCAAAACATATGTCGGTGTTGAGGGCATAAAGACAGTCCTTGTAAATCAAACATTTCACTATGGAGGTACATATAAAATGGGTCTTGCAGAATTAATCATACTTGCTGTGGGACTTTCTATGGATGCATTTGCGGTATCTGTCTGCAAGGGGCTTGCGACGAGACAAGTAAGCGTAAAGCAAATGGCATTGGCAGGCTTGTGGTTTGGCGGCTTTCAGGCATTGATGCCTATAATCGGATATTTGCTGGGCCAGACATTCGCGGGGGCAATCAAAAAATATGACCATTGGGTTGCATTTGTCCTTCTTGCAGTGATAGGTGGAAATATGATAAGGGAGGCACTTTCAAAAGATGCTGATGGTGAAAGAACCAATGAATCCTTTGGCGTAAAAACCATGTTTATCATGGCAGTGGCAACGAGTATAGATGCACTTGCAGTAGGTGTAACCTTTGCGTTTTTGAGCGGCAACATATTTATGGCGGCATCTGTCATAGGAGCATTTACATTTGTGTTATCGTTTGCAGGTGTGAAAATAGGAAATGTCTTCGGGGCAAGGTACGAAAAAAAAGCAGAACTGGCAGGCGGAATCATTCTGGTTTTGATAGGACTTAAAATACTATTGGAGCATCTTGGAATTATAAATTTTTAGTTTTACAGACCGCATATAATGCCGCCGCCAACTACGGTGTCGCCAGCATAGAGGACAACAGACTGTCCTTTTGTTATGGCACGCTGTGGTTCGTCAAATTCTACATGTATTGTATCGGAATCTGTCTGGGTTACGGTTGCCCATTGTTCTATGTGGCGGTATCGTGCTTTTGCCTTGACACGCATGGGCCTGCTTATTTCAGGGACGGAAATAAGATTAATGTTTTTTGCCGTAAGTGTGCGGGAGAATAGCTCATCATTGCGGGAAAGTGTTACCGTATTTGTGACAGGGTTAATGTCAGACACATACATCGGCTGGGGAAAGGAAAGCCCTAAACCTTTGCGCTGACCTATGGTGTAGCGGATAATACCCTTGTGTGTGCCAAGTACGTTCCCATCCGTATCAATGAAGTTACCCTCAGGGTATGTTTTCCCCGTATATTGTTCTATAAAATCAGCATAGCGTCCGTCAGGAATAAAACAGATGTCCTGACTGTCGCTTTTTTTTGCGTTTGTAAAGCCGTTCCTTTGTGCAAGTGCACGAACCTCTGATTTTGTCATGGAACCCAGCGGAAATAGGGTATGGGAAAGCTGTTCCTGTGTAAGGGAATAAAGAACGTAGCTTTGATCCTTTGTTATATCAGTTGCTTTTTTAAGCTCGTATCTTCCAGTGTTTTCATTTCTGCTTATTTGTGCATAATGACCAGTTGCAATATAGTCATAGCCGAGCTCCTTGCAGGCACGGAAAAGCTCATCAAACTTCAGATGTCTGTTGCAGTTAATACATGGATTTGGAGTCATACCGTTCTCGTATGCGGACACAAAACGGTCTATGACACATTCTTTAAATTTTGATGAGAAATTAAAAACGGAAAAAGGCATACCAAGCGTATCGGCAATATTTTTTGCATCAATGATATCCTGCGGGGTATTGCATGTGTTATTTTCAGACATCATTATGCCGCTGTCGTTATAAAGACTCATGGTAGCGCCCATACATTCGTAGCCTGCCTGTTTGATAAGATATGCCGTCACGCTGGAATCTACGCCGCCGCTCATGGCGATAAGTGCCTTTTTACTCATAGTATGTCTCCTTTAAATATGATATAATTCATTCTATGACATTTTGAAACAGATTGCAAGTTATGCTCATGTCCGAATGTTGAAAGTAAAGGAGGAAAACGTGTGGCTGAAAAAGGGAAAACGGAAAAAGAAAAAACAAATGTAATGAGAATATTAGATAACAAAAAAATAAAATATGAAAGCTTTTGTTATGCGGAAACAGGTGAGACAAATGGTGAAAAGGTGGCAGCCATACTTGGAGAAAATCCTGACTGTGTATTTAAAACCTTAGTTACCGTGGGAAAAACAGGAGCAAATTATGTGTTTGTGATTCCTGTTAATAAGGAGCTTGACTTAAAAAAGGCAGCAAAGGCTGTGGGTGAAAAGTCAATCGAGATGATAAAAGCAAAGGAGCTTTTGCCGTTGACTGGCTATATACATGGAGGCTGTTCACCGATAGGAATGAAGAAGTTCTTCAAAACTACGGTGCACGCTACAGCAAAAGAATATGAGAGTATTTTCTTTAGCGCAGGCAAGGTTGGGTATCAGATAAACATGACCTGCAACGACCTTGAAAAGGTGATAAGGCTTCAATATGCCGATGTTGTGGTTTGAACGGTGACAAAGTTCCAGCATGCTGATAAAGCTTTGGCATTCCATTGTTACCATAAAATGGTTACAGTGCTTTTATATTTTCCAGTAGCTTATAATGAATCCGCATGCTGCCGCGTCCTACGCCAAGCTGAATGTTTGGCTTTATGATGCCGTGAAAATCTGAGCCGCCTGAGATTTCAAGGTTAAGATTTTGGGCGATTTGGCGCAGTCTGTCGCTTTCGTATGCATTGTTTGAGGAGTGGTATGCCTCAAGCCCTCTAAGACCAAGCGATTTGAGATAAACAAGCAACTCTTCAATTTGCCTATACCCGAGATGATAGAGAAGCGGGTGGGCAAGAAAAGCAGCTTTGCTGTATTTTGTCAGGATGTTCATGGCTGTTTCACAGGTTACCTGTGGCTTCGGCAGATAATATTTACAACCGATACCAATATATTTCCGAAAGGCAACCTCCTTGTCCTTGCAGACGCCTTCCTCCACAAGCACTCTGGCAAAATGTGCCCGCGTAATTACACTGTTGGGATTTCCGTGTAACAGTTTTTCCATAGTTACAGGAATACCGTCCTTTTGCATCAGCTCCACCATTTTAATGTTTCTGCCTTCTCTTGCTTTTTTTAAAACCTCAAGCTCCTGCTCAAGGTCAGGATTTTCATAATCAACGTAAAAGCCCAGTATGTGGACCTCACGGTTCTGGTAGTAGCAGGAAAGCTCGATTCCTGGTACAACCTCTAACGGTTTGGCCTTTGTATAAGCCATAATTTCAGATATACCGTCAATTGTATCGTGGTCTGTAAGTGCGATTGCCCTAAGCCCAGCGTCTATGGCAAGGTCAGCAAGTTGTGACGGTGTAAATGAACCGTCTGACGCATTTGAATGTACGTGTAAGTCTATTAAATCCATGAAAAACTCCTATTAAAACCTGAATATTTATTATATAATATATTGCATATTATGATATTTAATTAAAAAATGTGTTTCCCATTGACATGTGTCCAAAGGAAAAACTGCCTGTTACAAAGTCAATTGGTGATATTATATACAAAAAAAGAAAAACAATCAATTATAAAATGTGGTGAATTGGGTAATTGCGAAATGATATATTGTACAACGAACATTTGGAAAAAGGTTGTATTTCGCAATTGTCCAAATGGATTAATGAAATTAGGGAGGCCGGGCTTGTACGATGCAGCAGCTTGTAGAATTAGATGGCAATATACTTTTGTGGATTCAGGAGCATTTAAGATGCGATGTAATGACGGCGATTATGAAAGTCGTGACAATGCTTGGAGATAAAGGGATTTTTTTAATAGCTGTGGCAGTTTTGCTTATAGCATATAGGCCTACAAGAAAAGCGGGAATGGCTGCCATGCTTGGGCTTGTCATTAACTTATTGATTGTAAATGTATGGCTGAAAAATATGGTTGACCGCACAAGACCATACTACGTGGTTGAAGGGCTGAACTGTCTGTTACCACCCCAGTGGGATTCTTCATTTCCCTCAGGGCATACCAGTCATGCATTTGTGATGGTGGTGGTAATATGGTCAACATTGAAAAGAAAATATGGTGTCATTGCACTTGTAATGGCAATCTTGATTGCATTTAGCAGGCTCTATCTTGGCGTGCATTATCCATCGGATGTACTTGCAGGTGTTGTCATAGGAATTCTTTCAGGACTTGCCAGTGTAATAATTGTAAAATGGTGGAAACAGTCAGATGCTGTCGAAGAAAATTGACTTAAGTATAGTAAAAATACACAAAAAATTAATTGACTGAAACGCAATATTTATATATAATTATGATTGAGGTACAAAAATATAAAAGGAAAGGTGGAATCATTATGACATACGAAGAAATCGTGGAATCAGTAAGAGAGAGACTGAAGGATGTTGACACAAGCGCTGTAAAGGATTTACTTGCTATTCAGGTAAATATTACAGGAGAGGGAGAGGGTGCATTTTATGTAGAGGTAAAGGACGGAGTGCTCTCAGTTGAACCTTATGAGTATTTTGACAGACAGGCAAAGATTACAATGAAGTCAAAGAACTTTCTTGCCCTTATGGACGGAAAGCTTGACCCGGTTGCTGCATTTACGCTTGGCAAGCTTAAAATAGACGGAAGCATAGAAAAGGTACTTGAATTCAGTAAGCTTTTGTAGGGATTTTCTTTGTAGAAAACACATCGGAGGACTGTATGGCAAAAAACGAAAATCAAAAGCTAAAGCTCATATATATTTTTAAAATGCTTTATCAGGAAACAGACGAGGAACACGGTATTACCATAAAGGATATGCAGGAAATGCTGGAAGGACATAACATAAAGTCTGAGAGAAAAAGTCTGTATAACGATATAGCAGCCCTTGAGGATTTTGGGCTGGATATTATAAAGGACAAGCATGACCGAAATATGTATTACAAGCTGGTTTCAAGAGATTTTGAATTGGCTGAGCTTAAGCTTTTGGTAGATGCTGTACAGTCCTCCAAATTTATTACCCCAAACAAAACGGACAAGCTGATAAAAAAGCTGGAAGGTCTGACAAGTAAATATGAGGCGGGAGAGCTTCAGCGTCAGGTGCATGTTGTAAACAGGGTGAAAAATCCCAATGAAAAAATATATCTGTCGGTGGACGCACTGCATAGCGCCATACACAAAGGGGTTCAGGTTGAATTTTTGTATACTGCATGGAACATGAAAAAGGAGCTTGAGCCAAAGTATGGCGGGAAAATATATAGGGTAAGTCCGTGGGGCCTTGTATGGGATGATGAGAATTATTATCTGGTCAGCTACGATGAGGAAAACTGCGAGATAAGGCATTACCGGGTCGATAAAATGGATAAGCTTACGGAGACCGATATTCCGAGGCAGGGAGAGGAATACTTCCGAAATTATGACATGGCAACATATTCAAAGAAAACCTTTGGTATGTACAGAGGTGAGGAGCATCAGGTAAAGCTTAGGGTGGAAAAAGGTCTTGTAGGGGTAATATTGGACAGATTTGGAACTGATGTTATGCTTCACCCTGACAAGGATGACAGATATTTCACCGTAAACGTGGATGTGTCAGTGAGTGAACAGTTTTTGGGCTGGATTGCAGGTCTTGGAAGTGGTGTTGAGATTGTTGCACCCGATGTTGTCAGAAACAAAATGGCAGCTATGATAAGAAGTCTTAGCGAAAAATACAATGTAAAGTAAAAGTGGTAATGGTATGCAGGAAGCAGAGAAGCTTATATCAGGGGAAAAACTTACACATGGTGAATATGTACGGCTGGTGGAAAGCTACAGGGATGCGGGCGTCAGGGAGACTTTGGAAAAAGAGGCGGTACATATAAGGAGTATGCATTATGGCAGGCATGTATTTATCAGGGGTTTAATAGAATTCACAAATTACTGTCGTAATGGATGCTTTTATTGTGGAATAAACGCCTCCTGTAAGAATACAAAAAGATATAGACTTACCAAAGAGGAAATTTTAAAATGCTGTTCCAATGGTTATGAATTAGGATTCAGAACTTTCGTTCTTCAGGGCGGTGAGGACTTGTATTTTACAGATGATATTATAGTTGACATAATATCGTCAATCAAAAACGACTTTCCTGATTGTGCAATCACACTTTCAATTGGAGAGCGGGATTATGCAAGCTACGAGAAACTGAAAAAAGCGGGAGCAGACAGATATTTGCTGCGGCATGAAACCGCTGATGAAAAGCATTACAAGCTGCTTCACCCAAGTGGTATGAGCCTTTCAAATAGAAAAAGGTGCCTGTATGACTTAAAAGAGCTTGGATATCAGGTTGGGGCAGGCTTTATGGTAGGCTCTCCAAAACAGACAAGTGACAATATTGCTTCCGATTTGGAATTTTTGAGTGAACTGAACCCTCATATGATAGGGATAGGTCCATTTATTCCTCACCATGATACAAGGTTTGCCAATGAGAAGCAGGGGTGTGTGGAGCTTACCCTTCATTTGCTTACGATACTTAGGATTATGTTTCCTAAAGTGCTTCTGCCTGCTACAACGGCACTCGGTACCGCACAGCATGACGGTAGGGAAAGAGGCATACTTGCAGGAGCCAATGTTGTAATGCCAAACTTGTCACCTGAAAAACACAGGCAGGATTATTCCCTTTACAACAATAAAATATGCACTGGCGATGAAACTGCCGAGTGCATAGAGAATCTTCGTGTAAAGTTCAAAAATATAGGATATGAAATCGTTTGTGACAGAGGGGATTATCCGACAGACTGACAGGAAACTATGATGTTTCAATAAAGCAATTATCAGCGTTTTTATGTTTGGTGCTGTGCGGGTATTTATATGCAGTCCGTCCATGACTGATTGCTGCCGTTGTATGATTATGGGATAGAATTATCTATCGTGTCGTTAAAAGCTTTAACAGCTCATCAGGTGAAAATGTATATTTTGTCCGACAGAAATCACAGACTACTTCAACAGGCTTTCCCTCGTCAATCATATCTGCAATTTCTTTTCGTCCCAAGCTTATAACAGCCTTTTCAACTCTTTCCTTACTACAGTCACACATATAGGAACAAGGCAGTGTGTCGGTAATGGCAACATCATAACCCTCAAATATTGTTTCTATTATATTTTCTACGGACATTCCGCTTTCAAGCATTGAGGTAAAGGAGAAGTCCTTTAGCCGTTCCTCAAGAAATGTTATTATCTCATCCTTTGCAAAAGGCATAAGCTGTATGATAAAGCCGCCTGCAACGCGAATGGCTGCATTATCGTCAAGAAGAACACCGAGAGCTACGGATGACGGTATCTGCTCGCTTGTAACAAAGTAATAGGTGAGGTCCTCGGCAATTTCACTGCTCACAAGGTGGGTTTGTCCCACATATGGCTCTTTCATTCCGATATCTTTAATTACGCTCATTACCCCTAAGTCAATTGCTTTTGCAACATCTTTTGCAGGGAGCATAACATCAGTCTCACTGACATATCCTTTTACATTTCCTTTTGAGTCAGCGGTTACAAGCATGCCATGCAATGGTCCCTGACATTCAACCCTGATTGTAAGGGTGTCCGAGTCGTTTTTACACATGGCACCCATAAGTACGCCGCCTGTTAACAGTCTGCCCAGTGCATTTGTTACCACAGGACTGGTGTTGTGTGTTATTCTGGCTTTTTCTACCGTTTCTGTGGAGCAGCATGCAAAAAATCTGACCTGATTATCAGCCGCCATACCCCTTACTATATAATCTGACATTTAAGTAGACCTCCTAAAATTTATCTGTTATTTGCCATGCTCACGTGCAATGACATAAATACGCTCGCTGTCATTTGTTGCAGGATTATGTGTAAATGCGTCATAGGTGCATACAAGGTCAAGCCCTGATTTTTGTATAAGCTCTGTTATCTCCTCTAAGGTATAGCCTCGTTGGAGATGCAGCTCCTCATATTTGCGGAAAAGGGTATCATCGTCTGCAACTCTGATAAACAGGCTGAGGGCAAGCTCATTTATGTTGGTGTCCGTGTCATAGTAATTATCCCATATAAAGCTTATATCTTCCCTGTCCTCAGCGATTGTCGCATCTGCAACCACATCAAGATAATAGTGGCGTGTATTAAAATCAAAAATAAAAATTCCGTCAGGGTCAAGATAGTTATTTACGAGGGAAAACACGTGAAGCAGCTCGTCCGTATCCAAAATATAATTGATGCTGTCACATACACTTATCATTGCGGAAACCGTACCATAAAGCTCAAAATCCCTCATATCCTGACAAAGATAGAGTGACGATGATATGTCATCCTTTTTTGACCGTGCAATGTCAAGCATGGACAGGGAATTGTCTATTCCAATCATGTCATAACCCGCTTTGGCAAGCCGTTCGGTTATATTTCCGGTACCACAGCCAAGCTCGGCTGCTATACCGCCTGTTATGTTATATTCCATTAATAAACCGTGTATATAATGAAACCAATCATCATAAGGGATATTGTCCATTAATCGGTCATAAACCAATGCAAAATCTGAGTATGCCTCTGACATGAAAACACCTGCCTTTTGTATCTGTCTTTTATGCTAAAAACATCAACTGTAATTACCGCTAAATTATAAGATAAAAAAAAGACAAATACAAGCATGTTTACTTCATAATTTACTTATGCTAAACTAAACATGCTTGTAAAAAATGGAATTGCATTCATTATATTTAAACATATATGCAGTATCAACATGCTGGATGATGTTCAATGGAAAGGTTAAAATAAAATGGCAGGGTTTCTTACATATCCCCTTATTATCATATATTTGGAAGTCGTGTTTCATGTGGCGGTCTATGGTTCGGCAAACGGATTTATCATTTACCCGGTTTTGTTTGGAATGGCTGTGGGAGTATTCATTTTTGCTGTCTTAAATTTTATGCCTGCAATTGCAGGGAAAATAACTGGCAGTATTATTGTGGCATTTTTTTCTGTTTACTATGTGGTTCAGCTTGTATATTTCAAAATATTCGGTACGTTTTTGAGTCTTGTTTCTGTCAGTGGTGCAGAAAATGCAATGAATTTCAAAGGCGTTTTGTTCGAAAAGCTTGGGGAAAATGCAGGGTGGATTGTAGGACTTCTTATTCCTCTTGTGTTACTTATTTTCCTCAATATAAAAGGATTTATCAAAAGAATGGAGTTTAAGGGGAGGATGATAGGACTTGGAGCTTCAATCATAAGCTTTTTTGTTGCGGTTTTGTCCTTAAACATATATGGAAGAAACATGTATTCACCGTACAGTCTGTTCCATGATAAATATGTGCTTGAGCTGTCAATGAATAAGCTTGGAGTGATAATAACAACCGCAAGGGACGGAATGAGCCTCATGGGAAAAAGTGACAATAAACAAAGCTTTGAGATGAAGGAGGAGACGGAGTCTGAGCAAGGGATTGCCGTTTATGCGGGAGCCGCAATTTTAAATTTGGCAGATGACACTGAAGCTGTTGTATTATATGAACCGTGGATTGATGAGACTATTGATTTTAACAGGCTCTACAATGAGACGGATGACAGTGAACTAAGGAACATAACTGCCTATATGACAGGCTGTGAGCCGTCGTACAAAAATGAGTATACGGGGATGTTTAAGGATTATAATCTGGTGTTTGTGACGGCGGAAAGCCTTAGTAAATACGGAATATCAGATAAGTGTACGCCTACCCTGTACAAGCTTATGAATGAGGGATTTGTGTTTGAGAATTTTTATAATCCTATATGGTATCACAGTACAATAGACGGTGAGTATGTAAACTGCCTCAGTCAGTATCCATGCTCGTCACAGTGGAGCTTTTATAAGTCGGGAGAAACATACCAGCCATATGCCCTTGGAAATGCATTGAACAAAGAAGGGTATGACAGTTATGCTTATCATGATTTTGTTTTTTATTACTATGACAGAAGCAAGACGCACCCGAACATGGGCTATGATTTTAAGGCGGTAGATTACGGGCTCGACATACCTTGTTATGTTATGTATTCGGATATCGATATGGTTGAGGCATCATACGAGGAGTTTATACATAAGGACAAATTTCATGTATATTATATGACGTTCAGCGGGCATCTTCCTTACAATTACAATGATAACTCCATGTGCTTAAAAAATAGGGAGGAAGCAGAGAAACTTACGGAAAATATGGGACTGTCAGAGGAGGCTGTGGCATATATTGCAGGGCAGATGGAACTTGATAAGGCACTTGGAATCTTGATAGAAAAGCTTGAGGAAGAGGGAAAGCTTGAACATACATTGTTTGTTGTTACGCCTGACCATTATCCATATGGACTTTCACGGGAAACCTACAACGAGCTTGCAGGAAAGGAAATTGATAATGATATATTTGAGCTTAACAGGTCATGTCTTGGAATATGGAGTGCATCCATGAAAGCGGCGGTAAAGATTGATAAGGCATGTGCCAGTGTGGATATACTCCCAACGATTTTAAACCTGATGGACGTGGAATTTGATTCCAGACTTTTAGCAGGCAGGGATATATTGTCGGATTCGGAACCGCTTGTAATATTTGCCGACCATAGCTTTATGAATGACAAGATAAAATATAACACAAAAACGGGTGATGTTATTTATTTATCGGACGCAAAGTATTTGAATGAAAATTATTTGGAGGATATAATAGAACAGGTTGAAAGCAGACTTTACATTTCTGATATGATGGTAGATAAGGATTACTTTGCATTTGTGTATCAGAGGTAGATGAATTTTTATAGCCGAAGGATAGAAAAAGTGCAAGAGTTAGGGAGACATAAGACATGTTGAAGATAGGCATATGTGATGATGACAGGGAATTTATTACCCAGTTAGAGGAACTTATTTTGAAATATCTTGAAAATAATAATTTTCGGGCGGAGATACATAGCTTTACACAGTCCTGTGAGTTGTTTCAATATATTCAAAATGGGGAAATGTTTGATATTTTATTTTTGGATATTGAGCTTGATGATATAACAGGCATTGATATAGGCAGAAGGCTGCGCTCGGAATACCATAATGATTATATACAGATTGTTTTTATATCATTGAAAGAAAATTATGCATTACAGCTTTTTGACATGAGACCTTTGAATTTTCTTGTAAAGCCTGTTGAGTACAAAAAAGTAGAATATATTATGGATGAATATAACAGGCTGTTCAATATTCAAAACAATTATTTTGAATATCAGGTTGGAAAGCAAAAATATAGGATTGATGAGCGGTCTATTTTATATTTTCAAAGCTTTGGAAAGAAGACATTTATGGTTACAAACACAGGGCAAAAGGAGTTTTACGGAAAACTGTCTGATGTTTATACAAGGTTGAATCATAATATTTTTTGTGCGGTGCATAAATCGTATATTATAAATTTGAGGTATGTGTCTGAGTACTGTAATGACAAAATAGAAATGACAAATGGGGATGTTGTTCCGGTTAGCCGGTCAATGCGTGATCAACTAAATGAAAAAATAATTGAAAACGAATGGGGAGAAAAATGAGCATAGTAGAGGTGATTTTCAGTGCAGTATTAAATATTTTCAGCATATATATCGATTTCAGGATAATAAACTTTTTTCTTGATAAAAAGGAATTAAAAAAACAGTTTCCGTTTTTTATATACGAACTTACATGGGGAATAAACTGGGGTATCAGTAATTTATTTGATAATGTTTATTTAACGTCCATTACGTTATTTGTTATTTTACTAATTGCTACAATGATGATATATCAGGGGAGTCTGTTTCGAAAGCTTGTTGCAGTTTTTTCAAGCATGGCACTGGGAATAGTGGTTGATGATATCATATGGCGTTCGTTTTCGTATTTCGGACTGATAGAAGAGGTAGAGCTATTTGCCAATTTGATTACCTCGTTAATTTTGATGGTGTTAATTTTACTGCTGGAACGATTTTTCTGTGTTGATAAAACAAAGTACATAACAAAGGAAAGTTATATCAATATCATGATTGTTCTTTTGGGTAATGTTTTGCTCATATACATTTTGTGGGGAATCGCATCCGAGGTGCGATTGGAAATAATGCTTGCCTTAATTATAATCTGTGTCATAGATATCAGTACGTTTTCACTGCAAAATAAAGTAAATGAGGTATACCGTGAAAAGCTGGAACATCAGATGATGGAAGAACAGATTTTAATGTATAAAAAACAGTTTGGCGTAATTCGGCAATCCCAGAAAAAAATAGAGTCTTTGCAGCATGATATAAAAAAGCATTTATATTTGTTGGATTCCTATTTAAAAAAGGGAAACAGTAAGGCAGCGGAAACTTACATTCAGGAAATAGAAAAATATATCAACGTGTCGGGACAGTATGTCAATACAGGAAATCAGGAAATAGATGCAATATTAAATTATTCGCTGGAAAAGGCGGATAAAATGGATTGCAGAATCGAAACGAAGATAACAGTGCCTGACAGCTCTTTTATCAATGAGTTTGACCTTAATATGCTGCTTGGTAATTTGCTTGACAATGCATTGGACGCACTTGAAAAGGTAGAGGAACGCTATTTGTATGTTGGAATCAGCTTTCATAATGGATTAATGCTGATTCGTATGTGGAATTCCTTTGACGGCGTTGTAGATAAGGATGGTGCTATGTTCAAAAGCCGCAAAGAGGAGAGAACAATGCACGGAATCGGGTTACAGAATATTCGGGATATTGTGAATAAATATGACGGTGCAATCAAAATTGATACGACGAAGAATTTATTTAAGATAGATATCATTTTGTATTTACAATAAATGTAGTACACTGTAAGGGGAGGAAGTTAATCTGAAATCAGATTGGCGAAAAATTAATATGAAAGATAAAATCATGAAAATGTTCAGTAATGCAGGATTGGTGGACGATGAAAACAGGGAAATCATTGAGTTTGGGCTGACAAGATTTGTTGATATGACAGTGAGCTGGCTTTTTGCAATTTTATGTGCCGCTTTGATGGGAAATGTGCTGGTCGGATTGTTATTTGAAGTATGTTATATGTTCTTAAGAAGCTATGTCGGTGGTTATCATGCAGGAAGCAAGAAAAGCTGTTTTTATCTTACATATATCAGTACGCTTATCTTCATCGTGCTTATTTTTGTGCTGGATATAAACAAAATTGCCATGAGTATCGGGATGCTGTTGTTTGATTTGGCAATTGTTATATTTGCACCGGTACAAAGCAGGAACAAGCCCTTAAATGCCGTTGAAAAAAAGGTATACAGAAAAAAATCCATTGTAATTGCAGTGATAGAGACAGGAGTATTTGCTGCTTTTGCTGCATTTGATTTAAGCATATACGCGAGAACGCTCTTTTTTGGGATGCTGCTTGTGGTAGTCGGAATGCTGGCAGGGCTGATAAGTGAGTCAGGGGCGAATGAGGATGTTGAATAAGATAAGGATATATTATAATAATAAACTTTGGAGGAGCAGACGGATAAAAGGATGGAAATAAAGAGAATTGGTTGATGGAAAAATGCAGAAAAGCCATACGGCTAATCTGCAAATTCAACGTCATATTTTAATATCTTACCTGTTTCTGCGTCTATTTCATATTCGTATTCCGTAAGACTGTTGCGGAATTCTATATCATAGGTGATGCGTAAGCCGTCATTATCAAGCTCTGTCTTAATAAAGGTAACCTCTGAAGCCAAAAAGCCTGCGTGGTTCAGTGCAATTGTTTTTGCCTCCTCAACGGCAATGACATTGGGTGAACTTGCATTTGGATTTACGGTTCCTGTGTCAGTTGAAGTGGTTCCCATAGGTGCAGTTGTATCATTTTGTGTGACAGCTTCCGAGGTTTGTGCTGTTTCCGAGGTTGGGGCAGCTTCTATTGATGGAGCAACTTCGGTATTTGGCTTTGCAGTTGTGTTTTGAGGCACCGTAAAGTATGGCTCTTTTTCTAATATTGTGCCATCTGATGCTTTGATTACATATTCATATTCGGTGTTGTTCGCATAAAACGAAACTTCATATACAAAATGTCCATCGTCAAATTCAAACTCTGTATCGACGTAATTTGCATCAGATGCGGAAATACCTGCATCGTCAAATGCCAGCTTTCGTGCATCCTCTGCTCCGATAGCGGTGTTTTTAATAATTAAGCTTACAATAAATATAATACCTGCTATAAATATTGCCAGTAGCGGAATGAAACAGATAATGGATACAATCGCCTTTCCTGGTGTCTCAAAAAAACGTTTCATATTTTTCATAGTTAAACATCCTTTCCAGTCGATAAAACCTGTAATTTATTATGGTAAATCATAGTATAATTATGCATTATGATTCAGCCGAATGAAAACTTTGGCTTGCTCAATGCATATATGCTGTTGCTCCTCCGTAAGCGAGCGGAAGATGCGCAGCATCTCAACTTCTTTATCGGTATTTTTTTTATCCGAAGTATAGTCCAAAAGATAATCAATTGAAACATCAAAGTATGTTGCAAGTGATTTTAAAGTGGAAAAATCAGGCTCGCGTGTGTTTTGAACGTAACTTCCAAGTGTGGAGGGAGCAATATTTAATTGTGAAGCCAATTCTTTTTGTGTCAAGCTCCGTTCTTCTATTAAAATACGCAGTTTATCACCCAAACTCATGCCAGATACCTCCTATGTTCCCTATACTAAATGAAAAAAAACAGGTTTTCTCTATAAACTACAATAAGAGTTGACGAAACACTATATGAGTTGTAAAATAAAATTATGCAGGAATAATGGGAAAATTATACAGAAGATAAAAAGTAATACAGGAGAGGAAATATGAGTTCGGTCATAGGGAGAGTTCGTGAGGTAAAACAGCCAAGTGGTGGATATATCAAACCCTCACAGTTTGAGGTTGATACCATTCGGGATGGTCTGACACTGAGTGAAAAGGAAAATTTACATCCAGCCATTATTGAAATGACAGTTGAATGTTTAACGCGGTTTGTTAAGGGTACAAGGAGCGTTGATGCTTTTGGGAGAGCATACAAAGGGGCTGCAAGGGCAGAAAAAATGTATGGGCAAACTGGGACACTGGAAAAAGCAACAAGGTTGTTGTCTGAGATAAAAGGACTTGATGATAATTCAGTTGTAAATGCCTGTAAAGTGGTTACATATGATTTGTGGAATAGAAATCCCCAGAGGACGATTGTGGTAAAGGGAGTAGATGAAACTGACCCTAATATGGAAACTGTTAACAATATTAAAATGATGGTGGCGAGAAGTATTTTATTTTGGAACAGGTATGGACCGATTATAAAATATGGGTTTGCGTTTGAGCCTGACGGATATACGAATACTATCAGCACAGGATATGGAAATTATATCACTGCGGATACCATTTGGGATTTTAAGGTGACAAGATTAGAGATGGATGAAAAAAATACATTGCAGCTATTAATGTACTGGATTATGGGACAGCATTCCGGGCAGGAGTTATATAAAGGCATACAAAAGTTGGGCATGTTTAATCCGAGATTAAATGAAATATACCGTTTGGACATAAAAGATGTTTCAAAGGAGACAATTGCGGAAGTAGAACGGGACGTTATTTGTTATTGAACGGTTGACAGTAGTATATGTACCGTTCATTCCCATAAAGTAGTCGTTTATTCCGTTTTGCCATAAAACAGAAAATTTTTGACGATATAAAACACAGAGCATTACAGACGTGTTTAAAGGAGGAAGGAAATGAGTATGTTAGGAGTAAACGGAGCTTTGGCAGCGGCATATCAGTATGCAAACAAGACGAAGAAAACCGCTACAAGCGAAACAGGATTCACGGAGCAGTTACAAAAAACAGGGGAAACGAAAACCGCAAAGGAAGATGCATACACGGAATATTTGAAACAAAAATACGGCTTGGGAGTTTCCACCCAGACAGTAGGAAAAGACCAAAGGAGTATGGACCGCCTTGGTGCAGGGACGGCAGGCACAGGAAATGTTGTCATTGCATCAAATATTTTGGAAGAAATGGCAAAAGACCCTGAAAAGGCTGTTCATTACGAAGAAAAGATACAGGATTATTTTAATTCTCTGCCAAGGGTTCAGGCGGAAATTTCAGCAATGGGGCATGAAATTCATTCCTCTGGCATTGTCATTCATTCCGATGGTACTGTGACACACTATATCAGTGGTGACCTGAAACCGGAAGTAAGGGCAAAGATAAAGGCTAAGATGAAAGCTGAGGATGAGGCAAAGGCAAAACGAAAAAGACAATATAAAGAGCACAGTGAGGAAGCGGCAGAAAGACGGAAACAGTATATGGATATTGCATACAGGAAGCAGAACATGACGGAGCTTATCGCCGACAGAAAGGAGAATGTGAAAGAATATACATATATGGCGGCTTCAGAGAATTTGAACGCTGTAATTGCGGCTTATAAGCAGGGCGTGATGGAAGCGGCAGGTGTTTTGGTGTAAGCGGAATAAAATTTTAAACATGTAATTTAAGAACACGCATAGACGTGTTCTTTTTAACATTATGATAGACAAAGTGTCAAATATAGACAATCGGTTTTTCTTGTGATATAATGCAAGTCATTGTATTTTGGTATTTTATTGATGTTCAAACAAAAGGAGAATATGAAATGAAGTTAGGAATCGTCGGGCTTCCGAACGTGGGAAAAAGTACATTATTTAATTCATTGACAAAGGCAGGAGCAGAATCTGCAAATTATCCATTCTGCACAATAGACCCGAATGTGGGAATTGTTCCTGTACCTGATAAAAGGCTTGATGCTTTGACTAAAATGTATAATTCTGCAAAGACTACACCTGCGGTTATTGAATTTGTGGATATTGCAGGGCTTGTAAAGGGAGCGTCAAAGGGTGAGGGCTTGGGCAATCAGTTCCTCTCTAACATAAGGGAAACGGATGCAATCGTTCATGTAGTCAGATGCTTCGAGGACTCAAATGTAATTCACGTTGACGGAAGTGTTGACCCTATCAGGGATATTGAGACAATCAACCTTGAACTTATTTTTGCAGATGTTGAAGTGCTGGACAGAAGAATTGCAAAAACGGTAAGAGGTGCAAATAATAATAAGACTCTTGCAAAGGAGCTTGAGCTTCAAAAGAAGGTAAAGGAGCATCTTGAGGAGGGCAAGCTTGCCATATCATATAAAACGGATGATGAGGACGAGATTAAGTGGCTGAAGGAATATAATCTTCTCACAGGGAAGCCGGTTATATATGCAGCCAATGTCGCTGAGGACGATATAGCGGACGATGGTGCGTCAAATGAGTATGTTCAGAAAGTAAGGGAATATGCAGGAAAGTTTGGCAGTGAAGTGTTTGCTGTCTGCGCCCAGATTGAACAGGAAATATCGGAGCTTGACGATGATGAGAAAATGATGTTTTTGGAGGAACTTGGAGTTTCCGAGTCAGGCTTGGACAAGCTGATAAAGGCAAGTTACTCACTTCTCGGACTGATAAGCTACCTGACATCAGGAGAGGACGAGACGAGGGCATGGACGATTACGAAGGGAACAAAAGCACCTCAGGCAGCAGGAAAAATACACACGGATTTCGAGAGAGGCTTCATCAAGGCGGAAGTGGTTGCCTTTGATGACCTTATGGAATCTGCGTCAATGCTTGCGGCAAAGGAAAAAGGCCTTGTAAGACAGGAAGGCAAAGAGTACGTTGTCAAGGATGGAGATGTAATTCTGTTTAAATTTAATGTGTAGAGGTTAGAGTATGTTTGATATAAGATTTCCAAATCTTGGAATTGTTTTAAAAAATATAAAAGACGGTTTTTCCATATTTGGGTTTGAAATAAAATTTTATGGAATCATCATTGCACTTGGCTTTTTTGTGGCATATATACTTGTGGCCAAAGAAGCAAAGCGGACAGGTCAAAATGACGAGCTTTATCTGGATTATGCCCTTTGGCTTATTATACCATCTATCATAGGTGCGAGAATTTACTATATTATATTTAGCTGGAAAGATTATTTCAGGGCAGGAAAAGGTTTTAAGGAAACACTTATTGACGTAATAAACATAAGAGGCGGTGGTCTTGCTATATATGGTGGAGTTATTGCGGGTATAATTGTTACGGTTATCTTTGCAAAAAAGAAGAACGTAAAGTTCGCCCTCATGGCAGATACCATATGTATGGGGCTTCTGATTGGACAAATCATGGGAAGATGGGGCAACTTCTTTAACAGGGAGGCGTTTGGGGAGTATACAGATTCTCTTTTTGCAATGTGTATTCCGTTGGATTATTTTAATGCCGGCTCATCTTTGAACGGACTGGTTAATGCAGGTGTTATAACACAAAAGATGGCTGAAAATGTGGTATCAATAGATGGAATGAGCTGGATAAGCGTTCATCCAACGTTCCTTTACGAATCCATGTGGAATTTGGCACTGCTCATATTTATCATGGTATACCGCAAACATAAAAAGTTTGACGGAGAGTTGTTTCTTCTATATCTTTGGGGATACGGACTAGGCAGGGTATGGATAGAAGGATTAAGAACGGATTCCCTTTTTGTACCAGGGTTAAACATAAGAGTATCACAGCTGCTTGCTGCTGTGTGCGTTTTAGCAGCATCAGTGATATTAGTTAAGAAACGTATTGACTATGTGAAGACAATTGAGGACTCGGCATCCTCATAACGTCTTTTGGTGTCGGGGTATAACTTTATAGATGACCTTGAAAAAAGTAAAGTGGATGTAAAATAACAATCGAATTGTACAAAATATACAAAAACAAAACGTCTGTTTTGTGACATATTTAAGCTGATATAAGAAAAGAATTGCGATTTCCCTATTGCAATTCTTTTTTTTCTGTAATAAAATGAGTGAAGTGGATGTGAAGTGGTATTAAAGTGTAGTACAGTGGAGTTACATAATACATCTACAGTATACCTTGGGAAGACGTTCTTACAGGTAGAAAGGAAAAGCGGAAGATGACAAAAGGCATGAAGGGCCAATCGAATCATAATCTGGACGCAAAGGGCAGATTAATTATACCGGCGAGACTTAGAGATGGTCTTGGCGATAATTTTGTGCTTTGTAAAGGCATGGATCATAACATTTATGCATATCCGGATAGTGAGTGGGAAACATTTTCAGAAAAATTAAATGCCCTGCCTGTATCGGACGTAAATGCCCGTAAATTTAAAATCTTCTTCCAAGGCTCAGCGACTGACTGTGAGGTCGACGGACAATTTAGAATAGTCATTCCACAGACGCTTAGGACATGGGCAAATATAGATAAAGAAGTGGTTTTGGTAGGAAATGGTTCCATAGCTGAAATATGGGACAAGGATTCGTGGGAGAAGTTTAACGATGTTGATGAGATGGATATCAATGAGATATCTATGGATGTAAGCTCAAAATATGTAATATAGGAGATAGTGAATGGAATTTAAACACATATCGGTTCTCCTGGATGAAACAATCGAGAGCTTAAATATAAAACCGGATGGAATATATGTGGATGGAACCTTAGGCGGTGGGGGACATTCTTTGGAAATCTGTAAGCATCTTGGTAAGAAGGGAAAATTAATCGGACTGGATCAGGACATGGATGCAATTGCCGCTGCAACAAAAAGACTTGTTGATTACATGGACAAGGTAACAATTGTCCATAGTAATTATCAGGATATAGACTCCGTATTAAAAGGACTGTCCGTTGGCGGTGTCGATGGGATAGTCCTTGACCTCGGAGTATCTTCTTATCAGCTTGATAATGTTGAGAGGGGATTTACATACAAGGAAGACACACCACTTGATATGCGTATGGATCAAAGCATAGGCATAACGGCAAGGGACATAGTCAATGATTACTCAGAGATGGAATTGTTCAGGGTAATACGGGATTATGGGGAAGATGGTTTTGCGAAAAACATTGCTAAACATATTGTGAAAGCAAGACAGGACAAGCCTATAGAAACTACAGGCGAACTAAACGAGATAATCAAAGCCGCAATCCCTGCAAGAGTAAGACAGGGGACAGGCCATCCGTCCAAGAAAACATTTCAGGCTATCAGGATTGAACTAAATCACGAGTTGGATGTTTTAGAAAATTCCATAGATAAAATGATAGATCTTCTGAATCCGGGAGGACGACTTGCAATTATAACATTTCATTCTCTTGAGGACAGGATTGTAAAAAGTATATTTAAGAGAAACATGTATCCGTGTATATGTCCGCCGAATTTTCCGGTGTGTACATGTGGTAAGGTTCCTAAGGGAACTGTTATTACCAGAAAACCGATTATACCGGGGACAGAGGAACTAAGTATAAACAAAAGGGCAAAAAGTTCAAAGCTTAGAGTGTTTGAAAAAACAAGGGAGATGACAACATGAGTGAAAGAATTAAAAACATGTATTACATAGAGGGCAGTGCCGTAAGGAAGGTTGAGGCAGCACCTGAAAGACGCCAGAGGCCTGAAAGGCATGAGGCTCCTGAGAGAGAACAAAGAAGGGGTCAGACAAAGAAAAATAGACAGGGTATTCCTGCGTCGCTTGACAGGGCACTTGCTTTTGACCTCAAGTATACAATATTTGTTGTGTCGGCTGTCTTTATTATGATAGCAGCATGTACGACAATGCTTTTTATGGAGTCCAGGGTAAAGGAACAAAAAGATAATATAAACAGCTTAGAGGCACAGCTTGAAACAATACAGGCTGATAATGCAGCATATAAGGCAAGTGTAGAAAATATGTATACGCTGGATGAGATATACGATGTTGCTACCAATGAGCTTGGAATGGTATACGCAAGAAGCGGACAGATTGTATATTACGAAGGCGCTAATGAGGACTATGTAAAACAGTATCAGGATGTTCCTGAGGCAAATTAGCCTCGGGAAATTTTAGTGTTTAAAAAATAAGGTGGAATTACATTGGTAAAGAAAAAGAAAAAAAGAAGAAGATTTCTGTCAAGAATGAAAAAAAGACTGCTTATTGCACTTGGGGCATTTTTGACCGTTATCGCTGTTCTGATATTCAGACTTGTATATTTAAACATAAACGATGGTGCGAGATATGAACAAAAGGTACTTGCACAGCAGGGATATACTAGCACAGTTATACCGTACAGACGGGGAGATATACTCGATTCAAACGGAACGGTTCTTGCCACAACGAAAAAGGTATATAATCTTATCCTTGAACCTAAAAATATCCTGAATCCGATAAATAAAAAGTCTACTGACATTACAAAAAATGCACTGAAAGAATATTTTGGACTGTCAGATGATGAAATAAATAAGCTTTTAAAGAATGAGAACTCGTATTATGAGATAGCCAAGAAAAAACTTGAATACGATGTTGTTAAACCTTTTGAGGATTATAAGAAAACAGATGAGGGAAAGCTTGTAACAGGTATTTACTTTGAAGAAGAATATGTCAGAATATACCCGAACAATGAGCTCGCCTGTCACCTTCTTGGATTTACGGTAAGCGGAAATGTAGGAATGTATGGAATAGAGCAAAACTACAATAGTTACCTGAATGGAAGCAATGGAAGGGAATATTCGTATTTAAATAATGATTACAGTATGACAAACACGGTTGAACCAGCAGTAAATGGATACAATCTTGTCACAAGTATAGACGCAAAATTGCAGTCACTTGTTCAGGAAAATGTAGATGAGTTTATGGCGGGTGAAGAAAGTGCAAAAAATGTTTCGGTGCTTGTTATGGATCCACAAACATGCAATGTACTTGCACTCTATAACTCACATACCTTTGACCCGAATGATGCATATGATATCAATGCGACAAGATATCAGTTTCCTGAACTGTCAGATGATGAATTTAAGGAACATATGAAAAATGCATCTGATGAGGAGACGGTTAATGCATTAAACAAGCTTTGGAGAAATTTTGCTATTAGTGATGTTTATGAGCCAGGCTCCACGTATAAAGCGTTTACTGTTGCAGGGGCACTGGAGGAAAATGTGATAAACAGCAATGATACGTTCCTTTGCGATGGTGGAGAACAGAAGGATATCTATTATGTTCAATGCTGGTATCATGCAGGACACGGAACAGAAACCATAGCCCAGGCACTTGAAAATTCGTGTAATGATGCACTTATGCAGATAGCTGCAAAAGAGGGAGCCTCAAACTTTGATAAATATCAGGTGAGGTTTGGATTTGGTCAAATGACAAATCTCGATATTCCGGGGGAACCGGATGCGGACTCATTTGCAACTGTTATATATCACAAGGACAGATTGAATGAGGTTGAGCTTGCAACATCCTCCTTTGGACAGGGTGTGTGTGTATCCATGATACAGCTTGGAACTGCCTTTTGCTCTCTGGTAAATGGTGGATACTATTATGAACCGAGCATTGTCCAAAGAATAGAAGATGAAAAAGGAAATATAATTGATAATAAGGAAAATGTTCTTGTAAGAAGAACAATATCAGAGGAAACCTCAGCAACCATGAGGGATATATTGTTCAAGGTTATTGACCAGGGAACTGGTGAGCAGGCAAGTGTTGAGGGATATGAGGTCGGCGGAAAAAGTGGTACTGCGGAGAAACTGCCAAGAGGAAATGGCAGATATATTCTTTCCTTTATAGGCTTTGCTCCGATTGACAATCCACAGGTTATGATATATGTGGTTGTGGATGAACCAGGAAAACAATCCTACAGTCTTGCGGCAAAGAATTTGTTTCGGGAGATAGCAGAGGATATATTCCCGTACATGAACATTTATAAGCTGAATGATAATTATAATATAGATTTGACAAATACAACTAATGAGGTTGTTGATTCCATATATGGCGATGTGATACCTGTCAACGATATCGCAGGCGGTGAAAATCCGTATGGTGACACTTCGGAAGACGGCGAAAGTGGAGAAAATACGACTGAATCACCAGAAGGTGGCGAGGAAAGTCCTGAAGAAAGTACAGAGGGAACCACAGAAGCTGATACCGAACAAAATACAGAGGAAAATACGGAAGAAAGTGCTGGAGAACCAACGGAATAATGTTTTCGGTTGTTATACAATCCATAAATTCAAAATACAATTAAGTAATGTTGTAAATAAATGGAAGATGGTAAATGTCTGACAACAAATCAAATTTGTTTGTTGTGCATAATATGCACAGACTAAGTTTCTTTATCGGCTTCGTTATATTGTTTTCACTCGTTGTTATTGGCAGACTTATCAATTTGATGGTGATTGAGTCTGAAAAGTATGCAGGACTTGCAACTGCTATTCAGGAGCGGGAACGAAGCATAAAAGCAAGGCGGGGACTGATATATGACAGAAACGGTACATGCCTTGCAAGTAATAAACCAGTATGTTCCATATCGGTAATACACAGTCAGATAACGGATGCAGAGATTGTAATAAAAACGTTATCGGAAAAGCTTGATATGGATGAGGCAGAAATTAGAAAAAGAGTAGAAAAAGTATCATCAAGAGAAAAAATAAAAAGTAATGTAGACAAAGAACTTGCAGACGAGATACGAAAAATGAATCTCGACGGAGTTATGGTTGATGATGACTATAAAAGATATTATCCGTATGAAACGCTTGCATCTAAAGTGATAGGATTTACGGGAGCAGACAATCAGGGCATTGTTGGAATCGAGGTCTGGTATGACGAGGTGCTTGCAGGAACAAATGGCAGCATAAATACACTTACCGATGCAAAGGGAATAGAAGTAGAAAATAAGGCAAAAAACAGGGTTGAACCTATACCGGGAAACAATCTTGTACTCACATTGGATGTGAATATACAAAGCTATGCAGAGTCAAAGGCTATGGAGGTACTGCAAAAAAAATCTGCAAAAAGAGTGTGTATCATCGTTATGAATCCTCAAAATGGGGAAATATATGCACTGGCGGATGTACCAGAGTACAATTTAAACAAGCCGTTTGAGTTAAATACAGCAAGTGAAGATGAAACAGGAAACACACAGGATAAACTGAATAAAATGTGGAGATGCTTCTGTATCAGCGATACCTACGAGCCGGGGTCGGCATTTAAGGTAGTTACCGCAGCAGCAGCCCTTGAGGAAAATGTTGTTTCTGAAAATGACGGATTTTACTGTCCGGGGTACAGAGTCGTTGATGACCGAAGAATTAGATGCCATAAGGTATCAGGTCATGGACAGGAAACCTTCAAGGAAGGAATTATGAATTCCTGCAATCCTGTTTTTATGGATGTGGGAGCAAGGCTTGGTGCAACAAATTTTTATAAGCACCTTAGGGCACTTGGGTTGTTTGAGAAAACGGGTGTTGATCTTCCGGGAGAAGCAACCTCAATATTTCACAAGGAAGAAAATGTCAAAACAGTTGATATGGCTGTTATGTCCTTTGGACAATCGTTTCAGATAACACCTCTACAGCTTATGAGGGCGGTATCGGCAGTGATAAATGGGGGAAAGCTTGTAACACCTCATTTTGGACTATACATTACAGATGAAAACAACAACATTATAGAAAAGCTTGAATACGAGGAAAAGGAAAATGCCATAAGTGCAGAGACATCTGAGAAAATGAAATACCTTTTGGACGCGGTAGTGTCTGAGGGTACAGGAGGAAAGGCATATGTAGAGGGATACAATATAGGTGGCAAAACGGCAACAAGCCAAAAACTGCCGAGAGGAAATGGAAAATACATCGCCTCCTTTGTAGGGTTTGCGCCATCGGACAATCCGCAGGTATTAACACTGGTGCTGATTGACGAACCAGAGGGAGTCTATTATGGTGGAACAATTGCCGCACCGGTTGCAGGCGAAGTATTTAGAAATATATTACCATATATGGGCTTTGAAAAAAGCGTAGTGGAAGAAGAAAAGAAAAGTACAGATGTATTTATTGATACAGTGTATTAAATATAAACCGAAGCTTTAAAGCTTAGGGAAAGGGAGCAGAGCTATGAATAAAAATGATGTTATATTACCGATACTGATTTCCTTTGGAATCAGTGTGATATTGAGTCCTATCGTAATTCCTTTTTTAAAGAAATTAAAATTTGGACAGTTTGTGAGGGATGATGGTCCTGAATCCCACTTGAAAAAATCGGGAACACCGACCATGGGCGGACTTATCATTTTAGTCAGCATAGTGGTAACATCATTGTTTTACTTAAAAGATTATCCAAGAATCATACCTGTTCTTTTTGCTACACTTGGCTTTGGTATTATTGGGTTTCTTGATGATTACATCAAGGTTGTGATGAAGCGTTCCATGGGACTTCGTGCATGGCAGAAAATGCTTGGACAGTTAATTATAACAGGTGTGTTTGCGTATTATATCTATGCGCATACTGACCTTGGAACGGACATTATTATACCGTTTATGGATAAAAATGTTGACATAGGCTGGTTATACTTTCCATTGATGTTTTTTGTAATGCTTGGTACTGTAAATGGAGCAAACTTTACGGATGGTCTGGATGGACTTGCTTCATCAGTCACGGTGCTGATAGCAACATTTTTTACGATTGTTGCAGTTGCATTCAAGTCGGGAATAGAACCGATTACATGTGCGACAGTGGGAAGCCTTTTGGGATTTCTTGTATACAATGTATATCCGGCAAGAGTATTTATGGGAGATACAGGTTCATTAGCCTTAGGGGGCTTTGTGGCATCCACGGCTTATGTCCTTAAAATGCCTCTTATCATTCTTATTGTGGCATTTATATATTTTGCTGAAGTGCTTTCTGTTATTATACAGGTCACTTATTTTAAAAAGACAGGTAAGAGAGTGTTTAAGATGGCACCGATTCATCACCACTTTGAGCTGTGCGGATGGCCGGAGACAAAGGTAGTGGCAATATTTTCCATCATTACCGCAGTTCTTTGTTTCATTGGTATGCTTGCCGTAAATGTGTAGGAGGAAAGATATGTTCGAGAAAAAGGTTTTAGTTGCGGGAGCAGGAAAAAGCGGAATCAGTGCAGCGGGGCTTTTGCTTAGAAATAATGCAAAAGTAATATTGTTTGATGAAAACAAGGAACTTGATGCAGAGACTGTCAGAAACAAAATAACAGAGGATAAAGAAAATGAAAATCTTGAGGTTGTGTTAGGAACGCTTGACGATGACACGATAAAACAGTGTGAAATTATGGTGATAAGTCCTGGAATTCCTACGGATGCAGATTTTGCAGCTAAAGTGAAACAGGCAGGCGTTGCCCTTTGGAGTGAGATAGAGCTGGCATACTTCTTTGAAAAAGGCTGTGTTGCCGCAATAACGGGAACTAATGGAAAAACAACGACCACAACGCTTGTGGGAGAAATTATAAAGGCATATAACGAAAAAACATTTGTGGTGGGCAATATCGGCACACCATATACAAGTCTTGCGGACAGCACGGACGAAGATTCGGTGACTGTGGCTGAGATTAGCAGCTTTCAGCTTGAGACAATACATAAATTCAAGCCGCATGTAAGCGCAATATTAAATCTTACGCCTGACCATTTAAACAGACATTATACATTTGAAAATTATGCAGGCTGCAAGCTTGACATAACAAAAAACCAGACGGAGGACGACTACGCGGTTCTTAACTATGATGATGCAGAGACAATGAAGCTTGCGGAAAAAATTACCGCAAAGCACGTGTTATTCAGCCGTATTGCCCGGTTGGATGAGGGCATTTATGTCGAGGATGGAACTATCGTAATTAGCGGCGCAGATGGTAAAAAGGAAATTCTTGCTCTTAAGGATATCAAGCTTTTAGGCAACCACAATATTGAAAATGTGCTTGCTGCCGTTGGTATCTCCTATTACATGGGAGTTCCTGTGGATATAATTAGAAAGGTATGTACTGAATTTAAGGGCGTCGAGCATAGAATTGAATATGTGGCTACAGTTGAAGGAGTTGTATATTACAACGACTCCAAGGGTACGAATCCTGATGCTGCAATAAAGGCAGTTCAGGCGATGACAACAGAAACTTTTCTGATTGGAGGAGGCTATGACAAGCATTCCTTATATGATGAGTGGATTGAGAGTTTTGACGGCAAAATCAAATATTTAGTGCTGATAGGTGAAACTGCAAAGGATATAGAAGCCTGTGCAAAAAAACATGGCTTTCACAATACAGTAATATTAGACAGCTTGGAGGATGCGGTAAACTTCTGCCATGAACATGCTGTTTCGGGGGATGCGGTTTTGCTGTCTCCTGCGTGTGCAAGCTGGGGAATGTTCGATAATTACGAACAACGGGGAGATATGTTCAAAAGCTATGTACACAATCTGTAAGGAGTGATTAATAGGTGGATAGAGTTGAGGCAACAAACTCATCACAAAAAAATAGAAGAACGCTGAATAACAGTTTTTGGGTAAAAGGCGGATATTTTGACTATCAAATTTTGTTTATTATTTTAGTCATCGTATTGTTCGGCGTCATGATGGTGTACAGCTCAAGCTCTTATCGAGCTGTTGTAAATGGACTTGATAGTGCGTATTTCGCAAAAAGGCAGGCGATATTTGCGGCACTTGGAATTGTGGTTATGATAGTAACCTCCAAAGTGAATTACAGGTATTACCAAAACTTTTCCATGCTTTTAATGTATATGTCAATTGCACTTTCTGCATTGGTATTTGTTATTGGTACCGCCAGTCATGGCGCTACAAGATGGATTCCTTTGGGACCAATCCATTTTCAGCCGTCAGAGATTGCCAAGCCTGCAATTATCATTTATATGGCACATGCATGTGTAACGCAGTCATCATTGCTTAACAGTATAAAAGGCATCATCAGGCTGGTGTTTTTACCTGCTGTCTGCGTTGTGCTTATAGGAAAAGAAAACTTAAGTACCGCGATTGTGTGCTTTGCTATTATAGTTGTTATTATGTTTGTGGCAAGTCCTAAGTTTTTAAATCTTTTAATACTTGGACTTGTGGGTGTGTCCGCCGCTGCTGCTGCAATTATGCTTGTTGGATACCGCGGGGACAGAATTGATGCATGGCTGCATCCAGAGACCAGCGAAAACGGGTTTCAGACAATGCAGTCGCTTTATGCAATCGGCTCAGGCGGATTGTTCGGAAGAGGCTTAGGTGAGAGTATACAGAAGATGGGATTTTTGCCTGAGTCCCACAATGATATGATTTTCTCGGTTATATGCGAGGAACTGGGTCTGTTTGGGGCAATTGGAGTTATCATTTTGTTTGTAATACTGTTGTTAAGATGCAGGTATGTGGCGAATCATTCGCCGGACAGCTTTGGCGGGCTGCTTTGTACCGGGGTCATCACCCACATCGCAGTACAGTTTATTATAAATATAGGTGTTGTTACAAATACAATACCGAACACGGGTGTTACGCTTCCGTTTATAAGTTACGGAGGAACTTCTTTGGTATTCCTGCTTTTGGAGATGGGAATTGTACTGGGAGTGTCGAGGCAGATGAGACCTGAAGTATAAAGTATTCAAAGGAAAATAATTATGAAAAAGAGAGTTGTCCTAATTGTAATATTTGCCGTGCTGTTGATTGGAGGGATTTATGTAAGCACCTTCAGACTGACGGACATACAGGTGTCGGGCTGTCAGGTTGTGGATGAAAAAACAATCATCGATGCAATTGAGAACACGGGATATTCGGGAAATACAATCATGTTGTACATAGGAAATAAGCTGAAACCGATTGAAAATATTCCTTTTGTAGCAAAGGTTGAAATAGAGTTTATTTCAAAAAACAAGGTTTCCGTAACGGTGTATGAAAAATCAATTGCCGGCTGCACGGCGTATATGGATTCCTATGTATTTTTTGATAAGGATGGCATAATACTTGAGTCTGCACCTGAAATGATAAAAGGTGTTCCATGTATAAGGGGGCTTGAGTTTGAAAGCTGGGAGAAAGATCAAAAGCTCCCAATAAAAGAGGATAAGAAGTTTCAAGATATTCTCACAATTACACAGCTTGTTGAAAAATATAAGCTGGATATTGACAGCATAAGGTTTACGGCTGAAAATCAAATAATTTTAATGCATGGTGATCTCACCATAGAATTGAGAGAGGGGGAGTACCTGGCAGAGCAGCTTATGAATCTGGGAAGTATGCTGAAAAATCTGAATATGACGGAAGGAAAACTGAATATGAAGGTTGATAACGGTGTTGTGACAGCAAGCTTTAGCAGGAAATAATAAGAAATAGCAAAATATCTATTGATTATTTTGCTGAAAAATTATATTATTAATAATAATGCAAAAATGTAGCTAATTAACCAATTTAATTTTAATATGAAGTACAATAAAGGAGGAAGATACCTTGCTTGAAATAAAATCAAACGATGAAAAAACCCCTGCAAGAATACTTGTTATTGGAGTAGGTGGAGCCGGAAACAACGCAGTAAACAGAATGATTGATGAAAACGTGGAAGGTGTTGAACTTATAGCAATCAATACCGATAAGCAGATATTGTCACAAAGCCGTGCAACAACAAAGATTCAGATAGGTGAGAAGCTTACAAAAGGTCTTGGAGCTGGTGCAAAACCTGAGATTGGTGCAGGTGCCGTTGAGGAAAACAGAGAAGAGATAACTGATATTATGAAGGATGCCAACATGGTATTTGTAACATGTGGTATGGGTGGCGGTACCGGAACAGGTGCAGCTCCTGTCGTTGCAGAAATTGCAAGAAATCTTGGTATTCTTACAGTAGGTGTTGTAACAAGACCGTTCTCATTCGAGGGAAAACCAAGAATGAACAATGCGGTTAATGGTATTGCAAAGCTTAAGGAAAACGTAGATACTCTTATCGTTATACCGAATGATAAGCTTTTGCAGATATGCGATAAGCGTACAAGCATACCTGAGGCACTCAAAAAGGCTGATGAGGTTCTTCAGCAGGGTGTACAGGGAGTTACAGACCTTATCAATAAACCGGGACTTATAAATCTTGACTTTGCTGATATTCAGACGGTTATGCGCGATAAGGGTGTTGCACATATCGGTATTGGACGAGCAAGTGGAGACAACAAGGCAGTTGATGCCATCAAGTCAGCTATGGACAGCCCATTGCTTGAAACTACTGTTTCAGGTGCAACTGATATTATAGTCAACTTCTCAGGTAATATCGGAATTGTTGAAGCATACGACGCAATTACATATCTTACTGAGGTTGCAGGGGACAGTGCCAACATCATATTCGGTACTGTTGATAACGATGTTATGGGTGAGGATGTATGTATTACAATTATAGCAACAGGAATTGAAGGTAAGGCGAACAGAGCTGCTGCATCTGCATCAGTTTCCATACCGGCAGGAGGAACAGTTTCAAAGCCGGCTGTTACACCGCTTAAAACGCCTACATATTCAGGACAACCTTTAGCGGGAACGGGAACAAAGCAGGCATACACAACTCCAAAGACAACGGTTCCGGACCTTACAAGTCCGATTAAACCGACTACTGTTAAGCCACAAACCGGCTCTGCCAGTGGAATTAAAATACCTGATTTCCTGAAAAGAGGATAATCAGAGTGAAAAATGGGACTATTGTGGTATCAATAGCCCCATTTTGCGTTGTAATAAATTATAAATTAGGAGAATACTTTTATGGGCATGAATAACACGGGAGATAAAACAGTCTTTTTTGATCCTGCAATGCTGGCAGAAATGGAAAAATCTGCGGGCAGAAAAAATACCATAGTTATAGTTGATAACAATGGAATCAATGAGATTGATTTAAGCGGATATCAGGATGCTGTTTATCCATTTGGAAGGTCAAGTGATAACAGTATTGTAATTAATTCGGAAATTGTGTCATCACATCACGGTGAGATATGCATTTCGGGTGGTGTATTTTATTTTAAGGATAACAACAGCTCGAACGGTACATACATTGCCGGAGGACAACAGTTTTTTCAGGCTGTTCCGGGACAGTATTACGGCGGTGACGGAAAAGATATGGTGGTTCGCCTCGGAACAACACAGGCAATGGAGGGCTGCCGCTCCGTTCTTATGCTTTATAACAGCAATGCTGCGGATGGAAAATGGAAGACATACAATTTACATGATGGCGATAACAGCATTGGAAGGGATCCGTCCTGTGACATAAAGATTAAAAATGTGGCGGTTTCACGCATACATGCAGGAATCAGATGTGCAGGTCAGGAAGCATATTTATTCGACAACAAATCAACAAATGGTGTGTACTTAAATGGTGTAAAAATTGATAAACCGGTAAAACTATCGGATAAAGATATTTTCACAATATTAAATACCACATTTATTTGTTCAGGAAAACAAATCTTTTATAAGGTCAATACAGAGGGTATCAATCTTGAAATAAGGAAACTCAACAAGGAGGTTCCTGCAAAAAACGGCAAAAAAACAATACTGAACAAGGTTGATTGCAGTATAGGTGCAAATGAATTTGTGGCGATAATAGGAGGTTCGGGAGCAGGAAAAACGACGCTTATGACAGCCATGAGCGGTTTTGATACAGATATAACAGGTGATGTTTACTGTAACGGAATCAACCTTAGGGAAAATTTTCAGACATTAAAAAATGTTATTGGCTTTGTACCTCAGCAGGATATCATATATGAAAATATAACGCTTAAGAAAATGCTTTATTATACGGCAAAGCTTAAAATGCCTGAGGATACATCAAAACAGGAAATTGAAGAACGAATACATGATGTTTTAGGAATGGTTGAGCTTTTAGAACATCAGGATACATATATAAGAAGGCTTTCAGGAGGACAAAAAAAGCGTGCAAGTATAGCAGTGGAACTGCTTGCCAATCCGGGTCTTTTCTTCCTTGACGAGCCGACATCGGGACTTGACCCGGGAACGGAACAGCATTTGATGCATACCTTGAGCAAGCTGTCCAAGGAACAGGAAAAAACCATTATCATGGTAACACATACGACAAATAACCTTCATCTTTGTGATAAGGTTATTATCATGGGTTACGGCGGAAGGCTTTGTTATTGTGGAAAACCTGACGGAATAAAGGATTTCTTCAATACTGACGATATAGTACAGGTATATGATATGATTACCGCGGATACAAAATCTTGGGAGACAAGATTTAAATCATCGGGAATCAATAAGCTTGGCAGTGATACAGGGCAAAGCTCAGGCAAGGAGATAAAGACCAAAAAGGTAAGCAATATAAATCAGTTGTCCGTTTTGATACGAAGATATGTCACATTAATTAAAAATGATATTGAACGACTGTTGATGATATTTATTCAGCCTGTTTTAATCGGACTTCTCATGGCACTTGTTGCAGAGAGTGGAATTTATGATAAAATGTTTGAGACACGTTCTATATTGTTTGCACTTATGAGTGCGGGAATATGGATGGGATTGTTTAACACGATTCAGGAAATATACAAGGAAAGAGTCATATTAAAGAGAGAGTATATGGCAAATCTAAAGCTGCCGCTTTATATGCTGTCAAAGTATATTGTGCAGGCACTGATTGCGGCTATTCAGGCATGTATTCTCGTAGTGACCTTTGTAATTATAAAGGGAGCACCAAAATGTGACGGAGTTATAATAGGAAATGCTGCTCTTGAGATGATAGTAACCATTTTTGTTACCATATATGTCTCGGCAGGGTTTGGACTGCTTATATCGGCCATATCGAAAAACGGAGACCGTGCCATGTCAATAGCACCATTTATACTGATTATACAGCTATTGTTCTCGGGTATATTGTTTTCGTTAAACGGGGCAACCGACAAGATTTCATATTTGACATTCAGTAGGTGGTCCATGGAGGCACTTGGAAGTACCAATGACTTAAACGGACTTGTCCCTGTAGGAAAAGAGGATGCTGATAAGGCGAAGGAAGAAGCGGAGGAAAAGCAGGAGGAGCTTGTAAATGACTGTAATGAAATGATTGCGGACATGCAGGCTGAGTATGATGCAACAATAAATGATTTGCAGGATATGGTTGAATCGTATTCGGCGGTGGCAGGTGACCCTCAAAAGTTTGATGAATTTGTATCAGAAAAGGCTGAGGTTGAGCTTCCTGAGGATGATGAGGAAGAAACGGGTGAAGATGAGGACGATAAAATGTTTGTGAGAACAAAAAAGCACGTGATGTCGTGCTGGGGAATACTGTTCGGTGTGACATTTATTTTTGCAGGAGCAAGTATAGCTGTTCTTACAAGGCTTAAGGATGAACAAAGATAGGAGAATGTAAAATGTCTGTTGAAGGAATTGGTAATGTTGATGAGATAAAGCTTAAATCCATAGATAGCGGAGATTTGGCAGAAAAGAAAATAAAGTCTGAAAAATCCCAGTTTGACAGCCTGCTTGAAAGTGAATCAAACAAGCTGTCACAGGCAAGGGGCAAGACCTATAATTTGAAAGATATCTTTGCTGAGGCAGCACAAAAATATGGACTGAGACAGGACTTGCTAGAGGCAATCGGTTACCATGAGTCAAGGTTTCAGGCAGGTGTAACCTCAAGTGCCGGTGCTATGGGAATTATGCAGCTTATGCCGGGAACAGCCAGAGCTATGGGTGTGAATGACGCCTATGACCCATATGAAAATATTATGGGAGCAGCAAAGCTTTTAAAACAGCTTTCCGATTTGTATAACGGAGACTTAAAGCTTACCCTTGCGGCTTACAGTGCGGGAACAGGAAATGTTGCAAAATATGGAGGTGTTCCTCCGTTTGCGGAAACACAAAATTATGTTGCTGACATATTTAAAATGCTGGAATCAGGAAAAAATTATCTGGATGCTTCCGGTGCACAGAGCATATCAGCAACTGTGGCAGATAATGCAACTTCGGGTGTAAAGGGAAATAGTGATACAAAGACTGCCACGGTAGTAAAAAACGACAATGGTACCGAAGCTGGTGCTGTGAATAACAGCAATACCAATACTGGCGGGACGACAAATAATAATACGACTGCAAAGGCAGTGCAAAGTAATAAAAATACATCCGTATACACATCATCAGAGCTTGATAAGTACTTTTCATATACGGAATATGATTTACTCATGCAATATTTTTCACAGATGTTGAAAATAATATCAAGCATCGGGGACACGGATGCATTATCTGACGACTCAGGCGATATGGATGATTCTCTTGCAGATTTATACAAGCTTAGTATGCAGCAGAGACTTGGAACCATATACACAGACGGGCAGAGCATTTCAACTACGACCTCGCAGCTTCATACGACTACTATGTCTGACGTTGCAGCCAAATATATGGCATCATCAAATTTGTTAAAGTAGTGTGATGTTCAAAGCATGTGGGAGGACATTATGAGATACATTGCTAACAGTGAAGAAATGGCAAATATAGACAAATATACCATAGAGGAAATAGGAATACCACAGATGGTTCTTATGGAGAGAGCTGCTATGGGTGTGTTTGGTTTTATAAGAAACAGGTTTCAAAATGATATAAGGACTCTCATTGTGGTTGAGAGTGGGAACAATGGTGCTGACGGACTTGCACTTGCAAGAATAATGTCAGAGAGAGGTTATGATACCGATGTTTACTATGTAAATGATATAAGTAAGGTGTCGGATGGATTCAGTAAGCAGTATGAGATTGCAAAAAAGCTTGGAATCAAATTTATAGACGAGATAGTGAATTATGGCTATGATTTGGTTGTGGATGCAATGTTTGGGGTTGGGCTTTCACGGGCACTTACGGGAAAGCATGCAGAGACAATTAATATTATAAATGAGATAAAGGCACATAAACTGGCGGTTGATATTTCATCAGGGATAGATGCGTCAACGGGCTTTGTTTTAGGTACTGCATTTCATGCGGATACAACAGTCACATTCGGGCTTTCAAAGCTTGGTCATATGATGGGTATTGGAAATGAGTACAGCGGTCAGGTTGAGGTTGCGGATATAGGCTTTCCGCAAAAGGCAGTTGAATTTATATGTCCGAAGCTGTACACATATGACAACACGGATGTAGACAGACTGTTACCATTCAGAAAGTCGGATTCCCACAAGGGAAGCTATGGAAAAATAGGAATTGTAGGCGGCTGTAAAAATATGGCGGGAGCAGCACTGTTCGCCGCTGAGGCGTCATATAGAATGGGCTGCGGCTTAGTTAGGATATGTACGACTTGTGATAATAGGGAGATTATGCAGACTAAGCTTCCTGAGGCTATGCTCACAACATATGAAAGTGATAATATGAGTTCCGTGAAAGAAGCGCTTAAGACGATTATGTCATGGTGTGATGTTATCGCACTCGGGCCGGGGCTTGGTAAAGGTGAAGAAGCGTATTTTATAGTCGAGCGCATCCTAAGGAAGTTTGAGAAAACTATCGTAATGGATGCAGACGCATTAAATATTTTGTCGGAAAATAAAGAATGGCTTAACAACACAAAAGCAAAGGTTATAATTACACCGCATCTTATGGAGATGTCCAGACTGACAGGATACAAGACAAGTGAGATAAAGGGAAGCAAATTTGAAGTGGCAAGACAGTTTGCAGGTAAGCATAATATAGTTGTAGTTCTTAAGGATGCACGAACCATAGTATCTAATGGGGAGGAACAGGCATATATTAATAGTACGGGAAATAACGGTATGGCAACGGGAGGTTCCGGAGACGTTCTTACAGGAATCATTGCAGGACTTGTTGGTCAGGGAATGGATAATTTTGAAGCTGCCAAGTTGGGTGTTTATATGCATGGGCTTGCAGGTCAGGAGGCATCCATATCAATGGGAAGATACAGCGTTATTGCGGGAGACATAGTGAGAAGCATAACAAGAGTTTTGGAGAATATGGATTAGGAGATACAAAATGTATAACAGGATATATGCAGAGATAAATGTAGATAATATCCGCCATAACATATTGACCGTAAAAGCACTAAACAAACCTGATATAAAAGTATTGTCCGTGATTAAGGCAGATGCATACGGACATGGTTCGGTTGAGCTGGCAAAGAGAATCGGCGATATATCGGATTATTTCGGCGTTGCAACGGCAGATGAAGCTGTGGAGCTTCGAAAAGCAGGTATTGACCATCCTATACTTGTGATAGGATATACGGCAGATGAGAATTATGATAAAATAATAGATAATAACATCATCCAAACTGTATACAGTGTAGATGATGCAAAACTTTTGGCACAGGCTGCCAAGAAAAAAGGGCAAATTGCCCGTGTACATATTAAGGTTGATACTGGAATGACACGTATAGGTTTTCAGGTTACTGAGGAGGATGCAGATGCTGCAGCAAGTATAGCAGGGCTTGAGAGCATATACGTGGAGGGAATATTTACGCACTATGCAAAGGCGGATGAGCGGGATAAGACTTATGCGGCAGGACAAAAAAAAGAGTTCCAAAGATTTATTGACATGCTTGCCGAAAGAGGTGTAAATCCTGAAATTAAACATATAGATAACAGTGCAGGTGCAATGGAGCTTGATGATAACGAGTTCGATATGATAAGGCTTGGCATAGTAATGTATGGGCTTTATCCATCAGAGGAAATTGATAAATCGGTTTACATAAAACCAGCGATGGCACTTAAGGCACATGTGGCACACGTAAAGACTGTGCCCGCAGGCCGGGGAATCAGCTATGGCTGGACATATATAACCAACAGGGACACACGGGTAGCCACAATTACCGCAGGTTACGCTGATGGGTATCCCAGGGCAATGTCAAATATAGGGCATGTCATTATACATGGCAGGTATGCTCCCATTTTAGGCAGGGTGTGTATGGATCAGTTTATGGTGGATGTCACGGATATTAACGATGTAAAAGTTAAGGATGAGGTTATACTGATAGGAAGTGAGGGAGCAGCATGTGTGTCGGTGGAGGAGGTAGCCAAACCGGCGGCAAGCTTTAATTATGAGCTTGTATGTAACATCTCAAGGAGAGTACCAAGAGTTTATATACAGGCAGGTGTTGAAGAAAAATGCGTAAACTATCTTCTCCAATAGCATGTATATACAATCTGATTAGTGGAAATACTTTGAATAGTTAGAAATAACATTGGGAGTGTGAAATATTTGATAATCAGAAGAGGCGATATATATTATGCGGATTTAAGACCTGTAATCGGGTCTGAACAGGGCGGAATACGTCCAGTACTTATTATACAGAATGAAGCGGGTAACAAACATAGCTCTACAGTCATTATAGCGGCAATTACATCACAATTACACAAGGCAAAGCTTCCGACTCATGTGGAACTTGATTCGAGGTATTGCGATATAGCCAAGGATTCTGTTATACTGTTAGAGCAGTTAAGAACAATTGACAAGCAGAGACTGAAGGAAAAGGTATGTCATTTGGAGCCGCAAATTATTAAAAGAGTAAACGAGGCACTTAAGGTAAGCCTTGAATTATAATAAAGGAGAAAAAATATGTCCCAAAGTGGTCCCAGTAGCTTAAAGAAGTTATTTACAAAAAAGGTAAATGAGGAAAAGGTTGAGGAAGAAATTCTTTCCATGGTTGAGGAAGGCTATGAACAGGGCGTCATAGAAGACAGCGAGGTAGAAATGATATCCAACATCTTTGAATTTGGTGATAAGGACGCCAAGGATATTATGACAAGCCGCCAGAAAATCATGGCAGTGGAAAATACGATTACGGTTGATGAAGCACTAAAATACGCATTGGAAAATTCGTTTTCCAGATATCCCGTATATGAGGAGGATATAGACAATGTTGTCGGTGTCATACATTTAAAGGATTTAATAGCAGCGTATCTTGAAAACCGTGATGCACAGATTACAACGGTAATGGATGCCCCGATATTTATTCATCCTACATTTAATATATCGAAGCTGCTTCAAAAAATGCAGACGGAAAAGATACATATGGCAATTGTTGTTGATGAATATGGTCAGACCGAAGGGCTGGTTGCGATGGAGGATATTATCGAGGAGATAGTAGGTAATATACTTGATGAGCATGATGATGAGGAGGAGCCTCATATACGTCAGCTAAAGGATGGAAGAATGATAGTTCAGGGAACAGCTTCATTGGATGAGCTGGCTGATATTATGGAGATAGAATTTCCAGATGAGGACATCGAAACCTTAAACGGATTTTTGCTCTATAAATTAGGCAGACTGCCTGTGGAACACGAAAAAACAGAAATCATTTATGAGGGGTACAAATTTACACCTTTAAAAATATGTGATAAAATGATTACTCTTACAAAAATTGAGAAATCACTGGAAGAAAAAGAGGATAAGGAGTAGATAAAATGTCAGGACATTCAAAATTTGCAAACATAAAGCATAAGAAGGAAAAAAATGATGCAGCGAAAGGAAAAATCTTTACAATTATAGGTAGAGAAATAGCCGTAGCTGTTAAGGAGGGAGGACCTGACCCTGCAAATAACAGCAAGCTTCGAGATGTGATAGCAAAGGCAAAGGCAAATAACATGCCAAATGATACCATAGACAGAGGTATCAAGAAAGCGGCAGGAGATGCAGGTTCTGTCAACTATGTTTCCATTACATATGAAGGATATGGTCCTAGCGGAACAGCGATTATTGTAAATGCACTTACAGATAACAAAAACAGGACAGCATCAAATGTTAGAAATGCATTTACAAAGGGCGGCGGAAACGTAGGAACAACAGGCTGTGTGTCATATATGTTTGATGAGAAAGGGCAAATTATTATTGATAAGCAGGAATGCGACATGGACCCTGATGAGCTTATGATGCTTGCCTTGGATGCAGGGGCAGAGGATTTTGCAGACGAGGAGGACAGCTATGAGATAATTACCGCTCCCGCAGATTTTACGGCTGTAAGGGAGTCACTTGAGAAAGAAGGCATAGCTATGGCAGAGGCGGAGGTTACTATGATACCGCAAAACTATGTTGCACTTACAAGCGAGGATGATATCAAGAAGATGACAAGGATACTTGATATGCTTGATGAGGATGACGATGTTCAAAGTGTATATCACAATTGGGATGAATAAGCATGGGATTAATAATATGTTTTTTTATTGTCTATAATTTTATATTAAAAAATAACCCACGGGCATATAAGTCTGTTCAGGACAAATTTGACAAGCTGATTACTGCAATCGTTATTATCAGTGTTTTAAGCTCCATCGGTATTCCAAGCTTTTTCCTTTCGTCCATATTTCTTGTTATACCGCTTATAGCTGTGTTAGGCGTATTCGGACTTCCGTTTTATCTGATATATACTGTGTTAAAGGGACTCGGAATTGTCAGTGACAAAAATAAAGGGCTTAGGAATGAAGCAGACAGGCAACGGTACGAGTATGAGATGAATGGAGTTCAGGGAAAAAAAGAAAAAAGGGGCAAGGGCTTTTCGCTCACGGGACTTACGAGGTCGTATCCCAAGAGATGTAAGATTGTTGAGAAATTCAGTAAAAAATACAATTTAAATCTTACGGAAAAGGAAGTTGAACGTATGGTTGATGCCTCGTATATGTCTTACTCATGGGAGAGGGAGATATACGATATGTCTTTGGAGTACGATGTAATATCTCAGTGGTATAACCGTGATACAGGCTGGCTTCGGGCATATTTGAGGGTATTCCCCATACAGTCGGTTTCATCGGATTTTGACAGACAAAAGGCAATCTGTCTGGATGTGTTCCGACAGGTGTTTAGTGATTTAAACCCAAGCAGTTTTTATACCATTGATGAGTGTGTGGATGCCATAAATGACAAATATCTTACGGCATTTGATGAGACAACATTTATGATAGCCTACAGATTTTTGGAGGCAAACAAGATACATATAGATTTACCGTCACAACAGGTGGTAAAGGGCGGCTCTGAGTTAGAGCGTCTGATGAGTAAATATGATAATGAAACAGATGCGTTTGTAGGGCAGGGAAGTAGTGACTCGTCCAGAGGAACAAGACTTGGAATGTAAAATATGAAACTAAAAATTGCCGGTTTAAGGAACCCTATATGTTAGGGTAACTTGAACCGGCATTTTAATTGTTACTGTCTTTGTAATGATTCCACAATGATTAACACCGCTACATTTAAAGCAGATTTTTGCTTTTGCATGGAATGTATCTGCTACTGTAGCCTTACAAGATTAGAGCAGTGGCGGTTTCCCTGTATATCCTCAAATATGAACATTCCGAAATAGGGAATGCCATCAATCATGTCACCAGAGACTGTTGAAAATCCATCTGCTACAGGCTGGGTATTGTAATGAAGTACAAGGTCATTCCAGTCAGCTTCGTTTAACGTCGTCAAATCCTCCTCGGATGTAAATTCATGGGAGAGGGCGCCAAATGCAATGTTCTTGTAATCATTTGGATTTATCTCGTACCGTTCAGGAAATAAATTGGTTGTATCACCTGATGCAATATTTGCAATCGGATATGTACCAAGCAGTTTTCCGCCTGGGTTTTCATCGGATACGTCCATTACGAAATATGCATACATTGCATCTTCTTCCTCAATATCCTCGTCGAAAAGAATACTGGAAAGTAAATATCTTGTGTAGGATTCTGTTTTTTCCTGAATAGTATACATTACCTCGTATTGCTGTAATGTTGTATCATTTTGCATGTAAATTATTTTTCCGTCAAAGTTGGCAGTTGCAGTTCCGTCAGAATTTATTGAAACGTCATTTCCCATTGCCACAAACATATAATTGGACGGGTTATCCATATCAGTTCTTGATATGACAAAGTAAGCATTTTCACAGCAAGCCTGCTGTTCAGGCGTAAGTGTCAGGGAAAAGGTCATGTCATCATTTGCCTGAGGCACCAAGGATGACACATCCCACTCAGCGGAGAGTGTGTCAGCTCCCGTAAGTAACTTTGAAAATGATGTAATGTAAGCCGTGTAATCAGGTGCAAAGCTAAAGCCCATGTATGTTGGAATGGTAACACTTGTGTAATTTTTTGCATTATAAGGATGGTAAATGGATACACCACTGACGTTTATTTCGTTGCTTTTATTGTAAACAACAAGCTCATCCACTGCATGGGTCAAGGCGTTTGCCTCGTCAGGATGAAGAGACTTCATTTTCAGGGACAAATCCTTTAAGTCAACCATGTCATATGAGTATTCACCTGTATATTCAGAGGCAATTTCCTTTGATGTTGCACGTATATGAGAGTATCGTCCATAGCTGCTTGTGTCAAACTCTGCATTGACCTTGCTATACAGGCTGTCCAGTGCCTCCTCGGCAGCGTCAACCTTGCTTAAATCCATAACGGATAGTGTCACATATGAGTAGGAGAATGGGACACTGTCAAAAATACTTTCACAATAATCAATATATGTGTCAACAATTACCTCACCGATTTCGGCACCGCTTGAAAGATCTTCTATATCATCAAGAAAGCTGTAATCCCATCCCCAACCCGGTTCTGACTCCTGTGATGCAATCATATAGTTTGCATAAGGGGAAAGAACATCAGCCGTTTCTATTCCTGCCATAAGGCATGCGTCAAAACCAATCCATTCAAGCTTATTTTCTGTAGAAAATGGGCTGTCGGAAAATGCTTCATTAAGCTCATCCAAGGTGAGACAGTCACCAGATATTTCATCATAGCCGTATCCGAGCAGTGCACCACCACCGTGGTTCCACAAAATAAGTGCATATTGGTCAGCAGGATAGTTCTCATATCCAAACTGTAAGAAATCAGATAGTGTATCAGCGTCACCCATATTTTTTTGTTCTGTGCTTTGAAGCTCTGTAAGGTCTCCGTCTGAAACGATATGGATGGAGTTGCTGTCATCGGATATCTTATTGTTTTGCCACTCGTTACAACCCCCTGTATATATGAGGAGATTTATTTTGTCATCGTCAAAACCGGATGACAGTATTTCATCAAAATCACTGCTTGCAGCACTGTTTTCACTTTCAAGGTCGGAACCGACAACATACATCATAATTGTTTTGTTGCCTGATGCAGATACAGGTAAAACTTGTTCTGTTGACGGTTCGTCAGTTTTTTCTTCTGTTGTCTGTGCGAAAGTTGGTTCGTCGGTTGTCGTTTTGTCCTTTGTGTAGTCTGTGTATGTATTTGCCTTTATGAGGCAGACTGTTACAATAATCGCAACTATAACTGCGGCACCTATGCCTATAAAAAGGGGCGTTTTGCTTTTAGCAGGTTTAGCAGCATTTTTCATTGATGCCTGTTGTTGATATGGCTGCCCAGTATGATATTGCATCTGTGGCTGCATGTTTTGCCGAGGCATCTGGTTCATCTGTGGCTGCATGTTTTGTTGGTGCATCTGGTTCATCTGTGGCTGCATGTTTTGTTGGTGCATTTGATTCATTTGTGGCTGTTCATTTTGTGGTGGTTTTGGTTGGGAAGGTGCATGCCATCCACATATAGGGCAGACACCGTCATGGCCAAGCTCATGGCCGCAATCATCACAATACATATTTTGGTCTCCTTTCATTTGGCTCAGACAGTAAAGATTTTCTGAGATAATGGGTTGTCTGTTGTAAGTAGTTCATTGTTCGTAATTGGAATAATAATTTATTATATCATAAGAAATAAGAAAAATATATATGTAGGTTATTAGAAAATTCCCCCAATATGCGCTATATCATTGGAGGTGGTGTTAGGATGAAAAACAGTCGGCAATTATCGGACGAAAAGCCGGCTTTGCAAAAAGGTAGTTCAAAAAGTAGATAAATGAGAATTTAATTACACTTTTACCACTGTATCACGCACAGTTTGTTTCCCTCATGTCGGTAGAACAAATAAGTGGTAATGTACTTTACGCACTAATGGCTGTACCAGTTGCATTGATATTTATGGGAATTGGCATTTTTATTTCTCGTAGGATTTTTGCAAAACATGAAGTTTCATAAGCAGACTTATTAAGATATGTGGACGAATATTAGACTGCTGTATGATGGTTAAATAAACTGCCGTTGTACAGCAGAGCATGACAGCACGGAGCAGAATGCAGAAAAGTGGATAAGCGTAATCTGGCAGTACAGTGACCTGAAGGAATTAAATTCTTGTATCATCAATGAACTTATCACAAAGATTGGTATTGATATGACATATCATCATTTGCTGGAAAAAGAAACATAAAATTAACAAAAGTTGAATTAAAAATAAAATATACTTAAGTTGTTATTTGTCGATGTGAGTGTTACAATATTTGACAGAAAGTTCCTATGATAGGGGGTTGCCTCTTGGGTTTATGACGTCGAAATAATTCAGGTTATTATAATTTAATTGAAACAGGAGCAGTATCAGTAAATATAAATATAGAGAAGCAAAATGTGAAGATGCTTCACTTCCTGCAAGCCAAATGTATGAAAAAAGAGGGTATATAACTAAGAAACATGAAAAACATAATGTTGAACATGGTGTTGTATTAGTATATGAGGTTATGCAAAAAGAGTTCAATACAACAAACAAATCCCATTTTCTATGATTAGGAGGAAAAGACATGTGGTTTTGGTGGTTTATGCTTGTTTGTGATTTGCTGATTCCAATCACTATGATTGTTGCAGGCAATATGATGTGGAGACACCCTCCCAAAACAATCAATGGAATGGTTGGTTATAGGACAACACGTTCCATGAAAAATATAGATACATGGAAGTTTGCACAGAATTATTGTGGACGCTTGTGGTGGAAAATAGGTTGGAGTATGTTTATACCATCGCTGGTAATACATGTTCCTTTTTATTATTGTTCAAAAAATATAGTTGGAACAGTTGGTGCAATTCTTTGTACAATACAGAGTGTAATTTTAATAATAGCTATTTTTCCGACAGAAAGAGCCTTAAAAAGAACGTTTACTGATGACGGAATACGAAAATAAATTTTGGATTATGGACGTTTAAGGGAAATAATATCAGACATAAAAACTATTTTGTGGAATTATCTATGCAGCATATGAAAAGGAGAAGAAAATGAAACTTGTAATTCAAAGAGTAAAACAGGCAGAGGTTAAGGTAGACGGCAATCAAGTCGGACATATCGGTCAGGGCCTTTTGGTGCTTCTTGGTGTGGGCAAGGGTGACACGAGGGAAATGGTTGATAAATACGTGGACAAGCTGTTAAAGCTTAGAATATTTGCTGACGCGGACGGAAAAACTAATTTGAGTGTATCGGATATTCAGGGCGAAATTATGGTTGTTTCACAGTTTACCCTTTATGCCGACTGCAAAAAGGGTAACAGACCGAGCTTTGTGTATGCGGGGGAACCTGCCCTTGCAGAAGAGTTATACGAATATTTTAAAGATAAGGTGAAGGAAAAATACGGAAGCGTGGCATGCGGGGAATTTGGTGCGGACATGGAAGTTGGCTTACAAAATGATGGTCCATTTACGATTGTATGGGATAGCAGGGATTGGTAATAAGGAGGCACCTGATGGTGCGCAGGTCATCAACCTTCGGATGATGACAGGTAGGAGGATACATATGAAGAATGAACAGTTGAATATAAAACAAATATCAGACAAAATAATAGAGAATGTATCAAAGGTTATAGTTGGAAAGGATGAGGTAATAAGACTGATACTGGCAGGTATACTTTCAGACGGGCATATTCTCATTGAGGATAATCCAGGTACGGGAAAGACTATGCTTGCAAAGGCAGTTGCAAAAAGTATAGACTGTAATTTCAAGCGTGTCCAGTTTACGCCTGATCTTATGCCGTCAGACATAACAGGTCTTAATGTGTTCAATCCAAAGCAGGCATCCTTTACGCTTGTAAAGGGACCTGTTTTCACCAATATTTTGCTGGCTGATGAAATAAACAGGGCAACGCCGAGAACACAGTCGGGTCTGCTTGAAGCAATGGAGGAAAAGCAGGTGACAATTGATGGTAAGACAATGCCCCTTGATAATCCGTTTGTTGTAATCGCAACAGAAAATCCGTTAGAGACAACGGGAACGTATCCGCTTCCGGAAGCATCACTGGATAGATTCATAATGAAGCTTTCAATGGGAGTGACCGAAAAGGAAGAAGAAATCAGCATTATAGACAGATATATAGAAGAAAACCCATTTGAAAAGATAGAAGCAGTCTGCACCATTGATGAACTTCGGGAAATGAAAGAGGCAGTCAGAAAGATATTTGTACATGCGTGTGTCAGGGAATATATTGTTGATATTATCATGGCAGCAAGGACAACGGATAAGCTGTCAGGGGGAGTGAGTACAAGAGGCACCCTTGCACTTGTAAGATGTGCGCAAGCCTACAGTGCAATTATGGGAAAACAATATGTGGACCCTGATACGGTAAAAAAGGTGGCACCATATGTTTTAAGACACAGGGCGGTGTCATTAGGCGGGTATGGCATGTCATCAAAAGCTGGTGACAGTTTGAAAAAGCTAATAGACGAAATTGATGTTCCGGTTGAAAATTGGGAGATATAAATGCAGATTATAATTGCCCTTACAATAGCAGTAATTATATATTCCCTTCAAAACAGGCTTTATCGGAAAACGTGGGATAAAGGACTTAAGATAAGTGCCAATTTTGATGAGACATATATGGAGGTGGGAGAAAGAGCAACACTTACGCTTGTGGTAAATAATGCGAAGAAGCTTCCGCTTCCTGTTTTGCATGTGAAATTTTCCGCACCCAGATATTTTATTTTTGATGATACCATCAATTCGTCTGTCACGGATTTGTATTACAGAAACGATGCGTTTTCAGTTATGGGAGGGCAGAAAATTACAAGAGTACTTGAATTTTCAGCAAAAAAAAGAGGATACTATGAAATATCGGGGATAAACATTATTGCAAAAAATTTTTTTATGACACAAACATATGCAAAAACATTGCATACAGGTACATCAATCTATGTATTTCCAAGAAAACACAAGGATGTTCCTTTTGTCAATATGGTAAATGAAATACTGGGTGACATTGAGGTAAGGCACCGACTAATTGAGGACCCATACACATTTCGGGGGATAAGGGAATACAGCACACAGGACGGAATGAATCGTATAAATTGGAAAGCATCAGCGAAGACAGGCGAGCTGATGGTGAATTTGTATAACCAGACATCGGAACAAAAGCTTAAGCTGCTTTTAAATCTTGATACCAACATAATGGTTAAGTCAGACTATATAAGGGAACTTTGCATAGAGCTTACAAGCAGCCTTGCATACGAAATGCTTGGAAAAGGCATGTCAGTTATGCTTGCGTCAAACGGTGAGGATGGAAGTGGAAACCCCATTGGAAAAATAGAATATGGTGCTTCCAAAAACCATATGATTACGATTGATAAATATCTTGCATGCATTAACGGTCAAGGTGAAGCATCTGAATTTTTAAAAATGCTTGACGGAGAATTTGAGAATGATGACGGACATACAGCTTACATTATCATTTCAGCTTATTGTAAATCCGACCTTGTGGACAGAATGGACTACATGCAGGGAAAGGGCATTCCTGCTTATATGATTGTGCCGTATTATGACCAATATGGACTTTGTGTAAGCCGTCCTTATATATATGCAAGGGAGGTAGTGTTAAATGATACATAACATATACAGGCTCCGTAAGGTGCTGAATTTTACGTATCAATGTCTGTTTACATGCCTGTTCATGTTGTTTACATGTGTGGTTATGATTCATGTTCCTGTCAGGTATGATTATTTTGTGGAAATCGTTATCATGTATGTTATTTCATATATAGCAAGGGATGTAGCTCCTAATTTGCTGTTGGCACTTATTTTCCATGTGATATCGTTAGCCGGTATATATTTCTACGGTATGGAAACTGCAGTTTTTATCGTTATGGTTATGATAGGATTTTACCTTTTTACTGATACATGGATGTATATAAAGATGGGAAGGATATTGAAGCCTGTTGATGATATGCCGTGGCCTGTATTTTTAATGTCACTGATTTTTTTCGCATTTGGGTATTATGTGAAAAATGACATGCTTAAAAGTGCAGCATATCATATACCGCTTATATGTGTTGCCATCTATCTGCTGAATGTATACTTGGACGGACTTATTAAATATGTAAATGCCACTAAAAATGTATCGGGACTTCCGATGAAAAACATAATTAAGACAAATTCCATGTTTGTAGTTGTGGTTATAGCTGTGTTACTGGTCGCCGTCATATTGGGAAATTCCATTGATTTTACGGCTGTTTTAGCTATGATAAAAAACGCAGTTGTCACAGTTGTAAAAGTGATTTTTTCAGGATTTGCATTTGTTATAAACCTTATTATGAAACTGTTCAGTGGTGACACAGCGGTAAGCTCTGGTGAGTCGTATACCGCAGTGAACAAAACCAGTGAAAGTAATTTTGCAGCAGGGGAAAGTATAATTGTTTTATTAAAATATGTGCTTCTGGCAGTTCTGGTGTACATTGCAGTCAGATTGGTAATCAGAATAATAAAGGCACTGCTTGTAAAACAACAGGGGGTTCTTGATATCGTTGAGGAAGCGGAGGCAGAGAAAAAAATAGTAACAGAAACTGTTGGTATAAAACGGATATTTAACACCCTGTTTTCACCTGAGGAAAAGCTGAGGAAAATGTATAAAAAATATATACTTGGTTACAGCTATGATATAAAGTTGAAAAACAGTAGGACCTGTGGGGAAATACAACAGGAGATTATGGAAAAAACCAATGAGGATTTGTCGGCTCTTACAAGGCTTTACTCAGAGGTGAGATACGGCGGAAAAGCTGTTGGAAAAGACGACATAAAAACAATAAAACAATTAACATCAAAAAGATAAGATGTTAAATGATTGAATAATTTACAATATTATGATAAACTGACAATTGTCACCATCAGGTGTGACTATATAATTATGAGGCTTGGGGTTTTAAGAGGGAGGAAGACATATGAAGAAGATAGCTTATATTGCGTCGGAGTGCGTGCCATTTATTAAGACGGGCGGACTTGCAGACGTTGTTGGAACATTACCTAGAATATTTGATAAAAAGGAATATGATGTAAGGGTCATAATACCTAATTATACATGTCTGCCTGCAAAGTATAAGGATAAGATGAGGTATCTTACTCATTTTCATATGGATATAGGTTGGAAACAACAGTATGTCGGTGTCATGTATCTTGAATACGAGGGCGTTCCTGTTTACTTCATTGACAACGAATATTTCTTTAACGGATTTAATATATACGGAGATGTAAAATGGGACATAGAGAAGTTCTGTTATTTTTGTAAAGCAGCACTTTCAATACTTCCTAGCATAGGCTTTCAGCCTGATATCGTTCACTGTCATGACTGGCAGGCAGGACTTGTTCCTGTTTATCTTAAGACAATATTTGCGGGAAGTCCTTTTTACAGTAACATGAAGTCGGTTATGACAATACACAATCTTCAATTTCAGGGAAGATGGGATATAAAGACCATAAAAGAGTATTCGGGGCTTCCTGATTACGTGTTTACCCCTGATAAGCTTGAGATATATAAGGATGCCAGCATGCTAAAGGGTGGACTTGTATATGCTGACAAGATTACAACAGTGTCAAACACATATGCAGGTGAAATTCAGACCTCCCAGTACGGAGAGGGCTTAGAGGGACTTTTAAGTGCAAGAAACCAGTCACTTTGGGGTATTGTGAACGGTATTGATTACAACGATTATAACCCTGCTACGGACAGCAAGATATACAAGAACTACACATTAAAAAATTACAAAAAAAATAAGGTGGAAAATAAGATTCAACTTCAGAAGCAGCTTGGACTTCCTGAGGATAGGAATGCATACATGATAGGTATTATCTCAAGACTGACAGACCAAAAGGGCTTGGATCTCGTAGACCGTATTATGAATGACATTTGTACCGACGGAACCCAGTTTGTGGTACTTGGAACCGGTGACAGACGGTATGAGGATATGTTCAGATACTATCAGGGAATACATCCTGCAAAGGTTTCAGCAAACATTTATTATTCTGATGACCTGTCACATAAGATGTATGCTGCCTGTGATGCCATGCTTGTCCCATCAAGATTTGAGCCGTGCGGACTGACGCAGCTTATGGCACTCAGATATGGTACACTTCCTATTGTGCGTGAGACAGGAGGACTTAAGGATACGGTTCAGCCGTACAATGAGTTTGAGGGTTCGGGAACAGGTTTCTCATTTGCCAATTACAGTGCTTTTGAACTGCTGTCAACAATCAATTACTCAAAGAGAATATTCTTTGATTACAAGGATGCATGGCAGGAAATGCAGGCAAGGGCAATGCAGCAAAATTATAGCTGGAGTAATTCGGCAGAAATATATCAGAGACTTTACGAGCAAATATAAAAATATATTAAAGGGGCTGCCGCACTGAGTGAGATGACTGGGCAGTCCCTTTTTACAGTTATGGGAACGGAGAAATAAAATGGCTTTAGACGGAGTTGTTATATCAGGAATTGTGCATGAAATGAACAGCAGAATTCTTGGCGGGAAAATATATAAAATTTATCAGCCTGAGGTTGATGAGATATGTATAGTAGTCAAAAACAAAATTGAAAACGAAAATATAACGGAGAGATTGGTGCTGTCGGCAGATGCAAGTCTCCCACTTATATATCTGACAAAGAGTGCCAAAGAAAATCCAGCCGCTGCACCTAATTTCTGTATGCTTTTGAGAAAGCATATAGGTAACGGAAGAATATTGAAAATTGAACAGCCCATGAGGGAACGTATCGTTGAAATAACGGTGGAACATCTGGATGAGCTTGGTGATTTATGTTCAAAAAAGCTCATAGTTGAGATTATGGGAAAGCACAGCAACATTATATTTGCAGATGCTGAGGGAACGATTATTGACAGTATAAAGCATATTTCCCATCAAATCAGTTCTGTGAGGGAGGTGCTGCCGGGAAGAATGTATGAGTATCCGCCGTCGCAGAATAAGAAAAATCCCCTTGACGTGGATGTAAATTTCTTTATGAATCATATACTCAAGGAACCATGCAGTGTTGCGAAAGCAATTTACACATCCGTTACGGGAATCTCTCCCGTACTTGCAAATGAAATATGTTACCGTGCAGGAATTGACGGCAGCAGTGCCACGGCAGCACTTTCACTTTCTGACGGGGAAACATTATATAAGAGCTACGAGGCGCTGAAAGCTGACCTTGAGAGAGAATCATATTATCCATGTATCGCATATGAGGGATATATGCCAAGGGAATTTTCTGTCGTAAAACTTACAATGTACGGAGATGTTTCAGATAAGGAAATGCCTGCGGCAGATGTAAACGGTATAAAGACCTTTGAGCGGGTTTCAACTGCCATTGAGGAATATTACAGCAAGAAAAGCGTTGCAACGAGGATGAAACAGCGGTCAATAGACTTGAGAAAAATTGTCTCAAATGCAATTGAGCGAACTGCAAAAAAATATGACCTTCAATTAGCCCAGCTTAAAGATACGGAAAAAAGAGATAAGTATAAGGTTTACGGAGAACTGATAACTGCATATGGATATGGTGCAAAGCAGGGCGATACAAAACTTGTATGTGAAAATTATTATACGGGGGAGGAGATAACCATTCCCCTTGACCCTGAGCTAACCGCAATGGAATGCGGAAAAAAATATTTTGCAAAGTATAATAAGCTGAAACGTACATATGAGGCGCTTACAGAGCTTATAAAGACATCGAAAGACGAACTTCAATATCTTATGTCCGTGGAAAGCTTTCTTGAAATCGCCACATCTGAGGCAGACATTAAAGAAATAAAAAAAGAGCTTGTTGAAAACGGATATATGAAAGGAAAAGTGCAAAAGGGTAAGGGTGTAAGGGAAACGAAAAGCAAACCACTGCACTATATTTCCTCCGACGGATTTCACATGTATGTGGGGAAAAATAATTTGCAGAATGAGGAACTTACCTTTAAGTTTGCAACGGGAAACGATATGTGGTTCCATGCAAAAAATATGCCAGGCTCCCATGTTATCGTAAAGCTTAACGGTGCAAAGGAGCTTCCCGACAGAACCTACGAGGAGGCGGCAAGGCTTGCGGCGTATTATTCTAGCGGAAATAAAGCACCAAAGGTAGAGATAGACTACACCGAGAAGAAAAATCTGAAAAAACCGCCAAAATCAATGCCTGGTTTTGTAATATACCACACAAATTATTCCATGACCATAGAACCGGATATACATGGCATACAGGAAGTGGGTTGATTATGGTAAATGCAAATCACAAGCTGCCATAAACTCCCAAAACATCTTGCATTTAATGAAACGATGTATTATAATTTCAAAGTATGCGTTAATTAATACATTTTTATTTGACAGGTGATGAAATTGATAAAAAGTATGACAGGCTTCGGAAGAAGCGAAGTTCTTAACGAAGACAGAAAAATAGTTGTAGAGATAAAGGCAGTGAATCACAGATATTGTGATATGAATATCAAACTGCCGAGAAAATTAAATTATTTTGAAAATTCCGTAAGAGGCTTTCTCAAGGATTATATCCAAAGAGGAAAGGTAGACGTTTACATAACATATGAGGATTACACGAAATCAAATGTTAATGTAAAATATAACAGGGATGTTGCAGAAAAATATATAAGCTACTTAAGACAGATGTCCGAGGATTTTGGAATAAAATCAGATATGAGTGTATCTGTTATCGGGAGATTTCCTGAGGTATTTGCACTTGAGGAAGAACCGGCAGACCAGGAACGGGTATGGGAATATCTTAAGGATGTACTTACGGAAGCAACCGATATGTTTGTGGATGCAAGAATATCCGAGGGTGAAAACTTAAAAAAAGACCTTGTTTGCAAGCTGGATGAAATGTTAGAAATGGTAACTGCCATTGAAGAAAAGTCGCCTGAGCTTATTTCCGAGTACAAGGCTAAGCTTATCGAGAAGATAGATGAGCTTTCGGCAAACACACAGATAGATGAGCAAAGAATCGCAACTGAGGTTACCATTTATGCAGACAAAATATGTGTGGATGAGGAAATAGTAAGGCTGAAAAGCCATATCAGTACTGCTAAGGATATCCTGATAGCGGGCGGAGCCGTAGGAAGAAAGCTGGATTTCATAGCACAGGAAATGAACAGGGAAGCAAATACAATTTTAAGCAAATCAAATTCCCTCAAGATTTCTGATATTGGAATAGACCTTAAGACAAACATTGAAAAAGTAAGAGAACAAATACAAAATATAGAGTAGGTGGTGTAATATGAAGAAAGGCTTCTTAATTGTTATTTCGGGATTTTCCGGAGCAGGCAAGGGAACTGTTGTGAAAGAGCTTGTGGAAAAGTACGGATACAGTTTATCCATATCCGCCACAACCAGACAGCCGAGAGAAGGTGAGGTTAACGGCAGGGAGTATTACTTCAAAACCGAGGCGGAATTCCAAAACCTTATCGATTACAATGGTTTTATAGAGTGGGCGCAGTATGTGGATAATTATTACGGTACACCTAGGAAATTTGTCGAGAATGAAATGGCTGACGGGAATGATGTTATCCTTGAGATAGAGGTTCAGGGGGCCATGAATGTCAAGCAGCAGTATCCGGATGCACTTCTTATCTTTGTAACTGCACCAAATGCACAAAGTCTGAAAGAAAGACTTGCAGGCAGGGGAACAGAGAGTGACGAGACGATTGCAAAGAGGCTGAAAAGGGCGGCTGAGGAAGCTGACGATATGAAGGAATATGATTACATAGTAATTAACGATAATATTTCAGATTGCGTTGATACTGTAAATTCTATCATTGTAAGTAATAAATGCCTAAGGGAAAATAACTTAGGACTGATGGAAGATATTAAACAAGAGCTTAAGGCTCTTTAAGGAAGGGAGATAAATAAATGTTACATCCGTCATACACAGACTTAATGGAAGTAGTTAACAGTGAGGTGGAGCCGGGAGAACAGCCGGTTGTACAGAGTAGATATTCAATTGTTATGGCTACATCAAAGAGGGCCAGACAGATTATTGCAGGCAGTGAGCCTTTAGTTGCAGGAGACGAAAAGAAGCCGTTATCTATAGCGGTTGAAGAACTTTACAGCGGAATGGTTAAGATTGTTGGAGATGAGGACTAGTTTTCACTGCCAATATTCCGTAGAATAAGGATTTATATCAGGCTGTCCACCAGGTGAAAGAATAACAAGACATATCCGGTGCCGACAGCCTGTTGTTCTTTTGGTAAATGTAGTGTCTGAATTGGAGGTTATATATGAAATTATCAGAACTGTTACATGGTTTTGAATATGAAATTTTATGTGGAAGTCCTGACACAGAGGTTTTGGATATAAAAAATGATTCAAGACTGGTATGCGGAGGAGATTTATTTTTTTGCATAGCAGGTGCGGTATCAGACGGACACAAATATGCAGCAGATGTAATGGAAAAGGGTGCATCGGTGCTGATTGTTGAAAAGGAAGTTGACATCAAGGGAAATGTTACCGTTGTCAAAGTTGAAAGTTCCAGAAAAGCTATGGGTATGATAAGCTCAAGATTTTATGGTGAGCCGTCCAAACAGCTTACCGTAATTGGTATCACGGGAACAAAGGGGAAGACAACCACAACATATATGATAAGGGAGATGCTTGAGGCGGCAGGAAAGAAAACAGGACTGATTGGAACTATAGAAATCATTGACGGAAAAGACCATATTCATGCAAAAAATACAACGCCTGAATCGTTGGAATTACATAAAAAACTTAAGGATATGGTGGATAACGGACTGTCCTGCGTGGTTATGGAGGTATCCTCCCAGGGACTTATGTTAGACAGGGTTGCAGGTGTAGATTTTGACTATGCAATCTATACCAATCTTTCAAAGGACCATATCGGACCAAACGAGCACAGCAGCTTTGAGGAGTATATGATGTGGAAGTCAAAGCTGTTTACCATGTGCCGTGTCGGTATATTTAATGTGGATGACGGTCATGCGGGCTATATGATAGACGAGTCGGACTGCGAAATTGTTACATATGGAATGGACCATGAAGCTGACTATAAGGCAAACGCATTTGAGCTTTACAGTGAGGATGGTGTGCTGGGCATCAGCTATGATTTGAGTGGAAGACTTGAGGGTCATATAGATGTTGACCTTCCGGGAGAATTTTCCGTACATAATTCACTTGCTGCTGTTGCTATAGCAGACTTGCTTGATGTACAGTTTGACAACATAAGGGATATTTTAAAGAAAATAAAAGTCAGGGGCAGAGTGGAAATGATTCCAATATCGGATGCATTTACCATAATGATTGATTATGCCCATAATGCAATGGCTCTCGAAAGCCTTCTTTGTGCACTTAAATGCTATAAGCCTGAGCGTATTGTATCATTGTTTGGATGCGGGGGTGACAGGGCAAGAGACAGAAGATTTGAGATGGGTGAGGTTTCGGGTAACATGTCAGACTTCACAATTATTACAAGCGATAATCCGAGATTTGAGGATCCTTTGGATATCATAAAAGATATCAAAACCGGTATTGGGAAAACAGATGGAACATACATAGAGATACCTGACAGAAAAGAAGCTATGAGATATGCCATAATGAATGCAAGGCAGGGTGATGTTATTGTGTTTGCAGGAAAAGGACATGAGGATTATCAGGAGATAAAGGGTGTGAAACACCATATGGACGAGAGAGATTTAATCAGAGAAATTTTGGAGGAAGAAGATGTCACAAAAATATGCGGATATAATAATAGATATTTCGCATGAGGCAATTGATAAGGCATTTCAATACATGATTCCCAAGGAGCTTGAACCTGATATATCCGTTGGGGTTTTAGTTATGGTACCCTTTGGTAAGGGCAACAAAGTAAGAAAGGGGTATGTAATCGGCATATCCGAAAAACCGGAATTTGACGTGGAACGGATGAAGATGATACAGGGGATAGCAGATGGAAGCCTTCCTATAGAAGGTAAGCTTATAAAGCTTGCCGCATGGATGAGGGAAAAATATGGTTCCACAATGATAAACTGCCTTATGACGGTGATGCCTGTAAAAGAACAGGTGAGAAAACATGCTCCGAGAATTTCTGGTGAGGAATATAAAATTCTTACGCCAGTGGTGACAAAGCTGAATTCGTCCCAGCAAAGTTTAGTGGATGATTTTTCAAATGATATTGACAGGGGAATAAAAGAAACCTATCTTTTACATGGCGTTACGGGAAGCGGCAAAACTGAGGTTTATATTGAGTGCATAAAAAAGGCTGTCAGTAAAGGAAAGCAGGCAGTGGTTTTAGTGCCTGAAATTGCACTTACCTATCAAAATGTAGCCAGGTTTAAGCAGCATTTTAAAGACCGTGTGGCGGTGATAAATTCAAAGCAGAGTAAAGGTGAAAAATACAGGGAATTTATGCGGGCACAGGCACATGAGGTTGATGTGGTAATAGGTCCGCGGTCAGCACTTTTTTCTCCTTGTGCAGACCTTGGACTTATCGTAATTGATGAGGAACACGACAGTGCATATAAAAGTGACATGACACCCAAATATCATACAAGGGATGTGGCGATAAAGAGGGCTGAAATTGAGGGAGCATCCGTGATACTCGGTTCTGCGACCCCGTCAGTGGAGAGCTACATGTCAGCCAAGCTTGGAATGTACAAGCTTTGGAAGCTTGACAAACGACCTGACGAAAAACAGCTTGCAAGCGTAAGTGTTGTGGATTTACGGCATGAACTTAGGATGGGAAACAGGAGTATACTAAGTGATGAGCTTAAAAAAGCGATTGATGAAAGGCTAAAAAAGAAAGAGCAGATAATGCTTTTTATAAACAGGAGAGGATACAATAGCTTTATATCCTGTAGGGAATGCGGCGAGGCAATAAAATGCCCGAAATGTGATGTTTCGCTTTCGTACCATAAAAATGGAGGTACATATGACAAAAATTCTTCAGGAATGATGGTTTGCCATTACTGTGGATACGTTACGAAAAAGCCTGACAGGTGCCCTGCATGTGATTCAAAGCTGATAGGCGGGTTTGGAACAGGAACGGAAAAGGTTGAGGCAGAGATAAAACGTATATTTCCCAATGCCAAAACCTTAAGAATGGATAAGGATACAACAAAGAAAAAAACATCACAAAAAAATATACTTCGGACATTTAACAACAAAGAAGCAGATATACTAATCGGAACCCAGATGATAGTAAAGGGACACGATTTTGGAAATGTTACCCTTGTGGGAATTATAATTGCAGATATGTCATTATTTGCAAATGATTACAGAGCAGGAGAGAGAACCTTTGATTTGCTCACGCAGGCAGCAGGGCGTGCGGGGCGGGGCAGCGAGGCAGGACAGGTGATTATACAGACCTATCAGCCTGACCACTACGCAATTGCCGCGGCAGCAAAGCAGGACTACGAATCATTTTTTGATTTGGAGATGGCATATAGGAGAATGCTTTCGTACCCCCCGATATGTAATATGATGGTAATTTTGATGGTTGGTGAGGATTATGACCGGACAAACAATGAGGCAGATGCACTTGGAGCATTGCTCAAAAAAGAAACGGGACATATGAAAGCTACAAGGATTATAGGACCGTCAGATGCCACCATAGGAAAAATTAATTCCATGTTCAGAAAAGTAATCTATGTAAAGTCAAATAATCCTGAGGAATTATTTCAGGTGCGTGAAATTGCAGAGGGATATGAGTCAGATGCAGTGAGCATAATGGTTGATGTTAACCCGATGAATATGTATTAAAGAATAGTTTGATAAATATAAAAATTGTGTCAGTCTATTTTATAGAGCTTAAAAATAATGGATTGATGTTTAAGGAAAAGGAGGATTTTAAAATGGCACTTAGAAAAGTAAGAGTGGACGGAGACGACATATTAAGAAAAGTATGCAAGCCTGTTGACAAGATGACACCGAGGCTTGAGACTCTGATAGAAGATATGTTTGATACAATGTACGAGACAAACGGTGTAGGTCTTGCTGCATCACAGGTAGGAATCCTGAAAAGAATTGTGGTTATTGATGTTGAGGATGGAAATGCATATTGCCTGATAAATCCCAAGATAGTTCTTGCTGAGGGAGAACAGGAGGGAAGCGAGGGATGTCTGTCACTTCCAGGGCTTGTGGGAACTGTAAAAAGACCAAATCATGTTATATGTGAGGCACTTGATATTAACATGAACAAGATTGTTGTTGAGGGAGAGGGACTGCTTGCAAGAGCAATCTGTCATGAACTTGACCATCTTGACGGCATACTGTACAAGGATAAGGCTTTGGATGGTCTGCACAGTGTTGACGCGGACAATAATAATTAAGAGGTGATTATACATGAAAGTAGTATATATGGGAACACCCGAATTTGCGGTCAGTGCTCTTAAAGCAATCATAGAAAACGGGCATGATGTTGTCGCAGTGGTTACACAGCCCGACAAGGCAAAGGGGAGGAGCAAGGCACTTGTGCCAACACCTGTAAAGGCAGTTGCAGGGGAGAACAACATCCCTGTGTATCAGCCTGAAAAAGTAAAGGATGAAGCGATGGTAACGATACTTAAGGAGCTGGCACCTGAGGTAATCGTTGTTGCTGCCTACGGACAAATCCTGCCTGAAAGTATATTAAACATACCTGCCTATGGATGCATCAATATACATGCATCCCTGCTTCCGAAGTACAGGGGAGCGGCACCGATAGAATGGGCAATCATAAACGGTGAAAAGGTGACAGGTGTTACTACCATGTATATGGAAAAGGGGCTTGATACAGGAGACATGATAGAAAAGGCAGAGGTGGAAATAGAGCCTTGTGACACGGGAAAAACGCTCCATGACAAGCTGGCAGCCGCAGGTGCAAAGCTGATACTTTCAACCCTTACTGCACTCTATGAGGGAACGGCAACAAGAACAAAGCAAAATGATGATGAAAGCTGTTATGCTTCCATGTTAAATAAAGAACTTGGCAATATAGATTTTACAAAGTCTGCGGAAGAAATAGAAAGATTAATCAGAGGTCTTTTTCCGTGGCCGTGTGCATATACCAAAATTATGGACAAAACCGTAAAGCTGTTTGAGGCACAGGTTGTAAAGCAGGATGTGTCAGGCTTTAAAGTGGGCGAAATTATTGATGTGACAAAGAAAAGCTTTAAAATAGTCTGCGGCAGTGACGCACTTGCAATCAAAAGGCTCCAGCCTGAGGGCAAAAAGGAAATGGACGTGGCGGCTTACTTAAACGGAAACAAGCTGGAACAGGGAACTATGGCACGTTCATGTGGGAGTAATTTATGATAGATTCGAGAGACATCGTACTTGCGATACTGATTGATATAGAAAACAACAATACATTTTCCAACATTGCCATTACAAAGGCATTAAGACAAAATCAGTTTGAAAATAAGCAGGACAGGGCGTTTATTACAAGGCTTGCAGAGGGTGTGACTGAGTCCCAAATAAAGCTGGATTATATTATTAATGGGTTTTCCAAAACACCTGTAAAGAAGTGTAAGCCCCTGATACGTTCATTGCTCCGCATGGGGACATATCAGATACTTTACATGGACAGCGTTCCCGACAGTGCAGTTTGCAACGAGTCAGTTAAGCTTGCAAAAAAACACAACTTTGCAGGTTTGTCAGGGTTTGTAAATGGTGTGCTTAGAACGATTGCAAGAAATAAGGACAGCATAAAAATGCCCGATGAGGCCGATACCGTAAACTATTTGTCAGTCAATTATTCCATGCCTGTGTGGCTTTGTGAAAAGGTGTTACAGGATTATCCAAATGAGGGAAAGAAAATCATAGAGGCTTCCTTTCAGGAACGAAAAACTTCCATCAGGGTAAATGAACTTAAGATTAAAAAGGACGATTTAAAGGCTTATATTTATGACAATACAGGGGATGCTGCATCGGAGAAGCTTTCGGTTTGCGATGGATATTATGACGATAAGGCACTTCTGATTTCGGGGTATGACTTTATAAGAAAAACACCAGGATATAGAGAAGGCTATTTTACGGTTCAGGACGAAAGCTCCATGTGCTCGGTAAGAGCGGCGGGAATAAGGCCGGGAGATATCGTTGTTGATGTTTGTGCGGCACCGGGCGGAAAGTCTACCTGTGCAGCGGAATTTCTTATGGGAAAAGGAACCGTATATGCAAGGGACATATCGGATGAGAAAATCGAGCTTATTGATGAAAATGTCAGGCGGCTTGGAATTGGAAACGTCATTATCAGTAAATGGGATGCGTGTGTTACTGATGAGACACTTATCAATAAGGCGGATGTGGTAATTGCAGATTTGCCATGCTCAGGCCTTGGAATTATGGGAAGAAAAAATGATATTAAATATAGAATAAATGCAGGACAGATTGAGGAGCTTATCAAACTGCAAAGAACAATGCTTGATACGGTATGCAGGTATGTAAGGGCAGGCGGGGTTCTTCTCTACAGCACTTGTACCATAAATCCGAAAGAAAATTCGGATAACGTAAAATGGTTTTTGAAAAGTCACAAGGAATTTCACCTTGCAGAGGAACGGCAGTTTTTGCAGGGCATCGATAAATGCGACGGCTTTTATTATGCCAAGCTTGTATCAGGCGTTTGTGAAAAAAATGACAAGCAGTGTCAGATTGTCTGACGGAGGAACATATGGATATAAAATCAATGTATTTTGATGAATTGAATGAATGGGTTAAGGAAAAGGGGCAGCCGCAATTTCGGGCCAAACAAATTTTTGAGTGGATGCACAAAAAATATGTTGCATCCCCAAGTGAAATGACAAATATTCCGAAAACACTGGTTGCTGCCCTTGAAGATGATTTTGTCTGCATAAAAGAGGAAATGCGCCAAACCTCAAAAACGGACGGCACAATAAAATTTCTTTACAGGCTCTATGATAACCAGATGATTGAGACTGTATTTATGAGGCATGATTACGGAAATTCCATATGTATATCCTCACAGGCAGGATGCAGGATGGGATGTAAATTCTGTGCATCCACAATCGGAGGACTGATAAGAAACCTTACCGCATCTGAGATGCTCGAGCAGGTATATGCGTCCATGCGGGCAACAGGAGAAAAAATATCAAACATTGTTGTGATGGGAACAGGTGAGCCGCTGGACAACTATGATAACCTTGTAAGATTTATTCGTCTGATATCGGATGAACGGGGATATAATATCAGTCAGCGCAACATAACCGTTTCAAGCTGCGGGATAGTGCCGATGATAAAAAAGCTTGCAGATGAAAAGTTTACCATTACATTTGCACTGTCGCTGCATGCACCTGCGGATGAGGAACGACAGAAGCTTATGCCCATAGCCGTAAAATATAATCTGGATGAGGTTATGGATGCGTGCCGATACTATTTTGAAAAAACGGGAAGAAGACTTACATTTGAATATAGTCTTGTGAAAGGGGAAAATGACAGTGTGGTTCAGGCAGAAAAGCTGGCAAAGCTGCTCAAAGGAATAAACTGTCATGTTAATTTAATTCCGGTAAATCCCATATCTGAGAGAAATTATTGTAGGAGTGACAAGAATTCTGTCGAAAAATTTAAATTAACACTTGAAAAAAAATCAATTAATGTTACTATAAGAAGGAGTGTGGGTAGCGATATAGATGCTGCCTGTGGACAATTGAGACGTAAGTACATAAAAAAGAATCAGGAGGAAGCTGATGAAATCATGCGGAAAAACTGATACAGGCAATAAGAGAAGCAATAATCAGGACAGTATTTTTTATAGTGATAAACCAATAGGAATGATGCCTAATCTTTATATAGTTGCAGACGGAATGGGTGGACACCGGGCAGGAGACAAGGCATCACGTATGGCAATAGACATTACCGTTGACTTTATAAAGGATTCCACATTGGAAAACCCGATTGCAATTTTGAAGCGGGCAATTGCGTTCGCAAATAGTGAGATATTCAAGGCAGCAGGAAACGATCCTGATTTGCAGGGTATGGGTACTACAATGGTGGCAGCGATTGCATTAGACGGAAAGCTGTATGTGGCTAATATTGGTGACAGCAGGCTCTATGCCATAGACAGTGATATAAAGCAAATTACAATGGATCATTCGCTTGTGGAAGAACTTATCAGAAACGGTGAGCTTGAGAGAAAAAAAGGAAGAAACCATCCTGAGAGAAACATCATCACAAAGGCGATGGGGTCCAAGGAGGAAATTGTTCCTGATTTCTTTGAGGTTGATATTCATAAGGGTGAAAGATTTTTACTTTGCTCTGACGGATTGTCCAATATGGTTGAGGACGATGAGATACGTGATATCGTAGTTGAACACGATGACTTAAAAGAAATGACTCAGGCATTAATTGACAGGGCAAATTACTATGGCGGCTCGGATAACATATCTGTAGTTGTGGTAGAAGAGTAATAAATTAGATGTCTCACAGGCAGAGAGACATATTAGAAAGGTGTAGAATTTATGTTAAGACCAGGAATGATGTTGTGTGATAGATATGAGATATTGGACGTTGTCGGTGCTGGCGGTATGTCTATCGTATACAAGGCAAGATGCCATAGATTGAACAGGAATGTTGCAATAAAGGTGCTTAAGCCGGAGTTCAGTAACGACAAAAATTTTGTCACTAAGTTCAAAATAGAGGCACAGGCTTCAGCAGGATTATCACATCCGAATATAGTAAATGTATATGATGTATATGATGATGACGGACTTTATTTTATCGTTATGGAGCTTGTGGATGGAATCACACTCAAGGAGTATATTGAGCAAAATGGAAGATTGTCCATGGACAGAGCCATAGATATATCTATGCAGATAGCATCCGGTCTTGAGGCAGCCCACGAAAGTCATGTAATACACAGGGATATTAAGCCTCAAAATATTATTGTGTCCAAAAACGGCAACATTAAGGTTACAGACTTTGGTATCGCAAAGGCAGCATCTCCAAATACACTTACGTCGGGTGCAATCGGAAGTGTTCATTACATTTCCCCTGAGCAGGCAAGAGGCGGATACAGTGATGAGAGAAGTGATATTTACTCCTTAGGTATTACCATGTATGAAATGGTTACGGGCAGAGTGCCTTTTGATGGGGATAACAATGTCACAATTGCATTGATGCACATACAAAATGAAATGATACCGCCAAGGCAGTATTATCCTGACATATATTCAAGCTTTGAAAAAGTTATACTTAAGGCCACCCAGAAAAAGCCGGAAAGAAGATATCTGACTGCAAGTGCGTTAATTGCAGATTTAAAGAGAGTACAAAACAATCCTAACATAGATATCGTTGTTGCCCCTACGGCGGTGACAAACAGTCCGACTCAGGAGTGGACAAAGGAGGACGTTCAGGCAATCCGTGACGGAAGTGCATACAAGAATGAAAATGCGGATGCATTTCAGGAGGAAATACGCATGCCTGGAACATCAGGTGAAGTTAACAAAATTAACGGAATATCACCGATACCTCCTATCAATAACCAGAGACTGACCCAGCTTCTTGAGGAGGATGACTGGGAGGATGAGTATGAGGACGAATATGAAACGCCTGAACCGGTAAAGAGAGGAAATCTCAAAAAGGTACAGGATTATGATGAGGACGACGAGGAGGAATACGAGGAGGACGGTGATATTGATCCGAAGCTTCGTAAGGCGGTAATTGCCGCAGGAATCGCAACTGCCGTTGTTATTGCAATTGTAATTATGCTTGTGCTTGGAAACTTTCTCGGATGGTTCAAGTTTGGTAAAAAAGATAAAAAGACAACTGGTGATACAGGCACTGAGAAAGTAGAAGAACTTGTCATGTTAGACGTTTTGGGCTATTCAGAGGATGCAGCTATTAAGCTTCTTGAGAGAGAGGGCTTTACAAATGTAAAGGTTGAAAAGGAGAAAAATCAGGAAGTTCAGGAGGGCTACGTGTTCTTCCAGAGCGTTGATAAGGATAAGGTAATAGCGGCAGACGATGAAATTCTTATCAAGGTAAGCTCAGGAGCGGAAGAAGTTGAAGTTCCTAACGTAAAGGGATATACAGACGAACAGGCAACGACAGTTTTGACGGAAGCAGGTTTTAAGGTTTCTCATGCTTATGATTATGATGACGATGTGGAGGAAGACAAGGTTATTTCCCAAAGCCCTGAGGCACATACAAAGGCGGCAGAGGGTTCAACCGTAACCATAACGGTAAGCAACGGCTCGGAGGTAAAAGAAGTAGAGGTTCCAAGTCTGTTAGGAAAGAATGAGTCTGAGGCAATCAATGCCATCAAGGAAAAGAAACTGACACCTGGAACTGTAAGGCATGCATATAGCGATACGGTTGCTGAGGGTCTTGTAATGTCACAGGATATTGAGAGTGGTTCAACAGTGCAGGAGGGAGCTACTGTTGGCTTTACAATCAGTGACGGTCCTGAACCGAAAGAGACAACATACACGGCAAAGGTATCAGGTTCGGTAACATGCAATGATGAAGCACTAGATGGTCAGGCAATCACAATAAGACTTCTTTTCAATGGCTCTAATGCAGGAGAGAAGACAATTACTGTAGTATCAGGAACGACCTATGACGTAAGTGCATCTGTTCCAGGTCAGACATCAAGGGATGGCAGTGCGGATATACAGTGTATAGATGGTTCGGGCAATGATGTTACATCTTCCTTTACAAAGAGTGTTGCCAGCGTAAACTACGAGGAAGAATAGAGCCTTATGCAGGGAAAGATTATGAAAGGTGTAGGTGGATTTTACTATGTCCACCTGCACAATGATATAGATAATGATTTATTATATGAGTGCAAGGCAAGAGGTGTATTCCGAAATCAGAATATAAAACCGTCAGTTGGGGATAATGTTGAAATTGATATTGTTGATAAGGAGACATTTACCGGTAATATAACCGCCGTATGCGAGAGGTCTAATTCGCTGATAAGACCAGCAGTGACCAACGTGGATCAGGCGGTAATTATTTTTGCCCTGACACAGCCAAAACCAAACTTCAATCTGTTGGACAGATTTCTTATTATGATGTCAAATCAGGATGTCGATACAGTCATATGTCTGAATAAAGCAGATATTTCACAGGATGATATGGGTGTACTTGCTGCTCATGCTTATGAGGCAGCGGGTTATAAGGTTATTATAAGTTCCGTTTATGAAAATCAGGGATTAGACGAACTGCGGGAAATGATACACGGAAAAACGACTGTGCTTGCAGGACCATCGGGTGTGGGGAAATCCTCCATACTAAACTGTCTGAAGCCTGACGCTGGGGCAGCTACTGGCGCGATAAGCGAAAAAATAAAAAGAGGAAAACACACAACAAGACATTCTGAGCTTATGTGTGTTGATACAGGCACTTATATTATGGACACGCCCGGCTTCAGCTCCCTTTATGTGGATGATATGGAGGCGGAACATTTAAAAACTTACTATAGGGAATTTGACAATTACAGTACAGGGTGCAGATTTAACGGCTGTCTTCATATCCATGAGCCGGAATGTGGTGTAAAGTCCGCATTGGAAGAAGGAAATTTAAGCAGACTGCGGTATGAAAATTATGTAAACTTGTACAATGAGATAAAGGATAGGAGGAAATGGTAGTATGAATATACTTTCACCTTCATTATTGTCAGCGGATTTTAATCATGCTGCTGATGATATAAAAGCTGTTACCGATGCTGGTGCCAAATGGCTTCATCTTGATGTTATGGATGGAAGCTTTGTGCATAACATTTCATTTGGTGCACCAGTGATTAAATGTTTCAGGGAAATTACAGATGCATTTTTTGATGTCCATCTTATGATAGATGAACCCATAAGATATATTGATGATTTTGTATCAGCAGGCGGAGAAATGATAACCATTCATTATGAGGCATGCACTGATGTAAAAACAACTTTAGAGATTATACGGAGTAAGGGAGCAAAGTGCGGCATTGCAATTAAACCGAATACGCCCGTTTCGGACATAGAAGAATTCATTTCTCAGGTTGACATGGTGCTTGTAATGAGCGTGGAGCCGGGATTTGGCGGGCAGAAGTTTATACCTGAAGCATTGGAAAAGCTCAAGCAGGTCAAAAGGCTTACAGATGAATTAAATCCGGGATTACTGATTCAGGTAGATGGCGGAATTAATCAGGATAATATCAGAAAGGCCGTTGCATCGGGAGCAAATGTTCTTGTTGCAGGCTCTGCCGTATTTAGCGGTGATAAGGCGGAAAATGTAAAGACACTTAACGAGCTTATAAATAGTTAGGATATATATTTAATATGAATGTTTTAATAGTTGCAGGCGGCAGGGTAAGTACGGAGCTTTTAAAAAGTATTGTAAGCGAAAAAAAATACCATATAATTGGCGTGGACGGCGGGCTTGACAGACTGATTGAAGCGGGCATAATGGCGGATGCTGCTGTGGGAGACTTTGACTCGGCGTCTGACTTTGCAAGAGAAAAATATATCGGCAGGGATAGTACAACGTTATTGAATCCCGAAAAGGATTTTACGGATATGCATGTGGCTGTAATTTCTGCCCTTAAGCATAAGCCTGAACTTATCACAATACTTGGAGGAACAGGAAGCAGAATAGACCATATGCTTGCAAATATAGGGTTGCTTGCACTTTGCAGGAAGCAGGGGGTAGAGGCAGAGCTTATTGATGAGACAAACAAGATAAAGATTGTGGACAAATCCTACACCTTCAGCAAGCAACAGCAATTTGGGAAATATGTGTCATTTATTCCTTTTGCAGAACCCGTAAAGGGTGTATGTTTAAAAGGCTTTAAATATGGATTAGATAACGTCACCGTTGGGAAAATGGAATCAATCGGTGTGAGCAATGAAATCAAGGAGGAGGAAGGCTTTATTTCTATAGATGAAGGGTATATGATAGCGATAGAGTCAAAAGATTAACATGACAAAATGGATTTTAGCAGCATTTGCCTGTTACATGCTGGGCATGATAATAATAGGTGCGGCAAACGCAAAGAAAAACAAAAATGCAGACGATTATTTTCTCGGAGGAAGGAATCTGGGCGGTTGGGTTGCAGCACTTTCAGCACAGGCATCTGACATGAGTGGATGGCTGCTTATGGGACTCCCGGGTGCAATATATGCATTTGGTGCAAATCAGGCATGGATAGCAATCGGACTTTTTATAGGTACGGTATTTAACTGGCTGTTTATATCAGGTCCACTTAGAAGATATACGATTAAGGCAGGAAATGCCATGACAATACCTGAATATTTAAGCAACAGATTCAGGGATAAGAACAATATTTTAAAGGCTGTATCATCAATCGTTATCGTTATATTTTTCCTTGTATATACTGCGTCAGCATTTGCGGCAGGCGGTAAGCTGTTTGCATCCGTAACTAAAATGGACTACCATCAGGCGCTTACGCTTGGAGCTGTCGTTATACTGATATATACGTTTCTAGGCGGATTCCTTGCCGTGTGTACAACGGATTTTATTCAGGGAACCATGATGCTTTTGGGTATCATTATTGTTCCGATTGTTGCGGTTATGGTTATGGGAAGCGGATATATTATCCCTAATTTGATTGACAGCGGACTTAACACAAGTGCAAGGGAATTTCTTAACATATTCTATGAAAATGGAGAGCCTATCACGGTGACAAGCATTTTATCACAGCTTGCATGGGGGCTTGGATATTGTGGTATGCCGCATATACTTGTAAGATTTATGGCGGTAAGGGATGAGAAGGAGCTTGGGAAATCAAGAAAAGTTGCAATCGTATGGGTGCTTCTCTCACTTGCCATTGCATGTATTATTGGAGTTATAGGAAGGGCATATCTCTATCCTACGGTGCTTTCCACAGCAGATGGTGCAAATGAGAATGTGTATATTGAAATGATTAAAAAGCTTTTTATGGATGATATTTCGCTTCCGTTTATAGGTGGTATACTGCTGTGCGGAATCCTTGCCGCTATTATGTCAACTGCGGATTCACAGCTTTTGGTTGCATCCTCGTCAGTGGCAAAGGATTTGTGTAAGGGAGTATTTTTCAAGAAGCTTACGGATAAGCAGATACTGATAATCGCAAGGGTTACAGTTGTTGTTGTTGCTGTTATAGCATATGCAATCGCGTGGAATCCGAATTCAAGCATTATGGGTCTTGTATCAGATGCATGGGCGGGACTTGGAAGTGCATTCGGGCCGACAATACTTATGTCCCTTTATTGGAAAAAGACAAATCTTGCAGGAGCTGCCGCAGGTATGATAAGTGGTGGAGCGACGGTTATTATATGGGATTATATAAAAATTGTTAAGGATACCGTTATCAATGAAGTTACGGGAAAAGAAGAAATTATAAGACAGACATTGGCAAAATCAACAGGAGTTTACTCTCTGCTTGTAGGTTTTGCGGTAAGCCTTTTATTTATAATTATATTTACACTTATTACAAAGCCGGTATCAGAGGATATAATAGAAGAATTTGAAGCCGTTAAAAATGGGAATATATAATAGCAAGGTTCGCTGGAACCGTGCCAATAGGAAACGAAGTTTTCTATATAAAGTAAAAGTGCCGGCATAGCGTAACCGGCACTTTTTTAGCGTGTATAAACTTAAAGAGAGGATTTATGAAAAAACTATACTCATAGTATAAACGTAAAATATGAACAAATTATGACAAGAATAACAACATTATGTAAAAAGGGATAAAAAAATATGTTCATAAATTTAATTGTAGTAGGTTCCGTAAAAGAAGAATATTACAGGGAAAAAATAGATTGGTATGTCAAAAAGATAAAAACGGTTACAAATATTAACCTGATTGAAATTCCTGACGAGCCGATACCGCAGAATGCAAAGGAAGCTCTGTTTGAAAAAATCAAAGATACAGAGGGCAGGCGTATACTGGAAAAAATAAAAAACACGGACTTCGTTGTTGCACTGTGCATAGACGGGAACATGGCAGGAGAACAGGGATCATTTCGGGGGATATTTAACAAGGCAAAGAGAACGGATTGTATTACATTTATAATAGGCGGGTCTCTCGGACTATCGGAACAGGTTATCAAACGTGCAGATTATAAGCTTAGCTTTTCGCCTATGACATTTCCGCATCAGCTTATGAGGGTTATGCTGTTGGAACGACTGTATGATTTTATTTGTGATAGGTAATATTGTTTAAGATTGTGAATGCCCTGTAAATTTGCTCTGTCAGGCAGACACATGCAAGGTCTTCATCCATATGAAGACGTGAAAGGGCATATGAACTGTCGGCATTTTCATGGCAAAAGGTGTTTGACACGAAAATTTCAATTTTTGAAAAACCGTTTACGCATATTCGGTTTATTTCAGAGGCAAGACATGGTGAGTCAATGAGAGTGGCATCAGGATTTATGTTTATAACATATGTACCCTGCTTTGGGGAGATCCCATCAAGCTTTTTGTGAAATGCAAGTTTAATCCTGCAAAATGGAGATACTCGTTTGATATATTCATTTGCCGCAGACTGAAAATCCGTATCTAAACGTCTGCCGGAAAGATGTATTATTATTTCCATAAACGGCGCCCTAAAAAAATCCTTAAATATTTGAAATAATTGTAACACATATCTTCTAAAACTTCAAAAAAAATGTTATTATGAAAGTTAGGGATTAGAAGAAAAAAAGAGGACATATGATGGCAGATATAAAAACAAGAAAATTATTGGTGTTAGATATAGATGGAACACTTGTAAACTCAAAAAAAGAAATAACTCCAAGGACACTGGAAGCTCTTTTGGAAATACAAAATATGGGACATGTGGTTGCACTTGCATCGGGAAGACCATATCCGGGTATGGAAAATTATGCAAGACAAATTGGACTTGACAAGTTTGGTGGCTATGCACTTTCCTTTAACGGAGGCCTTATTATAAAGTGTGACACAAAGGAGGAGGTATATAAAAATACCATTCCGAACAGTTTTGCAAAGCCTATATATGATTACGCGGTAAAAAACGGACTTGGCATGGTTACTTATGAAGGTGATAGTGTTATAACGGGAACTGCTGTCGATGAGTATATGGAATATGAGGCACGGTTGAATTTTTTAAAGCTGAAAAAGGTTGAAGATTTTGTAGAATATGTTAATTTTGATATGATAAAATGTCTTCTGACAGCTTCTCCTGAAACAGCAGGAGAGCACGAATCAGCATTGGCAAAGCTTTTGGGTGACGATTTAAATGTTTTTCGTTCAGAGCCTTATTTTATTGAAATAACAACAAAGGAAGTGGACAAGGCAAAGAGCCTTGCTGTACTGCTTGACATATTAGGGATTGAAAGAGAACATTCTATCTGTTGCGGTGACGGCTTTAATGATTTGACGATGGTTAAGTTTGGCGGAGTAGGCGTTGCTATGGCAAATGCACAGCAGATTATAAAGGATAATGCAGATTATATAACAGCGTCGTGTGATGAGGACGGAATTGTACAGGTTATAGATAAGTTTATAAAATAGCAGAGGTAGATAAAGTGATATCGGGAAATGTACGTACAAGAGATTTAACGCACAACAGACCATATTATGTTATAAACTATATCAGGCAGGGTATGGCAGATGTTGATGCTAAGGAATTTGAAAATTGCAGATGGATTGCCCACAATGTATCAAGAGAATTTTTGGACGGTGAGTTTTTTCAGTTGATTCAGTCGGTGAAAGAACTGGAGGGGCTTCACGGTGACTGGGAAGCACTTGATATTGACTTCACAATTGAGGATGACGAGGTAAAAATACTACATGCTGAAAAGCTGGACGAGATATCGGAAGTCCCCAGGGTTATGAGTGACAAGGAATTTATTGATACAAAAGCAATCGCAAAGTGTATTTATTTGGATACGCATCATATGTTGTCTGATGGTGCATATTTGAATCTTTTCAGGCTTTTGGGAAATAATCCGAAACCCCTTGAATTTTCTTTATTGAAGGAGTTTATTGATACAGGCGGGTGGAATGACGTCATAACCTGTATGGGATATGAGGGAAATGAAAATGAGTTGTTTATCAGAATAGGAAATAAGCCGTATACGTCGTTAAATAACATGTTCTTAGGACTTATGCCAGTGGGGCTTAGGATAATGACAAAATATAAGCTGGAAAATTATTATGAGCAGTATGTTAAGGACAACAAAAGCAGAGGCGAAACCTTTGAGAAAAGTGTACTTTTTGACTCATATGCGGCAGACACGGCAGAGCGTTTGATTGCTTTAAAGGAATATGGTTTTACGGATGAAGATATCACCGAGATTACGGAAGCACTGAAAAACCAGACTGTAAGTGTTGTAGAAAATTACAGCTTCATGACTGGTAAATATAATCAGGGGCTTGAAAAAATGAAAAAGCTTAGGGAAAAGATTTATGCAAGCGAACCATTTTCGGAGAGTAATTCAATGAAGCTTAACAGATATGTGGAAAAGCTTGTTGTGGCAATCAGAAATTATGTTGTTCCTGCACTTATGTATCAGGAAAGATGTGTTAATATTTCTAAGGGATACTGTGAAGCACTTGAATCAGGTGATAAGGACACAAGGGAAATGCTTTATAAATTAAGCATGGAAATGTGGCTGAACGTGAAAAGGGCAGAGCGGTATGAGGGAATATTTAATATAAGGATGAATGCACGAGGTAACAGAGGCATGTGGGATATGCCTTTTGGCGATGAGGAAGCATCCGATAAAATTTCCACAGATGAAATAAAAAAAGCTTTGGAGCAGGCAGAAATAGATTTGGCACCTGAGCTTCTTGCAGAATTTATATTGAATTCCGTAGAGAGTGAGAAAAAAATTATGCGGGAATTCGTTGATGATGTAAGGCTTGTTATGGGTATAGTAATAAGACTGGGTGGTCTGCTTGGTATTGAGTATGAGGATATGTCATATCTGGAGGTAAGGGATTTACTTTCGTATCACAGCCGCGACTCATATATACACATTATCCAGAGCCGAAGACATATGTATCATGCCAATACATACGTTATACTTCCAAAGCTTATATGTGATGTTGGCGATATAGATATCATTGATGAGAGATAGAGAGCTTGTTTTAATTGTAACGTTGGTGTATAATGCAAGGATGAATATGACAAAGGAGAGTGAATATGGGATTTTTTAAAGATTTCAAGAGAGATTTTGCTCAGGCTGTTAATGAACTGATGCCTGATAAAGATGAACTTGCAAATGAATATGATGATGAAGATATGGTAAATACCTTTGATGAAAATGATAACATGGATATCGCTCCGGAGGATTTAATAGATGATTTCGACGAATATTCTATAGATGATAGATTTAACAGGGGCAGCTTTGCAGACAGGAAAAAAGCAAGACAGGCTCAGTCAGAGTACGAAAACTTACGCAGGGGATACGAGAACTACGGCAGAAGCGATACAAGCGTGCAGGAATCAATAGAAGATATGCTAAGGGACATTCAAAGTGCAGAGGCTATAAATGAGCAGATGGAAATACCTGCTGAAATTATGGAAAGTGCAGCAATGCCTGTACCAGAGCCTGTGGACATTGTATCGGACGAGCTTAAGGAAACGGACAAGCTGGATGATGGCGACATGCTTGAAAATACCGGGGAGGCAGTCAAGGTTGATACAGTGGGCGAAGATACTGTGGTAGCTGAGGCAGAACCAGAGGCAGTGACGGAAGCAATAGAGGAGCCAGAAGTTGAACCGGAAGTGGTACCTGAGCCTGAGGTTGAAGAAGAAACGATACCTGAGCCAGAGGCAGAACTGATAGCAGAACCTGAGCCTGAGGTTGAAGAGGAACCGGAACCAGAACCTGAGGTCGAAGAAGAACCGATACCTGAACCTGAGCCGATACCAGAACCAAAACCAGCACCGAAACCTACACCAAAACCGGCACCGAGACCTGTGCCAAAACCAGTATCAAGACCAGAACCGAAACCGGCACCGGCAAGAAAACCGGCAGATAGTTTGACAGGCTTAAATATTGAGCAGGATGAGTTGGCTGATATACTTAAAACTGCAAAAACCGCCGACGAGGTAAGGGCAGCGATTCAGCGGGCAAGGGAGCAGGAAAGGGAAAAAACCAACGAGGCGGTCTCTAAGGTAGTGGACGAGGTAAAAGAAAAGATAAAAATAAGACCAAAGTCTACATTGGCACCTGCACCGAAAAAGGAGGCAGTAAAACCTGAACCACCAAAACCAGAAAGAACGGCAATACCTGTAAGACAGGAAAAAAGAATACAAATAGTACCAGATAAAGAGGAGGACACTATGGCGGAAGTAGTACAGCAGGACACAGTAACAGAAGAAAAGGAACAAAATGCGGACAATATGGTAGCAGAGGATACAACATTTATCACTAAGGGAACCGTTGTAAAAGGTAATTTAGAGACGGATGGATGTATTGATATTATTGGTACCGTAGAGGGTGACGTTGACTGTAAAGGTAAGCTTATTATAGGCGGACATATTATAGGAAACGTAAAGGCAGGAGAAATATATGCAAATGCTGCTAAGATTGAGGGCGAGATAAGTACGTCAGGCAGTGTCAAGATAGGAGTAGGTTCTGTGGTAGTCGGAAATGTTATAGCCGAATCAGCAGTTGTTGCAGGTGCAGTAAACGGTGATATCGATGTTCAGGGACCTGTTATCGTTGACTCAACTGCCGTAATTATGGGAAATATAAAATCACGTTCCGTACAGATAAACAACGGAGCCGTTATTGAAGGATTTTGTTCACAGTGTTATGCAGAGATAGATGTTAAGAGCTTTTTTGGGTAGGAGATAATAATATATGGACATGAGACGGATACTTTTGAAGCTTTCAGGAGAAGCTTTGGCAGGTGATAAAAAGACTGGATTTGATGAGGCAACTGTAAAGGAGGTTGCACGTCAGGTAAAGGAAATCGTCGATAGAGGGATACAGGTAAGTATCGTTATCGGTGGTGGAAACTTCTGGAGAGGCAGAACAAGTGACAACATGGACAGGGTAAAGGCAGACCAGATAGGTATGCTGGCAACCGTTATGAACTGTATATACACAGCAGATATGCTAAGGAGCTTTGGACTCAAAACCCATATTATGACGCCTTTTGCATGTGGAAGTATGACGGAGCTTTTCTCAAAGGACAAGGCGATAGAATATCTTGAGGCGGGAGAAGTAGTATTTTTTGCGGGAGGAACGGGACACCCATATTTTTCCACGGATACCTCAACCGTGCTTATGGCGATAGAGGTTTGTGCAGATGTTATTTTGTCTGCAAAGGCGATAGACGGTGTGTACGACAGTGATCCGAAGCTTAATCCTGATGCAAAAAAATATGACGCCATGAACATAAGTGAGATAATTGACAAAAAGCTTCAGGTTATCGACTTGGCATCAGCCGTACTTGCCATGGAAAATAATATGCCGATGATGCTATTTGGACTTGACGGTGAGGACAGTATAATAAAGGCGGTTACCGGAGGATTTACGGGTACGCTTATAAAGTGCGATTAACATGTATGAAAAAACAGGAGGTATATTATGTTAACTCAATACGAAAATAAAATGGAAAAAACTCTGGAAAACCTTATCTCAGAATATTCAGGAATAAGAGCAGGACGTGCCAATCCGCATATATTGGATAAGCTAAAGGTAGATTATTATGGTTCTCCGACTCCGATTCAGGGTGTGGCAAATGTAACCGTACCTGAGGCACGTACTCTTATGATTACACCTTGGGAGGCAAGTATGATTAAGGAGATAGAGAAAGCTATCATTAATTCAGACTTGGGAGTAAACCCAAATAACGACGGAAAAAGTGTACTTATCAATTTCCCTGAGCTTACTGAGGAAAGAAGAAAAGATTTAGTGAAGGATATCAAGAAAAAGGGCGAGGCGGCAAAGGTTGCAGTGCGTAATATAAGACGTGATGCCAATGATGCCTTTAAGAAAATGAATAAGGCAAGTGAGATTTCAGAGGATGAGCTTAAAACAAACGAGGACAAGGTTCAAAAGCTCACTGACAAATATATTGCTGAGATTGATAAGGCTGTGGAGGATAAGACCAAGGAAATTCTCACAGTGTAGGTGATTGTATTGAAAAATGAGATTGACGGGGAATTATTAAACATACCTGAGCATGTTGCCATAATTATGGACGGTAATGGAAGATGGGCAAAGAAGCGTTTTCTGCCTAGAAATATGGGACACAAGGCAGGAGCCAAGGTTGTTGAACAAATATGTGAAGATGCACACAATCTTGGAATAAAGTATCTTACTGTGTATGCATTTTCCACCGAAAACTGGAAACGCTCCGTAGAGGAAGTGACCGGTATTATGAATCTGCTTAGGAATTATTTAAAGGATTGTATTGAGCGTGCATCCAAAAACAATATGAGGGTCAGAATTATTGGGGATAAGACTGCTCTTGACGAGGATATTGTTGTATCCATAGACGAGCTTGAGAAGAAGACGGCAGGGTACAATGGTTTGAATTTTACAATTGCACTTAACTATGGGGGCAGAGATGAGATAAGGAGAGCTGTGACAAAGCTTGTATCAGATGGATGTAAGGGTGTGATATCACCCGATGATATAGACGAAAGGCTTATCGGCTCTTATCTTGATACATGGGACATGCCGGATCCGGATTTACTTATAAGGACAAGCGGAGAACTCAGATTATCAAATTACCTTATATGGCAGCTTGCATATACTGAGTTTTATTTTACTGATACACTGTGGCCGGATTTTGATATTGAGGAATTAAAAAATGCAGTGAGATATTATAACGGACGAGACAGAAGGTATGGCGGGGTAAAGTAAATGTTTAAAACGAGATTTATAAGCGGTGCAGTTCTTGTTGTGCTGGCTATAGGAATTTTATATGTAGGCGGTTATCTGACAGGAGCGGCAATGCTTGGTCTTTCCATTGGAGGAATCATTGAGCTGCTTCGTGTGTACAAGCTGGATAAGTCCGCAATGGGGGCTATTGCATATATTTTTACCGTTGCGTATTATGCACTGTTGTGTTTCCATAAGGGGGAATTTGTTTTACCGCTTATGGTGATATATCTGCTTGTTATTTTGATGGTATATGTTGTAACATTCCCTAAATTTAAGGACAGGGATGTGATGGTAACATTTGTGTCTTTCTTTTATGTATCCGTTATGCTTTCATATGTATATCAAATCAGGGAGATAAAATACGGCGGAGCTTTTGTAGTACTTATATTTATCTGCTCGTGGATTAATGATACGTTTGCTTACTGCGTAGGCGTTACGCTTGGAAAGCACAAAATGACACCGAAGCTCAGCCCGAAAAAAAGTGTCGAGGGACTATTGGGGGGACTGTTAGGGTCTGCTTTGATAGGTGCCTGCTATGGTATTTTCTTTAATGCAAAGGTTCATGTGATACATAACTGTCCGCTTGTATTTGCAGTTATATGTGTATTTGGTGCAGGAATGGCAGTTGTTGGTGATTTAACGGCTTCAGCCATAAAAAGAAATAATGATATTAAGGATTATGGAAAGCTTATTCCGGGACACGGCGGTATTCTTGACAGATTTGACAGCATGATATTTACGGCACCTGTCATTTATTATGGGCTTTATTATCTGATACAGTACGTTGAGTACTAATTTAAATGTGAGGCGAACATGAAAAAGATAGCAATTATAGGATCTACAGGCTCCATAGGAACGCAGACGCTTGATATCGTAAGGAACAACAAGGACCTTAAGGTAGTAGCACTTGCAGCAGGATCAAATGTGGAGTTACTTGAACAACAGGCTAGGGAATTTCTGCCTGACATAATTGGAATTTGGAGTGAGGACAAGGCAGGGAAACTTAGGCATGCCTTGTCTGAATTTAATATACGGGTTGTCTCAGGCATGGAGGGACTGATTGAAATTGCTGCTATGTCAGCCTCAGATATACTTGTTACGGCAATTGTGGGCATGATAGGAATCAGACCAACGGTAGAAGCAATCAAGGCGGGAAAGGACATTGCACTTGCAAACAAGGAAACCCTTGTCACGGCAGGGCATATTATTATGCCTCTTGCAAAGGAACATGGCGTAAAAATTCTTCCTGTGGATAGTGAGCATTCGGCTATATTCCAGTGCATACATGGCGAAGAAAGTATTGGCAATAAAATTAGCCGACTGTTAATCACGGCGTCAGGAGGACCATTTAGGGGAAAAGATAAGGCTTACCTTGAGCATGTTACGGTGGAGGATGCGTTAAAGCACCCGAACTGGTCCATGGGGAAGAAAATAACAATAGACTCGGCTACCCTTGTCAACAAGGGACTTGAGGTGATTGAGGCAAGATGGTTGTTTGACGTTATGCCTGAAAACATAGAGGTTGTAATACAGCCCCAAAGCATTATTCACTCTATGGTTGAGTTTGAGGATGGCTCCGTAAAGGCACAGCTTGGAACACCTGATATGAAACTGCCGATACAATATGCCCTGTTCTATCCACAGAGACGTTATCTTGCAGGGGACAGGCTTGATTTTAAGGCATTGTCAGAAATAATCATAGATAAGCCTGACAGGGAGACATTTAAAGGGCTTGACTTTGCATATAATGCTTTAGAGGCAGGTGGTTCCATGCCGACGGTTTTTAATGCGGCAAATGAAAGGGCAGTTGCCCTGTTTTTAGAGGGAAGAATAAAATTTTTGGATATATACAATATAATTGATGCATGTATGAAGAATCATAAGGTGATAGAACATCCATCACTTTCTGATATATTTGAAACAGAAAAAAATGTGTATGAATATATAAATCAGATGGTAAGGAGATAATATGAACATTTTATTAATTGTTTTGGTATTTGGCGTGATTGTATTCATCCATGAGCTTGGACATTTTATATTTGCAAAGCTGAACAAAATAGCTGTCACGGAATTTTCAATCGGTATGGGACCTGCTATTTTTTCCACTACGAAAAAGGGAACAAAATACTCATTGAGAATCCTGCCCATAGGTGGATATTGTCTTATGGTTGGGGAAGACAGTGAGAGTGATGATGAAAATGCATTTGGAAACAAGCCTGTGTGGGCAAGAATGCTTGTGGTGCTTGCAGGGCCGTTTTTCAATTTTATTCTTGCATTTATTTTTTCAATTATCCTTATCCATTTTACTGGCTGTGATCCTGCGGTGCTCACATTGGTACAGGACGGCGGGGCCGCAGACCTTGCAGGCGTGGAGCAGGGAGATACCATACTTGAGTTAAACGGAAAAAAGGTATATAACTACAGGGAGCTGCTTTTGTCTAGGCAGATAGATGACCCACAGGCAAAGGTGACACTTCTTATGAAAAACAAGGAAAATGAAACCTACGAGGTTGTGGTGACTCCTTTGGCAGATGAGACAGGCGAGTATAAGCTTGGCGTCGCAGGCGGATATATTCCGTCAGATGGAATTGCAATGGATTTTAAATATGCGGCATATGAGCTGCGGTATTGGGTCAAGGCGACAGTTACCAGTCTGAAAATGATATTTACGGGCAAGGTTACGGGAAATGACGTAATGGGTCCTGTGGGTGTCGGCGGTCAGATGAACGACATTATTGAGGAAGTGAAGGAGGAAAGCAATACTACAAAGGAAGCTGTCATAAATGTACTGCTTAACATGATTAACTGGTGCATACTCCTTTCTGTAAACCTTGGAATTATGAATTTACTGCCAATACCTGCCCTTGACGGCGGAAGATTTTTATTCCTTATCGTGGAGGCTGTGCGAAGAAAAAAGATACCAGAGGAAAAGGAAGCAATCGTAAACCTTGTGGGATTTGTCATACTGATTGGCATTATGGTACTGGTATTTTTCAATGACATACGGAATGTATTCTTCTAAATATTAATGGAATGTGCAATGGCAGATACTGTTTGAAAATTAACATATAGCAAAATGTCATATACAGTAATGTTAAAATAGGATAAAGTTTAGAAAAAGAGGTATATGAATGAAAATAACACATAGAGAAACAACAAGAACAGTGGCTATTGGTTCGGTTAAAATTGGTGGTGGAAATGAAATTGCCATTCAGTCCATGACAAACACGGACACGGCAGATGTTTCTGCAACCGTAAAGCAGATACTGGATTTGGAAGCAGCAGGCTGCCAGATTATACGCTCCACTGCAAATACTATGGAGGCGGCGTGTGCCTTTGATAAAATAAAAGAAAACATTCATATACCGATTGTGGCAGATATCCATTTTGACTACAGGCTTGCAATTGCGGCAATTGAACATGGAGCTGACAAAATAAGAATTAATCCGGGAAATATAGGCGGTGAGGAAAACCTTAAAAAGGTAGTAAGTGTTGCAAAGTCCCACAATGTACCTATACGGGTAGGTGTTAATTCAGGCTCGTTAGAGAAAAATCTTGTGGAAAAATACGGCGGTGTTACTGCTGAGGGCATAGTGGAGAGTGCTATTGACAAAGTATCCATGATAGAAAAATGTGGATATGACAATATTGTAATAAGCATTAAATCATCGGATGTTATGATGTGTGTGCGTGCACACGAGCTGATTGCAGAGCAGACAAAATATCCGTTGCATGTTGGTATTACAGAGGCGGGAACATTGTATAGGGGAAACATAAAATCGGCAGTGGGACTTGGACTTATTTTGGGACAGGGTATCGGAGACACCATAAGGGTATCCCTGACAAGTGACCCGATTGATGAGATTATTTCGGCAAAGACAATACTTAAGACATTAAAGCTTAAGAATGACGGCATAGAGCTTGTTTCCTGCCCAACCTGCGGAAGAACCAAAATAGATATAATCGGGCTTGCAAATCAGGTAGAGAAGCTGGTTTCTGAGTATGATAACTTAAATATTAAGGTTGCAGTTATGGGATGTGCGGTAAATGGACCGGGAGAGGCCAAGGAAGCAGAGCTTGGAATCGCCGGCGGCGAAGGCGAGGGCTTGCTTTTTAAGCATGGGGAAATTGTTAAAAAGCTGCCTCAGGATGAATTGCTTGCAGCATTGAAATACGAATTGGATAATTGGGGTTGATATTTATGGATAGGAAGCTTTTCAAGGATGTGTTTCCTGATTTAAAGCTGGATAATAAAATTAAAGATATAATCAGCGAGACTGAGGTAGAGAAGATAACCATGTTCAAATCAAAGAGAAAAATGGTTATCTCTTTCGTTAGTAAGAATTTGATTGCCAAGAAGCTGATATATAGGGCGGAAGCAGCCATTTCCGAGTTTATTTTTGGAAACCCTGAAAGCTGCGTGATAGAGGACCGCTATGAGCTGTCAAAACAGTATAATCTTACACAGCTTACAAACATATATAAGGACAGCTTTTTGGAGGAAATAAAGCAGGTAAGTTATGTGGATTTTAGACTGCTAAATAAGGCGGAGTGGTATTATAACGAAAATATTCTTACACTTGCGCTAGATGACAGTAATCTGTCAAAAAGCCATTCTGCATACATAAAGGAATATCTTGAAACTACATATAAAAAGAGATTTAATATGGACGTTACAGTTGGCTTTGACTATACGGAGGAACAAAAGGTAAGTCTTCGTGCGGCAAACGAGGAAAGGCTGAGACAGGAGCTGATGTCAATCAAAATTAATGTGCCGGAAGAAGTACAGGAAGCCACAGGCGAAGACGTAGTAGAAAAAGAAAAGAAGACCGAGAAGCCTGCTATAGAAAAACCGAAAAAGAGTTATGAGAAGCCGTATGAAAAAAAGTATGAAAAGAGCAGACAGGGTACAGACCCTGACGTATTTTACGGCAGAAACTGCGAGGGAGATATTGTACAAATAAGTGAGCTGTATGACGGTGTTGGAGCTGTATGCATACACGGACAGGTTATTTTCCTCGAGGATAGGGAGCTGAAAAGTGGAAAGTTTTTAATAAACGGACATATCACAGATTTTACGGACACTATTTCCTTTAAGGTTTTTGTATCACCTGAGGACAGGGAGCCGTTGCTTGATGAGCTGAAAAAGGGAGAGTTTTATCTCATAAAGGGAGTTCCGTTATATGATTCCTATACGAAAGAGGTATCCGTGTCGTCAATCGCAGGTATAAAACACGCAAACGACTTCAGGGAAAAGCGTGTTGACACGTCCATTGAAAAGAGGGTGGAGCTGCATCTTCATACTGTTATGAGTGAGATGGATAGCGTTGTTGACATAGGAAAGATTATAAAACGGGCAAAGGAATGGGGACACAAGGCTATGGCAATCACTGACCACGGTGTTGTACAGGCGTTTCCAATTGCAAACCATATGGTGAATAAAGATGAGGACTTTAAAATCATATATGGTGTAGAAGGATATTTTGTAGATGACTTAAAGGATTTGGTAATAAACGATAAGGGACAAAATATAGATACGGAATATGTTGTGTTTGATATAGAGACAACAGGTCTAAGTCCAAGGTTCAATAAAATAATTGAGATAGGTGCGGTAAGAGTAAAAAATGGAAAGATATGCGATACATATTCCCGTTTCGTAAATCCCGGGGTGCCGATTCCATACAATATAACAAAGCTGACATCAATCAATGACAGTATGGTTATGGATGCACCTGTGATAGAGACGGTTCTTCCTGAATTTCTTGAATATGTGGGAGATGCAGTGCTTGTGGCACATAACGCATCCTTTGACACGGGATTTATTAAGGAGTTTGCAAAAAGGCAGGGTATTTCGGTTGAAAATACAATTATGGATACAATGACGCTTGCACATATTCTTATACCCGAGCTTGGAAAGTACACGTTGGACAGGTTGTGTAAGCAGTTTAATGTATCGCTGTTAAATCACCACAGGGCATGTGATGATGCACGTGCAACGGCAGAGATATTTGTAAAAATGTTAAAAATGCTCCACGATAAAGAAATAAACACAATCGCCAAGCTCAATTCCATGAGCCATACGTCAGCAGACGCGGTGAAAAAGGCGAAGACGTACCACGGAATTATTTTGGTAAAAAATGAAATCGGCAGGGTAAATCTCTACAGACTAATCTCGGAGTCACATATAAACTATTTTGCAAGACGGCCGAGAATACCAAAGAGCCTGATAAACAAATACAGGGAAGGTCTGATTATCGGGTCGGCATGTGAGGCAGGAGAGCTTTATAAGGCAATGCTTTACAATGAGAGTGAGGATGAAATAACAAGGCTTGCCAATTTTTATGATTATTATGAGATTCAGCCGACGGGAAACAATATGTTTTTATTGGAAAAGGAAAGTGCACCTGTAAAAACGGTTGAAGATTTGGAGGATGTAAACAGGAGAATTGTCGAGCTTGGACATCAGTTTAACAAGCCTGTGGTTGCAACCTGCGATGTACATTTTCTTGACCCTGAGGATGAGATATACAGAAGAATCATTATGGCGGGAAAGGGCTTTGCAGATGCCGACAGACAGCCGCCTCTTTATTTTAGGACAACCGAGGAGATGCTGGAGGAGTTTCAGTATTTGGGAAGTGATGTTGCCAGGGAGGTTGTTATCACAAACACAAATAAAATCGCGGATATGATAGAAAAAATATCACCGGTAAGACCTGATAAGCAGCCACCGATTATTGAAAATTCGGATGAGACCTTAAAGACAATATGTTACGATAAGGCACATGAAATTTATGGACCGAACCTTCCCGAAATAGTTGTGGAACGGCTTGAGAGGGAATTAAATTCAATCATAACAAACGGATTTGCCGTTATGTATATTATTGCGCAGAAGCTTGTATGGCGCTCCAATGATGACGGATATCTGGTAGGCTCAAGAGGCTCTGTAGGTTCGTCCTTTGTCGCCACGATGGCGGGAATTACGGAAGTAAATCCCCTCCCGGCACATTACATATGTCCAAAGTGCTATTATACGGATTTTGACTCTGAGGATGTTCGGGCATACAGTGGACAGTCAGGCTGTGACATGCCTGATAAGGCATGTCCGAAGTGCGGAACAAATATGAAAAAGGAAGGGCATGACATACCGTTTGAGACATTTCTTGGTTTTAAGGGCGACAAGGAGCCTGATATCGATCTTAACTTTTCGGGAGAGTATCAGCCGCAGGCACATGCCTACACGGAAGAACTGTTTGGAAAGGGTAAAGCATTTCGTGCAGGAACCATAGGAACAATGGCGGAAAAAACTGCATTTGGATATGTATATAATTATTTCAAGGACAAGGGAGAGGAGAAAAGACGCTGTGAGATGGAACGTCTTGCTCTTGGCTGCACAGGCGTCAAAAGAACAACAGGACAGCATCCGGGTGGAATGATAGTTTTGCCTCAGCATGAGGAAATATATTCGTTTACCCCGATACAAAAGCCTGCAAATGATATGTCCACGGATATTATAACCACACATTTTGAGTATCACTCCATTGACCATAACCTGTTAAAACTTGATATTTTGGGGCATGATGATCCGACAATGATAAAGCGTCTGGAAGACCTGACAGATAAAAATGCAAAGGATATACCGCTGGATGATAAAAAGGTAATGTCGTTGTTTCATAACACAGAAGCACTTAATATAACGCCTGATATGATAGGTGGAACAAAGCTTGGCTCTCTTGGAATACCTGAGTTTGGTACAGAGTTTGCCATGCAGATGCTTATTGATACGAACCCGAAATCATTTTCTGATTTGGTTCGTATCGCAGGACTTTCACATGGTACGGATGTATGGCTGGGAAATGCCCAAACACTCATTGCCGAGGGAACCTGTGAACTGTCTTCAGCAATATGTACACGTGATGATATTATGACATATCTGATACATATGGGTATGGAGTCGGGAAAAGCATTTACGATTATGGAGAGCGTGCGAAAGGGCAAGGGACTAAAACCCGAATGGGAGGAGGAAATGCTTGCCCATGATGTACCAGAGTGGTATATCTGGTCATGTAACAAAATAAAATATATGTTCCCGAAAGCACATGCCGCTGCCTATGTAATGATGGCATGGAGAATAGCATGGTTTAAGGTGAATTATCCCCTTGCGTATTACACGGCATTTTTCAGTATACGTGCATCGGCATTTGACTATAAGAGCATGTGTCTTGGAAAAGAACATTTGGAGGAATGTATGGAAAAGCTTCAAAAGCTTGACAAGAATGAACAGACTGCAAAGGTAAAGGATACACTCCGTGATATGAAGATTGTGCAGGAAATGTATGCCAGAGGAATAGAGTTTATGCCAATCGATATTTATAGGGCAGATGCTGAAAGATTCCAGATAATTGACGGAAAAATAATGCCGAGCTTTGCATCCTTGCAGGGCATGGGAGAAAAGGCGGCGGCAGATTTGCAGGCGGCGGCAAAAAGCGGAACATTCACTTCGAGGGAGGATATCCGAACGAGAGGCAAGGTGTCAAAATCACTTGTGGATGACATGCAGGAGCTTGGCATATTAGGTGACCTGCCAGAGACAAACCAGTATGATTTCTTCTCGCTGTTAGGGTAGATACACACTATTGTTTAGAAAGTTGTTTCAATAATGATATGAAAAACAAAGAGTTGCACATAACAGGTGTTCTGTTATGTGCAACTCTTATCGTTTATCAAAATTATGATTTTCTTATTCCTTTGCTTTTTCTGCATTTAGCTTTGCATATTCCCGTTTGCGTTTTGAAAGCTCGATACCGGAAAGTGGTGCGGCAACCGTTTCAATAAAGAGCATGAGTACCATGAAAAATACACATACGGTACATATAAGTGAGTAAATATAAACTTCAGCACCGTTGTTGCCTGAAAGGTTTACAATGCAGTCCTTAATGGCGATAGGAGCCAGCATGATAATATAAAGTCCCGTATAAATGAAGTCAGCCTCAATACGTTCCTCATCGGAATCAATCAGCATGATAAGAGGAATGATAAGGTACGCTACAGCCTGCTCGCCTGCCATAAAAGGAGCACATGCGGCTATAAGTGAAAGTGCAAGAACCGTACGCCATTTTGACTTTGATGTGCAGGCACAGACAAAAAGCACCAAAACGATAATTGCCCATATAATAATCAGTATAGGAGTGGTTTCAACTAAGCCTTTTCCCATACACAGGCTGATTAGGTTAATGCCTGATATAATGTCGATTCTGTAAGCAATACCTGTGGAAAAGGCATTTGAAATGGCAGCCTTAATGTTTGCAAAGTAATATCCCAGCCTGCCCAAACCGCCAAAGGCAAATATCGGAAGGAAAAATAAAAGTGCAAAGTAAAGCAGGCACCGAAATGCATTTGGAAGACGTTTCTTTCTAAATGACAGTATAATAAATACAATCGGATAGATGGAAAGTCCTGCTGCAACAGCAAGTGCAATATGTGAAAATTCACGTGTAACTTTGTTGTCACTGTCATATCCGTATACATAGATACACGTAAGCGCGGTAGTAAGTAAAATTATGCTTCCCCGCTCATACAAAAACATAAATGGGGTGGAAAAGAAAATAAGGAAGATAAACCATACCGAAAGTGCCTTGTTTCCTTTTTTATGGGAGAAAATAACAAGGGCAAACAATAATCCTGCCATCATCATTGCCATAAAAAGAACAAGGGTTGACTCGGAAAAGTGCTGCAAAAATGATATGTTGTAGCCGAATATATCATGCTTGATAAAGTAGCTTGCAAATTTACCTGCAAGCAGCATGAGAGGAGTAGCAGTAAGACCTTCGCTGTAAGGATTGTTTTGCGTTGCATAATATATCGGATTAAAGAAATCTTTATACGAGTCAGAATAATAATTATTAATTATGGAGTGCATGCTGTAGCCATAGGTTGATATATTTAAAATCCAAAATACAACATGGCTTATTGACAGGGCAATCAAAAATGCCCATATAATGATTTTGCTTCTTTTTTCATTAGACATTGGTGGTTTCATGGTTAGCTAAATCCTTTCCTTAAAAGTAATATGCTTTTATTTTATTGTTTTAACAATAGTATGTCAATTAAAATAAATAAGTTGCTATTTTTGCATAAATATATTAGAATAGGTCTATATGTTTGAAGGACGTGATGAAATGAATAATCAAAATACACAGGATATAGGAATAATCAAGGAAGCCATGATTGAGGTTCCGGATATACTTGCACAGGTATATGAGGCACTTTCTGAGAAAGGATACAATCCGGTAAGCCAGATAGTCGGATATGTTATGAGTGGTGACCCTACCTATATCACAAGCTATAAAAATGCAAGAAGTCTTATTATGAAAGCGGAACGTGATGAAATTATAGAGGTTTTACTGGAGAACTATATAGAAACAAGATTAAGATAAGAGGAAAACAGATTGAGGATAATAGGATTAGACTACGGCACAAAAACAGTGGGCGTTGCACTGAGTGATGAAAACCACATTATAGCATCACCGTACGTTACAATTGAGAGAAAGCATGCAACAAAACTGAGACAGACGCATGCCGCTATAGAGAAGATTATCAGTGAGCAGGATGTAGGGCTGATTGTGCTTGGTTATCCCAAAATGATGAACAACACTGAGGGAGAAAGAGCAGAGAGTACAAATGAATTCAAGGAAGCACTGGAGAGAAGAACGGGACTTCCTGTTGTACTGGTGGACGAGAGACTTACAACAGTCGAGGCAGATAGAATACTGGACGCTACTGGAGTTGCGGTAAGTGCAAGAAAGCAGCATATAGATAAGATGGCAGCCGCTATTATATTACAAAATTATTTGGATATGAAAAAAAATCAGGAACAGGAATTATGATGGAAGACGGAAAACTTATATTTGAAACCGAAGATGGAAATGTAGAATTTTTTGTTCTGGAGCAGACCATGCTCGGAGGCATAAATTATATATTAGTAACTGAAGATATTGACTCTGAGGAGGGAGATTTCCTTATACTGAAAGAAAACGGCGGTGAGGGAGATATCGCTTCTTATGAGGTCATGGAGAATGAAAACGAAATAAAAGCCGTAGCTGCTATATTTAATGAGCTGCTGGACGATATTGATTTGGAGGTATAATTTTGAAGGACAGTAAAAATAAGCCGGTGAAAATCATTCCATTGGGCGGACTTGAACAGATAGGAATGAACATTACCGCAATAGAGTATGAGGATAGCATCATAGTAATCGACTGTGGGTTATCATTCCCTGAGGATGAAATGCTTGGAATAGATTTGGTTATTCCGGATGTTACATACCTTAAGGAAAACGCTGATAAGGTAAAGGGACTGGTTGTTACACATGGGCATGAGGACCATATCGGAGCCATTCCATACGTCGAGAATGAGATAAATATGCCTATATACGCTACTAAGCTTACAATGGGACTGATTGAACACAAGTTAAGGGAACATGAAAACATAAATAACGTAAAACGAAAGATTGTTACACATGGACAAATTATCAATCTGGGCTGCTTTAGAATAGAATTTATTCGGACAAACCATTCCATAGTGGATGCAGCAGCACTTGCAATATATACACCTGCCGGCATCATCGTCCATACAGGCGACTTTAAGGTGGACTATACACCTGTGTTTGGTGAGGTTATAGATTTACCAAGATTTGGAGAGCTTGGGAAAAAGGGTGTTTTGGCACTTATGGCTGACTCCACAAATGTTGAGCGGCCGGGATATACCCAGTCAGAAAAAACGGTGGGTAAAACTTTTGACAATCTGTTTGCTGACAATAAGGACCACAGGATTATTATAGCAACCTTTGCCTCAAATGTGGACAGGGTTCAGCAGATAATAAATTCAGCGTACAAGTACGGGCGCAAGGTAGTAGTTGAAGGCAGGAGCATGGTAAATACCATACAGACTGCAACTGAGCTTGGATATATCAATATTCCTGACAACACTCTGATAGAGATAGAGCGTGTCAATGATTATCCGTATGAAAAGATAGTCCTGATAACAACTGGAAGTCAGGGAGAAAATATGGCGGCTCTGTCAAGAATTGCAGCATCCATACACAATAAGATTTCCATAATGCCGGGAGATGTGGTAATATTTTCATCACACCCGATACCGGGAAATGAAAAAGCCGTGTTTAAGGTAATCAATGAACTTGAAATGAAGGGTGCACATGTTATTTTTCAGGATACCCATGTTTCAGGACATGCCTGTCAGGAGGAGCTTAAGCTTATGTATGCACTTACAAAGCCGAAGTATGCCATACCTGTACATGGAGAGTACCGTCATCTTAAGCGTCATGCGGAGCTTGCAATTGAAATGGGAGTTCCGAAGGAAAATGTCAAGATACTTTCAACAGGTGATGTGCTTGAGATATCGGATGACGTGTTTAAGCTTGCAGGACGGGTTCCGGCACAGGGTATACTTGTTGACGGACTTGGAGTCGGTGATGTTGGTAATATTGTTCTTCGGGATAGACAGCATTTGTCCCAAAACGGACTGCTTATTATAGTAGTTACATTGGAAAAAGAAACGAACCAGCTTCTTGCAGGACCTGATATTGTGTCAAGAGGATTTGTGTATGTAAGAGAGTCGGAAACCCTTATGGATGACTGCCGTGCAGTTGTTCAGGAGGCACTTGATGAGTGTCTTATGCGTGGAATATCTGACTGGGGTAAAATAAAAACAGGTATAAAGGATTCCCTTGGAGAGTTTCTGTGGAAACGTACAAAGAGAAGTCCTATGATACTGCCAATTATATCTGAGGTATAAGCAAATGAAAGATGTAATCAATGAAGGTAAAAAGCTAAGCAGCCATATAAAACAGACTGAGGAATACAGGCAGTATATTGAAAAGAAAAATATATTGTTCCAGTATCCTGATCTTAAGCACCAGCTTGGAGAATTCAAGAGAAGAAACAATGAACTTCAAAACAGGCAGGGAATCAACATGTACGACGAAGTTGTAGGGCTGGTAAAGGAATATGCAGAACTCATACACAACTCTGTTGTAAGTGATTTTATGAAAGCAGAGCTTTGCGTTTGTAAAATGATGCAGGAGCTTTATACGGCAATAGCAGAAGGATTGGAGTTTGATTATTTTGATGAGTAACACGAAGAAGAAAAAGAAGAAAAAACCAATTGAAGAAACAGTAAGAAAAGGGCTGAAGCATTCGGCGGGCTTTACTTGGGGACTGCTTATAAATGTAATTATTGTATATCTCGTCGTAAAAATGTTTTCCTTTTCATTTAACTTTGCATACAGTGTATTCGGAAATGTGGCAAGTGATCCTTCCAGTAAGGAGTATGTAGTAGTGGAAATTCCTGCTGACTCATCTTCTTTTGACATTGGAAAGGCATTGGAGGAAAAGGGAATCATCGACAGCAGGTATGTGTTTGCAGTGAAAGTAAAAGTTAAGGGCTACGGAGATAAAATTACTTCAGGAAAATACGGTCTTTGTGCATCAATGACATATGATGAGATATTAAATATAATCTGTCATATTGAAACGGAAGAAAAGGAGGACAAGTAGTTCTTGGAGAATTTTAGCATGGAAAGGGTTTCAGGGTTTATAAAATCCTTTTTGACGGATGACGGGGAACCACTTAAAGCCCTGTATAACGAAGCACTTGCAGAGGGGATTCCTGTAATAAGAAAAGAGACAAAGGAATTTATAAGAACTCTGATAATGATTAAAAAGCCTATGCGGGTACTGGAAGTAGGAACTGCAATAGGCTATTCTTCACTTTATATGAGTGAAGTTATGCAGGGCGAGGGAAAAATTACTACTGTTGAGCTGGATGACGCGAGATATGTGAGAGCTGTGGCAAATATAAAGGCAATGAACAGGGAAGATATGATTTCTGTAATACATGGAGATGCACTTCAGGTGATATCAGAACTGGAAGCAGACAGCTTTGATATGATTTTTGTTGATGCGGCAAAGGGGCAGTATATTAACTATCTGCCGCAGGTGATGCGGGTAATTAAGGATGATGGCATTATTGTATCGGATAACGTTTTGCAGGACGGGGAAATATTTGAGTCTCATTTTGTTGTAGAAAAAAGAAACAGGACAATCCATGATAGAATGAGAGAATATTTGTACACCATCACGCATGATGACAGAATGGTTACATCCATAAATCCTGTGGGTGATGGCGTTGCGGTAACTTGTGTAAAAAAGTCATGAAACAAAAATAAAGAGTATATACAATTTAAAATTGATACAGTATCAGCGAATCAGGTTTTATGGGAAATGTTAAGTTATGGGCTGATATTTAAAAGGATAAGGAATATGAAGAAGACGGATATAAAAGAAAAAAATAGAAAATATCCTGAGCTTTTGATACCAGCAGGCAGCCTTGAGGTGTTAAAATGTGCTGTGGATTACGGTGCTGATGCGGTATACATAGGCGGTCAGAAGTTTGGACTGCGTGCCAAAGCAGGAAATTTTACAATTGATGAGATGAAGGAAGCAGTGGAATATGTTCATCAGGCAGGAGCAAAGCTTTATGTCACGGTAAATATATTTGCACATAATGATGACATTAATGGAGTGAAAGAATATTTCTCAGAAATTAAACATGCAGGCTTGGAAGATGGCATAGACGGCTTCATTATATCTGACCCCGGCATATTTACGCTGGCAAAGGAAATGCTTCCCCAAGTTGATATTCACATCAGTACCCAGTCAAATAACACAAATTACATGACCTACAATTTTTGGTATGGACTTGGTGCAACAAGGGTTGTGGCGGCAAGGGAACTGTCACTGAATGAGATAAAAACGATTAAGGAAAATATTCCTGCTGATATGGAAATAGAAGCGTTTATGCATGGGGCTATGTGTATTTCCTATTCGGGAAGATGCCTGTTAAGCAGTTATTTTACGGGCAGGGATGCCAATAAGGGTGCGTGTACACATCCATGCAGATGGAAATACTCTGTCGTTGAGGAAAAAAGACCAGGTGAATATCTGCCTGTTTACGAGGATGACAGAGGAACTTACATTTTTAACTCCAAGGATTTGTGCATGATAGAGTACATTCCTGAAATGATAAATGCAGGTATCGATTCCTTTAAGGTTGAGGGAAGAATGAAAACGGCACTTTATGTTGCGGCTGTAACAAGAACCTACAGGCAGGCGATAGATGATTACATGAAGTCTGAGGAATTATACAGAAGCCGGATGGAATATTACAAAAAAGAAATAGCTGCATGTACGTACAGGCAGTTTACAACTGGCTTTTATTTCGGAAAAACAGATGAAAATTCCCAGATTTACGACAATAACACATACATTAAGAATTATGTATATCTTGGAACGGTGGAAAATATAACTGATGAAGGACTTATATGCCTTCACCAGAAAAATAAATTTGCATCGGGAGATGAAATAGAGATTATGGATTTTTCAGGGGACAATTTAAGGGTGACGGTTGAGGCAATATTTGATGAAACCCTGAATAATATGTCATGCGCGCCTCATCCGAAACAGCAGCTTTATTTAAAGTTGAGTGATTCATCATCCGTTAAAAAAGGAATGATTATCCGGCAAGAGCACTGCGAAGCTTAAGCAGTGCTTTTTTTTCAATTCGTGAAACGTAAGAGCGGGAAATATTTAAAATGGCTGCTATATCGCGCTGGGACATGGGGGCGTTTCCGTCCAGTCCGTACCGCATTATAATCACTTTCTGTTCACGGGGCTCTAATGTCTTGTCAAATATTCTGCTTATATGCTTAATGCTGTCACAGGCGATAATATTTGTGAGTACATTTTCCTCATCACAGCTTATTATATCCATAAGACTTATTTCGTTTCCTTCTTTATCAGTCCCGATAGGCTCGTATAGTGAAACCTCCCTCGATTCCTTTCGCTCATGTCGTAATCTCATCAGCAGTTCATTTTCGATACACCTTGAAGCATATGTGACAAGGCGGCTGCCCTTGCTGTCATCATATGTATTGACCGCCTTTATAAGACCAATCGTACCAATTGACAAAAGATCTTCGGTATTTCTGTTGGGTGCCTGATATTTTTTGACAATATGAGCGACAAGACGAAGGTTATACTCAACCAGCGTGTTTCTGGCCTCAAGGTCACCTGTGCGGCTAAGTGCCAGATAATGTGCTTCCTCGGAAGGTGAAAGTGGTCGCTTAAAGGTCTGCATGGTAACCTCACATTTATCCTTCTTGATATATAATATGAAAAAATACAAAAAAAGTGCTTTTCCAATTTATTTTTTGCAATTGAGGGTTAGAAGATTTGCATTGATTACAGTGTTGAAATACGCAATACAATGTGATAAAATCAGCACGTATGTAAAGATTTTGAGAGGGGAAATCATATGATTTTATATATAGATCCCGGGACGGGAAGCATGCTGTTTACAATTCTTATCGGTGTGATTGGAACAGCAGTTTATTCCCTGCGGATGCTTTTCATCAAAATACAGTTTAAGCTTACAGGCGGTAAGGTCATGGTAGATAAAAATAAAATACCGTTTGTAATATTTTCAGATAATAAGCGGTATTGGTCAGTCTTTGAGCCGATTTGCCGTGAAATGGACAGGCGTGGAAAGGATATTTTATACATAACGGCATCTCCTGACGACCCTGTGCTTGAATGTCAATATCCGCATGTTACGGTGGAATGTATTGAAAATAGTAATAAACTTTTTACAAGATTAAATTTTTTAAATGCGACCATTGTTTTATCTACTACGCCGGGACTTGATGTTTATCAGTGGAAACGCTCACGGGATGTAGAGTATTATGTGCATATCCCTCATGCGGCAAGCGAGCTTATTCTTTATAGGATGTTCGGAATTGACTATTATGATGCAATTTTGCTTTCAGGGGATTTTCAGGAAAGAGATGTGCGTAATCTTGAGAAGCTTCGTTCCCTGCCAGAGAAGGAGCTTGTAAAGGTTGGTATTCCGTATATGGATGAGATGGCAAAAAGACTTGAAAAAAGTGGATTGACATCAGAACATGAAAGGACGGTACTGCTGGCTCCATCTTGGGGAAGTAGTGCCATATTTGGTGTGTATGGGGGAAGGATTATTGAGGTGCTTTTAAAAACAGGATATCATGTAATTGTCCGTCCGCACCCGCAGTCCTTTACGTCAGAGAAGGATATGATTGAAAAGCTGATGAAAGAATATCCGGAGCAGGAGAAGCTTGAGTGGAACAGGGATACGGATAATTTTGAAGTTTTGCGTCGCTCGGATATACTTATTTCTGATTTTTCGGGTGTTGTGTTTGAGTTTTCCTTAATATATGATAAACCGGTTATTTATACAAATCCTGATTTTGACCTTGCTCCTTATGATGCATGGTGGCTTGATACTCCTGTTTGGACAACTACCGCACTTCCAAGGATAGGCTGTGAGCTGAATGAGGATAATATGGAATCGCTAAAGGAGCTGATTGACTCTTGTATAGAAGATGAGAAATATACTGAGGGAAGACGTGAGGTAAAAGCGGAGACATGGGCATATTTTGGCGAGGGATGCTGTCGTACAGTTGACTACCTGATAAAAAAGTATGAAGAGATATCTGTTTGTGATAAAGAGGAGATAGGATAGCATGACGTTTTTTGAAATGATATATACCCTGCTGATAGGTCCGTTAAATCTACTTTTTGAATCCATCTTTGTAGTCAGCATGAGAATATTTGATATGCCGGGGATTGCAATTATTTATCTAAGCATAATTATGAACCTTCTTGTGCTACCGCTTTATAAGCGTGCGGATGATATGCAGGCTCAGGCAAGGGATACTGATGCGAGGCTTCGTGATGGAGTGACACACATAAAGAAAACATTTTCCGGCAGAGAGAAAATGATGCTTTTAGATACATACTACAGGCAGAATAATTATAAGCCGATAAATGCCTTGAAGGGCTCCGTTTCACTGCTTTTGGAGATACCGTTTTTTATTGCTGCATATCAGCTTTTGTCCAATCTTCAATGCCTTCAGGGGGTTTCTTTTGGTCCGGTTCGTGACCTTGGGGCACCTGACGGACTGATTCAAATAGGTGGTGTCACCATAAATCTTTTGCCAATCATTATGACGGTTGTAAATGTAATTTCAAGCTGTATTTATTTAAAGGGATTTCCAACAAAGACGAAGATACAGCTTTACGGAATGGCATTGTTTTTTCTCGTGTTTTTGTATGGTTCACCGTCGGGGCTTGTATTTTATTGGACGCTTAACAACATATTTTCACTCATAAAAACAATAATTTATAAAATAAACCTGAAGTTAAGAGTATCATATGTGATAGCTGTTGTGGCAGGTCTTTTGTTATTTATATATGTGGCAGCCACATATAATGCGGTATCGTTGCGTGAACGGATATTTCTTTTAGCCATGACATTGCTTATGGAGCTGCTTATAGTAGTATTTGTTATCATACGGGCGAAAAAAGCGGTCGATGAGCCAAAGAAGAAAAGGGAGGAAGAAGCCTTACCGGACGGAAAACTTTTTGTTACAGGTCTTGTTTTTTTAACGGTTCTTATAGGGATTCTTATTCCTTCCAATTTTATTGCAGCATCTCCGCAGGAGTATGTGGATATAAACTATTTTTATAATCCTATTTGGTATATTGTAAGTGCCTGTATCATAGCGGCAGGGACGTTTTTGGTATGGATGCGGGTGTTTTACTGGCTGGCAAGTCCGAAGAGTAAGGTGTTATTTGAAAAAATTATTTATATCCTGTGCGGTATCATGTTTGTAAACTATATGTTTTTTGGTACGGGATTGGGTGTTATTTCCCCATCGCTGCAGTATGAAAAAAAGATGAGCTTTTCGGTTTCGGAGCATTTTATTAATGTCATTGTTTTGATAGCGATTGCGGCATTGATGTGTTTTGTTGCAAAAAAGTATCATAGGGCAACCGCATCGGCAATTATAATCTGTGCTGTCGCAATCGGTGTTATGTCTGTCTTTAATATAACGGAGATTCATGCGTCAGTAAAGAAACTTTCGTTGGAGACAACATCACCAAATGGTATTTTAAAGCTAAATAAAAATGGAAAAAATGTTGTTGTAATCATGCTTGACAGAGGGATGGGTGCATATATACCATATATCATGAATGAAAAGCCGGAGCTTTTGGAGCAGTTTGCAGGATTTACTTATTATCCAAATACCATATCTTTTGGCGGATATACGAATTTTGGTGCCCAGGCACTCATGGGGGGGTATGAGTATACCCCTGTAGAAATGAATAAAAGGGCGGAGGAGCCACTCGTGGACAAGCATAACGAAGCGTTAAAGGTAATGCCGGTTTTATTTGCAGATAACGGATATGAAGTGACGGTATGTGACCCGCCATACGCAAATTATGAATGGATTCCGGATTTGTCTATTTTTGAGGACTATCCGTCAATAAACAGATACATTACGAAAGGTAATTTCGGTGGCGTGGAAATGAAGCAGCAGTTTGTTGCCCATAATAACAGAAATTTCTTTTGCTTTGGTCTTATGAAGTCCATGCCGCTCTTTATGCAGCCTTTGCTTTATGACAAGGGACTTTACAACTGCTCGGATGCCATAGGTGACAGGAGCTATACACAGACAATAGATACTATGTCTAAATCAGAGGGCTTATCTTCTATATTTATGGAATCCTATGAGGTACTTTGCAATCTGAATGGTATGACAAGGGTGACAGGTGACGCAGTAAATACATTTACTATCTTAGTAAATGACACAACCCATGACCCGATGCTGCTGTCGGAGCCTGCGTATATTCCTGCACAGACCATAGACAATACGAAATACGACACCGAAAACACATGGAGATTTACGGTGGACGGAAAAACCTTAAGTATGGAAAACAGCAACCAGATGATACATTATCATTCAAATATGGCGGCACTGATGAAGCTTGGGGAATGGTTTGATTTTCTACGGGAAAATGGTGTATATGATAATATGAAAATAATAATCGTATCAGATCACGGAAGAAATCTTTATCATTTTGACGATTTGGTATTTAATGAAGATAATGGTATTCCTGATGATGTAGAGCTATATTATCCGCTGTTGCTTGTGAAGGATTTTGACAGCACGGAGTTTTCCGTGTCGGAAGAGTTTATGACGAATGCGGATGTGCCTGTACTTGCAACAAATGATTTGATTGAAAATCCCACAAATCCATTTACGGGAAAGGCGATTACCAATTCCGAGAAAACGGCACATGAACAGTACATTATTGTGTCGGAGGAAGCGAATACTGCTTTTAATAACGGCAACACCTTCCTGCCTGCAAGATGGGCGAGGGTAAAGGATGATTTGCGAAATAGGGAAAACTGGGAATTTTATAATGAGGAAATCGTGCTTGATGAGTATGCATTCCCGAATATAAATTAGGAGGGCAAATAAATGATTTTCTTTGAACTGATTTATATGGTATTCATCGGACCGCTGGAGCTGCTTTTTGAGATTGTATATGGGATTTTCTACCGATATTTTTATAATCCGGGTTTGGCAATCTTTTTTTTAAGCCTCGTTATAAATATACTGGTACTGCCGCTTTACAGACGTGCGGATGCCATGCAGAAGCAGGCGGAGAATATTGATGCAAAGCTTCGTGACGGGGTAGCACATATTAAAAAAACATTTTCCGGTGATGAGAAAATGATGGTACTCCAGACATACTACAGGCAAAATCATTATAAGCCGGCAGATGCGTTGAAAGGCTCCGTGCCGTTGCTGCTTCAAATTCCGTTTTTTATTGCGGCATACCAATTTCTTTCGCACTTAGAAATTCTGGATGGTGTATCCTTAGGTCCCATTGCAGATTTGAGCAGACCGGACGGAATGCTTGTGATTGGCGGCATCACCATAAATCTTCTGCCTATTCTTATGACTGCCATCAATATAATAGCAAGCGTTCTTTATTCAAAAGGCTCTCCCGTAAAGACGAAGATACAGCTTTATGGAATGGCACTGTTTTTTCTTGTATTTTTATATGGCTCACCATCCGGTCTTGTATTTTACTGGACGCTTAATAATTTGTTCTCCCTGTTTAAACAGATGTTTTCTAAGGTAAAAAGGTATTTAATAACTCCGCTTGCAATTGTAATGTGTGCATTAGCTGCAAACATAGCACTTATTACGTATATCATCAAATTTTATCATCCGCCGTTGCTGAGTCAGAAGTATTTTATGATATGCATGGCAGTATTGGTGGAACTCCTGTTAGGTTTTTTGGTTATTATTCAAATAAAAAAGAGAAGCGGTAATGGTCAAAATTCGGAGCATCGCCAACTCAAATGGGAGAAAATGAGAACCAAAACCTCAAACCCGAACAGTAAAATATTTAATATATGTATGGTTTTTTTGACAGTTTTGATTGGAATATTTATTCCGTCAGTGTTTATTTCCGCTTCCCCACAAGAATATATTGACCTTGTTGTTTTTTATCATCCAATTCGATATATTGCAGTTTCTGCCATAATGGCGGTGGGTACATTTTTGGTATGGATGAAGGTGTTTTACTGGCTTGCAAGTCCAAGGGGCAAGGTTATATTTGAAAGGCTTGCATGGATTTTCTGCGGACTTACCCTTGTAAATTATATGTTTTTTGGAACGAAACTGGGTAATATATCTGCAATGCTGCAGTACGATAATGGCATGTATTTTTCGATAAAGGAACGAATGTTCAATGTGCTTGTATTGATTTTGGTTGCAGGAGCGATGTATTTTATTGTGTGTAAATGGTACCGAATCAGCTTCTGGCTTACGGTCACCGCATCAATTGCACTGGTAGTTATGTCTTCAATTAATATTTTTAATATTAAAACATCGGTTGATAAGGTTTCATTTGAAACACTGCAGGAGAAAGAACAGTTTTTTTCCCTTAGCACGGAGGGAAAAAATGTAGTCGTAATTATGCTTGACAGAGGGATGGGTGCATATATACCATATATCATGAATGAAAAGCCGGAGCTTTTGGAGCAGTTTGCAGGCTTTACCTGGTATTCCAACACAATATCCCTTGGCGGGAGTACGAATTTTGGCCTGCCGGGAATCTTGGGTGGATATGAGTATACTCCTGTAGAGATGAATAAAAGGGCGGACGAGGCCTTGGCTGACAAGCACAATGAAGCAATCAAGGTAATGCCGGTTTTATTTGCGGACAATGGATATGAGGTGACGGTATGTGACCCGGTATATGTAAACTATGAATGGACTACTGATGTATCAATTTTTGATACGTATCCGGATATCAATGCATATACTACGGAGGGACATTTTACATCACCGCAGGTAAAGCGGCAGAATATAAATAATAACCGACGCAATTTTTTCTGTTTTAGTATTATGAAAACAATGCCGCTTTTTGCACAGTCAACCATATATGCTGACGGTTCGTATAACAAAGTCGGGATTATGCATAATGTGCAGATTGCCGATGGCATGTCAAAGGCGGAAGGATTAAGTACAGTATTTATGGACTCGTATAATGTACTTGATAATATGTCTTTAATGACAACTGTGACAGAGGAGAATGTAAACACATTTTTATACATGACAAATAACATAACCCATGAGCCTACGCTGCTTTTGGAACCTGCGTATATTCCTGCACAGACTATAGACAACACGGAATATGATGCCGAAAACACATGGCGGTTTACGGTGGACGAAAAAACCTTAAGCATGGAAAACAGCAGACAGATGGAACATTATCATTCGAATATGGCAGCACTGATGAAGCTTGGGGAATGGTTTGATTTTCTGAGGGAAAATGGTGTATATGATAATACGAAAATAATTATCGTCTCCGACCATGGAAGTAATCTTTATCATTTTGATGAGTTGATTTTTGATAATCAAAAGGGCAATCCTGTTGATGCGGAAAAATATTATCCGCTGTTGCTTGTGAAGGATTTTGGTAGCACGGAATTTCTTGTGTCGGAGGAGTTTATGACAAATGCGGATGTGCCAGTACTTGCAACGGATGATTTGATTGAAAATCCTACAAATCCATTTACGGGAAAGGTAATTACCAATTCCGAAAAAATGGCACATGAACAGTACATCATCTTGTCGGAGGAATCAAATACCCATATTAATAATGGGAACACTTTTCTCCCTGCAAGATGGGCGAGGGTAAAGGCGGATTTGTGGAACCGGGCAAACTGGGAATTTTACGATGAGGAAATCGTGCTTGATGAGTATGTATTTCCGTCAGACGCAACAAGATAAAACAAAAAAGGAAGCTGCTGTCGCACGATTCTTCGTATGGCAACAGCTTCTTTTGTGCCTTGTTCTTAGGTATTGACAAAATGGATAATAGGAAGTATTATTTAAGCGTTCATTTTTCTGTATAATTAATTAAAATATGAACATATAATCTGATTGAAATATGATACACATGGGAGAAACATATGTTGACAGAAACACAATTTAAAATACTTTATACGGTTATTCAAAAGCAGGGTTATAAATTTACGCAGAGAGAGCTTGCAGGGGAAACGGGATATTCCTTAGGTAAGATTAATGAGGCTGTAAAGGAACTTGCGGAAGCAGGACTTTTAAACAATGATATGCAGATTTCTTCTGTAGGATATGAAGCTATGGAATCATACAAGGTTAAAAATGCAGTTATTATGGCGGCAGGTATGAGCAGCAGATTCGTTCCTCTTTCATATGAAAAGCCAAAGGCGTTGCTTAAGGTAAAGGGAGAGATACTCATTGAAAGGGAAATTAAGCAGCTTCAGGAGGCAGGCATAACTGATATAACGGTTGTTGTGGGCTACTTGAAGGAGCAGCTCTTTTATTTAGAAGATAAATATAATGTAAATATTGTCATTAATGATGATTATTACAGATATAATAATACTTCTACATTAATTCGTGTGGCCAATAGGCTGGACAACACATATATATGCTCATCAGACAACTATTTTACTGAAAATCCCTTTGAGCCTTATGTGTATAGAGCTTACTATGCCGCTGTATATGAGGCGGCTAAAACAGATGAATATTGTTTATCTTTTAATAATAAGGGGCGGATAACAAAGGTGACCATAGGCGGACAGGCTTCATGGTATATGCTGGGGCACGTGTATTTTGACAGGGAGTTTAGCAAAAGCTTTGTCAGGATTTTAAGAAATGAATATGACGACCCCCTGACGAAGCAGCAGCTTTGGGAAGACTTTTATATACGTCATATTAAGGAGCTTGATTTATACATCAGAAAATATGACGCTGATAAAATCAAGGAGTTTGATTCCTTGGAGGAGCTTAGGGGCTTTGATGATAAGTATTTAAAAAATGCAAATTCCAAAATATTTACCAATATATGTACAGCATTAAATGTAAAAGAGGAAAATATAACAAATATTGTTCCGATTAAAAAGGGACTTACCAATTTTTCTTTCCGCTTTACCGTAAATGGAAAGGAATATGTGTACAGACATCCAGGGGTAGGTACCTCCAATTTCATAAATCGGATGAGTGAAAAGAAATCACTGGAAATTGCAAAAAGGCTGGGGCTTGATGATACATTTATCTGTATGGACGAAAAAGACGGATGGAAGATTTCCCATTATATAGAGAATGCCCAAACTCTTGATTATCATGACAAGGAACAGGTAGAGGAAGCCATAAGCATGGTGAGAAGACTCCATACATGCAATTTAAAGACCGATTTTATATTTGATATCTGGGAGGAAATCCGTAAGTTTGAGGAGCGTCTTGAGGAACGGGGGAATAATCAGTTTGAGGATATGCAGGAGCTGCATGATACAATGGAAAAGCTCCGTAATCTTATCCTTCAGGAGGATAACGAAAAATGTCTTTGCCACTGTGACAGCTATGACCCCAATTTTCTCGTTGATGCTTCGGGGAAAATGTATCTCATTGACTGGGAGTATTCAGGAATGGCTTATAGGGGCGGTGATATTGGTACGTTTATTGCCTGCTCGGATTATACGAAAGAGGAAGCCGACGGGATAATCAAACTGTATTTGGGGTATGAGGCTGACACAAAGGAAAGAAGGTATTTTTATACCTATATAGCGGCAGCGGCATATTATTGGTTTTTGTGGGCGATTTATCAAAACAGTGTTGGAAATGATGTCGGTGAGTATCTGTATATTTGGTATAAATACACAAAGACATACAGTAGGGAAGCGAAAAAATATTTTGATAATAACGAAGGAGAGAGCTATGAGTAAGGAAGAAAAGGAACTGTCTCTTGAGGAGCTTATTTCATCAGAGACGGAAAAACGGTTGAATGAAATGGAACAGCCTGATTATGAATTTCCAAAAAGAATTGGCAAGGTGGATGTAATCGTTATGATTGCGGGATTTATAGTAAGTGCGGTACTGATTGCACTTTGCATGACAGGGGTGATACAGTAATGGGAAAAAATGCAGATTACATAAGACAGGAAACAGTTACGGGCGTTGTGCCGATGCTGAAAAAGGACAGACAGTATACTTTTATTGATTTGCTTCTTTCAACAAGCGGCTTTGCCATTGCAACATGGTGCTACACACAGGGAGCATACGGGGCACAGTTTTTGACCTTCAAGCAGCTGCTTATCAACATTTTCTGTTTTAATATCGTTTGGATAATTATTGAGTGTATTCCGGTATTGTTTGCCGTAAGGTACGGAATTGATTTGTGGATATGGCTGCGTTCCGTGCTTGGAGCAAAGGGAGTTGCAGTAATTGCAACGATAATCAGTCTTGCTAATTTCGGCTGGTATGCAGTTGCAGCAAATCTATTTTCATCATCCATGATTAATCTTGCAGGTAATTTTGGACTGCACCTAAATCCGGATATTTGGAACCCGGTACTGGGGACGCTTTGTGTTGTTCTTGGAACGCTGATTGCCTTAGGCGGACCTGATGTAATAAAGTGGACAAACCGGTTTTTGGTAACAGCACTGTTGATTGTGGGAGCCATTGTAGTGGGACTTTGCTTTACGGCAGTGCCTTTATCAGATATTGCAGCGGTGAAGCCGGTTGTTGATAATGGCAATTCTTCCCTTGTTAATTTTATGCTGTCGGCAGAGGGAAATGTAGCCTTTGCATTCTCGTGGTCAACACAGGCACTTGTAATGCCGAGGCTTGCAAGGTCAGAGAGAAGTGGTTTTTGGGGTACGGCTATTTCCTATGGTATCGTTGCTCCTTTCTTTGTGGCAGCAGGCGGCGTCATGGCGTTTGCTATGTATGTTAAGACAGGAATATATGAAAGTGACCCAACGGCAATGCTGTCTACGCTTTGTGGTTCGGGCTTTGCCCTTTTAAGCTTACTGATGGTTGCTTTTGCAAATGTAGGTACTCAGGGAACCGGCTCGTATGTAAACTGTATGATTGTAAAGAGTGGTATGCCGAAGGTCAGCTATAAGTTGTTGGTTATCATTGCGATGGTGTATGTCAGCGGACTTACAATATGGGGTGGTGTAAATGATCACTTTGGTGCATTTATATCACTTGCCGCATACATACAGGGACCTATCATCGGTATGACACTGGTGGATTATCTGATTGTAAAAAAGAGAAAGCTGTCACTGAAATCGGCATACGGATTGGATGGACATGACGCGTATAAGTTTACGGGCGGATTTAATTTTGTGGGTATCGGTTGTCTTATCATTGCATTTGTGGTATCCATGCTATTTGTATACAATCCGATGACAGGCATAATACACAGCGATATATTCCTGTTTACGACAGGGAGCGGATTTACCGCAATTTTTGGAGGACTGCTTTACCTGATTGCAAGCATAACGCCTTTAAAGAAATATATGCTCCGTGACAGGGACGATTTGGAGATTGTGTAAAAGCCTTCGTACGATTCAGATTCCCTAAAACAATTTATATTTTTTCTTCCCATACAGCATGTCTTGTGGTATACTATAAACAACTAACTATATTATGATGAGAGGGAATGTGTGTATGCGAATTACTAGTGGAAGAAAGAAAATTCGTGTAGGTGATTTGCTTGTAGAAGCAGGAGCAATAACGGAAGATGAGCTTCAGGAAGCACTTGCCTACCAAAAAGAAAATGGCGGACGGATTGGTAATGTCATAATGCAGCTTGGTCTTATCAGTCAGGATCTCCTTGTTACGGTTCTTACAACTCAGATGGGTATTGATTTCATAGAGCTTAAGGCATGTAAGCTGGATGATGATATACTGAAGCTTGTTCCGGAGAACCTTGTCAACAAGTACAAGGCAATACCGATTGGATATGATGAAATGAATCCTAACGTGCTTCGGGTTGCAATGGCTGATCCGATGGATCTTAACGCAGTGGATGACATTGGTATCGCAACCAACACGCAGGTTGAACCACTCCTTGCCATGGAGGATGACCTGAATGAGGCAATCGGAAAATACTACGGTAATGCCCAGGCTATGGAGGCTGCGGAGCAGTACAGAAAAGAGCGTGAGGCCGATGGCATAACCGAGACCGAAGAAGAAGCATTAAATGAGGACATAGAAAATTCTCCTATTGTTCTTCTTGTAAAGCAGATTATAGAAGGTGGAGTAAGACAAAGAGCATCTGATATACATATTGAACCGTTGGAGATGAGTGTTCGTGTAAGGTACAGAATAGATGGTGCATTGAAGCAGGTTATGACATATGATTACAGTCTCCTGTCTGCAATCAGTGCCCGTATCAAAATCATAGGTGGTATGGATATCGCTGAGAAGAGAAAACCGCAGGACGGTCGTATTACCATAATGGTTGACAGACGAGAGTATGATGTCCGTGTTTCCATGCTCCCAACGGTATACGGCGAAAAGACGGTTATGAGACTTACTTCCAAGGATGGTCTTACAAAACCTAAGAGTGCCCTTGGATTCGGACCGGAAGAGCTTAAGGTATTTGATGGTATACTCAGTAACCCCCATGGAATTATTCTTGTTACGGGTCCTACAGGTTCCGGTAAGTCAACAACGCTTTATACATCATTGAGTGAGCTCAATACTGAGGATGTTAACATAATCACGGTTGAGGACCCTGTGGAGGCAAATATTGATGGTATCAATCAGGTACAGGTTAATGTCAAGGCTGATATGACATTTGCGGCGGCACTTCGTTCCATACTTCGTCAGGACCCTGATATCATTATGATAGGAGAGATTCGTGATGGTGAGACTGCAAGTATTGCTGTTCAGGCCGCTATCACAGGTCACTTGGTTGTTTCAACACTCCATACAAACTCGGCTGCATCTACGGTTACCCGTATTATAGATATGGGAATTGAGCCGTACGTTGCAGGAGATGCACTTGTGGGAGTTATCGCACAAAGACTTGTGAGAAGACTTTGTGGTTCCTGTAAACAGGCGAGACTTGCGGATGATGACGAGAAGGTTATACTCGGTGTGAAGGATATGGACGAGGATGTTATTGTATACGAACCAGCGGGATGTACACTTTGCGGTGAGACAGGATATTCAGGACGTATCGGTGTGTATGAGATGATGCCTGTATCAAAATCACTTCAAGCGGTTATCGCAAAGGGGTCGACTGCGGATGTTATTGAAAAACAGGCGCTTTCAGAAGGTATGCTTACACTTAAGATGGGTGCGGCAAAACACGTTTTGAACGGTATTACATCACTTTCAGAGATGAAAAAGATAACATACGAGACAGGAGACGAATATTAATATAATAGGTGATTACAACCTGAAATAATATTCACACAAACAAATATAAAAGAAAAATTCACGAAAAGGAGATGTATATATAATGTTAGATATGAAGGAGTTACTGGCATTTGCGGTAGAGCAGAATGCATCCGATGTACATATAGCTTGTGGTATACCGCCAAAGCTTCGTATACATGGAAAGCTTACAGAGGTTGAAGTTCCGCCTCTTGCACCGGCGGATGTTGCTGAAGCAATAGGTTCAACCATGCATGAGAGGCATAAGGCAATTCTGAAGGAAAGGGGCGAGGTCGACTTCTCATATGCATCAGCAGAGACAGGACGTTTCCGTGTAAACGTTTTTATGGACAGGGGTAACATGGCTGCTGCATACAGAAAGGTAGATACACAGATTCCGAGACCGGATATGCTTGGTATACCGGATTCGGTTGTACAGCTTTACAAAAAGAAAAGGGGTCTGGTTCTTGTAACAGGTCCTACAGGTTCTGGTAAGTCGACAACACTTGCTTCTATTATAAATAAGGCAAACGAGAATCTTACAGACCATATTATAACACTTGAGGATCCTATCGAGTATGTACACAAGCACAAAAAGTCAGTTGTAAACCAAAGAGAAATCGGTATGGATACACTTTCCTATGCTAACGCACTTAGAGCTGCACTCCGTGAGGACCCTGATATCATACTTGTAGGAGAGATGAGAGACTTGGAGACTATCTCCACAGCCATAACCGCTGCTGAGACAGGTCACTTGGTTTTCTCCACACTGCATACAATTGGTGCAGCATCAACAATCGACCGTATTGTTGACGTATTCCCACCGCATCAGCAGCAACAGACACGTATACAGCTCTCCATGGTTCTTGAGGGTGTTATATCACAGTCGCTGATACCGACTGCTGACGGAAATGGACGAGTTGCGGCTTTCGAGGTTATGCTTGCAAGCTCGGCAATACGAAGTCTTATCCGTGAGGCAAAGACGCACCAGATTCAGTCCTCCATACAGACAAGCAGGGCACAGGGAATGGTTACCATGGATGACTTCATTATGGAGCTTTACAGAAATGGTTCCATTACAAGAGATAATGCACTCATATATGCTCAAGATCAGGCTGCCATGAAGAAACAGATGTAAGATTGGTGCAAAGGTAGAAATATACAAATAAAATGTATAAAATTAACGCAATAGATATCATTTGTATCGGGCAAATGTTTGGTATTTTGGTAATATTGACCAAAATATATTTAAAATATTTGTTTTTATTGCATTATTTTAAGAAATGTTGTATTATTAGTTTAGATACATATTGTTAACATTTTGTTCATTTTTAAATATGGCAGGTTTCGTAAGAAACGTGCCATAGAGAACAAAATTTTCTGTTAAAAAAATCGGGTCGGAGGAATTGAAATGGCACAATATAATTACAAGGTTATGGACAAAAACGGCAAACCTAAAAAGGGTACCGTTGAGGCCGTAAGCGAGGACAAGGCAAGAGAAAAGCTGAAGTCCGAAGGTTTCATTGTTCAGGAAATTAAAGAACAGGGTAGCGGCAAGAAAGGCGGCGGCAAGAAGGTTAAGGATCAGGATCTTGCGGTTTTCTGTAAGCAGTTTGGTGCCGTGTTAAACGCAGGTGTTACGATTATACAGGCACTTGAGATGATGAGTGAACAGCTTGATAACAAGACGCTTCAAAGAGCAATCAGGGAGGCGCAGGGATATGTTCAAAAGGGTGGTACTCTGGCAGACGCTTTCAGGCTGAATCCTAAGGTGTTCCCACCGATATTTATCAACATGGTTGCGGCAGGTGAGATTTCAGGTAGTTTGGAGACATCCTTTGACAGACTGACTACCCACTTTGAGAATTCAAACAAGTTAAAGTCGAAAGTCAAAGGTGCCATGACGTATCCTATCGTTATACTTGTGGTTGTTATTGCGGTAGTAGTTGTACTTCTTGTAGGAGTTGTTCCTACATTTGCAGATATGTTTGAGGACTTGGGTTCGGAGCTTCCGAAGCCGACACAGATGCTGGTTAACTTCAGTAGCTTTTTGCAACATCATGGTATTGTGCTTGCCCTTGTCATAGCAGCGATTGTATTTGCTCTTGTGCAGTATGGCAAGACAAACACAGGGGCACAGCTTTACTCCTCCATAGCAATTAAGGCACCGTTGTTTGGAAATCTTACCATTAAGTCTGCAGCAGCAACATTTGCAAGAACCTTAAGTACATTGATGGGTTCCGGTGTTCCGCTGATGGATGCCATAGAGCAGGTTGCAAAGATGCAGAACAACAAGATAATCAGAGAGGGTCTGCTTGATGCCAAGGTTCAGGTTGCAAAGGGTGTGCCTCTTTCTAAACCTATCAGGGATATGGAGATTTTTCCACCTATGTTGTCACAGATGACGAAGATAGGAGAGGAAACTGGTAACATCGAAGATATGATGGATAAGGTTGCTGACTATTATGAAATGGAAGTAAACAATGCAACCGATGCACTGACAGCCATGATGGAGCCTATTATCATAGTTGTCATGGGTGTTACTGTTGGTAGTATTGTACTTGCAATTTACTCACCGATGCTTAGTATGTACGACGCTATCGATAACTATTAAAAACGGATTTCTCCCACTGGGCGAGGACGGTGGGTTGATATCATATATATGACATTTTGTCAAAATAAAAAGAAAAGGAGAGATTTATTTATGAAGAAAACAAACAACAAAGGTTTCTCACTCGTAGAGCTTATCATTGTTATAGCTATTATGGCTATCCTTGCAGGAGCAATTGCACCGGCACTTATCAGATACATTGATAAGTCAAGAAAGTCAAATGACCTTTCAGCTGCTAAGACAATCAAGACTGCTGTTGAGACAGCTATGTCAAATGAGGATACTTATGCAGCTTTGACAAGCGTGACAGCTAAGCCGGTTCTTAAGCTTACTCCTGGTGCAACTTCTGCTTCAGGTGTTGCAGTTACTAATGTTACATGGCCTTCTAACGCAACAACGACACAGGCAGAGGCTGTAGACGAAATCTTCAAGAACCTCAGTGAGAGTGTTCCGAAGATTAAGTATAAGAAAGCTGCTGATTCAACAATTGGTGCACCAACTACATGGTATGTTGTATGTTCAGGAACTGGTCAGGTTAAGGTTATACTTGGTACTAATGCTGAGCCTACAGTTAACGCTTCTACTGGAGCAATATCAGGTGGTTATGAGCTTGTTCCTGAAATTAACAAGAATTATCAGTAAGCTAATTATAGTATAGTTAAGTTCCACCTGATTCGCCAGGTGGAATTTAACTGTATTTAAAATCTTAAGAAGGGACCTTGAAACATGATGGAAATACTGATTTTTTCTGTTATATTTTTTATATATGGAATCGTAATCGGAAGCTTCCTGAATGTTGTGATACTACGTACTCCGTTAAAGGAGAGTCTGGCGAGAGAGAGGTCTCACTGTATGGAATGCGGACATACCCTTGCATGGTATGATCTTTTTCCATTATTCAGTTATTTGTTTTTAGGTGGAAAGTGCAGGTATTGTAAAGTACATATATCGTGTCAGTATCCGATTGTCGAAGGACTGAATGGATTACTGTACACCGTCTTGTACCTCGCATGCGGACTTTCGATAAATACGATGCTTTACTGCCTGTGTACTTCTGCCTTGATTGCGCTTAGCTTTATAGACTGGCGTACAAAAGAAATCCCACCGGGATTTAACATATTTATTTTTCTTTTAGGTCTGATTAGACTTGTTACTGATATCGGTAACTGGAGTCAGTATGTAATCGGTTTATTTGCGGTCAGCGGTTTTTTATTATTGCTGCTTCTTGTTTCGCGGGGAAGAGCGATGGGTGGTGGTGACATAAAGCTTATGGCAGCAACCGGCTTACTATTGGGCTGGCAGCTTAATATTATAGCATTTTTGTCAGGATGTGTGCTCGGTTCAGTTATACATCTGACATTGATGGCTGTTAAGAAAGCTGACCGGGTGTTGGCTTTTGGTCCATATTTATCTATGGGCGTATATATAGCAATGATATGGGGTGAGCAGCTTGTAAGCTGGTACCTGAGTATGTGGACATTTTTATAATCCACCAATTATTTTAAATCACTGATTAGCGAGGGAGGCTATAAGGAATGGCAAAAATCAATAAAGTGTTATCCATTGATATCACCAATGAAAGTATTACAATTATTGAGTTGACTGCTTCTCAGAAAAAGCAGACGAACATTCACAATGTAATTATATTTGAAACTCCTGAAGATGCCTATGAGGATGGTATCATCAAGGAGCCTGACAGAATAGCAGCAGCTATTCGCGACCAACTGTCCAGTAGGGGGATTTCAAACAAGAATGCAGTATTCGTTCTTTCTTCTACGAAGATAGTAAACAGAGAGGTTATTATACCTTTCGTAAAGGAGAACAAAATCAGAGGAATCATAAATGCAAACTCCCAGGAGTATTTCCCTGTAAATATAGAGGATTATGTGGTTTCTCACTCTGTTCTTGAAACGGTAACAGACGAGGAGAACAACAAGCAGTTAAGAGTTCTTGCAGTAGCAGCACCGGCACAGATAGTAAAGTCCTATTATGATTTGGCATCTATGGCAGGGCTTAATGTTGTAGCACTTGATTACATCGGAAATTCAATGCTTCAGCTTATCAAGACACAGACTGCGGCAAATACTACCACAATGGTAATCCAGTTAGGAAGTGAGTCAACTGTACTGAATATAGTTCAGGGCGACAATCTTCTTCTTCAGAGAACTGTACCATACGGTACAAACTCTGTTGTAAATGTTGTCATGGACGACAAGGGCGTAGATGCAACGACTGCCATGACATTACTTCAGAATGACAGACTTATTACTGTAGATTTTGATGACAATGAGGCTACAGGTGCTTTCAGGTATCTTATCAACAACATAGGACGTGTTATGGACTACTATGCATCAAAGAACCCTGATAAGCCAATCGATGATGTGTTCCTTACAGGTGATGGAGCACTCATAAAAGGTATAGACGGACTGTTCAAAATACAGTTGAATGTAAATGTACGTATCATGGATAGTCTTTACAACATTAAGTTTGACCCAAGTATTGACCTTAAGGTATATAACCCTGTATATCTGGTAGCTCCTATTGGTGCCGCTTTTGCACCAATGGGATTTGAGACAATTGAAGCTGCGGCAAAGGGCTCCAGTGGAGAAATCAGTCTGGCACCATTTATTGCACTGGTTGTTATTGCGGCAATCGGTGCGGCAGGACTTGCATTTTACTCTATCAAGACAAAGTCCGACAAGGAGGCAGAGAGAGATAACCTTAACAGCAAGATTGCAAGTATTGCGGACATTGAGCAGATAATTAAGGAACATGATCAGGCACAGGCAGAACTCATTGATATCACAGCTATGTATATGGCAACGTATCAGTTGAATGAAAACATGAGAGAGTTTATTACACAGCTTGAAAACAAGATACCGACTACGGTTATTGTGTCAGGTTTCAGCTCAGCAAATGAAGGTGTGTCTATGCCATGTGTGTCAACAGATTATGACTCTATAGCAGATTTTATTGTGCAGCTTAAGACGATGGAATGTATAGAAGATGCTTATGTTGCAAGTATTGCAAAAAGAGTAAGTGAGGGTACGGAAACCGTAACATATGAGTTTACTGTAACCTGTGTTTATACAAATCCGTATGCTTTGCTCTTGCAACAGATGGAAGAAGAAGCTGCAGCAGCAGAAGCAGGTGCAACAGAAGAAACGACAGAATCGGCAGAGTAAAAAAGGAGGGATATATATATGTCAAAGGGAAATACAATCATACTTTTAGTCTTACTGGCCGTAGTGATAGTAGGCGGGGTATACTTATATGTATATAAGCCGAATATGGAGGAAGTGGACACTATTCAGGCTGAAGTTGATACACTTCAGGCAAGATATGACGAACTTTATGCGAAGTCGCAGGATAAGCAAAAGTATATAGACGAGACAAAGGAATTTAAAGATGCCTTTCAGAAACAGTTAACAGTTTTTCCTGCAACGCTTGATCAGGAAATTTCAGTTATGTTTGTAAAGGGAATTAATAAGGATGAAGGCGACAGACAGTTTGTGGTTCAGTCAGTCGGTCTTGGAAGACCAGAGCAGTTTTATGCACTTGGCGCTGCTGCACCAGTGGATGGAACGGCAGATGCGGCTGCTGAGGCGGCAGCAACGGCAACCTACACTGCATATAAGGCAGCATTTCCAATTACTTATTCAGGTTCCTATGAAGGTATCAAGGAGTATGTTGACTATGTGATGAATTATAAGTACAGAATGAACATAGACAGTCTTAACATTACATATGATTCAGAGTTGGATGTATATACAGGTTCCTTATCCATGAACGCTTACTGTGTGGCAGGTGCAGACAGAGAGGCAGATAAGATTGCTGTAGACGTGAAGAATGGTGTAGCTAATATCTTCCTCGGAGGAGATGGTGCAGCATCACCTGCAACATATGCATATGACTCAGACAATGGAGCATCACTTGCTTCAAACAATGACATTAAGATTGTGCTTAACAATGCAAACAATGATAATACAGATGGTATCATTGTATCATCAGGCGGTTCCGATACATATGTAACAAGCGGTGAAAACAGTGTTGAAACACTTACCATAACAATTGCAGAAGAGGACGGAAAGAACTTCGTAACATATGCAATCGGAGATAAGTCATACAAGAAAGAAATCACATCAGCTGACCTTAAGATTTATGTAGAATCATCTGCAAGAGTAGATTCTTCTGATACAAACGGAGTAAAGGTGACAGTTGATAACAAGACGAGTGTTCCAGTATTCTTTAAGGTGAGCGGTGATGACAGTACATCGCCAAGATTTAGCGTAGGAAGCAAGAGTGGTACCGTAAAGGTATATTAAGAGAGGATGGGATTTATGGCAAAAAACAAAAACAAAGGCTTTACTTTGATTGAAGTCATGATAGCCATTGCCATATTGACACTGCTTCTTGTACCGATTATGAGACAGTTTTCACAGACACTTGATACAAGCAGACGAGCGAAGGAAATGCAGTATGCCAATGAAGCGGCTGCATATCTGTTGGAATATTCCCAGAGAAATGACTTAGCCAAGCTTGCATCAGGGTCTGATGCAACGGATGGGGCAGATGAGTTAAAGCTCTCTGCTCCTGCAAATGTGAAGACGCAAATGTGCAGCTTATATGACAGTGCAAGTGGTCATGCTATTGGAGCATCTGGTGCTTATGTCAGGTATAATGTTTATGAGTACAAAATAAACGACGTTAAGCTGGGTGCCAGAAATACAGTATATCATAGAAATGTTGTGCTCGATGACCTTGCCGTGCAGTTGGGAGCAAAATCGGCTGCAAGTGGAAATGGATACAAGATTGCCTATGACATGACACAGGCGGATTTGAGCAAATTTCCAGCAGGCTTTGAGCTGACAAACGAAGGCAGCATTGTAAAATATAACAGTGAAGGATATATTGAAGCAATAGCGTGCAGGGAAGCGGATCTTGTAAGTAATCCAAATGAAACAAACCTTGGTAATATGCAGGATTTAGATGCGACAAAGGTGGCTATTATAAATGGAACGGCATCAAACTTTGATGCGCAGGCGGAATCATTGTTCTTCTCTAAAACCATGGAGAAGCTGAAGCAGACGGATCCGGACTCATACCAGCAGGCAATGCTCCATGAGTCAAACGATAGTGTGCTGAACACAATCGCTTACGTAGATTCTACAAGTAAGATGACAAAGATTTATATTGATTTTGATGATTGCGGTACTTCTGATACGACGGATGATTATTATATCATAAAGGCGGATGTTTATTATTTAAATGATTACAGCTTTAAGATTACGGGTAATCAGACAGTAAGTGCAACAGATGTCATTGACTACAATGTATTTTCACAAAAGTTTTATACAGACAAATGTCCTGACATTTATTTTGAGTATCAGCCGTACACAGCAGACTATGCATATAATGCAAGTATAAACAAAGTTACGTATGCATCAAATGATTACATTATGGTTGACAACTTTGTTCCGGATGCAAAGATTTATCTTTACAAGCCGACAAATGACCAGAACAATGTGGCTTATGGAACTACAACCAACGGAAATGCATACTATACAACAAATACCAGTGGAAAAAAGGTTAGAATTAATATATTCAGATCAAATGGCTCCGCAGAATATGCACATATATATACAAACCTTGATGTCACTGAGAACAGCAACGGTCAGTTTGGTGTGACAGCACAAACTGTTATACCTACGGTTGTGACGGATTCGCCTATTTATACAGGTGCGAGAGCAGATTATGATCGTGGTTATATAGAACCGCTTGCGGAGGATAAAAGAACAGATAACAGGCTGATGACGGTCACAGTAAGACTTACACCTGAGTCAAAGAGTGTCAGCAGGATTACATTAACTGGAGCAAAGGGGGAAAATTAGTTGAAAAAGATTAAGAAACTCATTAAGAAACTAAATAATCGCGGCTCTAGTCTGGTGATGGTAGTGGTGGCACTTGGCTTTATCGGAATTATTGTGGGTGCACTGCTTATGTTTGCAGGGTACGCATACAAGCAAAAGCTTCAGGATTTAAATGCCAGAGATAACTTTTATTATGTTGAGCAGGCGATGCAGGAGATTTATGCTGGTGTTGGTTCCAAGACAGTGGAAGACATGCAGGAAGCATATATTTATACGGTTGAGAACATGGTCAGATATGACCTTACATCCAACAGTTATGTAACGATTGGAGATCAGGCTGCAAATGACATGTTCAAGAAGCAGTTCATGTACAATCTGGATCAAAACACATTTTTTGACAGTGCAAATATAGCTACGGAGCTTAGTAAGTATATTACAAACAGTTCAGTTAAGCTTGATATGTCAAAAGTGTTTGTGGATGATACGGACAGGGATGTGAATGGAAACTTAAAATCTATCACAATTAGAAACATAACCCTGACAAGAACACAGGAGTACAATCGTTCACAGGCAAACGGATATTATACACAGAGTATTTCGACTGATATCGTAATTGGAGAACCGGATTTTACAGTAAGGTTTAATTCTACTGGGTCAGAATACCCGAAGCTGTTTGATTTCTCAATGGTTGCAGACATGGGTGTTGAGATAAACCAACCAGCAGGTAACCCGCTTACAATATCAGGTAATATTTATGCTGCGGCTGACTATTATAACAAAAAGTATAATGAGTCAACCTATACTGCTGGGGTGCTTGATGCGTCTAAAAGTCTTAATATGACTATTGGTACAGAAAAATTTGAGTATACGCATGGAAGTGTAACTTCTAAGAAGTATGTTGATGGCGCAAGTCCGGTCAATACATATTATAATGAGTATTCTTCCATAAATGACCCTGAAATTGCAGGGGAGAGAGATTACTACAATGGTGTGAACCAGAGAAGTATGTATTCAGGACTGTATATTAACGGTTCAAGTGTGTCAATTCTTGCGGATACCGTGATTGTACCAGGTACGCTCGCAGTTATGAATTCAGGAGACCTTACCCTTTATGGAAAGACAGGTAAGGCTACCAGCGAGTCTGAAGTGTGGGCTGACAACATCGTACTTGGAGGCTACAGCACAAAGACAATCACGCAGAACACGACAACAAAGGATGAGATTATAAAGTACAATGGTTCTACTGCACTGATAAGGGCAGATGTATATGTAAAGGATGATACAGAAATAAATGCGACAGGTGCGTATTTCCAGTTAAAGGGAAGCTATTTTGGATATGGCGACAGTACATCAAAGGATGTCAGAGAGTTTATCCCTACTGTTGACCCTGAAAATTTCCAGATAGAAGAAGCAGATGGTACAAAATATAACAGAGGTCATTACAACAGTAGTGCCATCATTGTAAATGGTGAAAAGGCAACGTTGGATCTTCAGGAAACAGAGGCTATTTTCCTTGCCGGACGTTCCTATATTGAGCTTTCCAAGCAGATAAACGAGACAGAGCTTAATGTGGCAGTAGGAGATGGAACAGCAGGCTCTACAAGTCAGGATGTTGTAAAACAGACATATCAGTTTATGCCAACGACATCCAATATAGATACACCGGATCCTACAGATACAATATATTTAAGGGATTACAGAACTGGTGAAAGTATCTCGGTTAAGAGTAACCAGAAAGCATATGTACCTGTGATGTACACAGGAATGCCGACTCCTGTTTTAAACAGCACGGCAACGCGTGCTTTATATTATGAGGCAAAGCTTCATACAGCTTTAAAGGGAAGTGTGTTCTTCGAAAAGTATTTCCCAACGTCTACCTTTGGAAAGGTAGTTGATGGTACAAGAGATATTTATATACCATGTATCATGCAGGAGGTATCAGGAAAGAAGTATTATTACTATGATTTTACTACCTGCTATAATATGATATTAGCAGATCAGGCTGTTGCCAATCAATTTAGTTCAGATCGTGAATACGCAGCAGCGTTTATTGAGGATTATGTGAAGGAGCTTAAGGATCCTAACAGTAATATTTCACAGTACCTTGTTGATATTACAAATTATGAGGATTTTGAGGCAGGAGATATATTGCTTCCTACCATGAATGACAGTATGGATGCGACATCTGCAGTTGTTTACTCAAGCGGTGCCATTACCTCAAAAAATGGTAATACATTTGAAATGATTACACAGAATGATCTTGATGATATTGCGGCATTGTTAAGTACACCGCAGGTTACTGATTACAATGCTATTTCAGGAGGAAATCAATTTATTACAGGATTTGATGGTGACAAGATACCAGCGTTCAGCCTTTCAAATGACCTTGACCTTGAGTATAATTTTGTAAAATGGAATCTTGGTCATTTGAATAAAACACTGGAGTCAGGAGAAAGACAGTATATCCAGTCACTTTTGGCTAACTCTGATTTTGGGGAAGCGTCTATCACTCCTATCAATAAGTACATTAATATCAGGCTGATAGGTGCAAATTCAAAATACCCTGCTTGTGGTGATTTAAGACCTGCAAAGGGTGCTGAGACAGGAAACGAAGCAACTGTACTGAAGCTTGCTTCCGGCTACAGCGTATATGTTAATGATGGAGTAAGTTCAAGTGCCAATGACTCGGCATATGTTACAGTAGAAGCAGGAAGCAACGGAGTGGTAAAGGGTATTGTTATTACAAAGGGTGATGTGTACTTTGATGCTTCCGTGAAGTCTTTTGAGGGACTTATCGTGGCAGGTGGAAAGGTATACATAAATGAACAGCTTCAGTCATTCACTGCCAGTCCTGAGATATGTAGGGCAATTATAAGAGAGTGTCAGCTTTCCAGCGAGGATAAGTGCAAGTATGTACTTGATCTTTTCAAGGCATATGAGGATTCCTCAGTTGTAACACTTGAGCCGACAGACACTTCTGCAAAGACAATTGATACTATTGATTATTCAGATGTTGTAAGCTTTGACAACTGGATGAAGAATGTAGAATAGAGGTGTTGCCTATGAAGAAGATTAAGAAATTAAATGATAAAGGCTACACCTTAGTGGAAATGATAATCGTAATTGCTATTATTGTAATCCTGTCATCGGCAGCATTTATTACATTGTCGGTTTTACATACTGCAAAGGTGCGGGATGCAGCAACTACATTTTATGCTGAGGTAAATGCCATGTATGCCAAGGCAAAAAGCCAGCAGGCATATCATGATGCAAATAGTAATGGCAAGATGGATACAGCGGAGATTGATAAAGGAGCATGTTATTTCCTTGCAATCTACAAGGATGGCGACAAACTGTTTGTGAAACGGGGTGTGTGGGCAAGTGATGGTTCCAAGACTTATGATGATTATCTTGACAACGCAAATGATGGCAAGGGGATCAATTTAAGCCCTTACACAACAATTGATTATACATCAGCGGATGGATATACGGTGGTCAATGATATCAGCATGGATGCCTCAAACCCGTTTATGGTATCCTTCAACAGGCGAGGAAGATGTATCAGAGGCGCCGGAACATACAGGTTTAAGAAAAAAAATGGCGGAACTTTGGTGACGGTTACAATTAATCAAAACGGTAGTTATCAAATAAAGTAGAATAGGAGTGATGAATATTGGAAACAAAACAAAAAAACAATAGTGGCTTCACTCTTATAGAGTTGATAATAGCCATAGCGGTTCTTGCTTTTCTAATGACTGCCATAAGTTCCCTAATGGGCTCCAGTGTATTTGCCAATAAGAAAGCACAGAATGACCTTACGGTACAGACGTCTGCACAGGATGTATACAACAAAATTACAGACACAGTCATGCAGGCAAAGAAAGTTTATGTGTTTGGCTATACCTTTAGTGGAACACCAAACTTTTCTAAAAGTGGAGAGGCAGCAACGGGAAATCCGGATTTGAAGATTTATGCAGTGTTTGATAAGCGGACATATTATAAAACGGATTCCACAGGAGCCTACGATGAGGCAAAAACAATTGACGCTAACAAGACCGCTATTGTATTAGAGCTTCATAATCTCGGATACACAAGTGTGTCGCCTGCGAATATCAAGTTTTTCAGTGAGCTTGCTCCAACGGATGAGCTCTACGTACAAAAGCTTATAGTATTGTCAGCAATGCCGATTAATTTAGCGGATGCATCATCAAATACATTTACATCATCAGCCACAGATTTGAAGATAAATAACAATCTGAAAGGCGGTGTCCTTGATACAATCAAAAAGAATACTTCTGTAACGGGTGACATGGTTTATTCCGATTACGATACGATGATGACGGTGTTTACCTTTGATGAAGATAAGCTTTATCTGGAACAGCGGTTTGCATATATGACGGATTTAAACGATTATATTTCAGACTGGAGTGATGCGGATGAACTCAAAAATTGCTTATATTCCGATTCAATCGGATATAACACCACTGACGGGGACACGATATCAGGATGTGTCGCAAAGATTGATTACAACAATGGTGCCATAGGCTTTGATCTTTTCTTTAACAAAAAGAACATGACCTATACGTCACTGGGAATGGTAAATGTAAGAAATTCTTACATACTGAAAGCAAAGAATTAGGAAGGAGGTAAAAGCATAATGAAACGTAAAACAAAGATATTGGTATCAGCTTTATCTGTAATGCTTGTGATGGTTCTGGCTGTAACTATCGTGTCCTTCTCCCTTGCAAGTAGGCAGAATGAGCCCGAAATGCAGGATACAACTCTCATGGCGGACGCTGCCGATGATACAAATATGACTATGGTGGACAGAATCATTGAGAATTCTAATCTTGATGAAGATGCCAATGACCCGTATTATCACATTGTAGAGATTGGTTCATCTGCTTCACCTAGTATGGCTACATTGCCGGATGGTTCAAAGAAATCATATCTTGAGTATCTTGCATACATGGATGCAGATGGTGTGAGTGCTTTCAAGAATTATGTCATTGACGGTAATAAGACAATTGAGCAGCTTATGAAAGAAGGCAGAATAGACTATAAGTACTATCATGTAACAAGTGTTACGGCTGCTGATATTGAGACGATAGCGGAAGCTGACCTTATCTATGTAAGCAATGATCCAAACAACATGTTTGCGGCAGGTACCAATGACCTGAGTGAGGATTTATATAGTGCGCTTCTTCATACATATGTAAATAATAAGCAGCGTCCTATGATTATTGATAATCCGATAGAGACAGAGAAAATAAATGGTACACAGCAAAGACCAACGATGGGTAAGCTGGGTAAGGATGTATTTGAAGCAAAAGGAAGCAGATATTATACATTTGCATGGGATACATCAAAAAATGCTTTAGATGCGGCTGGAACGGAGAATTTCCTTTCCCATAAGAATGGCTCCCTTTACCTTGGTATTAACGGAAATAACAAGGTTTCTAACTGGACACAGGTAGTGGCAGGAGATGCAACTCCGGGTGATGCAGCAACATCGCTTAACATGGCAAAGGTGCTTATTATAGCTCCAACAGCAGATAGCGATTATACAAACAATCCACATGCAAATGCGTTATTTACAGGATTTGGTGCTGCTGAGACTGTAAAGGATGCCACAGGTACTGAATATGATGTGTACAGACTTTACAATACGGTTGATGGTGAGAGAGTAGATACATTGTTCTACAGCAGTGCATACAACTCAAGATATACAAGTAAGCCGGATGTTGTAACTGTAGAGGAATGTACATTAACAGACCTTGATGCAAACTTGGATAGCTATGACTTTGATAAGTACGATATGATTATTATGGAGTCAGGCTTGACAAGTACATCTATTTCTACTGATTTGTACAGAAAGTTTAGTGCAGCAATGCTTGCAAATGTTACGATAATATACAATTCAGGTATGAAGAGTGGCAGTGCAAATACAGGAAATGATGATTTCGATGCTACAGCATCAAAATATAATATGCTTTATGCTACAGTGGCATCTACATCAGGTGTATCAAAGAAGCCGAATGTAATGGTAACAAATGCAGAGGACTTTGGCGTAATTGCACAGAGCAACAGTGCAGCAACCTGTAAGAAGATTGCAGACCTTATTAATGCATCCGCATTCAGGGAATATGGCGGAGCAAATTCTTCTTCGACCAAGTTTACGGTTTTGGAGTTGCAGCCATGTTATCCGATAGATTTGGAGGTTGCAGAAAGTAATCCGACACCATCTAATAGTACAGCAGATGTACTGTCTGGTTATTTGAAGACTGCTGGTATTAAAGGAAATTATTATACTGTGCCTGCGGAGGTGTTAAATGCACCGAAAGAACAGATTTCAACGGTTAATGCAGATGGAACGATAACGACACCGGAGTATTATGCATGGGAGCTTTCTGAAGCAAAGATAGCGGATGCTCTTGGCATGGATATCAACAATGTTCAGGTTGTGCATATGTCGTCGGAGGAGATGGCAGCAAGCACAACGGATATTTTAGGAACCTATGATTTGGTATACATTGGGGGAAATAGAAGTGCTCTCAAGGAAGCTACCCAATGGAAAGGTGTGGATGGAACAAATAATTCTAGTCCGATAGGCTCAGGTGATGGGTTACGTGATATTAATAAAATAAAATATTTGCCAATATTCACTATGTATACGCATAATGGCGATTTAACAATTGTAAATGTAAATACAGCAGGTGAGTCTGGTGGTGTTGTTCAAGGTGGTCAGGCATTTGCTAGCTTAGATGGCAGAGATCCACTTACAACCTTAAATGGTAATGATATAACATACAAACAAGGACAGAAGTTGGTTGCTTATGTAGCATCAGGAATGCCTGTCATAGTAAGTGATGATGCAGCAGAGGGATATCAGGCATTGGTCGATGCAGAAGACAAGGATGGTAATCCGTATTTGCAAAATTCCATTGACCCAGATTGTAATATGGCAAAGGTTTTGGCGGAATGTTATAATCAGTATACTAAGAAGAGCCAAAATGTGCTTTGGGGATTTGACAAGGATGGAACCTGTCATGTAGACAATGCAGGTGGAGCTCTTGGAACGACAAATGTGGGTTATGTTGAAGTGTTTGCATCAGAGTTTGGGTCAGACAACATAGACGATGGAACAACAGTAACAGGTCAAAAAGAGAAAATTGCAGATGTTTACAATGTTTCATATAAGCGTCCAATTTTGGAAGTGACCAAAACACCTAAGAGATACGATGATACAAAGGCAGACTCAACGGTGGATATTGTAGATGGCAAGTCAGTGCTTGAGTTTGAGTATACAATCAAAGGTAGCTCAAAGTGTGAGGTTAAGCTTTGGATTGATGATGACGGAAACGGTAGATATGGTGATGCAACTGATTTATCGTATGATGGCACAGATACAAGCTTACGGGTAGAGATGGCAGACAGCTTCTACGGACCTATTTCATGGAAGCTGGAAGCAAAGGATACAGTAACAGGAATCACAACAGGTATAACAGGAATTTCCTATGTGGCACCAAAGAGAGTAGAAGATAAGCAGAATGTAAGAGTGCTTCAGATTATGCCTGGAGGAAAAACGCAAGGGTCATCCAAAGTGTTGGGTGAGGGAGCTGAAGGTTCGAATTCTCTGTATTTCTGTGTAGTTTGTCAGCAGGCATGTGAAAGACTGGAAAAGAATCCATTGGCGAACAATGCAAGCTGGTTCCAGATACATTATTCTGGAAATTACTATACGGAATATTCGACATCTGCTGAAATTCAGTTGCCTTGGCCATATCCAAGTGTAACTATAAAAGATGTAGGAACACATGAACATGTGTTTGGTATACCATATTATGATGCAAACTTGCAGTTCACTAACAATGGTACGAAGTATGGTGCTGATGACTGGCATATAAATCTTGCAGATGATCTTTCTGACAGATTTGATTTTGATATTGACATTCTTACAAGAGGTGAAGTGGAAGAAATATCAGATAATGTGAGAGCAGCATATGACTTTTCTAAGATGAGCGATGCTGAGAAGCTTGCTGTAATCAAGAAGTTTGAAGATAATGTTGATTTAGAGGATAAAGAATTTGAAGATTACGCTGAGTACGGAGAAGATGATGTTGATGAGAAGCTGACTTATATCACCCAGTATAATAGTGAGGTGTACGCTTCCGAGTATTGGAATCTTTATACTTATATGAGAGACGAAAAAGCAGTTGCAGATTCCTTTGAGGATGTTAATGACCCTGACGCGAACCCTGCTAATCCTGATGCGGGTAATGCAGGCAACGGTGGTTCCGGTGAGCAGAACAAAACGTTCACTGACCCGATTACAGGTGCAAGTATTGAGATAACACAGACAACGCTAGATGCCAAGACAGACCTGAATGAAATGCTTGAGAAGCTTATTACAAGCCTTGAGGCAAAGGGAAGGACTGAGCTTGTGGAAGAGGTTCAGTATATCATAAGAACAGAACGGTATTATGATTTGTTCAATGCATCATATAATGGTAACTTTGCGTTTAGGTATGGTGGTTTCCAGTATTATTTGTCAGCAGAAGATATAAACAAGTTGTGTACAGCATTTACAGACTATGTAAAGGCAAAGAATACGGAGCTTGAATACAAAGAGTTATACAAGAAGTATGACAGAGAAGCACATGCCAACAATTGGATAGAGGGATGTTATTCAACGGTACTTATAGGACCTTCAGAGGATTTTGCAGGTGATGATTTTACGGCAGGAAGTAATGGTCTAAAAGATTTAACTAACTATGTAAAGAGTGATGGAAATGTTCTTTTGTTCCATGATACCTTTACGAGATTTGGTGATGCAGGTTCAGTTAATCTTACAACTGCTTTAAGACCATATGCAGGTCAGGATAAAAATCACATGGTAGCAGAGGATACAAGTAACCAATATGTTAAGTACAAAGTTGCTGATGGTTATGATGAACATAAGTATTTTATGACAAATTTATCTTATAAGACAGGTGATGAAAAATATCCGAATTGGATTAATGATTTGAATGCTTATCAGGGAAGCAGTAATGGTAAAGGTACGAACTTATTAACATCAATTGCTTATACAGATGGTATATATAGTGCTAACCATGCATCTTCACAGTATGCAGTTGCTTATAAGTATGCGCATCTTTCATGGGCTTATTCGGCACACTGGCAGAATGCTGCTAGTGCTGACGCTAGAGAAAATAACCAGTATGGTACAAACAGAGGCTCTAAGAACAATGACGGACTTATTACACTGTATCCGTATACGCTGAGTGATGACATCTACATAGCAGGTACACATCCACAAGCATATGCACTTGACCTTGAGGATGATAAGTGTACAGTATGGTATTCACTTGCAGGTGGTTACAATGACCAAAAGGGCTCCTCCATGTTTGCGGCATCTCCAAGGGATGGTCAGGATAACTACTTTATATACTCATACAAAAATGTATATTACTGTGGTGCAGGACATTCCAATGTTACCGGTGTAGGTAAGATGAACAATGATGAGAGAAAGCTTTACATCAATATCATCTGTAATGCTGTAAGAAAGAGTGCTGCTATGCCAAGTATCTATATATATGATTATGATAAAGATACTTATGGTGAGAAGATTAAGCGTAAGGATGGAAGCTACTATACAAAGGTAGATGATACGGATGAGTATCCAGAGTTCAGCTTTAAGGCTACGACGGACAGCGAGTCAACGCTTGAAAGAATCAGGATATACTATGACCTTGATTACTCGGATGAGAACAGGAGCAATGCATTTGTGGATAACGATGAGCATGTTCTTGTGGCTGACTGGAATGCAAATAGTGTAACAGCAGGAGTAAGAAAGAATGTATACAGGTATGATCCTACTCTTAAGACATTAGTTGACCAAAATGGTAATCCTGTAATTGACTCTACTAACGCAGATGGTTCAAGTAACATTGCATCTGCACTGAAGCTTAAGCCTGAGTACTTCGACCCATATAACGGGGAGTACACTTACATTGTAATTGAGGCTACAGATTCAGGTGGTAATAAGGTTTACCAGAGAATTAAGGTAATGCTTAAGGATGTATTGTTCAACTTAACGTAAAAGGAATAAGGTGTTGTAAGCACTGAGGTCCAACGTACAAGTAAAAATGATACTTAAGTAAACAAAAATGAAGTAAAAGTGAAGGAGCTGTCGCTTTAACGAATGAAAATTCGTGAGGCGGCAGCCCCTTATTTTTTGCAAAAAAGGAGCTGAACACTATTGCTTAGTGCGACAGCACCTTTTTATTTTTGTAGAGTAATAAAATGATAAATAAAAGAGGTTCCTATAGGTTAAACTTGAATTATTACCAAGTGAATGTTACAATGCTAATGTTTTATGTAAAGATGCATTATATTGTACAAACCAAACCTACGAAAGTAGTGTTTCGTGTATAACTATAAAAGCTATACTAGAAAGGTTATTTTATTTTGAAGAAATTGTTTGAACTCTCCTTAAGAAAAAAGCTTTTTCTTATAGGAACATTTATTTGGATGACAATTATTTTTTTATTTTCTGCAAGAGTGGCGGAACAATCTACGGAGGACAGCAACGCTGTCATTGATGCAATAGGAACGATTGTGATTCAGGACTATGAGGAATATACAGCAGAAGAAAAGAGTATGTTTGTTTCAAAGTTAGAGTTACCCATAAGAAAGCTTGCACATGGAATGGAGTATCTTATTCTTGGAATACTTATTTTGGGCTGTTTGGTTGATGAGAAGCATAATATATTTATGTATGGCGGAATCAGCTTGGGATTGTCTGCATGTTATGCCATGACGGATGAATTTCATCAATTGTTTGTGGAGGGTAGAAGCGGTAGAATGTCAGATGTACTGATAGACAGTGCGGGAGCCATGACTGGAATCCTGCTTGCGATTTTGATAGTAAAAAAATATAGAAAATAAAAGTATCACCCCATTAAAAGCAAAGTTGAGCTTATAGGAAAGCATGTTTTTATAAGCGGATTTTTAAAGAAACTTGCTTAATTATGGAATGATATTTAAATTCAAGGAGGAAAAAATGCAGCTTAGTATTATTGAATTATTAAAGGTATTGTTTTTGGGAATTGTTGAGGGAATTACGGAATGGCTTCCTATAAGCAGTACAGGACACATGCTTCTGGTAGACGAATTTATCAGCTTAAGCGGAAGTGAAAAGTTTAAGGAAATGTTTTTTGTGGTCATACAGCTTGGTGCAATCCTTGCTGTCGTTGTTCTTTTTTGGAATAAAATGTGGCCATTTAACTTTAAAAAGAGCGATGGAGAAACTGGTATCATAAAAAAAGATATTTTTTCAATATGGTTTAAGGTTGTTGTTGCATGTATTCCAGGGGCAGTTGTGACCTTGCTTTTTGATGATTATATTGAGGCTCATTTACATACATCCACAGTTATTGCAATTGCACTTATTTTTTACGGTATCGTTTTCATATTGATAGAAAATTGGAATAAAAATAAAACGGCTAAAATTTTGACGTTGTCAGATATAACGTATAAAACGGCATTTATTATCGGATTGTTTCAGGTTTTATCAATTATACCAGGAACATCAAGGTCAGGTGCAACCATTATAGGTGCCCTTATAATTGGAGTGTCAAGAGTTGCAGCGGCAGAATTTACATTTTTCCTTGCTGTACCTGTTATGTTTGGCCTAAGCTTTATTAAGCTTGTGAAGTTTGGTTTTGCATTTTCAGGTGCGGAGCTTGTTATACTCCTTGTGGGAGTAGTTGTTGCATTTTTGGTATCCATTTTTGTGATAAAGTTTTTGATGTCATATATAAAGAAACATGATTTCAAAGTTTTCGGATGGTACAGAATTGCCCTTGGAATCATTGTGCTGTTTTATTTTGCAATAGCGTAACTATTTGCCATGGATTTGGGAAAGCCTGCGTATGGCACAGTCCATTTGGCGAATATAAATTGGAGCGGTCAGCCTGCTAAGAGAGGAGAGGTGTACATTGGGGGATTTCGTTGAACAGGTGTTGGATATTGAAGCTGTCATAAAGGAAATGACGCTTGAAGAAAAGTCAAGATTGGTAGGCGGAGCTACATTTTTTGGTATGGCAGCCATTGAAAGGCTGGGTATAAACAGAGTTCAGCTTTTGGATGGGGGAACAGGAATAAATTTTGAACAGCTTTTTGGAGATATGCTTGATGGTGATGAGTTGGAACATACAAATGGTATGGTCGGAAGTGAGAGCCTTGTACGTGTTATCGAGTATTTTTTTGAGCCTGAAAGGCTCTTTGATGAAGATTTGTTTCTTTATACTAAGATAAAAAGGCTGCTTCTTGAGAGAGTAAATCCGAAGTCAGAAAATGATAAGAAAAATAAGGAGGATGCCCTTGCCTATTCACCAGGATGTTATCCGCCTGGGATTTTGCTTGGTGCAACATGGAATCCTGAGGTTGTGGAGCTAGTGGGTGAGGCACTTGGAATTGACTCCTGCATGTTTGGTGTGGATATTCTCTTGGGAAGCCCAAATGTAAATATTCACAGAGACCCGTTAAATGGAAGATTATTTGAGGGGTATTCTGAGGACCCATATCTTGTTTCCCATCTTGCACCACGGTTGGTGAAAGGGGTCCAGAGCTATGGAGTTGCAGCCAATGTAAAACATTTTGCGGCAAATAATCAGGAGACATACAGGATAGGAATTGATGAGCATATATCAAGACGGGCTCTTGAAGAAATCTATTTTCCTGGTTTTCAGGCATGTGTTTCGGTTGGTGTTCAGACGGTAATGAGTGCCTATAACAAAATAAACGGAGTGGCATGTACTGAAAATGAGTGGCTTTTGAGAGAAAAGCTAAGGAATGAGTGGGGATTTTCGGGCATGGTTTTATCTGATTGGGGTGCGGTTTATAATCCTGTTCATGCCATAAAGGCAGGAAATAATCTTGCCATGCCAGGACCAGTAGACTACAAACCTGTTTTTGACGGCGTTGAAAATGGAGAGCTTGAAGAAACAGACCTTGACGATGCAGTAGAAAGGATACTCAGTGTAATTAACTGGCTTGTGACAAATAAGTCAGACCATGAGGATATTGTAAAAAGACTGATTGATAAGTCAGGTAAGGATTCCCTTTCCATACCGCAAAACGGAGTGTTTAACCTTGCAAGGGATTTTACAGATGATGTGGCATATATGGCGGCGGCAGAGGGTATTGTTCTTCTTGAAAATGATGGAACATTGCCGCTTGCAGTGAATTCTAAGATTGCTGTTCTAGGAAGCGTTTTCACGGACAACTGCGGACAGAAAAAATCAGATGATTTGCTTGTTGAATGTGGTAACGGAAGTGCAGGAATCAACACTGACAGGGTTGGAAGCTTAAGTAAAAGTCTTTCGGCATATTGCGGAAGTATTTTGAAGTGTGATGATGAAAATGTGGATACCATATTATATGTTGTCAGAATAGGTGGTATGGAGGGTAACGACAGGAAGAATCTTCTTATAGCTGATGACGACATAAGTGCCATTAATAAATTAATAGAGGAAAACAGATGTAAGCAAAATAAGAGAAGACTGATACTTGTTTTAAATACATCAGGACCAGTTGAACTTACAGGAATTGACGAAAGTGGAATTTCGGCTGTTATTGCAGTGTTTCTGCCTGGTATGGGTGGATGTGATGCACTGGCTGATATATTATTTGGTGAAATATCCCCGTCAGGAAAGCTTCCACTTACATTTCCGAAAAAATATGCGGACACGCCAACTTTTATTAATTTCCCAGGGGACGGATATTATACAGAATATGGCGAAGGAATATTTGTAGGTTATCGGTATTATGATAAAAAGAGGCTTGAACCGCTGTATCCTTTTGGTTATGGGTTAAGTTATACAACATTTTTATGTAAACTAAAAAAGGTAACGATGGAAGATGATTTAATAAGTATATGCGTTACGGTGAAAAATACAGGCAGTATGACGGGCAGTGAGGTTATTCAGATATATGTTGGGGACACTTGTTCTACACTTGCCAAGCCAATAAAGGAGCTTAAGGCATTTCAAAAGGTGAAGCTTAATTCAAATGAGGAGAAAGATTTTTGTCTGGAAATACATTATGATGCCCTGTCAAGCTTTGATGTGTGTTTGGACAGTTGGACGTTAGAGGAGGGGTACTATGATATTTATGCAGCAACATCTTCAAGAAATGAGGATATATTTGGACATGAGCGTATATATTTGGACGTAGAGTCACCTTACAGCTATGGGATGACGTCAACAATAAAGACTGTCTGTGAAAATAAGGAATTAAAATCCATATTGTATGAAATATGGAGAGAGCTTGCACTTGATGAGGGTATATTGAATTCAAATTACCAGTATACTTCAAGTAAAACCATAGAGGAAATTATATCTGATATGGATAAGGAGCTTAGAAATAAGATTTCTGACAGGTTTACGGAGAGAGTAAAAGTTGTGAAGAAACCATAAAATTGTTATGGAATATGGTATTTTATTATATAATTAGGAGGTTTCTATGGTTCTAAGTGGGCTTTCACCTGAAAAGGTATTTTATTATTTTGAAGAAATATGCGGGATACCCCATGGCTCTGGAAATACAAGGAGGCTGAGTAATTATATTGTTTCATTTGCAAAGGACAGGGGCTTAAGGTTTACACAGGATGAAAGTGATAATGTAATAATATATAAGGATGCCTCAAATGGTTGTGAGCAGGCCCCGACAGTCATTATTCAGGGACATATTGATATGGTGTGTGAGCAAAAGAAGGGAAGAAATATAAATTTTGAGGTGGAGGGTCTAAGGCTTAAAAGGGATGGAAATGCCATATATGCTGACGGAACGACCCTTGGCGGTGATGATGGTATTGCAGTCGCTTATATGCTTGCAATTTTAGACTCTGATGATATCAAGCATCCACCCCTTGAATGTGTGTTTACATCCGACGAGGAAATAGGTTTACTAGGGGCAACGGCACTTGATTGTAGTGGTCTTACAGGCAGGCTTATGCTCAATATTGACTCTGAGGTGGAGGGACAGCTTTTAGTGAGTTGTGCAGGCGGAGCGACCGTTACGTGTAGTATTCCCATAGTGTATGAGAAAGACCATGCATGTAATGACGCATTTATTATTCAGGTTGACCATGCAGCGGGCGGCCATTCAGGCGTTGAAATTGCAAAACAGGGTGCAAACGGTATTAAGCTGCTGGGACGGGTGCTTTATGCACTTGGGAGGAAATATAATTTAAGACTTGGCGGTATGTGGGGCGGTGGTAAGGATAATGTAATTCCAAGAGGGGCACATGCCTATGTATATACGGATTGTGCTTACGATAGCTTAAAGAAAGAAGTCAATCAATTAGAAAACATTTTAAAGGCGGAATTTGCCCATACGGACAGTGAGCTTACCATATCCGTACTAGCTGCGGGAGATAGGGAAGCAATTGAGGCTGCGGGGAGGCTTCCAAAAGAGGAAATGTATCCCATGACAACAGAGTCATCAAATAAAGTGGTTGCTGCACTTGTCAATGTTCCAAACGGCGTAATTAAGTATAGCCAGGACATAGAAAATTTGGTGCAGACATCACTCAACTTGGGTATTATGTCAACCGAAAAAGAGGGGGAAAAAGGAACGGTGTCATTTAGCTTTTCTGTGAGAAGCAGTGTAAGTACAGAAAAAAATGAGCTGATTGACAGGTTGGAGTGTCTTTCACGGATATTGGGAGGAACTATTTCCGTAAGCGGGGAATATCCTGCGTGGGAATATAATAAGGACTCAAGGCTCAGGGAGGTTATGTGTGACTGTTACAACGAGCTTTACAAAGAGAAACCGCAGCTTTTAGCTATACATGCAGGACTTGAGTGTGGAATTTTTGCAGGAAAGCTTGCAGGGCTTGACTGTGTTTCCTATGGACCTGATATAAAGGACATTCATACAAGTGAGGAAAAACTGTATATTGACAGTGTTGCAAGAACGTGGGAATATACCCTTAAGGTTCTTGAAGCATTGAGTGCCAAATAGCAAATAAATGTGAATAGAGTAAAGCAAATTCTACAATGTGAGATGAAATATAAGTTATGAAACATAAATAGTGAGATGTAGATATGCAATATATAGAAATAAAAAATACAAGTATAAAGCCTGCAATATATAATAGAATGCAGGACTGTATTACGGGAGGAAGCTATGTCTGGTTGGGAAAAAAATATACGAAAGGTTGTGCCGTATGTTCCGGGAGAACAACCGAAGGAAGAAGATGTAATAAAATTAAATACAAACGAAAATCCGTATGGACCGTCTCCCCGTGTCAAAGGTAAGCAGCTTGAGCTGGAAAAGCTGCGGCTTTATCCTGACCCGTGTGCGTCGCAGCTTGTGAAGGCGATTGCAGATTATCACGGGTTAAAGACGGAAAATGTCTTTGTGGGTGTTGGCTCGGATGATGTTATTGCAATGTCGTTTCTGACATTTTTTAATTCGGAAAAAGAAATACTGTTTCCAGATGTTACGTATTCATTTTATGATGTGTGGGCTGATATGCTTAAAATACCGTATAGGACAGTGGCAGTTGACGACAAGTTTAAGATATTGTCGGAGGATTACAAATGTCCGAACGGTGGAATTATATTTCCAAATCCAAATGCACCTACCGGAATTGCGGAGCCTGTAAGCTTCGTGGAGGATATCGTAAGTGCAAATAAAGATGTTATTGTTATTGTGGATGAAGCATATGTGGATTTTGGCGGTGAGAGTGCAGTTTCTCTCATAGATAAGTACGATAATCTTTTAGTTGTCAGAACATTTTCAAAATCACGTTCAATGGCAGGAATAAGAATCGGCTATGCTATGGGTAACGAAAAGCTGATTCAGTATCTGAATGACGTTAAGTATTCATTTAACTCATATACAATGAATATGCCGTCCATTGAATTAGGTGTAATGAGCATTGAGGATGAGGGATATTTTAGGGAAAGTATTGCAAAGGTAATTTCCACAAGAGAGCGTTTTATAAAAGAGATAGAAAAACTTGGTTTTACATGCCTGCCATCAAAGGCTAACTTTGTATTTGCTACACACGAAAGACTGAAGGCGAAGTACATATTTGAGGAAGCGAAAAAGAACAAGATATATGTGAGACACTTTAATAAGCCACGTATCGAAAATTATCTTCGCATTACGATAGGTACAGATGAACAAATGGATATTTTTATAGATTTTTTGAAGAACTTAGTCTGAGAAATCATGATTTTACAGGAAAAACCGGTGTACAAATTGTATACCGGTTTTTCTTTTTTATTATTGAAGTATACACAACTACCTGCTTATAATTTAAATTGTATTCAGCTCCATGAGCGGTTCCGCTTAATGGTATTCTGGTTTTATTTAGTTTGAGAGGATGTGTTTTTTTGAATAACAATTCAATGGAATTTAATGATTTTTTAAATGAAGTAAGAGATAAGCTTCCTGATTATCTGATGCAGTATGATATAGAGAGTATTAATATTTCGCCCGTCTCCAAAAACAATGGAAAGACATGTACGGGAATGGCGGTTGTTTTAAGGGGAGAGCAGGTGGCACCCAACATTTATATGGAGTATTATTACATGCTGTACTGTCAGGAGCATGATATGGACCATGTTTTAAAACTGATTGCTGATGAGTATAAAGAGGCAAGTGCGGGGATAGACAAATTGGGGCTTTTGCTGATGGATGACGACGCGTGTATGGTGAAAAGTAATATATTTCTTAAGCTTGTGAATTTAGAAAAAAACAGGAGCAACATATCAGATTGCCCGTATATTCAATTCATGGATTTGGCAATTACATTTAGGGTTATGGTGCAAAGGGACAAAAAAGGGATGGCATCGGCTGTGTTAAAGTACAGGGATATGGAACGATGGCAGCTTGATATAGATGAGCTTTATGACATTGCATATAAAAATACACTTCGGATGTTTCCGCCTGTTGTAAAAAAACTTGATACAGTTATTGAAGAAAAACTTAGTGATGCGAAAGAGCTTCCAAAAAACAATAATTTATATGTACTGACTAACGCAGACGGCATAAATGGAGCTACATGCATTGTATTTCAAGATATCCTAAAGAAGTTTGGAGAACAGCATGGGAGCTTTTATATTCTTCCATCAAGTATACATGAAACATTACTTTTGCCTGCCTGCAAATCAGAGATAAGAGGAGAGCTTGAGGAGATGGTCAGGGATATAAACAAGTATGTTGTGTCGGATATGGATTACCTATCCGATACGGTATATTACTATGATTTTGATAAGGGCAAAATAGAACTGTAATAACTTGTAAGTTAAACTTGACGAATATAAGTTACTGTGATATTTTAAAAAAGTGTGAAAAAACACGAGTTTTAAAAGATGGAGGACATGATATGACGAAGGGTACAGTAAAATGGTTTAACAGCCAAAAGGGTTTTGGTTTCATAACGGATGAGACAGGAAATGATGTTTTTGTACATTTCACAGGTCTTAACATGGAGGGATTTAAAACTCTTGAGGAAAATCAATCTGTAGAGTTTGATGTGTCTGATGGTTCGAAGGGACCGCAGGCAGTTAACGTCTCAGTTTTATAAAGGTTGTTAATGATTGGCTGTCATGTGGATATGGCAGCCATTTTTTTCTGTATTAAAGTATAGAACGAAGTTTCCTATTAAATAAAAAGTGTGTCATTCTTGACAAAATAAGGCAAATGGCATAGAATTATTCTAATAATTTAATGCGTTCAATATGAGAGGTGTGATGTGCGTGGTTGAAAGTTTTGTATCCAGAAAAGACCGAATTATTGCCTCAGCAATTGAAATAATCAGTGAGTCGGGATTATCTGCTCTTACAACACATAATCTCGCCATAAAGGAAAATATGTCAGACGGTCTCTTGTATAAGTATTTTGCAGGTATTGATGAAGTGCTGGTTGAGGTTGTGGACTATTATTTCAGATTTGATGACAGCTTAAGGCAGACAATTGATTCCAAAGACGAGAAGTATACACAAAAGCTGTATGATTATCTTGAAGCATATGTAACCTACTATGATAATTATTATGCATTGTCAACGCTTATGCTCCAGTATGAGGAGTTGCTGCACAACATATACACAAGGGAAAAGGTTTCCAAATATGTAACAGACAGGATTCAGTTTTTGGAAAAGCTTTTTATGGGGGCAATTCAGGGAGGCGAGATTATTGATACGCTTACACCTGAGGAACTTGCAAACAATATGACCGGTTTACTTATGGCACATATTTTGAATCGGCGTATTATATATAACAATAGGTCTTTTAAAAATGAGATTATGAATAACTTTAGTAAGTGGATGTCGCTTATGGTTGTTTCGGATTAGGAGGGGAAATAGATGAAAGTATTAGTAGCTGAGGACGATTTGGCAAGCGGAAAGTTTATGGAAAAGCTTCTTTCAAAGTATGGAGAGGTTATTGTTGCAAGAGATGGGATAGCTGCTGTAGATGAGTTTGTCAAGGCAGTTAACAACGGAGAAAAGTTTGACCTTGTCTGCATGGATATTATGATGCCGAAGATAGACGGGTATAAGGCATTGGCATCAATTCGGGATGCAGAAAGAAAGCTTGGTCTTGCAAGGGATTCAAGATGTAAAGTCATTATGATAAGTGCCCTGGATGAGGGATTTGATGCAGGATATGCAAGTGATGATTATGAGGAGTATATATGCAAGCCTATAGACATCATCAAATTTGATAGTCTTGTCAAAAAGCTTGGATTAGCGTAGGAAACAGAGATGGATTTGTTTGAATATATGAGAGAAGACAATATGAAAGGAGAGTCCCCTCTTGCAAAGAGGCTGAGACCGGAAAGACTGGAAGATATTGTCGGACAGGAGCATATTTTAGGTGAGGACAAGCTCTTGTACCGCCTGATAAAGGCAGATAAATTAAGGTCCATTATCTTATACGGACCGCCCGGTACGGGAAAAACAACACTTGCTATGGTGATAGCAAATTCTACAAGTGCAAATTTCAAAGAACTGAATGCAACGACTTCGGGAAAAAAGGACATTGAAACAGTTGTAAGCTCTGCAAAGGATAGTCTTGGCATGTATGGGAAAAAGACTATATTGTTTGTTGACGAGATACACAGGTTTAACAAGGCACAGCAGGATTATCTTCTTCCCTTTGTTGAGGATGGCACGGTTATTCTTATAGGTGCAACGACGGAAAATCCTTTTTTTGAGGTAAATAGTGCACTCATATCGCGTTCTACAGTATTTCAACTTACCACATTGTCAAAAGAGAATATTGAAGTGCTCATAAAACGTGCAGTTTATGATAATGAGAAGGGAATGGGTGCATATAATGCGGATATAACCGATGAGGCGGTGAGCTATCTTGCACAGATTTCCGAGGGCGACGCCAGACGTGCGTTAAATGCAGTTGAGCTTGGAGTATTGTCCACGGAGCGGGATGAGAAGACGGGGAAAATTATAATAGACGTCAATGTGGCTGCCGAGTGTATTCAGAGGCGTTGTATGCGTTATGAGAAAGATGGAGATAATCATTATGACACAATATCGGCATTTATTAAAAGTATGAGAGGCTCTGACCCGGATGCGGCAACGTACTACCTTGCCAAAATGCTTTATGCAGGGGAGAGTGTGACATTTATTGCAAGGCGAATTATGATATGCGCCAGTGAGGATGTGGGAAATGCAGACCCACAGGCAATCGTTGTGGCAACGGCATGTGCACAGGCAGTGGAGCGGATTGGAATGCCGGAGGCACAGATTATCCTTACCCATGCAGCGACGTATGTTGCATGTGCACCTAAAAGCAACGCGGTTGTAAATGCGATTGCAAGTGCTATGGACGCGGTAAAAAATGTGAGTGACTGTCAGGTTCCACCGCATTTAAGGGATGCCCATTATTCGGGCGCAAAGGAACTGAATCATGTGGGATACAAATATGCCCATGATTTTCCGAATCATTATGTCAAACAACAGTACCTGCCTGACAAGCTGGTTGGGCAGAGCTTTTACGAGCCAGGCGATATCGGTTATGAGAAGCAGATAAAGGAATGGTTGGAATTTATAAGGGATTCTTAAGGAGTTCTTAAAAATTTAGATACAAAATGTACACATTTATATTATAAAATTGTGGGGATGTGTATATAGGTCGCTTATAAAAGCGGGAAACGGAGGGAAAACGTGAAAAAAAGAAAGGTTGTTATACCAATAATCATTGTACTTATCATTGCGGCAGCAATTGTTGCAGTTGTTATTAATGTAAGGAAAAAGGCGGATTCTGATGACACAAAGGTATATGTTGAGTCGGTTGCACAGATTACCCAGACAGGGTATTTTGGTGAAAACCGCTACATGGGTGTTGTGGAATCACAGGAGACCAAGGCGGTCCAAAAGGATTCAGATAAAACTGTAAAAACTATATTTGTTGAGGTAGAGGATACTGTAAAAGAGGGAGATAAGCTTTTTGAGTATGATACCGATGAGATGGAGCTTAAACTGAAGCAGCTTGAACTTGAGCTTACCAGTATAAACAACAGCATTTCCACTGCAAATCAACAGATAGCTACGTTAAATCAGGAAAAGGAACAGGTTCCTCCTGAGGAGCGGATTCAGTATACAAGCCAAATCCAAAATCTTCAGGCTCAGATTAACCAGTATAATTATGATGCCAGCTCAAAGCAGCTTGAAATTGACAGACAAAAGGCATCTATGCAAAATTCAATTGTGTATTCCCCTATGGACGGAGTTATCAAATCAATTGACAACGATTCACAGGGCGGAAACGGTGATGAGGAAGATTATTATGGAGGAAGCAACAGTTCACAGGAAAAGGGCTTTATTTCCATTATGGCAAAGGGCGACTATCGGATTAAGGCAACGGGAAGTGAGTTAAATATAAGAAGCTTCAGTGAGGGTGACAATGTTATCGTGCGTTCAAGAATTGACGATACGGTATGGAATGGTACGATTTCGAGTATTGATTTGGAACATCCTGAAAGCAACAATGACAATTATTATTATGGAGACAGCGGAACACAGGCAACCAAATATCCGTTTTATATAGCTCTTGAGACTGTAGATGGTCTTATGCTGGGACAGCACGTTTATGTGGAAATGGATTACGGACAGGGCGAGGTAAAGGAAGGACTCTGGCTGGATGAATTTTATCTTATCTTAAATGATGGTGACCCATACGTGTGGGCAGCAGACAGTGACAATAAAATAGAAAAGCGTAAGGTTACGCTTGGTGAGTATGATGAATCGACCATGCAGTATGAGATATTATCAGGAATTACTACGGATGACAGAATTGCATTCCCTGCTGATTATATAAAAGAAGGCATGGCTGTAACGGAAAATTATGAAGAGGTAATGGATCAACAGCAGGGTGGCGACGTAGACTTTGATGGCGATACAGACTATGACGGTGACATGGATTTTGACGGTGACATGGACTATGACGGTGATGTGAATTTTGGTGGTGACAATAACGAGATAGATTATGATGGCAGCGGTGATATTGACCTTGACGGTTCGGGTGGTGATGGTAGTGGAATGAACGGCAACATGATGGAGATTATACCTGACGGAAATGAAATTGACCCGGATGATTTTGAAGGAGAATCGGAAGATGTTGAGCAAGAGCCAAATGAGGGGGAAGAATAATGATACTAGAGCTTAAGAATATATATAAAACGTATATTCAAGGCAGTATGGAAGTTCCTGTTCTCAAGGATATCAATTTGTCTGTGGAGGAAGGTGAGTATGTTGCCATTATGGGACCATCAGGTTCGGGTAAAACAACTTTAATGAATATCATCGGTTGTTTGGATAAGCCAACATCAGGAACCTATCTTCTTGCAGGTGAGGATATCGGTGATTATAAGGATAAGGAGCTTTCCTATGTCAGAAATAAAAGTATAGGGTTTGTATTTCAGACTTTCAATCTTTTACCAAGACAGTCTGCCCTTGATAATGTAGGACTTCCACTCCAGTATGCAAAGGTTCCAAAGAGGCAGAGAAGACAGCTTTGTGTGGACGCACTGGAGAAGGTTGGACTTGCAGACAGAGTAAACTTCAAGCCGACACAGCTTTCAGGAGGACAGAAGCAGAGAGTGGCAATTGCAAGAGCCCTTGTGAACGAGCCTATGATTTTGCTTGCGGATGAGCCTACGGGAGCACTTGACTCAAAGTCAGGCGAACAGGTTATGGAGCTGTTTGATCAGCTTCATAAGGATGGTGCTACTATTATTATGATTACGCACTCAGATGAAATTGCAGGTTATGCAGACAGAGTGATAAGAATTATAGATGGAGAGCTTCTTGACGGTTCACCAAGAAAAGAAGCTTCCCATGAGGATGACGGAATGGAATATGCCCAAGACAGGGAGGTGGTAGAATGAGTACGAAGAAAAAAATCATGATATCACTTGTAGTTACAGTTGTGGTTATTGGATTGATTACGGGACTTTTGATTGGGTTAAAGAAAAAAAATAGAAGCAAAAAAACGGTTGATGTCTATCCTGTTTCAGAGATAGGAAACAGCGGTGATTATTTTTATGATAGTTCGACGGTAAGCGGCAATGTAATGATTGATAAGGAACAGAAGGTATATTTGTATCCGGAACAGAAAGTTGACGAGGTTTTAGTTAAGGAAGGGGATACGGTTAAGGCAGGAGATGTTTTGCTTCGGTACGACATGACATCCCAGAAAATACAGCTTGATATTATGGCATCTGAGGTGGAACTTGCAAGAGTTGCAGTTATTGCTGCACAAAATGAGTTAGCAAAGCTAAAGGCAACAACGCCTGTTGAACCGACAACACAAAGTCCGACCACAGAGGAGCCGACAACCGAGAAGCCAACTACGGAAAAACCGACGACGGAAAAACCAACCACTGAGGAACCGACAACTGAGAAGCCGACAACCGAGAAGCCGACAACTGAGAAGCCGACCACAGAGGATACTGCAACGGAAAAACCGACTACAGAGGATGAGCCAACAACGGAAGATTCAGGGGATAGTACGGAGACCTCAGATAAGAAGGATAAAACGGATAAAAAAGATAAACCAGACAAGAAAAAGCCGACCACTGAGGCACCAACAACGGAAAAGCCTGCCACGGAAGAGGCGACAACGGAAGAACCGGATGACATTGATGACGGTTCTGGTGATGATTTTTTACAGCCGACATATACAAAGGAAGAACTCGCTAAGGCGATTGCTGAGAAGGAAGCAGAAATAAAAAGTCTTCAGATTGATTATCAGCTTCAGGAGGTAGAGTATGAGATTGCCAAATTCCGGACGGAAAATGGAGAGGTTCTTTCTAATTTTGACGGTGTAGTAAAATCGGTTGGAGACCCTGACGAGTGTATTGTAAACAATGAGCCTTATATAGTTATCGGCGGTGACGGCGGGTACACGGTAAGATCATATATTTCTGAGCTTAAATTACAGGATTTCAGCATTGGTGATTCAGTTACGATGATGAATTATGAAAATGGTATGGAATATACGGGAAAAATAACTGAGATATCCGATATGCCAGCGGAGGATTACAGGAGCTACGGCTATCCGCCACAGACATATTATCCGATTACAATTTCCGTGGATAACACAGAGGGGCTTTCGCAAAACTCATGGCTTGAGGTATCCATGAATGCAAACAAAAGTAACTCGTCTGATTCTTTATACATTGAGATGCCGTTTGTTATGAGTGAGAATGGCAACTATTATGTGATGAAAGACGTGGACGGAAAGCTTGAAAAATGTTATGTAAAAACAGGTAAAATCATGTGGGGAAGTCAGATTGAAATAAAGGGCGGTGTTACCATGGATGACAAGCTTGCCTTCCCATATCTGACCAATGCCGTGGAAGGAACAAGAACAGTTGAGAAATCCAGATATGATATGTATTAGGAAGGAGGAGAGTCATGTTAGAAAATATAAGATTATCTTTTCAGGGTATATGGGCTCATAAAATGCGTTCCTTTCTCACGATGCTGGGTATTATCATAGGAATTGCCGCAATTATTGCAATCGTTTCAACTATAAAGGGTACGAGTGAACAGATTAAGGACAATCTGGTCGGTTCGGGAGACAATGTTGTAAAGGTTGAGCTTTATCAGAGTGAGTGGAATTACTATTCGGGTGATTCCTCAACCCCTGAGGGAGTGCCGATTGTTGATGACGCTATTAAGGATGAAATACTTCAAATTGATGAAGTAAGTGATGTCGCTGCTTACAGAAGCGGTATCATGTATGAGGGTATCAATTATAAGAGTGCGAGCTTAGAAGGTGCCAGTGTCTTAGGTGTTGATGACAATTACCTTTCCCTGATGGGATATAGGCTGAATAAGGGAAGATTTTTTGTTAAGTCTGATAAGGAAAAGTTTAAAAAGGAAATTATTTTGGATCAAAAAGCATGTGACAGTTTGTTCAGTGGTGAATACCCTATCGGTCAGACCATGGAATTAAAGGGCGATGCCTATGTTGTTGTAGGTATTGTTGAGTTGTCAAACAACTCTTTGCCAAAGGTGGATACCCTGGAGGACTGGTATACGTATTATGGAAATGAATCTGCGGGAAAGATTTTTGTTCCTGAAAATGTATGGCCTATGCTGTATTCCTTTGATGAGCCGTTTAATGTTGTGGTAAAAGCGTCTAATACAGAGGCTATGACACAGGCAGGAAAGAAGACAGCGGATATATTAAATGGCTATATAACCGTTCCTGAGGGACAGGAGCAGTCAAACTACACATACAAGAGTGAGGATTTGCTTGAGAAAGCTAAGGCACTTCAGGATATTAGTGCATCAACCAGCCAGCAGCTTATTTGGATTGCAAGTATATCGCTTCTCGTAGGTGGTATTGGTGTAATGAACATTATGCTTGTATCTGTAACAGAGCGAACGAGAGAGATTGGACTGAAGAAAGCACTTGGTGCAAGAAGAAATGTTATTCTTGCCCAATTCCTGACCGAGGCAGCGGTGCTTACAAGCTTAGGTGGATTAATCGGTGTAGGTGTAGGAATCGGACTTGCCTATCTGATATCGGGCATTGCAGAGGTACCGGTTGCAATCAGTGGTGCGGCGATTGTTATATCAGTTGCATTTTCTATGGTAATCGGTGTTGTGTTTGGTCTGATACCATCCGTCAAGGCAGCAAATCTTAACCCGATTGACGCGCTGAGATATGAGTAAAAGTGGGAATGAAGTATAAGCCGGGGACAACCACAAAAATGATGCAGGGCTGTGAGGAATGTGATATGACACAAGATGCAATAGATGAAAAAAAACAGGATATGGAAAATGAGATAACCAGTGAAACAGACGAGGGACAGGGACGTAAGGAGTACCTTTCCATGTTGTCAAAAAAGAAGTTTGCAAGGATAATTGCATGGGTCTCGCTTGTGATTATAGGGGTTTTAGTAGTTGCAACCTTTATCACAGGAGTTACCGGAAGTAAGTATTTTTCGGGCTGTCTGTTTATGTGCATCATTGTGCCTCTGCTGATGTATGTTTTCCTGTGGGTTGGAAAAGTGTTTTATTCAAAATAAAATGATTGAAAAACATCATATGTTCTGATATACTTTACAGAGTGTTTTGGTGAATACCCACGATGAATTGATAGGAGATTTAAAAATGAGTTTATTAAAGGATTGGCGTGACCATGCATATGGTCTGGATGACAGAACACCTGAGGGAAAAGATTTTTGGGTTGATTACTTTCAACATGAAAAAACAGTTTACGAAAAAATACTTGATGATCCGAAGAGTGTATATAAGGGAACCGTAAAGGAACTTGCTGAGTTATTTCATTTATCACTTGAGTATATGGTAGGATTTTTGGACGGTATCGAGGACAGCCTTATCACACCGAACAATGTGGATGACATTGAGGAGGATACGGAGGTTTCCTTAGCATATGATGTGGAAAAGCTTTACATGAATATGGTTGGCTGCAATGCAGAGTGGCTGTATACCTTGCCGCAGTGGGATAAGATTCTCACTGAGGAGAGGAGAAAAGAGCTTTATAAGATAGAAAAAACATCAAAGACAGTGATTAAACCGCCAAAGGTAGGACGTAATGATCCGTGTCCTTGCGGAAGTGGCAAGAAGTACAAGAAATGTTGTGGAGCAAATTAATATGAAATTTGGCAAGGAACAGTCAGATGCTATTATGCATGTTGACGGACCTATGCTTGTTGTTGCGGGACCGGGAAGCGGAAAAACAACGGTAATTGCCAGAAGAATCAAGTATCTTATAGAATCTGCGGGGGTTTCCCCCGCAGATATTCTGGTTATAACATTTACAAAAGCGGCAGCAGGCGAGATGGAAAACAGATTTAAAAGTATAACAAAGGGCAGTGGATATCATGTCAGGTTTGGCACATTTCACTCTATTTTTTTCTGGATCGTAAAAACTGCCTATCATCTTAGCAATTCCAGTGTAATATCAGAAAGTGAAAAAAGAAATATTGTTGAGGGAATTATGAAACAGATGTCCCTTAATTATGAAAATAAGGATGACATTATGAGCAGTATTATTTCGCAGATAAGCCTTGTTAAGTGTGACATGCTGGATATTGAAAGCTATTACAGCAATGATATGCCGGAAACGATTTTCAGGGAAATATACAGACGGATGAATGCGGAATTAAAACGAAACGGAAAAATAGATTTTGATGATATGATGGTTATGTGTTATGAACTGCTTACTTCTAGAGCAGACATACTGGCACATTGTCAGAATATTTTTAAATATATTATGGTGGATGAATTTCAGGACAGCAACAGACTTCAATATGAAATATTCAGGCTGCTTGTGGGAGAACGGCAAAATGCGTTTGTTGTGGGAGACGATGACCAGTCAGTTTATGGCTTTCGGGGTGCAAGACCTGAAATAATGCAGCAGTTTACAAAGGATTATCCCAATACAAAAATCGTGAAGCTGAATATCAATTACAGGTGTGACCAAAAAATAACCGAGGCATCAGTTCTTGTAATTCAGGAGAATCAGAAAAGATTTTCAAAGAAATTAAAATCCGCGGGAAATGAGGATGGAATTGTAAAAATCATTTATACTAAGGATGAAAAAGACGAGTACAATCTCATTATGGACAACATTGATAAACATGTCAAGGCAGGAATTCCGTTGGAACAGCAGGCTGTTATATACAGGACAAATATGCAGCCAAGAGTGCTTGCCATGAAGTTAAACAGACTGGGCATACCGTATGTGATGAATGACAGCCTGCCAAATATTTTTGAGCATTTTGCTCCAAAAGGAATTCTGGACTATATGAGAATTGCCATGGGAGACAGGAGCAGGGCTACATTTTTAAGGATAATCAATAAACCGGGACGATACATAAACCGTGAGGCACTTGCTACGGAAACGGTTGATTTTAACGATATCAGATGGCAGCTTAGGAGTAAGCCCTACGCAGTTGAAAAGCTTGACAAGCTGGAGGCTGACATCAAGCTGCTAAAAAAGATGAGACCGTATGCGGCATGTAACTTTATACGCAAGGGGGTTGGTTTTGATGACTATGTCAAATGGTACAGTGAGCAAAAGCAGCTTGATAAGGATGAGTTTGAGGAAATCATGGACGAGTTTGCCAACATGATAGCGGATATAGAAAGCTATGGTGAGCTGTTTGAGTTTATTCAGGAATACGGTGACATGATAAACAAGCAGCACTATAAAAAGCAGGCAGATAAGGGCATCAGGCTGCTTACCATGCATGGCTCCAAGGGACTTGAATTTGAGAGTGTGTATATTATGGATGTTGTTGAGGGTGTCATTCCATACAAAAAATCAAAAACCAAATCCGAGATTGAGGAGGAGAGACGTATGATGTATGTGGCAATGACAAGGGCAAAGCATGAGCTTTATATGTATGTACCCCACATGAGAGGCTCCAAGCAGCAGTCTGTGAGCAGATTTGCAAAGAGGCTTGGTGTATTTAAAATGTAATTTTATTTACTTTGATATTGCAACAATGGTAAATTATGGTTAGAATATCTTATAACTGCGACAGTTTATTATACAAAGAGGAAAGACAAGCATGCTATTTTCAAGTATTACATTTTTATTTGGATTTTTACCGCTCGTTTTATTGATATATTATATCAGTCCAAGAAAAATTAGAAATTTCATATTGATGATTTTCTCCATGCTCTTTTATGCATGGGGGGAGCCGAAGTACATTATCGTTATGATTATTTCTATTTTGGTCGGATATGTGATGGGACTGCTTACGGATTACTATAAAAAAAAGGACAAACTATCCATTGCGAAACTTACAATGGTGTTGTCGGTCGTAATCAATCTTGGAATTTTATTTTATTTTAAGTATATAGGCTTTTTTACGGAAAATATTAACAGCCTGTTTGGATTGGATTTGAATATCATAAAGCCGTCACTTCCCCTTGGTATTTCATTTTATACATTCCAGATACTTTCTTATTCTGTGGATGTTTACATGGGAAAGGCAAAGCTGCAAAAAAATATTATTAATCTTGCCGCATATATAACGTTGTTTCCACAACTTATCGCGGGACCGATTGTGCGATATGAGACAGTTGCAGAGCAGCTTGACAACCGAAAAGAAACAGTGGATCAGTTTGGCGGAGGTGTCAGCAGATTTGTTGTCGGTCTTGGTAAAAAGGTTCTCATTGCAAATTGCTGCGGAGAAATTTTTAGTAATCTTTCCAAGCTTTCTGCCGATGAAAACACGGTATGTCTTGCGTGGATTTGTGCAATCGCGTATTCACTGCAGATATACTTTGATTTTTCGGGGTATTCCGACATGGCAATCGGTCTTGGAAAAATGCTTGGGTTTGAATTTTTGGAAAACTTTAACTATCCGTATATATCAAAGAGTATCACGGAGTTTTGGAGAAGATGGCATATATCTTTAAGCACATGGTTTAAGGATTATGTTTATATTCCCCTTGGCGGAAACAGGAAAGGAAAAGCAAGGACAATACTCAATTTGTTTCTTGTTTGGTTTTTGACAGGATTTTGGCACGGAGCAGAGTGGAATTTTATTATTTGGGGCTTATATTATTTTGTGCTGTTAATGGTGGAAAAGCTGTTTTTACTGGACAAACTGGAAAAGGTACCTGGGTTTTTGTCAAGATTATATTCCCTGTTTTTTATTAATCTAGGCTGGGTGATTTTTGCATATGACAAATTCCCTGCACTTAAGCGGGCTGTGTTAAACATGTTTGGAGGTTCGGGACTGAAGCTTTGCAACAATCTTACAATATACTATGTGATTTCTTACGGATTGTTTTTTGTAATAGCTTTTATTGCTGCAACACCGCTGCCGAAGAAGATAGCAGGAAGGTTTATGGAGAACAAAAAAGAGGGAGTTTGCACAGTTTGTAGCAGTATATTTATTTTGACAATCCTTATTTTGTCCACTGCGTTTTTGGCAAGTGAGGCATTTAATCCATTTTTGTATTTTAGATTTTAATGGTTTGGAGGTGGCATGGTGAAAAATAAAACATTGACAGTAGTTTTTGTCGCATACATTTTAATATTTGCCATAGGCGGAATTATTGTGAAAGACAGGGCATTTTCGGATATGGAAAACAGGGAACTGGAACAGCTTCCCGAAGCTTCAGTGGGCAATATCATTTCAGGAGAATATTCTGAAAAATTTGAGAAATACATGAGTGACCAGATTGTATTTAAGGATTTTCTCATGAAGCTTAAGGTGTCATCAAACCGTATGCTGGGACAGACACTTGTTTCCGACGTGTATTTCGGTGAGGGTGACATGCTTATCAAAAACTATGTCAATCCATATAACCAGCTTTCAACAAACATTAAATATATTAATGAGTTTGCAGATGCAAATCCTGATTTTGAGATTACGTGGCTGATAGCACCAAATGCCTGTTATATTTATGAGGACAGGCTGCCTGCTTACGGAAGTTGCTATGACCAGCAGGAGGTTCTGGCATATATTGTCGGTAATGCATCCGATAAGATTAAAATTGCAGATTGTGCCCCTGCGCTTATGAAATCAAAAAATGATTATATTTATTATAATACGGACCATCACTGGACAGCGAAGGGCGCGTATATTGGATATAGTGTTTTATGTGACGAGCTTGGTATTGACGCAACACCGGAAATCACATATGATATAACTATGGCAAGCGATGAATTTTACGGAACCCTTTACTCAAATGCACCTACATTTACCCAAAAGCCTGACAGCATTTTTTTGTATAAAAACCCTGATGGAGAATATAGGGTGGAATATGCTGACAGGTCAGTTGACAAGAATTGGGAGGACAGCTTATACAGCTACGATAACCTGAATGAAAAGGATAAATATACGGTGTATCTTGACGGAAACCATTCCTATATAAAAATAACAAGTAACAGCAAAAACAAGGAAAAGCTTCTTGTTGTCAAGGATTCCTATGCACATTGTCTGTTGCCGCTTCTTGCAGACAATTTTAGTGAAATACATGTGGTGGATTTGCGGTATTATCACCAAAATGTCAGTGACTTGGCAAGAGAAAATGATATTTCGGAGATTGTTTTTATCAATAACATTGAATTTTTGAGCACAGATAATAATTTTTTATGGTTACAGTAGCCAGAAAGGAGATTGATGAAATGAGAAGTTTGAAAATCACAATTAGTTGTATTATTGCATTTATGCTTGTTGTCCCGTATTCCCGGACTTGTGTTGCAGCGGAACCAGCTAAGACTCGAACTACAGTGTCTGAGGCTCTTTTTTCTGAGGAGGAGCTTTGGTTTGACGGAGATGACGCTGATTTGGATGAGTTTAACCATCTGTTGCTTTCAAAGCTTATATACGATTATTTGGATGGCTATGAGGGCAAAACAGTAAGGGAATATGTGCGTGATAATCCTGATTTATATGCAGGTGAAATTTGGAGGGATTCAGGGATTACGTATGAGAGCTTGTACGGAAAGTTTATAGGAGATTATGAAATATTTAAATTATACAATAACAATAAGGTAACAGGCTTTTATGCTGCTGCTTTTTTAAGTGATGATGAGGCTGTGCTTGTGTTTCGGGGAAGCGAAATGTTTACCGACGAGTTTGCCCTTGATGAGAGCAATGACTGGATTGGAACGGACTTTAAGTTTGCACTGTTAAATAAGCTGTCGGGACAGTTTCCTGATGCAAAGGCAGCATATGACGATTTAAGGAAGAGTCTGCAAGATAAGAATGTCCGTATTACATTTGCGGGACATTCCCTAGGAGGAGCCCTTGTCTGTTATGCATCTGCCGTGACGGGTGAAAGGGGATATTCCTTTGACGGTGCGTGCGGACATGTCATAGATTTGGTATATTTTTATAATTACATGGATATTGATGGTTTTACGGGAGTGGAGGACAGCACATTTTGTAATTATACAGATGATACGGGATATGTGGCAGCAGACATCATTCAGCACACAAACGCAGAATACATGTACCAGCTTGATAGGAAAACAAATCTTGACAAGCTTGTTGAGAACACCCTGATTCCAAAGCTGTCAACGGCAGGCTCACATATTGCATGGTCAACAGTGGGACATGACGGAAATAAAATATATCTGCTTGATAAATGCGTTAAAGGGGAAGCGGCATACACCTATACACCAACTGGAAATAAGACGCTCGACATTACGAAAAATATTGTGGAAGCAGGTATGGAGAGCATGGGAACATTCAGCATACATGAGGGCATAGAAAACATTGATACGGATATGCTTGCCGCTGTTTCCCTAGGCGCCATTAAGGATGGCAGGGTAGTGCTTGCCTCAAAGCATGGAGGTATACTTCGGGCATATGATGGTATCGGTGTTAATTCTTCCTTTGCAGTTTCAACTGTTATGTACGGTGGTATGGGAAATGACAAACTATACGGCTACGTTGCAGATGATGTCTTGATAGCTGGCGGTGGAATTAATGTTTTGGATGGCGGATTGGGAAATGACACTTATATCATTGATTCATACGCAGGTTCGCAGACGACAATTTACGATGCGGGCGGAGAGAAGTCAAATATTGTATTCCGAAATATGGGAATTACAGACAGTTCTAAGCTTAAGTACTTTGGGAATTGTTTTAAATTTCCAAATGGACAGATGGTACGGCTTGACATGAACCAGACAGGGGATGCCGTGAGTCTGTATGGATTTGACAACGAAGAATTTTGTTATTTGGGAGAACTTTCAGATTTTACAGATAAGGAAACGGACAGTACGGAGTACAGCCAGATACTTATGCTGGACGGCAAAGCTTCGGTCAGCCTTTTGAATGACGATGGAACTGTCAATACGGACATAACGATTGATAACCGAAGTTTTGCAGCTAGTGATAAGGAGTACAGGGTATATATATGTGGTAAGAAAGGCTCTGAAAGCCTGCTTATTCTTATGACAGATAAGCTTACACCGGTTATCACAAGTGACGGATCCATTGACATGGCAGTCGGAAAAATAGAGGATGACGGACAAATATTATGCGGTAAACAGTACAATAAAACATTTGATGGGTACAGTATTGATTATGAGGATGATACGTTGTTTGACGGATATCAGGGAGATGTGGGGATAGGAGATTCTGTGGATGCAGGCTATAATAATTTAATTGACCTGCTGAATAAAATTAAAAATGAGCTTTTCCACTAAAAAAGAGCTGTCGCTTTAACGAATGAAAATTCGTGAAGCGACAGCTTCTTATTTATTAAGGGAGAAATTTTCCTATTGGACATGCCTGTGAAACTTGCAGGAATATGCAATATAGAGTATCCCTTGGTTCTATGGGTCATTTTTACGGGTTGTCATCATATTTCTTTTCAAGGTCTGATGTTTCGCTTCCAAACGTTTCCAGAGGCGTATTTAACGTACGTTCTAAATCCTCCTGTTCCTTATTCTTTTGTGCAGTTCTCTTTTTCCACCATATAAATGCAATCAGTAATACAACAATAGCAGCAATTGCAATAATAAGAACCTTTAAAACACCGGAAGACTTGTTTGTTGCCTTTGCTATGGTTTTTGATTTTACAAGAAGTACATAGGCTTGAATACCTGTTTTTTCGTAGAAGTACTTTGCACCATCCTGAAGATTTCCTTTTGTGTCAACCCAGTTTATTTCGTCACGGTAGCAGTGGCTGTCAAATCCCTTGTCAGGCTTAAGTGGTTCTACACCGTCAGCAACGATCTTGTCAGCGGTATCCATAAACATACCTTTTAACTGGATGCCCAAATCATTATCGTAGTGTCTGTCATATGTATCCCACAGTGTGTTGTTATAGTAGTCAAGTATGGAATTGGTTTTTGCACCGTATTTAATTTGTCCGTTATCCTTATCGTCCAGCACAATCAGCAGACAGTCCTCACGACCATTAAAAATCTTCTGGTATTGCTGTTCTGCATACTCGGACAGGTCCGTATCTGTTACGGTTCCACTTCCTCCTGAAAATAGTGACATGCATCCCATAATAATGAACACAATAAAAATAACAACAAAGAGACCGCAACCACTCGACGAGCCTCCATAATAACGGCGTCTTGGTGGTGGGGGTGGCGGCATACCCGGTCCGTACTCCCTATACCTTGGTCCATAGCTGCGGTGTCTTGGACCATAATCATTGTATCTTGGTCTGCGTTCCCATTCTGGCGGACGTCTTGGGCCGCCACTGTGACCTCCGCCACCACCGCCGTGGAAACTTGAGCCTCCAAATGATGAACCTCCAAATGATGAGCCACCTCCACTGTGATGACTACTTCCGTGGTGACCGCCGCCACTGTGACCGCTGCCGATATGGCCTCCGCCACCACCGCCTGATCTTCCCATATTTTAAATCCTCCTTTTAATAACTGACGTTGCTTATCAAAAATATGTTAAGCAGAACAAAGTTTTCTATTAAATAAAACTATGCAGCTTCATGTTATACACATAAAACTTATTTTATTTTACAATGAAAATGTAAATCAGTAAATATTTATTTTCCTACTATAGCGATATTCGTGTTGCATTGACGGAATGTAACGATATGGCACATTCATCCAAGAGTTGATATTGGCGGTTGAAATATGATACTATGTGGTTGAAAAACATTACAGGTTGTCATAGGAAGATGGACAAAGTTTATTTATTTTGATATGTAGCTGCAAAAATAGATTTTGCCCATGGCTGAATATATAAAAAGATGGAGGATACATTGATGCGGATAGGAATGGGATATGATGTTCATAAATTGGTCGACGGCAGGAAGCTTATTTTAGGCGGGGTAACTATACCGTATGAAAAAGGTCTTTTGGGACACTCGGATGCAGATGTACTTGTACATGCAATTATGGATGCACTGCTTGGAGCAGCGGCACTTGGAGATATAGGGAAACATTTTCCTGATACAGACAGCAGCTTTAAGGATGCGGACAGTATTGAACTCTTAAAAAAAGTAGGGGGGCTGATAGATGGGGAAAATATGCTTATCGGTAATATTGATGCCACGGTTATTGCACAAAGACCGAAGCTTGCCCCTTATATTCAGCAGATGAGGGAAAATATAGCAGCAGCACTTGGTATAGACATAGGACAAATCAATATAAAGGCAACAACGGAAGAAGGGCTTGGATTTACAGGTGATGGTAAAGGCATAAGTGCAAATGCAATATGTCTTCTTGATACAGTGGATAATTTTGATTATAGGATAAGCCGTGATATGACTGAAATGTCGGCCTGTGAGGGCTGCACAGGTTGTCCTGCGTCAAAATAATATGTTAGTGGAAAAAGAGAGGATACGGCACATGGATATTGAACCCATACAATTTTCAATATTTAACGGTGATATAAAGGAAATAAAAAAGCTTTGGGATGAGACATTTCAGGATGCCCCGTCATTTACGGACTACTATTTTGATAATATCTGTAAGGTAAATGATATTGTGGTTGCGGCGTCAAATAAGAAAATAGTAGGTATGATACATCTTAATTATTACAACGTTATTTATTACGGTAAAGAAGTAAAGGCAGTATACGTTGTCGGTGTTGCGGTAATTCAGAAGTATAGAAGAAAGGGAATTATGAAAAACATGATGAACTTTGCTCTTTCCCATGCCCAAAAAAAAGGTGCAAAGTTCGGATTTTTGATGCCTAAGGACAAAAGATATTATATGGGGCTTGGTTTTCAACCAGTATATGAAACAAAAAACATACGGCTCAAGCTTTCAAGGGAATACGATAACAGACATGTTATTTCATATAACATATGCCTGCTTGGAAATTGTGAAAAGGATTTTTTTGAGACGCTCGCGTCTGGAATCAATAAAGCACTGGGAGAAAAATATAAAGTATATTGCAGGAGAAATGCAGCGTATTTAGAGCAGATGTATCTGGAACATAAATGTCAGGGCGGAGATGTATGTGTGCTTTATGACAGGTCGGGAGAGGATGTGACAATCAAAGGAGTGTGCTCCTATGATATTTACGGAAGTACAATTTACATAGACAGGTATGAGCTTTTTGACGACAGCTTTGATATTTTTTTGGAAATTATATTTTCCATAGGCAGTGAATGCGGATGTGAGCGTTGCAATATTATGCTGCCTGAACATTCCTACAGGCTTTTGTTTAATGATAATAAAAGTGAGGCTAAAGGGCTTCTTGAAAAAAATAATCTGGTGGAGGAAGTAATAGACGGCTACGGTATTATGGTCAAGGCTCTCGGAGATGAGGAAATAAACGCAGATATCAGTGCAGGCAGGTTTTTGGGAAAATGTTTTTTTGACGAAATTGTTTGAAATGAAGATAAAAATGTAAAATTATGATGATAATTTTCCAAAGCACTTTAAATTTTGTTTTAAATATGTTAAAATGACAAAGATTTTGCGTATGCATTTATTTAAATTTTTGAATGGGGGATAAATCTCGTGTATAAGATTTTAAAAAAAGAAGTTCTTAACCAGGCTGTTATCTTGATGGATGTTGAGGCACCGTATGTGTCGGCACGTTGTGAGGCAGGACAGTTTGTTATAGTAAGAGTAGATGATGAGGGTGAGAGAATACCTCTTACAATCGCTGATTTTGACAGAGAGAAAAACAGCGTTACCATTATATTTCAGGTAGTGGGATATTCCACAAAGCTTATGGCAGGTCTTGAGGCAGGCGACAGCTTCTGCGATTTTGTAGGACCTTTGGGACAGCCTGCACCATTTGAACTTGACAAGTGGAACAGAGTTATCGGTATCGCAGGTGGTGTTGGAGCAGCACCTCTTTATCCGCAGCTTAAAAAGCTTTCGGAGGAAGGTGTTGAGGTAAGCGTTATTATCGGCGGTCGTTCCGCAGAGTTTGTTATTTTGGCTGAGAAGTTTGAGCAGTTCTGCAAAAACGTATACATTATGACAGATGACGGAAGTCTTGGAGGAAAAGGCTTTGTTACCAACAAGCTTCAGGAGCTTATTGAATCAGGTGAAAAGTACGACCATGCAATAGCAATAGGACCGCTTATTATGATGAAAAATGTTGTTGCGGTTACGAAAAAGTATGACCTGCATACAGCAGTTTCATTAAACCCTATTATGATTGACGGAACAGGAATGTGCGGTGGCTGCCGTGTTACTGTTGGAGGCGAAACAAAGTTTGCCTGTGTAGATGGTCCGGATTTTGACGGATTCCTTGTGGATTTTGATGAGTGTATGCACAGACAGTCATTCTTCAAGGAAGAGGAACATGAGTGCATGATGAGGTTATCATAATTAAAGGAAGAGGAGATTAAAACTATGCCAAATATGAGTTTGACAAAGGTTCCTATGCCACAGCAGGAGCCGGATGTGAGAAATAAAAATTTTGAGGAAGTTGCCACAGGATATACTGCCGAAATGGCTATCGAGGAGGCAACCAGATGTATCAATTGTAAAAACAAGCCTTGTATGACAGGCTGTCCTGTAAATGTACCTATCCCAGGCTTTATTGAGCAGGTAGCAGCAGGTAATTTTGAGGAGGCTTATGAGATTATCACAAGTGAAAATGCACTTCCTGCAATCTGCGGACGTGTCTGCCCTCAGGAAAACCAGTGTGAGGGTAAGTGTGTAAGAGGAATCAAGGGAGAGGCTGTTTCCATAGGAAGACTTGAGCGGTTTGTTGCTGACTACCATATGCAAAATGGTAAAAAGACGCAGTATGATATCAAGAAAAATGGAAGAAAGGTTGCTGTTGTAGGTTCAGGTCCGGCAGGTATTACATGTGCTGGTGAGCTTGCAAAGAAAGGCTACGAGGTAACTATATTTGAGGCACTTCATAAGGCAGGAGGAGTACTTAGCTACGGTATTCCTGAATTCAGACTTCCTAAGTCACTTGTTGCAAAGGAGCTTGAAAACATTACTGATTTAGGCGTTAAGATAGAGACTAATGTAGTTGTCGGACGTTCCGTTACGGTTGATGATTTATTTGCAAAAGGATATGATGCTGTATTTTTGGGAACAGGAGCAGGACTTCCAAACTTCCTTAGAATACCGGGAGAAAATCTTTTGGGTGTTTATTCTGCAAATGAGTTCCTTACAAGAGTCAATCTTATGAAGGGATATAAGAAGGGAGAGTCTCCAACACCTGTTAAGGTGGGCAGGAGAGTTGCTGTTGTAGGTGCAGGAAATGTTGCTATGGATGCGGCAAGAACTGCCAAGAGACTTGGAGCCGAGGAGGTATACATAGTATACAGAAGAGGCGAAGAAGAAGTACCTGCAAGAAAAGAGGAAGTGGAACACGCTAAGGAGGAGGGTGTTATATTTAAGCTCTTAAATAACCCTGTCAAAATCCACGGTGAAGACGGATGGGTTAAGGGTATTGAGGTTGTTGCCCAAAAGCTTGGCGAGCCTGATGCTTCAGGAAGAAGAAGACCTGAGCCGATTGAGGGTTCAAACAATATTATAGATGTGGAGACTGTTGTCATTGCAATCGGACAGTCACCGAACCCACTTATCAGACAGACGACAGAGGGCTTAGAGACTCAAAAGTGGGGTGGAATCATTGTAAATGAGGAAACAAACGAAAGTACAAGAAAGAATGTATATGCAGGTGGTGACGTTGTTACAGGTGCAGCAACGGTTATACTTGCCATGGGAGCAGGAAAGAAAGCTGCAAAAGCTATAGATGCATCATTTGAGGAGTAGAAGATTAACTCCCAAGTAAAATAAATTCTTTTGAATAAGGAGAAGCTCATATGGATGTCTATGTCGAACAAATTTTAAAAAGGAAACCACAGAAATCCCAAATTGCGGCAATGGCAGGTTCTATTGTTGTCATATTGCTAGGAATTTTATTTATACTATGTGTCAGTATGAGTATAGGCATTGCAGCAATTGCTATTGGAGCCTTTTTGACGTATGTGATAAAACAGCGGATGAATGCAGAATATGAGTATATTTTTACAAATGGGGATTTTGATGTTGCGGTTATATACAACATGTCATCGCGAAAGGATTATTATTCATTTGACGAGAGTAATGTTTTAAGAATACTTCCGTACACATCAGAAAAATTTCAAAATGAGCTTTCGGTTAACGCTGAGCTTACTGTGAAAAATATAACATCAGAGGATAAAAGCAAACAGGATTCGTGGTATGCGTTTATGATTAATAACAGCAGTTCCAAGGGGACGACAGCAGTTATTCTTGAGTTATCCGAAAAGAGTTTAGAGAGTGTTAAGCTTTCCTACAAAAATAAATTGGAAATGTGATTGATTCGTGCCGGCTTTTGAATAAAGCTGGCACTTTTTAGTTAAAATAAGTGTATCATTTTTTCGTGTGTTCAAGGAGAGGGCGGATATATGGAAAACAACATAGAAGAAAATCCTTTTATAAAAAAATTTATCAGACATTTTGTTTTGTGGATAACAGGCGGAATTGCATATTTTTATATTGAAATCATGTTTCGTGGATTTTCTCATTATTCCATGATTATATGCGGTGGGTTTTGCTTTCTTCTTGTGGGTGAGATAGGGACAGATATTTTATACAGTGGTCAGCCGTTTTATATATTAAAAATAATGGCACTTGCCTCATTGGTTATAACAACTTTGGAATTTTTTACGGGAATAATAGTAAATAAAATATTCCAGCTTGGCGTTTGGGATTATTCAGGAGTAAAGGGGAACATTATGGGGCAGGTCTGTCTGCCATATACTTTTTTGTGGGGGGTTTTAGGGCTGGTATGTGTTTATATCACTGATATGATTGACAGATTTATTTTGTAAGCAGGCGGCATGAAAAGTGAAGACAGGAAACAAATTTTTTCTTTCAAAAAAAACAAAAGGGGTTGCCACACAAGAAGATTATAAGATAGTCTTCTTATTGGGCAACCCCTGAAAATATTCTATGGTTCCAAAGGAGTCATTTTAAGACCTTTGTACATTTTGGTATACAAGCTCTTTTCATCCTGATAGAGCATTAAACCGCGAGCACCGTCCCGAACAACATATGCATACTTATTTTTTTGAACGTTCATGTAAAGCACCTCGTCTACATTAAGCTCTTTTGCTTTAGCCTTTGCAGTGTATACATTAAGGGGTTCAAGTTTGAACTTTTTAACGGCCTGGTCTACTGTCATTGTAATTCCCTCCTCTTACATTACACAATAAATAAATCTACTTGATAAAGGATAAGTAAATCATTATAATTATTATAAATGTTTATCTAAAAATAGTATATTGTATATTATTGCCAAAGTCAATTGTCAAAAGTTACTAAAATGTGTTTTCAAACATGTTGTTTTTGGTATTTAATATTGTACAAATTGCAATAGAAAGGGAAGTTTAGTCGTATGAGTACCCAAAATAATCAACGATTACTGCTGCATGTCTGCTGTGCTCCGTGTAGCTCGCATGTGCTTGAGTATCTTTACTCACAATATAATATAACCGCTTTTTTTTATAATCCGAACATTACAGAGGAAGAAGAATATAATAAAAGAATAAATGAGTTAAAACGCTTTACTGCGGAGGCGGACTTTGCTAAAAGTGTGACAATTTGCGAGGGTGACTATGAGCCGGAAAGATTTTGGGAAATGTCAGCAGGACTTGAGGCGGAGCCGGAACGAGGAGCAAGATGCTACAAATGCTATGAGCTTCGCATGAGAAAAACAGCACAGTATGCACTGGAAAATGGATATGATATATTTACAACAACCCTTTCAATAAGTCCCCATAAAAATGCTGCATGGATTAATGAGATAGGAAAAGCCCTCTCGGATGAACTTGGCATAGATTACATGTACAGCGATTTTAAGAAACAGAACGGCTACTTAAGATCAATTCAATTATCCAAGGAATATGGACTCTACAGGCAAGATTATTGTGGCTGTATCTTTAGTAAAAAACAGGCAGAAGAACGAAAAAAAAACTTGTAGATATGTACTGTCTGTAGTAAAATGTAACATATATTCAGAGAGATGTAAGGTTACTGAAGGGAGGCAGTTGTTATGTACATAGGTGGCATCAGTTACAATTATACAATTCCTGTAAGTAATGTTGACAGGGTAACGCCAATTAACACAGATAACACGATTGACAGTGCGTCGAAGGTTAAACCGGCTACCGAGTGCAAAACATGCGAGAATAGAAAGTATGTTGACGGTTCAAATGAGGCGGATGTTTCGTTTAAGACACCAGGGGTTATAAAGCCTGAGGAGGCATATGCAAAGGTTAGTGCCCACGAGCGTCAGCATGTGTCAAATGCCATAGCGAAGGGAAGTAAGCCGGGAGCTAAGCTTATAAGTGCGTCAGTTGCACTTAAAATGTCTGTGTGTCCTGAGTGTGGAAGGACATATGTGGCAGGAGGTACCACGACTACGACGATAAGCTATTCAACATCAAATCCTTACGATAAAAATGCAGATGAAGCATTTGGAAATATGCTTATTGGAAATAACATTGACGAAAGAGTATAATTATTATTGTATATAATTGTTCTTTTTCAGAAGCCGCACCATGTGAAGAACAGCGTTCTGTTCATCTGACTGTAGCATGTTAAAGTCAGAGACAAGACGAAGTTCCTTTGTTGATAAGGCATATTTGCCGTGTTTCATAAAATTGAAGTATGTATAATTTTGACTTACTTCATCAGGTGCAAATACAAATAACAGCTCCATCGGATTCATATTATATAAGGCGGATATTTTAATTAGGTTTTCTATAGTAGGCATTCGGGTTCCAGACTCGTAGTGACTGTAGGTTGAGTTGGATATGTAAAGCTTTTCAGCCACGTCGCATTGCCTGTATCCAAACTCCTCTCTTTTTTCTTTTAAAATTTCTGCAAATGAATTTTTTTGCATAAACAACCTCTCTTTCTGTATTTAAGTTAATAGTTGAAAACGCCATGAATGATGGCAAAGTAATAGGAATAATTTACCGAATTTGAAAGACATTATACCATATTTATTGAATTTGTATATAGTTTATTGAATTTTTTCGGCAAAACAGGGAGGAACTTCATAAAACAAAGTTTTATGAAGTTGTATGTGACGACCGACATGGCAGGTACAGCTTTAGCTGTGCGTGCCGACACAAAATAGGAGGGACATAATGAGTAAGGCGGATAACATGTTTATTGACATGTGTAATGATATAATTAATCATGGATATAGTACAGAGGGTGAGAAAGTACGCCCGAAGTGGGAGGATGGGAGCTACGCATATACGCTAAAACGATTTGGTGTTGTTAACCGATACGATTTGTCCAAGGAGTTCCCTGCAATTACACTTCGAAGGACATATATTAAGTCTGCTATTGATGAACTCTTGTGGATTTGGCAGAAGAAGTCCAATAACACAAAGGATTTAAAAAGCCATATTTGGGATGCGTGGGCAGATGAGGATGGTTCCATAGGTAAGGCTTATGGATATCAGCTCGGTGTAAAGCATAAATATAAAGAAGGCATGATGGATCAGGTTGACAGGGTTATATACGATTTAAAAAATAATCCGTACAGCAGAAGGATTATAACAAATACTTATGTGCATCAGGATTTAAGTGAGATGAATTTGTATCCATGTGCATATAGTATGACATTTAATATAACAGGAAATAAGTTAAATGCAATTTTAAACCAAAGGTCTCAGGATGTGCTTACGGCAAACAACTGGAATGTAGTTCAATATGCCGTGCTTGTACACATGCTGGCACAGGTTACGGGATATGAGCCGGGCGAGCTGGTGCACGTTATTGCAGATGCACATATATATGACAGGCATATACCGATAGTTAAGGAACTTATATCAAGACCTACATATCCTGCACCAAAATTTTCCATGAATCCTGACATAAAGGACTTCTACGAGTTTACAACGGATGATTTTATCATAGAGGATTATGTTACGGGACCACAGGTGCAGAATATACCTGTTGCAATATAAAAATGACAGGAGAGCAAAAAAATGGATTTGATTGTTGCTGTAGATAATAACTGGGCTATTGGAAATAAGGGGAATTTACTTGTATCAATTCCTGAGGACCATAAGTTTTTCAGGCAGACTACAATGGGTAACGTAGTGGTGCTTGGCAGAAAGACGCTTGCAGGTTTTCCAAACGGTTTGCCGCTTGCAGGACGGGACAATATTATTTTATCGACAAATGCAGACTATAATGTAAAAGGTGCTGTTGTTGTTAATTCAAAAGAGCAGCTTTTCGAGACGCTAAAGGATTATAAGGACAGGGATATTTTTGTGATAGGCGGGGGAACTATATATGAGATGCTTCTGCCGTATTGCAAATATGCGCATGTTACGAAAATAGATTATGCCTATGAGGCTGATACCTATTTTCCAAATCTGGACAAGCTGGAAAACTGGAAGGTGATAGCAGACAGTGAGGAACATACCTATTTCAGCCTTGAATTTTATTATTACAAGTATGAAAATATGACACCAATGGAGTTGCCGTCTTAACATGAAAGCGTATTTATTGCTTGTAATGTTATAAATGCACAAAACATTATCATTAAATTAAATAAAATATACAAAAACTCTTTTAAACGTGTTCAAAATATGATATAATTTTCTCATTTAATAGGGATGTCCATAACCTATTTGCGTGAATATATTTTAAGTTGGAGGGATTTTAAAATGGGTGAAATTATGATTACTTCAAGCTCCGGATTCGAGGGCTATGAAATTGACCAGTATTTGGGCTTTGTTTCAGGACAAACCGTACTTGGGTCAAACTTCTTTAAGGGTATTGCAGCGGGCGTTACGGAAATGTCGGATGCCGAGAGTGAAAAGCTTACAAGTAAGCTTGAACAGGCGAATGAGGTTGCCATGAATAAGCTGATTAAGCTTGCGGAGAGTAGAAAGGCAGATGCAATTATCGGTATGGAGCTTAACTATACCCAGTTCGCAAATTATTCAGTTGGAACGATTGCGTCAGGTACTGCGGTTACATTGAAAAAGAGAGCAGAAACTGAGCACAGGATTAGCAAGGAATTATATGTAAGCAACTACTACAACAGATTAGTTCCAAGACCAGTCAAGGTCATTCTTTCTGGAGACAGCAAGGAAGTTACTATCTGCACACAATTTTTCAATTATAACATGGACGACATAAAGGCAATCCGTGCGGATATTGAGCTTACAAATCTTTACGAGGAGAAGCTTCTTCTTAAGAATTTGGATTTCGTGTTTGAAAAAGGAAATGTTACCCTAATTACCGCAAATGAAATTGAGTGTAAGCTTCCGGCAAAAGACATTCTTCTTATAAAGGATTCAAAGGTTACTATTTCCAAATATGTTACAAGCAGAGGTGTATTTGCATGTAATGATGTGCCTATTAATGTATCAATGCCGTTACATAGACTTTCAGCTCTTAAGGATAAGAGAGGTATTGATGCAGTTGAGAAATATAAGACAGATGGAATGACATGGACATGTAACTGTGGTTACGTCAATGAAGCAGGTTCCGAGGAGTGTGTAGTCTGTGCACGTAAGCAGGAGGATATGAAGAGTACATCTACATTTAATCCTGATGAGATGATTGCAAAGATGCAGACGAAGGAATTTGTTATGGAAATCAAGGATGTACTTATGGAGTATATCAAGGATATTGATACACAGTACAGAATGGAGCTTCTTGAGATTATGGAGTCTGGTCTTCAGTATGAGAAGACAAGAGGCAACATGAAAGACACAGTGATTGAAAAGGTTGAGAAAGTTTTTGAGGGACATTAATTGTTGTAAATGACAATACTGTGTGATAAACTTAAAATAATGACTTTTGTTTGAGGTGAGAAGTATGAGCACAGGTCTTTCAATGGCTAGTGTTAACAAGATTAAAGAGTTGGCAAATCAAAGAGAATACAGCTTGGCATTAGAAATCGTTGACAGTCAGGATTTGTCGAAGTCTCTTAATCCACAATTTCTCAGATTGTGTGGAGACATATTTTCTCACGCAAAAAGATATAAGGATGCAAGAAAAGTTTTATTGATGGCACACAGGCTGGCACCGGAATCCAAGCGTATTATAGCATCAATGGTTGAACTTTATTTGAGCGTAGGATATAAGGAACTGGCACAGAAATATTACGACATTTATATGTTTGATGCCGATGAAAATACGATAGAGACTAAGCAGGTTAAGTATGCATATGATAATGCACACAGAAAAGAACCTGCTTGGCTCTTATCTTATTTGGAGGCAGCGTTCCATCATAATATGGATTATGAGTGGAGCTACAAGACATATCTGCTTTTAAAGGCAGTTAACCGTGACAATGATGCAAAGGCATTGGCGGATATATATTTACCAACATATAAAAATACGGAATTTGCTGATATTATTGAGAACATTGAAAATGATGGCGGCAGTACGGAGGAACGCATCTATGTTTATGCCAAACAATGGATAGAGGATGATGCGGAGGATGAACAGGAATTACGGGTTGAGGAAGAAAAGCTTCTTGAGGCAGATGAGCTTAGAATTCATCCTAAGGAGGCCGAGATTACCATTATGTTTGAAGAAATGGGAGACGGCACGGAGGAATTATCAAAACGTAAGCTGAAGAAGCTTATGAAAGAACAAGAAAAAGAGGCAAAGGAAGCAGAAGAAAAGGCAAAGCAGACGGAAGAAAATGGGGAACAGGAAGTAGCAGATGAACCTGCAAAGGAGCAGGAAAAAGGGCTGTTCAAAAAGCTGTTCAAAAAGAACAAGAAAGCTGAGCCGGATACTGAAACAGAGAAAAATACGGAAGCGGAAAAGCAAGAGGTTGAAAATGCCGAGACTGCAAAAGCTGATGTTGAACATAAAGAAAATATAGAAGCCGAGAAGTCAGAGACCGAACAGACTGAGATTGAAAGTGATGAGGTTGAAGACAAAAAAGATATAGAAAC